>JBHYDC010000001.1:0-294962 GCA_051861205.1 Oharaeibacter sp.
ACGCAAGACGTTTTGCGGATTCTGCAACCGCTCTGGGCTGACCGGACGGAGACCGCTTCCCGCGTGCGCGGGCGGATCGAGGCGGTTCTAAGCTGGGCCACCGTCGCAGGCCATCGGACGGGCGACAATCCGGCGCGCTGGGCGGGCAACCTGAAGGAATTGCTACCGGCCCCGTCCAAGGTCGCCACAGAGGGCAACCATCCCGCCTTGGCCTTGGATGACGCGCCCCGCTGGTTTGCCGCCTTACAGTCACGGGAAGGGTTTGGCGCGCGGGCGCTGGAGCTTCTGGCCCTAACCGCCACCCGGTCGCAAGAGGTTCGGGGCGCGCTCTGGGATGAAATCGACTTGGACAAGGCGCTATGGGTCATCCCCGGCGCGCGGATGAAGATGGGCAAGGAACATCGCGTTCCCCTCTCTGCCCGCGCCGTGGCGCTGTTGAAGGCGCTTCCCCGGCTGGAGGGCAACCCGCTGGTGTTTCCGGCGGCACGCGGCGGGATGCTTAGCGACATGACGCTTTCCGCTACCATGAAGCGGATGCATGAGGCCGAGATAATGCAGGGGAAAACAGGGTTCATTGACCGCACGTCCAAGCGTGCCGCCGTGCCGCATGGCCTGCGAAGCCTGTTCCGCGATTGGGTGGCCGAGCAAACCACCTACCCCGGCGAATTGGCCGAGGTGGCCCTGGCGCACCGTATCAGCAACGCGGTCGAGGCCAGCTATCGGCGCGGCGACCAGATCGAAAAGCGGCGGCGTATGATGGAGGATTGGACGGATTTCATGGCTGCGAATGGCCGAGGCGGTAAAGTTGTGAGGATTGGCTGATGGATGACGAAATCCTCAGGCACATGATCGAAGTTTACCGCGACGGCGGAGTAAGCTATCCGCAAAAGGCTGAATTGGGGCCGAAACGGCCTGAAATAGGACGCTTTCTGGAGTTCGTGGCAAGCTATGAGGGGGTTCCGTTCCGTGCACTTTGGACTTTTGGAGGTTTAGAATTCTGTTTTGACTATCAACGCTACTTCGAGAAAATCGGGGTGAGCGGTCAGACCTTAGCTGGATGCATGGATGCGGATACAGAATCCATTCGTTCAACCTGTCGAACAATCCTCGCCTCTTTGGACGAATCGCGCACTCGAATTGAGGGCGGAGAAACACATTTGGTTGGTAGAGGTTTGGCAATCAATACAGCTGCAGTTAAGGCGTTCATTCTTGCAACACTCGACGCGAAGGAGAGATTTCATAATGATGAAATCATTCCCGAACTATATTTCTTGCTATCTCAAGTTCTGTTTCCTGGAGAGCCCGATGTGGAGGCAGCTAGAGCAAGTCAAAACTTGAAGCATGCCTCTGCACTTCTGGCTTGGGCCTACCATTTCAAGCACGGCATTTATCCATCCTACAGGAAACTATCAAAAATTCTTCGGGTCGCTCCGTCCACAGTCTCTAGGCTGTTCGAGACCACAGATGAGCTTGAAAGTTTGGCACAGTTGTACTCAACGATTTTGGATAATCCCAGCAGTCATCCTTACTTGAAACCCATTTACCCATCTTTGTAGGCAACGGGTGTTGCATCAAGAATGACGTGCGCAACACGCAAATTGTGCAGGAAGCTGCGACTCAATACTTCTGTATGGAGACGCAAATGCCTGACACCTACCTTTCCGACCGACAGCTTGGCGCACGCTTTGGCGTGCATCATCTGACCATCCGCCGATGGGAACGGACAGAAGCGGACTTTCCCCGCTCGATCAAGCTGACACCCGGCTGTTGCCGTTGGCGCTTGTCAGAAGTCGAAGCCTGGGAGCAATCCAAAGCCAAGACCCCAGCATAACGAAACCGCCACCCGGCGGGGCGGCGGTCTATTCGATTTGGCACATTTGGATTGCCCACCGAATAGCACGGCCCGCCTTTGGCTTCAAGACAAAGGCAAAAAATATGACAAAACAAGACCGCTGGTTTTCCGGCGAAACCCAAGTGTTCTGGGCTTGCAAAGCCTTGATCGAAGGGCGCGTGATTTCCCATAGGACGGAAATCAGAGAGGTAAAGGGATGGCGGCTTGGCGCAATCATCCACCTGTTGCGGTCAAAATACCGTTGGCCCGTCACGGCTGAATATCGGGGGGCCGAGAATGTGGCCCATTACCGCCTGCAACCCGGCACCTTGATCGAGACCCTGACCTTTCCGCCCAGCGCCGCCAGTCTGGTAGATGGGGGGAAGGCATGAACCGGCTGCAAGTCCTCTATCTTCGCCGCCATCTTGGCTTGAGCGAAGCGCAGTCCCAAGCGGTTGCCGTGCTGGTTTGGCGGGGCTGATATGGGCCTTCGCAAATCATCCTTACCCGACGATTTCCGCAATGAGCTTGCCCGCCTTACGCGGGGGGGCTTCCCCCTTCTGCCCCTTGGCGGGGGGGGCGATGGCAAGGCCCCTCTGGTCGGGACATGGACCGGCCCAAGGATGCCTTTGGCGCGCGTCCTGGCCCCGCTCTATAGGTCGGGGTCGCAGGTCTATGGCGTCCGGCTGGACAGCCTTTTGGTAATCGACTGCGACACTGACAGCGCCGAGCTTGTCGCGGCGCTGGAGGCGCGCTTTGGGCCTTCCCCCGTCCATGTCAGGACGCCACGCGGGCGGCACCTCTACTATCGCGCCACCGGCAAGGCCCCGAACCTGCGCGCCGAGGGCCTGCCTGTCGATATCAAATCCGGCCCCCGTGCCTATGTTGCCGGCCCGTGGTCGATCCGGCCCGATGGAGGCACCTACACCCCCGCCAAGGGGCTGCTAGGGGTCGATCCCCTGCCACCCCTGCGGGCGCCTGTTGCGCCTCAGAACAGGGCGCTATCAGCGCCGATTCCGGTCGGTCATCGCCACGCGGCGCTGGTCAGAGAGGCAATGCAGATGCTTGAACTTGTGGACAGCGCCGAGGAACTGGCGGCGAACCTTGCGGCGGTCAGGGATGACTTCTGCGAAGATGCCGCGACCATGCCCGATAGCGAGTTGCACGCGATTGCCGTTTTTGCCTGGACGGTTCGCCTTGAGAACCGGATTTTCCGGGGCCGGGACAGCGCCTTTTCGCTTGACCGGTCCGCCCTGGACGCCTTGCGCCGATGGGATAACGAGACCGACGCAATCGCGCTCTACGTCCTGTTGAAGGACATGCACGGCCACGCCCCCGGCAAACGCTTTGCGCTCGACTTTCAGGCCATGCGGGAAGCGGGATTGACCCGGCTTTCAATCCCCCGATTGCGGGCGGCCCGTCGCACCTTGCAGGCGGTGGGGCTGTTGCAGCTGGTCGGCAATCATCGGGCGGGGTCGGTTCACCAGACCTTTGCCCTGACCCGCCTTCGCCCCAGCGCAACCGATGCGCCGAACATCGTGCCGTTGCCGTCATCCAAGCCTCGAAACCCCAAGGGGAAGAAAGGGGAGGGGTCTAAGGTTCAATATGACGCCTGAAATCGACTGCACAAATCCCGCCCCCATGCCCAGAAAGGCAAGACAGCAATGACCGACAGCATTACCCACGCCAAGGACAAGGTGACCGAAGCAATAGACCGCTTGCCCCCAGCCCAGCGCGAAAGGGCGGCCCAGACCGCCAAAGCCGTGCAGGCAAGCCAAGCGGCCCCAGACATGAAGCTGGCCGCGACAGGTGATGCCCTGCAAATCAGCTATGACAGCGAAAGCATGGAAGTGGCCATCCTGTTGCAGATGGCCGATTTCGGCACCTCAGACCATGCTTTCTACTCCGGCCTTGTCGGGCAGATAGCTTGTCTGGGGTCACAGAAGCGGTCTATCGACAGCGCCAACTCCAACTTTGTCCTGTCCGTTGTCCGGTCGGTCGGCCCGCGCGATGGCTTGGAGGCGATGCTTGCCACGCAAATGGGGGCCATCCATGCCGCGACCATGATGCTGGCAAGGCGGTTGAACCATGTCGATACCATCCCGCAACAGGATGCCGCCGAGCGCGCCTTGAACAAGCTGGCTCGGACCTTCGTTATGCAGATGGAAGCCTTGAAGCGATACCGGACAGGCGGTCAGCAAAAGGTCACGGTCGAGCATGTCACCGTGAATGCCGGCGGTCAGGCGATTGTCGGGGCGGTCGAGACCGGGGGAGGGGGTATGAAGTGAACCCGACCGACAACCCCATGTGCCCAGCCCAGCGCCTTGCTGATGCGCCCCGATGCACGGCCAAGGCGAAATCCACCCGTTGCCGCTGCAAAGGCCCCGCCGTGAGGGGCTGGAGCGTCTGCCGGATGCATGGGGCCAAAGGGGGCGCACCGTCTGGGCCTGCCAATGGCCGATGGCGTCACGGTAACCGGACAAGGGAAGTTGAAGCCATGCGCCGCGCATTGTCCGTACTCATGGAAGAATCCCGACTGACCGCCAAGGCGCTGGTGGGAACATAGCCCAGCCAAGCGTTTTCCCTTTGTGGGGTTCTTTGTGGGGCACGTGCAAGAGAGCTTGTATTTTCTTCAATGAAATCAAGGGGCAATGGCGGAGAAGGAGGGATTCGAACCCTCGATACGGTTTCCCGTATACACGCGTTCCAGGCGTGCGCCTTAAACCACTCGGCCACCTCTCCATCAGCGGGGGGTACCGCTTCGGGGCGCACTATACCCATCGCCGGGCGCGGTTCAAGGGACTTGGCTGGCAAATCTTGGAATTGCTCCAAAGCTGAAGCGCGACAAGGATTTGCGCCGGTGTCAGCCGGTCATCGCGGCGCGGCGGAGCACAGGTGTTGGGGTGGGCAGAATGGCGGCGATGCGGCGTGTCAGTTCGTCGTCAATGCGGCCGATCAGGGCGTCGAGAACCGCTTCGGCCACGGGCCGGCGCTCCCGGCGGTTCTCCACGAGGGCCGGGTCGCGAAGCGGCCAGCGCAGGGTGCGCGCGCCGGAGAGCATGGGCAGGTCGCCGTCGGTCCAGGTGACGGTGGCCAGATCGATCACGAGGTCGGGCTGGGGTGCGCCGGGCAGCGTGAAGATCGACCACGACTTCGGCTCCAGCGAATCGGTGGGTATGGCGCGGGCGCCAAGCACGGCGATCGTCTCGGCCAGGATTGCGGCGGCCGGGTTTCGGCCGGCGCTGAAGGCACGAAACCTGAGGCCGTTCCTATGGTTCACGATCGCCTCAGCCATCAAACTGGTGGCCGCGTTGGTTTCGCAGAGAAACAAAACGTCGATCGGCTTCATCATTAGATCTCCCACCGGTGAACCCTTGGCCGCCCCGGACATAGTCGATGCCGTGGAACCATGTCGCGAGCATGACGCCTCCAAGGGCAAGCTTTGCGGCAAGGCAGTACATGGCGCGAACCCGCAAAGGCCCGCCCGTCAACCCATGCATCGAACGCGCCAATTTTCGAAAGAGCCGAACCGTGGGGGCTTGGAATCCAGCCGAATCCGCCATTTTCGATCTGCCCCAACGGAAACCGGAGGGCGAAAGTTCCGTGGGGCTGGCTTCGTCTGATGCCGGACTGAGCACCTCTCGCCATCGCTTTAGGCGCGGGCAGGGTAGCGCGTTCAGTCCCACGCTTTACCCTGTTGGAAGACTACCAGCTTGATATCACCCGCGAAGCATCCCGCATGGTCGCCGCGCCGCCAAACCACGCAGTCGGGCCGCGCTGTCCACCGGAATCGCCGATGGCCCGGTGGGCGGGCGCGGCGGCATTTGCTAGCGTGCCGGCCATGACCGAGCATACACCCATCGAATACGCCGAGGCCGACGGGCATGTGACCCCCGCCATGGCGCAGTTCATCGAAATCAAGGCCGCCAATCCCGATTGCCTGCTGTTCTACCGCATGGGCGATTTCTACGAGATGTTCTTCGGCGACGCTGAAACGGCCTCGCGGGCGCTCGGTATCACCCTTACCAAGCGCGGCAAGCACCGGGGCGAGGATATCCCCATGTGCGGCGTGCCTGTGAACGCGGCCGACGACTATCTCCAGCGCCTCATCGCGCTCGGCCACCGCGTCGCCGTCTGCGAGCAGCTTGAGGATCCCGCCGAAGCCCGCAAGCGCGGCGCAAAAGCGGTGGTGCGGCGCGACGTCGTGCGCCTCGTCACGCCGGGCACGCTGACGGAGGATAATCTCCTCGATGCCCGCCGCGCCAATTTCCTTGCCGCCGTCGGCCGGCAGCGCGCGTCCGAGGGTGAAGCCGACCGGTTCGCTGTGGCCTGGATCGACATGTCGACGGGCGGGTTCCGCGTGTCCGAGGTTGCCGCGAACGGCCTCGCCGCCTTGATCGCCCGCATCGAACCCCGCGAACTTCTGATCGCCGACAACCTCTTCGACGAGGACGAACTTCGTCGCACTTGGAAGGCCTCCGGCGCGGCCGTGGTGCCGCTGCCGCGCGCCTTCTTCGACGGGGCAACGGCGCATGATCGTCTCGCCGCCTTCTACGCGGTCCGCTCGCTCGATGCCTTCGGCCTCTTTTCGCGGCTGGAGCTTTCGGCCGCCGCCGCCATCGTCGCCTATGTCGAGAAGACGCAAGTTGGCAGCCGCCCGCCGCTCGATCCGCCGTCGCGCCACGAAGAGACCGGCGTGATGGCGATCGACGCCGCCACCCGCGCCAACCTTGAACTGGTGCGCACGCTGTCCGGCGATCGGCGCGGCAGTCTGCTCGCCGCCGTGGATCGCACGGTGAGCGGCGCCGGTGCCCGCCTCCTTGCCGACCGGATCGCCAGCCCGCTCACCGATCCCGCCGCCATTCGCGACCGGCTCGACGCCGTCGATCTCTTCGTCACCGAAACCACGCTGCGCCTTGGCCTGCGCAGTGAACTCGCCCGCGCTCCAGACATGGCGCGCGCTCTCACCCGTCTCACGCTCGACCGGGGCGGCCCGCGCGATCTCGCGGCCGTTGCCGGCGGGCTCGACGTAGCGGCTGCCGTCGCGCGCCGTCTTGCGCCGCATAGTGCATCCGGCGCCGAATTGCTGCGGCTCGCCGCCGGGCTTGCTGCTGCGCCCGCCACGCTCGGGCGCAGGCTTCGCGAGGCGCTGGCCGAAGAGCTACCGCTCTTGAAGCGCGACGGCGGCTTCGTCCGCGCCGGCTACCGCCCGGACCTTGATGAAACCCGCGCGCTGCGCGACCAGAACCGGCAGGTGATCGCCTCCCTGCAGTCCACCTATGTCGACCTTTCCGGCATTCGCACGTTGAAGGTGCGTCACAACGGCGTGCTCGGCTTCTTCGTCGAGGTGCCGCCCGCTCACGCCGCCGCGATGATGTCGGACCCGCTCAACCGCACCTTCATCCATCGCCAGACGCTGGCAAACGCCGTGCGCTTTTCCACGACCGAACTCGGCGAGCTTGAAGGCCGCATCGCGTCGGCGGGCGAGCGGGCGCTCGGCATCGAACTCCAGGTCTTCGCCGCCCTCGTCGCCGAGGTGATCGGGGCCGCCGACGCGATCAAGCGCGCCGCCGATTGTCTTGCCGCCGTCGACGTTGCCGCCGCCCTCGCGGACCTTGCCGAAGCGGAGGGCTATGTCCGCCCCAAGGTCGACGACAGCCTCGCCTTCCACATCGAAGGCGGGCGTCACCCGGTGGTCGAGCAAGTGCTACGGGAGGAGGGCGGCGCCTTCGTCGCGAATGATTGCGACGTGGGTGGGGAGGGCGCCGGCAAGCTCTGGCTCGTCACCGGCCCGAACATGGCCGGCAAATCCACCTTTCTGAGGCAGAACGCGCTGATCGCGGTGATGGCGCAAGCCGGATCCTTTGTGCCCGCCCGCCACACCCACATCGGCGTCGTCGACCGTCTGTTCTCGCGCGTCGGCGCGGCGGACGACCTTGCGCGGGGCCGCTCCACCTTCATGGTGGAAATGATCGAAACGGCCGCCATCCTCAATCAGGCCGGCCCCCGCGCCTTCGTGGTGCTGGACGAGATCGGGCGCGGCACCGCCACCTTCGACGGCCTCTCCATCGCCTGGGCCACCATTGAGCACCTTCACGAGGCGAACCGCTCACGCGCCCTTTTCGCCACCCATTATCACGAACTGACCGCCCTTTCGGAGCGCCTGCCGCGCATCGTCAACGCCACGGTGAAGGTGAAGGAGTGGAAGGGCGATGTCGTCTTTCTCCACGAAATCGTGCCCGGCGCGGCTGATCGCTCCTACGGCATCCAAGTCGCCAAACTCGCCGGCTTGCCGCCGCCCGTGGTCGAGCGCGCGCGCGCCGTGCTGGCGGAACTGGAGAAATCCGGCGGTTCCAACACGCCCGCCATCCTCGACGACCTCCCCCTCTTCACCGCCGCCAGACGCCGCCCCCAAGCACCCCCATCCGGCGAACCCGACGAACTCACCGCCATGCTGGACGCCATCCGCCCAGACGACCTCTCACCGAGGGAGGCGCTGGAAGCGATTTACAGGTTGAAGGCGTTGAAGGCGCGGGATTACACGAGTTGAGGCACCTGTTTAGTTTAAAGCTTAATCCCCCGCTCCAAGAGCTTGGACTTTGTGGACTCGCGTATGAATAGAATGTCGACTTGCATCAAAGAGTTTCGAACAACGTGTTGTTCGAGTACATAAAGCGGGACAAAACCCAAACTGAGCATGTATTTAATATACATCTCGAAAGTTGGCGCTGCGGCATGGACGAATCTATCTTTGAGGTCAACGGAATCGGTGTATCGGCGGCTTTCCAACGCCGGCTGAAGTGGGCCCATATCCGAAAATTTTCAGGTCTTGTGCACTGGCGTTATCCCTATTGGGGCGGAGCGATTTGGCGGTTGACGCGTGATCACCGCATCCGGCTCCGTTCCATGTTGAAATACGTCGATCTGCAAAAATACAATCATGGCCGGCTCGAAGATGAAGGAATCATGCATCAACTTGCACGGCATGCCGGTATAACCGGCAATCGCTTGCCCGGTGGAGATCGATGGGCTCATGGAAGTTATCAAGCTAAAATCGAAAATTCTGCCTTCATTCATGTCCGTAACAGATTTGCGCGTAAGGGGCCCAAGGTTGGGAAGCTCGCGGTTTACAAGTCCCTTTTGGAGCGTGGGTTGATTGCGGAATGAAAACGCTAATTTACCAATACTGGAAAGGTAAAATGCCGACCTATGCGTCGGTAAGTCGAGATTTTTTTAAAGTTTATGCTGAAAAAAATGGGGCTGAATATCGCTTTGACGAGGACCCCACTTTCTTCAACGGCAACTATGCAAACTACTATCATTCCCTGCGACCTGTATTCGATCTGGAATTTCACAAGTTCGATCGTGTGCTCTACGTCGATATGGACGTGTTCCCAGTAGAGAAATGCTCGCAAAACATCTTCGATTGCGAGATCGGCCATATCGGAATGGTGCGGGAGCAATTTCAGCCCGAAATCAGGGAGAGAATGCTAGGCCCGATCAGCTCGAAAAATGACATGCGCTGGGCGCGGTCCCTCAAACGACTTTGGGGCATAAACGCGCCGCGCGACATCAAGAATCGTCCGCTGGTCTATAATTCAGGCGTTGTTCTTTATTCGAAAGAAGGAATGGCTTTTGGCCGGAAGGAATTTCTCAACATCCGGCTCTATTCCCTGGCAATGAGGTTGTTCTTGCTTCCGCGTTTTTATCGTTTGGACCAAAACTATATTGGAGCCTGTATATCTAAAGCGTCCTGCCATTTCTCCGAATTGAGTGCTGATTGGAACGCCCAGGTTCACTATGTTCCCGGCGCGAATGGAAGCCTGGAGTTGCTGGATACCCGCGATCCTTCGACGAATTTCGTTCATCTTCAACTGCGGGGCCGACGCAACATGTCGGTGGATGATGTCAATAGTTTTGTGAAGGGCGAAGCTGTGAGAGCGGTGTAAGCGCGCTCCAAAGCGATGACGTAAGGGAAGCAAAGGGCCTACATGACCAGTCTTTTCAGCAAAATGATTATGAATATCCCGCATCGGCGGTTGCCGCGCAATCTACGACGGCGAATAAGCGAGCTTCAGGCGCAGGATATCTTTGGTGCCGAAACAGGCCGGGAAATGTCGACCGTTTTTGTGACCTTGCATGAAGACGATAATGCGTGGGCAGTATTTCAGAAGCGCCTTTTGGATGTTTTTGCTGATGGACAAACCCCGCCCATCACCAATCGCTTTTTCCGGCAGTTGTTTCTGACGACCCGCGTTGAGTATGGCGACGCCTTTCTTGAACGGATCAAAGCGATAACAGATCCCAACGTGCGATTTGCGCTTCTCGATCTTGCCCGCGATTTTCCGATTTGGGGGCAGGTCCCCTATTTCAGTGCTCCGGCCTTTTCTGTTCTGTCGCTTCAGCATTCATTCCACTTTGCGCATATTTTCGCGCACACAGGCCTGTCTCTGAAAGATTTCAGCGCGATCGTTGAGTTCGGTGGCGGATACGGGCGAATGAGCGCTGCGCTGAAGCGGATGGGCGTAGCGTCGCTCGCTGTCGTTGATCTGCCTGTCACCCAAGAGATTCAGAAGCTCTATCTGTCTGAAGTCCAGCGCTTTAGTGACTTCAAGGCGCTCAATTTAGTGGAAAAGATTCGGTTTTTTCCAGACGTAGCAAGCTTAAGTGCACCAGATAGCGAATTCATTCTTGGTGAGCGGAGCTTGTTTTTTGCCAGTTACTCCCTCAGCGAGACACCACTCGCGGTTCGCAACAAAGTTCTCCAATCGCTGGATAAATTTTCTGCATTCTACATCGCCTATCAGGCGTCATTTTCCGGTATCGACAATGTCGCCTACTTTGCAGAGCGCATCGCAGTGCTAGAAGATCAGTATGACATCAGCCATGTTCAGTGCGACATCGTAAGCGGCACCCGGTATGCCATCGGCATTAAGCGCCAATAGCGCAAATGTCTGCGTGAAGACGAACATACGCTGGGATGTGAGGTGCATTCCAGGAACGCAGGGCGACGATACCGGCGCCCCCCGAGCCACCAGGAAGCTATCGTTTAGCGAACCGCTCGGAAGCCAAGCGCCATCACCGCCGCCTTACCGGTCGCCCCACTTGGATCTGTTTACTCATCAGCTATAAGCTCGCCCATCCCACGGGCGGACGATTTGATGACCAAGCTGCTGGATTCCAATGATCTGATCGACGAGGCCGCCGTGCGTGCCGAGATCGCGGCGCTTTGCGAACCTAGCCGGCGCGACCTTGGGCGGACCTCCGATCCCCGCCCGGCCATCCTCGCCGTTCTGAAGCGGGTCAATGCCGAGGGCCGTGAGCGGGCGCGCCTGCTCCTCACGCGAGACCGCAAGGGCCTCGCTTGCGCCGAGCGCTTGTCCGCTCAAATGGATACCATCATCCGCATCATCTACGATCACGCCATCGAGCGCGTATTCAAGGTCGACAATCCCTCGTCGTCCGAGCGCATGACGGTCGCGGCCGTCGGCGGCTATGGGCGCGGCACGCTGGGGCCGGGCTCGGACCTCGATTTGCTGTTTCTCCTGCCCTACAAGCAGACCCCCTGGGGCGAGAGCGTCGTCGAATATGTACTCTACATGCTCTGGGACCTTGGCCTGAAGGTCGGCCACGCCACCCGCCGGATCGACGAATGCGTGCGTCTGGCACGCTCGGACATGACCATCCGCACCGCTGTTCTCGAAGCTCGCTGGATCTGGGGCGACCAAGGCCTGTTCGACGAATTGACCCGCCGTTTCCATGGCGAGGTCGTGAAGGGCACCGGCCCGGAGTTCATCCAGGCCAAGCTTGCCGAGCGCGACGAGCGTCACCGCCGCCAAGGTGTTTCACGCTATCTCGTGGAGCCCAATGTCAAGGAGGGCAAGGGGGGGCTGCGCGACCTCCACACCCTGTTCTGGATCTCGAAATACTTCTACGAAGCCCGCTCCACGGATGAACTGGTCAAGCATGGCGTCTTCTCCCGCCAGGAGATGACCCGCTTTCACAAATGCGAGGATTTCCTCTGGGCGGTGCGCTGCCACCTCCACTTCGTGACCCGCCGCGCCGACGACCGCCTCGGCTTCGACGTTCAGCGCGATATCGCCAGCCTGCTCGGCTACCAGGAGCATCCGGGGCTCTCGCCCGTGGAACGCTTCATGAAACACTACTTCCTGGTCGCCAAGGACGTCGGCGACCTCACCCGCATCTTCTGCGCCGCGCTGGAGGAAACCCACGCCAAGCCGATGCCGGTGCTCGACCGGATGTTCGCGCGCACACTCCGCCGCCGCAAGAAATCGCTGCCCGGTACGCCCCAATTCGTGGTCGAAAACGACCGCCTGATGGTGGCCGACGACACCGTTTTTGAGGCCGATCCGGTCAATCTCATCCGGATCTTCCATGTCGCCGACAAGGCCGAGCTTGCCTTCCATCCCGACGCACTGAAACTCATCACCCGGTCGCTGCGCCTCATCGACACCGCCCTTCGCGAGAACGAAGAGGCGAACCGGCTGTTCGTTGAAATTCTCTCGTCCAAGAAGCACTCCGAAACCGTTCTGCGCGTCATGAACGAAACCGGCGTGCTCGGCCGCTTCGTCACCGATTTCGGCAAGGTGGTGGCGATGATGCAATTCAATATGTATCACCACTACACGGTGGACGAGCACACCCTGCGCGCCATCGGCATTCTCGCCGGCATCGAGCGCGGGGAGGGCGGCGACCAGCACCCGCTGGCGACCGGGCTGATCCACCAGATCCAGCATCGCCGCGTGCTCTACGTCGCGCTGTTCCTGCATGATATCGCCAAGGGCCGGCTGGAAGACCATTCCGCCGCCGGCGCCAAGATCGCCCGCCGCCTCGGCCCCCGCCTCGGCTTCGATGCGGCCGATACCGAGCTATGCGCCTGGCTGGTCGAGCATCATCTCACCATGTCGATCGTGGCCCAGTCTCGCGATCTCGCCGACCGCAAGACCATCCGCGATTTCGCCGCCATCGTCCAAACGCTGGAGCGGCTGAAGCTGCTCTTGATCCTCACCGTTGCCGATATCCGCGCCGTTGGGCCGGGCGTCTGGAACGGGTGGAAGGGCCAGCTCCTGCGAACGCTCTATTATGAAACCGAGCCCTATCTCCTCGGCGGCCATTCCCAGCTCTCGCGCAGCCAGCGCGTCGCCGCCGCCAAGGCCGAGCTTGGCAACCGCCTCGCCCATTGGTCTGGCGACGAGCGCGACCGGTATATGGAGCGCCATTACGCCCCCTATTGGCTGCGGGTCGATATGCCGGAGAAGGTCGCGCACGCCGAACTTCTCCGGCGCACCGATCTTGAAGGCAAGCGCCTTGCAACGTCTTTCGCCGCCAAACGGTTCGAGGCCGTAACAGAAATCACCGTGGTGGCGCCCGACCATCCGCGCCTCTTGTCCACGCTGGCCGGGGCCTGTACCGCATCCGGCGCCAATATCGTCGACGCGCAAATCTTCACCACCACCGACGGATTGGCGCTCGACAGCATCGTCATCAGCCGCGAACTCGCCGAGGATGCCGATGAACTGCGCCGCGCCGAGCGCATCACGCGCCTCATCGAAGCCACCATAGAGGGGCGCGAGCGGCTGCCCGAAATGGTCGCGCGCCGGGTCGCTCAGCGCAAACCGATCAAGGCTTTCGTGCTGCCGACCGTCGTTTCGATCGACAACACCCTGTCCGAGCAATTCACCGTGCTTGAGGTGTCCTGTCTCGACCGCCCCGGCTTGCTCTACGATCTGACCCGCGCGATTTCAGACCTCAACCTGAACATCGCCTCCGCCCATATCGCGACCTTCGGCGAGCGCGCGGTTGACGTTTTCTATGTCACCGATCTCACCCGCCAGAAAATTCAGTCCACCACACGGCAGGCCACGATCAGGCGCCGCATTGGTCTGGCGGTGGATGACGTCATCGAGCGTGCCGGCACCAGAAAAACGGCCTGATGCTGTTGTTAAGTCGCATATATATTCGAAAAATTAACCGCGTTAGAGATAACTAGCTCCAGGCGGCATTTCGGAGTTCGCGTCGGTGTCGGTAAGCCAAGACGGTGCCCAGGACCTCGCGTTCGATCGTGACAATTCGAAGCCAAGCCGGTTTCGCGTCCTCGCCCTCTACATCGGCGCCGCTCTGGTCTTGGTTCAATGCACCGGTCTTTTCGTCGCGATCATCGACATCATGAACGAGCCCCGCGCAGCGCTTCTCGGCGCTGAGGCCGACGTCAACGTTACCAGGCTGCACGCCCCCATATTGGCTTCTGTGACCGTCACCGGCTCCATTTCACCAACCTCCTGTAGTCCGGATGCAATCTCGGCGATGGAAAAGCCCGCGCTTGCCGATCTGTCAGGCTCCGAAATGTTGATGTCCGGCTTGGCTCTTCCGCCCAAACAGGCGGCTGCGCATGTCATATGTCTGGCGGCAAGGCCCGCCGAGGCGCTTTGCGGCGGCCAAAGCACGGCCTTCGCCACCGCTCTCGTCGATTATCTCGAAGCGCGCCAGAATGCCCTCGCCGAGATCGACCGCACGCTGGTCGTGATCCGGACGGATGCGCTCTCCGGGGCCGACGGTGATGTCACCCACACCTTCGAAGGCGCTGCCGGAACGACGCTGACGGAGCTTTCGGCCACGGACCGAAGCGTCCGCTCCGCCGTGAAATCGCTGGCGCGCGACGGCTATCTCTCCAGCACCGATTTCGCCTCCTCGCCCGAAGTCGCGCAGCTTGTGCCGCCGGGTCTCACCGCCAGCGCTTGCCGCTGACGCGAACGGCGCTTCTCACCGTGGCCTAGCTGCGATAGGTGTTCGCGTCCTATCCTCGGCCGGCACGGGATCCCATGTCTCTTCTGAAGAACTTCGCGACCGTCGGCATGGCGACGTTGACCTCGCGCGTGCTGGGCTTCGTGCGCGACGTGTTCATGGCGAACATGCTGGGGTCCGGCCCGATCGCGGACGCCTTTTTCGTCGCCTTCCGCCTGCCGAACCTCTTTCGCCGCCTGTTCGCGGAAGGCGCGTTTTCCGCGGCCTTCGTCCCGCTGTTTTCGCGCGCGCTGCAGGAGAACGGCGAACCCGGCGCCCGCCGGCTGGCCGAAGACATCCTTTCCGTCCTCTTGATGGCTCTGGTCGTCATCACCGCCGTCGCCGAGCTTGCTGCGCCCTATCTCGTCATGGTGCTGGCCCCCGGCTTTATCGACGAGCCCGAAAAATTCTCCGCGGCCGAAATGATGACGCGGATCATGTTCCCCTACCTCGCCTGCATGTCGCTGACGGCGATGGCGGCGGGCATGTTGCAATCCTTCGGCCGGTTCGCCGTCGCCGCCTTTGCCCCCTCGCTCCTCAACGTCGTGCTTGTCGCCGCCCTCGGTCTCATCTGGTGGCAAGGCTGGGCCGGAACGCCGGACGCTGCCTACACGCTGTCCTGGGCGGTTTTTGCTGCTGGCTTCGCGCAGCTTTTGGCGGTCGCCGGCACGCTCTGGTGGATCGGCTTTCCCGTCTCGCTACGCCGCCCCGCCTACACCGCGAATGTGAAGCGGCTGGTCAACCTCGGCATTCCCGGCGTTCTGTCCGGCGGTATCACGCAGATCAACGTCGTCGTCGGCACCATCATCGCCTCGATGCAGGCCAGCGCGGTCTCGTGGCTCTACTATGCCGACCGAATCTACCAGTTGCCGCTCGGCGTCATCGGCGTCGCGATTGGCGTGGTTCTGCTGCCGGACCTCACCCGCCGGGTGCGCTCGGAAACGCCGGAAACCGTCTTCCACACCCAGAACCGTGCGCTGGAATTCGCGATGGCCTTGACGCTGCCGGCCACCGTGGCGCTGATCGCGATCCCCTTCACGATCATGCGTGTGCTGTTCGAGCGCGGTGCGTTCACCGCCCTCGATACGCAGGCCACCGGCCTTGCCGTGGCGGCTTTTGCCGCCGGCCTGCCGGCCTTCGTTGCGATCAAGGTGTTCCAGCCAAGCTATTTCGCCCGCGAGGACACCAAAACGCCCACCATCCAGGGCGGCATTTCGGTGGCGGTGAACGTCGCCGGATCGCTCGCCCTGTTTCCCTACATCGGCCATGTCGGGATCGCGGCGTCCACCGCGCTCGCCTCCTGGGTGAATGCGATCATGCTGCTGGTGGTTTTGATCCGCCGCGGTCACTTCGTCTGGGACCCGCTGCTGACCCGCCGGCTGATCCTCCTCACCATCGCCAGCCTCGCCATGGGTGCCGCTTTGGTCGGGGGCGCCGACGTCCTCGATCCTTGGCTGCGCGATGGCCGCGAACTCATATCGGGTACGGCGCTCCTGGCGCTCTGCGCGGGAGGCTTCCTCGTCTACGCGGCGGCGGCCATGCTCACCGGCGCCGTCGACATTCGACGTTACGGCAAGGCGCTTTTGGAACGGCGCCGCCGTAAAAAGCCGCCCGAGGCTTGAACGCTGCGCCCGGCTCGCGCATACGTCTCTGCAAGATTTCAGCCTTCCTGCGAGCAGAGACCCAGCATGGCCTTCAAGCCTCTCGTCTTTTCCGGCGTTCAGCCGACCGGCAATCTCCACCTCGGCAACTATCTCGGCGCCATCAAGCGCTTCGTAGAGATGCAGGCCACCCATGACTGTATCTACTGCGTGGTCGACGAGCATGCGATCACCCAGTGGCAAGATCCGGCCGAACTGAAGACGCAGATACGCGAGGTGACCGCCGCCTTCCTCGCCGCCGGTATCGACCCGAAAGCGCATATCGTCTTCAACCAGAGCCAAGTGCCCCAGCACGCCGAGCTTGCCTGGGTGTTCAACTGCGTCGCCCGCATGGGCTGGCTGAACCGCATGACGCAGTTCAAGGACAAGGCCGGCAAGGACCGGGAAAACGCCTCGGTCGGCCTCTTCGCCTATCCCACGCTGATGGCCGCCGACATTCTCGTCTACCGCGCCACCCACGTGCCCGTCGGCGAGGACCAGAAGCAGCACTTGGAACTGTCGCGCGATATCGCCCAGAAGTTCAACAACGACTTCCGCGCCTCGATCGCCGATCACGGTTTCGATGCCGATGAAGGCTATTTCCCTCTGCCCGAACCGCTGACGCAAGGCCCCGCGCCGCGCGTCATGTCGCTGCGCGACGGCATGAAGAAGATGTCGAAGTCGGATCCCTCCGATAACTCGCGCATCAACCTCACCGACGATCCGGACACGATCGCCCAGAAGATACGCCGCGCCAAGACCGACCCGAACCCGCTTCCCTCCGAGGTGGACGGCCTGCGCGGCCGGGCCGACGCCGACAATCTCGTCACCCTCTATGCCGCCCTCGCCAACCGGACCCGCGCCGACGTCCTGACCGAGTTCGGCGGCTCGCAATTCTCCACCTTCAAGCCCGCTCTAGCCGACCTCGCCGTCTCCGTCCTCGCCCCCATCAGCCGCCGCATGAGCGACCTGATGGACGACCCCGCCCACATCGACGCCATCCTCGGCGACGGCGCCGACCGCGCCGAATCCATCGCCTCCAAGGTGATGAACGACGTCAAGGACATCGTGGGGTTCCTGCGGAGCCGGAAGGGGGTCTGATAACGACATCCTATCGCGTAAGGAGCCCTGGAACCCGGCTGATACGTTCAGACCATTGAGCGGTTTCGGCGCAAAGCCAGGAGATCGCTTCAATGATTTCGGCGTGACATGCAGCCAGATCTTTTTGGAAGATCGGTTCGTGATGGGCGACTCTATTTCGTAGGCGTCGAATGGCGTTGAACCGTGCATGGATATCTTTTCGCCGTCGAGATCCCTTGCTTGGTCGGACTACCTTGCACAACGCATCTCGCCAAAGCGTTGCATCGTAGCGGGGACCGAGAAGACTGACCCAGAACCCAAAGCTGAGTTCGGCAACTATTGTGCCGGTGGAGTCATTTGGCCCAATTCTAAGTTTAGCGATTGTTGTCAACGCATCCGAATCGAGCGGCGCCCGACCGTTTTTGAGCCAATCATCACCGTAACGCGCTGCCATCCCTTCGTTAAGAACATTTCTAAGTGCGATTTCGACACACTGAAGTGGTGTGTAAAACGCTTCAGAGAGCAAAGTATTTTCTTGATATATCGCTATGGCGCCAAGAATATCGCCCTCAGAGGCAGTCAGATACTTTGCGAGCCGTTCTCTTGAGATCGTGCGTTCCAGCGCAGTGCCGACGTGCTGCGAAATTTCGATAACACCGATTGAAAAATCCAAGATTTGGAGCCTATATAGGAATTGTACACCCCGGGTCGGCCTCTGCCTTGCGGCATGCTCCCGGGGTCAGTCATTTCTGACACTGTTGAATTTACTGCATACACCCGTCAAGGGCGCCGAACGCCGGCTATCGGCCCGAGCGATCGCTTGCCCTAGCCCCCTCCGCACAGCTAAACTTCCCCCATGGTCTCCAGACGTCTTGCCCGCGAAGCCGGGCATCGCCGCAAGTTTCTGGCTGTGGTCGACGAGACGCCCGAATGCGACCGGGCGGTCGTCTACGCCGCCACGCGCGCTGCACGCACCGACGGCGTTCTCGTGCTCTTGTTTGTGATCAAGCCCGGCGAGTTCCAGCATTGGCTCGGCGTCGAGAGCATCATGCGCGCCGAGGCGATGGATAACGCCGAGGACCGGCTCGCCCGTATGGCCGAGCGGGTGCGGGTGCTGGCCGCCATCGATCCCGAACTTGTGATCCGCGAGGGCAACCCCGCCGAGGTCATCCACGCGCTGATCGAGGAAGACCAGGACATTGCGATCCTCGTCCTGGCGTCCGGCAGCGGGTCGGATGGTCCGGGGCCGCTGGTTTCCTCGCTGGCGGGAAAAAACGCGGTCGGTTTTCCAATTCCCGTCACCATCGTTCCGGGTGGGCTGAGCGAGGACGAAGTCGTGGCGGTCGCGTAACACAGGCCCGCCCTCGCCGTCCCGCCTCCGATCTATGCGGTTGAAATTGCCGCGCGAAGGGTTATTTTCAAACCTTGGAACAATTCCAATCAGGCCTTGCCCCTGAGGAGACCGACGATGTTCATCCAAACCGAAGCGACGCCCAATCCCGCGACGCTGAAGTTCCTGCCCGGACGGGTTGTTCTGGACGGTAGCCCGCGCGAGTTCCGCTCGATCGAGGAAGCCGGCGAATCGCCGCTCGCCTCCGCTCTGTTCGCCATCCCCGGCGTGACCGGCGTCTTCTTCGGCTATGATTTCGTGACCGTCACCAAGGCGGATAGCGAGTGGCCGCACCTCAAGCCCGCCGTCCTCGGCGCCATCATGGAGCATTTCGTTTCCGGGCGGCCGATCCTGATCGAAGGCAACACGGCCGAGGTCTCCGAAGAGGATTTCGATCCGGCCGATCAGGACACGGTGGACACCATCAAGGAACTGCTGGAAACCCGCATCCGCCCGGCTGTCGCGGCCGACGGCGGCGACATCACCTTCCGTTCGTTCCGCAGCGGCGTCGTCTACCTCAACATGCGGGGATCCTGCGCCGGCTGCCCGTCCTCCACCGCCACGCTGCGGCACGGTATCCAGAACCTCCTGAAGCATTTCCTGCCCGAGGTTGAGGAAGTCCGCGCGGTCGCCTGAAAATCCGCACACCTCGTCCATCAATAAAAGGCCCCGCCACGAAGGGGCCTTTCTCTTGGAATGGGCCTGCCGCTTTTAAGCGATGTATTTGCGTGAACAGTGAGTTGACCAGTTTCAGCTCGCGCCTCTGGCGCGCCCATGCCATGCAATGGCTAGAAATGTAAACCTGATATCAGGATCATCCGCATGGACGCCCTTGTAAACGACAAGCTGCCCCCGCTCGGTGACGCCGCGCTCGACCTCGTGTTCCGGAAGGCCCGTACCTTCAATTACTTCCTAGACATCCCCGTCGACGACGCCGTGATCCTGGAAGCCGTGCGCCTCGCCGAATTCGGCCCAACGGCGGTCAACAGCCTGCCTGGCCGGTTCCTCGTGGTGAGATCACCGGACGCCAGGGCCCGCCTTGCCAAGCATCTGTCCGAAGGCAACCGTGCAAAAACGATCGCCGCCCCCCTCACGGTCGTCGCCGCCTACGACACATCGTTTCCCCAAACCCTTCTGCGCACCTTCCCCCAGGCGCCCGCCGCGCAAGACTGGTTCGCCGGTCCCGCCGCCGAAACCGCCGCTGCCAAGAACGGCACGCTTCAAACCGCCTATTTCATCCTGGCGGCGCGTTCGCTCGGTCTTGATGCCGGCCCCATGGGCGGCTTCGATGCGGCCGGTGTCGACGGTGAATTCTTCGCCGGCACCACATGGCGCTCCAATCTCGTGATCAACCTCGGATACGGCGATCGCGCCCGCCTTCACCCGCGCAATCCCCGCTTTGAGCCCGAAGAGATCACCCGCTTCGTCTAATCGGGGGGCCCGAAAGGACGGTATGCCCGCGCGCGTGGTCGTCGTAGAGTGGCAGAATGCCGTCCTCCTGCCGGGCCAGCCATGATCCGCTTCCTGATCGTCGACGATCACCCCCTGTTCCGTGAAGCGCTGCAAAGCGTGATCCAGCGGGACTGGCCGGACGCGGATATTCGCGAGGCCGAATCCATCGAAGCGGCCGAGCATCTGCTCGCGTCGGGTCTGGCGATAGACCTCGCGCTTCTCGATCTCTCGATGCCCGATGCGCGCGGTTTCGACGGTCTTCTGCGCCTGCGCGGCGGCTTTCCGCGTCTCCCGATCGTCGTGGTATCGGGTCTCGAAGACGCCCGCATCGTGCGCGAGGCGCTGTCCTACGGCGCCGCCGGCTTCATTCCCAAATCCGTACGGCGCAACGAACTCGGCCGCGCCATCGGCGAGGTGATCGCCGGTTCGGTCTATGTGCCCAACGGTCTGTCCCCGCCGCCGTCATCCTCCGACGCCCGGCCCGACCTCGCCGCCAAATTGAAAACGCTCACGCCCCAGCAGATCCGCGTCTTGAAGATGCTGCGGCAGGGTCTTCTGAACAAGCAGATCGCGTTTGAGCTCAACGTGGGCGAAACCACGGTCAAAGCGCATGTCTCGGAAATCCTGCGCAAGCTCGGCGTCTATTCGCGCACCCAGGCCGTCATCGAGGCCACCAAGATCGACTTCGATCAGGTCCTCGCCGACACCGACGGCTAAGTCCGGCCCATCAACTGAGAATGTGGGCGAACAGTGCCCTTAGCTCCGCCGGCTTCAGCGGCTTCTGCATCAACTCGCATCCGGCCGCCCGCACCCGTGCCGCCACCTCATCGGACCTGTCGGCGGTAATCACCACGGCCGGCACCGCCCGCCCGGCCAGCGCGCGAATAGCGGCCACGCTGGAAAGCCCCGTTTGCGCATTGTCGAGATGATAATCGGCCAAAATGAGATCCGGCGCCCCCCGTTCCCGGCAGGCATCCAGCGCTGCGGCGGTGTCGCGCGCGGTTTCCACGCGGCAGTTCCAGCGGGTCAGGAGATGCGCGGTCGCGGCCCGCACCGCCTCGTCATTTTCCACCACCAGCACCTTGGCATCCGCCATGCCATAAGTTTTCAGCGCCGCGCGGCCGGCCTCGCGCGGCTGCGGTCGTTCGGGCGCGGGCGCAACCGGCAATACGATCTCGAAGGCCGAGCCCCGGTTGGTCCGGGACCGAAGCTGAATGTCATGCCCCAGCGCCTGGGCCATGCGCCGCACGATCGAAAGGCCGAGTCCAAGGCCCGCCACCCCGTCCACCGTTCGGGCCGATCCGCGGTGAAACTCCTCGAAAATCGCCTCGTGCTCGTCGGCTGGAATCCCGACGCCGGTATCGGCCACCACGATCCGGGCAAATCCCGGGCCGGCCGGACGAACGCCGACAATCACGCCGCCGCTCGGCGTATAGCGCACCGCGTTGGAAATCAGGTTCTGGAGGATCCGCCGCAACAGCATCGGATCCGACCGGGCATAGAGCCGCGTCGGCCTGATGCGGAAATCGAGCCCTTTGTGGGCTACGATAGGTGCGAAATCGGAGGCGAGCGAAGCCAGGATTTTGGCCAGCGGAACCGTGCGAACCTCCGGCTTCAAGGCGCCGGCGTCGAGCTTGGAAATATCGAGCAGCGTCTTCAAAAGCTCCTCGATGTTTTCAAGCGCCCGGTCCACCTGGCCCGACAACCGCCGCCCCTCCTCGCCCTGCTGCACCTCCACGAGCGCCGAAACGGACAGCCGCGCAGCATTCAGCGGCTGCAACAGATCGTGTCCGGCAGCCGCCAGAAACCGGGTCTTATAGGCGTTGGCCTGCTCGGCGTCGTCTTTGGCCCGCCGCAATTCCTCGTTGGACTGTTCAAGCCGCGTCAGCACGGCGGTCAGTTCCTCCGTCCGCGCGCGAACCTGCAGCTCCAAATTGATGGCGGTCTGAAACAGCGAATAGGCGTTGCCGTGCACGTCGGTCGACCGTTCGACCCTGTCCATCAACGCCGCGTTAATTTTCTCCAAGCGCCGGATGCGCTCGATCAGCGTCGCCTCGCGCTCGTCGGGTTCGGTGACGCGCGCAGCCGGCTGCGGGCTTTGCTGATAGGGCCGTCTCTCACTCACCGCCCGCCCGCCTGTTCCGGGTCGAGCCCGATCGCCACCCCCGCGAAGGTCTGGTTCAGATGCATCGTGCGATACTGCTCGCCATAGGTGTTGAATCCAAACACGTGGTGCCGGCGATAAAGGTCGGAAAGCTTATGCGTCACCTGCCGGTTCTGGGCGTCGAGCCGCCGCAGCACGCAGTCAAAACCAAGGATCCAATCGATCCCGCCAAGGTCCGCCTCCAAGCGTTCGAGCGCCGTCTCAAGGCTCGTCACGAGATCGACCGGCTTGGCCACCGTCAGCACCACGCCGTTGTCGATCGCACAGAAAAACGACAGCGACCCATCCGGATTGGTCGAGCGAAGCGAGCGGCAGAAATACTCCCCGCCTACGCGCACCACCATGGGGTGGGCGGCAAACCCGAAGGGCGATAGTTGCTCCGGATCGAGCCCCACCATGGTGGCATACTCATAGGCAGCGACTTCCGCGTTCAGTTCCGTCACGGTGCGCGTCGCCGGATCGGACGCGGTGACCACGAGCTTCATCGCCGTCGGCTCGAAGTTGTCGGTCTTGAACACGCGGAAGGGATGGTCGGTCCGCACCAGGATCAGGATTGCCGCATCGCTATGAACCGCGCCACCGTGGATAAGCGTCGTCGCCTGAAAGGCCAGGTCGTCCCCCGCCGAACCGCCTACGAGCGGGATGTCGCCAAGCGCCCAATGGAGCGCCGAAACCACGGCTTCCTCGCGCATGCAGAGCCCGTCGATCAGGCTCACGGCAAAGGTCTGGCCGGGTTTGGTGCCGGGCTTTCGCCGCATCAGATCCGCCCGAAGCTTGGTCACCGCGTCTGACCCGCGATCGACCGAAAGGCGCGCCACATCCGGGATCACCGCCGAAACAAGGTCGAAACCGGCCAAGGGGAAGGCAATGGCCACGAGCCCGCGATCGGAAAGGCCGCTGTCGGAAATCTCGCCCGCTGTCGAACATCCCGCGATGGCGACGCCGGGAAATGCCAGAGCCAGCGCGTCGGTCAGGGCGGCCGCGTCGAACTCCGGCGAGAAGAAAACCAGGAGATAGCCGGTCCCTTGCGGATCGAACGCGCGCCGAAGCCCCGTCACCGCCTTGTCAGGGTCGATCTCGGCGATCGAAACGGTCTTCACCCCGCAGGCAAAGCTTCGCCCTTCGCCCCCGCTCGCACTCGCCACGCCCGTTTCCTCTCCGGCTGCCTTCGGGCAGTCTCGCGATCGTTGAGTTCAGCCTAAGCGAGGCGTCACCGCCGTTGCAAGCCGCAATCGCGGTCCTGGCCTCGCATCGGGAGCCCCGGCCTGCTATGCAAGAGACCGAAAGTACAATTCCATGCCAACAGACACACAGCTAGGATTCGGCGCTAAGTTTTGACGCCTTGGCGGGTGGCGGCGGGAGTGCTTTACTCTAGTGTCGTTCCTTGTCCTCAGGCAGTCGGACTCGGGAGGAGTAAGCCGATGGACATGACGGGCGAATATCGGATACCCGCGCCGCGCCAAGCTGTCTGGACGGCGCTGAACGATCCCGAGGTGCTCAAGGCCTGCATTCCCGGCTGCGAAAGCCTTGAAAAGACCGGCGAGGAAATGGTCGCCACCGTTGTCGCCAAGATCGGCCCGGTGAAAGCCAAATTCGCCGGCAAGGTACGCCTGGAAAATCTCAATCCGCCCACCAGTTATTCCATCGTGGGCGAGGGCCAGGGCGGTGTCGCCGGCTTTGCCAAGGGCGGCGCGGATGTCGCCTTGGCGGATGACGGCGAGGGCACCATCCTCACCTATACGGCGCGGGCACAGGTCGGCGGTAAGATCGCGCAGCTTGGCAGCCGCCTGATCGACGGCACGGCCAAGATGATGGCGGACCAGTTTTTTTCCGCCTTTACAGCGAAGGTCGGCGGCGCCGAAGCGGCGATTTCGCAGGCTGAATTGGATGGCGGAAGCGCCGCAGTGAAGGAAGGCATGCTCGATCATGCGGTGCATGCCGCGGAAGCAGCGGAACGGCGCGTCGAGGCGCGCGTCGAAACTGCCGCAATCCGCTCCGGCCCGTCGGGCCCTATGTTGTGGGGGCTCGTCGCGCTGGCAGCCGTGATCGTCGTGCTTTTGATCGCGGCTTTGTAACGAGACCGGGCGGTGGTCTTCGCGCTGGAGGGCGCGCGGCCGCACGCACCGGAATAAGAAGAACCGAGGTCTCGGAGGGAGGTATAGATGACAACTGTTTCGCTCGTCGTGAACGGCAAATCCGTCACGGCAACGGTCGAGGACCGCACGCTTCTCGTCAATCTGTTGCGCGAAAATCTGAATCTGACCGGCACCCACGTCGGCTGCGATACCTCGCAGTGCGGCGCCTGCGTCGTTCATGTCGACGGATTGGCGGTGAAGGCCTGCACCATGCTGGCGGCCCAGGCCGACGGCTGTCAGGTCACCACCATCGAAGGTCTGGCAAACGGTGACCAGTTGCACCCCGTGCAGGCGGCGTTCAAGGAACATCATGGTCTTCAGTGCGGCTTCTGCACGCCGGGGATGATCATGGCGGCTGTCGATATGATCGCCCGCCACGGCGCCAAGCTCGACGAGGCGACCATACGCCACGAGCTTGAAGGCAACATTTGCCGCTGCACCGGCTACCACAACATCGTCAAGGCGATCCAGAGCGCGGCCAATGAAATGGCTGGTCTGTCTCAGGCCGCCGAATAACAATTCGCACCTAATCTCGGGAGGAGACTATGGGGCTTGAAGGCATAGGCGCGCGCGTCACCCGCAAGGAAGACAAGCGCTTCATCACCGGTCGCGGCCGGTATACCGACGACATCAACCTGCAGAACTCGGCCTACGCCGTGTTCGTTCGCTCGCCGCATGCGCATGCGAAGATCCTGTCGATCGACACGGCCGCCGCCAAGGCAGCGCCCGGCGTCATCGACGTTCTGACCGGCGCGGACCTTGCGGGCGACCGGATCGGCGGCCTCATATGCGGCTGGATGATCCACTCGCGCGACGGCTCGCCGATGAAGGCCGGCGCCCATCCCGCCATCGCCCATGACCGGGTTCGCCATGTCGGCGATCAGGTCGCGGTCGTTATCGCCGAAACGCGCAATCAGGCGCGCGACGCCGCCGAACTCGTCGAAGTCGACTACGAGGTCCTGCCCTCCGTCGTCGACACCGCCAGGGCGCTCGACCCGTCCTCGCCGGAAATTCACCCCGAGGCGCCCGGAAACCTGATCTTCGACTGGACGATCGGCGACGAAGCCGCCGTGGATGCCGCCTTCGCCGGCGCCGCCCATGTCGTCGAACTCGACATCGTCAACAACCGCCTGTCGCCGAACCCGATGGAGCCGCGCTCCGCGATCGGGTCCTACGATCCGGCCGAAGAGCATTTCACGCTCTACAACACCTCGCAGAACCCGCATCTCGCGCGCCTCGTGCTGTCGGCCTTCGTCGGCATCGCTCCGGAACACAAGCTGCGCGTGATCGCGCCGGACGTCGGCGGCGGTTTCGGCGCCAAGATCTACATCTATCCCGAAGAAACCGTGATGCTCTGGGCATCGAAGCGCATCGGCGGACGTCCCGTGAAATGGACGGCCGATCGCAGCGAAGCCTTCCTCACCGATTGCCACGGCCGCGACCACGTGACGAAGGCGAAACTCGCCCTCGACGCGAACCACCAGTTCCTGGCGCTGCGCTCCGACACCATCGCCAACATCGGCGCCTACATGTCGACCTTCGCGTCGGTGACGCCGACCTACCTGCATGCGACGCTGCTCTCGGGTCAGTATGTCATCCCGTCGATCTTCTCGAATGTGAAGGCCGTCTACACCAACACCGTTCCAGTTGACGCCTATCGCGGCGCCGGCCGTCCGGAAGCCACCTATATCGTCGAACGGCTGGTTGAAACCGCCGCGCGCGATCTCGGCGTCGATCCGGCGGAACTGCGCCGCAAGAACTTCATCAAGGCGTTCCCCTACCAGACGCCGGTAATCCTCAACTACGACTCAGGCGATTTCGAGGGCAACCTCGACGCGGCTCTGAAGGCGGCCGACTACGCCGGCTTCCCCGCCCGCAAAGCGGCTTCGGCCGCCAAGGGCAAGCTGCGCGGCATCGGCTTCTCCAGTTACATCGAAGCTTGCGGCATCGCGCCTTCGGCGGCCGTCGGTTCGCTCGGCGCGGGCGTCGGCCTCTGGGAATCGGCCGAGGTGCGCGTCAACCCGGTCGGCACGGTCGAAGTGCTCACCGGCTCGCACAGCCACGGCCAGGGCCATGAAACCACCTTCGCGCAGCTCGTCAACGAGCGGCTCGGCATCGGCATGGACAAGGTGCAGATCGTCCACGGCGACACCGACAAGGTGCAGTTCGGCATGGGCACCTACGGCTCGCGCTCCGGCGCGGTCGGCATGTCGGCCATCGTGAAGGCGCTCGACAAGGTCGAAGCCAAGGCCAAGAAGATCGCCGCGCATCTGATGGAAGCCGCCGAGGCCGACATCGTGATCGAAAACGGCGAGTTGAAGGTGGCTGGAACCGATAAGAAGCTGCCCTTCTTCCAGGTGGCTCTTGCCGCCTATACCGCCCACAACCTGCCGGCAGGCATGGAGCCGGGTCTGAAGGAAGGCGCCTTCTACGACCCGACCAACTTCACCTTCCCGGCCGGCACCTACATCTGCGAGGTTGAAATCGACCCCGAAACCGGCAAGACCGAGGTCCTCGCCTTCACCGCCGTCGACGACTTCGGCCGCATCATCAACCCGATGATCGTCGAGGGTCAGGTTCACGGCGGTCTCGTCCAGGGCATCGGTCAGGCATTGCTCGAAGGCGTCACCTACGACAGCGAAAGCGGCCAGCTCATCACGGGGTCCTACATGGACTACGCGATGCCGCGCGCCGACGACGTGCCCAGCTTCGAGATCGGTCACAACTCCACCCTTTGCCCGGGCAATCCGCTCGGCATGAAGGGCTGCGGCGAGGCCGGCGCGATCGGCTCTCCGCCGGCCGTGATCAACGCCATCACGAATGCCATCGGCATTCGCGATCTCTCGATGCCTGCCACGCCCGCCAAGGTGTGGGCGGCGATCCAAGCCGCCGGCCACTGACCCCGAGGAGACCTCACGCCATGTACCAGACCACGTATCATCGGCCGTCGTCCGTCTCGGAAGCGGCTGCACTTCTCACCGGCGAGGCTAAGCTCCTCGCCGGCGGGCAAACCTTGATCCCCACCATGAAGCAGCGCCTCGCTGCGCCGGCTAGCCTCATCGATCTCGCCCGTCTCAGCGAGTTGAAGGGCATCACCGTCGCCGGCGGCACGCTCACCATCGGCGCGGGCACCACCCACGCCACGGTGGCCGGCTCGGCCGATGTCAAAGGCTCGATCCCCGCGCTCGCCAAGCTCGCCTCTGGCATCGGAGACCCGCACGTGCGCCACATGGGCACGATCGGCGGTTCGGTGGCCAACAACGATCCGGCGGCGGACTATCCCTCGGCCATCCTCGGCCTTGGCGCCACGGTGATCACCAACAAGCGCTCGATCGCGGCGGATGATTTCTTCCAAGGGCTGTTCACCACGGCGCTCGGCGAGGATGAGATCATCGTCAAGTTCTCCTTCCCCGTCCCCGCGAAGGCGGCCTATGCGAAGTTCGCCAACCCGGCCTCGCGCTATGCGATGGCGGGCGTGTTCGTCGCCCACACCGGCGGCGCCGTGCGCGTCGCGGTCACGGGCGCCGGCTCGAACGGCGTCTTCCGCTGGAGCGATGCGGAAGCCGCGCTTAACTCCAGCTTCGCCGCGTCCGCGCTCGACGCGCTGACGGTGGATCCCTCGGGCCTTCTCTCCGACATCCACGGCGATGCGGCCTACCGGGCGAACCTCGTCAAGGTCATGGCAAAGCGCGCGGTCGTTGCCGCAGGCTGAAATCTAAAGCGCGAATCAAAAGCGGCGCCGGGGGGACATCCTCCGGCGCCGTTTTGCATTGTCTGAACCGTGACCAGCCCGCCCTGATCGACCGCGTCCGGC
Organism: Oharaeibacter sp.; assembly: GCA_051861205.1. Lineage (GTDB taxonomy): Bacteria > Pseudomonadota > Alphaproteobacteria > Rhizobiales > Pleomorphomonadaceae > JBHYDC01. The sequence continues at coordinate 28,308 of JBHYDC010000001.1, forward strand.
CTTTCAAACGTGCTGGCCGCCGTTCACATGAATTTCCGCGCCCGTCACATAAGACGAGGCCGGCGAGCAGAGATAATAAATCGTCTCGGCCACCTCCGCCGGTTGGCCCAGCCGCCGCAGCGGCAGATCGCCCACCATGTTCTCCGTACCCGGCGAAAGGATCGCCGTATCGATTTCGCCGGGCGCGATCGCGTTCACCCGAATGCCGTGCGGACCGAAGTCGGCCGCCATCTCGCGGGTCAGCGCCGCAAGCGCGGCCTTCGACGTCGCATAGGCCGATCCGGCGAAGGGATGAACGCGCGTGCCCGCGATCGACGTCACATTCACAATCGAACCGCCCGCCCGCTTCAACTCCTGAAACAGCCCGCGCCCCAGCATGATCGGGGCGAGGAAATTCACCTGAAACACCGTGCGCCACTGATGCAGCGGCGTCTGAATGGAATCGAGCCGCTGGCCTTGCTCATTCTTTGGGCTGATGCCGGCATTGTTCACGAGCGCGTCGAGCCGCCCGCCATCGGCTTCCAGCCGGCTGCGCATTTCCGCGATGGCGTTGCCGAGATTCTCCGGATCGGACAGATCCACCTGGATGTGGTCTTCAGGCCCCATCGGCCAGGGGCACTTATCTGAAAACGGCTGGCGCGAGCAGGTGATCACACGCCAGCCGGCCGCTGAAAAGCGCTTCACGGTGGCATGACCGATTCCCCGGCTCGCCCCCGTCAGCACCAGCGTTCGGCGTCCTTCGTGGAGCGGCTGCGGCGTCATGGGGTTCAACCTTCCTTATTCAGGCGCGGACAGCAATCCGCGCCGCCCTTATCTAGCGCATCCTGGCACCGAAAGGGAGTTTTCCATTCCACCCTCATTTGATTGTGTTGTCGCCCTCCGTTTGTATGCATGGCGAATAAAAATGGCGCAAAAACATGCATATCAACTTAGAGCGGACGAATAGTGAGCAATCTGCATGTTTTGGACCCGCCGAAGCCCGGAAATCCAGCCGCTCCAAAACTGGCCCCTCCTTGCAAATATCCTTCACGGTTCGTTGTGAGGCTCATCCCAGGGGCCGCTGCGAACGAGTGTCCAACTCGGGGGACATTCTTTCATGACGTTGATCAATCGATTGGCTGGCGCGGCGCTCGCCACATTGCTTGCCGCCTCGGCATTCACGTCGGCTATGGCCGCCGACGAAACCATCAAGGTCGGCATCCTTCATTCGCTCTCCGGCACGATGGCCATTTCCGAGACGACCCTGAAGGACACCGTGCTCTTCCTCATCGACGAGCAGAACAAAAAGGGCGGCATTCTCGGCAAGAAGCTCGAAGCCGTCGTCGTCGACCCCGCGTCGGATTGGCCGCTGTTCGCCGAAAAGGCGCGTGAGCTGATCGAGAAGGACAAGGTCTCGGTCGTGTTCGGCTGCTGGACCTCCGTGCTGCCGGTATTCAAGGAGTTGAACTCCATCCTCTTCTACCCCGTGCAATACGAGGGCGAGGAATCCGAACGCAACGTGTTCTACACCGGCGCCGCCCCGAACCAGCAGGCGATCCCCGCCGTCGACTATCTGATGGCCGAAGAAGGCGTCGAGCGCTGGGTTCTCGCCGACACCGACTACGTCTACCCGCGCACCACCAACAAGGTGCTCGAAGCCTACCTGCAGTCCAAGGGCGTCGCCGCCGAAGACATCATGATCAACTACACGCCCTTCGGTCATTCCGATTGGCAGTCGATCGTGTCGGACATCAAGAAGTTCGGCTCGGCCGGCAAGAAGACCGCCGTGGTCTCCACCATCAACGGCGACGCCAACGTTCCCTTCTACAAGGAACTCGGCAACAAGGGCATCAAGGCCGAGGATATCCCGGTCGTCGCCTTCTCGGTTGGTGAAGAAGAACTCGCCGGTCTCGATACCGCCCCGCTCGTCGGCCATCTCGCCGCTTGGAACTACTTCCAGTCGGTCGATACGCCTGAAAACGCCGCGTTTATCGACGCTTGGAAGGCCTATACGAAGAACGACAAGCGCGTCACCAACGACCCGATGGAAGCCCATTACATCGGCTTCAACATGTGGGTTAAGGCCGTCGAAGCGGCCGGCACCACCGATAGCGACGCGGTCATCGACAGCCTGATCGGCGTCGCGGTCCCGAACCTCTCCGGCGGCTACTCGGCCATGATGCCGAACCACCACATCACCAAGCCGGTGCTGATCGGTGAAATCCAGGACGATGGCCAGTTCGAAATCGTCTCGCAGACCCCGGGCCTCGTGCCGGGCGACGAGTGGTCGGACTATCTGGAAGGCTCCAAGGACCTGATCGCCGATTGGCGCAAGCCCATGTCCTGCGGCAACTCCAACACCGTCACCGGCAAGTGCGGCGGCGCGAGCTGATCGCATGGCGGCGTTAGGCGCACGCCGCCTGACGTGAGACCTCAAGCGGCGCGCCTTGCAATGGGCGCGCCGCTTTCCCCACGCTGAAACCGGGGCATTGCACCATCCGCATCATGCGCGTTCTCTTCGCCGCGCTGGCTTTTTTCGCGGTGGTTTCCGCCGGGTCCGCAGCCACCGTCATCGCCGATTCGGAGTTGACCAAGCTGGTCGATGCGCTCGGCGCCGGCAGCTTCGACAAAACCGAAGCCGCCATTCAGGCGCTCGCCGCCTCAGGCGATGACCGCGCGGCCGCGATTCTCGAAAAGCTGGGAAGCGGCAGCCTCGTTGCCCGCAAATCCGACAAGGCGGTCTTCGCCGCCGATTCCGCCGGCGCCGACGTCAAGCTCACCAGCCTTGTCACCGGCAAGGACATCGACATCGTCGCCAAGGGCGCGGTCGAAAAGATCAAGGTCAACAACCGCCTGCGCCGCGCGATCAGTTCCGCCGTCGGCGCGCTCACATTGATGAGCCCGGACCCGGCAACCCGCCGCGCCGCCGCCGATGCGGTGATGAAATCCAAGGACGCCGCCGCCATCCCTGTTCTCGATACCGCCATCGCGGCCGAGCAGGATGAGGGCGTGAAGCGCGTCATGATCGCCGCCCGCGCCTCGGCCGTCCTCGCCTCCGATCTGCCCGAAGCCGAAAAGCTCGCCGCCGTCGCCACCATCGGTGATCTCGGCTCGCGCGATGCGCTCGGCCTTCTCTCCGCCTACACCGGCCTCGACGATGCTGTCGGCGCCGCCGCCCGCAGCGCCGCAGAGGGCGTCGAAAGCCGCCTCGCGCTCTGGGATGCCGGCCAGAACATCTGGTACGGCCTGTCGCTTGGCTCCGCCCTCTTGCTCGCCGCCATCGGGCTTGCCATCACCTTCGGCGTGATGGGCGTTATCAACATGGCGCACGGCGAAATGGTGATGCTGGGTGCCTACACCACCTTCGTGGTGCAGGAGATTATCCGAACGTCCTTCCCCGCCCTCTTCGACTATTCCCTGCTGATCTCGCTCCCGCTCGCCTTCATCGTCGCGGGCGGCGTCGGCATCATCATCGAACGCACGGTCATCCGCTGGCTCTATGGCCGCCCGCTCGAAACGCTGCTTGCCACCTGGGGCGTCTCGCTCATTCTCCAGCAGGCCGTCCGCTCCATCTTCGGCGCGCAGAACCGCGAGGTCGGCACCCCCGGCTTCATGTCCGGCTCCTTCATGGTCGGCGAAATCCAGATCACCTGGCCCCGCCTCTGGATCATCCTCTTCGCACTCGGCGTCTTCGCCAGTCTGATGCTCGTGTTGAAGCGCACCGCCTTCGGCCTTGAAATGCGCGCGGTCACCCAGAACCGCCCGATGGCCAGCGCCATGGGCATCCGCACCCCGCTCGTCGACGCGCTCACCTTCGGCCTCGGCTCCGGCATCGCCGGCATTGCGGGCGTCGCGCTCAGCCAGATCGACAACGTGTCGCCGAACCTTGGCCAGGGCTATATCATCGACAGCTTCATGGTCGTCGTTTTCGGCGGGGTCGGAAATCTCTGGGGCACGCTCGTCGGCGCGCTGACGCTCGGCGTCGCCAACAAGTTCCTCGAACCCTATGCCGGCGCGGTGCTTGGAAAAATCCTGCTCCTCGTCTTCATCATTCTCTTCATCCAGAAGCGACCGCGCGGCCTGTTCGCGCAGAAGGGCAGGGCGATCGAGGCATGATCACCAACCTCCTCCTCAATGGCTTCGACACCCGCGCCCGCATCTTCATCGGCCTGCTCGTCGCGCTCGCCATCCTGGTGCCGGCCGGCCATCTGCTCGTTCCGCCCACCAGCGCCTTCCATGTGCCCGGCTATGCGCTCGCGCTCTTCGGCAAATACCTCTGCTACGCGCTTCTCGCCCTCTCGGTCGATCTCGTCTGGGGCTATTGCGGCATTCTCTCGCTCGGCCACGGCGCCTTCTTCGCCATCGGCGGCTACGCCATGGGCATGTATCTGATGCGCCAGATCGGCACGCGCGGCGTCTACGCCGACCCCGTCTTGCCGGATTTCATGGTGTTCCTGAACTGGAAGGAACTCCCCTGGTTCTGGTACGGCTTCGACAGCGCCTGGTTCGCCTTTCTGATGGTGGTGCTCTCTCCCGGCCTGCTCGCCTTCGTCTTCGGCTGGTTCGCCTTCCGCAGCCGCGTCACCGGCGTCTACCTCTCCATCATCACGCAAGCGATGACCTATGCGCTGCTGCTCGCCTTCTTCCGCAACGACATGGGCTTTGGCGGCAATAACGGCCTCACCGATTTCAAGGATATCCTCGGCTACAACATCCAGGCCGAAACCAACCGCGCCGCGCTCTTCGCCGCCACCGCCATCGCGCTTGCCCTCTCGCTCCTCGTCGCCTCCGCCATCGCTCATTCCAAGCTCGGCAAGGTTCTGGTCGGCGTGCGAGACGCGGAAAGCCGCACCCGCTTCCTCGACTACCGCGCCGAGCATTACAAACTCTTCGTCTGGACTCTGTCCGCCGTCATGGCGGGCATCGCCGGCGCGCTCTACGTGCCGCAGGTCGGCATCATCAACCCCTCGGAATTCGAGCCGGCCAACTCCATCGAAGCCGTGATCTGGGTCGCCGTCGGCGGGCGCGGCACGCTCGTCGGGCCCATCATCGGGGCCGTTGCGGTGAACTTCGGCAAAACCTGGTTTACGGGGGTCTTGCCGGAGGTTTGGCTCTTCGCGCTCGGAGCCCTGTTCGTGCTGGTCACGCTCTTCCTGCCCAAGGGCATCGTCGGCACGGTTCAGGGCTGGTGGACCGCCCGCCGCCGCCCCCCGGCAGCGTCCCTGGATCTGAAACCCGCGGAATGAGGGCGCTTCCATGACCGATCAGGCCGCCGGCACACTCCTCTATCTCGATGGCGTCTCGAAAACCTTCGACGGGTTTCGCGCCATCAACAAACTCTCGCTGGTTCTCGAACCCGGCGAAATGCGCGCCGTCATCGGCCCGAACGGTGCCGGCAAGACAACGATGATGGACATCATCACAGGCAAGACCAAACCGGACGCCGGCGACGTTCTCTTCGAGGGCAACGTGGATCTCACCCGCCTCGACGAAGCGGCCATCGCCAATCTCGGCATCGGCCGCAAGTTCCAAAAGCCCACGGTCTTCGAAAGCCACACCATCGAGGACAACATCGCGCTTGCGCTCAAATCCAAGCGCAGCCCCTTCGCCACCCTGTTCCACAAGCGCACCGCCGCCGAGGCGACGCGCATCGAAGAACTCCTCGCGATCACGCGCCTCACTGAAAAGCGCCGCCTGCTCGCCGGCCGCCTCAGCCACGGCCAGAAGCAATGGCTGGAAATCGGCATGCTCCTCGCCCAGGAACCCCGCCTTCTCCTCGTCGACGAGCCCGCCGCCGGTATGACCGACGCGGAAACCGCCGAAACCGCGATCCTTCTGAAGGAAATCGCCAAGACCCAGTCCGTCGTGGTCGTCGAGCACGACATGACCTTCGTGCGCGAGCTTGGCGTCAAGGTCACCGTGCTGCACGAAGGCTCGGTGCTGGCCGAAGGCACGCTCGACGCCGTGTCGGCCAATCCGAAGGTCGTCGAAGTCTATCTCGGGCGGTAATTCAGGAACATCGATCATGCTCACCGTTGAATCCGTCGATCTCATTACGGCGCCGCGCAGGCGCTACGGTCCGTGTCGCTCGGTGCCGAGCCCGGCAAGGTCACCTGCGTCATGTGCCGTAACGGCGTCGGCAAAACCAGTCTCATGCGCACCATCGTCGGCCTGCAATCCATTTCCGCCGGCCGCATCGTCTGGGAAGGCGCGGATGTCTCGCGCCTCACCCCGCATGACCGCGCGCGCAAGGGCATCGCCATCGTGCCGCAAGGCCGCGAGATTTTCCCGCTCCTCTCGGTCGAGGAAAACCTGCGCACCGGCTTCGCCCCGCTCGCCCGCCGCGACCGCACCATTCCCGACACGGTGTTCGAGCTTTTCCCCGTTCTGAAAGACATGCTCCGCCGCCGCGGGGGCGATCTCTCCGGCGGCCAGCAGCAGCAGCTCGCCATCGGCCGCGCCCTCGTCACCCGCCCGCGTCTCCTCGTGCTCGACGAGCCGACCGAGGGCATCCAGCCCTCGATCATCAAGGACATCGGCCGCGCCATCTCCTATTTGCGCGATCAGGGCACCATGGCGATCGTTCTAGTGGAGCAGTATTTCGAGTTCGCCAAGGATCTGGCCGATCAGTTCGTCGTCATGGACCGGGGCGAGGTCGTCATGTCCGGCACGCGCGAATCCATGAACGAGGAGGAAGTGCGCGGCCGCATCACCGTTTGACGTCAGATTGACGCTTCACGTCCCGCGCGGCTTCGCCCGGCTCGTCGCCGGCGCGGCCGCCGGATTGTCCGGCCAGGGGTGTCGGGGATAGCGCCCCTTCAAATCCTTCACCACATCCGCCCAAGACCCCGCCCAAAACCCCGGCAGATCCCGCGTCGTCTGGATCGGCCGATGCGCCGGGGATAAAAGCACCAGCGTCAGCGCCACCCGCCCGCCCGCAACGCTTGGATGCGACGTCAGCCCGAACAGTTCCTGCACCCGCACGCTCACCGCCGGCCCGCCCTCGGCGCCATAATCGATCGGCAGCCGCGAGCCGGTCGGCGCGGTGAAATGCGACGGCAACAGCCGCTCCAACTCCTGCCGCACGGCATAGGGCGCAAGCCCGTCGAGCGCCGCGCCAAGCACCGCCCCGTCGATATCGTCGATCCGCGTGATGCCGCCCACGAACGGACCAAGCCAGTCGGCCAGATCCCCCGAAAGCGCGTTGTCCGAAAGATCCGGCCAAGCCGCCCCCACGGTTCCGTGCAAAAACGTCACGCGCCCCCGAAGCGCTAACTGGTCCTTCGTCCAGGCCAGCCGGTCCACCCCGATATCCTGCACGCCTTGCAGCAGCGCCGCCACGGTCCGCTCGTCCGGCGGCGCGGCCACGGGGTCCTCGGCGAACACCAGCGCCTCATAGCGCCGCACCCGCCGCGCCCGCACCGACCGCGATCCCCGATCGAAAGCGACGGTCACCTCGCTGCGGATATGGCCCGCGAGCAGGCTCTCCACTGTTTCCAAATCGATCGCCGCCGCCAGCCGTATCCGCGATCGCTCGGCCGATCCTGAGAGATCCGCGACCACCAGATACCGCTCGCGCGCCAACCGGTCATGCGCCTCCAAAAGGCCGCCGCGCCCGTTCGCAAGCCGGAAGGCCCCCGGTGCGCCGCGCGCTTGCGCCACCCGGTCGGGATAGGCGCGCGCCAAATGCCGCCCCGCGTCCTCCGCATCGCCGCCCGCGCCGCGCCGTCCTCCGGAAAGCGAAACCCAGCGCGCCGCCATCGCCCGCGCGTCGTCCGCTCGCCGCCCCCGGTCCGCCCGGAAGCGCCGCACCCGCTCGGCAAGATCCACCGCATCGCCGCCAAGGCCCTGCTCGGTCAGCACCGCCGCGATCTCCGCCGCCAGCACCGCGTCGCCCTCCCGCGCCGCCTCCACCACCATATGAGCAAGGCGCGGATGCAGCGGCAGGCGGCCGATCGCCGTGCCCCCTGCCGTCAGGCGGCCGCTCTCGTCCAGTGCGTCCAGCCCCTTCAAAAGCTGAACCGCCTCGCTCCAAGCCCCCTTCGGCGGCCGGTCCAGGAACAGAAGATCGCCCGGATCGGTCACGCCCCAGGCCGCCAGATCCAGCACCAACGACGCAAGATCCGCCTCCAGTATTTCCGGCCGGGAAAACGGTTCCAGCCCCGCCGTCTGCCCTTCCGCCCACAGCCGCCAGCATACGCCGGGCTCGGTGCGCCCCGCTCGCCCCCGCCGCTGATCCGCCGCCGCGCGCGACACGCGCTCCGTCTCCAGCCGCGTCAGGCCGGTGTCCGGCTCATAGCGCGGCACCCGCGACAGGCCCCCGTCGACCACGATCCGCACGCCCTCGATCGTCAGCGACGTCTCGGCGATCGACGTCGCGAGCACCACTTTTCGCCGTCCAGGCGGCGCGGGCTGGATCGCCCGGTCCTGTTCGGCCGGCGTCAGCGCGCCGTAAAGCGGCACCACGTCCACATCCCCCGGCACCCGCTGTCCCAGCCGCTCCGCCACCCGCCGGATTTCCGCTTGTCCCGGCAGGAACACCAGCGCCGACCCCGCATCCTCCCGCACCGCCGCCAGCGTCAGATCGGCAACCTGATCCTCAAAACGCACCAGCGGATCGCGCGGCCGGTAGCGCGTTTCCACGCCAAACGCACGCCCCTCGCTCGTCACCACCGGGCAATCCTCGCCCAAAAGCGCGGCCACCCGTGCGCCGTCCAGCGTCGCCGACATCACCAGGATCCGAAGGTCCGCCCGCAGCGCCCCGGCCGCGTCCAGCGCCAGCGCAAGGCCGAGATCCCCGTCGAGCGAGCGTTCGTGAAACTCGTCGAAGATCACCGCCGCGATGCCCTCAAGCGCCGGATCGTCCACGATCATGCGGGTGAACACACCCTCCGTCACCACCTCCACGCGCGTGCGCGCCGACACCTTGGCATCCATCCGCACGCGGTAGCCTACCGCGCCGCCCACGCTATCGCCAAGGCTCGACGCCATGTGCGCCGCCGCCGCCCGCGCCGCGATCCGCCGAGGTTCGATGAGGATGATGCGCCCGTCGCCCCGCCAAACCGCGGGCAGCAGCGCGATCGGAACGCGCGTCGTCTTGCCGGCCCCCGGCGGCGCCACCAGCACCGCGCGCGTCTGCCGCTCCAGTTGATCCAGAAGCTCCGGCAGCACGGCATCGATGGGAAGCGGGGAAAGATCCATACCGGCGTTGTGGCCCGCCGCTGGCCTCTCGATCAAGCGGCAATGCGTGAAAGGTCAGCCGCTCGGCGGCGTCTTGCCGTCCGCTTGGATCTGCTTCCAGCTATTGACCTGCGCCATCATGCTCTTGAGATAGGCCGCATTGGCCGCCGCTTGCTGGGGTTCCATCTCCATCTTGGCCACGGCCTCGGCCTCCGCGAACCGGCCCTGAAGCCCCAGCGCCAGCGCAAGATTCTGGCGGATGCGGCTCGTGGCTTTTGGCGACTGCGCGGCCTGCCTCAAAAGCTGTTCCGCCTCCGTCAACTCGCCCGCGAGAAGATAGCTGAGGCCGAAGTTATTCAGCACAGACGGCTCGCCGGGCGCGATCTGCAACGCTTTGGCGTAGCGAAGCCGCGCCTCGGCGGTCTGGCCAAGCTGATCCAAAATGGCGCCTTCGGTCGAGTAAAGCCGCCAATCTGGCCGGTCGTCCTGCTGCGCGCCACGGATCACCCGCAGCGCCTGATCGAAATCGCCGTTCGCCGCCAGTGCCTTGCCATAGGCCCCCGCGATGCCCTGATCCTTGGGAAAGAGCACCACGCCGCGCCGCAGCACCGCAACGGCCTGTTCGGATTGTCCGTTCTGCCGCAGCGCTGCTGCGTAGTTGATGATGGTCGTCCGATCCTTGGGGTTGCTATCATAGGCCTTGCCCCACGCCGTTGCCGCCGCCGCGATCTGCGCCTCGCTCATGGGTATGGAGCCGGTCACGATCTCATCGGGCTTGGCGCCGGGGAAATTCGCGCAGCCGGCCAGCCCGCCTGAAACGGCGATTGCCAGAACGGCAGCTCTGATCGTCAGGCGAAATGGCTGATATGCGATCATGAGGTCCCCCAAGGACAAAAGGCGCCTTGGCCCCCGCGTCCCGCCGCTTCAGGGGTAAATGGTTAAAACTAATTCATGGTTAACAGTTTGCTACGCGGTCACCTCGGGGTTGCCAAACCGGGTGCCGCCCGCCCATCATCCCGCCCGCGCCACGGCGCCGTTCCGGTTCGCGGGCGCCACCCCCGGCGCGTTCGACCATGGTGTGGAGATTACCCCGCGTGCTGAACAGCCTTCTGCCTGCGGACACGTCCGCCCCCTCGGTCCCCATTCACATGGTCACGGAGGAAAGTCTTGCCCCCGCGCTCACCGGCCTTGGCGCCGCCGCGTCGGCTTGGGTCGAGGCGAACGGCTTCAAGGCCGGTTCCGGCACCCATCTGATCATCCCCGGCTCCGACGGCCGCCCCGCCGCCGTCTTGTTCGGGCTGGGTGCCGCGTCCGACACCGCCCGCTCGCCGCTGCTGGCCGGCAAACTCGCCTCCGCCCTACCCGCCGGCCTCTACCGCTTGGAGACCCACATCGGCGATCTCCAGCTTGCGGTCCTCGCCTTCGCCCTCGGCAGCTATCGCTTCGAGCGCTACGTGAAGCCGAAGGACGCGGCTGCCCGCCTTATAGTGCCCGCCGGCGTTGACGCCAGACACCTCTCCAGCGTCGCCGCGTCGGTCTTCGCCGTCCGCGATCTCGTCAACACGCCCGCCAACGACCTTGGCACCGCCGAACTGGCCGCCGCCGTCCGCGCCCTTGGCGATGCGCATGGCGCCCGCGTCGTCGAAATCGTCGGCGACGATCTGATCACTTGCAACTTCCCGCTGGTCCATGCCGTCGGCGCCGCCTCCACGCGCGCCCCGCGTCTTGTCGATTTCACCTGGGGCGACGAGCGCGCGCCCAAGATCACGCTGGTCGGAAAAGGTGTAGTGTTCGATACCGGCGGGCTCGACATCAAGCCCGATAGCGCCATGCTCCTGATGAAGAAAGACATGGGGGGCGCGGCCAATGTCTTGGGTCTGGCGCGCATGATCATGGAGGCCGGCCTCAAGGTGCGCCTGCGCGTCATCACGCCGATCGTCGAAAACGCCATCTCGGGCAACGCCTTTCGCCCCGGCGACGTCTTTCGCAGCCGCAAGGGCATGACCGTCGAAATCGGCAACACCGACGCCGAAGGCCGCCTGATCCTCGCCGATGCGCTCGCGCTCGCCGACGAGGAATCCCCCGACGTGCTCGTCGATATGGCCACGCTCACCGGCGCCGCCCGCGTCGCGCTCGGTCCGGATTTGCCGCCCGTCTACACCCGCGACGATGGCTTCGCCGCCGAACTCGCCTCGGCCTCCGCCGCCGTGCACGATCCGCTCTGGCGCATGCCGCTCTGGGCGCCCTACGACGATCTTCTCAAATCCAAGATCGCCGATGTGAACCACATCTCGGGCGGCTCCTTCGCCGGTTCAATCACGGCGGCACTTTTTCTAGGCCGCTTCGTCAAGAAGGCCAAGACCTGGCTCCATGCCGATATTTTCGCCTGGACGCCCTCGGCCAAGCCCGCTCAACCGGAAGGCGGCGAGGCGCAGGTGATCCGGGCACTGTTCGAGGTATTCACCCGGCGCTACGGCTGAATGTCCGGCGACGTCATCGTCGCCGGGCGCGCCTTCAGGAACTTCCACAGCCGTTCCACGGTGGGCCGCACCTTTTCCATCGACCGGTAGATGCGGATGCGCATGTCGATGGAAACCGTGGGGTCCACCACCACCAGCGTTCCGGCTTTCAACTCCGTCCGCACGCTGCTTTCCGGCAGCCAGGCAACGCCGCGTCCGATGATCGCCATCACCTTCAGGCCCTCGGCCATGGCGTTTTCATAGATGTGGGCAAGGTTCAGCCCCTCGCCCTTTTCCGCCATCAACACGCCCACGAGCCGCGCCAAAAACGTATCCGGCGCATAGGCAAGCAGCGGCACCGGCCGCTCCGGTGTGCCGGGCAGCATGAACCGCGGCTTGCCGTCCTCATCGGGCACACAGACCGGAATCAACTTGTCCTCGCCCAAATCCAGCGAGGGAAACCGCTCCGGATCCAGAAGAACCGGCACGCGCGGGTGAACATAGGTCAGAAGGAAATCGCAATCGCCCTCGGCGAAGACGCGGATGGAATCATGAAAGTTATCCGTGATCAAGCGCGCGTTGATCGCGCCGAAGCCTTCCTCCACGTCCCGCAGCCAGTTCGGGAAATAGCTGATCGACAGCGTGTGCAGCGTCGAAAGCGTCACGGCGCTCTGGCCCTGCAACCGCCCGGAGCGAAGCTGCGAGCGTTCGAGGTATAAAAGCCGCAGCACCTCCTCCGCCGTCTCGCGAAAGCGGCGGCCTTCGCCGGTCAGCGTGGTCGGATAGGTGGACCGGTCCACAAGCGGAACGCCGAGCCATTGCTCAAGCTGCTGAATGCGGCGGCTGAAGGCCGATTGGGTCACGTGGCGTTCGACCGCGGACTTTGAAAAACTGCGCGTGTTGGCGAGGCTCACGAAGTCTTCGAGCCACTTGATCTCCAACGCCAATCTCCCCGGGGCGACGGCACCCGCTCAAAAAACGGCCAGCCCATGATCTTGCGCTCTTTGTGGTCCGCCCCGCCGCCATTGTCGAGCCCCGAATTCAGCCCAAGGTGAAGCCGCCGCAGGAAAACCCACGGCGGCCCGTATTCGGCCAACAGCATCAGGGTTTGGCTTCGCTCGTCTCAAGCAGCGGCGTGATCCGGCGCATGGTCACACGGCGGTTCTCGCGCGATTCGCCTTGCGTATTCACCACCAGCTGCCCCTCGCCATAGCCCTTGGTCGTCAGGTTTTCCGGCGGCACCTGGTAGTATTCGGTCAGAAGCGAAGCCACCTCCTCAGCCCGCCGGTCGGACAAGGAGAGGTTATCGATCTCCGATCCCACCGCATCCGTATGGCCCTCGATCAGGAACACCTCGTTCGGGTTCTTGTCGAGCAGGTCGTTGATCGCATTGGCAATGGTATCGAGCGACTGGATCTGGTCCTCCGACACCGTCCATGACCCGGTCTCGAAGGTGATCGTATTGAGATCGACCCGGCGCACCCGCTCCAAGATGCTCGGGCTGTTGACGACCTGATCCAGGCTATACCGCCGCTGCACCGGCGCCACCGGTGCGGCGGCGAAGGTGTCGTAGATCACGTCCGGGCTCGCCCGGTCCGCGTTCACGATATACGCGTCCCTCGGAATATCGATCACCGGCGGCGGCAGGTCGATGTAAACGTCGAGATCGCCCGGACCACGCCGGCTCGCGTAGAATGTGTTCTCGAACAGCGTGGAGTCCCGCCCGTCGGGCGTGCGGCGAATCCGGCGGATCACCCGTCCCTCGCGGTCTGTCTCGGTAATGATGCGCACGCCGTTGTCGCGTTCGATAACAGTCACGGTGTTATCGCCGCGCCGCTCACTACCAAGATCCCGCCCGAAGTCTTGAAGCCGATCGATCTCATTGTAACGGATGATGGGCAGCCCATCCCGCTCGTAAATCGTGCGCCCGCCGGGCTCGACATAGACCGTCAAGTCGCCTTCGCGTTCCTCCCGACGATCGCGTCGCACGCTGTCTAGGCGCTCGTCCTGGAACCGCGCCCGTTCCTCCCGCCGCCGCTCCCGGTCGCGGGCGATCGCATCGCGCTCGGCCTGATTGAGTTGATCGAGCCGCGCCTCCTCGCGAAGCCGTTCCTCGCGGCGCCGCTCGCGGTCCTCACGGCGCTGGTCCTGCTCGCGGGCTTCGCGCTGGCGCTCGTCCTGGGCCCGGCGGCGTTCATCCTGCACGCGCTGCCTTTCGCGCTGGTCCTGCTCAAGGGCATCCTGCCTTTGCTGGTTCTCTTCCGCGCGCGCCCGCTGGCGCTCTTCGCGGCGCCTCTTGCGAAGCTCCTCTTCGGTCTCTCCAGCTTGCCCGGGCGCGGCTTCTTCAGGCTGCTCGGTTACGGCGGGGGCCTGCGTTGGGGCTCCGGTCTCTTCGGCGGCAGGCGGCGCCTCTTCCTTCTGGCGCTCAGCCTCGCGGCGCTTAGCGCGCGCATCGTCGCTCTCGCCCTCGGCCTGCCCCTTCTGGCGATCGCGCAGCCTTCGCTCGACAGGGCCGAGTTGATCATCGGCGGGCGCCTCGGCAGCCGGGCGGTTTTCCTGCCGGCGGCGCTTGCGCAGCTCCTCCTCGGTCAGTTCGCTCTCGTCGGGCGCCTGTGTCGGTGCTCCGGTTTGTTCTTCGGGAGCCGCCTGTTCGTTCGGAGCCGATTGTTCTTGTTCCTGCTGGCGCTGCGCCTCCCGGCGCTTCCGGCGCTCCTCGGCCCGCTGATCCTTTTCCTCCTGACGCGCCTTCTCCTGTGCGTTCTGCTGGTCTTGCTCCTGCTGCTGCTGTTCTTGCGTCTGCCGCTTCAGTTGCTCGCGTTCCTCCTGGCGGCGCTGGCGTTCGGCTTGGCGCCGCTGCTCTCGCTGTTGTTGCTGGTCCTGCGGCTGATCCTGTTGCTCTGCGGCCGGCTGCTGTTCATCCTGCTGCTGCTGTTGTTCGGCCTCTTTCTGCTGGCGGCGCTCCTCGCGGCGTTGCTGGCGCAGCAACTCCTCGTCGGCCGCGCCCTCCTGGGCGTCCGGCGGTGCGTCGCCGGGTTGCTCGGCCTCGCCGCCTTGCTCTTCCTGCCGGCGCTGTTCACGCTCCTGCCTGCGTTCCTCCCGGCGCTGCCTCCGCAGAAGTTCCTCGGGCGAAAGCTCCTCCGCCTGCGCAAACAAAACGCCGCCGGCTGCCCGTGGCTCAGCCAGTGCGGCCCTCAAATCGGTGATCATCATGACCGGTATGAAGGCACCGGCGAGCCATTTCGCCTTTAAAATTCCCATAGTATTCTGTCTTCCCTGCGGGCTGCATATCTGGATTAGGAACGAGCAGACCCTTGGAAATGTTCCTTGGATACTCAGTCCTTCAAGCAGGAAGACAGGGGTGAAGCGTAATCGCGGCACATAAGCGGCGATACCATGTCAAGTAAAAGACATAATGGAAATAAAGGCACGAATAAAAAAATCAGAAACGACAAGATTTCTAATCAGAAGCTCTCATGAACGAGAAATGAATAAAACATTCATGTCTCATTAACCTAGATAATCTCCGTTCGTGAAAATATTGATTGTGAACCGCTCTCCATCGTCAATCCAAGCAACAAGCCGGCGCGCACCGCCGCCGGCCCGTTCCCGTCATCCAAACCGGGCGGGAATGAAGCGCTCCAGCACTTCCACCACCAGCGCGTGGTCGTCCGCCTGGGGCAATCCGGAGACCGTGACCGTCCCGACAAGGCCGACGCCCGTCACCCGGATCGGAAACGATCCCCCATGGGCGGCGTATTGCAGCGGGTCCACCAGGAAACGTTCATGGAACGGCTTGCCCGCCATCACCGACGAGCGGCCCATGTAGAACGACGAATGGCCGAACCGGTAGACGAGCGCGGTCTTGCGGTTCACCCACTCGTCATTGTCGGGCACGGTGCCGGGCAGGGCGGCATGGAACAATTGCTGCCCCACGCGCGTCACATCCACGGTGATCGGCAGCCCCCGCTCCCGCCCAACGGCTACCAGTTCCAGCCCGAGCGCGATCGCCGTCTCATTGTCGAACGAAGGGAAGACGAGGCGCTGCTCCTGATCGAGCAGCGTGTCGAGAAAGGCTTGATCAACGGTCATCGGAACCCTCGCGTGTTTGCGGGCCAAACCCTTGCATGGCCCGCCTGCATCCCGAAGGTCAAGATGCTCACGCCGCGTTCACCGTCCCATGCACCTCCGCATAGGCCTTGCCGAAGCGGTTGGCGAGGAATGCGGCCAGCGGCACCTGTTCCTGGCGAACAAGCCCCGTAGCCGGGATCGCGCCATCCGACAGAAGGTCAAGCACGCCGCAGATGCCCGCCGCCGTGGTCACCTGGATGGCGGAGTAGAGAACCCCGTTCACCCGCCGCGAATAGACCTTGTGCGCGTAGGTCTCCTGCACCAACCGCCCGCCGCGCGTACCGCTGACCGTCACGAACACGATCACCACGTCCTGCAAGGTGCTCGGCACGGCCTGTTCCAGAATATCCTTCAAAACGTCGCGCCGGTCGCGCAGGCGAAGGTCGTTCAGTAGCGCCTTCATGATGGCGGCGTGGCCGGGATAACGGATCGTCTTGTAATTCAGCGTCCGCACCTTGCCCCGCAGCGTCTCGCACAGCGTGCCAAGCCCGCCCGACGTGTTGAACGCTTCATAGGTGACGCCGTCGAGCGAGAATTCCTCCCGCTCCTCCAGCGGCGACACTTCGCGCAATTCGCCGTTGACGATCGCCTCGCACGGCTCGCAATACTCGTTGATCACGCCGTCGGTCGACCATGTCAGATTGTAGTTGAGCGCGTTGGAGGGAAACTGCGGCAGCGCGCCAACGCGCATGCGTACCGTATCGATGGCCTCGAACCGTTCCGCCAGATCGCTAGCCACGATGGAGATGAAGCCCGGCGCCAGCCCGCATTGCGGAATGAAGGCGGTGCGCGAATTCACCGCCAATTCCTTCACCCGCCGCGTCGTCGCCACATCCTCGGTGAGGTCCAGATAATTCGCTCCCGCCGCCTTCGCCGCTTCCGCCACCCGGATGGTGAGGTGGTAGGGCGCTGCCGAAAGCACGGCGAACTTGCCCGTCAAAAGCCGGGTCAGCGCCAGCGCATCCTCGATGTCGATGGCCGCGCGCTCCACACCCTCCGGCAGATCCAGCCTGTCCAATTGGTCGCGCGAGCGATCGGCCACGGTCACCCGGTAGTCGCCGCTGGCGGCGAGCATTCCGGCGATGGTGGACCCGATTTTGCCCGCTCCCGCGATCACCACGTTTTTCATGTCGTTTCCCCTGACGTCGAATGTTTCCATCATCTCGCGGCCCACCGACAGAATGCAATTTGAGATCCGACGAATTGTTTGTTAGTTTTGTTCAAAATGCCGAATTAGATTGGTCATTATGCAGATCGACGACACCGACAGGGATCTTCTGGCCATCCTGCGCGAGAATGCCCGCACGCCCGCCGTCGAAATCGCCCGCCGCATGGGCCTGTCCCGCACCACGGTCACCAGCCGTCTGGCGCGGCTGGAACAGGGCAGGGTGATTGCCGGCTACACGGTCCGGCTTGCCGCCGATGTCGAAAGCGATCTGGTGCGCGCGCACATCACCATCACCTGCCATCCCAAGGCATCGGGCGGCGTCGAAGGATCGCTGCGCAAGATCGCCGAGGTGAGGCAGCTCCACTCCGTCAGCGGCCCCTTCGATCTGATCGCGGTCGTGGCCGCCCCCTCGGTCGCCGAACTCGACCGGCTGATCGACCGCATCGGCGGCCTCGAAGGTGTGGAGCGGACGACGTCGTCGATCCTGTTGTCGACCCGTATCGACCGATAACAGTTCAGGCCGCCGCTGCGGACTTTCGCAAACGCGGCGCGAGAAACGACCAGTAGAGCATCGCCATGGCAAGCCCATAGATCGCCATGCCGAGCGCGACCTTGAGCACCAGCCCGATCACCGTTTCGGGCAGCGGTATCGCAAGCAATCCGCCCGCCATGAGGGCCGCCGCAATGGAAACGCGCAACAAATCGAGGAGCGGAAACTGGAAGCCAAGGCGATGGATCGCCAGAAACAAGCTCAGCGCCGCCGCGATCGTCGACGCGGCCACCGCCCCCGCCACCGCGCCGACCAATCCCCACATCTCCAGCCCGATAACCGCAAGCACTATGGTCGCCGCGATTTCCACGATGCCAACGGCCGCGGCATAGCCGAAGCACCGTTCCAGAACGAACAACTGATCGCTCGTGTGGATATGGACAAAGCGGATCGCACCCGCGAGAGCGGCAAGGCTGAGCACCGCCTTGGTCGTTTCCTGGTAGGTCTCCGCAACCGCGAGTTTGATCAGCAGATCCCCGATCAATTCCAGCCCCACCACGGTGGGAACCAGCACGGCGAAGAGCAGCGCGGCATTCATCTTCAGTTGTTCCAGCGCGGCCGGCCGGTTGCCCTCGCTGAGGAGCTTGGATGCGATCGGGAACGCCGCCGCCGCCACCAGCATGGCCGCAACCGAGGCGGCGCGCCGCCCTAGCCCCCAGCCCACCGCCAGCAGCCCGAAGGCCGCGGTTCCAGCCACATGCTCCACCACATAGCGCACATTGTTTTCGGCTGCCCAAGCAATCGCGTTGAGCCCGAGCATGGGTCCGCCATAGCCGATTGCGGCCTTCAAGGTGGCCCGGTCAGGCGCCCGCAGTCGCAGCGATATGCCGATCAAGGGCACGGCCGCCAGGTTCGCCAGCATCTGCGTCACGGCATAGGCCCCTATCAGCACGATCACCGACGAGCCGAAGAACTCCAGCGCCACAATGCCCATTACCATGCCGCCAAGCGGCCCCCCGATTTGAAGGATCGTATAGGCAACAATGCTTCCCTGCGCCCGTGCCCGCTCCGCGTAGTGGCCATTAGCGCCGCGCGTTATGAAAAGCGACGCGATCACGGCCACTTCCGTCCAGGATCCGGTCCCCGTGTCGAAGGCGCTCACGCATAGCAGCGCCGCCAGACATAGCGGGATGAACGACAAAAGCAGCACCGTCGTCTCGGTATCGAGGAACCGCTGCCGCTCGCCGCTCGGCCCCATGCCCGGCAGATAGCGCAGCGCATAGCCTGAAAACCACGACAGGCTGAACATCGCGGCGAGTTCCTGGCTCGCCGAGATCAGAACGAACGCCCCCATGTCCGCAGGCGCCAGCCACCATGTCCACAACAGCATGGAAACGAGTTGGGCGGCGGGCCCTAGAAACTGCGCCGGCAGATAAAGGAGGGTTTGGCGGATCAGCATTATCGTCGCAATCGATCCTTGAATATGCGGCAATGGGGCTCAAGGAACGGTTCGGTCTTTGAAGGCAACGCTAAACGAAGAGTCTTAATCGCCGGGAAATTCTGTTCTGTAATCACGGGACCTTTACGGAAACTCCCTATCTGATTGCCGCTTCACCCTTCCTTAAGCCGGCCCAAAGATAGTTAACAAAACCGCGCCGCGCGGCCGCTCGCGCCCACGGCATTCGGCGGTTTCCAAGGGTTCGTGCATGCTGGGTCGCAAGGACAACAGACGGTCCGCGCATCGAGGCGCCGCCGCCGGCGGGGCCGGTGCGTTCGCGCGTCCAGGTTCCGCCCGCCCCGCCGAAGAGATCGACCTCACGACGCTCGTCTTCGTCGTCCTCCGGCAATGGCGGTTCGTCGCGATTTCGACGGCGGTTTGCGTAGCGCTGGCGCTTGCCTATGTCGCCGTTGCACCGAAAACCTACCGGGCCACCACCCGCGTTCTTCTCGATCCGCGCGATAAAGAGGTTGTGGGCGAAGCGCTCCAGCAGCCCTTGCAGGGCGTCGATATCGCTTGGGTGGAAACCAAGGCCAATCTCGTCGCCTCCGCCGCAACGCTGCAAGCGGTGGTCAAAAGCGAAAATCTCACCGCCGATCCCGAATTCGGCGGCACCCCGGACGAAAGCCTGCGCCACCTCGCCGAAGCGCTGCTCGTTGAGCGTGCCGACCTCACCTATGTGCTCGACATCAGCATCACCACCCGCTCGGCCGCCAAATCCGCCCGCCTCGCCCAAGCCGTCGGCGATGCGTTCGTTGCCAGCTTGCGCGATGTGAAGGCCGATGCCGCCCGGCAGGCGTCGGACCTCCTCAGCCGCCAGATCGACGACCTGCGCGAAAAGGCCCGCGCGGCCGATATGAAGCTCCAGGAATTCAAGCGCAAAAACAACATCGTCGCCGCCAGCGGCAAGCTGGTCGACGAGGAAACCCTCTCGCAGCTCAATCAGTCCTTCATCGCGGCCTCGCTGCGCACCCAGGAAGCTCTCGCTCGCAAGAACCGGATCGACGCCGCCCGCCGTGCCGGCGGCGCGCAGTTCGGATCGGCGCTCGACAGCATCAACTCCGCCGTCATCAGCCGCTTGAAGATCGAATATGCGCTGGCCGCCAAACGCGCCGCCGATCTGGCCGAACAGCTCGGCCCCAGTCATCCCCGCATGATATCGGCGCGCGCCGAACTCGAAAAAACCCGCGCGCTGATCAACGACGAGCTAAACTCCCTCGCCGCCACCGCCACCGTCGACTACGACGTGGCGCTCGCCGCCGAAACCAGCACCCGCAAGGCGCTCGACGCCGCCACCGCCACCGTCAACGATAGCGGCGATGCCGGCATCACGCTGCGCGAACTCGATAACGAGGCCGCCGTCCGGCGCGATCTCTACAAAGCCTTCGTCTCCCGCCTGGAACAGACCGGCATCCAGCAGACTACCCAGATTTCCGACGCTCGCGTCATCGTCCCCGCCCAGGTTCCGCTTTACGCCTTCGGTCCGAAGCGCAGCCTCATCCTGGCCCTCGCCATGATCATCGGTGTTGGAACCGGCGTCACCGGCGCCCTCTACCGGGGCCGTTTCGACCTGATGCCCGCGCGCGGCGCCGGTCAGCCGGCGTCTCCCCGCCCTCAGCCCACGCCGCCCAGAGGGCCGACGCGCCGCCCATCCGCCGGAGACAGGCTGCCCATTCTTGCAGAGATTTCCGTCGACACCACCATCGCATCGGCCGGCCGCTTCGGACGCGTTCAAGCACGCGGCGCGCGCGATATCGTTGCAAGCGCGGTCGAAATCAAAGCGGGCAAGGCGCACCGGCCGGGCGTTACCGCGATCGTGGAACTCGCCGCCCGGCTTGAAGCAGCCTGCGGCGGCGCGCCCATCCTGGTGCAGGGCGTCGCGGCAGGCGCCCCCACCGCCGCCGTCGCCTACGGCCTCGCTCGCGCCTTATCTGGCAGCGGCGAGGTCCTGTTGGTGGATGCCGCTCACGACCCCTTCCGCCTCGCCGAAGCCTTGTGCGACGAGATCCCGCTCGGTCTCCTCGACACGGACACCGACACCGGCGGCGACGTCGATGGCCGCGAGATCGCCGTTCGCCTTGCCGGCGAAGCGATCACGGTCCTCGCTGCCGCATCCGCCGAACGCGCGGTTGAGATGGACGAGCAAGCCGACTATGTCGCCGATCTCATCGAAGCCGAAACGCACGACTTCGACGCCGCCGTCATCAGCCTCGGCGGCACCCTCGCGCCCTCGCTCTACGCCGCCCTGTCGGACTTGGCCGGCGTGGTCGTCCTCGTTGTCCAGGCCGCTGTCTGGACCGAGGCCGAAACCCGCGCCGCCGTGGTGGACCTTGCCGCCGCCACGCCCCGCTTCGCCGGCCTGATCCTCACAACCGAACGCGCGGCCACGGCCGAGCCCCGCAGATCGGCCGCCTGACGTGACGTGTGGCACGCTCTTCGTCGATCACACCCATCTCGGCCGCACCGTCACGGGATTGGAGCGGATCGCGCTCGATCTTTTTTCCGGCGATGCGCTCGCGCCCCTGGTGCTGGAGCCCATCGTCGGCGGATCGAGCCGCCGCATGATCATCGGCCAGCAGGCCGTCATTCCCGCCCATCTTGCCGCCAACCGCAAGGCGGTCGTTCTTTGCCCCGGCTTCCCGCCGTCCATCCCGGCCACCCTGATCGGTGGGCGCCGCGTGGTGCCCTACATCCACGATTGTTTCCTGATCACCCGTCCGAACGATCTGAACTGGCGCGCGCGGCTCTATATGGCGCCGGCCTTTCGCACGGCGTTGAAACGGCTGCCCTGGTTTCTCGTGAATTCGCAAGCGACCCGCGCCGAGCTATCCCGCTTTGTTTCACCCGGCGCCGAAATCTCGCTCTACCGCCCGGTGGTCGGCGACGTTTTCGGCATGGCCCCCCGTGCTGATGCCGCCGCGCGCCTGCGGCAGGTCTCCCCCGCCGGCCGCCTTCACCTGATCGCGCTCGGCACGGTCGAACCGCGCAAAAATCTCATCGCGGCCGCCCACATCACCCGCGTTCTGCGCGATGTCCACGGCTTCGACGCCATTCTCGATATCGTGGGCCGGCCGGGCTGGGGCGGCGAAGCGGCCCGTCTGGCGGCCGAGCCCGGCGTCGTCCTCCACGGCTACCTGCCGGCGGGCGACATTCGCGATCTCCTCAGCCGCGCGCATCTCCTGATTTCCACCTCGCATGACGAAGGCCTCGGCCTTCCCCTTCTCGAAGCGGCCTATGCGGGCCTGCCCGTCGCCGCTCCCGATAAGCCTGTGTTCCGCGAGGTTCTCGGCTCGTCCGGCCTCTTCATAGACACCGCCGATCCCAAGGCGGCCGCCGCCGCCATCGCCGCCTCGGTCAGCGCACCGGGCGCCTTCCTCCAAGCCGCCGACAACGCCTCGCGAAACATCCGCCGCTGGAACGAGGCCGCTATGGGTGATCGCACCGCCTTGGTGGAGCGGCTGTCCGCCATGCTCGCCTGATCAGCCCGTCGCCTTTTTGCGGAAGGCGGAGGCAATCGCGTCATAGGCGATTTTTGGCGCGAGTTCCGCATCGAAGGGCAGCGGACGTGGCTTGCGGTCGCTGCCGGGATGCGACGCCGCCCAAACATCGCGGTACCACGTCGCCATGTCCGTCAATTGCCACGCGATCACGGTCTTCAAAGCCGGCACCGCCAGAACCGCGTCGAGAAACGCTTCGTAGCGATCCGCCACCGCCGCGTCGCGCACCAGCGGATCGTCGGGAAAAGCCTCGTCGTTGACGTCGAGTTCGGTGATCATCAGCTCCACCTTGCGCTCGGCGAGCTGAAACAGAAACTCCTGAAAGCCGGCGTCGTCATAGGCCCATTGCGGCTGAAGATGTCCTTGAAGCCCCACCGCGTCCAGGCGGCATCCGGCATCCTGGATCCGGTCCACCAGCGTCAGCAGCCCCGCCCGAATGCCCGCGCCCGTTTCCGTCCATTGTTCGGTATGGGCCTCGTTCAGCACCAGCCGGCAGCCGGGCGCGGCCGCTTCGGCGCGCTTGAAGGCCTCCACCGGATAGTCACTTCCAAAGGCCTCCAGCCAAGGCCCGTCCCGCCAGCCGCCCGCCAAACCATGCCCCGGCCAGAACGGCTCGTTCACCACATCCCAAGACTCCAGCGCCCCCGCATAGCGCCCGGCCGTCTCGTCGATGTGGCGCTCCAGCGCCGTCCGCTTCTCCCGCGCCGACAGCGCGGTCAGCCAGTCCGGGCGGCTCTCGTTCCAGGCAAGGCAATGGCCCCGCAGCGGCAATCCTGCTTCGCGGGCGAAGGCCACGATGGCGTCGGCACCCGCCGTGTCGAATACATCGGCGGCCGGCCGCAGCACGTTGAGCTTCAGCGCCCAGTCCACCGTCAGAATGCGCGCGTGATGGCGGTAGAGCGCCGCTTGACCGGGATCGGTCAGCGTATCCGCCGCGATCGACGTCCCGAACGTCACCCCCGCCTCCGCCGCCAGATCGCCAAGCGACGTCACGAGCGCGCCCTGCGCTCCGGCAATCCCCGCTCCGGCACTGCGGCTGCCCAGCGTCCACGCCAGCACGCCGGCGGTAACCATAAGGGTCTCACGGCGGGACAGTTTAGGGGTCATTTCGGTGCTTCTTCAAATCGAAGGTCCATGCAAACCCAGAAATGGCAACATTCATGCCGCAGTTTTAGAAGCACACTGGCAAACCCATTGCCCTTGTTACACGCTGGAAAGAAAGCCCTTTCCAAGCGATCGATAAGAATTCTCTATTCGCATTTACGTTTTATTAACAATGTTCTCGCGTCCCGCCGGTCTTGCCGCATGACTGGCACCAGGGTTGCTGCATTCGGCTCACGCCGCATTGCGTGCAAGAGAACCCGATGTCTCAGATTACCGCCATGCCAATTGGTCGATCCTACCCGGTGCCGGTCTTGGCGCCGGTCAGGGAACGGCCTGCTCAGCCGATTGTCCGCGTAGCGAATGTCCTGATCAACATCCGCGACCCGGACGACGCCATCGCCCGCGTCATCGCCGACGCCGCCCTGGGGATCGGCGGCACGCTGTTCACACTCAACCTCGATCACTTGGTGAAGCTGGAGCAGGATCCCGCGTTTCGCGCCGCCTACGACCGTGCGAGCTACATCACCGCAGACGGCGTTCCGATCGTCACGATGGCGCGGGGCGCCGGCGTCGCGATCAGCCGCGTCACGGGAAGCGACCTCGTGGAACCGATGTGCCGGGCTGCGGCAACGGCCGGGATTCCCGTGCATTTCTTCGGCACATCGAACGTCATTTTGGAAACCGCCCGCGCCAGGCTCGAAGCAACGGTGCCCGGCCTGCGGATCGCAGGCCTGGAATCGCCGCCCTTCGGCTTCGACCCCACCGGCGCCGCCGCCGTTGCCGCCGCCGAGCGCATCGCGCAATCGGGCGCGAAGATCTGCTTCGTCGCGCTCGGCGCCCCAAAGCAGGAGCTTTTCGCCGACGTAGCCGCCTCGGTCGCTCCCGGCGTGCTCTTCCTCGGCATCGGGGCCGCGCTGGATTTCATTGCCGGCGCCCAAAAACGCGCACCCCGGGTCCTTTCCAACGCCGGGTTCGAATGGCTCTGGCGTCTTGCCCAGGATCCCCGCCGCCTCGGCCCCCGATACGCCCGGTCGGCGCTCTTTTTCACACGTTACATTTTGGGACGCCTCGGCTCGTCTTCCTCTGGAACGGCACATCCGAAGGCGGGCGCTTCCAGCCCCGGTCTCCGTGAAACGGATACGTTCAAATGACCCATCGTCTTTGCATCCTTCATCCCATCGACCCCCGTGGCTCGAAGGTCGGCGGTATCGAGACCCACGTGAGGCTGATGCTGAGCCGTCATCCCGACGACATAAGCGTGCTGCTCGTCGGCATCGACGAGCGCGGCGATCTTCCGGTCGGCAAAGTCGTTCGCCTCGACGTCGCCGGCCGCACGATCGATTTCCTGCCGGTCATTCACATCCCCGAAAAGGCGATCCACGCAGCCGCCAAGGTGCTGTCGCAGTCCGTCACCTTGCGCTTCGCCCTCGCTGCCCTGCGCCATCTCTTGAAGATCCGCCGCTTGGCCCGTGCTTCGTCCGCGACCACCGAAATCGAGCGCTTCGAACTCGCTTTGATCGCGCGCGCCGTCGGCAACCCGGTCGTCCAGGTCGTTCATGGCGAGGGATCCAGGGGCGACAAGATGGACAGCCTCATCAAGCGCTATTGGTGGCTCCACAGCCTCAACGAAAAGGTGGCGCTAGGTCTTGCCGCGCGTGTGGTCGGCGTCAATCCGAACATCATCCGCCGCTTCGAACGCGAAATGCCTCAGATCGCGCGAAAGGCTGAAATGCTCACCGTATCGGTCGACACCGAACGTTTTCCCGCCGCGCCCTTTTCAGCCCGCGATGTGTTCCGTATCGTTTTCGCCGGCCGCCTTGATGCGTTCAAGGATCCTCCGCTGATGTTCGATACGCTGGGTCATTTGCACGCGGAGCTGGATGGCAAGGTCGAGTTTCATTACATCGGCACCTCGGATCCCACCCTCGAACCTGCCTTTGAAGCCATCGCCCCCTTCACGGTTCGCCATGGCTTCCAAGATGCGGCCGGCGTCAGCGCAATCATGCGCTCCTGCCATGCCGGCATCCTGACCTCCTATTTCGAGGGCATGCCCTGCTATCTCCTCGAACTCCTCTCCAGCGGCCGCCCGATCGGCGCAGTCCGCTTGCCGCAGTTCGAGCGCTTGATCGTGCCGGGCGTCAGCGGCTTCCAATTGGGCCGGATGCAGCATCCGCTCATGACGTCACAAGCCATGGCCGCCGGCTTCGTCAAACTCTGGGACGAGATCCGCGCCGGCGCCATCGATCCTGAAGCGGTCCGCGCTCTCGTGCGGCCCTATTCCGTCGAGGTGCAGATGCCCAAGCTCTTCGACCGGCACCGCTCGCTTGTCCGCCAGTCGTCCACAGGTCGGCCGCGCGCCATCGCCATCGCCACCAAAACCGAATCGCATTCGCGCTGAGCCTCAGCCGCCCATTTTGGGGCGGGCAAGTCCGGCGAAAAGCGCCTCCCACGCATCAGTCCCCGCCGCCAGCGAGAAACGGCCGGCATAGGCGATGCGCGGGCCCGGATCGCCGGGGTCCGCAAGCGCTGCGTCCAGCGCGCGAGCCATGGCCTCCGCATCGCCGATGGGCACGAGCGTGCCGTACCCCCCCGCCAGCAACTCTCCCAGGCCGTCGCAGTCGGTCGCCACCACCGGCAGGCCGTAGCCGAGGGCCTCCACCGCGGCCATCCCGAACGCCTCCGTGCGCGAGGGCACAGCGGCCACTTTCGCCGCTGCGAACACGGCAACGGGCCCTGCCACCTCGCCGAGAAGCTCCACCCGCCCGGTCAATCCCAAACCGGCGATCAGCTGCTTGAGGCGCGCTTCCTCCGGTCCCGCTCCGCCGATCACCAGCCGCGCGCCCGGCGTTGTCACCCGCGCGAAGGCCTGAACGAGATCCGCCATGCCCTTTTCCGGCGATAGCCGGCCAAGCGCCCCGATCACCGGGCTACGCGCGGCAAGCTCCCCTGCGCTTAGGTGGATGCCAGGCAGCGGCACCGGATTATAGATCCGCACCGTCTTTGCCGGGTTCGCCTTCCAGATTTCCACCATGCCCCGCACCAGCGCGTCCGAAACGCAAACGATGCGGCTCGCGATCAGCCCCAGCACGGGCATGCCGTGATAAGCCAGCGCCGAAAGCCGGCCGGTCTTATACTCCTCGAACCCGTGGAACGACACGACCAGCGGCGTGCGCGACGCCGCCAGCACCTTGGCCAGCGCCAGCTTCACATTCGAAACCGACACCGCCCCCGCCAACACGTCATAGCCCCCGCGCCGGATCAGCGCCGCGAGGTGCCGCACCGCGCGCGCGTGATTTCGCCCCAGAATGACCGTATCCACCCCCGCCGGCGGCGGCACGGGGCCGTCCAGCATGTCCACCGCCAGCGTCACGCCATGTCCGCGCCGCGCCAGTTCGACGGCAAGGCTGGCGAATACGCGCTCGGCGCCCCCGCCTCCGGACGCCCTGACGTGAAGGAGAATGTTCATCCGATAGGCCCTAGACAATACAAAGGCGGCGCAGCCCCAACCGGCTCGATGGCGTGCCCGAAAAGATCACCGACCGCGCCTTCGATCAAGCCAAGGCTGCCTTCAGCGTCAACAACGGGGCTCGCACTTGGCGCGGCAAGGGTGTATCTCCCCGCTGGCCCGTACTTCGGCCGAAGCGACCGAGGTTTATCCGCCGTGACCAACACATCCGCCGCCGTCAAGGTCACCAACACCGTCGGGCTCGGCATCGCGATGATGCTTTTGGGTGATTTTCTGTTTGCGGCCAATGACGTGATGGGAAAATGGCTGGTCGCCACCTATTCCGTCGGTCAAGTCTTGCTGATCCGCAGCCTCGCCGCGCTCATCGTGCTTGTGCCGCTCGTGTGGCGGGCGGGATGGCGAACGATCCTCCGGCTGGAACAGCCCAAGATCCAAATCCTCCGCGTCGTGCTCGCCACCTGCGAACTCGTCTGCTTCTACGCGGCCGTGGTCTACCTACCGATTGCCGACGTGATGACCGTCTATCTCGCCAGTCCTATCTACGTCGCGGCCCTATCGCCGTGGCTGCTCGGCGAAACGGTCAGCCGCCGCCAATGGATCGCCATCGCGGTCGGTTTCGTCGGCGTCATCGTCGTGCTGCAACCCTCGTCCGAAAGCCTGAGTATGCCATCGATCATCGCGCTCGTCGGCAGCTTCGCCTTCGCGCTGGTCGTCCTCCAGGGGCGCCAACTGCGCCGCACGCCGGATGTCACGCTCGTTTTCTGGCAAACCATCGGCGCGCTGATTTGCGGCCTCGCGCTGGCGCCGATCGGCTGGGTTCCCCCTACGACGTTGGACTATGGCCTGCTCGGCGCGCTCGGCATCATCGCCATGGCCGCGCATCTCTGCATCAACCGGTCCTTGAAGCTTGCGCCCGCCGCCGTGGTGGCGCCGCTTCAATATACGCTGCTGCTCTGGGCCATTATCTTCGGCTGGTTCGTCTTCGGTGACGTGCCGAAAACGCCGATGCTGATCGGGGGAGCGATCATCATCGGCGCCGGCATTTTCCTGTTCGAGCGATCGAAGAAGCCGGATCCTGAGCCGGTCCGCGTTGAAATCGGCTGATCAGCGCTCTTCCTCGTAACGTCCGTCATGCCTGTGGCGCGGCCGCGCACGCCGCCCGGCAAGCACCGCCACCGCGAAAGCAAGCGCCGGCAAGGCGATGGCCGCCTTGTTCGACGTCAGCTTCGACATCACCGACGGCCTGTATTCGCCATTGGGGCGGCGGCTCGTGTCTCCCCCGCCCGCCCGCGATCCGGCAAACGCATTGCGCACGGCGTCCGATGTGATCCGCCCCCGGCGCGACGGCTCGCTCGTGCGCCGTGTGAACCAGAACAGGATCGCCACCAGCACGAACACCGCCGTCATGATCAGGCAGGCCGACACCGGGCCGAGATTGCGCGCAAGGCCGATCACGATGGCGGCCACCAGGAAGCCGAACGCGATCGCCCCCATCAGCCCCGCGATGATCGCGAGCACGAGATTGCGGATACCGCGCTCGGCGCGTTGCTTCACCTCGGTCAGCGCCAAGGCCGAGAGCAGCGGCGTCAAGAACTTCCCCATGATCAATGACTGGAGCGCGAGAGAAGACCGACGAGATAGCCAACCCCCGCCGCGATCGCCACCGCCGTGAGGGGGCGCTCGCGCACCGACCGTTCCACTTCTTCCTCCAGCGCGCTGGCGCGGGCATAGGCTTCATCGCGCAGCGCCGCGCCGCGTTCGGCCAAGTCGCCGGCCACCCCGCTCGCCTGCTCGCGATACTCCGAATAGCGGTTCGACGCCATGTCGCCGACCATACCGGCAACCCGGTTGAGTTCGCGCTTCAGGTCGGCGATGTCGTTGGAAAGCGACGTTACGTCACCCTGCATCGAAGCCGATCCGGGTGCTTCGCCTGCGCGCGCGGTGGGGCCTGATGTGCTGCTCGCCATGGACCATCTCCTTGTTCACGGTCTTCCACTTGGGAAACCGGTCCCGGTCATGATTGTTCCAAACCGTTAGCTGAAGCCGCACACAAAAATGGCTATCGGGCATGGTCGGTGGTCTCCCCGGTCCGATCTTGCCAATCGCATCCCTATGGACTAAGTTAGATAGACTAAGTTTAAAGGCGCCGCCCATGCGAACCGTCAACATTCATGAAGCCAAAACGCATCTCTCGCGCCTCGTGGACCTCGCCGCAAAGGGCGAGCCCTTCGTGATCGCCAAATCCGGCACGCCGATGGTGAAGGTGATCCCGGTCGAGGCGGCCGCTAACCGGCCCACAAACCGGTTGGGATTCCTGGTCGGTGCGATCGCCGTGCCCGACGATTTCGACCGTATGGGCGATCAGGCCATTGAGGCCCTGTTCGGGATCGATCGGTGAAACTGATCCTCGACACTCATCTCCTGCTCTGGGCGGCCGGCACGCCGGAGCGTCTATCGCGCGAGGCTGTCGAGTTGATCGAAGATCCCGGCACGGCGCTCCTGTTCAGCGCCGCCAGCTTGTGGGAAATCACGATCAAACGCGGGCTCGGCCGTGACGATTTTCGCGTCGATCCAAGGCTGCTGCGCCGAGGGCTCGCGGATGCCGGATACGAAGAGTTGCCCGTGACCGCCACCCACGCGCTCGCCGTCGACGATCTCCCCCCTCTGCACAAGGATCCGTTCGACCGCATGCTGATCGCCCAAGCCCGCAGCGAAGGACTGCTGCTCCTCACGTCCGACGATATGGTCGCCCGCTACCCCGGCCCGATCCGCCGCGTCTGAACCGCCATGTCCCGAACGCCGCCGCCGTCCGCTGCTTACTTCCGCAAAGCCCCGTCCCCATCGGCGGGCTGCCGCAATTCACGCCACCTGCCCAACTCCTGAGCACTCGCGCTAGCGCCAAGGTCTCCGCCCCGGCTCATTTCAGCCGAGGAGCGGGCACCAGCGAAATGGCATGGCGCTTGCTAATTCTTCTCCGTGCAGAGCGTCTAGGGTTCCGGCCGCGAAAGTGGTGCTGGTCCAAGAGATGCTCCCGGCCATCTTTGATGCCGGGACACGGCGGGACAAAACCCCGGGAGGTCACTGCACGGGTTTGCTGGCGCAAGCCTGGAAAACGCTCTGGTCCGTTATCCCCGGATCACGTGCGCTCTCCGACCTCCTGGATGCGCTCCGCAAATCCTCGTCCGAACCGAACCGGCCGCAGCCGCCGGGGAACGAGGGGTTTACCGATGATCCGCACGCTTTCCGGCCTCCTGCTATCAGCCAGTCTCGCCGTTGGTGCCTTGACCGGACCGGCCGACGCCGCGCCGAAGAAAGACTTCAAGGTCTGCTGGTCGATCTATGTCGGCTGGATGCCCTGGGGCTATCTCCAAGAGAGCGGCATCATGAAGAAGTGGGCCGACAAATACGGCATCTCCGTCGAGATCACCCGCATCAACGACTATGTCGAGAGCATCAACCAATACACCGCCGGCAGCTTCGACGGCTGCTCGATGACGAACATGGACGCGCTCTCCATCCCCGCCGGCGGCGGCGTCGACACCACGGCCCTGATCGTCGGCAGCTTTTCCAACGGCAACGACGCCGTCATCCTGAAGGACAAGACCACGCTCGCCGATATCGCCGGCCAGCGCGTCAACCTCGTGGAACTGTCCGTGTCGCACTATCTCTTGGCGCGCGGCCTCGAAACGGTCGGTCTGGCGGAAAAGGACATCACCGTCGTCAACACCTCCGACGCCGATCTGGTCGCCGCCTACGGCACGCCGGACGTGACCGCCGTGGTGACCTGGAAGCCGCTCGTATCGGAAATCGTCAAAATGCCGGGCGCGACGGCGGTGTTCGACAGTTCCAAGATCCCCGGCGAGATCATCGACCTCATGGTCGTCAACACCGACGTGCTGAAGGACAATCCGGAGTTCGGTAAAGCTATGGTCGGCGCTTGGTATGAAGTGCTCGCCCTGATGGCGTCCAGCACGCCGGAGGGTCTTGCCGCCAAGGAGGCGATGGCGGTGGCGTCGGGCACGGACCTAGCCGGCTATGACGAGCAACTGGCCACCACCAAGCTCTACACGCTGCCGGCCGATGCGGTCGCCTTTACGAGCAGCCCCGCGTTGCCCAAAACCATGGACGTGGTGCGCAGCTTCCTGTTCGACCACGGCATTCTCGGCACCAACACCACCAACATCGACGCCGTGGGCATGGCCTTCGCCGATGGCTCGACCCTGGGTGACCCCGCCAACATCAAGCTCCGCTTCGACCCGGCCTACATGGACATGGCGGTCAAGGGCGGCCTCTAACCCGGCGCGGTTTCTAGCGCGAACGGAGCGGCCATGAGGCTCGTGAACTCTCGACCGGGACGAGGCTTGGCTTTGGCGCTGGCGGCGTTGCCCTTCGCCATCGCCGCGCTTGCCTATGCGGTCGCCTCCGCCGCTCGGCTCGCCGCCAACCCGGCCGACAAGCTGCTGCCCTCGCTGCCGCAGATGGCGTCGGCCTTCTACAGACTGGCGGCGATTCCCGACAAGCGCAGCGGCGATCTGATCCTCTGGGCCGACACCGCCGCCAGCCTTGTTCGTCTCGGCGCCGGCGTCGGTGCGGCAACGCTGATCGCGCTGGTGCTGGGCATCGCGATCGGCTTCATCCCCCGCGTGCGGGCCACGCTCGGGCCCTTCACGGCGGTGATCTGCGTAATCCCGCCGCTCGCGGTGCTGCCCATTCTGCTCATCGTGCTCGGGCTCGGCGAAACCTCGAAGATCGCCCTCATCACGCTCGGCATCGCCCCGGTCATGACCCGTGACATGGCGCAGCGCGTCGCCGAAATCCCGGTCGAACTGGTCGTCAAAGCGCAGACGCTGGGCGCCAACACCTGGACGATGATCCTGCGTCTGGTGCTGCCAAGCGTGATGCCGCGCCTCATCGTCGCCGCCCGGCTGGCGCTCGGGCCGGCGTGGCTGTTCCTCATCACCGCCGAGGCGTTGGCCTCCGAAGTCGGCCTCGGCTACCGCATTTTCCTCGTTCGTCGCTATCTCGCGATGGACGTCATCCTCCCCTATGTCGCCTGGATCACGCTGCTCGCGGTCGCCACCGACTGGTTGCTCGCCTTCGCCTCGCGCCGCGCCTTCGCCTGGGCGCACCGGGAGGGCGCATGAGCGGCATCCTGGTTGAAAATCTCGGCAAGCACTATGGCGACACCGTCGTGCTGGAGCGTGTGAACGTCGACATCGAAAGCGGCAGCTTCGTTGCCGTCGTCGGTGCGTCCGGCTGCGGCAAGTCCACATTCCTGCGCATTCTGCTGGGGCAGGAACAGGCAACGCGCGGCCGGGTGACCGTGGACGGCCTGCCGATCGCCGGCGAGCCGACGCCCGATCGCGGCATCGTCTTCCAGCGCTATTCGGTGTTCCCCCACCTCACCGCGCTTCAGAACCTCATGCTCGCCGCCGATTTCCGGCATGGCGGTCCGCTCGCCCGCGCCTTCGGCGGTCCTCGCCGGATGGCGCGCAAGGAGGCCATGACCCTGCTGGAGCGCGTCGGCCTCGCCGATGCCGCCCACCTCTATCCGGCCGCTCTGTCCGGCGGCATGCAGCAGCGCCTCGCGATCGCGCAAACCTTGCTCGGCCGTCCGAAAATTCTCTTGCTCGACGAACCCTTCGGCGCGCTCGACCCCGGCATTCGCGCCGAGATGCACGAACTCGTCAGTGAAATCCGCGCCGCCGATCCGATCACCGTCGTCATGGTCACCCATGATATCGCCGAGGCCTTCAAGCTCGGTACCCGCGTGCTGGTCTTCGCCAAGGTGCGCCGCGACCCGCAGTTCCCCGACGCCTACGGCGCCTCGATCGCGCTCGACCGGCCCATCCAGCCGGCCTCCCCCACCCATGCCGATGATGTCGCCGCCGTCGCGGCGCTCCTCGGCGTTCCCCGTTTCGACACAACAAGAACCTGAGGAGACCTCACCATGAAAGAACCGATCCGCCGCCAGCGCCGCGCCGGCGCCCCGCCGTGCAACGAGCGGCAGCGCCTCCATCACCCGAACTTCGCCATCAAGGAAATGCAGGGCTGGAAGGCCGTCGAGGCCGAAGGCCGGCTGCCCGAGGATGGCTGGCGGGCCGAGCAGAAATGGGCGCTCGACATGGGCCTGCCCGGCGCCGACATCCTCACCGACAAGTCGATCCCGACTTTCGCACGCGGGGAACTGCCGCATTTCGCCGGCATCAACACCTTCCTCAAGGCCCCTTACGTCGAAAACGTGCGCGACGTCGGCAAGTATGACGCGGCGATCGTCGGCATCCCCTTCGACAGCGGCACCACCTACCGGCCCGGCACCCGCTTCGGACCCCAAGGCATCCGCCGCATTTCCGCGCTCTACACCCCCTACAACTACGAACTCGGCGTCGATCTTCGCGAGCAGATGACGCTGTGCGACGCCGGCGACGTGTTCACCATTCCGGCCAATCTGGAAAAATCCTTCGACCAGATCACCCGCGGCGTCAGCCATGTCGCCTCGTCGGGCGCGCTGCCGATCATGCTCGGCGGCGACCACTCGATCGGCTTCCCCTGCGTGCGCGGCATCGCGGACGTCACGTCGAAGCGCATCGGCATCATCCATTTCGACCGCCACATCGATATCCAGGAGAAGGATCTCGACGAGCGCATGCACACGACGCCCTGGTACTGGGCGACCAACATGCCGAATGTCTCGGCCACCAACCTGGTGCAGCTCGGTATCGGCGGCTGGCAAGTGCCGCGCTACGGCGTGCAGGAGGCGCGCAAGCGCAACACCAACGTCCTCACCATCTCCGATATCGAGAAGATCGGCCTTGAGAAGACCGCCGAAATCGCCCTCGAACTCGCCTGGAAGGACGCTGACGCGGTCTACGTCTCCTTCGACGTCGACAGCATCGACTGCGGCTTCGTTCCCGGCACCGGCTGGCCCGAACCGGGCGGTTTTCTCCCGCGCGAGGCGCTGAAGCTGCTCGGCCTCGTCACCGCCCCCGGCATCTGCGGGCTCGAAGTCGTCGAGGTCTCGCCGCCCTACGACACGTCTGACATCACCGCCCTCTTCGGTGTCCGCGTCGTCGTCGAAGCGCTGGGTTCGATGGTCGCGCATGGCACGCTCGGCAAGCACCGGTCCATCATCGACAAGCCGGTGAGCTTCTGACCATGCATCGCGGACATGATCACGACCACCATCACCACCACGACGGCCATACCCACGGTGCGGTCCACACCCACCACCCGGCCGCCGGTCCGCTCGGACACAACGGCCCGGCCGGCAAGGCGGTGCAATGGCAAACGGCCCACCAGCCGCACGAACCGGCGCCCGCGCCGGCGGATCCGCGCACGGTCGATCTCGATCTGGTGGAAACGGCCTTCCTGGAAGCCTTTTCGCGGGCGAGCGACCCGGTCAGTTTCCTGCGCCTCGCCGGCATCCCGTTCGTCGGCGAAACCGCCGACGGCCAGCGTCTGCACCTCCTGCGCGTGGAAACCGACGACGTCACCGACGTCGGCGCCGTCATGCCGCTTCTGGGCGGATCGGGCGTTCGCTATGATCCGCTTCCCGCCAAGATGACCAGCCGCCGCCGCAGGCTCGGCTTCATCTATCACGACGGTATCAGGCCAACCCGCATCGGCTTTGCCGAGGCCCGGCGCCTGACCGACCGCAGCGACGCATCGGTCATCTCGCTCCAGACCCCTTAATCCCGGATCGATCGCTGATCCCGGATCGATCGCTGATCGATCCCCAAAAAAAAGGGCGCTCGCTCAATGCGGGCGCCCGGCCGCACGATGCGCGTCCGGTGAACAGTCCTTCCACCGCGAGCCCAGCCGTTCGAAACGGTGTAAGATGGCAGACCTGGAGGAGCCCATGACCACTTCAATCACGCCCAATCAAGCCGTTGAAACCGTCGTCGTACCCAGAACCCAGGATCTCGGCGGCTTCGAGGTTCGCCGTGCGCTGCCGTCGGTCGGCCGGCGCATGGTCGGCCCCTTCGTGTTTCTCGATCAGATGGGCCCGGCCGAATTCATCACCGGCACCGGCATCGACGTGCGGCCCCATCCCCATATCGGGCTTGCAACCGTCACCTATCTCTATCAGGGCGAAATCCTGCACCGCGACAGCCTCGGCTCGGTGCAGCCGATTCGGCCCGGCGACGTCAACTGGATGACGGCCGGCAACGGCATCACCCATTCCGAGCGCACCGGACCTGAGGTCCGCGCCTCGGGCGGGCCTCTCTTCGGCATCCAGTCCTGGGTCGCCCTGCCCAAAGCGCTCGAAGAAACCACGCCCGCCTTCAGCCACGTCCCCCGCGCGGCGCTTCCCGCGCTTGAGGCCGAAGGCAAGCAGGTCCGCCTCATCGCCGGAACCGCCTGGGGCCAGACCTCGCCCGTCGAAACGGCCTCGCCCACCCTCTACGCCGATGCCATCCTCGGTGCCGGAAGCCGCCTGCCGATCGCGCCGGCTTATGAGGAACGCGCCATCTACACACTGTCCGGCACGATCGAGATCGCCGGCGACGCCTTCGAACCCGGCCGCCTTCTCGTCCTTCGTCCCGGCGATGAAATCACCGTCACGGCCCTCACCGCCGCCCGCCTCCTCGTCCTTGGCGGCGATCCGATGGACGGCCCGCGCCATATCTGGTGGAACTTCGTATCCTCCGATCCCGCCCGCATCGAAGACGCCAAGCAGCGCTGGCGCTCCGGCGATTTCCCCGTCGTGCCCGGCGACGCCGAGCGCATCGAAATCTGATCCGATCCCCCGGCGCCCTTTACATAAAATAAAAGGCATGTATCAAAGCGCGATCCCGAACCCGCCGGATCGATCCGGATGCCGCTCGTCGTCATCGCCGTCGCCACCCGCCGCCGCCCCCGGATGCTCGGGGATCTCCTGTCGTCCTGGCAGGCGCTGGTTCTGCCTGCCGGCTTCGACTACCGCTTCGTCATCGTCGAGAATGACACCGCCCCCGCAAGCCGCGCGATCGTCGAGGACGCCACGGCAGGCTGGTCCTCACCCGTCACCTATGCGCTCGAAACCGAACCCGGCATCCCCTTCGCCCGCAACCGCGCCCTCGACATCGCGCTCGATCTTGGCGCCAGATACCTCGCCTTCACCGACGATGATGACGTCGTCGCCCCCGATTGGATCGCGCATCTCCTAGCCGGCATCGTCTCATCCGGGGCCCACCTCGTCGGCGGCCCGCAGCGCGCCGGTCCGCTCACCGCGCCGGTGTCGCCGGTCCAGCGCTACATGCATCGCGGGCTCGTCGGCATCTACGACAAGAAAGCCCGGATCAAGGCCAAGAAGCCGCCCGGCAAGGCCGAGATCGTCACCAACAACTGCCTCGCCGACCTCGACTTCCTCCGCGCCCACGGCCTGCGCTTCGACGTCTCGCTGCGCTTCACCGGCGGCTCTGACGCCAAATTCGACCGCGACTTGAAGGCGCTCGGCGGCCGCACGCTTTGGATCCCCGAGGCCCTCGTCCATGAGACGATTCCGCCGGACCGGCTCACCCCCGCCTATCAATTCGCCCGCGCCAAAAGCCAGCGCATCGAGAATTATCATCGCAAGGCCCAGCGGATCGACCGTCCGCCTTCGCTTGTCAGGGCCCTTCCAGCCATGCTCGGCCTCATCAAGGGCGGCCTCCTCATGGTCTCCGCCGTCGCCACCGGACCGGCCCGCTTCGTCAAGGGCCTGCACAAGGCCGGCTCGGCTGCCGGGCATCTCTCGGCCGCCAGGGGAACCCGCTCCAAGCTCTACGGCAAGATCCAGGGCGAGTGATTCCACCTCCCAAAGGGCCTCTCGCCAGTCCCGAAAGTGCCTCGAATTCGTCCAGCCCCTGTGGCATGGTCCGATTTTCCGCAGGTGCAAATGTCGGGGTCAATCGTCCATGGCTATGGTTTTCAAGCCGGTTCGCGCACTCGCGGCCGGGCTCATCTTTTCGGCGCTCGCGGCGGCGCCGGCCCTGTCCGCCTGCAAGGCCACAAGCGCCGGTTTTGAGGAATGGCTTTCCGATTTCAAGCGTGAAGCCATCGCCTCCGGCATCGCCCCGGACGTCGTTTCGGCTTCCCTGAACGGCATGTCCTACGACAAGAGCGTCATCTCCAAGGACCGGGGGCAGGGCGTCTTTTCCCAAACCTTCGTCCAGTTCGCTGGCCGCATGGTGGCCGGCTATCGCCTCACCGGCGGCGCTCAGCAGATCAAGAAGAACGCGGCGCTGTTCGATCGTATCGAGGCCGATTTCGGCGTGCCGCCGGAAGTCCTTGTCGCAGTCTGGGGGCTCGAATCGGATTTCGGCGCGAACAACGGCGATTTCGATACCATCCGCTCGCTGGCCACCCTCGCCTTCGACTGCCGCCGCCCCGACAAATTCCGCGGCGAACTCATCGACGTTCTGAAAATCGTCGAACGCGGCGATCTGTCCCCATCGGAGATGCGCGGCGCCTGGGCGGGCGAGCTTGGCCAGACCCAGTTCCTCGCCTCCAACTATCTCCGCTTCGCCATCGACTACGACGGCGACGGCCGCCGCAACCTCATCAAGAGCAAGGCCGACGTAATGGGCTCCACGGCAAGCTACCTCGCCTCGCTCGGCTGGCAGCGCGGCGCGCCTTGGCTGGTCGAGGTCGATGTGCCCCGGAATTTGCCCTGGGACCAGGCCGATCTCGCCATCAAGAAATCGACGGGCGAATGGCAGGCGATGGGCGTTGAGGGCGCCCATGGCCCCATTCCGCCCGGCAATGCCGCCGTCTATCTGCCGATGGGCCGCAACGGCCCCGCTTTCCTCGCCTATCACAACTTCGACGTCTATCTCGGCTGGAACGAATCCCTCGTCTACGCCACGACCGCCGCCTATTACGCCACCCGCCTCCAAGGCGCCCCGCCGATCGGCCCCGGCAACGGAACGGTTGAGGTTATGGCCGCGCCGGAGATCAAAGCGCTGCAAACCGCCCTCGTCGCCCGCGGATTCGATGCCGGCGTCGCCGATGGCAAGCTCGGCCGCCGCACCCGCGCGGCCGTCCGCGCTGCCCAGATCGATCTGGGTCTGCCCGCCGACGGCTGGCCGGACAGCGCTCTCCTCACAGCCCTGCGATAACGGCCGATCGCAGCCCTACCGTTCTCCCCGGCGGTAGGGTTGCATCAGCGCCTGCGGCACGCGCGCGCGGCGCGACATGGCGATCAGCGCCACGATCGAAAGCACATAGGGCACCATTAGGAAGAGCTGGTAGGGCACCGCGCCCTCCACCACATGCTGTAGCCGCAACTGATAGGCATCGAACAGCGCGAACAGCAGCGCGCCGAGCAGCGCCTTGCCCGGCCGCCACGACGCGAACACGACAAGCGCGATGCACACCCATCCGCGCCCTTGGATCATGGTCGGGAAAAAGCTGTTGAACGCCGCCGTGGTCAAAAACGCGCCGCCCACCGCCATCAGCGCGCTGCCCACCACCACCGCCCCGATGCGGATCGCCACCGGGTTCAGCCCCTGCGCCTCCACTGCATGCGGGTTTTCCCCCGCCATCCGCACCGCCAAGCCCAGCGGCGTGCGCGCCAGCCCATAAGCCACGATCACCACCAGGGCTATGGCCAGATAAGTCGGCGCGGTTTGCGTGAACAGCGCTTCGCCGAAGAACGGCAAGTCGGATAATCCAGGGATCGCCAGCGGCTGGAACGGCGTGATCGAAGGCGGCGACGAAGCGACCGGCAGCGAAAGCCTGAAGATGAAATAGGTGAGGCTGGACGCAAACAGCGTGATCCCAAGCCCCGTCACATGCTGCGACAGGCCAAGCGGCACCGTCAGCATCGCATGCAGCAGCCCGAAAGCCGCCCCCGCCAGCGCGGCCGCCAGCAGCCCCGTCCAAAGATCACCGCCCTGATAAACCGTCATCCACCCGACCATGGCGCCCAGCGTCATGATCCCCTCGATGCCGAGGTTGAGCACGCCCGCCCGCTCGCAGATCAGCGCGCCCAGCGTTCCGAAAATCAACGGCGTCGCAATCCGCAGCACCGCCGCCCACAGGCTCGCCGTGGTGAAAATCTCCAGAGCCTCGATCATCGCCGCACCCGGTATGTCGTGAAGAGGAGAGCGACCAGCATGGTCAGAAGCGAGATCGCCACGATCACGTCGGCGATGAAGCTCGGCACGCCGAGCGCGCGGCTCATCCCGTCCGCGCCCACGAAGACAATGCCCACGAAGAGCGCCGCCGCCACCACGCCGATCGGGTGCAGCGCCGCCAGCATCGCCACCACGATGCCGGAATAGCCGTAGCCCGGCGACATGTCGGTTGTCACATAGCCCTTGAGCCCGATCACCTCGATCGCACCGGCAAGCCCCGCCAGCGCGCCGGACAGGCACGCGACCGCGATCAGCGTGCGCGGCAGCGACACGCCCGCAAACGCCGCCGCGCGCGGGTTCAACCCCGCGGCCCGCGCCTTGAAGCCGAACACCGTGCGCGCCTGGATCGCCCAGATCACCAGCGCCGCTCCGATCGCGATCAAAAGCCCGATCGTCAGCCGGCTCTTCGGCACTAGCTTGGGCAGCATCACGTCGGCGGACACCGGCACCGACTGCGGCCACCCGAAAGCCATCGGATCCTTCAGCGGCCCCTCGATCATCATGGACACGAACAAGAGCACGATGAAGTTGAGGAGCAGCGTGGTCACCACCTCGTCCACGCCAAATCTCAGCCGCAGCGCCAGCGGCCCAAGCAGAAGCAGCGCCCCGGCCGCCGCGCCCGCCGCCAGCAGCACCGGAATCGCGATTGCGCTCGGCAGACCGGCGACGAGTTGGTGCCCGACCGCCGCCACCGTCAGCGCGCCGAGATAAAACTGCCCCTCGCCGCCGATATTCCAAAGCTTCGCCCGAAACGCGACAGCCGCCGCAAGCCCGGTCAGGATCAGCGGCGTCGTCCGTGTCAGCGTTTCCGTGATCGACAGCCGCGACCCGAACGCCCCGATCACCATCCGCCCATAGGCCTCGATCGGGTTCGCCCCCGCGATCGCGATCAAGATCCCCGATAGCACCAGCGCCACCACCACCGCGCCAACGGGCGCGGCCAGGGCAAGGCTCATCGGCACATGCGTCCGCCGTTCAAGACGCATCGCCCGCCTCCCAAATGCCCGCCATCATCAGCCCGATCGTGCGCGCATCGGCTTCGTCGGTCGCAACCGCGCGCGACAATCGCCCCTTCACGATCGCCTGCACCCGGTCAGAAAGCGCCATCACCTCGTCGAGATCCTCCGATATCAAAAGGATCGCCGCCCCCGCCCGCCGCGCCGCCAGCAGTTCCGCATGCACCGCCGCGATCGCCCCCTCGTCCAGCCCGCGCGTCGGTTGATTGGCGATCACCAGCAAAGGCGACCCCGCCAGATTGCGGCCGAGGATCAGCTTTTGCATATTGCCGCCGGAAAGCAGCCGCGTGCGCGTATCCGGCCCCGCGCCGCGAATGTCGAACCGTTCGATCAGCCCCGCTGCGAAGGCCCGCGCCGCGCCCCGGTCCACCAGCCCGTAGCGGGAAAAGCGCGGCTCGCGCACCCGCTCCAGCACCGCGTTTTCCCACACCGTCATCTCGCCCACGGCCCCCTCGGCGTGCCGGTCCTCCGGAATGCGCCCCACGCCCGCCGCCACGAAATCACCCGGCGTCGCCGCCCCGATGTCTCGCCCTTGCAGCGTCAGCCGCCCCCGGTCGGGCACGGCGAGCCCCGTCACCAGCCGCCCCAGCGCCGCCTGTCCGTTCCCCGCCACCCCGATGATGCCGAGCACTTCGCCCGCTTTCACCGCAAAACTCACATCGGAGAGCCGCCGCTGCCCGCCCTCCACCACATCCACGCCGTCAGCCACCAGCACGGACGCGCCCGGTGCCCGGCTATCGCGAATCGGACGGGTCACCCGGCGGCCGACCATAAGTTCGGCCAGCTCGGCCCGGTTCGTATCCGCCGTCCGCCGCTCCGCCACGGTTTTGCCCGCGCGCAGCACCACCACCCGGTCGGCCGCCGCCATCACCTCCCCGAGCTTGTGAGAAATGAAAATCAGCGACAGCCCTTGCCCGGCCATCACTCGCAGCGTGGAAAAAAGCTTTTCCGCCTCGATCTGCGTCAACACGGCGGTCGGTTCGTCCAAGATCAGAATGCGCGCGTTCCGGTAGAGCGCCTTGAGAATTTCCACCCGTTGCCGCTCGCCAACCGAAAGATCACTCACCCGCGCATCAGGATCTACCGCAAGCCCGAAGCGGGCGCCGATATCGATCAGCTTAGCCCGCGCTCCCGTCTTGTCGGAGGTCAGGCGTCCGAGCCGCTCCGTCCCGATCATCACGTTTTCAAGCACGGTGAGGTTGCCCGCCAGCGTGAAATGCTGGTGGACCATACCGATCCCTGCCTCGATGGCATCGCGCGGCCGGCCGGGCGGCAGCGTCTTGCCGAACACCGTCACGGTTCCCCCGTCGGCCGTGTAATGGCCGAACAATATGTTCATCAGCGTCGTCTTGCCCGCGCCGTTCTCGCCGAGCAGCGCCAGCAGTTCGCCCTGCCGCAGCTCCAGCGAGATATCGTCGTTGGCCACCAGCGCGCCGAACCGCTTGGTGATGCCCTGAAGCTGCAGCACGGGCGCATCACTCATGTCTTGGCTCCCGCGATCGGCCAGCGATACGACCATGGCCGGCTCGCAGAGAGCGTTTCGGCAAGGTCGAGCAGCAGCTTGTCGGCCCCCATCGGCCCTATCATCTGCACCGAAAGCGGCAGCCCGTTTGCGCCCGTCCCATGCGGAACGGCAAGTGCCGGCACCCCCGCCACATTGGCCAGCGCCATGAACGGCCCCACCGCCGCCATGCGCGCCCAATGCGCGTCCGTATCGCCATGATCGGCCGGGAATGCGTCGACTACCGGGGGAGGGCCAGCCAGCACCGGCGTCAGTATCACGTCCACCCGTTCGAACAGCCGCCACATCCGGTGGGCAATCAGCGCCCCGGCATGGTCGGCCGCGAAAAGGGCGCTCGCGGCCATCCGCGCGCCCTCGGCCCGAACCGCCTCGGCCAGCGGCGACAGCGCGCCCGCGGCTGGCTTCACAAACTCCATCCAACCGGCCAGCGACGCGGTCAGCACCGTTCGCGCCACCCGGTTTGCCTCCCGCGCGGCCTCGATAACCGTCTCAGCCTTGATCGTGACGATGCGATGACCCGCCCGCTCCAGGCACGCTGTCGCCGCCTCGATCGCGCCTTGCTGATCCCGTCCGATCGAAGCCATATCCCCCGCGCTTTCCACAACGGCGATGCGAAGCGAAGCCCCGGCAAGGTCATATCCGTCAAGGTCGGGATCGGGAAACGGGCCTTGGCCATCGCCCGCCGTCGCGATCAGCGCCGTCCGCACGTCCCGCACCGACCGCGCCACCACGAGTTCGCCCACAAGCCCCATCAAATGATTGGCGAAGGCCGGCCCATTCGGCGTCGCGCCGCGTGTCGGCTTCAGCCCGACCAATCCGCACGCCGCCGCCGGAACCCGTGTCGAGCCCGCCGCGTCCGTCGCATGCGCCATCGGCACCAGCCCCGCCGCCACCGCCGCCGCCGCCCCGCCAGACGATCCGCCCGGACTCAGCGTCAAATCCCAAGGGTTGCGCGCCGCCGGCCCGGCTCCCGCCCGTGGCTCGCAGGTCAGCGCCAAACCGAACTCCGGCGTCGTGGTCAGGCCGAAGGGGATGAGCCCGGATCGCCGGAAGCGTTTGGCGATCGCGCTGTCGGCCTGCGGTGCCGCAAGCCGGGCGAGGGCAGGGGATCCGGCTATCGGCGGCAAGCCCTTCGCCGCATTGCCGAGGTCCTTCATCAAAAACGGCAGTCCGCCGAAGGGCGCCTGCGTCGCCCGCTTGCTGCGCAGTCGCATCAGCCCGTCGAATGTCGCTGCACCCGCCCGGCCCATCTCGCCATCGACAAAGCGCACGCTACCAAGATCCGCCCGCTTGTCCAATCGCCGCAGCGCCGCCTCCATCACGGCGCCCGCTGTCGTCTCGCCCCGGCGAATAGCCAGGGCGAGAGCGGTCGCGTCGTCACGGTAGGGCGTGCCGGCGTCAGTCAAGGCGAGCGCCCAATCTTGCCAGCCTCAGGTCGGCTCGGTCTCGTCGATCGGAACCGAGAAGGAGCCGGCCTTGATCGCCGCCTGCTTTTCTTCCATCGCGGGCACCGCGTCGGCCGGAACCATGTCCTTCACATACAAGAGCTCGTTGCCGCCGTATTTCATGAAGGAATATTCGGTGTAGTCGCGCCCGGTCGGCTTGCCCGCCGCGATATCGGCAACCACCGCGTCGATCGTCGGGCGGTAGTTCCAGATCGCGTTGGCGAACACGGTGCCGGGATAGCGCGGGGTGTAGTCGATCAGCGAGCCGATCGCGAGCACGCCGCGCTCCTTGGCGGCGTCGGCAGTGCCGATGCGCTCGCCGAACAGCACGTCCGCGCCCGCATCGATCTGCGCCAGCGCCGCTTCCTTCGCCTTCGGCGGATCGAACCAGGTGCCGATGAACCCCACCAGGAACTTGGCGTCCGGGTTCACTTCCTTCACGCCCATACGGAAGGCGTTGATCAGAAGGTTCACTTCGGGAATCGGATAGCCACCCACAGACCCGAACACGCCGGTCTTCGACATCTTGCCGGCCAGAATGCCCGCGAGGTAGGCAGCTTCATGGTTGCGCGTGCCGAACACGCCGAAGTTGTCGCCCTGCGGCCCGCCCGACGATCCCATCAGGAACGCCGTTTCCGGATAGTCCGACGCCACCTGCCGGGCCTCGGTCTCGACCGCATAGGATTCGCCCCAGACAAGCTTCGCCCCCTGGTCGGCATATTCGCGCATCGCGCGGGGATAGTCCGTCGCGGCCACGCCTTCGGAGAACACATAGTCGATCACGCCGTCATTCGCGGCGCTCAGCATCGCTTCGTGAATGCGCGAGTTCCAGGCGTTTTCCACGGGCGAGGCATGCACGCCTGCCACCTTGAGCTTCTCGGCGGCAAAGGCCGCGCGCGAGAACAGCGGAAGCGCGCCGGCGGCGGCGGTGGCCGCCAGAAAGCGGCGGCGGGTCATCGACGAAAACATGGCAGCTGATTCCCCTTATTGTGTTCTAAAGCCCGGTCCGCCCATGGCGGCAAAATTTGTCCGAACGGTCTAAAGAGGACCCCCTGCCCAGTTTCTTGTCAAGCTTTGCCAATGAGCAATCCCTGCCTAACTTCGATGCAGTCGAACGCGAACTTCGGCAAGGTTGACCAGACCACTCCGCCGCCGTGCAAATCATCGCGAACGAATGAACCCATCATGCCCGGCCCGATCCTGAACATCGCCGGTCGGTGCGCCACAAACCCCGGCCGTCCCGTTCACGAGGGTGCGTGATCCTCACCCCTCGCGCGGCGGCGCATAGGTCGATCCGTCCACGCGTCCCGGCCGCCCCTCAAGGCTGAGTGTGCTCACCCGC
This sequence comes from Oharaeibacter sp., assembly GCA_051861205.1. GTDB lineage: Bacteria > Pseudomonadota > Alphaproteobacteria > Rhizobiales > Pleomorphomonadaceae > JBHYDC01. Next base: position 72,703 of record JBHYDC010000001.1, read on the forward strand.
GCCGGCGTTTCGGCGATCACCCGCCCGCGCCGCACCACCGTCAGCCGCGTCGGCTTCATCCGGATCGCCTCGATCGCGTCGCGCGCTTGCAGCACCACGAAATCCGCGTTCTTGCCCGGCTCGATGCCATATCCCTCCAGCCCAATCGCCTTGGCCGAATTCACCGTCACCGCGTCGAACGCCGTCCGCATCGCGGTCAGCGACGTCATCTGCGCCACATGCACCGCCATATGCGCAACCTCCAGCATGTCCGCCGACCCCATGGAATACCAGGGGTCCATCATGCAGTCCTGCCCGAAGGCCACATTCACGCCCGCCGCAAGCAATTCCGGCACCCGCGTCATCCCCCGGCGCTTCGGATAGGTGTCATGCCGGCCCTGCAACGTGATGTTGATCAGCGGATTGGGAACCGCATGAACGCCCGCCTCCGCAATCAGCGGTATCAGCTTGGACACGTAATAATTGTCCATCGAATGCATCGAAGTCAGATGCGAGCCCACCACGCGGCCCTGCAGCCCGAACCGCACCGTCTCCGCAGCGAGGCTCTCGATATGGCGCGACATCGGATCGTCGGTCTCGTCGCAGTGCAGATCCACCGGCAGCCCGCGCTCCGCCGCGATTTCGCAGAGCCGCCGCACGGAGGCCGCCCCCTCTGCCATCGTCCGCTCGAAATGCGGAATACCGCCGACCACATCCACGCCAAGATCGAGCGCCCGCAGAAGATTGCGCTCGGCGTTGGCCGATCGGTAAAGCCCGTCCTGCGGAAAGGCCACAAGCTGCAAGTCCAGATACGGCTTCACCCGCCGCCGGACCTCGATCAGCGCTTCCACGGCCAGCAACCTGTCGTCGCAGGTATCCACATGCGTGCGCACCGCCAGCAGCCCTTGGCTAACCGCCAGATCGCAATAGCGCAGCGCCCGCTCGATCACCGCCTCATGGGTGAGCAGCGGCTTCAACTCGCCCCAAAGCGCGATGCCTTCGAGCAGCGTCCCCGACCGGTTGAGCCTGGGGATCCCCAGCGACAACGTCGCGTCCATATGAAAATGCGGATCGATGAACGGCGGCGATACCAGCCGTCCGCCCGCATCGATCACCTGTCCGGCTTCGGCCGTAATGCCCGGCTCCACGGCCGAGATCCGGCCGCCCTCCACGGCGATGTCGATGCCGGTGCGCCCATCGGGCAGGTTCGCGTTTCGAACGATAAGGTCGGCCATGGCAAATCCGGGTGCGTGTCAAACCGCCCCTATCGCACCTGGAATCGCGCCGCACTGCAAGCCCACATTAGAGGCTTGCCGATTAGGATTTGAGGTCGTCGCCGTCCTTCTCGTCAGGCGGCCGCTGCATAAATCGCTGCTCCACCACCTGCACTAGCACCAGCACCACAAACGCCAGCGCAAAGGTGATGAACCCCAGCCGCCATAGCCCAGACCCGAACGCCAGCCCCACGATCCCGCAGGCCCAAAGGTTAGCCGCCGTCGTCAGGCCCTTGATGTGCCCGCCGGAGCGGATGATCAGCCCGCCGCCCAAGAATCCCACCGCCGCTACGATCCCCTCCACGATGCGCAGCGGATCGGCGTTGGTGTTGGGGTGGCTGGCGAGAAGTTCCCGGTGCAGGTCCAGCGCCAGGATCGCCGTCGCGGCAGAGGCCAGCGCCACCAGCATATGGGTCCGCAGCCCCGCCGCGTGCCCCTTCATCTCCCGGTCGAAGCCCAGCACGAGCCCGGCAAACAGCGCGGCGAACAGGCGCGCCGCCAAGTCAAAACTATCGGTCGAGCCGATATCCCTGAGAACGTCCAGGCTCAAGATCCCACCACCGTTCCTCCGTTGGGATGCAGCACCTGCCCGCTCATGTAGGAGGCATCGTCGGAGGCGAGGAACACATAGGCCGGCGCCACCTCGTTGGGCTGGCCCGCCCGCTTCATCGGCGCGCTTTCGCCGTGCTTGGCCGTCCGCTCCTCGTCGAACGAGGCCGGTATCAGCGGCGTCCAGATCGGTCCGGGCGCCACGGCGTTGACGCGAATGCCCTTCTCCACCAGCGCCTCGGCCATCGACCGGGTGAACGCCACCACCGCGCCCCGCGTCGCTGCGTAATCGATGAGCTGCGGACTGCCCTTGTAGGCGGTGATCGACGTCGTGTTGATGATCGTCGCGCCCTTATGCAGATGCGGCAAGGCGGCCTTAGTCATGAAGAAATAGCCGAACACGTTGGTGCGGAAGGTGCGCTCAAGCTGCTCGGCCGAAATATCCGTCAGGCTGTCGCGCTCATGTTGTTCGGCAGCATTGTTGACCAGAATGTCGAGCTTGCCGAAGGTGTCGATCACCGTCTTCACCGCGTGGCGGCAATGGTCCTCGTAGCCGATGTCCCCGTCGATCGCGAGCGCCCGGCGCCCCTCCGCTTCGATCATCGCCACCGTGTCTTTGGCATCGTGATGCTCGTCGAGATAGGCGATCGCCACATCCGCGCCCTCGCGCGCGAAGGCCGCCGCCACCGCCCGGCCGATCCCGCTGTCGCCGCCCGTGATCAGCGCCACCTTTCCCGCCAGCCGGTCGGATCCGGGGTGCCTCGGCTGCCATTCCGGCTTGGGCTGCATGTCGGCCTCCACGCCCGGCTGGCGCGCCTGCGTCGTTTTCGTCTTGGAGGTCTCAGGGGTGATCACGTCCATGGTGAATCTCGCCGATCGTGTTGAGGATACCAAGCGGTTTCAACCGCCGGATCGCCGCCAAGTTCCCCCGCACGTCAGGGCAGACGGCTTCCTACCATCACCGCCGGCAGCGCCGCCTGGTCGATGCGAAGGAGGCGGCCTTCCTGGCGAACATCCGCCCCGTTCACCACCGGGCGCCAGCGCATCCGTTCCCCCGCGCCAAGGTCCACCACCACGTCGCCGCGCCCTTGCGAAAGCGCCCGCGTCGCGGCCACCACCACCACGAGCCGCTCTTCGTGGCGGCGCGCAAAGGCAATCACGCCGGGCGCCCCCGCCGTCGGTAGCGGTTCATAGCGTCCCCGCTCGAATAGTGTTGATTGCTCCTGCCGCAGCGCCAAAACCCTGGCGATGATCCGCTGCTTGGAAAGCCCCGCCGCATCATCCTCCAGCGCGCCCTGAAAGCCGTGCCTCAGCCCCTCCCGCCGAGCATCCCAGTCCACAGGCCGGCGGTTGTCGGGGTCCACCAGCACATGCTCGAAAAACTCCGAGCCGCGATAAATGTCCGGCACGCCGGGCACGGTCAGTTGCAGAACCGTCTGCGAAAGTCCGTTGCGCCGCCCCGCAGGGCCCACCGTCGCCAGCATCGCCTCAAGCTCGTGGCGGAAGTCGGCGCCCGCTTCTTCCTCCACAAGGGCCGAGGCGAACTGAACCACGCCGCGTTCATAGCTGTCATTCCGGTCGATCCAGGTTGTCCGCCGCTTGGCCTCCCGCATCGCTTTGAGCAAATACCCTTCAATACGCTCGCGGCTCACCGGCCACACGCCCAGCAGCGTCTGATAGACGAGATCCTCGTCCACCCGGTCCGGCACCTCGGCGGGGTCGTTGCCCCGTCTGCGCAAGTCGCGGTGCCGGTCGTGCCAGCGGTCGCAGGCCGCCAGCCATGCCCCGCTCATCTCCGACAAAACGTTGATGCGCGCGCGGGTGTCCGCGCCCCGCTTGGTGTCATGGGTCGAAAGCGGCGTCAGCGATCGCCAGCCCCGCCGCGCCACATCCAGACACGCGGCATGGAACGCCTCGATCGAAACCGACGGCCTTTCCAGATGGCTTCCCACCTCGTTCACCGAGGAAAGCCCGATATAGCGGTAAAGCTCGGTATCCTCATATCCCTTGGCCATCGCCGGCCCCGAAAGCTGCTGGAAGCGGCGGATGAAGGTGGCAAGTTCTTTGTCTTCCGCGCCCCGCTCCAACAGCCCCACCAGCGTTAACAGCGCCCGCTTCGCCCCGCGTGACAACAGCCCCCGCGCTTCGGCGGCAGCGCGTTCAAGGATCGCCCGATCTTCAGGCTCTGCCTGCTCGGCGATGTAGGTGCGGTACACCGGCATCGCCACGATCAATTCCCGCACGATCTCCCGCATCGTTCCCAGCCGCACCGGGTGTCCAAACCGGCGTGACACGTCGGCCCCCAGCCGCGCCAGCCCGTTCAGTTCCGCCGTGAATGATCGCTCCAGCACCTCGCGCTTGGCGCCCTGGGTGCGGGCCTCGCTTGTCCCGTCCATGCCCGACCGCGCGAGATGCTCGGTAAACGCGCCATAGCCCGCCGGATCCACGAACAAGCCGTTGATCAGGTTCAGCGTCTCATACCCCGTCGTCCCGTCGATCGGCCAATCCCGCAGCGCCTCGCCAAGGCCGAGGATCTTCTCCACATGGATCGAGATATCCGGCCCCACCCGCTCCCGCAGCCTTGCGCAATAGGCGGCAGGGTCCGCCAGCCCGTCGATGTGATCCACCCTAATGCCATCGAGCCGCCCCTCGCGCACCAGCGCGATCGGCAGCCGGTGCACGGCGTCGAAAACCGCCGGTTCCTCCACCCGCAGCCCAGCCAGATCGGTGATGTCGAAAAACCGGCGATAGTTGATCGCCGCCGCCCCCTCCCGCCAGAACATCAGCTTGTAATGCTGCTCTGCCGCGATCGCCGCCACATCCGCTCCGCGCAAGCTTCGTTCCAGCGCCTCGCCCACGGCCGGATCGTCAAGCACCGCCCCGATCGCCTCGCGCCGCATGGTTCGCCCGGCCGCCGCCGCGCGTTGCCCTTTAAGCTCGCTCCAAGCTTGAGCCGCATCGGCGATCTCCGGCCGGTCCAGCGCCTCCGCCACGTCTGTCAACAACCGCGCCACCGTTCTTGGCCGCAGCGGCAGTTTCTGGTCGCCGAGCGCAAGATAAAAGCGCCCGCTTTTGCCGTCCGCAGCCAGTGTCAGCTTCCCCCCCGCGATCACCTCGTCCAGCGGCGCCTCCAAGATCGGCAGCACCAGCGGTCCGGCATTCCAGTCGATGTCGAAGAATCGCGCGTTGCGCGACCGGCGGCCGAATTCCAGCACATCCAGCCAGCGCTTGTTCGTCATGCCCCCGATGCCGGCATGGTTGGGAACGATATCCACGATCACGCCCATTCCCGCCCGGTGCAGGTCGTCCACCAGCGCATGGAAACCGGCCTCCCCGCCAAGCTCGGGGTTGAAGGCGTCATGGTCGATCACGTCATAGCCGTGCGTCGAACCGGCGCGGGCATGGAAGATCGGCGACGCATAGAGGTGGCTGATCCCAAGATCCCTGAGATAGGGAACCAGCTTGCGCGCATCCTCGAATGTGAATTCTCTAGTGAATTGAAACCGGTAGGTCGCGGTCAGCGGGCGCAGTGTCATACCAGAATCCAGGCAGCGGCGGCATAAGGGCCAAACAGCAGCCCCGTCTCATCCCCTTGAACCGCCCCCGTCACGGCAAATCTCACGTCGTCGCGAAGGCCGGTCATCAAAGGCTCCGCCTCAAGCAACGCCGGCTCCGATCCAAGGTTCAGCGCCATCACCAAACGCCCGCCCTCGAACGTCCATGCCACCGCGATCGCCTGATCTTGCACAGCCGTTTCGGCGCTCAGAAACCGCGTACCCAAGAGCGGCATGATGAAACGCCGGCGCCGATCCACCAGCGCTTTATGCGCGCGCAGCGCCTGCGCGCCCTCGGCCGTATCCTTATGGCCCCAATCAAGCTTGGCACTTTGAAACGTCTCCGGCGAAATCGGATCTGGGATCACGCCGGAAAAACCTGGAAAAGACGAAAATTCCCGCTTCCGCCCCGCCCTCACGGCCTCCGCCAATTCGCCGCCGAAATCGCAGAAATAGGGAAAGCGCGTCCGGGCGCTAAACTCCTCACCCATAAAGATCAGCGGGATCTGCGGTGACATCATCGTCACGAACCGCGCCAGCGCCGCAGCGTCGGCCCCAAGCGTCTCAACCAGCCTGTTCCCAACCGGGCGGTTGCCCACCTGGTCGTGGTTCTGCGCAAAGCTCATGAAGGCATCCGGCGGCAGGTGTCCGCAGGGCTGGCCGCGCCGCGCGCCGGGCTTCAGCGGGTTCGCCTCGCCCTGGTAGACAAAGCCTTGCGAAAGCGCACGGGCAAACAGCCGCGCCGGCTGGTTGCTATAGGCAGCGTAGTAGCCTTCGGTCTCGCCGGTCAGCGCCACATGCAGGCTGTTGTGGAAATCATCGTTCCACTGCGCATCGAAAACCCGCGCTGCCCCCTCATCGTCGCGCTCCAGAAGGTCGGCCCGGTTGTCCTCGTTTTCCGCCACAAGATGCGGGCGGGGGGCAAGGCCCGCCATCGCCTCCGCAAGCCCCTGAAAAAACGCCGCGGTGCCTTCCTCGTGATAGGCATGCACGGCATCGAAGCGCAGTCCGTCGAAGCCATAGTCCTCCAGCCACATCAGCGCATTCTCAACGAAAAAGCGCCGCACGGCCGCGTTCCGGGTGTCGATCGCAACCCCCCAGGGCGTATGCGCCGCCGGGTCGAAGAAGCGCGATGCATAGGCGTTGAGGAAATTCCCCTCCGGCCCGAAGTGGTTGTAAACCACGTCGAGCATCATCATCAGCCCGCGTTCGTGCGCCGCCGCGACCAGTGCGACGAGGTCCTCCGGCGAGCCATAGGCTGCCGCCGGCGCGAAGGGCAGCACGCCGTCATAGCCCCAGTTGAAGCGGCCCGGAAATGCGCCGATCGGCATCAACTGCAAGGTCGTGAAGCCGGCATCCGCGTAATGGTCCAGCTTGTCGATCAGCGCGCGAAAGGTCCCCTCCCGCGTCGCCGTGCCCGTGTGCACCTCGGCGATAACGCTTTCGCGCCACGCCCGCCCCAACCGCCGGTTGCGCCCCATCAAGGCCGGATCCACGATCCTCGACGGCCCCGTCACGCCATCCGCCTGCCAGCCCGAGGCCGGATCGGCCACCACTTGGCCGCCCACCCGGAAGGCATAGCGGTCACCCGGCCGCACCCCCGCCACGGTCAGCGCGGCAAAGCCATCCGCGCCGCGCTCCATGGCCAGCAAGCGCTCGCCCAGCACCAGCTCCACACTCTCGGCATCAGGGGCCCAAAGCTGGAAGCGCACGCCGTCCTCCAGCACTTGCGGCCCGAAAAGCCTTCCGGCACGCGCCGTCATCGGGCCACCCGAAAGGCATGGCGTGTCTGCTCGCACTCCGCCGTAATGGTCGTCATCCGATCCCCGTCTTTCCCACGCAAACATCAAAGCCGTTCCCTCCCGAACGCTCAGGCGCGGCTACGGGATCCTGCGGCACCGTTCGTTTGCGTCAGGGGTGCGATCATCGCGGCCAGCACCGCGGGCGGCACGGGCTTTGGCACGAAGGTGTATTCGGTGTCCTTCACGTCACCCGGCGAAGGCAGATCGCTGCTGACGATGATGGTCCGCACGCCGAATTGCTCCCCAAGCAGTTTGGCCAGCCTCAGCCCGGAGCGTCCGTCGGTCAGGTTGATGTCGATGATCGCAAGATCCACTGGGTAGCGGCTGCAAAGCTCCAGCGCGCCCTGCATGCACCGCGCCGGCCCCACCGGGTTGCCGCCGGATTCCCAAACCATGTCCTGCAGATCGAGGGCAAAGATCGGATCATCTTCCACGATCAGAATTGTTTGCATGCCCATAAGCTAGCCGCCTCCGCCAATCCGTCGCACATGTCTCTCACGTCGGCGCATCGCATCACGATCGACCGGCATTGAGAGTCGCTGCTTGGTTCGCACAGCTAACCGTCGGACCTCACGCCAAGTTCCCGTTTCGCCGCCGAATGCGGGCGCCCGTCCCACCACCTTTGAGGAACCATCGACCGGACTTGCCTGTTGGATAACGAGGTTGCGCCGCCCCCGCGCCGCTTCCTTGCGTTTCCAACACTAGGGAGCAAACATGGCCGACGTCGAAGCCCGCAGCACGCCCCCGCTTCTCAGCCGGAGGGTGGAGCATCGGGGCGCGACCGCCGGCCAGCCCTATCCGCTGGGTGCCACGCCCGATCAGCTCGGCACCAACTTCGCGATCTTTTCCGACCACGCCGAGCGCGTCGTGCTCTGCCTCTATGATTCTTCCGGCCGTCGCGAAACCGGCCGCATCACGCTGGAGGAATGCACCAACGGCGTCTGGCACGCCTATATCCCCGACGTCGGCCCCGGCGACGTGTACGGCTACCGCGTTGAGGGCCCGTGGGATCCTGAAAACGGCCACCGTTTCAACGAAAACAAGCTCCTGCTAGACCCCTACGCCAAGGAGCTTGTGGGCAATCTCGTGTGGAACGACGCGATCTACGGCTACACCATCGGCGCGGGTGACGATGCCGATCTCGTCAAGGACGGCCGCGACAGCGCCCCCTTCGTCCCCAAGGCCCGCGTCGTGAGCGATATCCCCAGCCGCCGCCACGCCCCCGGCGTGCCTTGGCCCAAGGCGGTCATCTACGAAGCCCACGTGCGCGGCCTCACCATGCTCCACCCGGATGTGCCCAAACCGATCCGCGGCACCTTCGCCGCTCTCGGCGAGCAGGATGTGATCAGCCATTTGAAGAAGCTCGGCGCCACCGTGATCGAGCTGATGCCGGTCCAGGCCTTCCTTCAGGATCAGCATCTCCTGGAAAAGGGCCTCACCAACTATTGGGGCTACAACACGCTGTCCTTTTTCGCCCCGGAGCCGCGCTATCTCTCAACCGGCGACCGCGAAGAGATCCGCCACACGGTCGACCGGATGCATGATGCCGGCATCGAGGTCATCCTCGACGTCGTCTACAATCACACCTGCGAGGGCAATCACCTCGGCCCCACGCTCTCCTGGCGCGGCATCGACAATCACTCCTATTACCGGCTGCTGCCCGACAATAAGCGCTTCTACGACGACCTCACCGGCACCGGAAACGCCCTCGACACCAACCATCCCCGCGTTCTCCAGATGGTGATGGACAGCCTGCGCCATTGGACCCAGGCCTATCACGTCGACGGCTTTCGCTTCGATCTGGCCGTCACGCTCGGCCGCCGCCCGGACGGCTTCGATCCCCGCCATCCCTTCTTCCAAGCGATCCTTCAAGACCCCGTCCTCGGCCACCTCAAGCTCATCGCTGAACCGTGGGACGTGGGTCCAGGCGGCTACCAACTCGGCAATTTCCCCGCCGGCTTTTCCGAATGGAACGGCGACTACCGCGACGTCGTGCGCGACTTCTGGGCCGGTACCGAGGGCCTTCTCGGCGCCTTCGCCACCCGCTTTGCCGCCTCGCAGGATCTCTTCGGCGTCCGCCACCGCCGGCCCTGGTCCAGCGTGAACTTCGTCACCGCCCACGACGGCTACACCCTGCACGACCTCGTCACCTACCAGGAGAAGCACAACGAGGCGAACGGGGAGGGCAACGCCGATGGCCATTCCGACAACCGCAGTTGGAACGGCGGCGTGGAAGGCGAAACGGACGATCCCGAGATCAACGCCATCCGCGCCCGCCAAAAGCGCAACCTTCTCGCCACCCTCTTCCTCAGCCAGGGCGTTCCCATGGTTCTGGCCGGGGACGAGATGGGCAACACCCAAAAAGGCAACAACAACGCCTATTGCCAGGATAACGAGATCGGCTGGGTGAAATGGAGCGAGGGCGACACCGCCCTTCTCGATTTCATCCGCAAGCTCGCGGACCTGCGGCGCCGGCGCTCGGCCGTCGCGCGTGCGGAGTTTCTCACCGGCGATCGCGGTCCGCGCGGCCAGCCGGATGTGGCGTGGTTCTCCTCCACCGGCACCCGCATGACGCCGGAGGAATGGAGCCAGCCGCATGTCAAATGCCTATCGGTCCGCCTCGCCCCCTCCCGCCCGCACGAGCCGACGTTGCTCGTCATGCTCAACGCCGCGCCCGAAGGCGTCGAGTTCACCGTCCCCGGCTCCCGTGATCGGTGGAGCCTCTTGATCGACACCGCCGAGAAAGCGCCCGAACAAGAAGCGCCCGAAGAAGCGGACAAGGGCTCGCTGTCCGCCCCCGGCGACACCGTCGTTCTCACCGGACGATCGGTGCGGATCTATGAGGCCGTTCCCGGCGCGCCGGAGGCAGCCCGCAAACCGGAACCGCATACGGAGGCCCCATGAGCGCCGAACCGAACCGCCCCACGGATCGCCCAGCCGATCGCCCGCCGCCCACCATCGCTCCGCTCGAACCGGAGACGGCCACCGTCCTCAATCCCACCGAAGCCCGGCAAGGCGCCCCCGCCAACGCAGTGCGCTACGTCCTCCTATTCGGGCTCATCGGCGTGATTATCGCCTTCCTGCTCGCCTATCTCGGAACGCGGCCTTGAAAGTGATTCCGAGCGCAATCGTTCCAGAATTGTTCAAATAAAATGAAGTATTCACGCCGCAAATCGCTCTTTATAGATGCTATTAAAATCAAAAATCCGCAAAACTCGCAATTTAATGACTGAGTAATGTTTTTCTCTGGAACAAGAACGGGGGCGTAGCGCTTTTTTAAATAGCGCACTTTCGCGCTCCGATCGAAACTGGAGACGATTATGTCCAAGACCTCATCAATTGCGATCGCCGCTGCTCTTGCCCTCTTCGGGGCACAAGTCGCGCTTGCGCAGGAGCAGAACTCAACCAAGACAGGTCAAGAGGTTCAGCCTCCGGCCGCGACCGCCCCCGGCACGGGCACCGGCACCGCTCAGACGACGCCCGCCACCCCCAGCGCCGGCAGCGCTTCTGCCACCTCCGGCATGTCCACCAGCGCCCGTTTCCTCCAAACTCAGACGACCGAGCAATTCCTCGGCTCCGATCTGATGGGCGCGCGCGTCCGCAGCGCCGCGAACGAGGATATCGGCGAAGTCAACGATGTGCTGTTCGACATGTCGGGCAAGGGCGCGGCGGTGCTGATCGGCGTCGGCGGTTTCCTGGGTATCGGTGAAAAGAGCGTCGCCGTACCCTTCGAGCGCCTCCGCGTGACCCGCGAAGAGGGCGACATGGATAACCTCCAGGTCAGCTTGGAAACAACCAAGGAAGAACTGAACGCCGCGCCCGCTTTCGAGGAGCGCACCGCCGGCACCGCGGCCACCTCCTCCACCGAAGACGTCACTCCGGCGCCCAACCAGACCGGTTCGACCACCGGAACGGCCACTGGAACCGGCGCTGGCGGCACCATGAACAACAATCAGTAACAAGCGTCATCACGGGTCCTATTGGCCTAAGGCCAATGGGCGCTGTCCCTTGGCCTGCCCCGGCATACCCTGCCGGGGTTTCCTTTCTCCCGTCTTGCCCGGCGTTTGAAGGATTTTCGGTGGTATCACCCGACAGAACAGTATAGTTTTCATGCATGAATGGCGCACATGATCTTCCGCCAAAAGACTGTCCGTCATTATTGCCCCGACAATCCGGCGATCTGGCGCGTCTTCAATACGAGATGGACCTTCGCGCCCATTTCGCAGGTGCGTTGAGCGAAGGCATCCCGCAGCCCCTCCTCGCTCTGGTCAACGAGCTTGCCGCGCGGGTCGGAACAAAGGGCCGAAATGCCGAGTTCAGATCTTTGTGTGCACCCACCCATGGGAGATTGGCGATGAGCGACCGGGAAGCAAAAATCAAGGAACGGGCCTATCAGATCTGGATCGAGCAAGGGCAGCCGCACGGCCGCTCCGACGATCATTGGAACCAAGCCTTGCGCGAGATCGACGAGCAAACCGGCGACGAAACTCCCGCCCTCGGCAATGTCACCTACCTTGGCAAGGGCGCTGCGGACGGTACCCAAGGCGCACCCGCGTCCCGCACCACCGGCCGGGGCCGACGCCGCGTCAATCCCTGATCGGATCCTGATGGGCTGCGCGGCCCGCCCCGTTACGGCAAAGGCCGTCACCGGGTCAAGCCGCGAGCCCGCGGGCCGGATCGTCATCCTCCAGCAGTTCGTCGGCATCGGTCGCCGCCAGATAGCCCAGCATCCGGTTCCGGGCCCGATTGAGCCGGCTCTTGATCGTCCCCACCGCGCAGCCGCAAATCACGGCCGCCTCTTCATAGGAAATGCCCAGCACGCCGATCATGACCAGCACCTCCCGCTGATCGTCCGGCAGCCGCTCCAAAGCCTCTTTCAGCTCAAGTCCCCGCATGGACCATTCCTGACCCGGCAGCAAGATGCAGGTTTCCGAAATACATCCGGCAGCGCCCGGATGCTCCCGGTTGGTGATCTTGATGTTGGTATAGAAGGTATTGCGCAAGATCGTGAAGAGCCAGGATTTGAGGCTGGTACCGGGCTGAAATCGATGAGAATTCGCGATCCCCTTAACGAGAGTTTCCTGCACAAGGTCGTCGGCGTCATAGGGATTGCGGACCAATGTCCGGGCGAAAGCCCGCAAGGCGGGAATCAAGGCTGCGATTTCTCGCTTGGCGTCCCATTGGGGTTCGTTCATCTCGGCCTACCCGTTGATGTTGACCTTGGGAGCCGGCCGGCAACGGGCCGGCAGTTGGGGCGGCCCGTTGCCGCTGATCTGTAACGCCGCCTTTACGACATCGTTCCGGAAATGCTTTGTAGATGTTCGGGAACCATAAACCGTCACGTGCGTATAAGAGCGAGTAGGAAAAAAGAAAAAGGAAAGGGGAATGGCACATTTTACGATAAAGATCGAAGAAATGGAATATCGTCCTGAGGATAAATCGATGCACATACTAGCAATAGACCAATTCCAATCGATCATTAGCCTTGAGATCAAACCAGCGTTCCCGCGTCAACTCGCCGCCGATCTCGATTTCGTATCGCGGCATCCGAATACGCGGGTCATCGTCGATTCCGCTCCGAGCGGTACCGCCTCCGCGGGACCCAGCGGGGAAGACGAACCGGACGGCGATCCGATGGACGAGGGAACGATGCCCCGAACTGGTCGTTGATCCCGCACACGCCAGCGGAGACGCCCATGAAAACTCCGGTTCCGAACGCCTCCACCAAAGCGGATGAACCGGGCGAGGAGGCCCACCGCCTCCACCGAGATCCGGCCGATGTTGACGGTTTGACCCCGGAAAAGGCCGGCGATCACAGCGCCAGCGCGCAGTCGACAAAGCGCTCGGAACACGGCAGCAAGCCCTACACCGCCGAGACGGAATCCTACCAAGGCGCCGCCACCAAGCCGCCAGACGATCCGGCGCAGCGCGCCGAAGCCGCCGCGCCGCTGAACGGGAGGCGGACGCCATGACCCGCAATCCCCGCACCGACCCCGAAGCAAGCCTAAGGGCGACCACGCCCTCGCCCATGGACGATATCGGCCGTCCGGAGAGCGAAACCGGCACCCCCGAACGGCCCGCCTACGGCGAACCCAAGGGGCCGCTGCCGCCCCATTTCGAGATCATGCCGAAAGACGAAGTCGAGCGCCGCGCCCGTTCCCCCCAGCGTCATTTCGATCCGCCGACCGCCGGCGAAGCGACGTCCGCGCCGGCCAAGCGTGAGGTCGGCGGCTTCATCTCCGGCATGGTCACCCCTGAAACCTTCCGCACCACCGGCGACCAACAGCCGAAGGTCGTCAGCGCGGATCGCAAGTCGCCGGACGATGCCGATGCACCCTGATCAACCGCCGCAAGGTCCTATCCCGCCGCAGATCGAAGGCGCGTTGATCGCCCATCGCAAGCTGCTGGAACTCTTGATTTCGATGCTCGCCGCCGAGCGCGGCGACACTACGGCCTTGATCGACGATTTGGAGCGAAGGCTCTTCTACCAGGACGGCGAGGAAGATCCCGGCGCCGAGCCCGACCAAGCCTTTGCCGCGCAGACCGAAGCCGGCAACGAACTGCGCCGCCTTCTGCGCTCCGTCCGCGCGGCCCTGGCCTCCACGCCCTAAATCCGTCCGAGCAACGCCAGAACGATCACGATGACCAGAATGAGGCCGATCACGCCGCCCGGCGTATAGCCCCAACTACGGCTATGGGGCCAACTTGGCACCACGCCGATCAGAAGCAGGATCAAGATGATGATGAGTATGGTCGAGAGCGTCATCTTCGTCTCCCGATGAGGGGCATCCATGGGTCTTCGCCGGGTGTAACAACCCGGACGCGAGCTTTGTTCCAGGCCCTTGTACGCGCCCCCTTCGGAACCATGCTCCCAAGCGCGCGTTCCGGCCCGGGCAAGGAGTACGCAGATGGAAAACGACAACGAGCTTGAAGATCGTATCCGCCGTAAGGCCCATGAACTCTGGGAGGCTGAGGGCAGGCCCGAAGGGCGCGAGGAGTTCCACTGGGATGAAGCGCGCGAGATCATCGCGCTTCAAGACGTCGGCGGCCCGCCGCTTGTCGACCTCGCCGAAACCTTGGAAGAACCGGTCGAACCGGTCGAGGCCTTCGAAAACCAGGGCGAATTTCCAGGCCTCACCGACCAGGGCGAGGAACAGCCCGGCCCCTGTTACGCCGCGCTCACCGAGGAAGCCGATGAGCGCCCCCTGTCGGTCGAGCCGGTCGGTTCGAGCCGCCAGACGGCTCGGCGTCGCCGGTCACCAAGCTGAGCAGGTTTTCAAGCGACCCTGACGGGCGGAGAAGCGCACGACCTCAAGGGCTTCGCGCCGCTGCTGCGCATGATCGCCGACAGGATCGAAGCACTCTTGGCCGACAACGGCTACGACGCCGACGCCGTCCGCGACGAACTGGCGAAGACCGGGATCGAAGCGGTCATCCCCGCCAAGCGCAACCGCAAGGACCCCGCACCGCACGACGCCAGGAAATACAAATGGCGCAACCTGATCGAGCGCCTGTTCAACAAACTCAAGAACTGGCGGCGCGTCGCCACTCGCTACGACAAGAGCAAGGAGTCCTACCTCGGCTTCGTCGCAATCGCCGCTGCCAAACTCTGGCTACCCTTTGTCCATGAGGCCTAGTGAGTGTGGAGCGGCGTGCAAAAGGCCGATTGGACGCCGATTTACATCGAGGATTGCAATACCTTAGGCGTGAACCCACAAGGTTGGTTCGCCGAGGCCCTCCCCAGGCTCGCCGCTGGGCACCCCGCGAACGCCGCTGCCGAACCCATGCTATTGATCATCGGGCACAGAAGACATCGCTTAACATGAACCGAAAATTCTCCAAAACGACCTTGGCCAGACGGGAGCCTTTTCTCGACGATCTATTGCTCGATCGTACATCTGCGGAGCCACTGGGCGCAAGAGTCCGGTGCCTACATCATCGAGGACGACTACGACGGCGAATTCCGTCATGGCGGTCAACCCGTTACAGCACTCGCCGGTGTCGACCAACTAGACAGAGTGATCTACGTCGGGACTTTCAGCAAAGCGATGTTTCCCGCGTTGCGGATCGCATACCTTGTCAGTCCGCCGCAACTCGCGGACCGGTTCGCGGCACTTCGTGCTTCACTTGATGGTCATACGAACATTGTCGGCCAGCTTGGTCTGGCTGACTTTATCCAGAGCGGTAAGTTTGGACGGCATGTTCGCCAGATGCGCCTGCTTTATGCCGAACGGCAGCAGGCGCTCCTCGACGCAATCGCAAGGCATTTACAGGACCGCGTGACGGTTCGCCCCTCTCATTCCGGGCTTCACCTTGTCTGCCGCCTGTTAGTTGACGTCGAAGACACGCGACTGGTAGCCGATCTGGACAGCAGTCGGTTTTGTCCCACTGCCCTGTCCGGCTACCACAGCCAAGATCGGGCACCTGAGCGCGGTCTGGTTCTTGGATATGCCGGAAGCAGCCGCGACTTGCTGGGTGCCGGGATCGTGGCAGTCGCTGCTGCCCTGAGTCGATGCAAAGTGGCTCCTTGATTTTGCTCCATGTGGATCTGAGCACAAACCACTTTTGTTTGTAGGCTACTCCCATGACAAACATGAGCAACCCTGTAGAGACCGTCCAAGCTCGCAACTTTCTAGGAGCCCGCATCGCGGATGCACGCGCTGCACCGATCGAGAATGGACGCGCGTCGGCATTAATGATGGCGATCGGCGACTTAGAACTTCGCTGGTATGCGCCGTCCGGTGAAGACGCGCAGACACCGCACGATCAGGATGAGTTATACTTCGTCGCGTTTGGAAGTGGCTGGTTTGTGCGCGGATCATCGCGGGTTCGATTCCAAGAAGGCGATGTGATTTTCGTGCCGGCCGGACAGCCGCACCGCTTCGAGGAATTTGAACAAGGCTTCGGCGTTTGGGTCGTATTCTTTGGCCCGAAACATGACGCACTGAGCGTGAGAGATTGCTATCCAGATGAAGGACAAACAAATGCCTGATCACGTAAGCACGCAGGATAGCTTTGACATAGGGAGCCTGAACCGCGTTCGCCAGATTCGTGAGCGGGGCCACTATGATCGAGCCACCATTTTCGGCATCCTTGATCGAGGCTTCGTCGCACATGTCGCGTTTGTGCACGACCATCGCCCTGTCGTTATCCCGATGGCCTACGGCAGGGACGGTGACAGACTGTTTATCCATGGTGCCAAGAAGTCCCGTATCGCCACAACCGTATCGAGCGCTTCTTCAATAAGAGCAAGCACTCACGCCGCGTGGCCACTCGCTACGACAAGCTCGCGTCCAGCTTCCTCGGCTTCGTGCAACTCGCAGCAATCTGATACTCGATCAGGTTTGTCCACACGACCTAGCGAAGAATTCAATAACCTCATTTACATGCTGGGGGCAGAAATTTTACAGCGTGAAGTGCTTAGAGTTTTTAGTTTTTCCTAAGAACTATTTTTGGTCCATTCGCTCTGATCCGGAACAAGTTAGCCCGTCTTCGTGTTTCCAAACCGAGCTTGTGTCTCAGGCTCCAGAGGAAACATGGGATGGAGAGCAGCGATGGCTGACGATCGCAGCAAGTCGAACCGCGGGTTCGCGGCGATGGATGACGACAAGCAGCGAGAGATCGCTCGCAAGGGGGGCGAGAGCGTTCCAGACGAGAAACGGTCTTTTTCGCGCGATCCGAATCTGGCGGCCGAAGCCGGTCGCAAGGGTGGCCAGAACGTTCCCGACGAAAAGCGCTCCTTCTCCCAAAACCGGGCCCTCGCGGCGCAGGCCGGGCGAAAGGGCGGTCAGAGCGTTCCCGACGAGAAAAGGTCCTTCTCGCAAAACCGCAATCTGGCCGCTGAAGCCGGCCGCAAGGGTGGCCAAGCCTCTCACGGCAACCGCGCTACGCGCCATAAGGAAGACGCCCGCCAAACCGCCCCGTCCGACGATCGTCAGAACAGCGGTTCCATCCCCAGTGAAGGCGGCACGCGCCGCAGTGGCAAATCCGGTCACCCCCTCCAGTAACGAGCGAGCCCGCCGCCGCAACCGGATCGATCGCTGCTTTCTGTCCTTGCCGACCAAAAAGCGATCAGAAAGTTGTAAACTTCACCGGACGAAAAAGTCGTGGGACGTTGCCGGACTTTGGTCCCGCTCCCAGAGTGAGGGAACCTGTTGTTCGCTTGCGGGTTCAAATCCCATGAACCGTGAAGCCGAGGACAAAGCATGACGCCGGACGATAAAGAGGCTCGGATCCGCGTGCGCGCGCACCTCATTTGGGAAAGCGAGGGTCGGCCGGACGACCGTTCCGAAGTCCACTGGGAAATCGCGACGCGCATCATCGAAGAGGAAGACGCCGCGTCGCTGCCCGACACGGAAGACAAGCTCGACGAAGCGGGCGAGGAAAGCTTCCCCGCCAGCGATCCGCCGTCCATGACCCAGCCAACTAAAGGCATCGTCAGCGATCCCGAAGTCGTCACCACCCAAGCCGCGCCCAAACGCCGCCGCAAGTCGAGCTGACGTCACCAGCAGCCATCCCCAACTCCGATCGCCCGCGCGGGTTGGCAGTCCTGATCAACCCCTCTAAGGTCCGCCGCTCCAGTGGACGAGAGGGGTTCAAACGTCTCCATGGTCGACGCCGCCAGCCGTATCGCCTCCCAGATCGCCGCCGAAATCGGCTGCCGCCCGAACCAGGTCGAAGCCACCGTCGCGCTCTTGGACGAAGGCGCCACCGTGCCCTTCGTCGCCCGCTACCGCAAGGAAGCGACCGGCGGCCTCGACGATACCCAGCTCCGCAAGCTCGAAGAACGCCTCGGCTACCTCCGCGAGCTGGAATCGCGCCGCGCCGCCGTCCTCTCGTCCATCTCCGGCCAGGGCAAGCTGACCGACGATCTGGCCGCCAGGCTAGCCTCCGCCACCACCAAGGCCGAGATTGAGGATCTCTACGCGCCCTATAAGCCCAAACGCCGCACCAAGGCCGAAATCGCCCGCGAGAAGGGCCTCGGCCCCCTCGCCGAACAGCTCCTCGCCAACCGCGCGCTCGTCCCGCTCGACGTCGCCAAGGCCTACCTCTCCGACACCGTCCCCGACGTCAAAGCCGCCCTCGACGGCGCGCGCGATATCCTCACCGAGCAATTCGCCGAAGACGCCGCCCTCGTCGGCCGCCTGCGCGCCCATCTCACCGCCCGCGCCGTCCTGCGCTCCAAAGTCGTCGCCGGCAAGGAAGCCGCGGGCGAGAAATTCTCCGACTATTTCGACCATCACGAGCGCTGGGCCACCATCCCCGGCCACCGCGCGCTCGCCATGCTGCGCGGCCGCAACGAGGACGTCCTCTCCCTCGAAATCGAGGTCGACGCCGACGACGCCTCGTCCGTCAAAGCCGTCGAGCGCATGATCGCCGAGGCCTTCGCCATCACCATACCGGCCGCCCGCCCCGCCGACGGCTTCCTCTTCGACGTCGCGCGCTGGACCTGGCGGGTGAAGCTCTCGCTCCACCTCTCGCTCGAAATGATAACCACCCTGCGCGAGCGCGCCGAGGAGGAGGCGATCAAAGTCTTCGCCGCCAACCTCAAAGACCTCCTCCTCGCCGCCCCCGCCGGCTCCCGCGCCACCATGGGCCTCGACCCGGGCATCCGCACCGGCGTCAAGGTCGCCGTCGTCGACGGCACCGGCAAGGTGCTCGATACCGCGACCGTCTATCCCTTCCAGCCCCGCAACGACATCCGCGGCGCGATGACCGAGCTTGCCTCCCTAATCCGCCGCCACAAGGTCGAGCTGATCGCCATCGGCAACGGCACCGCCAGCCGCGAGACCGACCGCCTCGTCGCCGCCATGCTCGCCGATCTGCCCACCCCCAAACCCATCAAGGTGGTGGTGTCGGAAGCCGGCGCGTCCGTCTATTCGGCCTCCGAAACCGCCGCGCTCGAATTTCCCGATCTCGACGTCTCGCTGCGCGGCGCCGTCTCCATCGCCCGCCGCCTGCAAGATCCGCTGGCCGAACTCGTAAAGATCGACCCGAAATCCATCGGCGTCGGCCAATATCAGCACGACGTGGACCAGTCCCGCCTCGCGAAAGCCCTCGACGCCGTCGTCGAGGACGCCGTCAACGCCGTCGGCGTCGACCTCAACACCGCCTCTGCCTCGCTCCTCTCGCGCGTCTCCGGCCTTGGCGCGTCGCTTGCCGAAGCCATCGTCGCCCACCGCAACACGGCGGGGCCTTTCCGCACCCGCAAAGCCCTGATGAGCGTGCCCCGCCTCGGCGCGCGCACCTTCGAGCTTGCCGCCGGCTTCCTGCGCATTCCGGACGGCGACGAACCGCTCGACGCCTCCTCCGTCCACCCCGAAGCTTACGGCCTCGCGCGAAAAATCGTCGCCGCCTGCGGCCGCGATCTGCGTACCTTGATGGGCGATACCAAGGCGCTGAAAAGCCTGAACCCCGCCACTTTCGTCGACGAGCGCTTCGGCCTGCCCACCGTCCGCGACATTCTCGGCGAGCTGGAAAAGCCCGGCCGCGACCCGCGCCCCGAGTTCAAGACCGCCACCTTCGCCGACGGCATCGAAGAGATCGCCGATCTGAAGCCCGGCATGAAGCTCGAAGGCACCGTCACCAACGTCACCGCCTTCGGCGCCTTCGTCGATATCGGCGTCCACCAGGACGGCCTCGTCCACGTCAGCCAACTCGCCGACCGCTTCGTCAAAGACCCGCGCGACGTGGTCAAAGCCGGCGACGTCGTCGAAGTGCGCGTCGTCGAGGTTGATGCCAAGCGCAAGCGCATCGCCCTCACCATGCGAAAGCACGACGATGCAGCCGCCCGCCCGCCCTCCGGCAGCGACCGCCCCGCCGCCCAGCCCCGTCGCGACGATCGCAGCGGCAAACCCGCCCCCGCACCCGCCGGCGGCGCCATGGCCGCCGCGCTCGTCGCCGCCATGAAAGGCAAACCCGCGCGCTGAAAGCCGCTCCCGTTCAGTCGAGCAGCCCGTCCATCCCCCGGCGCAGCCCGGTCCATTCGCGCACCCGGCGCACCGCCAAAAGCGTTCCACCGACATAGGGCATCGCAGACGGCCCGGCATCATGCCGGATCGTCAGCCGCTCGCCGGGTGCGCCGAACAGCGCCTCAGCCGAAAGCGTGAAGCCTGGCAGCCGCACCGAGTGAACGCGCGTGCCCGCGATCTCGGCGCCATAGGCCTCGCGGGGTCCGCGCACGGCGTCCAGCGGCTTCTGCGTCCCGGCCCGGCGCACGTCGGCCAGCTTTTCAGCCAGCTCCCGCGCCGTCCCGCTCGGGGCATCGGGTTTGCCTTCATAAGCATAGTCGATCACCTCGACGTCGCTCACATATTTGGCTGCCTGCAGCGAAAACTGCAGCAGCAGCGCCGCCGTCACCGAGAAATTCCCCGCCGCGAACACGCCGATGCCGGCAGCTTTGGCTCGCTTGTCGATCTCGGCATAGTCGTCCGCCGTCAGGCCGGATGTGCCGATCACCACATGCCGACCCATCGCGATCGCCGCCAGCGTATTGGCCTTCACCGCACTCGGATTTGTGTAATCCACCACCACGTCCGAGGCCGCCGCCAGCGCTTCGCTGACGCTCGCCGACACCGTGATCCCCACCGCCGCGCCGCCCGCGGCTAGTCCGGCATCCTGCCCCGCCGCCGTCCGCGCCACCGCTCCGGCCAACCGCAGATCACTCGCGCCCGCAATCGCTTTGACGAGTTCCCGCCCCACCCAGCCCGTCGATCCGGCCACCACGACACCGATCAACTCGCTCATAGCATTCTCCCGTTGTGCGCCGGCGATACATGCATTGCGCGCAGCCCCTTGCTCAATATGGTTTCCCGTAGCAGCATGCGGCCGGTCGGTCCATGGCGGGGCGCCGGCCCTTCGTGGAGGTAGTGTGACGCACGACGCATTGGATCTCGAACGTCTGCTGGAAAGCGTTGCGCAGGGGGATCGCGCGGCCTTTTCCAGCCTTTACGCTGCCACCTCGTCGAAACTTTTCGGCATCGTGCTGCGTATCTCCCGCGAAAGAAGTCTCGCCGAGGATGTCCTTCAGGAAACCTTCGTCAGGGTCTGGCGCAATGCCGCGCGTTACGAGCGCGGCAGCGGCCGCCCGATCACGTGGATGGCCTCGATCGCGCGCAATGCCGCCATTGATGCGATCCGCCAGCGCAAGGTTCACGACGGCCGCCACTCGGACGCGCCCCAGGACGCGATAGAAAACGTCCCAGACGAACAAGCCGGCCTTCTCAATCCGGCGGATACGGAAACGCTTAAGACCTGCCTTGGCCGGCTTGAGGCGGAACAGCGAAGCTGCGTTCTGCTTGCCTACCACCACGGCTATTCCAGGGAGGAGCTGGCGGACCGGTTCGATCGCCCCGTCGGAACGATCAAAACGTGGCTTCACCGTGCGCTTGCGCGCCTCAAGGACTGTCTGGAAAACGGATGATGCCGGACGAACGCGATCATTTGGCGGCGGAATGGGTCTTGGGCACGCTCCCCGAAGCGGAGCGCGCCGAAGCTGCACGGCTGGCCGCCTCCGATCCGGATTTCGTCTGCGCCGTCCAGGGCTGGCAAGACCGGCTCGCCCCGCTCGATGCCGCCACAGCGCCCGTCCCGCCCCCGCCCGAGCTTTGGGCCCGTATCGAATCGGCCCTCGCAGCGCAGGTGTCAGGCGCCGCCTCGACTGTCACCGCATCGGCATCTGATGCCCCCGGCTCCAACGTCATCAAACTCGCCCGCCGCGTCCGCACATGGCGCCGCACGGCGGCTTTCACCGGCGCGCTCGCGGCCGGCCTTGCCGCCGTCGTCGTGCTCGACCGCCTCCCGGCACCGCCCGAGCCTGCGAACGCCAGGTTCGTCGCCGTCGTCAACCGCGACGCGTCCTTGCCCGCCCTGATCGTGGATGTCGATACCCGCAAGGGTGAGGTCACCGTACGCTCCGTCGCGGCCGAGCAGCCGGCGGGCAAAAGCCTGGAACTCTGGGTCATCCCCGAAGGCGAGGCCCCGCGCTCGCTGGGGGTGATCGATCCGGCCGCCCGCATCCTTCATATCGTGGGCGAAAAGGCCGGCGTTTTGCCCGCCAAGGGCGCCATCGCCGTCACGCTCGAACCCCAAGGCGGCTCGCCGATCGAAGGCCCCACCGGCCCGGTCGTCTACTCCGGCGCGCTCATTCCTGTCGCCGAATAGGCGGGTTTTATAGCTGTCGCCGAATAGGCGGGTTTTATAGCTGTCGCCGAATAGGCGGGTTGATCCCCGATTCAGCCGCCGCAAAATGCGAAGGCCCCGGCGCACGCGCCAGGGCCTCCAAGTCAGCCGTTCCTATCGGGCGGGTTGAAACGGCCAACCCTCTTGCCTCACTTCGGCAGCAGAACCTTGTCGATCACATGGATCACGCCGTTCGACTGCTTCGCGTCGGCGATGGTCACCTTGGCCGTGCCGCCGCTCTCGTCGGTAATGGTCAGGCCGCCCATGCCGTCGTCCTTCAGCGTGATGCTGCCGCCGCTCACCGTCGGCGCCGTGAACGAACCGCCGCCGTCCTTCACCGCCTTGGCAAGGTCGGTGGAAAGGAACGTGCCGGCGATCACATGATAGGTCAGCACCTTGGTGAGCTGAGCCTTGTTCTCCGGCTTCAAAAGCGTATCAACCGTGCCGGCCGGCAGCGCCTCGAAGGCGGCGTTGACGGGCGCGAGCACAGTGAACGGGCCCGGCGAGGAAAGCGTCTCCGCAAGGCCCGCGGCTACAACGGCAGCCACCAGCGTGGTGTGGTCCTTGGACGCCGAGGCGTTTTCGACGATGGTCTTCGACGGCGACATCGCCGCCCCGCCAACCTCGACGGTTTCTTCGGCGAACGACACCGCCGGCAGGGCGGACAGCGCGAAAACGGAAAGCGTGGCGGCGGCAACGGCGGTGGTGAAACGGGTGAGCATGTGGCTCGCTCCTGAAACTCGGGGTCTGCGCGCCCGGGGGAATTCCCAGGTCGCAGGAAGAGTTACGGAAGCCCTATTCGCCAAGTTTCAGACGATCGCGTCACCATCCATCACGAAAACGCGATAACTCCGTGATATCCATCACGCGACTCGCGTGATGCCCATCACGCCGTTCGCGTGGTTCCGATCACCCGATCGATCAGCGCCTGCACTTGGCGTACCTCATCGTCCACCACGCCGTGGCCCATACCGGGATAGATCGTCTCGTCCACTTGCCCCTTCATGGCGGAAAGCACGCGTGTGGTTGCCTGCACCCGCTCCAGCGGAATGTGGAAATCCACGTCGCTGCACCCCAGAATAACCGGCGTTCCCTTGAGATCGCCGGTATGCGCCGTCACCTCCACGTCCGTTCCGATCAGCCCGCCGGACAGGCCGACGATGCCGCCATAGCGCCGGGGAAACCGCGCACCGAATTCGGTTGCAAGACACGCCCCTTGGCTGAAGCCGAGAATGATCGTCCGCTCGGCCGCAATCCCCGCCGCCTCGATATCGGCCAGCAGCCCCGCGACCGTATTGAGCGCCGCCGAAAGATAAGGCTCGTTGCGCATCGTCGGCTCAATGAAGCGCTGGGGATACCAGACGCTGCCTGCTGCCTGCGGCGCGAAATAGGCCACGTTGCTCCGCTCGAAGGCGCTCGCCAGCATCAAAATGTCCCGCGCGCTGGCGCCGCGCCCGTGGATCAGGATCATCGCGGCGTCGGCCTCGGCGGGGGCGGCTCCCACATGGTGCACGCGCTGTCCACCATGCGGGGCCGGACCGTTCGTCATTGTGATGGTCATAGCGATGCTTCCTCAGACCGGCCGCAGGCCACGTTCGATGGCCGCGCGCTTGGGTTCCAGGAACGGCGGCAGGGACAGGTTTTCCCCCAGCGTCGCCATATCCTCGTCCGCCGTGAAACCGGGGATATCCGTCGCGATCTCGAACAAGATCCCGTTCGGCTCGCGGAAGTAGAGCGAGCGGAAGTAATAGCGCTCCACCTCGCCGGACGTCGGCACCCGGAATTCGCGCGTCTTGATCGTCCAGGCCTTCAGCGATTCATAGTCCGGCGTCCGGAACGCCACATGGTGCACCCCGCCCGCGCCCTCACGACCGGCCGGCGCGTCCGGTTCAACGACAAGATGCAGCTCCGCCGCCGCGCCGCCAGGGCCCATCTCATACACATGCACCGTGCTGCCGATCGCCCAAGGCGAGCGATATTCGCGCACCGGTCGCATCCCCATCACATGCTCCAGCACCGCTGCGGTCGGAACCAGATTGGGAATGCTGAGCGTGATCGGGCCAAGCCCGTGGATCTGGTGTTCGGGGGGAACGGGGCTGCGCTCCCACGGTTGGTTATCCGTGCCGCCGCCGTCGTCCACGAGAAGCAGCCGCTGCCCTTCGGGATCCTCGAAGGCGAGCGAAAGCCGCCCGTCAATGATCTTGGGTTCGCCGGACGAAACGCCGTTCGCCTTCAAATGATCGCGCCACCAGCCAAGGCTGTCGCCCGAAACCCGCAGCCCCGTCCGCGCGATCGAGCGCGTTCCCCGCCGCGCCGGCGGCACCGGCCATTCGAAAAACGTGATATCTGACCCCGGCGACGCCGCCCCGTCGCCATAGAACAGGTGATAGGCGCTGGTGTCGTCCTGGTTCACCGTCTTCTTGACTAGGCGCATACCCAGCACATCGGTATAGAACCGCCGGTTCGCGGGCGCATCGGCCGTGATCGCCGTCAGGTGGTGAATGCCGCCAAGTTCGAGGTCCATGACCAGCGCTCCTTAAAGTCCATGCGGAAAGTCCATGCGGCCAAGTTGCCGTCTTGCCTCCGCTATATCGGGCGCGCGCCCCATTTTACAAACGGAACCGTCAGCGACGGACTGTCAACGCGTTGTGAACAGTGCCCTGAAGTTGACGCCCTGAACTGCACGCTAGGTGTCCCCCGCCTCCCCATCTACCGGCGCCCTTGCCGATATCCCCGCACTGCCCTTGCCGCCCAGCCCCGATCGCTCTAACTCTAATGTACAAAACAGGAACAAGCTAGATCCGGCATGGCCGCTAAAACCCTTCTCGACAAGCTCGTCGTCCTTTCCGACGCCGCCAAGTATGACGCCTCCTGTGCGTCCTCCGGCACGGTGCGCCGTCAGTCGTCCAAAGCCGGTGGTCTCGGCTCCACCGGCGGCGCGGGGATATGTCATGCCTATGCGCCCGACGGCCGCTGCATCTCGCTCCTCAAGATTTTGCTTACGAATTTTTGCATCTTCGACTGCGCCTACTGCGTGAACCGCTCCTCGTCCAACGTCGAGCGCGCCCGGTTCACCCCCGAGGAAGTCGTCCAACTCACCCTCGATTTCTACAAGCGAAACTATATCGAAGGACTATTTCTTTCCTCCGGAATCATTCGAAATCCGGACTACACGATGGACGAAATCATTCGGGTCGCGCGGCTCCTTCGCTGCGAGCATGATTTTCGCGGATACATCCATTTAAAGGCGATTCCGGGCGCCTCGCAGGACCTGATCGACGAAGCTGGCCGCTTCGCCGACCGCCTTTCCGTCAATGTCGAACTCCCCACCGACGCCAGTGTTCACCGCCTCGCGCCGGAAAAAAAGCCCGTCCTCATCCGCAAAGCGATGGGCGCTTTGAAGCTCCGCATCGAGGAAAACGGCGATCTGAAGCCGTCGCCGAACCCGCGAATCCGGCGGAAAACCAGGCTTTTTGCCCCTGCTGGCCAGTCCACCCAGATGATCGTCGGCGCCGACGCCACCACCGACGCCGCCATCTTGGAGCGCAGTTCCTCCCTCTACGGCGCCTACGCCTTGAAGCGGGTTTACTACTCCGCCTTCTCCCCCATCCCCGATTCCTCCTCGATCCTGCCGCTCCTCAAACCACCCCTGATGCGCGAACACCGGCTCTATCAGGCCGACTGGCTCCTGCGTTTCTACGGTTTCGACCGCCAGGAAATCATCGCCGCCCGCCCGGACGGCATGCTCGATCTCGACCTCGATCCCAAGCTCGCCTGGGCGCTCGCCAACCGCCAGCGCTTCCCCGTCGACGTCAACCGCGCCGATCGCGAGACCCTCCTGCGCGTCCCCGGTCTCGGCGTGAAATCCGTCGATAAGCTCATCGCTTCCCGCCGCCATACACGCCTGCGGCTCGCAGATATCGCGCGTTTCTGCCGTTCCATCGATCCCGTCCGCCCCTTCGTGGTCGCCGCCGACTGGACCCCCGGCGCCACCCTCGACCGGATCGACCTCAGGGCGAAGCTCGCACCCCCCGCGAAACAACTCTCGCTGTTTTGACGTTCGCTCTCATGGCCACGATCACACTCGCCAGCCCCGTCGATCTTGCCGGTTTCCGCATTTCCGCCCGCGATTTGGTTCGTCGCGGCATACCCCCGCCCAATGTCGTTTGGCGCGTCGCCGGCGACCCCCAAGACCATCTCGCGCTGGACGAGCCGCTTCCCGCGTCCAAACCGAGCCCCGAAATGGCGGAATTGCGGGTTCCCCGCAGCTTTTTGGCTCTCGCCGAAGCCGTGATCTGCCATTCCGATCCCGGCCGTTTCGCGCTTCTCTACCGCCTGCTCTGGCGCCTCCGGTCCGAGCGCCAGCTCATGGAAATCCCCTCCGATCCCGATCTTGCCGCCGCCCTTCGCCTGGAAAAATCCGTGGGCCGCGACGTCCACAAGATGCACGCCTTCGTCCGTTTCCGCGAACTCGTCACGCCGGATGGCTCCAGTTTTGTCGCTTGGTTCGAGCCCGAACACTTCATCGAAGAGCGCGCCGCGCCCTTCTTCGCCAAGCGCTTCGCCGGCCTTGCCTGGACCATCGTGACCCCGCGCGTCACCACCACTTGGAACGGCGAAACCCTGCATTTCGGCCCCGGCGGACGCCGCGAGGATGTGCCGGCCGAGGATGCGTCGGAGGCGCTTTGGCTTGCCTATTACCGCTCCATCTTCAATCCCGCCCGCCTCAAGGTGAAGGCGATGACGGCGGAAATGCCCAAGAAATACTGGCGGAACCTCCCCGAAGCACGGGCGATTCCAGGCCTGATCGCCGGCGCCGAAGCCCGCGTGCGCGGCATGATCGCGGCCGCGCCAACCGAGGTTCCCCGCCGCGCCGAGCGCGTCAAAACCAGGATTGCCGCGATGGATGAGACAGATCCGAGCGCCCTTTCCAACCTCCAGGCCCTCCGCGCCGAGGCCGAGCACTGCCAGCGCTGCCCCCTCTTTGCCAACGCCACCCAAACCGTCTTCGGCGAAGGCCCGGACAGGGCCGAGATCATGGTTGTCGGCGAGCAGCCGGGCGACCGGGAAGACCTTGCCGGCCGCCCCTTCGTCGGTCCCGCCGGGGAGGTGTTCAATCAGGCGATCGAGGAAGCCGGCATCCCCCGCGAGCAGCTCTACGTCACCAATGCGGTCAAGCATTTCAAGAACGAGCCGCGCGGCAAACGGCGGCTCCACAAGATGCCGAACGGCGCCGAAATCGAGGCCTGCCGCTGGTGGCTCGCCCAGGAAATCAGCCTTATCGCGCCCAAACTAATCGTCGGCATGGGCGGCACCGCGCTGCAATCCTTGCTCGATCGTCCCGTGAAAATCCTGGAACTGCGCGGCCGCTTCATCGAAGAGGGCAACGCCCCGCCGATCTTCGCCACCATCCACCCCAGCTTCATTCTGCGCCTGCCGGACCGCGCCTTGCGCGAAACCGAGCGCCGCCGCTTCGTGGATGATCTAAAGCGCGTCGCCGAGCGAATGGCCGCGATGGGATAGCCGCCTCTCAAGCGACCCGAACATATCCCATCATCCCCGTTTCCTGATGCTCGATCAGGTGGCAATGGAACATCCAGTCGCCGGGATTATCGGCGACAAAGGCCACCTCCACCCGCTCGCGCGGCGCCAGAAGCACCGTGTCGGCGAAGTGCCGGGGGAGGGCGGCCTTGTTGGACGAGAGCACCGTGAAGCTATGCCCGTGAATGTGGATGGGGTGAAACTGCTTGGAAATATTTGAGAGTTCAAACACATAGCTCCGCCCTCGCCGAAGCATCGCCAGCGGTGCCGGCAACGCACGGTGTCCGTCCGCCGGCCAGGACGTCTTGTTGATCGACCAGAACGTGCGGTCCGATAGGCAAAGGTCGTCCAGTCCCGCGCCATCCGGCATCGCGGCCAAGGCAGCCCCAGCGCCCGTGGTCGAGAACTCGAAGGGCAGGCGTTCGGCATGCGCCAGATCCGGCGCCGGCACGGCGGATGCGGTCAGCGGCGCCGGATCGAAGGCCGCCGTCCGCCGCCTGTCTCCCCGCGCCCGCAGCGTCGCGATCGGCACCGGCGTCGCCACCCGGTAGTCAATCAGTGAAACCGACCCGCCGTCGGCCGGCGTTCGGATCACCAGATCAATCCGCATCGCGGGGCCAAGCCGCCATGTATCCAGCGGGAAAGGTGTCACGGCCATTCCGTCCACCGCGATCACCGCGGCGTCGCCGCCCTCAACTCCGACTTCGAGGATGCGCGTCGGATCGAGGTTGTAGAGCCGCACCCGGATATCGGCGCCCGCTGGAACATCGGTCACCGGGTTCACCGTCCCGTTGGCGCTGCGCAAGGGCCCGAAACTCCCCGCGTTGCCGGCGCCCTTGTCGGTCATGAAGGGCAGAAACCCAGCCTCGTCCACCCGCCAGTCGCGCGCTGCGACGACGACCTCGCCGTCATAGGGCTCCGTCTCGTCACCCTCGACGATCAAGAGGCCCGCGAGCCCGCGTCCGAGTTGCTCCACCGTGTTGCAATGGGTGTGGAAGAAGTAGCTGCCGGTATCGGGCGGGGTGAAGTCGTAGGTGAAGCTTTCGCCCGGCTGAACCGGCGGCTGGCAGAGATAGGGCACCCCATCCTGATCATTCGGCAGCCGGATCCCGTGCCAGTGAACGGATGTGTGTTCCCCCTCTCGCGGCAGATTATTTGCGAGCCGCGCCCTTAGCCGGTCGCCGAGCGTCAGCCTCACGATCGGAAGTGGCGTATCGGCCGAAAAGGTCCATAGCGGCAGCGTTTGGCCGGAAAAGCAGGGCAGGGCCGTTGGCCGTTCTGCCGCATCGAGGGCGATTTCAACGGTCCGCCCTGCGACCGGCTCCGGCACCGCCCCAAGCGCGCGGCCCGTCGCGGGCGCGGGCTTATAGGCCATGAAGGTGGAAAGCGCCCCGCCGCCAAGCGCGGCCAGCACCATACGTCGGCTCAGCATGACCGGTCCTGACATCTCGGAGGTTCAAGGCCTCCGGCTTTCGAACGGCCGCACGCTGACGCGCCGCTTGAGGCACGTCAAGGGCCGGGTGCTGTCATTTGCCAAGCGATCGTTTGAGATGGGCGATCGCCTCCGGCTCCATGCGCTGGCGGATCGTCCAGAAATCCTCCCACACGTCCCGGCGCTTGGCGGCCTGCGCTATTCCGAACTGGTTCGCGGCGGTTAGCTTCGGCACTTCGGCCCATGTCAGCGGCACGGCCACGGAAGCGCCCGGCCGCGCCCGAAGGCTCCAGGGTAGGATCGCGGTCGAATAGGGCCGGTTGCGCAGCCAATCGATGAAGATACGCCCCTTCCGCCGCTCTTTCGACATGACCGCGACGAAGCGTTTGGGGTCAGCGCGCGCGAGCCCCTTGGCGATCCCGCCGGAAAAATCGCCGAGGTCGTCGAAGCTCTGGCTGCCATCAAGCGGCACTACCACGTGCAGGCCCTTGCCGCCGCTCGCCAGCGGATAAGATTTCAGCCCCGCGCTTTCCAATACGCCCCGGATCGCCTCCGCCGCGTCTTTCACCGCGTCGAAGCCCAGCCCTTCGTCGGGATCGAAATCGAACACCATGCGGTCGGGCGCGCCAAGGTTCGGGGTACGCGCCATCCAGCCGTGCAATTCGATCACCCCGAATTGCGCGGCGGTCACCAATCCGTCCACACCGTCGATCCCGATGTATTTGGCATGCCGTTTCTGCGGATCCTCGATCGAAACGATGCCGCGTTTCATGCCGGATAGCCCGTGGCGCTGAAAGAACGTCTCGCCCTCGATCCCCTCCGGCGCTCTGACGAAGCTCACCGGCCGGTGATCGAGATGGGGAAGGATCCGGTCCGCGACGGCGAGATAATGCTCCGCCACCTTAAGTTTCGTGACGCCGACCGCTGGAAACATCACCCGTTCGGGATGGCTGATGCGTTCCAGCAACGTCGCCCTGTTACCCATATCAGCGCTCGCTTTCCGGCTTTTAACCGACGGCGCAGCCGCAGCCTTCGCCGGCCGGCTGACCGCCTCCGCGGCTCTTCCGGGCCCTAGCGCCCGCCCGCTCTTTCGCGGGGCGCGATCTTCCCTGAGCCCGAAATAGCGCGCCTGACGAAGATTGCACTGGCCCGTCCAGCCGCCGATTTCCACCTTAAAGCGATAGCGCAGTACGGTCCAAACGAGGCCTTTTGGCACGGTTTCAGCGTTTTCAGATCCGGCGGCGGCCCCTTGGTTCTTTCCTTGTCGAGCAGATCCTTCAGCCGCGCCGTTTCCGTCACGGAAAAGCCCGTGCCTGCCCCGCCGACATAACGCAGCCGCCCATCCTCCTCCATCGCGAAGTGTAAAGAGCGAAACCCGCGCTTGGTCGATGGGGTATAGCCAGAGGCGCGGCGCCGCTCGCTGCCGGGCGGTGACGCGGCACACATTTCTTGACGCTAAAGCCCTGAAGTGGGTGCGGTGTTCAAGTTATCTCGTGAAGAAAGCGGTTTGAAGGTTCCTGCCCCGAACCTGGTCCGCAGCCTACCATGACGGGGCTTATCGGGAAACGCATGGCATTTTTCCTCATCGAAGCCACATACAACTCCAACGCCCTCGCCGCCATGGCCAATAATCCGCAGGACCGCGTCGCACCGGTCCGGGCGATGGTGGAGCGTGCCGGCGGCACACTGCACCATTTTTTCTACGCACTCGGCGACATCGACCTCGTGGCCATTGTTGAACTGCCGGACGCCGAAGCCGCGTCGGCGGTCGCCTTCACCGTTGCCAAGGCCGGGCATATGAGCACCTACAGAACCCGCCTGCTCCTGACCGCCGAGCAGGGCGTCGACGCGATGAAGAAGGCCCATGATCTGAGTCTTCCGGCGCCGAAGTAAGGCAAGTCTCGGCCGCTCGCTTCTGCGAAGGCGGGCGCGGCCCCGCTCTATTTCTTGGCGAGCGAACGGCGCAGCGCCTCCATGAAATCAACGACCGTGCCCTTGCGCGCGGTGTCGTCCTCCTCGCCCTCGGCCACCGACCGGCCGATCTCTACCTTGCGCCGCACGAGTTCGCGCAGTGCGTCGGCATAATGGTTCTGGTAGCGGCCGGGGTCGAACGGTTCCGAACGCCGCTCAATCAGATCTTTGGCCATATCGATCAGGTCGGCGCGCAGCTTGCCCTTGCCGATGTCGGCGAACACCTCGTCGGCCGCTTTCACCTCGTCCTCATAGCGCAGCGTCTCCATCAGCAATCC
Source organism: Oharaeibacter sp. (assembly GCA_051861205.1). Classification (GTDB taxonomy): domain Bacteria; phylum Pseudomonadota; class Alphaproteobacteria; order Rhizobiales; family Pleomorphomonadaceae; genus JBHYDC01. The sequence goes on from JBHYDC010000001.1 coordinate 104,263, forward strand.
TTCGACCGCTGCGTGGACGGTGATCAGATTTTCGCGCCCGCGAATGGATTGCTGTCCGATGCGGACCTTGCGGGTTTCGCGCAAAGCGTCCCGGATCACCCGGTAACCTTCTTCGGCCACCTCGCCGTCAGGCAAAAGAAAGTAAGGCTTTTCGAAATGTCGCAGTGCGTCAGCGGTTGATCGAAGGGCTGAGACGATTTAAATGCCATAGCGTAATTTGTTGCGAGTGAGTTATCCATGCCGGAACTGGCTATGTTCTTTGGCAAGGCTCTCGTCGTTTCGGCGTGCATAGGCGCGCTGGGCATCGGGCTTTCGCTTTTCATCAAGTGGCTGCCGCGCCTTGGGCCGCAACTCCCCGGAATTCAATTGAAATCTGCCGTGGCCCTGTTCGAGGAGGGGAGGTTCTATGATGTCCTTCTGTCCTCTGGCCAACGCCTTCAGGCTTTGCGTTTCGAAGGTCTGGTGCAATCGGACGCCGACGCCGGGTGGTCCTTGCGGCAGTTTGTCGTGATGCGCCGCGCCGATGGCGGCAAGGTGATCCTGCGGATCGACAATGTCCGCGTATTCGAGGAAGTCGCACTGGCTCCTACCGAAAGCTGACCCGCAATGTCCGGCCTGATTGAACATTTCGTATACGGAACGCGCGGGTCACTCGAACGCTTTAGCGCCGACTTGCCTGCAGGGATCAGGGTCGCGACACTCACCGACGGCCTCATGCTGAGCGAGGTTCTGGGGGACGAAGACGGCCTCGATGCCGCCATCGCCAGAATGCAGACACACGCCGAAGTGCATGGCGTCACATATGACGGTTACGGACGGTGCCTAGATGACGCGATCTGGGATGGCAGCGAGGCTGCGGCGCGTGATCTGCAATTGCAGACCTTCACAGCCAGAACCGGCATCAAGGCGGGGCATGGCTTTGCCGTCGCTCTGCCGGACGGGCGCTTTGGCCATGCGATACATATCGGCAGCGACAGGCTAGGATATCTTCTGCTCCAGATCACTGCGCTTGTGACAGACCGGCCTGCCAGCCCGGATGACGTGCGCGATGCGCCAAAGCTGTATCATCAGCCAATCCTTGTTTGGCACACGCCCTTCGCCGTTTTGCCGCTATCAGGCACAAAGCCGCTTGCACCACTGCCCTGCGAGGTGCTGTTCCGCTGTAGCATGGGGTGGCCTGCCCCGCAGGAGGTGGCGCGCCTCGAAAGCCAGTTTGCTATTTCGGGAACGGACACTCCCGAAGGATGGAACGCCTTGCTGGTGGCCATGGTCGACGCAGGGGAACGCCTTCCGGGTCTGCAGGGGTACAGTGTCTGGACCGCCCGCGCCGCGCGGAGTGGCATGCTGAAACTGATCGAGGATTATGCAACGCATCCCTTCTCGCAAACTGACAGCTGGCCGATGCCGATGGAGCCTGCTGATATGGACGAAATCACTGCCATTCTGGCGGGGGCGCGAGACATGATTGCCGTGCGGGACAAGGTCACGTGACCGGGACAGTTCGGAAGGTCATGCTGACCTTGACTAGGCTTGTTTTGGAGTGAAGCGATGTGCACCTTCATCACGATGATCGCAGCCAGCGACGATCTAGAACAGATCAATTCTATTCTATCGACATTGGATAGACGCGGCTATGCCCGCCGGGCCGAGCGGGTCGATACACCCGGTCTGGGCGCTCTGCTGCTGGCCGATGAGCGGGAATACTGGCTAACCCGCACGCCTTGCGATTGTGGCACCTATCTTGGCCATGCTGTGCAGCCAGTTGCAAACCCCGATCATGAGCTTGCGGCTGACACAGCGCGCTACCGTCGCAAGGGCTGGTCGGAGGCGCGCATTGCCCGCGCCTTAGCCGATAAGAAGCTCGCGGCCGTGCGCCCTGAGCGCCATCAACCGAACGAGGACGCCAAGTACTGGATCGACCTGATGACCGCGCTGGGTACGGGTTTGGGGCTGAAACGGGTGGGCCTTAGGCAGCATTTCCACACCAAATCGTCAGGAGAGGAGCCGGAAATAGCACCCCGTCAGGAGGCAGGCAACATGGCCGAGGCTACAGAGGTTCTGGCCCGTATGGCGGACGGGGTCGTCCATGACTTCACGATAAAGGCGCCGTAGCGATGAAACCTGACATGCGCGACTTGCTTGCCAAACTGCGAAGGATCGGCTTCGAAATCTGGGACCCGCTTGATCTCGCAGAGGCCCGGGTCAAGGGTGAACCGATGGCAGACGAATATGACCGCTATCTGCAAAGCGCCTTTTCCGCCGCGGCGAATAGTGACGACTTCGCAGCCATTTGTGCAGTCCTGCGAGAGGCCGAGATCCTAATGGGTCTTGAAAATGGCGGATCCGCCGATTGCCGCGACAGGGCCGCCAGAGACATTCTTGCATTAGCCCGCCGACCCACTGATGGACCAGCTTTAAACTGAATCCGGCAAACGGGGCACGCAAAGATAACCAGTTTGACGTGCCTTGTGCATAGACCGGGCGTGACTGCCCCTGACGAGCCCAAAACTGCGGGCGGATGAGGCTGCGGCGCGTGATCTGCAATTGCAGACCTTCACAGCCAGAACCGGCATCAAGGCGGGGCATGGCTTTGCCGTCGCTCTGCGGGACGGGCGCTTTGGCCATGCGATCCATATGGGCAGCGACAGGCGAGGATATCTTCTGCTCCAGATTACTGCGCTTGTGACCGACCGGCCTGCCAGCCCAGATGACGTGCGCGATGCGCCAATGCTGTATCGCCAGCCAATCCTTGTTTGGCAAACGCCCTTCGCCGTTTTGCCGCTATTAGGCACAAAGCCGCTTGCACAACTGCCCTGCGAGGTGCTGTTCCGCTGTAGCATGGGGTGGCCTGCACCGCAGGAGGTGGCGCGCCTCGAAAGCCAGTTTGCTCTTTCGGGAACGGACACTCCCGAAGGATGGAACGCCTTGCTGGTGGCGATGGTCGACGCAGGGGAACGCCTTCCGGGTCTGCAGGGGTACAGTGTCTGGACGGCCCGCGCCGCGCGGAGTGGCATGCTGAAACTGACTGAGGACTATACAATGCATCCCTTTCCGCAAACTGACGCCGGGCCGATGCCGTCGGAGCCGGCTGACATGGACGAAATCACTGCCATTCTGGCGGGGGCGCCGGACATGATTGCCGTGCGGGACAAGGTCATGTGACCGGGAGAGATCAGAAGATCATGCGGAACTTGACTAGGCTTGTTTTGGAGTGAAGCGAAGAGGGGATCGATTTCGCAGGCCTCCACGAACTGCGTGAGTTCGATCGTGTGCTTGGTTTCCAGCTTCACCGCATCAGCTCTTCGTCGCTCAGCAGCAGATATTGGCCGGGCTCGAACTCGTAGCCGCGCACGATGTCGTCCTTCGGCACCTCGCCAACGCCCGGTGCGACCTTCTGGTATCGGATGCGCTGTTTGCTCCGGCGGCCGATCTGGTGGAAGTGCACCTCGTTCGCGGTCTGGGTCGCGCTCACCATGCGCACGGGGATCGTGACCAGCGAGAGGCGCAAAAAGCCCTTCCACGTTGCGCGGAACCGTTCGGCCATGGCCATGCCTTCTACGGCTGAAGCGTTGGCACGGGAACGGCGCTAGCAGGATCCGGTTCCCCACTCTGTTCGAAAGACGGTCTTGTGAGGGGGGCGAACCAATGTTCTTGTCATACGTTGAAAAAGCCAGAGTTGGTTCGGCAAAGCCGGTCGGGCTGTGTTCTTTTTCTCAACACAGTTTTCCTATGCTGGGAAAATCAGCGGAAAGCCGCATTTCGAGGCAGCGCCCGACGTGTTTGGCCGGCCACCGCCACGGATCCAACCCCGCGAACCGGAGATCCCGATGCGCAAGAAACGTCCTTCGGCCACGCTCGCCCGCTCCACCGCCGCCGCTGCCGCTGCGGGCACGGATGCCGCTATGACGATTTCGATGCGGCTCCCGATCTTGCTCGGCGCGCCCACAGCCGCGACAGCGGCCGAATGGACCCTTGCCTGGACCGAAAAGATGCAGGCCTTCGTCTCCGGATCCATCGGGGCCGGCGCGGCGGCCCATCAATTGGCGATTCGTATGGGAACCGGCCAGATCCGGGCGGAGCATCTACCCACTGAGCTTCTGGCGGTGGTCGATGCGGCCGCAAGGCCCGGTTACCGCGCGGTCCGTGCCAACGCCCGCCGCCTCTCCAAGCGCCAGCCCCGCTGACAGCGCTTCCAGCCGCGACGGTCAGGAGCCAAAATCGGTTTTCGGCTCCAGCCTTGCTCCGCCGGCGAAGGCGTTCTGGATGGTCGATCGAACGATATAGGGATTGTAGGGTTTTGCGATCTGCGGCAGCGCGTTGAAGGGCGAGGGTATCGCCGATGTCAGCGCGTAGCCTGAACAAAGCACCACCGGCACACCGCGCTCGATGAGGCGTTCAACCACCGGATAGATCAACGTGCCGCGGACATTCACGTCGAGCAGTGCGCCGTCGAGCACCTCGGTTTCAGCCGCCTCGAACGCCCCATTCACGGTTGAAATAGGGCCAACCACGGTACAGCCGAGTTCGAGAAGAAGATCCTCCAGCGCCATGGCGATCACCGGCTCATCTTCGACAACAAGCACCCGGCAGCGGATCAAATCGGCCATCAAAAGCAAAAACCTCAAAACTTAGCGCAGCTTCAGCGCAGGCGGCGCAGATTGCTATAACGCATCTGCAAGCCTTGCGGTTCAAGCCGCCCCAAAGATAAATCGTGGTCAGGCGAGAGCGTCCGCACGGCCGTATCCGCTAAGCAACCTCGCCCGCTTCCCCGCGTTCCAGGCAGATTGGCCAAGCTGACTGGCTGCAAGGAACGCGTTTGATGCCGATACGAGACGACGCCCTGCTTGAAGGCCCGGCGAGCCCGCCCGGTCTGGTGTTCGCAAGCGACGACGAACCCGGCATTCGTCGCCGCCGCCGTGGCAAGGGCTTCTCCTATGAGGCCCCGGATGGTAGCCGCGTCGCCGACCCCGCGACATTGGAGCGCATCCGCAAGCTCGCGATCCCGCCGGCGTGGTCTAACGTCTGGATCTCGGCGATTGCCGATAGCCATCTCCAGGCGACTGGCCACGACGCCAAGGGCCGCAAGCAATATCGCTATCACCCAAGCTTCAGTCTGGCGCGCGAAGCGGCGAAGTTCGAACATCTCCTGGCATTTGTGGAAGCGCTGCCGAAGATCCGCGAGCGCATCGCGCGCGACCTTGGCCGCCCCGGAGTGCCACGCGAAAAGATCCTCGCCACCGTTGTCCGGCTTCTCGAAACCACGTTGATCCGGATCGGCAACGAAGCCTACGTCAAGGAAAACAAGAGCTTCGGCCTGACTACCCTGCGCAACCGCCACGTCGCGGTGGAGGGCGCGGCGATGCGGTTTTCCTTCAAGGGCAAGAGCGGCAAAACGTGGCGCCTCAAGGTCAGCGACCGGCGCATCGCGGGCATCGTCCGGACGTGCCAGGATCTACCCGGCCAGCGATTGTTCCAGTATTTCGACGAGGACTCCAAGCTCCAGGCCGTCGATAGCGCCGACGTCAACGCCTATCTCAAGGACATCACGGGGACGGATATCACCGCCAAGGATTTCCGGACTTGGGCCGGCACCGTGCTGACCGCGCTGGCGCTCGCACAGGTCGGCCGCATCGAGGCCAAGAAGGCGTTGAAATCGCAGATGCGCCGCGCCATTGAGGCGGTGGCGAACCGGCTCGGCAACACGCCGGCCATCTGCCGCAAATCCTACGTACACCCGGAAATCCTCTCGGCCCTCGAGCAAGGCGGCCTTACGCTCGTCACTGCCATGCAAGAGCTGGACGATGAAGCCCCACACGGCCTTGAGCCGGAGGAAGTTGCCGTGCTCGCCTTCCTGCGCGAGCGCCTCGACGCGGTGAAAATCGCGGCCGTGCTGGACGCTCGCGAGCGCCCGATGCCGCAGGCCCTCGCGTCGTGACGGACAGGGCGGTCGAGGGTTCCTACGCGCCGATACGTGTCATGACGTGGAACATCCACGGCTGCGTCGGCACCGATTTTCGCCGGGATCCGGAGCGCATCGCGCGCGCCATCGGCAGTGTTGCCCCCGATATTCTCGCCCTCCAGGAGATCGATATTCGCGCCCGCCACCGCAACGCCGTTCCCCTTCTCGACCGGATCGCGGATGAGGCGGGCGGCCATCGCCACGTCAGCTACACCATCGACCACGAAAGCCGCAGCTACGGCATCGCGCTCTTCAGCCGCTGGCCGATCCATTCTGAGCGCTGGTACGATCTTGCTTGTGGCCGCCGCGAACCGCGCCGCGCGATCGAGGCCGTCGTGGAAACGCCGGCCGGCCCGGTTCGCGTCATTGCAACGCATTTCGGTCTTTCCCCGGCCGAACGGGACGCGCAGATCGCGCGGCTGCAAAAAGCGATACGGTCTCCGGTCGAAGGCCCCACCATTCTTCTCGGCGACTTCAACGACTGGCGCCGGCCAGGCGCCGTCGGCCGGCTTTTCGGACCGGATTTCCCAACGGTGATTGCCCCGCGCACCTTCCCCTCGCACCTGCCGATCCTGCCGCTCGATCGCATCTTCGTGTCCGCCCATCTCACCGCCCGCCTGCTCGCGACGAAGATCCCCCCGGTCGCAAGCGATCACCGGGCCCTTGCCGCCGAGGTCATGACGGCGGGATGACAAAAACCGCCGAGCTGACAGCCGGCGCCCTCCTCGCCCTCTTTTACAAAGCGGCTTGAAACCCTTATATCCCTCCATCGACAATTTTCGTGAGACGGACACGCATCATGCCCGCCTATCGCTCCCGCACCACCACCCACGGCCGCAACATGGCTGGCGCTCGCGGCCTTTGGCGCGCGACGGGCATGAAGGATAGCGATTTCGGCAAGCCGATCATCGCGGTGGTGAACTCGTTCACGCAGTTCGTGCCCGGCCACGTCCACCTGAAAGACCTCGGCCAACTCGTCGCGCGCGAGATCGAGAAGGCCGGCGGCGTCGCCAAGGAATTCAACACCATCGCCGTCGACGACGGCATCGCGATGGGCCACGACGGCATGCTCTACTCGCTGCCCTCGCGCGATCTGATCGCCGACAGCGTGGAATATATGGTCAACGCGCATTGCGCGGACGCCATGGTCTGCATCTCCAACTGCGACAAGATCACGCCGGGCATGCTGATGGCCGCGATGCGCCTTAACATCCCCGCCGTGTTCGTCTCGGGCGGACCGATGGAGGCCGGCAAGGTCATTCTCAACGGCGTCACGCGCAAACTCGATCTCGTCGATGCGATGGTCGCTGCCGCCGATGAGCGGATGTCCGACGAAGACGTTGAGGCCATCGAGAAGGCGGCTTGCCCGACGTGCGGCTCGTGCTCGGGCATGTTCACCGCCAACTCCATGAACTGCCTCACCGAAGCGCTCGGCCTGTCGCTGCCCGGCAACGGCTCCACGCTCGCCAGCCACGCCGACCGCAAGCGCCTCTTCGTCGAGGCCGGTCACCTCGTAGTGGACCTTGCAAAGCGCTATTACGAGCAGGACGACGCCCGCGTTCTGCCCCGCTCGATCGCGACCTTCAACGCGTTCGAGAACGCCATCACGCTCGATATCGCGATGGGCGGATCCACCAACACCGTGCTCCACCTGCTCGCCGCCGCTTTCGAAGCAGGTGTCGATTTCACGATGAAGGACATCGACCGTCTGTCGCGCCGGGTGCCGGTGCTCAGCAAGGTCGCGCCATCGGTTCAGACCGTCCATATGGAGGACGTGCACCGCGCCGGCGGCATCATGTCCATCCTCGGCGAGTTGGAGAAGGCCGGTCTTCTCCACACCGACACCTACACCGTGCATTCGGCAACGTTGAAGGACGCGATCGACCGCTGGGACATTACCCGCACCCATTCGGAAAGCGTGCGCACCTTCTATAAGGCCGCGCCGGGCGGCGTTCCGACGCAGGTCGCCTTCAGCCAGGAAAGCCGCTGGGACGATCTCGACACCGACCGCGAACACGGCGCGATCCGCTCGGTCGAACACGCCTTCTCCAAGGACGGCGGCCTTGCGGTGCTCTACGGCAATCTCGCGGTCGACGGCTGCATCGTGAAGACGGCGGGCGTCGATGAATCCATCCTGAAGTTCAACGGCCCCGCCCGCATTTTCGAGAGCCAGGACGCCACCGTGAAGGCCATCCTCTCCAACGAGGTGAAGCCCGGCGATGTCGTTCTGATCCGCTACGAGGGCCCGAAGGGCGGCCCCGGCATGCAGGAAATGCTCTATCCGACCAGCTATTTGAAGTCGAAGGGGCTTGGCAAGGCCTGCGCCCTCGTCACCGACGGCCGCTTCTCCGGCGGCACTTCGGGCCTCTCCATAGGCCACGTTTCGCCGGAAGCGGCCGAGGGCGGCTTGATCGGGCTTGTGGAGGAAGGGGATCCGATCGTGATCGACATCCCGAACCGCATCATCCGCGTCGACGTCTCCGACGAAGTCTTCGCCGCCCGCCGCGCCGCCATGGACGCCAAGGGCAAAGCCGCCTGGAAACCCGAAGCCCCCCGCCCGCGCAAGATCACACCGGCGCTCAGGGCTTATGCAGCGATGACGACCAGCGCATCGAAGGGCGCGATCCGAGATGTGAGCCAGATCGAGGGGTAGGGCATTGAGTGCCCTGCCATCCTCTGACGGGGCACAGCCTCGCCGACAGGTCCAGATATTGCGCGGCCGTATGCGGGGTGACGCCGCTCTTTTTCATGACCATGCAATGAGAATGGGGATGACGATAAGGCGTGTCGAGCAGATCGTGCCCTCGACCTCACCTGTTAAGAAAATCGGGATTTCTTAACAGGTCCTGCCCGTCACGTTCGAAATAGACGCTTTTGCGAACATGAAGACGAGTGCCTCCTGCTCCGTTAAGCTCACTGCACATGTTTTGGAGATCCGTCCGCAATGACCACCGCGACCCACACCGCCCGCCTCGACAAACTCGCCGAAGTCGCCGTTCGTGTCGGGCTTGGTCTTGTCCCCGGACAGGAGCTTGTCGTGACGGCGCCGCTTCAGGCTGTTCCGCTCGTGCGCCGCATTGTCGAGCACGCCTACCGGGCGGGTGCGTCGCTGGTCACCACGCTCTACACGGACGAGGAGGCCACGCTTGCCCGCTTTGCCCATGCGCCGAATGCGGCGTTCGATAAGGCGGCGGGCTGGCTTTATGAGGGTATGGCGAAGGCCTACACCGGCGGCGCGGCGCGCCTTGCGGTGTCCGGCGCCGATCCGAACCTTCTCGCCGGTCAGGATCCAGGCAAGGTCGCCCGCGCCAACCGATCGATGTCGGCGGCGTCGAAGCCGGCGATGGAGCCGATCGTGAATTTCGAGACCAACTGGACGATCGTGTCCTATGCCACTCCGGCCTGGGCGCGCGCCATGTTCCCCGGCGATGCCGAGGACGTTGCTGTCGAAAAGCTCTGGAACGCGATTTTTGCGGCCTCCCGCATCGATACCCCGGATCCGGTCGCCGCTTGGGCCAGCCACAACAGCAACCTGCACGCACGCAAAGACGCGCTCAACGCCAAGCGCTTCTCCGCCCTTCGCTTCCGCGGCCCCGGTACGGATCTCACGGTCGGGCTTGCCGACGACCACGAGTGGTGCGGCGGCTCGGCCACGTCGCGCAGCGGCCTCGTCTGCAACGCCAACATTCCCACCGAAGAAGTCTTCACGACGCCCCATAAGGACCGCGTGAACGGCGTCGTGCGCTCCACCAAGCCGCTTTCCTATCAGGGCACGCTGATCGAGGATATCTCGGTCCGCTTCGAAGCCGGCCGCATCGTCGAGGCGAATGCTTCGAAGGGCGCCGATGTCTTGCGCAAGGTGCTTGAAACCGACGAGGGCGCGGCGCGCCTTGGCGAAGTGGCGCTGGTTCCCCATTCCTCGCCCATCTCGGCGAGCGGGCTTTTGTTTTACAATACGCTTTACGACGAGAATGCCTCCAGCCATATCGCGCTCGGTCAGGCTTATTCCAAATGCTTCCTCGGCGGCGGCGTGGGCCTTTCGCCCGAAGATCTTGCCGCCAAGGGCGCCAACCGCAGCCTCATCCACATCGACTGGATGATCGGATCGGGCGCGGTGGACGTCCACGGCATCCACGCCGACGGCCGCGAGGAACCGATCATGCGCGCAGGCGAATGGGTTTGAAGGACGGCATCGATTGAAAGGCGAGGGTGGCGATCTCACCCTTTCGCCCAAAGCAGCGACACTGTCGCCCCGCGCAAATTGACGCGGGGAGCGGTCCTGGCGGATCATAGGGCATGTGAATTTTTATTCCTGCCTTGTATCCCCCCGCCATCGCGCCTATGTTAGTTCCATCGATTTGGCCAGACGATCGGCCTGCGGACCTGCGACCAAGCCGTTTCGCGCTCTGACGACACTCCCAAAATCGGTACCACCCCGCGACCGTGCGGTCTTTCCGCGCGGCCACGGTTCTTTACGCATCTGTTTCCGAGAAAGGGAACGTCATCATGAATCAGGGCACCGTGAAGTGGTTCAACGCCACCAAGGGCTATGGTTTCATCGCGCCGGATAACGGCGGACCGGACGTCTTCGTGCATGTTTCGGCCGTCGAGCGCTCCGGCCTCGGCAGCCTCAATGATGGTCAGAAGGTCACCTTCGACATCGTCAAGGATCGGCGCACCGGCAAGTCCGCCGCCGACAATCTGAAGGCCGCGTAATTGCGGTCTGCCCGCGGCGGGCGCCGCCGCGGGCATTCAACCTGGAAAGAAGATAGTATTTTGGAACTTGAATTTACGGCCGCCCGTATTCGTGAAACCCACGACGGACTGCGGTTTCGGGTCGGCAAGCTGAAAGCCGTCCGCAAGGGCAATAATCAGGATCTGACCCACCTCCTAGACCGGACCTACGATTATGCCTCGCAGCGCGAATTGCGCTGGCACTTGGCAACGCGGCTCGGCCTCCCCGTGACAGACATCACGCTCACCCGCCACTGAACCGTTGGCGCTGAAACTTCAGCGCTGATCCTTTGCCGTGTACAGGGTCTCGCACGTGGCGCGACCCGAACACGGCCCGGTTCGTAAGCCGGTCGGCACGCGGATCGTCACCCGATATCCCTCCGACCGGTCCACGTCCAACGTGCCCGCCATTTGCTGCACCAGCATCCCAATGATGCTGGATCCAAGGCCGCTGCTGACGGGCTCGTCGTCCGTCTGCTTCAGTCCGCCGGCACCGTCGTTCCACACCGTCAACACGATATCCGTCCCGTCCTGGCGCACCCCGATGTCGATCGTGCCGCAAAGCCGATGCGCGAAAGCATGCTTGAAGGCATTGGTCACCGTCTCGTTGATCACGATCGCGACCAGGACCGCCAGATCCAGCGAGATCTCGCTGTCGGCGACCTCAAGGTGAACCTTTATATCCTGCTCGGGCTTGCGCATGGCGTCGCAGATCCGCGAAACGATCTTGCCGACATAGGTCCGCAGGTTGATCGCCCCGCCGGATACATTTTCGATTTCACCATGCACATCGGCGATAGCGAAGATCCGGTTGATACTGTCCTGCAAGGACAACCGCAAATCGGGATCGCGAGATTTTCGTGATTGCAGGCGCAGCAGGCTGGCGATGATCTGAAGGTTATTCTTAACTCTGTGGTTGAGCTCGCGAAACAGGAGTTCCACCGTTTGCGTGCGCTCCTTGACCCGTTCCTCCAGCGTCTCGTTGGCCTTCGCCAGCGCATGGCGCGCGCGGTATTCCCGGGTTACCGCGCGTATGCCGAGCAGCGTCAGGGTCAAAAATCCGAGCGAGGCGAACACGCCGATCAGCACTACCCGGATCGAGCGCGCGCGCCAATCTGCCATCCCGACCTCCAGATCGGTTGCGGCAATCAGCACCACGGGCACCGGATCGAGCCGCCGCGCCGCATAGAACCTGTTGTTCGTTTCGACGTCGAAGGTCCGGCCGGACAGTCGCTCTTTGATAAGACGCCTGATTTCAGCGGTCTGCTCCTCGCCCGGTTCCGGCATAGCCGTAAGGACATCTCCGTCGGCATTCAAGGCGGCAAGCACGACGTTGGAGTCCTTTCGAACCTCCCGGTAGATTTCGCTGAGATAGCCCTGGTCCACCCCGGCAACCACGACCCCGGCGAAGGCACCGGATCTGTCGATAATCGAACGAGCGAGGGTGAAGCGTTGTCGCTTGACGACCGTTCCAAGACCAGTCGGGCCGACTAGAAATTTCTGCGGCGAGCGCTTGAGGCTTATGTACCAGCTCTCTTGGCGTATATCGGTGTGCAACTTGTTATCGGTGTTGTTGTTGATCCAGGTAAACCCGTCGCTCGTGGTCGCCCACATGGTGCCGACGGCCGAGTTGCCCACGACTAGGTCGTCAAGCCGGGTCCGAAGCGGCCGAACGTCGGCCACGGCGTCGGGATCGATGTCCGACAAAATCGTTGCTGCCCGGTCAAGGGCAGATGCGGCGTTCATTAGGCCTTGCCGGGCATGAGCCGCCATCAGATCGGCACGCGCCATGGTATCGGTCACAACGGCCTGATAGCTGGTTTTGTGGTCACGGATGATCGTTGTGGTAACGACCACGGTTGAAACCGAGGCGAACACTAAAGCAGCTGTGATCCATATGGTCCGCTGGGGCATTGTGGCAGTGCTCTGAGTTCAATCAAGGGCATGGCAGCTCGAAATCCGCCAGGGATCATGGAAAGTACAAATGTCGCGTCAATAAAATACAGAAAAATGCATTAGTGAGCCAAGCACTGTGCTCGGCTTGGAATCGCGGACCGCAGGCGCTCGGATTGGCAGCGACAAAAGGGTGTAGTCTTGGCCGTACCAGAAATTGGCGTTCCGAAGGCTTCAGGTTCTCCGCTTCGAATGCACACCATGACATCATGTCTTTTTGAGTGCAGCGATCATGGAAATCGTCCTGACGATCGATAAAATCGACGTCCCGGACGACGCTGATCCAGGACTCGTCAACTCTGTAAACGAGTCTACGGCCGATGCGTTCCACGCAATCGCCGGTGAAATGACATTTTTGCTGAGAGGCGAGGCATTGGCCTGGTTCAAAGCAGCCGTGATCAGCGGGCCGGAACTACGCGCTCGGGAAAGAGCGCAGCAATCTCCGCCTCGTCCGCCGCGCAAACACCTCGCTCGGTGATCAGCCCCGTTACCAATCGAGCCGGCGTCACGTCGAAGGCGTCGTTGCGGGCCGGGGAGTTTTCTGGCGTCAGGCGAACCGAAAGGATCCGCCCGTCCCCAGCGCGTCCGGCGATATGGGACACCTCGCCGGGATCGCGCTGCTCGATCGGGATCTCTTTCACGCCGTCATGGAGCGCGAAATCGATCGAGGACGACGGCGCGGCCACATAGAAGGGCACACCATTGTCGGCCGCTGCCAGCGCTTTCAGATAGGTGCCGATCTTATTGGCCACGTCGCCCCGGCGCGTCGTCCGGTCGGTTCCAACGATGCAAAGGTCGACCAGCCCGTGCTGCATCAAATGCCCGCCGCCGTTGTCGGAGATGACCGTGTGCGGCACGTCGTGCTGACCAAGCTCCCACGCCGTCAGAAACGCGCCTTGGTTGCGCGGCCGCGTCTCGTCCACCCACACATGAACCGGCACGCCGGCATCATGCGCCTTGTAGATCGGAGCGAGCGCGGTGCCCCAATCCACCGTCGCAAGCCACCCGGCGTTGCAATGCGTCAGCACATTGACCGGCCCGTTTCCGCCCTTCTGGCGTTGGCTCGCGGCGATCAGGTTAGCGCCGAACTCACCGATCCGCTGGCAGGCCGCCACATCCTCGTCCGCCATTGCCGCGGCAAGCGCAAAGGCCGCCTCGGCCCGCTCGCCCGCCGCCAGTCGCGATACGGCGTTCCGGATATGAGCAAGCGCCCATCCAAGGTTGACGGCGGTCGGACGCGTGGCATGAAGCGTTTCGAAGCCGCGCGCCAGCGCTTCGTCGGAGGGGTCGTCGCGCAGCGCCATCGCAAGGCCGTAAGCGCCGGTCACCCCAATCAGCGGCGCCCCGCGAACCCACATCTCCTTGATCGCCCGCGCCGCTTCCGTCATGTCCCGCAGCGGCACCACCGCGAACTCGTGCGGTAGCCGTGTCTGATCTATGATCTCCACCGAACGGCCGTCGTCCGCCGCCCAAATCGTGCGCATCCAGCGTCCATTCACGAGCATCAAATGCCCTCCAAATCCGAATAGCCGGCCGGTTCGAACCGGGGCGTGCAGAGGCAGAGAAACACGAGATCGCCCTTGCCGATGTTGGTAATCCGCTGCGGCGCGCCCGCCGGAATATCCACGATATCGCCGGGGCCAACCTCGAAACTCTGCCCCTCGCCGCCCTCCATGCGCCCCCGCCCGGAGCGGACGAAGTAAATTTCCCGCACGTCCAGCGCATGCAGCGCCGTCGTCACGCCGGGCTCCACCCGCGCTTCGGCCAGCGACACGCCGGGAATGCCGGGATCGTTGACGAGTTCGGTGATGTGGCACCGCTCGTCCGTGTAGAACTCGGCCTTATCGGCGTGAAACAAGCGCAGCATGCGGGAACTCATCAAAGGCCTCGTCGTGGATGTCCACTATACAACGCGCGCCGCCTTTGAGAAAACCGGTGAAATCGGAGAAAACCGCAGATGGCCCCCCGTTACGACCTCATCGTCCGCGCCGCCGCCGTGGTCACCTGCGATGCCGGCATGTCCGTGATCGAGAACGGGGCGGTTGCCGTTTCCGCCGGCCGCATCGCCGCGATCGGCCCGGCCGCCGATATCGGTGGGAATGCCGGCGCGGTCGTTGACATCAAGGATCGCATCCTGATGCCAGGCCTCATCAACATGCACTGCCATGCCGCGGACAGCCTGTTTCGCGGCCTCGTTGAAAACCTCCCCCTCGAACCCTGGCTTCAGACGGTCTGGAAGGCCGAGCGCGCCATTTTGAACGCGTGCACCTGCCGCCTCGGCGCCAAGCTCGGCATCGCCGAATTGCTGCTGTCGGGCGTCACCACGGTGATGGACATGTTCTGGCACCCCGAGGAAACCGTGGCGGCCGCTCGCGAGCTTGGCATCCGGATCGCCACCGGCGGCATTTTCTTCGACTTTCCCGGCATGGATGGCCTCGGCGCCGAACACCGGCTTGCCGATGCCGAAGCCTTTTTCGCCGCCACGGCGGGCGATCCCATGGTGTTTGCCGGCACCGCGCCGCATGCCGCCTATACCGTCGGCCCGTCCGCCCTGAAGGACGCCTATGATCTGGCAAAAGCGCGCGGCGGTTTCTTCCACACCCATGCCGCCGAAACCAAGGTCGAACAGGCAACGATCGAAGAACGCTACGGCCGCTCGGTCATCCGCCACTTCGCCGCTCTTGGGCTCCTTGGCGAGCGCACGGTGCTAGCCCATTGCGTGCATCTCGACGACGAGGAAATCCAGCTGCTTGCCGCCAGCCGCACCCATGTCGCGCACAATCCGCTTTCGAACTTAAAGCTCGCGTCGGGCTTTGCTCCCGTGCCGGCGCTGATGGCGGCGGGCGTCAACGTTGCGCTTGGAACCGACGGCGCGATTTCCGGCAACGACATCGATATGTGGCTCGCCATTCGCCTCGCGGCCACGCTCCACAAAGCCGTAACCGGAGACGCCGCTGCGATGCCGACGCAGGACGTTTTGTGCATGGCGACCGTGAACGGCGCCCGCGCGCTCCACGCCGAACACCGAATCGGCTCGCTGGAGCTTGGCAAGGAGGCCGATTTCATTTTGGTCGCCACCGACCGCGCCCACGCCGTCCCGCTGTTCGACCCAGTCGATCACCTCGTCTACGCCGCCAAGGCGTCCGACGTGACCGATGTTTTCGTTGCGGGACGTCATGTGGTCGAGGCCGGCCGCCTCACGACGGCCGACTTGCCCGCCATCTCAAGCGATGTGCGCGCCCTCCGCGCCGCCACGCTCGCCAGCATTGGGCGGCCGGCTTAAGCCCTCACGGCCACTTCGCTGCGGCTTCCTTCCGTCACGAAGCTCGCGTCGATCACGCGTTGCAGATCGGCCGCCCGGCGGAAGGTGGGCTCCTCGGCGACGCCTTTGCGCACGGCGGAAACGAAGCGCTGATAGTTGGTCGGCACCGGGTCCGGCGTTACGTCGCGCCAGATTTGAGTGTGCACATCCTCGCCCGCGCACACCTTCAGCGTGGAGCCGTCGAAGCCGTTTTGAACTTCCAGCCCGCCCTTGTCGCCATAAACCCGCAGCCGCAAGGTGTTGGCATAGCCGCTTGCCCAACGGCTGGCATGCACCACGCCGAGCGCACCGTTGGCGAACTCGACGGTCATCGAGAAGCTGTCGTTGGCATCGAGCTTATAGTCGCCGATCCGGTCGTTTTCGGCCTTATGGAAGGTCGTTAGTCGGCAATAAATGCTGTCGATATCGGAGGCCGCGCCCCAGCCCGCGAAGTCGAGAATATGGATGCCGACGTCGCCGAGCACGCCCTTGGAGCCATGCTCCTCCGAAAGCCGCCAGAGCCAGCGGTCTTCAGACCGCCAGTCGCCCCAATGCAGCCCCACGAGCCAGCTTTGCAGATAGCTCGCCTCGACATGCCGCACCGCGCCGATCACGCCCGCCTGAACGAGTTCGCGCGCCTTCTGGATTTCGGCCACGTTGCGATAGGACAGGTTGACCATGCCGACCAGCCCGGCCTTTTCGGCCGCCTCGGTCATCTCCAGCGCGTCTGCGTAATTCACCGCCAGCGGCTTTTCGCAGAAGACGTGCTTGCCTGCCGCGATCAGCTTCATCGTCGTGGGGTGATGCTCGCCGTCCGGCGTCACATTCGCCGCCACGTCGAACTCGCCCCAGGCGATTGCCTCGTCCAGGCTGGTGAAGCCGACGGGGATGTTGTGCCCTGCACAAAAGGCATCGACCCGCGCCTGCACGATGTCGACGGCTCCGGCGAGCGTAACGCCGTCGATCGCCGCGAAATGCTTGGCATGCTGGGCGGCCATCGAGCCGGTACCGAGAATGAGAACGCGCATGGAAAAGCGACCCGCGAGGGTTTGAGGAGGGGACGAACGCGGTGGGAGGTACAAACGCGAGAAACGCGGCCGGTCGCCGATCGCTCGGCAGGCCCGTGGCCGGCGGGCTCAACACTCAAACGCGGGGTCGGCCCGATCCGGAACCCGGAGGGCCGGCCGCCATAATCAACACATCAACGGTAACCCGCTTCGCCCGGCTTGTGCAGCTTGGGGCCGCGCTCAACGATCGGCTCAAGCGCCTTGTCCACCGAAACGTTCGGCGCATCGTGAATGCCGGTCCATGCAACACCGGGGTTATAGGCCCATTTCACCGAATTCCGCAGCACGGTGCGGACATTCTCGTCGTAATAGGTCGGATAAGTTTCGTGGCCGGGGCGGAAATAAAACACATTGCCCGCGCCGCGCTTGTAGGTGAGGCCCGAGCGGAACACTTCCCCGCCCTCGAACCAGGAGATGAACACCGTCTCCAGCGGTTCGGGCACCGAGAAGGGCTCGCCATACATCTCTTCGTTCTCGATGACGAAGGATTCTGAAAGCCCCGCCGCGATCGGGTGGTTGCGGTTCAGCACCCAGATCCGCTCGCGCTCGCCCGCTTCCCGCCATTTGAGCGCGCAGGGCGTGCCCATCAGCCGCTTGAAAATCTTCGAGAAATGGCCCGAATGAAGCACGATCAGCCCCATGCCCTCGAAGACGCGCTTTGCCACCCGCTCTACGATCTCGTCGGACACCTCGCCGTGAGCCTGGTGGCCCCACCACACCAGCACGTCGGTCGCGGCCAGCCGCTCGGCGGTGCAGCCGTGCTCGGGATCTTGGAGGGTCACGGTGGTCGCCTCGATCGCCGCATCCTCGTTGAGCGCGGCGGCAATCGCTGCATGCATCCCGTCGGGGTAGAGGGCCCGAACGGTTTCGTTGGTCTTTTCGTGGACGTTCTCGCCCCAAACCAAAGCCCGGATGCTCAAAGTCCGTCTCCTGATTCCCGGATCCATTGAAACGATCCAAAGCGCTTTTGGAATGCACTGTCAAGGGCTGCGCTCAGCTCTTTAATCAGTCTGTTTCTGGTTCCTGCGCCCGCCGCTCGGTCGCCCAATCCTTGATGCCATACCAGACATAAGCCGCCCGCAGCCCCAAGCGGCGGATGAGCGGGTGCCCGAGATGCGGCGGCAGTCCGGCCATCGGCGCCGGCACATTAAGCGGCGCGTTTCCGCCCTCGGCCGCCGCCTGTGCGAGGCGCCGCCCGGCCCAGGTTGCCGCCGCCACGCCGCTGCCGTGCCAGCCGAAGCCGTAGAGCACGCCCGGCTCGTCCGTCAGCCGCCCGATCGCCGGGGTCAGCCGCCCGGTGAGGCACACGAGCCCGTTCCAGAAATGCTCGACCAGCGCCTCAGAGAAGGCCGGAAACACCTCTCCCATTTGCCGGGTCATCAACGCTTTCATGCGTATGTCTTCTGTCGGCGATCCGGTCAGCCCTCCGCGCGCGCCGAACAGAAAGCGGCGGCCGGGCAGCATGCGGTAGTAGAACAAGAGGTCGCGCGCGTTCGAAACCGGGCACTCCGTCCGCCAGCGCTCGGCTTCCAGCGCGGCCTCGCTCAGCGGCTGCGTGACGATGATGTTGGAAAGAGCCGGCACGGTCCGGTTGGCAAACACCGGCTTCAGATCGTCCGGCGTATAGCCGTTGGTCGCCAGGATCACAGTGCGCGCCCGCACGCTTCCTCCCGCAGTGACAAGCCGGTGCCGGTCGCCCTCCCGCGTCCACGTAAGAACCTTGCTCGACCCGTGCAACGTCGCCCCGTAGCGCTCGGCCGCCTCGCGTAGCCCGGCGAGATACTTCAGCGGATGCAGCCCGAACGCGCCGCCAAGCCGGAACGCGCCATGCTGCTCACGCCCGCCATGGCCGATGTCGCCGAACCGCTCGCGCGGAATGAAGGAGGCATCGACGCCGAGCCGATCGGCATAGAAGCCCGCCCCCTCGCGCAGCGCGTCTGTGACGGAGGGGTGGTGAGCCACCTCATAGGTAGCGTCGCCCTGCACGTCGACATCCATGCCCTCGCCGGCTATCAGCCCTCGGACGAGGTCCATCGCTTCGACTTGCGAGGCGAAGAAGCGGCGGGTTTCGCCCTCGCCATAGCGCTTCATCATCGCCTCGGCCGAAAGCTTCGCTGACGGTATCGTCACGAAGCCGCCGTTGCGGCCAGATGCGCCCCAGCCGATCGGTCCGGCATCCAGCACCCGTGCCGATAGCCCGTGGTCGCGGGCCAGATGCAGCGCCGCCGACAAGCCGGCATAGCCCCCGCCGATGATGGCGACATCGGCCTCCGCGTCGCCCTCCAGCACCGGCGTTTCCCGCACCGAGGCCGTCGCCTCCCAGTAGCTGTGGGCCTTGCGATCGGTCCGGGTCACGTCGGGGTGGAAGAGGGCGGCGGCCATGGAGAAATCCTGGGAAATCGGCGCCGCTAGCGCCGGCGGGCTCGGTGCGAAGGAAACGAATTCTGCGCTCGTCGCTTTTATCTGGCACCGCGAGCGAAGGACAAGGCCATGCGCAGTACCATTCGGCCGAACGACACGGGCATTCTGCTTGTTTTCCTTGGCGTTGCAACGGCGGCAATCGCCGGTTTGCAACGCTCCGGAACGGGTGAACAGCCGCGCCGCAGTGCAGCCGGAGCCTTGGTCCACACGGCGAGCCCCAGTGATGCCGGGCGCGGCCGCGACGCGGAAACACCATCGGATATCCCCGCCGCCGGGTGGAAGGATATCGTGTGGCGCACCTACGAACAGGTGCAAAGCGACCGGGTTCTCGCGGTAGGCGCGGGCGTCACTTTCTATGCGCTGCTGGCGATCTTTCCCTTCATAACCGCCTTCGTGTCGCTCTACGGCCTTATCGCCGATCCCGTCAGCGTCCAAAGCCATCTTCAGTCGCTCGGCGGCGTAGTTCCGGCCGAGGCGCTGACGCTGCTTGGCGACCAGATGCGCCGGCTCACGGAAAAATCGGGAGACGCGCTCGGTTTCGGCTTCTTCTTCGGTCTCGCTTTCGCCCTCTGGAGCGCAAACGCAGGCATGAAAGCCATCTTCGACGCCTTGAACGTTGCTTGCGGCGAAACCGAAAAGCGCGGCTTTTTCGCCCTCAATGCGATCACCTTGCTGTTCACCCTCGGCGCGATCGTTTTCCTCATCCTGGCGGCGGCCACTGTCGTGGTCGTGCCGGCCGTGCTTTCCTTCGTCGGGCTTGGCCCGGTCGGCGACATGCTCCTGCGCTTTAGCCGCTGGCCGCTGCTGCTCGCCGGTATCGCCTTCGCCATCACCGTCCTCTACCGCTACGGACCCAGCCGGACCACTGCAAAATGGCGCTGGGTCACGTGGGGCAGCGCGCTTGCGTCCCTGCTCTTCCTCGTCTTGTCGCTGCTCTTTTCCTGGTATGCGGCCAACTTCGGCAGCTACGACAAGACCTATGGATCGCTTGGCACCGTCATCGCCTTCATGACGTGGATCTGGATTTCGTCGGTCATCGTCCTCATCGGCGCGGAATTCAACGCCGAGATCGAACACCAGACCGAGCGCGACTCCACGGTCGGATCGGTAAAGCCCATGGGCAGGCGCGGCGCGCGCATGGCCGACACCGTTGGAAAAGAAAGCGTATGATCAGCGTTAGCCAATTCTGAACCGTGTCGAAGTTGGCGCGTTGCACTTGCGCATTAATGCAAAATCAGGAATGGAGCGCGCCCACCTCATGACCGCAGCCTACGTCAACCGCATCGCGACCGCCGTTCCCGACTATGACGTGCACCGCACCTTCGTCGACTTCGCCGCCACCCTTTTACCGTCCGAGCGGCATCGCGCCCTCTTCGAGCGGATGGTGGAACGGGGTCAGATCGAGCGCCGCTATTCGCCGCTGCGCCCGCGTGCCCTGCCGCTTCGCTTCGACGCGCCGCCCCCCATCGACGCTGAAGCTTTCTACCGACAGGGCGATTTTCCCTGCACTGCCGAGCGGATGAAGGCCTATGAGCACGCCGCGCCGGACCTCGTAGCCCGTGCGATCGACGGTTTGGAGTTGGATGATGCCGCCGCGATCACGCATCTCCTGGTCGTCAGTTGTACAGGCTTTAGTGCACCCGGTCTTGATCTTCAGATTGTCCAGCGCCTTGGGCTCGACCCTTGCGTCGAGCGAACCATGATCGGCTTCATGGGCTGTTATGCCGCCATGAACGCCCTGAAGCTCGCCCGCCACATCGTTCGCTCGGACCCGGCGTCGAAGGTGCTGATTGTCTCGATCGAGCTTTGCTCGCTGCACCTCCAGGAATCGCCGGATATCGAACAGATCCTGTCGTTCCTGGTCTTCGGCGACGGCTGCGCCGCTGCTCTCGTGACCGCCAACCCCACCGGGCTCTCGCTCGATCGCTTCCGCACCATCCTCGCTCCGGAAGACCCCAGCCTCATCACCTGGCACATCCGCGACAAGGGCTTCGAAATGGTGCTGTCGGGCAAGGTGCCCGGCGCGATCGCCCGCGCGCTGACGGCGCACACGCGCGAGCTTTTCGGCAACGGCACGCCGGACGATATCGACATCTGGGCCGTTCACCCCGGCGGCCGGTCCGTGCTCGATGCCGTGGAGGGGGCCTTCGCGCTGGGGGCCGCCAAGCTCGCGGCCTCCCGCGCTGTGCTGCGAGATTTCGGCAACATGTCGTCGGCCACCATCCTGTTCGTTCTCGCCCGCATCATGCGGGACGCTGGAGAGGGCGCAGGACGCGGGCTCGCCATGGCCTTCGGTCCCGGCCTCACCGCCGAAACTCTGAACTTCCACAAGCTGCACTAACGCCCGAAAAGCGCTGTGAAAGGAGGCGGTCATGCCAGGGTTTGCAGCGAGCGGGCGTTCGCCCGACACCGAATGGATGGACACCGAAACCGTCCCCTTCGAGGATTTCCGCGCCTGCCTCGCCGATCTCGCCACCGTGAACACGCTGTCCTTCGGCTACCGCCCAACGCTCGCCTTTCTGGATAGATTGCACCGGAGCGGACGCCTGCCGGCGGATCGCCCGCTTTTCATCGTCGATGCCGGCAGCGGATATGGCGACACCCTGCGCAAGATCGCTGGATGGGCCGCCAACCGGTCGATCCAGCTGCGCCTCGTCGGCGTCGACATGAACCCCTGGTCCACCCGCGCTGCCGCCGAGGCCACCGCCGCCGACCCCGCCGCGCCGCCCATCGAATGGGTCACCGCCAATGTCTTCGACTATGCGGCCCGCCTTGCCGAACCGCCCGACGTGATCCTCTCAGCGCTGTTCACCCATCACCTTGCCGACGAAGCCGTCGTCCGCTTTGCCACATGGATTGAAGAGAGCGCCCGGATCGGCTGGTTCATCAACGATCTTCACCGGCACGCTATCTCCTACTACGGCTTTGCCGCTATCTCCCGGCTTGCCGGATGGCACCGCTTCGTCGCCCACGACGGCCCGGTCTCGATCGCCCGCGGCTTCGTCCGTGCCGATTGGGAGCGCACGCTTCGCGCCGCCAGTCTCTCAGGCAGCGCCAAGATCGAGTGGTGGTTCCCATTTCGGCTTTGCGTGTCGAGGATGGCCGATGGCCGGACCTGACGTTGTGATCGCCGGCGGCGGCCCGGCCGGCGCATCCGCAGCCATTCTGCTCGCGCGCGGCGGCGTCAATGTCCATCTGATCGAGCGCACGCGCGGCGCCCACCACAAGGTTTGCGGCGAGTTTCTTTCCACCGAAGCCATTAGTCTTCTCGGATCCCTTGGTCTTGATCTTGCAGCGCTCGGCGCCGCGCCGATCCACCGTCTGGGGATTGCGCAGGGACATAAGGCGCTGGAGATCACGCTGCCGTTTCCCGCCCTCAGCCTATCGCGCGACATACTGGACGAGGCGCTCCTCGTGATCGCGGCAAAGGCTGGTGCGACGGTTCAGCGCGGGGCCTCGGTCGCTGCGGCCCGCCATACGCCCCAAGGCTGGCAGGTCCGCCTGGACGATCGGGGCGAGATCGTCGCGCCCGAGTTTTTCGTTGCGACCGGCAAGCACGATCTGCGCGGTCATCCCCGTCCGGATGGGTCCCAAAACGACCTGATCGGTTTCAAGCTGCATCTCACCGCCAGTCTGGCCATTTTGGCAGACATGGACGGCCGCGTGGACCTTGTTGGCTTGCCCCAGGGCTATGCCGGCCTTCAGCTCGTTGGATCCGGTTGCCTCAACCTCTGCCTTCTCGTCCGCCGGTCGGAGTTTGCCCGCTACGGCACCTGGGACCGCTACGCCAGCCACCTCGTCGCGGCCGTTCCGCGTCTCGCAGCGGTTCTCGCCGACGCGTCTCCGCTCTGGCGCCAGCCGCTCGCGGTCGGCCAGATTCCCTATGGATTCGTGAGAGCGGATACCGGCGGCGCATGGTGGCTCGGTGATCAAGCCGCCGTCATTCCCTCCTTCTCCGGCGATGGAATCTCCATCGCGCTCTGGAGCGGAATGCAGGCCGCGCGAACCTATCTCGGTTCGGGCGCTGCCTCGGCTTTTCAAAGCGACTTGGCATCCGACGTGAGCGCCCAGGTCCGCCGTGCAACCGTCTTGTCGAGTTTCATGGTCAAGCCCTGGTTCCAGCAAGGAGCCTGCGGTATCGTTGGGTTGATGCCAGCACTCGGCGGGGCAATCGCCCGTCGCACCCGGCTCACCGCTGCCCTTTAGCCCTGTGGAAGGCTAGTCGGGGTTGACCTAGCCCTGCGTTGATTAGCCGGGCAATAGATACTTTGGCCAGATTTATCGTAGAAATGCCGTAGTCCAATACTTCTTTTACCGAATGATCCTATCCTGATCGAAAATTTGGTGGCCGATGGATAGATCGAAGTTCAAGCTCCGTCCGCGCTTTTCGATAGCAGTCCTGTTGCCGATCGGGATCGTGGTGGCCGTTACGGTGTGCGTCGTGGCATGGGCCTTGATCTATGCCGCCCTGCATATCGATGAGGCTGCGATCGACCGGCAAACTCGGCTGGTCGAGCGCTCCGTCGCCAACAAAAGCGTTGAGGTCACCGTGCAACAGCAAGCGTCCGCGATTTGGGACGAAGCTGTCAATCGCATCACCGTAGGCGACATGGAATGGATCAACAATCATCTCGGGACTTGGCTGAACGAGTATTATAACTTCGATAGTGCCTATATCGTCGACCTCAACAATGAGCCCGTCTACGCGATGGTGGACGGCAAATGGGTCGATGCTGAAGCCTATCGCGCGAGCCAGCCGATCATCGAGCCCATGATCAAGACATTGCGGGAAACGATGACGGTGCCGATGGCCGAGGGCAATTTCGCCGAAGCCACGCGCCGCGACATTACTGTGATTAACGGCCGCCCGGCGCTTGTCGCCCTCAGCCCGATCGCCAACGACATGGGACCGACGCTTCAAAGCCCCGGTCAGGAATTCATTCACATCGTCGTTCGTTTTCTCGACGCCAGCTTCATCCAGGAAGTAACAGAAAGCTCGCTCGTGCAGGCGGCTCGCTTCTCGTGGATTCCCGAAACCGGCACCCGTGCGTCAGCCTCGCTTTTCAATCTCGCCAAGGAACCGATCGGCTACATCACTTGGTCCGCCGACCGTCCCGGCCAACGCCTGATGCGCGATATCACCCCGGCGCTCATGCTCAGCATGGCGATCCTGTTCCTGATCGTTTGGGTGATGGCGCGCAAGCTCTTTCACACCTCGTCCGAGTTGGAAGCGAGCGAGGCGCAGGCGCAGCACATCGCCTTTCACGACACGCTGACCGGCCTGCCGAACCGGGCCCTCTTCAACGATCGGCTTGAACAAGCCCTCGCGCGCGTCCGGCGCGGCCACGAGCCGATAGCCCTGCTTTACCTCGACCTCGATCGCTTCAAAATGGTCAACGATACCCTCGGCCATCCCGCCGGGGACGCCTTGATCTGCGAAGTGGCCGGGCGTCTTAGGGGCCTTGTCCGCTCAACCGATACGGTCGTTCGCTTGGGGGGTGACGAATTCGCGATCATTCAAACCGATGTCACGTCGCAAGGCGCCATTACGACCCTGTGCTCGCACGTCATCGCCAGCATCGCCGAACCCATCGAGGTGTTCGGCAGCAACACCTCGGTCGGCATCAGCATCGGCGTCGCGACTTCCGACATGGGTTCGGACGCGAGTGAACTGCTGCGCAAGGCCGATATCGCGCTCTATCAGGCCAAGACCGACGGCCGCAACTGTTTCCGCATCTTTGCCGAAACGATGGACTTCACGCTGCAACGCCGCCAAACAATCGCGCAGGATCTTCAGAACGCGGTGCTCAGGGACGAGCTTACCCTGCGCTATCAGCCCGTTTTCGCCCCCGATGGCGTCCGCATGGTGGGTGTCGAGGCGCTCGTGCGCTGGTTGCATCCAACCCAGGGCCTCTTGCCGCCGGCCGCCTTCATTCAAATCGCCGAAGAAACCGGCCTGATCGTCCCGGTTGGAAATTGGGTGCTGCGGCAGGCTTGCATCGCCGGCGCGCGTTTGCCTGATATCGTCATGGCGGTCAACGTTTCGGCCGTGCAAATGCGCGCCGCCGGCTTTGCGGAGAATGTGGCCGCTGTCCTCGCCGAAACCGGCATGCCGCCCGAGCGGCTCGAACTCGAAATCACCGAAAGCGTTCTTCTCGATGATCAGGATCTGGCGGTCTCCACGATCAAGGCGCTCCATGAAATCGGCGTGAAAGTGGCGCTGGACGATTTTGGCACCGGCTATTCTTCGATTGGCTATCTCCGGACTTTCGCAGTCGACAAGATCAAGATCGACCGGTCCTTCATCAAGAATCTTGCCGATGACCCGGGCGCAGAGCCCATCGTTCAGGCCATCATCGGCCTTGGTTGCGCGATGGGCATGCAGGTCACGGCCGAAGGCGTTGAAACCGTCGAACAGCAACGCTTCCTGGTCGAGGCGGGCTGCCATCTGCTCCAAGGCTTCCTCCTGTCCGGCCCGCTCCCGTTCGAGGATATCGAAGCGCTCTGCACCGCCCCCAACGTCCAGCGGTTTCGTCAGGCGCGCGGCCCGGAACGACGCGGCGCCGCTTGATCGCATGGGCTTTCCCCCGCCAATTGCGATCGGCGGATCGCATCTTTCGCTCTGACGCGCTACACCTCCGCTGAGAGGAGGACACGTCATGGTCAGGATCGGTATCGTCACCATTTCGGATCGCGCCAGCCGGGGCGAATACGCCGACGCCAGCGGGCCGGCTATTGCGGACTGGCTGAAGGCCGCAATCACGACGCCCTGGCAGCCCCTCGTCCGCGTGATCCCGGATGGCATCGACAGCGTGCGCGATATGCTGATCGACCTCTGCGATCATCAAGCCGCCGATCTCGTGCTCACCACCGGGGGCACCGGTCCTTCCCCGCGCGATCTCACGCCCGAGGCGATGAAGGCGGTGATGGAAAAGGAATTGCCGGGCTTCGGCGAACTGATGCGCAAGATCAGCCTGGAAAAGGTGCCGACCGCCATCCTCTCGCGGCAAACGGCGGGCACGCGCGGCAAGACGTTGATCGTCAACCTTCCGGGCAAGCCTTCCTCGATCAAGGTTTGCCTCGACGCCGTCTTCCCCGCCATTCCCTATTGCCTGGATTTGACCGGTGCGGGCCGCATCGAGACCGATCCGGCCGTCGTCGCCGCCTTTCGTCCGGCGTGATCAGACCGCCGCCGCGATCCGGCCGAGCGCTTCGACCACGGCCGGTGCGCCCGCCCTGATCGGACCGCGCGTTACCGGCTGGGCGGCGCCCTCGAACACCACCTGCCCGCCGGCTTCCTCGATGAGAACGATCCCGGCGAAACAATCCCAAGCGTTGATCGACGGATCGAAGTAGCCGGCAAGCCGCCCGGCCGCCACATAGGCCAGCATCACCGCGCCCGACCCGTTCCGGTAATAGATCCCGCCTTCGCTCATGAGCCTGCCGATGAATTGTCCGTGCCGGACGCCCTCTTCATCGGGAAGCGAGGGCGATCCGACGCCGACATTGGCCGAGTCCAGGCGGGTATCCTCGGAAATCCACATCTTGCGACCGTTGACGGTGGCGCCGTGCCCCTTGGCCGCCACATAGGTTTCGCCCAATGCGGGCGCCTCGATCACGCCGATTACCGGCGTCTCGCCCTTCGCAACGGCAACCGACACGCACCAGCTTGTCAGCCCGTTGAGAAACGGGCTCGTACCGTCGATCGGGTCGATCACCCAGACATAGCCGGACGATCCGGGTTCCAGGCCATGCTCCTCGCCAAGCAGCGCATCGTCGGGAAAGGCTGCCTTTACGGCGTTCCGAATTTCGGTTTCAACGGTCTTGTCCGCCTCCGAGACAAGGTCCTGCGCGCTCGTCTTCGTTTCGATCGTCAGCGCGTCGCGGTTGTTGAAATAGGAAAGAGCGGTTTCGCCCGCCCGCTTTGCAATCCGGACTGCGGCATCAAGGCGAAGGGTCACGTCATCGGAGGTCATCGCGGGGTCCCAAGCGGCAAGGAGAACAAGACGGCGGTGATCCTTACCTGCCTCCGCCGTTCCGTCCATCGATTTACGTGGCACCGTCGCTTGTCACGGCTTGTACGAGCGCCGCGCGGTAACGTGCCGTATCCCGCCGGTGACGCTCGATCTCGGCGGCATCCTCCTCCGCCTCGCCCGCCACAACCGACCGGCCAAGCTGGAACGCGGGATAGCAGAGCGCGTGAAAGCGCACGAGTTCAGGCTCGATCGCGATGCCCGCCGCAAGCTCAACGCGCCGCCGCAGCGCGTTCCGCTCGTCGCCGCCAAGGGCGAATTCCGTGGCCGCCCCCGCGATATCCCAGGCGATATCCTGGCACCCCACCAGATCATGCGCGGCATGATGATCCACCGCGTCGGTCTTGATCAGCGCACCGTCCGCCCGTTCCAGCCATTCGTGAGCCGCCAGCCGCCCATCGATCGCGACCGGGCGCGCGGCCTTGTCCAGCCATGCCGTCCGGCCGCTCCAGCGGGCGACATCGGGCGGAACACCCACCGCCTCGCATGCGACCCGTGACATGGCGAGCAGCGCGTCGGCATCCGCCCCACGCCGCGCCATCCCGCCGAACCGCCGCGCCCGGTGCCCGAGGTAACGGCCGAGCCATGAGATCAGCCGCTCCGGTTCGATCGCTGTGACGTTGAGCGGGCGCACCTCGTCCAGCCATGGCTCGACCAAAAATCCGTGGCGAAGACCCAGCGGCGCAGGCGCGAAGCCTGCCTCGCCCAGATCCGTCGCCAGCGTCATTCGCCGTGCGCCCGCGTCGCCAAGCCCGGCGAATTTGAGGAGAAAACGCCCCGTTTTCGAACTCGCGACGAACTTGCGACGTTCCTGCTGGCGAAAGCTCGCCGGCCAGTCCGCCTCATCGCCATAGCGAACCGCTCGCCACGCACCTCCGCTCACATCGAGCAGGGGTATCGCCGGCTCGCCCGTAAGATCGGCGACCCACGCGCCCAGTCGGTGCTGAGGATTGGGAGCGTTCAAAATCAGCGTGTCGAAATCCACCACCGGCCGCCGCGCCACCGCCCAGCACGCGCGATGCCGTTCGCTCGCATACGGACCGAGCGCGCCGGCATGGCTTGGCAGGAAGGCGATCCCATCGCTGGAAATTCCGCCATCTTCCAGCCAATCTGCCACCGCGCCGAATGAACTGCCGGAAAGCCCCGGTCCTTCGTCCACGATCGCGACCTTTCCTTCTGCCATCTCCGGCAAGAGGTCAGGCGAGGCCTTGATCGTCCGCGCGAAGGGATGTCCCGCCGGCCGCACGGTCACGGGCGGCGGTGCACCCAGCCCCGCCGCCGCCATGGCCGACAGGCTGGTCCCGATGCTGCGGATCCCGATCACCCGCCAGGGACCCGATGCGCGAAGACGGCGCGCCGCCGCCAGTGTCGCCTCGGGGTAAAGGGCGTAATACGCATAGCCCTCGGGTTCTTTCGCCGTCAGCCGCTCGCGGGGTAGCACCTTGTGCAGCGAAGCGAACGAGAGACGGGGCGCCGCAAGCGCCGTGAACCCGCTATCCCAAGACACCGCGACGGCCCCCGCCAGATCGCCCATCACCGCCATCAAGGCACCCCCCAGCGGGGAAGGGCGGTCCATGCCGTCTTCCTCCCGCAGCGCATCAACGACCGCCTGCGTCAAAATGCCTGCCTGGATCAGCAGCCCCACTAACGTTTCGTGTTGCGCTAGTCCGGTTGCGAGATGTCCCAGACTTTCGAGCCCCGTCTCGATCGCGTCCAGTTCGTCGCTTGGATCGATCGCAACAGCCGCGTCGCCGTAGACGATCATGCGCTTTGGTCCACTTTGTGATTGCGATAGGCAATCGCGACGAAGTCGGCAAAGCCCGGCGCTAGCCACGGCGCCTCGCTCTTCGCCTTGAAATCATGGAGCCAAGCGACCCAGCTTTCAAACTGCGCCGGGCTCGGCGATACCACCGGCCGCGCCGCCTTTGCGATTTCCAACGCGGCCAGCGGCTCCATGCCGCGCGCAACCAGAACGCAAAGCGCCAGCGTGGCGGACCGCCCGATCCCATGCTGGCAATGGACCAGCACACGCCCGCCCTGGTCGATGTGCCCATTGGCGAACCGCACCCCGGCCTTCAAACGCGGCAGCGCGACACCGCAGCAATCATCCGTCGGCAGATGGAGGAATGCCAGCTTGTGCCGGTTCAAAACTGCCGCGTCGTCGCAGGTCTCGGCGCGCAGATCGATCACGCCGGTAAAGCCGTCCTGCCCGGCGAACCGGACGGCTTCTTCCGGCTCGAACCGCCCGCCAACCGCCAGGGCGTCGGTGATCCAACTGAAACAACGCATCGCAGAACCGTCCGTCCATCAAGGGAGCTAGATCGGAAAACTATGTCCGACACCCCGCCTTGGCGCCATCTTGCGAAACTTCCCCACACGCTATATCCAGTTGGATATAGCGACTAACCTTGAACTTGGACTCGCCATGCGCCTCTCTCGCCGACTTGCCAGCCTCGCCCTTCTCGGGGCCCTTGTCCTCCCGCACCCCGCATCGGCCGCCGAGCAGCCCGTCCTCGTCTTCGCCGCTGCGTCCATGAAGAACGCGCTCGACGCGATCGCGGCCGCTTATGGGGAGGAGAGCGGCAAGAGCGTCACCGCCTCCTACGCCGCCTCGGGCGCTCTCGTGAGGCAGATCGAAGCCGGCGCACCGGCCGATATCTTCATCTCCGCCGACGTGAAGTGGATCGACTACGCCGCCGAAAAGGGCCTGATCCAGCCCGGCACCAAAACCGTGCTGGCCGGCAACACCCTCGTCCTCGTCGCGCCGGCGGATGATGCCACCGCCATCGAATTGACGTCCGTCACCGATCTTCCCGCCACCCTCGGCGACGGTCGCCTTGCCATTGGCGAGCCGAAATCCGTTCCCGCCGGTCAATATGCTGAAGCCGCGCTCAAGACCCTCGGCCTCTGGGACAAGGTAGCGGGCCGCCTTGCCCCCGTAGAAAACGTCCGCGCCGCGCTCGCTCTGGTCGCGACCGGCGAGGCCCCGCTCGGCATCGTCTACGCAACCGATGCAAAGGCCGAACCCAAGGTGCGCATCGTCGCGACATTCCCCGACACGAGCCACCCGACCATCGTCTATCCCGCTGCGCTTGTCACCGCGTCGGCCAACCCCGATGCCGCCGCCTTCCTCGCCTATGCGGCGTCTCCAGCCGGCCAGAAAATCCTTGGCGATGAGGGCTTTTCGCCCGCCCCTCCGGCCCGCTAAGGTCTGGAATCACCGGGACCCAGCGAAACGATGTTCACCCTGTCGGACGAAGCGTTGACCGCCATAGCGCTTTCGTTCCGCGTCGCCGTGGTCGCAACCCTCTTCAGCCTGCCGGTCGGCATTGCGGTCGCCACGCTCCTTGCCCGTGGCCGCTTTCCCGGCAAGGCGATCCTTGACGGCATCGTTCATCTCCCGCTGGTTCTGCCGCCGGTCGTCACCGGCTATGCGCTCTTGCTGCTCTTTGGCCGGAAGGGGCCGATCGGCGCCTTTCTTGAACAGACCTTCGGCCTCGTTCTCGCCTTCCGGTGGACGGGCGCCGCGCTCGCCTCCGCCGTCATGGGGTTCCCCCTCATGGTCCGCGCCATCCGTCTCTCGATCGAGGCGGTGGACCGGCGGCTTGAACTGGCGTCTGGAACGCTCGGCGCCGGCCCGCTCGCAACCTTCTTCCTTGTCACGCTGCCGCTCGCCACGCCCGGCGTCCTCGTTGGCGCCACCTTGGGCTTTGCCAAGGCGCTCGGCGAATTTGGCGCGACCATTACCTTCGTCTCGAACATTCCCGGCGAAACCCGCACCATCTCCGCCGAGATCTACACCCTGACGCAGACCCCGGCCGGGGACGCGGAAGCCCTGGCGCTGGCCGCCGTCTCGGTGGTCATCGCCTTCGGCGCGCTTCTTCTCTCGGAGGTCCTCACCCGCCGCAGCCTCGGGTCGGTGCGATGATCGCGGTCGATGTCGCCCATCAGGCCGGCGCGTTTCGCCTTGAAGCCGCCTTCACCGGCGGGGGCGGCATCACCGCGTTGTTCGGCCCGTCCGGCTCGGGAAAATCCACGCTGATCGCCATCATCGCCGGTCTGATCAGCCCCAAGCGCGGTGTCGTGCGCCTCGACGACCGCGTTCTCTTCGATAGCGCCGCTCGCATCGACGTTCCCCGTCACCGCCGCCGCGTCGGTGTCGTGTTCCAGGACTCGCTCCTCTTTCCCCACCTCTCCGTCCGCCGCAATCTTCTCTACGGCCGCGCCTTCACGCCATGGGCCGACCGGCGAATCGCGCTTGATCCTGTCGTCGAAACCCTCGGCATCGGCGCCCTTCTGGACCGGCGCCCCGCCACCCTGTCCGGCGGCGAACGCCAGCGGGTCGCCATCGGCCGTGCGCTCCTCGCCTCGCCCCACCTTCTCCTGATGGACGAGCCGCTCGCCTCGCTCGACATGGACCGGCGGATGGAAATCCTGCCGCTCATCGAGCATTTGCGAGACGCTTTCGGCATCCCCATCGTCTATGTCTCGCACACGGTGGAGGAGGTTGCCCGGCTTGCCGCCACCGTGGTGGTGCTCGACAAAGGCGCGGTCGTCGCGGTCGGTTCGCCTGCCGATGTCTTGCGCCCCGCGCGCGGGCTTGAGGGCAACCGCTTCGCCATCGCCTCCGTGATCACCGGCCGCCTCGGTCCGGTCGACCGCGATTACGGCCTCACCCCTGTCGAGCATCCGGCCGGAACCTTATGGCTCACCGGAGAGGTCGGCCCGCCCGGCCGCGAGGTCCGCGTCGTGGTGCGTGGAACCGATGTCGCGCTTGCGCTCACCCCCCCGCGCAATGTCACCATCCGCACCGCTTTGTCTGGTATCGTCACCCATGTCGCCCGCGACGCCGGGCCGCTGGCACTCGCCGAAATCGCCCTCGACGGCCGGGGCACGCTCACCGCCGTCGTCACCCGAAAAGCGCTCGACGAACTCGGCCTAGACAGCGGCGACCGGGTGCATGCGTTGATCAAGACCGTGGCAATGGACGAACGGCCGATCTAGTCGTCGTGATCGCCGGGCCCCGCCTCTGGGTTCGCCCGCAACCGATCTACAAAGGGTGCGAACCGGCTGTCCGCCGCCGCCGCGCATTCGGCTTCCAGCGCCCGGTAGGCCGCGATCAGCGCCTGTCCAAGCGGTGTCACAACCGCCCCGCCGCCATGCGCCCCGCCCACCGACGCCGTCACGACGGGTTCCTCGAACATCCTGTTCACCGCGTCGAGCAGCAGCCACGCCCGCCGGTATGACATGCCGAGATCGCGCCCCGCCGCCGAAATCGAGCCCGTGCGCCCCACCGCCTCGATCAGGTCCACCTTGCCCGGCCCGATCCGCGCTCCGGCGCCGAGATCCAGACGAAGCTGGAGCCGGAATGGTCCGGCCTGCGCCAGATCCCTATCCGCATTGATCAGCGTGGAGGTTTTGCTCATTTCGCCATCATAGGTGCGCTGCCGCGTGCGGAAAAGGCGATCAGTGGCGCACTCTCGCGAAAAGGTGAGCGTGCCGTGTGAAGCGCCGCAGGGCTTCATCGCGTAAAGCTTTCAACGGAGGCGTTGGATACCCATGCTCGTTGCACCTTGGACCGATAGCGCGGGGCACCTGTCCGCCTTGAAGGCCGCCATCTTCGCCGGCACATTCGTCCCGGCGATTTGGCTGATCGCGGACTACTATTCCGGCGCGCTCGGTCCGCGCCCGCTGAATGCCGCCATTCATCTCAGCGGTCTTTGGGCGGTTCGCTTTTTGCTCTTGTCGCTGGCGGTCACGCCGCTGCGCCGGATCGCGGATTGGTCGAAGCTTGTCCTCGTCCGCCGCATGCTGGGCCTCGCCGCGCTCGCCTATGCGCTTCTCCACCTCACGCTTTATGCCGCCGATCAGGGCTGGTCGCCGGTTCGCATCGCCAGCGAAATTCTGCTCCGATACTACCTCGCCATCGGTTTCGTCGCCCTCCTCGGTCTGATCGTCCTCGGCCTGACGTCAACCGACGCCGCCATCCGGCGGCTGGGAAAGGCATGGACCCGCCTTCATAAGCTCACCTATCCGATCGCGATTCTCTCCATCGTTCACTTCTTCATGCAGTCGAAAATCGATGTCTGGGAAGCTGCCTTGATGGCTGGCCTCTTCCTTCTCTTGATGATCTACCGGGTTGCACAGGCCCGTGGTCTCGGGCTCGGCCCGATCGTTCTTGTCTCGGCCGCCTGTCTTGCCGGCCTTTTCACGGCCGCCGTGGAAACCGCGTGGTTCGGCGCGGCCTCAGGTGTTCCCGCCGCCCGCGTTCTGGCCGCCAACCTCGACTTTTCCTACCAGATCCGCCCCGCATGGTGGGTCCTCGCCGTCGGCCTCTGCGTTGCGGCCGTGGGCGCGCTGCGCGGCAAGCGCCTTGCGGGTGGGCGCATGCCCCGCGCGCGGGCAACCGGCTGAGCGGAACCTTGGGCGGTCATCCAGAGTTTTGCGCGTCGGAGGCCTTGATGACCTGCGAGACCGCGCCCGCCCTATACCTCGACGAAGACATGACCGCCGTGCGAGCCCGGATCGACGCCCGCCTCGACCGTCTCGTCGCGGATGATTCACCGGGCGGTAACTGCGTCCATCTCGCCATGCGCGAGGCCGTGCTTGCCCCGGGTAAGCGGCTTCGTCCGCTTCTCACCATGCTTGCCGCCCGCGACCTTGGCAACGATAGCCCCGCCGCGCTCGACGCCGGCTGCGCGATCGAACTCGTTCATACCGCGTCCCTCATCCTCGACGATCTGCCCTGCATGGACGACGCCGTGCTCCGGCGAGGCCGGCCCGCCACGCATATTGCCCATGGCGAGGATTTTGCCGTACTCGCCGCCGTCGCGCTTCTCGCCGAGGCCTTCGGTATTGCGGCCACAACACCCACGGCCTCCGCCACCGAGCGGGCAGAACTCGTTGCCATTCTATCGGCTGCGGTGGGCGTTCAAGGGCTCGTCGGCGGTCAAGGTGCGGACCTTCGAGCGTCCATGCCGCCATCGGCCACCGAAATCTCGGATACGAACGACCGCAAGACCGGGTCTCTCTTCGTCGCCGCCGTCGAGAGTGCAGCAGTCCTGGCCGGGACCAGCCCTGCTACACGCGCCATCCTGCGTGATTTTGGCACTGAACTTGGACGCGCCTTCCAGATCCTCGACGATATTGTGGACCGTGACGGAACGCCCGATCTCCTCGGCAAGGACGTAGGCAAAGACGCAGGCCGCGTCACGATGATGACCGTGATCGGACCCGATGCCACGCGCCGCCGCCTCGCCGGCCACGTCGATCAGGCCATGGCACACCTCGCCGCGCTGCCTCAACGCCCGGAGAGGTTGATCGCCCTTGTTTGCGCCATCTTCCCCGACACCGGTCCTTCACGCCACCACAGCGCCACATCCGCTGGCGCTGTCCGCGCGATGCCCGTGGAGTAGTGCCTGCCATGTCCACACTCGGCGCGCTCATCACGGTGGTCGTTTCGCTTCTCGCCATGGAACTCGTGGCGGTGCTGACCCATCGCTATGTCATGCACGGCTGGGGATGGGGGTGGCACCGCTCGCACCACGAACCGCATGTTGGCGGCTTGGAGCGCAATGATCTCTATGCCGTCGTTTTCGCCGCCCTTGCCATCGCCTTGTTCGCGATCGGGTCGGCGGTTTGGCCGCCGCTCTTTTGGGTCGCGGTCGGCGTCACGCTCTATGGCGCGCTCTATTTCATCGTTCATGATGGGCTCGTGCACCAGCGCTGGCCGTTTCGGCAAACGCCGCGCCGGGGCTATCTGAAGCGGCTGGTTCAGGCCCATCGCCTGCATCATGCGGTGACCGGCCGGGAGGGAGCGGTTTCCTTCGGCTTCCTTTGGGCGCCGCCTATTCCGCGCTTGCGCGAGCAACTCCGCGCTACGAAGGCCGCGACAGAGGCCGGCGATCGCGGGGAGCGGGAGGCGCGGCCCGCGAGCGAACGGCCCGCGCGAACCCCATAACCCCGTAAGCCCATTTCGCCGCCGCCGAGGTTTGCGCCCGCGCATCCCAAGCGGAGGCTCCCTCCCGGCGCACTGCCGATCCGATCGCCCGGTACACCCCGAGCGCCGTCGCGACCGCCAGCGCCGATCTGAACGGCAAAGCGGCGAGCCCATGTCCGGCCGATAGATAATAGGGCTCTGCTGCATCCAGTAGCCGCTCCGCGACATGCGCCACGCCCTCCCGGTAAGCCGCATCGGTAATCCCGTCCGGCTCGACACCCGCTTCGATCAGCCATCTGCGGGGCAGATAAACCCGCCCGATTTCCGCGTCATCCATCACGTCGCGCGCGATGTTGGTAAGCTGGAACGCCACGCCGAGGTCCGACGCCCTGTCCAAGGTCGCCGCGTCGCTCGCGCCCATGATCCGGGCCATCATCACGCCAACCACGCCGGCCACGTGGTAGCCGTAGTCGAGCACGTCCGTCAGCGTTTCATACTGCCGCCCGGTCGCGTCCATGCGAAAGCCGGCCAGATGCTGAAGCGGATCGCGGAGGGGAATAGCATGTCGTTTCACCACCTCCTGAAACCCCGCAAACGCCGGGTGCGTCATCGGCTCGCCCGAATAAGCGCGCCGCGTCAAGGCCTCCAGTCGCTCCAGCCGCAGCGTCGGCGAGCCCTCGCGCATGATGTGGCCGTGCCCCAGCATCTGCCCGTCCACCACATCGTCACACGTCCGGCACCACGCATAGAGCAGAACCGCGCTCCGCCGCGTGCGCGGGTCGAACAGCCGGGCTGCGGCGGCAAAGCTTTTCGAGCCCTCACGGATGGCACGTTGCGCGTTGGCCGCCGCATCCGCGCCGTTCATGCCGGCCTCCGGTGAAGCTGCGTCATCGAAAGCGCACGGATCGCCTCGCCCATCGGCACCGGTGGCTTGCCGGTCAGGATCTGGGCCTTGTCCAAAAGCGTCGGGCGCCCTGCGTAGAACCGCTCGATCAACGGATCCGGCAAGCGGTAGAAGCGGTCCATCACACGCCACCGGTTTGCAGGTTCGCCGGCCAGGAACAACAGCCGGTTGACGAGCCGGAAGAACGCCCGTTCCCGCCAGAGCCGCACCGACTGCGCCCGCACGGCCTTGAACACCGGCTCCGGCGCCAGTACAGGCAATCCCGCGATCACATCCGCCAAGCGAACGGCGTCCGGCAGCGAATAGCCCGTCGTTGGGTGAAAAAACCCGCCCGCCAGCCCCGCTGTTGGAACGCCACCGGTTGCCGCCCACAGCGCCTCGACGTTGCCGGAAAGCACGATCGGCAGGATCCCGCTTTCCTCCCGCACCACCCGGTCCACCGCCCAGCCTTGGCTGGCCGCATAGGCGAGCACGGATCGGCGAAGCGCCGCCCGGTCAAGAGTCGGCCTATCAGCATAGCGGGTGTCCTCGACCAGCACGCGGTCTGGCGCGAAGGGCAGGGTGTAGACAAAGCGATAGCCGTCATCCTGCCCGGCGGTCGCGTCCATGATAATCGGCGCGGCGGGCGCCACGGGTTTTGAGAGCTGCAATTCCAAGCCGAGGAACTTCTGAAATCCGAGTGCCAAATGCCGAACAGGCGCAAGCCCGCGCGCGTCAATCACCACCCCCGCCGCAAGTCCGCTTCCGCTGTCGAACTGCACATGGCCGGGCCCGCGCGGTTCTGCCCGCGTGTTGAACCGAACGCGGTTCGCCAGCCGCTCGTTCAGCACCGCGTGAAACCGGTCCGAGGTCACGCTCGCATAGCCGCTTGCCAGCTTGCGCGTCCGGCCTGGAAACCGCACCGTCTGCTCGCTCCACCGATGTTCAATGAATGGCTCGATGAAGGCCCGTTCGGAAGCGCTGAGATCGGTCTCGTGGAACGACCACGTATGGTTGCCGCCAAAACATGGGCCCGCCTCGATGATGGCGACGCTCACCTCCGGCCGCCGCTCGGCGAGCCGCCATGCGATCAATCCGCCCGCTAGCCCACCCCCGACGATCACCACGTCCGGCCTCATGCCACGTGCCTCCCCGTCATCACGGCACCGGCGGCGTGTTCAATCACGTCCGCCGCCCGTTCGGCCCCGCCCGCCATGGCGATTTCAGCTCCGATCGCCCGCGCGCAGGTGCGGAACGCGGGCTCGATGATGAGCCGCGCGATGGCTCGCTCAATAGCCCGCGAGGTCGCGATCCGGTGATCGAGCGAAAGCCCCGCTCCGTGATGAACGATGCGCGCCGCCACACCCGGCTGATCGAAGGCGATCGGCAGCGCCAGCATCGGCACCCCGATGGACAAAGCGTCGAGCGCGGTGTTCAGCCCGGCGTGCGTCACGACCACGTCGGCCATGGCCAGCACGGCCCGCTGCGGCACGAAGTCCGTTACGATGTCGGCCGGCAGTGTCGCAGCCTGTCTCGGCGTCAGCTCACCGCAATGGGCGAGCACCGTGTACAGTCCAAGCCGCCGGCAGGCCGACGCGATCCGCCGGAACAGCCCAAGCCGCCCACCCTGCATCGTTCCCAGCGAGACGAAAGCGACCGCCCGCCCGCTGTCGGCCCAGGAGGGCGAGAAAACCCTGCGCACGTACTCAAGCCGTATCGGTCCAACGCCATGATGGCGGGCAAGCGGCATCCGGCGCGGCAGGTCAAACCCCGGCACCATCTGGCTCACGGTCGCCACCCGCGAAAAGCAACGCGCCAGATCGCGCCGGTCGCCAAGCCCAAACCGCGCCGCGTTTCGCGCGATCGCGTGGGCATGCTCCCGCATCACGAACCGCACCACGGCCGCGCCGGCGGCATTGCGCCGTTCGCCGGCGGGCGACGGATCGAAGCCGAACGGCAGAACCGGAAGCGGCGCGATCGGGTCTGGCTCCATCGGTAGCGCCGCCGCTATCGATACGAAGGGCAGGCCTAGATAATCGGCGACGAGCCCTGCCGCCGGTTCCATCTGATCGCCGAGAACTGCGTTGATCCCGATTGCGCGAAAGGCGTCCGGCGCGCGTTGGCACAGCCAGTCGGTTGCGTTCGCCATGTCGGCGACCACGCGAATCATCCCGAATGGCAGGGCAGGGTGGGCGGCCCGTGCCACGATCGCCGCTCGCCGACGCGCCGCCGACGGGGCCCCCAGTCCGTGGAACCCCAAATCGTGCGTGCGGATAAGCGGCGCCACATCATCCTGATGAAACAGTGTCACCCGGTGTCCGCGCGCGGCGAGCACCACGCTAAGTGCCTCGAAGACGGCGACGTGGCTGACAAAGACCGGAGCAAGACAACCGAAATGCAAGCGGCCCTCGCGGATGTAACGGTGTGGAAGCGACCGCTACTAACCCTTGGATGATCGACTTTGTTTCATGGGTTCGGGATCCGGCCAACCCCGAAGCGTAAGTCGGGGCAACGCTAAGGGGAATACAGTAAAAACAAATAAATTCTGAGAAAAGATCATGCTGTATCAAACGGATCATCCACTATAGCTATGAATTACGCAGAAAACGGAACGAAACAAAAGAATACCCGTTTGAGAAACATGGCGTCGATAAAGACGCGGTCCAGCTAAAGCGAGGCATGCGAGGCTGGAAATGACCTGGGAGACCCAAATGATCGGCAACTTCATGAAGTCAACCGTCCTTGCAGCAGCCCTTTTTACAGCCGCCGTTGCTCCTTCCTTCGCGCAGGATAGCTCATCCGGCGGTAAATCCGGTAACGCGGCGTCGGGGGAGTCCACCACCAATTCAACGCAGTCCGGCACACCCGGCTCGGCCGGCAATGAGACGGGCAGCACCGCAACCGGATCGAGTTCCGGCGGTGTTTCGGCGAACCCGAACGAAAATTTGAACGCGACCACCCCCGAGCAGTCGATCGATTGCCCTCCGGGCACGGCCCGTGTAACGGGCACCGACGAGTGCCGCTGATCGCCTGAACCATCTGAAGCGGCCCAGCCCATCAAAATCAGGGCGCCTCGTCAGGGGCGCCTTTTTCGATGATTTTCACGCGCGAATCAGGTGGCTGCAGGCCCTTTATCGTGTGCGATGGCATAGCGCTCGGTAGGGTCACCTATACATAAGGCTTTACAAATCGGTCCGCCATCCCGGCGGCTGTCCTCCGGCAGCCTTGTTTACGAGGCGTTAACGTCTTGCTCTGCTTCAGCAATCCGCCATACCAGCGCGCCGTTGCAAGAATGCAACAATCTGCATCAAAGCTAGATACCTTCAGTTTTTTACATATATAAACAGTTGAATGCGTGACCTTGATCAGTCACCTTCCCTTAGCGAGTTCGGAAACGCCGACTCACCGCTTCGTAAGTACAAGCCGCCTGTGGTGGCGGTTCGGAACAAGCGAAACGGAGACATACGGGGACTGGCCGAGGAAAAAGACCGGGCCCGCGAAGCTTTCGCTTCGCGGAACGGAGATCTTTTGCCGGATCCTCCACTGTAATGACTTTGGAGGTCAGGACATGAAAATAAAGAGTACCCTGCTCGGCGCCTGCGCTGGACTTATGGTTGCTTCGACTGCGAATGCTGCCGATCTCCCCGGCGAGATTATTCCCGTCGCCGTCGATTACGTTAAGGTTTGTGACACCTTCGGCGCCGGTTTTTTCTACATCCCCGGAACTGAAACCTGCTTTGCAATCAACGGCCGCGTCCGCTTCGGTGGCACATATGTCTCCGCTCGCGATACCGGTCTGGAAGACTCCGACCTCAACGGCGACGATGCAACGGGCATGTTTGCCGATGGTCGCGTCGGCTTCGACGCCCGCACAGCCACCGAATATGGCACGCTGCGTTCGTATCTGCGTATCACCACGGGCGCCTTGAACATCAGCGGTTCACAGGAAGCTATCAACGAATTCAACGATTTGACGCTCGGTAACCGCGGCGCTCAATTCGATCAGGTGTTCATCCAGCTCGGCTATCTCACTGCAGGCTTCGCCGACGACCTCTACAACGGCGACGTCCTCTACGGCGAGCGCACCTTCGCCACCACTGGCGACCAGAGCCGCCTTCAGGCAACGGTCATCGTTGACAACCTCGGCGGCGGCTTCTTCCTCGGCGCCTCGCTCTCGGAAGCCAACGCCAACCTCCTGGCCCGCCCGAATGTCGACACCGATAACGGCGATCTGCGCGTCGAAGCCATCGCCGGTATCACCGGTCAGACCTGGGGCGGTGTGGACATCTCGTTCCTCTACACACCGAACGGAGTGGACGTCCGCAACACAGCAGGCGCCGTGGTCGATACCGATGACTTCTTTGCTGTCAAAGGTACTGCCAACCTGAAGCTGATCGAAAACTTCGACATCCGCCTCGTCGCAGCCTACGAGGACTCTAGCGAGTCCAACCAAGTGACTCTCGCGGGTGCCTTGAAGTATGGATTCTCCGATGCCCTCGATATCTACACAGGTCTGCGTTATGACATCGTCGACAACGACGATGACGATGATATCTTCGCCGCCAACCTCGGCCTCGACTACACCCTCACGCCCGGCCTCGTCTTGACGGCGGAAGCGACCTACCAGACCGACGGCGGCTTCGAGGACGAGGATCAGTACACCGGCTTGCTGCTGCTGACCCGCAGCTGGTAATCGGCCTGTAGCAAACCGCACCAGCAACGAGGGCCCGGTTCACGCCGGGCCCTTTTTCTTGGCCGGATCATGCGGCTTCAAAACGCGCGACCGCTGGCCTTTGCGGGCCCATCTCTCCCTTTCGCAACGCGCAGCAAACCGATAAGGAACGGCGGGGCAGCCCTGCCCCTTTTTTCGCTCGCTCGCATCATGGAGAGGTTGGCCCGCGATGACCGCCGTTAAAACCCACATCCTGACTCTGTCTTGTCAGGACCGCCCCCGCATTGTCGCCCGTGTGACGGCGGCGCTCGCGGATCTCGGCGGTAACATCGCGGAAAGTGCTCAGTTCTGGGACCGG
Source organism: Oharaeibacter sp. (assembly GCA_051861205.1). Lineage (GTDB taxonomy): Bacteria > Pseudomonadota > Alphaproteobacteria > Rhizobiales > Pleomorphomonadaceae > JBHYDC01. Next base: position 145,583 of record JBHYDC010000001.1, read on the forward strand.
GTCACGAACCGATTCTTCATGCGCATCGCGTTCCAGGCTCCGGCGGACCTGACGCATGACGCCATTCGCGAATCGCTCGCGCCCGTCATTCGGGCTTTCGACATGACCACCACGTTGATCGACGGCGGCCGCGTGCCGAAGATCATCATCATGGTCTCCAAGTTCGACCACGGCCTCCAACATCTAATGTATCAGATTCGGGTCGGCTGGCTCAGTGCCGAAGTCATCGCGATCGTGTCGAACCATGAAGGCAGCCGCACCTTCGCCGAACAGAATGGCATTCCTTTTCATTACTGGCCCGTCGACAAGACCAACAAACCCGAACAGGAAGCTCGCCTCATCGCGCTGGCGGAAGAAAGTGGTGCGGATCTTGTGGTTCTCGCCCGCTACATGCAGGTGCTTTCGGACAATCTGTCCTCGCGCCTGTTTGGAAAGGTAATCAACATTCACCATTCCTTCCTGCCGAGCTTCAAGGGCGCTAAGCCCTATCATCAAGCCCACGAGCGCGGCGTGAAGATCATCGGCGCCACCGCCCATTACGTGACGCCGGATCTCGACGAAGGTCCGATCATCGAGCAGGAGACCGAGCGGGTGTCGCACGCTCTGTCCGCCGAGGATTTCGTTGCCGTCGGGCGTGATATCGAAAGCCGCGTGCTTGCCCGTGCCGTCAAGATGCACCTGGAAGCGCGGGTGCTTCTCAACGGTCACCGCACCGTGGTCTTCTCGTAACGCCGCGGATCATATCCGGTAGATGCGCCGGGCGTTGCCCTGGAGAAGGCGGGTTTTCTCGCCTTCGCTGGCCCCCGCGATCAGCTGATGCGTCGCCTCCACCCAGCGCGTCAGATTGGCCGTCAACGTGCACACCGGCCAGTCGCTGCCCCACACCACCCGGTCCCATCCAAAGCTTTCGATGGCATGGGTTACGAACGGTCGGAGATCCTCCACCGTCCACTCGTCCGCGCCATAGGCAACGACGCCGGAGATCTTCACCGCCACATTCGGCCGCCGGGCGATTTCGGTGATGCCCTCCGCCCACGGGTGCACCGCCCGGTCCTTCACCGCCGGCACGCCGCAATGGTCGAGGATGAAGAAAACGTCGGGCGCAAGATCCACAAGCGCGATCGCCCGGTCGATCTGATGCGGTAGCGCGCAAATGTCGAAGCTGAGCCCGGTTCCCGACAACCGCCGGAGGTTCGTCCGAAACAGCGCCGCTTCGGAAAGCGCGTCCGGCTGCGTGTGCAGGATGCGCCGAAAGCCCTTCACGAACCCGTTGCCGGCGAACCGCTCCACGAAGGCGGGAAAGGCCGGATCCTCGGGCCGGCACGCGCTGATCGCCCCTCGAATCAAACATCCCGGCTGCGCGGCGACGGCCTTCACCATCGCGGTTTCCGCCTCGATCTCGGCCTCGGCGACATCCACTTCCATGTGAAGGACATCGGTAATGCCAAGCCGCTGCGCTTCGGCGGCGTAGGTCTCGTAGAGATGGTCTTTGTGAAGCCGCGGCGCTTCTCCAAGCCAGGGGTAATCTAGCTTCGCCAGATCGATGATATGCAAATGCGTGTCGACGATCATCATAATCGAACCCCCGATGGTGCCCAACCGCGTGAAACCCGCTTCGGGATCGTCTCGAACGTTGGTTTGGCAATGGTAATCTACGTGCGCGAACACTAGAACAGCAGCCTAGCCGGACGAAACGGCAAGTTTCAGATCACGCGGCGAGGGGGTCGAAGCGGCCCTGCATCGCCGTGCAATCGGGGGATATTCATCGTGACCGCATCGCTGCACGGCAAGATTGCCGTGGTCACCGCCGCCGCCCAGGGCATCGGGCGCGCCTCCGTCGAGGCTCTGGCCAAGGCCGGCGCCGTCGTCTACGCGACCGACATCGCCGAGGACCGTCTCGCCGATCTCGCGGGCCTCGAAAATGTTCACACGGCCCGGCTCGATGTGCGCAGTCCCGACGCGATTACGGCCTTCGCGGGCCAGTTCCCCGCCGGCATCGACATCCTCTTCAACTGCGCCGGCTATGTTCACGCTGGTTCGATTCTCGACTGCACCGAGGACGAGTGGGCCTTTGCCTTGGACCTCAACGTCACAGCCATGATGCGCATGATCAAAGCCTTCCTGCCGGGCATGCTTGAGCGGGGAAGCGGCTCCATCATCAACATGTCGAGCGTCGCCTCCTCCGTCAAAGGCGTACCGAACCGCTTCGCCTATTCCGCCTCAAAGGCGGCGGTGATCGGGCTCACCAAGTCCGTCGCCGCCGATTTCGTCGGCAAAGGCATCCGCTGCAACGCCATCTGCCCCGGTACGGTGGAGAGCCCGTCGCTGCAAGACCGGCTGCGCTCCACCGGCGACTTCGACGCAGCCCGCGCCGCCTTCGTCGCCCGCCAGCCGATGGGCCGGATCGGCCAGCCCGACGAGATTGCCGCCCTCGTGGTTTATCTCGCCGGCGCCACCTTCACTACCGGTCAAGCGCACGTCATCGACGGCGGCTGGACCGGCTGACGCATCTGCCGGAAACCGGCGTTCTGCGCCCACCCGTTCTTGTTCCGGGCCGGCATCGCCGCTAAACGGTGATAGGTTCGCTTTCTGACGTTCGTTCAAGGAAAATGGCTTATGAAACTTCTGCGTTTCGGTGAAATCGGTCTTGAGCGACCGGGGATCTTGGATGCCGACGGCCGCATCCGCGACCTGTCCGGCGTGGTGACCGACCTTGCCGGCGCCGCCCTGTCGCGCGCCAGCCTCGCCCGCATCGCCTCGACTGATGTTGCGTCGCTGCCGCTTGCACCGGAAGGCGTGCGCATCGGCGCTTGCGTGGCCGGCACCCGCAATTTCATCGCCGTCGGCCTCAATTACGCCGACCATGCCGCCGAAACCGGCGCTGCCGTGCCGAGCGAGCCGGTGCTCTTCAACAAGGCGCCTAACTGCATCGTCGGCCCCAACGACGACGTGCTGATCCCGCCGGGCTCTCTCAAGACCGACTGGGAGGTTGAGCTTGCCATCGTGATTGGCGAGGCCGCCTATCACGTTTCCGAGGATGACGCCCTGAGCCATGTTGCAGGCTTCTGCCTTTGCAACGACGTGTCCGAGCGCGCCTATCAGACGGAAAGCACGGGCCAGTGGATGAAGGGCAAGGGCTGCCCCACCTTCGGCCCGCTCGGCCCCTGGCTGGTCACGCCGGATGAGTTCGCCGATATCCAGAACCTTTCGATGGAACTCGACGTCAACGGCAAGAAGGCCCAGCGCGGCAGCACGAAGACGATGGTCTTCGGCGTCAAACACCTCGTGTCCTACATCTCGCGCTTCCTGCGGCTTGATCCGGGCGACGTCATCACCACGGGAACCCCGCCCGGCGTTGGCATGGGCATGAAGCCGCCCGTCTATCTCAAGGCCGGCGACACCATCCGCCTTACCATCGAAGGCCTCGGCGAGCAGAACCAGCGGGTGTTGCAGGGCTAAAGCGTTTCCCCGTCAAGTGGAAGCCGGTTGACGGATGAGGAAACGCTCTAGATGCGGTTCCCCGTCAAGTGGAAGCCGGTTGACGGACGAGGAAACGCTCTAAGCGGCACGCCTCACACGAACTCGGGAATGCCCGGCATCGCCACGAAGCCGGGCAGACCTCTGATCCGCCGCGTCCACGCCCGGATCTTCGGATAATCCTCCAGCGCTTCGCCAAAATCGATCGCCAGCGCAGCCGCCGGGAAGCACGCGATATCGGCGATCGTCGGCTCCGCGCCGGTCAGGAACGCGGCGGCGGCAAAGCCCTGCCGCACCAGTCGGTCCTCGATCACGCGAAACGCATCCCGCGCCCGCTTAGTCGCATCCGGATAGGGTGGGGCGATCCCAAGCATCGCCTCAATTCGCGCCGCATCCGCCGCTGCCAGCTCCTGGCCGGAAAACGCCAGCCAGCCGAAGGTTTCGGCCCGTGCCTGCCCCGCGCGCGGCAACCAATGCCCGGCCGGGTCGTAGCGCTCCGCCAAATGGATCAGGACAGCCTCGGCTCCGGCCGCTGTGACCTCCCCGTCCAGAAGCACCGGCAAGGTGCCGCGCGGATTAAGGGTTAAAAACACGTCCGACCGGTGCTCGCCGCCCGGATACAAGTCAATCGGAACGGACGCGAACGGCACGCTGAGGAGCCGCATCATCAGCCGCGCCTTATAGGCGTCCGCCGATAGCTCGTAGTCATGAAGCGTGATGGCCGCCGTCACGCCGCCCGCTCCACTGTTCCGAACCGAAGACCCTTTTCCTTCAGCCACCGCCGATACACCACCGACGTCAGATCCGCCCGCGTTGGAATTTCAGAGCGCGGACTGAGCGGCAAAAGGCGCGGCCGCTGATTTTCCAGGATGATGCGATCTTGCAGGAAGATCGTCTGCTGGAAGTGGATGATGGACGTGGTCGGCGTCTGCGCATCGATCAAGGCCATCGCCGCGAAGGCGAGCGACACGTCCTCGGCAACCGGCTGCACGAAGAGCGCGATTGCGTCCATGCGCGCGGCATCGCTCGGGCAGGTCTTGTAGAGCAGCACGTTGAAAGGGCTGACGACGCGGTAGGTATAGTCCGACATCTGCCCGCCGGCCGATTGCGCCGCCGCCTTCGGCTGCCAGAACTGGCAGTTGGTCGCCCAAACCTCGTCCACATCGGCGCGGATTTCCACGTCGTATTTCGTCACCTCCGGCCGCTCCACCACGCCGAGAATGTCGGTGTGCACGAAGGGAAAATGCGCCAGATCGAGGAAATTCTCGATAAGCCGCAGCCCGGACGCGCGCACCCTCACGCCCCCGCAAACCACGATCCGCCGGTCCGCCTCGTGAAACTCGGGGATCGCGAACAGTCCGGCGTTCGGCTGGCCGAGCGTTGTCCAAACATGCCCGTAATCCTCGATCACTGGCAGCGCCCGTCCGTCCGGCCCGGTTGCGCTCACGCCCTCCGCCCGGCGCGCCAGGGATACCGGCGCGCCGAGAATGTGGGTCTCCAGCGTCCGGTCCGCCGTCACGTCTTCGGATCGCCCGGCCACATACCAGGCATCGAGCGCGGCGCTTTCCAGCGCGATCGGGTCTGTCTCATGCCGCATGGGACTGCTCGTTTCCTTCAAGATCGCGCCGAAACGCCTCGCTCCACGCTGCCACCGCAAGAAGATCGCTTGCCGTCACGGGGCCGTCCAGCCGGCGCGCGAGGAGGTGCAAGGTCGTCACATTGTCCAATTTGCGATGCATCCCAACGATTGCCGTCAAGCCCGGCGCGGCCGCAATGCTCACGATCCGGTCCGCTTCATGCCCGCCGTTCTCGGCAAGCCTGCGGCGAATGACGTCTGCGCCTGCCTCGATCGTGAGGCTCCGCACGGGAACCGAGCCCACAGGCAAACAGGGCGGTAAGCCCTCCGCCCCCCGGTCGCGATCGAACCACAGCCACACCAGCCCGTCCGCTTCAACGGCTGCATATCGCTCAGCGGTGATCGTCGCGGGCGGCTCAAGCTCTGGATGGGCGGGGATCCGGCGGCACCCGCCGTCCGCGCCAAATCGCCAGCCATGATAGAGGCAGGTGATCGCTTCATCGCGCACGAAGCCGAAGGAAAGCCGCATGCCCCGGTGCGGGCATCGATCGGTGAACGCTTGGAGATGCCCGGGCGCCGTGCGCCACAGCACGATCTCGCGCCCCACCACGACGGCCGGATGCGCCGACCCCGCGGCAACATCGGCCTGAAGCGCCACCGGCACCCATCCCCCACCCATTCCCGCCCCCTTCAGTCGCGCTCGAAGCGCCCGGCCGGCACGCCGGCTTCCAGCACCTGCCGCTCGATATCATCGACAAAACTGTGCACAGGGCCGAGCATGCAGGCAACTTCCAGCATGTCGATCAGTCCCGCCGGGCCGCCCACGGACACGACGAGCCGCCCGTCAGCCTCCCGCACCACCCGTCCGCACAGCGAAAACAGCCGCGCCCGTTCCACGACGAAGGCGACGAAGCCCTCGTCGAGCCCTCGCCCTCTAAGCACGATCCGCGCCAAAACATCGGGGTGGCTCATCAAGGGTTCATTTGCGCGCGAGAGATGATGTCCGGTCCCCGGCCATCAGGCATGACCGCGCGCGGATTTCAAGAGATTGGCCCACCAGTTCAGCTGATCCAGCATGTCTTTCGCCCCCTTTTGAAGGAAATCAAACTCCTCCAGCGGCTTGCCCTTCGCCACCTCCATGTAGATTGCCCATTGGATGTGCACCGCAAGCCGGATCGGCACCATGTCGAGTTCGACCGCGGTCAGCCGAAGCTGCTCCACCGCCCGCGCTCCGCCCGCGCTGCCATAAGCCACGAAGCCGATCGGCTTCTTTCCCCATTCCTTGAACGCATAGTCGAGCGCATTCTTGATCGCGGCTGTGGGCCCGTGGTTGTACTCGGCCGCGATCACCACGAAACCGTCGCACGCGGCCACGGCCTTTTGCCATCGCCGCGCGACCTCGCTTTCGGACGGCGCATAAGCCGGCGACGCCGCCTCGTTGAACAGCGGCATCGGAAAATCCTTGAGGTCAAGCATCACGACCTCCGTGTCCGCCCTCGCGGACGCAACCCGCTCCATCCACCGCGCCGGATGGTCGGCGAAGCGTTCCTCGCGGACGCTGCTGATGATGATCCCGATCTTCGCCATGGCTCCGGCCTCCGGCTATCCCCCTGCTTAGGAACGCCGAGGGCCGCGCAATGGCTCCCGATCACCAGTTGAACGGATCGGTCTCGCGCCGACGGCCGATGAAGAAGCTGTCCGCCACCAGCCGCAGCGGCGCGGCGTCCACATCGCTCGCGCCGGTCTCGATCAGCGCATGGAAACGCCGGTAGATGTGGCGGTATTCCTGATCCGGTAGATCGATGATCTCCTGCCCGTCCACCGTCAGGCAGGTGCCGCCCCGGGTCAGAACGAGGCTCTGCCCGTCCTGCGTTTCGAGCTCGATCGTCCAGGTCTGTTCGCCCTCCTGGCGCCAATCGAACACGCCCTGGAAATGCTCGACCCCGGCGCCCTCCGGCCCCCGGAACGTCACGGTCGCGCCGATCGGCGTTTCCCGGTTGACCGGGTACTCAAGGTCCGCCCGCGTCACGAAGGGCGAGAAGGGGAGGATTTTGGTGAGGATCGAAATCGCGTTGATCGCGGGGTCGAACACGCCGAAGCCGCCGGGCTGCCAGATCCAGTCCTGACCTGGATGCCAGCGCCGCACGTCTTCCTTCCATGTCACGTTGATCCGCCGGATCTTCGCCCCCCCAAGCCGCGCCTTCGCCTCGTCCACCGCCGGGTTGAACTGCGAATGCCAGGTTGCGAACAAGGTGCGTTTGGTTTGCTTCGCCGCGAGGATCAGATCCTCAAGCTCGCTCACCGTCGCCGTCGGTGGCTTTTCGATCAGCACGTGCTTGCCGGCCTCAAGCGCCTCGCGCACCGCGCCGTGCCTGACTTCCGGTGGTGTGCAATTGGCCACCGCGTCCAGCTCCGGCATCGCCACCAGCATCTCGGCTTGCGTGCTGAAGGTGCGAACCCCCGGCCGCGTCACGCCGCGTTGGCTGACCAGCGCGACGAGATCGAACAGGCCGGTTTCCGCGATCGACGGCAAATGCTGATCGACTGCGATCTTGCCGACCCCGACAAGACCAAGGGTATATGTCTTCGCCATGGCGGTGCCTGTCAGCCCTTGTTCTTGTTGTAGACGTCGAAGAACACGGCCGCGAGCAGCACAAGGCCTTTGATCACCTGCTGCCAGTCGATGCCGACGCCGAGGATCGACATGCCGTTGTTCATCACGCCCATGATGAACGCGCCGATCACCGCACCCGTCACCTTGCCGACGCCGCCCGACGCTGAAGCACCGCCGATGAAGCACGCCGCGATCACGTCAAGCTCGAAGGAAACGCCCGCTTTCGGCGTTGCCGTGTTCAGGCGCGCGGCAAAAATAAGCCCCGCCAGCGCCGCCAACACGCCCATGTTGACGAAGGTGATGAAGGTCAGCCGTTCCGTGTTGATGCCGGAAAGCTTCGCCGCCTTTTCATTGCCGCCGAGCGCATAGATCCGCCGCCCGATCGTGGTCTGGCGCGTTGCGAAGGCATAGATGGCAATAAGCAGGATCATCACCATCAGCACATTCGGCAGGCCCTTATAGGTCGCGAGCTGATAGCTGAGCGCGACCAGGGCGAGCGCGATCGCCACGTTCCGAAGCGCGAAAAACAGATACGGCTCCTGCTCGATCCCGTGCTTCTGATGGCTCTGCCGGCTGCGGATGCTGAGCACCACCACCACCGCGGCGCCCGCAAGCCCTAGGATCAGAGACAGCACATGTAAGCCCGGTATAGAGAAAAGGTCCGGAATAAAGCCTGAGGAAAGCAGTTGGAACGATTTCGGAAACGGCCCGACCGACTGTCCCTGAAGAACCGCAAGGCTGAGCCCGCGAAACACCAGCATGCCGGCGAGCGTCACAATGAAGGACGGGATGCGGTAGAACGCGATGAAATAGCCCTGCGCCGCCCCGATCGCCGCCCCGACCGCAAGACAGATCACGGTCGTCGAAATCGGGTCCAGCTTGAACTGCACCATGAGAATCGCGGCGCGCGCGCCCACGAACCCGACAACCGATCCCACGGAAAGATCGATGTGCCCGGCCACGATCACCAGCAGCATGCCCAGCGCCATGATGACGATGTAGCTGTTCTGCAGGATCACGTTGGTCAGGTTCACCGGCCTCAGGATTGTGCCGTCGGTCATGATGGCGAAGAAGGCGAGGATCGCGACCAGCGAGAACAGCATCCCGTAATCGCGAAGATTCGACTTCATGAAGGTCCGGAACGGATGGTCTTCGCGCGCCGGCGCGAGCGTCGTTTCGGATGTCATGCCACCTTCTCCCCGGATTTCATGATAGCTCGCATGATCTTTTCCTGACTCGCATCCTTGGCTGGCATTTCCGCGACGAGAGCACCCTCGTTCATCACATAGATGCGGTCGCAGACACCAAGCAATTCGGGCATCTCGGACGATATCATGATCACGCCCTTACCCTCGTCGGCGAGCGCGTTGATGATCGTATAGATTTCATATTTTGCGCCCACGTCGATGCCGCGCGTCGGCTCGTCCAGGATCAGCACGTCCGGCTGCGAGAACAGCCATTTCGATAGCACGACCTTCTGCTGATTGCCGCCCGACAGGTTCACCGCTTCCTGGAAAACGCTGGAACAGCGGATGTTCAGCTTGCGCTTGTAGTCGTTGGCAACCTTCAGTTCCTCGATGTCGTCGATCACCATGTTTTTCGACACGCCGGCAAGATTGGCCAGCGTCACATTGTGCAAAATCGTGTTGCCAAGCACGAGGCCGTAGGTCTTCCGGTCCTCGGTCGCATAGGCCAGCCCCGCCGCGATCGCCTTGCCGATGGTGGAAACGTCCACCTCGTGCCCCTTCATGAAGGCTTGGCCGGTAATCTTCTGGCCGTAGGAGCGGCCGAACACGCTCATCGCGAATTCCGTGCGCCCCGCGCCCATCAGCCCCGCGATGCCCACCACCTCGCCGCGCCGCACGTTGAGGTCGATCCCCCGGATCATCTTCCGGTCCGCGTGGATCTGGTGATAGGCGGTCCAGTTCTTCACCTCGAACAGCACGTCTCCGATCTTCGGCACGCGCTTTGGATACCGGTCGGCGATCTCGCGGCCCACCATCCCCTTGATGATGCGATCCTCGCTGATCTCCTCGCGGTGGCAATCCAGCGTTTCCACGGTGGAGCCATCGCGCAAGACCGTGATCTGATCGGCAACCTTCGAGATTTCGTTGAGCTTGTGGCTGATCAGGATCGAGGAAATGCCGTGGTTCTTGAAGTCCACCAGCAGCTTGAGCAAGGCCTCGCTGTCGCTTTCATTGAGGCTCGCCGTCGGCTCGTCGAGGATCAGCAGCTTGACCTCTTTGGAAAGCGCCTTGGCGATCTCCACGAGTTGCTGCTTGCCGACGCCGATATTGGTCACCAGCGTCTGCGGGCTTTCCTTCAGGCCCACCTTGCGCAGCAGCGCCTGGGTCTCCGACGTCACGAGCGACCAGTCGATGATGCCGTTCTTCGCCTGCTCGTTACCGAGAAAGATATTCTCCGCGATCGAGAGCAGAGGAACCAGCGCCAGCTCTTGGTGAATGATGATGATGCCGGTTTTTTCGCTGTCGGCGATCGTGCGGAAGCGCCGCTCCTCGCCCTCATACCAGATTTCGCCAGTATAGCTGCCGTGCGGATAAACCCCGCTCAGCACCTTCATCAGCGTGGATTTACCGGCCCCGTTCTCGCCCACCAGCGCATGAATTTCGCCCCGGCGCACCTTAAGGTTCACGTTCTCCAGCGCCTTGACGCCGGGAAATGTCTTGGTGATCCCCCGCATTTCCAGGATCGTGTCCATAACTTGGATAACCCCTGTCGGCAGAGCACAGCAACGTCTTCATCAAAACAATCGCCTTGGGCCAAAGATCCCAAGCCGCTTGCCACGACATGATGAGCCCCGCACCGGTTAGGTGCGAGGCTCGTGTTCAACTCAAGCGAAGCTTACTGAACCTGATCTTCGGTGTAGTAGCCGCTGTCGATCAGGATGGCCTTCCAGTTCGACTTATCAACCGAAACCGGCTTCAGCAGATAGGACGGGATGACCTTGACGCCGTTGTCGTAGGTCGTGGTGTCGTTGATCTCGGGCGTTCCACCCGAAAGAACCGCTTCCACCATGCCGACCGTCACCTTGGCCAGCTCGCGGGTGTCCTTGAAGATCGTCGAGCGCTGCTCGCCGGCAAGGATCGACTTCACCGAGGGAACTTCCGCGTCCTGGCCGGTTACGACCGGGAAGGGCAGGTCCGCGCTGCCGTAGCCTACGCCCTTGAGCGACGACAGGATGCCGATCGAAAGGCCGTCATAGGGAGAGAGCACCGCGTCGACGCGCTTGTCGGTGTATTAGGCCGACAGGAGGTTATCCATGCGCGCCTGAGCGACCGCGCCGTCCCAGCGCAGCGTGCCCACCTTGTCCATGCCGGTCTGGCCGGACTGAACGACGAGCTTGCCGCTGTCGATATAGGGCTGCAGCACGCTCATAGCGCCGTTGTAGAAGAAGAACGCGTTGTTGTCGTCGGGCGAACCGCCGAACAGCTCGATGTTGAACGGGCCCTTGCCGTCCTTGAGGCCAAGCTCGCTCTCGATCGACTGCGCCTGAAGCACGCCGACCTGGAAGTTGTCGAAGGTGGCGTAATAGTCGACGTTGCCGGAATCGCGGATCAGCCGATCATAGGCGATGACCTTCACGCCCTTGTCGGCGGCCTGCTGCAGCGCGTCCGAAAGGGTCGTACCGTCGATCGCGGCGATCACGAGGACATTGACGCCCTTGGTGATCATGTTCTCGATCTGGGCAAGCTGGTTCGGAATATCGTCTTCAGCATACTGGAGATCGGTGGTGAAGCCCTTCTCCTGGAAGTACTTGACCATGTTGTCGCCGTCGGCGATCCAGCGTGCGGACGACTTCGTCGGCATCGAAATACCGACCGAGCCTTTGTCCTGCGCCACAACCGGCGACGCCAGTGCAACGGCGCCAAGAGCAAGCGCGGCAAGCGCCGCTTTGAAAATGTTCACGTGTTTTCTCCCCTTCGTTCCTGCGCTGACCGATATCCGGGATCGGAAGCCGGCCGCACGGAATTCTCTTTTGCAACCTCTGTGTCGCCCCCGGGTGATCCAATTAGCCCTATCGTCGAACCGCAGTGGTACCCCCGGATCGATGGGCGCGACAGCGGTCTAAAATCTGGCCTTTACCCATCACAGTCAAATGAGAAATGCTGTGAATACCATATCGATTTCGATATTGCTCCTACCCCCTACAGCGCCTTGACGCCCGGCACCGCCGCCCCCGCCACCTGATAGCTGTTGCGCAGTGCGAGCCCGAAAGGCGGCGCGGAAATCTCGAACACATCGCCCGGCTTGGTCGCAAAGCCGTCCGAAAAGCTCAGCGTCGCCGTTCCGAAGAAATGCACATGCACGTCGCCCGGCCGGCGGAACAGCGAATACTTGAAGTGATGATGTTCGAGGTTGGACAGTGCGTGGCACATGTTGTCCTCGCCCGATAGGAATGGCTTCTGCCACACCACCGCCCCGTCCCTTACGATCCGCGAAACGCCCGTCACGGACCCAGGCAGCGCGCCGACCAGAATTTCCGGCCCAAACGATGCCGCACGCAATTTGGAATGGGCGAGGTAGAGATAATTCTGCCGTTCCGTCACGTGGTCCGAAAACTCGTTCCCGAGCGCAAATCCGATCCGCCAAGGCGTCCCATCCGGCCCGATTACATAGAGCCCCACGATTTCTGGCTCCTCGCCCCCGTCAAGCGCGAAGGCGGGCGAAAGCAGGGCTGCTCCTGGCGCCGCAACCACCGATCCGTCGCCCTTGTAGAACCACTCCGGCTGCGCGCCGGCTTGGCCGCGCGCCGGTTTCCCGCCCTCGATGCCCAGCTTGAACATCCGCATGGAATCGGTCTGCTTGTCGGGGTCGCTCATATCCTTGTGCATCTTGTCCCGCCCCTCGGCGCTTCCAAGATGCGTAAGGCCGGTGCCGGTCACGAAAGTATGGGCGGGATCGGGATGATCGAGTGGCGATAGCAGTCGCCCGTCCCGGTAGGCCTCCTCCAGATCAACCGTTTCCGGCGCCTTTCCCAGCCGCTCCGCTACCGCTTCTGCAAGGCTCCGCCCTCCGGCGATGGCCTCCATCGCGATGTCGTAGACCGAAGCCACGCCCGGCACGATCGCGGCCGTGCCGTCATCAAGAACCACCGCGACATGGCGGAGGCCTTCCGGAGTGCGGAATTGGGATAAGCGCATGGACGATTTCCTCGTGCGACCGTCTGCCGGGTCATTATCGGCAAAAGCATAGGCTGGCTCACCCATAACTGTCTAATGACAAGTCAGTCGGTTGCTATATAATTTTTGATATCATTGAGGGAATTGCTATGGCACGTGCGCCGAAGCGGGCAGAGGCTTTGCCTGTCGAAGACCAGATATCCGGCTCGCGTCAGCGGAAGTCGCGCTCCGGCACGACCGAGCGGCTCTTGCGTACCCGCCTCAAGCTTCGGCATTTGCACCTGCTTGTCGCCCTAGACGACACGCGCAAGCTGCACCGAGCCGCGACCGAGCTTAATCTCTCCCAACCGGCCGCTTCCAAGATGCTCGGCGAGATTGAATCCATCGTCGGCGTCACCCTGTTCCAGCGCCTGCCGCGCGGCATCGAACCCACTTGGTACGGCGAGGCTTTGATCCGCCGCACCCGCACCATGCTTGCCGAACTTGATGAGGCGGGCGAGGAAATCGCTGCGTTGAAGGCCGGCGAAGGCGGTACGGTCGCGATCGGGTCGGTGATGGCGCCGGCTGTGGAATCTCTCGTTCAGTCGCTTGCCATCATGCGCCGCCGCCTCACCCGACTGCAGGTCTCCGTCGACGTTGAAACCAGCGACGTCCTGATCGAGCGGCTGTTGTCCTCCAAGCTGGATTTCGCGATCTGCCGCATTCCGCCCGGCACAAACGGCGCCGGTTTGGAATACCGCGAGGCCAAGGTGGAGCATGCCTGTCTGATGGTCCGCCGCGGCCATCCTCTGACGGCGCGCGGCCCGGTCGCTCCGGCCGACCTGCATGATCAGGACTGGGTGCTGCAACCGCGCGGATCGCTGCTCCGGCGCAGCCTGGAATCGATGCTTCGCCGCCATGGCGTGCCGCCGCCGGAGCGGATCATCATCACCGGGTCGATCCTGATGACGTTGGTTCTGGCAGCGAAAACGGATGCCATTGCCCCGCTCGCAAGCCCGGTGGCGGAACTGTTCCTCACCTCCGGAAATTTCGAGATTCTGCCGCTCTTGGAACCCATCACCGTCGAACCCTTCGGTCTCGTCAAGGTCCTCGGTCGTCCGCTCTCCCCCTCCGCCCAGGTTCTCTATGAGGCAGTCGAGGCGGAATTGTTCGGGCCACATTAGCTTGCCGGCGCGTGGATTGCCTGGGCTAGAACCTTTTTTGCACTTGCGATCAAATGAAATCCAACGATACGTAATGTTTTAATATGCGCGTCTTAGAATTAAGATTGTCAAGGGGCATAATGCTACCCTGTGGTGCATAGCGTTCCTGGGAGATAAAACGCTAGATTGCATGCGCTATGAAGCCGATCGAATATCCGCTGAGAAAGGACGCGTAAAATAGGTGACGAGATGACCGCTATTGAAGGGATGGCGCCGCGCATTCAGTCGCTGGCTCAATCCCTAGAACTCAATACCGACCTAGTCGACGGCCTGAAAGTCGTCGGGCGTCTCGTCGATCCCTACATCGAGGATCTGGTCGTTCGTTGTGATTCGCACAATCGGGTTCTTGCGGTCTATTCCAAGCTTGGCATCCGGAGCGACCGCGCCACGCTTGTCGCTCGCCGCTGCTGCCATTGGCGCCTGCTCCTCGCGGCTGCCTTGAACGACGCCTACGTCACCGAAATCCGCCACTCTCTTCATGCGCACCGGGAATTCGGCTTCAGCCATGTGGACTATCTTCGCGTTCACAAAACGATGCGAGACACGATCGATTCGTCTGTGAAGTCGTTTTTTCCAACCGACTCCGTATCCCTCGCGCGTTACCGAACCGCGCTTCACAAATTCGCCCGTCTCGACGCCGCCTTGACGATCCACGTTGCCGCAAAGTCGGCCAGCCCGCTGGCAAGGAAAAGCCGGCTCGGAGATGCGGCGACGGTGTAGCTCAATTCCGTTTCGCATCCGTCGTTTCGCACAAAAGTTGTTACCGGTCAGACTGGTATAGGCGAGACAAAGCTCAAGATAGAGCCTAAGCTTCAAGCCCTGCGCCAAGCACATCTGCGGCATGTTGAAATCGTTTGATGACGCTGGCCAATGGGTAAAGGCCCGCCTGCGCGATCACGCCTTGCACCTGTGACATCTCATCTGGCATTCGATCGCGAAATTCACACCACGCAGAAGGAATCGTCGTAGGTTTGACTTATTCAGTATAACATATGTGATCGAGAACCTCGACTTTTTGCCCTAGCGTCCAGGCATCCGGCTAATCCGGGACGCTTCGCAAACGCCTCTCCGGCTAGGGGCACGACCATGACTGACGCGCGTATGACGACCGGTCCTTCCACCTCTTCCAAGGTCGATCCCCGTCCGATTACACTCAGCTTGAAGCCGAAAGCGGTCATCGTGGAAGATAACCGGCTGATTGCTCTCGACCTTCAAGAACTGCTCGCGCACGATCTGGGGTGCGACGTTCGCGTGGTCTGCACCACCGCCACGGACGCCATCGCCACCATTTCCGACTTCCAGCCAGACCTTGTGATCTCGGATCTCAGCATCCTTCTGCGCGATCACATGACGCCCACGCACATCACCGGTCTTGGCCGCAAGGTCGTCGTCATTACCGGAGACGACGACGCAGCCGACCGCTACAGGGGCGATAGTTTCGAGCTTATCACAAAGCCCTTCAGCAACGGGCAGGTTATACGGGTCGTCGAAGATCTCGTCGGCGGGATGCGCAAGAAGCGCGCTTAGCCCCACCCCAGCTCCCCCGCCGGGGCGACGCGCATCGGTGGATTTCGCTCGTCCGGATTAGGGTTCGGCGCCTCATCCGGAAGCCGGTTGGGAGGCGGTTCGTGGATCGGATCCGGT
This sequence comes from Oharaeibacter sp., assembly GCA_051861205.1. Taxonomy (GTDB): domain Bacteria; phylum Pseudomonadota; class Alphaproteobacteria; order Rhizobiales; family Pleomorphomonadaceae; genus JBHYDC01. The sequence goes on from JBHYDC010000001.1 coordinate 161,237, forward strand.
GCGGGCGAGCCCGGTTCTGGAAGCGGCGAAGGCACGGGCATCGGGTCCGGCGGCGGACCCGGCGGAAAGGGATCGCTTGTAAGGTTGAGGGCGTGGGTCATTGGGGTTGCAGGTCGCTCCGTCTGCAAGGCCCCGTCAAAAGGCCTTGAGCCCCGCAACGTCCGCCACTCCCGCCGGTTCCCGTATCACGCCGAACGCTTGAGCGCTTTCCGACTTGACGGATTCGTCAGGCGAAAAGAAATCGGTTCAGATTCACCACGTGAACGCCTTCAGCACATGATCCGGCATCGCCACGTGGAGGTCGATCTCGGCCGCCAGTTCCTCCGCGTTCAGCGCCGCATGGATGCCCGTCCGGACCAGCGCGGCCGCCGCGCCGAACCGGTGCGCGCCCACCACGTCATGCTCGATGCTGTCGCCGATGCACACCACATCGGCCGGATCGGTAACACCGGCAAGCGCTGCCGCGAAGCGGTACATGTCGGGATAGGGCTTGCCGATCCACGTGACCCGTCCGCCCATCTTCTCATAGGCGGCCGCGATGGCGCCCGCGCCGAAACACGGCCCGATCGGCGTCAGCATCACGCGGTCCGGGTTGGTGCAAATGCAGGGCACGCCCCGCCGCGCGGCGGGAACCAAGAGGTCGATGTAGATGTCCATCGGAACCACATCGCCCCTGCTCCCGGCAATCACGATGAGATCGCAGTCCTCGCCCCGCTCGGTTTGCGAAAACCCCAGACGATCGGCCAGATTTCGGTCCCCGACCCCGGAAATCGTCAGGCACCGTGTGTCCGGCCCCGGCTGAACCGGCGTTCCCGGTCCCGACAAGAGCGACAGCGCCACATCGCCCGATGTGACGAAGTGATCGTAACTTGCCGGATCGAACCCGAGGCTGGTGAGCCGCTCTGCGTTGTAAGCGGCGGATCGCCCGGAATTGGAAAGCAGCAGCACGCCCCGCCCGGTCGCCTTCAGCCGTTTCAGCGCGTCCACCGCGCCGGGATAGGGCGCCGATCCGTCGTGGAGCACGCCGTATTGATCCACGAAAAACGTGCCGTAGCGTGCGGCAAGATCGCTGAGTTGCTCACCCGGCCCGTCCAGTCGCGGTCGTCGCACGGTCATGACCATCCTTCAAAAGCTCGTTCGGCTCGAAATAAAGACCCTCAAGCAGCGCATGTTACGGCTAACGGGCCAGATGCTCCAAGGCGAGCCGCGCAACCCCGTCGCACGCCTCGTCGGAGGCAGGCGCCAGGAAGGGCACGGCAAGCCGTCGCTGCCGGATCGCCGTCCAGCCGGCATTTGCCGCACCCCCTCCGACGCTGCGGACCGAGCGCAGCGGCGGCGCGCCAAGCTCCAGCAACCGCCGATACGCCAGCGCCTCCACGTCCGCGATCCCTTCCAGCACCGCCTGAAAAAACACCGCCTCGTCCTCCGGGCGCGGGTCCAGAACCGGCTTATGCGCGGGGTCGTTGATCGGAAAGCGCTCGCCGGGCGTCAGCAACGGGTAATAGGCGAATCCGGTTTCGATATCGGGCTTCAGCGCCTCAGTCAGTGCGCCGAGCTTTGCCTCGGCAAACAGCCCCGCGATCACCGCCCCGCCCGTGTTCGAGGCCCCGCCCACCAGCCAGCGCTCGCCGATGCGGTGGCTGTAGACGCCATATTCCGCAGCCGCGATCGGCCGGTCAGACAGCATTTTGACCACCAGCGTCGAGCCAAGCGCCGTTACGGCGTCCCCGACTAGGCTCGCGCCTGTCGCCAGAAACGACGCGCATCCATCCGTCGTGCCCGCATGAACGGACGCCCTGGCGGGAAGCCCCAGCGCCGCCGCGCGCTCCCCCACCGGCGCCACGCGCGACCCCGGCAGCCGCACCTCCGGCAGGCGGTCCGGCTTCGCGCCGGCCGCGAACACCCAGTCCGGCCAGCGCCGCTCCACCGGGTCCCACCCGGTTTTCAGCGCGTTGTTGTCGTCGGAAAAATCAAACCGGCCGCAAAGCCGACCCGCAATCCAATCGGCTTGATGAAGCACCCGCACGGCCCCCGGCAGATCCTGTAACATCAGCATCCTGAGCAGCCCGGATGTCCGTCCCCGCGCCGCGCTTGTGGCCGGAGCCAGCGCCTCCACCCGCGCCGTCACGTCGTCATCAGGGCAGGCGTCGTTATACATCAGCGCTGCGCCAACCGGATCGCCGTTGGCATCCACCGCCAGCGCTGTGCCAGACGTTCCGTCCACGCTCACCGCCTGAACGCCCTTGAGATCGGCCGCCCGGCGCAGATCCGAGATCACCACCTCGACTGCCGCCCACCACGTCTCCGGCGCGCGCGGATCAAGCCCCAGCGTGTGATAGCGCACGCTGCCGCGCGCCCGCGAAACCCCCTCCGCGTCCAGCGCCGAGGCCCGCACGCCGGATGTCCCGACGTCGATGCCGATGGAAATCGCCAGCCCGTCCGGCATCACGATGCCCGTGCCTGCGCCTGACGATACTTCTCCGCATCCCAGTTCGTCAGTTGATCTTCCTCCGCCGTCGTCAGGATCTTCAGCGCCGCGCCCTCCGGCACCCGGCCCAGCACTTCGGCAAGGCAGCGCGCCATCAGGTCGGCGCCGCCGAGAACCCCTTTGTGCAGGAGAACGCCGACGCCCGGCACCGCGATCATCAAGCTTTGCGCGTTCGCCGTGAGCGAACCGATCGCCCCGCCCGCGTCCAGCACCGTCACCCCCCGCCCGAGGAAAATCACGTGGTCGGGATAAAACGACCCCTTGGCCGCAAGGGCAAGCCGCACCGGATCTGTTGCCACGGCATGTGCGTCCGCGTCGCTCGGGAGGCGGTAATCCGTGCCCTCCGCCATCGCGGTCAGCGACGCAAGATCGCCGGCCGCCGCCGGCCGTGGCGTGGTCGCAAGTGCACCGCACACCGCCTCCAACCGGTCCATGGCTTCATCAACCGTTTGGCCGGATACCACGAGGCCGTGGTTGCCAAGCACCAGCACATTCGTCTCGGGCGCTCTCGCCGCCACGATCGCCCGCGCCAGCGGCAATCCTGGACGGCAATAGGGCACGAAGGCCGCTGAAACACCGGCAACACCCGCCAGCCGCGCCGCGATCAGGGCGGCAGCGTCGGCTCGGATCGCCAGCGCCAACGTGTCCACGCAGTGGATATGCAGCACCACCCGGTGCGGAATCACGGCATGGACCGTGGTCTCGATCGAGGGCCTGAGCCCCAGCGGACTCTGCCCGGCAACCACGAAGCCCGCCGGCTTTTCCGCTGCCTCCGGATCGTGTTCGAAGGCATGCAGCAGCGGCTCCATCGCTACGGGAACGAAGATGCCCTTCTCCAGCGCATGCGCCAGCCACGTGCCGGATGCCTTGATGTAGAGCACGCCGTCCGCCTTCAGCGAGGTGTTCCCGCCCGCCCCTTGCGTGCGCCGAACATCCGCGCCAAGCCGCGCCGATGCGCTCCGCAAGGTCTCAAGCCCGTTCAACACGCTCATGCCGCGGCCTCCGCGCTTGCGATCCAAGCTTCAAAGCTCTTGCGTTCGGCCCCGCTGAGATGAAGCCCGTGCTTGGTTCGCCGCTCCAATATGTCCTCCGCCGTATCAGCCCATTCCTGTTCGATCAAGAACCGGGCCTCCCGTTCATAGAGCCGCCCGCCGAAATGCCGGCCAAGATCGGCAGCCGACCGAACGCCCGAAAGCAACGCATCCACCCGCGTGCCGTAGCGCCGCCCGTAATCGTTCAAAAGAGCAGGACTGAGGACGGGATAGCGCGCCGTCAGCCCGTCCAAAAACCGTCTGTAATCCGCATTCGGCATGTCGCCGCCGGGCAGGGGGGCGGCGTCGGTCCAGGCCGGCTGCAGCTTGGGGAAGAAGGGTTTCAGCCGGTCGAGCGCATGTTCGCTCAGCTTGCGATATGTCGTGATCTTGCCGCCGAACACTGAAAGCAGCGGCGCGGCGCCGTCTGGCGCATCCACCTCGAACACATAGTCGCGGGTCACGGCGCTCGGGTTATCCGCGTTGTCGTCGAACAGCGGCCGCACGCCTGAGAAGGCATAGTGCACGTCCGCCGGCGAAAGCGTCTTTTCGAAATAGGTATTGATGACGCCGAGGAGGTAATCCACCTCATCCGGCGCGATCGCCACATCCCCCGCCGCTCCCGTGAAGGGAATGTCGGTGGTCCCGATCAGCGCCATATCCCCCTCATAGGGGTTCACGAAAATCACGCGCTTGTCGGAGTTCTGCAAGAGATAGGCATGCGGCCCCTCCCAGAACTTGCGCACCACGATGTGGCTGCCTTTGACGAGCCGCACCCGCTTGCCGGAATTGCGGCCGGTCTTGGCCAGAACGTCCTCCACCCAGGGTCCGGCGGCGTTCACCACCACCTTGGCCCGCGCGGTCTTGCGCGTGCCGTCCGGCCTGCCAAGGTCCACAACCCATTGGTCCGCCTCGCGCCGTGCCGAAACCAGCGGCGTGCGTGTCATCACCACCGCGCCGCGCTTTGCGGCGTCTAGCGCATTCAAAACGACGAGCCGCGCGTCGTCCACCCAGCAGTCGGAATACTCGAAGGCCCGACTGTAGGTCCGGCGCAGGCCCTTGCCCTCCGGCGCCTTTGTCAGATCGATCATGCGCGTGCCCGGCAGTTTCTTGCGCCCGCCAAGGTGATCATAGAGAAAAAGCCCCAGCCGGATCAGCCATGCCGGCCGCTGGTCGCGGCTGTGCGGCAGCACGAAACGCATCGGCCATATGATGTGCGGGGCGGCCGCCAGCAGCACTTCCCGCTCGATCAGCGCCTCGCGCACCAGCCGGAATTCGTAATATTCGAGGTAGCGCAGCCCGCCGTGCACCAGCTTGCCGGAGCGCGACGATGTGCCTTGCGCCAAGTCGTCTTTTTCGCAGAGCAGAACCGAAAGTCCCCGGCCGGCCGCATCGCGCGCGATTCCCGCGCCGTTGACGCCGCCGCCCACGATGATCAGGTCGAACTCTCCAAGATCGGTCATCGCCAAAGCCCCGTTACACCGCGTCGAACGCCCATGGGGCACCGAATCGCGACCTGTTAGCTTCCTATCTCTATTATGCACGCTGCAGGTTCATGCGCGGTTCAGCAGGGGTTGAGCGGGCCTTCCCCGGCCAAGAAGCGCCGCACCTCTTCCGCCGCCCGCTCCGCCGCAATCGTCACCGTCTTCACCGAAGCCCCTGCGATATGCGGCGTCACCGTCACGTTGGGCAGGTGCAGCAGCGGCCAATCTGGTGGTACCGGCTCCACCGCGAAGGTTTCCAGCATCGCGCCTTTGATCGTTCCGTTCGTAAGCGCCGTGGTCAGCGCGTCGTAATCGACGAGCGGTCCGCGCGCGGTGTTGACCAGGATCGCATCCGGCTTCATACGCGAAAGCGCGGCTTCGTCGATGAATTGCGTGGTTTCTTCCGTCACGCGCGCGTGCAGCGTCACCACGTCGCTCGCTGCCAGCAGCGTTTCCAGGTCCACATGCACCACCCCGTCCTGCCGGTCCTGCGCCGTCAGTTGCACATAAGGGTCACACACCAAAATGCGGCATCCGAACGCCTTGAGCAGCTTCACCACCCGCGTTCCGATCTGCCCGTAGCCGACCACGCCCACCGTCATCTCGGAAAGCTCGCGCCCTGTGGTGTCGGCCCGGTAGAGATCGCCCCGCCACGTTCCCGCCCGCAGCGCCTCGTGCCCGGCCCGGATCATCCGCGTTTCCGAAAGGATCGCCCCGATCGCGAACTCCGCCACCGCGCTCGCATTGCGGCCGGGCGCATTGACCACGCGCACGCCAAGCTCGGCCGCCGCCTTCATATCCACATTCACCGGCCCGCCGCGCGACACCGCCACCAGCTTCAGCGTCGGCAGTTGCTCCAACAGCCCCCGCGTTACGGGAGCCAGATGGGTGACGAAAACCGGCGCTGTCCCGATAAAGGCGGCAATTTCGTCGGGGTCGCCCATGTATTCCTTGAGGCCCGCCAGCGCATCCCCGGCATAGCCGTGCGCCATCGGCTCGTCCGGCCACGGCTGTTCCAGCGTGCGGATCATGTGCCCTGAGCCAATTGCCTCCACGATCTTTTTCTCAAAGATGCTCGGCAGCATGAAGCGGTCGCCAACGATCGCGATCTCACTCATCGTGGGTCCTTTCCCGGCTTCCCTTCAGGTCGCGCCAAATTGGCCCCAGCATCTGCCGGGTCGCGACATAGGGCGCGAACTGCGCGGCGTAAAGCCGGGCCAGCGCCTCGTCCGGCTCGGTTGATCCGGCAAGCGTCGGTGTTACCCACACATCGCAGGCAGCCGCCATATCGCGGTAATGCCGCAGCGCCACCAGCGCCATCATGGCCGCACCCGCCGCGCCCGCTTCCTCGCGGGTGGAGGTGCGCACGGGTACACCCAGCCCCGCCGCCAAAATCCGCCGCAGCGTGCGCGACCGTCCGGCCCCGCCCGTCAGCCGCACTTCGCCGGGCGTTTCGCCCATCGCCGCATAGCAATCGCGCGCCGCCAGCGCGATCCCCTCGTAAACGCTCCGCACGATGTCGCGATAGCCGATCACATCGGAAATTCCGATGATCGACGCCCGCGCCGCCGTATCCACGAAGGGCCCCCGTTCGCCCGCCGTGGAGATATAGGGGTGGTAGAGCAGTTGCGCCGGCAAGGCCTCGTCCACCATAGCGTCGAAGGTCGCCAACACCTCGCCCCGCGTCATCGCGTGGCCGACGCTCGCCAGCACCTCGATGGCCAGATCCGCCACCCAATCGATGTTGATCGTCGCCGCCATCGAAGATTGCATCTGCGCGAAAGCGCCCGGCACCGGCAGCGCCATCGTGTAGCCGGTCATCTCGTCGTTGAGCCGCACGTCATCCGGGCTTGCCGCCAGCCGCATGTGCATGGCGGTCGATCCCACGATCGAACACCCCGCCGAGCCCGAGGGATCATAAAGCCCGGCCCCCATCGCCGTGCACACCACGTCCACATAGCCAAGCGAAACCGGCGTGCCCGCAAGCAGCCCCGTCGCCGCCGCTGCCGCATCGGATAGGGCAGCCGTTACCTCCGAACCATCGACCATTTCGGGCAAGAGATACCGCTCGCCTTGAAGATCCAGCGCGTCCAGAACCGTGTCGGAATAGCGCCGCGTCCGGAAGGTCCCGAAGGTGAAAATGCCCTCCGATGGATCCGTCGCGATTTCGCCGGTCAGCTTGTAATAGAGCCAGTCCTTGGCATGCAGCGTATGCGCCGCCCGTGCCACCAACTCCGGCGCATGGCGCTTCATCCACATCAGATGCGCGCCGCTGCCGCAGGCATTGAAGCCGCTGGCGGTTTCTTCGTAAGCGGCCCGCAGCCGCGTGGGATCGGCGCGCAGCGCCTCCACGATTGGCCCCGCCCGGCTGTCGAGCCACAGCCACCCCGGCGCCACGGGCTCGCCCCGGCCGTCGATCAGCCACGTCCCGTCGCCCTGTGCCGTCACTGCCACGGCCACGGTTCGGGCGGCCAGATCCGGCACCTCACCCGCCAGCCCGCGCAGCGTAGTCACCACGTCCGTCCAGGTCTGAGCCATATCCTGCTCGACCCCGCCGTCGGCCACGCGGCTCCAGCGATTGCGAACCGCCGAGGCGCCGATCTGCCGTCCGTCCAGCGTGAAGGCGATCGCCTTCACCACGGATGTGCCAGAATCGATGCCGACGACGACGTCCTTCATCCCGCCGCCTCCGTCCCGTGGGCCAGCGCCCGTCCTGTATCCCGGTCAAAGAGATGAACCACCGAACCGTCGATCTTCAGCGGCACGAAGCCTCCCGCCGCCACCGTCGGCCGCTCGAAGGTCACCGCCACCGTGGTCCGCCCCGCGACGAGGCAGGCAAGATGCGTCTGATCGCCCAGCCACTGCACCGACGCCACTTCCGCCTTCAAGCCATCGTCGCGCACTTTGATGTCATGCGGCCGGATGCCCAGCACCACCGCCCGCCCCGGCGCCAGACGCTCCCGCAAGGCAGGCGATAGCGCGTTCCCAAGCGAAACCGCAAATCCCTTCGCGCCCTCCAGCCCCTCGACCGTCACCGACAATCCGTCGCCGGCCGCCGTCACCACGCCGTCGAACACGTTCATCGGCGGTTCGCCCACGAAGGTCGCGACATAGAGATTGGCCGGCCGCGTCTTCAGTTCCGCCGGGCTCGCCATCTGCTGGAGAATGCCGCCCTCCATCACCGCGATCCGGTCGGCCAGCGCATTCGCCTCGGTCTGATCGTGGGTCACGAACACGGCCGTCATCCCGCGCTCTTTCAGATGCCGTTTGATGCGCCCCCGCAGCACCGCGCGAAGCTGCGGTTCGAGCTGCGACATCGGCTCGTCCAGGAGATAAAGATCCGCCGACCGCATCAGCGCCCGCGCCAGTGACGCCCGCTGCTGCTGCCCGCCCGAAATCGACGAGGGATAGCGCCCAAGCATCCCCTCCATTTCAAGTAGCCGCGCGATCTCGCTCACCCGGCGGTCCACATCGACCTTGGCCAGATTGGCAGATTTCACGGCAAACGCGATGTTCTCGCCCACCGTCAGCGGCGGATAGAGCGAATAGCCCTCGAAGGCCATCGCCACGCCGCGCCGCGCGGGGGGCAGATTTTCGATGCGCCGTCCGGCAAGGCTGATCGTCCCGTTCGACACACCCTCGAACCCCGCGATCATGCGCAGCGTCGAGGTTTTCCCGCAGCCGGACGATCCGAGCAGGGCAACGATCTCGCCCCTCTCGATGGTCATGTTCAGGTTCTTCACCGCATGAACCGGCTTGCGCCCGCCCTGGCCGTAGATCTTGTCCACCGCATTGATGGCCAGTGCCGTCGTCATTGCACGGCCTCCCCGGCGCCCTGAAATCCAGTCGGCGCCTCGGACTTCGGCGCGATCCGCGCGCCGCTGGCCCGATCGAACAGATGGATGCGGGCAGGGTCCACCTTCAGCACCACCGGTCCGGGCGAAAGCCGCGCCGCCTCGTCGATCGGCGCGGACGCCATGAATTCCACTCCATCGCCAAGCTGATTAAACAGCACCACCCGCTCGTTGAACGGCGAAACCGCCAGGAGATCGGCCTGCATGCCGCTCTCGCCCGCCGCCGCCATGCTCACGAACTCGGGCCGTATTCCCACGATCACCTCGCGCGCGGCAAGCTCGCCATAGCGGTGCGTGAGGTCGATCGGCGCGCCGCCCACCATCACCCGGCCCCCGCTCACCGAGGCCGCGATCAGGTTGATGGTCGGGTCGCCGAACAGCCGCGCCACGTCCACCGTGGCCGGCCGGTCATAAATCGCAACCGGCGTGTCCACCTGGATGAAACGGCCTGAAATCATCACCGCGATCCGGTCGCCAAGCGCCATCGCTTCCTTGTAGTCCTGCGTCACATAAAGCACGGCGGACCCGAACCCGCGCAGCAGGCGCGGCAATTCCAGGCGCATTTCGTAGCGCAGCTTGGCGTCCACGTTGCGCAAGGGATCGTCCAGCAGAAGCACCTTCGGCTCGGCCACCAGCGCCCGCGACAGCGCGGTGCGCTGCTTCTGCCCGTTGGAAAGCTCGCGCGGACGATGCGACAGCACATGCTCGATCTTGAGGAGCCGCGCGATCTTGCGCACCTTGTCTTCGCGGTCGGCGGCCCCGCGCGCGGCCAGCGGGCTCGCGATGTTTTCCAGCGCCGTCATATGCGGATAAAGCGCGAAATTCTGAAACGCCATCCCGATGCCGCGCTCTTCCGGCGGCACCCCCACGACCGACCGCCCGTCGATCGCGATCTCTCCGCCGGTCGGCTCATAGACGCCGGAAATCAACCGCAGCAAGAGCGACTTGCCGCAGCCGGACGGACCGAACACCGTCACGATTTCCCGCTTTTCGACGTCGAGCGTCAGATCCGACAACACCGTCGCCGCCCCGAACGCCTTGTTCACATGCCTGATGCTGATCGCGGTCATCGCGTCATCCCTTCACGGCGCCGAGCGACAGACCTTCGACAAGGTACCGCTGAGCATAGAGCGCCAGCGCCAGCGTCGGCGTCACGGACAGCACGATCGCGGACGCGACCTGCCCATATTGAATGCCTGACGCGGTCACGAAGGCGAGCGCCCCCACCGTCACCGGCTGCTTGTCGGCCGATGCCAGGATCAGCGCGAAGACGAAGTTGTTCCAGGCGAAGATGAAAGCCAGCAAACCCGCCGCCGCAATGCCCGGTCCCGCCAGGGGTATCGCGATCTTGGTGAAGGTTGCGAACCACGAATGCCCGTCGATCCGGTAGGCCGCCTCGATATCCGGGCTGATATCCTCGAAGTAGCCGCGCACAATCCAAAGGATCAGCGGCAAAGTGATGAGCTGATACACCCAGATCAGGCCGATATAGGTGTCGTTCAGCCCGATGCTGTTGAAGTAGAGCGACAGCGGCAGGAGAACGAGAAGCGGCGGCGCGAATTTGAACGATAAAAGCGTGAACGCGATGTCTTCACCAAGCCGGAACTTGAACCGCGCGAAGGCATAAGCCGCCGGCACACCGAGAATCAGCGACAGCGCGACGGAGGCCGTTGACAGGATCACGCTGTTCCACAGGTTCTGCATGAAGTTGATCTTCAGCGTCCCCGCGCTCGCCTGCAATTCTCCCGAAATCAGCGACGCGTAATTCGATAGCGTCGGCGAGAAGACGAGAGATGGCGGGATGCGCAAGATATCCTCGTTCGTCTGAAACGACATCAAGAAAATCCAGAATATCGGGAATAGAAAGAACAGAAGCACAAGCGTCAACGCGACGCCTCGAAAGACCCGTTCGAAAAGGGAGGTATCATCCATATCTTTCTCCCTTCAAGCCAGACCGTGGGCGCGCTCGCGCAGGCGCAGCCAATGCTTGATGAATACGTTTGAAAGCGCGTAGGTGATTGCCCACAGCACCATGAGCAGGGCCGCCGACTTGCCGACGTTGGTGTATTGGAAGAAGTCGAGATAGGCCTGAACCTGGAACGCCATCAGCGTGTCACCGGGCCCGCCCTGCGTCATGGCGTAGATGATGTCGAATTGCTGAATGGAATCGAGCAGCCGGAACAGAACCGCCGTGATGATATAGGGCATCAGCATCGGCAGGGTGATGCGCAAGAAGACGAAACTCGCCGGCACGCCGTCAAGCTCCGCCGCCTCGAACGGCTGGCGCGGCAGCGACCGCAGGCCCGCCAGCAGCAGCACCATGATGAACGGCGTGTAGACCCAGATGTCCACCAGCACCACCGTGAACATCGCGGAACTTGGCGCGGATGCCCATTTGAAATCCGTCACCCCGACCAGCGATACGAGATAGGCGAGCACGCCGAAATTCGGGTTGGTCATCAGCTTCCACATCAGCGCCGCGATGGCCGGCGCCGTCATCAGCGGCAGCAACAGCAGAATCGAGGCGAGATTGTTGAAGCGCGTGGATTTGCGAAGCAGGAGCGCGATGCCCAGCCCCAGCAAAAGCTCCAACCCCACCGTCAGCACCGTATAGGTCAGCGACACCCGCACCGTGTTCCAAAAGCTCGCGTCCGTCACGAAGCGCACATACTGGTCGAACCAGATGAAGCCGCGCGTCGTCGGTAAGGCGAGATTATACCGCTGCAACGAATACCAAGCCGCCGTGAAGAACGGCACGAGGATCCCGATGCAGACAAGAAGCGCAGGCACGCTGAGGAGATAGGGAAGCCAGCGACGAGACACGGGTTCAGTCTCCGGTTGCGGTCCAACGAGATTTTACGCGAGCACCGCCCGCCATGCGAGACACCGGTCCAACGCCTGGGAAAAACGGATGCCGCACCCATCGCGCGGCATCCGATCGCCTTGGGAGGCAAGCCCCCGACCGCTTGACGCCGGGTGGAGCCCGAACATCAAGCGTGCCGAAGCTTCAGGTTACCGAGCCTTACAGCCCGTTATCGCGCATCTGCTGCTCGATGTTGGCCGCGAGCTGATCGAGGCCCTCGTTCACCGGCACCTCGTTCGCCACCATCTTCTGCAACGCGGCCGCCCAATCGGTCGTCACGTTGAAGAACAACGGCTGCGGCGTGAAGTAGATCTTCGAGCCGGGGGCCGAAGCTTCATACTGCTCCAGATAACCCGGATAGCTCTTGGCGATGCGATCGCGGAACTCCGTATCGGCGAACACCGAGGTGCGAACCGGGTTGACGAAGTCCATCTTGCGCGCGCCGAACAGCGCGTGCTCGACACCGGATGCCCACTGCATGAACATCCAGGTCGCGTCCTTGTTGGCCGAGAAGGACGACAGGCCAAGCGACCAGATCCACACGTTCGGGGTCGGCGCCTTGGCTTCCGGGTTGGGCGCGAAGGCATGGAAGCCGAGGTTGCCCGCTTCCTTGTTCTCGCCGCCGTTCATAAAGTAGCCGAGAATGTCGGCGTCGTAGATCATGCCCGACGCGCCGGCACCAAGGTCCGTGCCAACCTGATACCAGGTATAGGTGGCCCAGTTCTTCGGGCCGCTGTCCTGGATCATCTTCACCCAGTCTGATGTGAATGACTTGGCGATGTCGGAGTTCATCCGCGGCGTCAGTTTGCCGTCGGTGATCTCGAAGTCCTTTGCGCCGAAGTTCGCGTAGCCCGACAGGAAGCCGGGGTGGATCGTTGCCCAGGACCGCGATCCGCGAACGCCGATGCCGTAGGGTCCGCCGGCGTCCTTGGTGATTTTCGCCGCTGCGTCCATCAGTTCCGCCATGTTGTTCGGCGGGCTCAGCTTCAGCGTGTCGAACATCTTGCGGTTATAGGCGATGCTGTTGAGTTCGAAGCCCCAGGGAATGCACCACTGCTTGGAGCCTTCGCTGCCAAGTTCCGCGCCCGGCACGCCCGACCATGCGGTCGAGGCGCGCAGACCCGGCAGGAAATCGTCCCAGTTGTAGTTGGGGTTCGTCTTGGCCGGATCGTTGATATAGACCGACAGATCTTCCAGCCACCCGGCCGGACCATACTGCCACGTCTGATAGGCGCCGGTCATCAGCGCGTCATAGGTTGACGATCCCGACGACAGCGCCGCCGTCACCTTGTCGAAGTAGACGTCTTCCGGGAACACGTCATAGGTGACGTCGATGCCAGTCAGATCCTTGAAGGTCGCGAGGTTCGCGATCATCGCGTCGGTGTAGGGGTGCTTGTTGAGAAGCAGCTTCAGAGCCGTGCCGGAATGTGCCTTCCAGTTGAAATCGGCGGCCAGCGCGTTGCTCGACGCCATGTTGAGCATCAGGTTGGCCGTACCGGCGGCAATCCCGAGTTTCGTCGCTTTTTCGAGCAGTTCGCGCCGGCTCATCTGCTTGGCGGCGAAGCGTTCAAAGAGATCTCTGGTTTTGTCAGTCATAGAACCCTCCAGCATTTCCGAGTTGTTTTTATTCTTCTTTGACCCGGATCTTGCTGTCCGGTTCGTCAGGCGACCAAAGCGCTGGCCGTCCGTTCGTCTGTGACGAGGCCGTGGATCAGGCCGCTTGCCAGAACCCCCTTGATCGCCTCGACTTTCGATCGGCCCCCCGCTATCGCCACCGTCCGCTGGCGCCCGATGTCTTCGGGCGCCATCGAAAGGGTCCGCTCCGAGATCGCCGTGTCGATCAGCTGGCCGCTGCGCCCGAAAATGTGCCCGAGCACCTCGCCAACCCCTCCCGCCGACCGCACGTCCTCGAACTCGTTCTGTTCCAGCATCCCCGTGCTGAGCAGCGATGCATCCGCCTCCATGCTCCCGATCCCGACGAACCGGAGGGTGGAGCCGATGCCCATCTGCATGACATCGCCCACGCCCTTCTGAGAGAGCAGCACGCTCCGATCCTCCACCGAATTGGCGTAGAAGGGCAGCGGCAAAACGAAAGCCTCCGCGCCTGTCCGCTCCGCTAAGCGGTGGATCACATCATAGGGGGTCGCTGCATATCGGCGCGTCAGCCCGCCGAGCAGCGACACGAATTTGGTGTGCGGCACGTCCATCTTCGGCAGCATGGAGGCCGCCGCCGCCAGCGTCCGCCCATGTCCAAGCCCGATCACAGGATCTTCCCCGCTTTCGAGCGCCAGCCTCAAGAACCGCGCGCCGGCCATCCCCAGCGCCTTCAGCGGCATCGGCGCATCGTCGAGATCGGGCGCCACCTCGCAGGACTTCAGGCCGTAGATTTTGCAGATCTGCTCTTCAAGCCTCAGGCACGTGCTGATGTTGCCATCCACACTGATCCGGATCAGCCCATCCCGGTTGGCCCGCGCGATCAGCCGGTGCGCCTTCAAGCTTGGCACACCGAGGCGCTTGGCCACTTCCGCTTGGGTCAACCCGGCGCCGTAGTGCAGCCATGCGGCCCGCACCGTCAGGCTTGCGTCGTCCTCCCTCGATATTTTTTCTCCGTCCACCACGGCATTCTTCCGGGGGCATTGTGCAGTTTTTTGCGACATCTGATTTTTATTTCACTCTAATCGGTTAAGTCAACGGGCCGGAGGGGTATCCAGCAAAAAAATTCGCACGGTGAAAAATTTTATGTATCAAACAAAAAGAAATCGCAATCGCAGTGTCTGAACTGCGAAGCTCGGCCGTTTCGGGGAAGATTATTCTCTCAGGCCAGGGCGCTCAGCACTTGGTCCACGATGCCGAGATAGCCCTCGGCCTGCCAAGCGGACCGCCCGATGAACAAACCATCGATATCTGGCCGGGTGGCGAGGTCGGCGCAATTGGCGGGGTTCACGCTGCCCCCATAGAGCACCGGAAGCGGCTGCGCGATCAGCGACCCGATCAACTCTTTGATCCGCCCATGCTGATCATTGGCGAAAGCCGGGTCCGCCGGCGTTCCGCCCTCACCGATCGACCACACCGGTTCATAGGCGATCACAACCTTCGCCTCGCCGCTCCAATCCACCTTGGACAGCGCGATCGTCACCTGCCGGCGCAGCACGTCCGCCGTGCGCCCGGCGTTGTATTCGTCCAGCGTATCCCCGATGCAGACGAGCGCCGTCAGTCCGTGCCGAACCGCCGCTGCCGTCTTCAACGCCACTGTTTCGTCGGTCTCGCCGAAATGGGTGCGCCGCTCGCTGTGGCCGATTTCCACCAGCCGCCCGCCGCAGTCTTTCACCTGCACGGGCGAGATTTCACCGGTCCACGCGCCTGCGTCCGCCCAATGCGCGTTTTGCGCGCCAACCAGCACGGCCGTGTCCGCCAGGGCGTCCGCCACCCGCGACAGCACCGTGAACGGCGGGATCACGAACAACTGCGCCGCTTGCGTTTGCGCCAACGGTGAATCGCGCAGCATGGTGCAGAACGCATCCGCCTCACGGATGGTCTTGTTCATCTTCCAGCTCGTGCCGATCCAGGGTCGCTTGGCCATCGCATCGCTCCGACGCTGAAAGGAAGGGGTAAGCGCGCGCGTTCAGCCGCGCCCGGTGTCGACGAAGGCCGACCAATACTCCACCGACTCGCGCGATGCATCGATCACGCTGCGGTCCGTCGGCTCGCGCTCGCGGAAGGCCAATTCCAGGCAAAGCTCGTTGTCGTGCCCGCCGCCCGCCCGCACCGCGTCCAGCAGCGCCTCCGGCACGATCCGGCCGTTCTCGTTATAGGTCTTGGTGAAGGGCCAATGTCCGCCCTTGTTCATCGAGCTTTGCTTGATATGGATGATCGGCGAGCGCGTCGCGAAGGACGACGCCCAGGCATAGGGGTCCGTGTCCGCCGGATCCGGCGACGTCACATCCCCATGGTCGATATCCACCATCGGCTTCAGCGGGATGGGCAGGTCCGCCGCATCGATCCAGTCCTGCAATCTGGCGCAGTCCTTTATCGTGTGGCCGATCTCCCTGCCCACCGACATCGGCTCCCAGAACAAGAACGATAGCCCACGCTTAGCCGCATGCTCCGCCACGTCCCGCCAGCAATCGAGTGCGATCTGCATGATCGCATCGCGCCGCGCCGGATCGTCGTAATCGGCATAGGTCAAAATGGCATATTGCGTGCCCACCGACGGGCAACCGAGATCGGCCGCTACATCCGACAGCGTCTTGAACCATCGCACGTAATAAGCCCGCACATCCGGGTTCGGATGCCCGAAATGATTGAGCCGCCCATACGGCCCCGTCATCATCGAGGTCACCGCCACCCGCTCCGCCGCCATGCTTGCCGCCATCCGGCTTACGATCGGCGCCAGCGTCGCGGCCGGCCAGGACGGGTTGACGAACTCGTGGGTCAGTTGCACCCGGCCGATCCCGATATCCCGTCCCAGCACCTGGATTAGCTCTTCGGGCTCCGCGAAGCGGTTGACGAGCGGATTTGTGTTGAAAGACAGGCTGAAACTCATCGTTGCACACTCCCGCACAGACGGCGCGTAAAGTCACAGGTAGTCGCCGCCTGCGGGCACATAGATCGATTCCGGTCCAAATGACGCGAACGATATTGCACAGACGGAAAAATTCTTCAAACCCGTTCGCCCCGACCATCCCAGTCTTTCACATGCTGCATGATGCAGTCATTCAGCCAGTTCCTGCATCATGCTTTCCGGCCAAGTTTGGAGCGCTTCGGCCGGCACATCGCCCGTCAGCGCCGCGTGCAGACGCGCGAAGGCGTGGCTCTGCAGATCGGCGATCATGCCCGGCGGCAGCGAAAGTGTTGTGATCGCGCCCGACTGCATGATGCTCGCAAGGCCGTGCATCTTGCTCCACACATAAAGCGCGTCCGCATCAGGCGAAGGGCCGCGGGCCTGACCGTCCGGCACGGGAAGCTGCGATATGGCATCGCGCAACACCCCGAAGGCATGGCGCGCCTTCCGCATCATCTGCGTGTGCTTGTCGGGGTCGGGCAGGGGCGTACCGAACATCAGCCGATAGTTGAGCGGGTGCGCCGCTGCGTAGGAAAGATAGGCTTTGCCGATTTCCTGGAGGTCGCCATAGGGGTCGCCTTGAGGCGGCCGCGCATCCAAATGGCTGGCGAAGTCCGCAAAAGCGCGGGCTACCACCTCGGCCAGCAGATGATCGCGGCTCATCCGGCCCTCTTGGGCCACTTGGCCCGTCACTCCGCGACCCCACAAGGGGAGAAGGTTTCACCCAGCGCAGCGCCCCATCCGAACGGCCGCGCGTCGCATCCCTTGCCCCGTCACCCCCAAAAATCCGCCATCACCCGCAAGATCACAGCCGCCGAAGCGGCTCCCGGATCCATATGCCCGAGCGAGCGCTCGCCCAGCCGCGCGGCGCGACCCTTTGTCGCCAGCATCGCCTTCGTCGCCTCCGCGCCTGCCTCAGCAGCCGCTGCCCCGGCCTCAAGGCACGCGCGAAGGTCCGCCCCCCGATCTCGCGCCGCCGTCATCGCGTCCGCGGCCGGCGCCCAGGCGTCCAGCATGGTTTTCTCACCGGGCGCCGCCTTGCCCCGGTCGGCGATCCCCTTCGCCATCGCCGAGACGATATCCACCACGGCGTCCCGGTCCAGCATCGCCCGGCCCTTCACCGCCGCGCCCGCCCGCATGAACGCCGTCGCGTAGAGCGGTCCGGCCGACGCCCCCACCGCATTCAGAAAGGATTTGGCCGCTGCGTTGAACACATCGGCCGGGCTCGCGGTGTCCGCGTCCACGCCGCTCAGCGCCGCCATCACCGCTGCAAACCCCAGCGCCATCGTGATCCCATGGTCCGCATCGCCGATCGCGCCGTCCAGCGCTGAAAGCCGATCCTTGTCCGCCTCGATAGCGCTGTGCAGGGCCTCGAACAGGCCGATCACCTCTTTCGTCGTCATCTCGCTCATGTTGCTTGCTCACACTGTCCGGAAATTCGCGCAATCGCAGGGATGGTCGAGAAGCGCGGTCAACTCTCCGTCCAGCGCCATCACCGTGATCGATGCACCCGCCATTTCCAGCGACGTGCAGTAATGCCCCACCAGCGTTTGATGCACGCCGATGCCACGCTCGCCAAGCCGCTGATGCACGCGCCGGTTCAGAAGGTGAAGCTCCATGAGCGGCGTCGATCCCAGCGAATTGACGAGCACTGCCACACGGTCGCCCCGCCCGGACGGCAGCTCCGCGAAGATCTTGTCCATCATCATGTCCGTCACCGCGTCGGCGCTCAAAAGCGGCCCGCGCTCGATGCCGGGTTCGCCGTGGATGCCCATTCCAAGCTCCATGTCCTCCTCGCCGATCTCGAAATTCGGCCGCCGCGTATGCGGCATCGAGCAGGGCGAAAGCGCCACGCCCATGGTGAACGTGTGGTCGTTCGCCTTCTGCGCCGCAGCCTCGCACCGGTCGAGCGGCCACATCAGATCGCAGGCCGCGCCGGCCGCTTTGAAGATGAACACATTGCCCGCCACCCCGCGCCGGGTTTCCTTGCGCTGAAGCGGCGCCGAAGCCACGTCGTCCGTCGTCAGCACGGTGCGAACCTCGATGTCTTCCATCGCCGCCATTTCGGCCGCCATGTCGAAGTTCATCACGTCGCCGCTATAGTTGCCATACATGAAGAGCACGCCGGCCCCGCCGCTCGCCGCCCGCGCGCAGTCCAAGATAGGATCGGGCGGCGGCGAGGCGAACACGTTGCCGACGGCGCAGGCATCCGCGAGCCCCCGGCCCACAAAGCCCAGAAACGTCGGTTCGTGGCCGGAGCCGCCGCCGATCACCAGCCCCACCTTGCCAGCCCTCGGGCCGTCCATCGCCACCACCGCGCGCGGGCTGCCGGGCACCTGCCGGATGTGCCGGGGATAGGCCGCGACATAGCCCTCCAGCATTTCCTCGATGATCCGATTGGGGTCGTTGATCAGCTTTTTCGTCTTCAAGGCGCATCCTCCGGAACGATCGGTTTTCAATCAGCATAACGCCAATCGGATCGCATCGTCAGCCGCGCCGCTGCCATCTTGCGCGAACCTGGGTTTGCCGCCCATATGTGGACCGAGCGGGCCACACGCCCCTAACCACACCTACGAAATTCCATGAGGAGAAATCTGCGATGAAGATCGTTCTTGGCGGCGACAGCGCCGGCCAGCCGCTGCTCAAGGTCATTGCCGACCACCTCGCCAAGCGGTCCGATCTTACCGTCGAAGACCTCAGCGCCCTGCCAGCGGAAAGCGCCGAGCGATACGCCACCACCTCCGAGCGCGTGGCTCTCGCCATCACCGACGGCCGCTACGAACGCGGAATCCTTTTCTGCGGTACCGGCATCGGCGTTTGCATTTCCGCCAACAAGATCCCCGGCATCCGGGCCGCGCTCACCCACGACACCTATTCGGCCGAGCGCGCAGCCAAGAGCAACAACGCTCAGATCATCACCATGGGCGCTCGCGTCATCGGTCCGGAACTGGCCAAATCCATCGTCGACGCATGGCTCGCGTCCGAGTTCGATCCGGCCAGCAGCTCCGGCCCCAACGTCGACGCAATCGACGAACTCGCCCGCAAATACGCGGCTCAATAAGCGCGAGCGGGGCGGGACCCGTTTCCCCGGTCCCGCCCCGCTCCCGTGATCAAACGCCCTGACAGCCATCGGGGCGATGCTGTCTCAACGAAATCACCGCTCACCAGACCTCTTCAAAGGACGCGGAATTTCCGCATGTCCGAAACCGCATTCTCATGGGCATCAAAGCCCTCATAGCTTGCAAAGCGCTGTGTGTGCGGCGCTATTTCGGCATAGCCCTTCGCGGTCACATGGCCAAGCGATGTGCTCTTCATAAAGTCCCGCACGCCAAGCGGCGAGTGAACGCGCGCCGCGCCGGCGGTCGGCAGCACGCAGTTCGGCCCCATGAGATAGTTGGCCATCGATCCCGGCGCATACTCGCCGAACAAGATCTCCGAAGCATTACGGATATGGCTGAGGTGATCGAACGGCGCGCGCGAAAGAATCTGCAAATGCTCCGGCGCGTAATCGTTGATGAAGGCGTAGCCCTCTTCGGGCGAGCTTGTCAGGATAACCCCGCCGGTGTTGCCGCCCAGCACCGAGCGCGAGAAGTCCGCGCGCCGATCGCTCATCTTTTCCCAGAACTGCGGTATGGCCGCGATAACAGCGTCCGCCATCGCACGCGACCACGTCACCAGGAAAGACGAGCTGTCCGTGCCATGCTCCGCTTCGATCAGAAGGTCCAGCGCGGCAAGATAGGGATCGGTCGTCTCATCGGCCAGAATAATGCCTTCGCTCGGGCCGGCGGGAAGCCGCGAATAGATGCGCCCCTCCAAGAGCCGCTTGGCCGCCACGAACCAGGGGCTGCCCGGCCCTTCGATCTGCACGCAGCGGGGTATCGTTTCCGTGCCATAGGCGGCGGCCGCCACCGCCTGCGCGCCGCCCACCTTGTAAACGCGCGAAACCCCCGCCAGCCTTGCGGCCACCAATGTCGCCGGGTCCACTTTTCCGTCGGGTCCGGGCGGGGTCAGCACGATCGGCTTTTCAACGCCGGCCACCACGGCCGGTATCGCCGTCATCAGCGTCACGGAAGGAAACGAGCCCTTCCCGCGCGGCGAATAGAGCGCCACGCTTTCGATGGCGGTATAGCGCTCGCCCACGATCACGCCGGGGCGGATTTCCTTCATCCACATCTCGCCGGGCATTTGCGCTTGGTGGAAGCGGCGCACGTTGTCGGCGGCATATTCGAGCGTCGCCAACAGGTCCGGGCTGATCAACGTGAACGCCTCATCGAAGTCCTTCTCCGTTGCCGCGATCTCATCGATACCGACGTCGGCCTTGTCCAGATCGCGGGCGAAGGCGGCAAGAGCCGCATCGCCTTTGGTCCGCACGGCTTCGATGATCGGCGGAATCCGTGCGAGGAAGAACGAAAGGTCGTTCTCAGTGCGCAGCAGAAGTTGATTGCGCTCTTCCTGCAAAAGCACGCTAAGGTTGTGAAGCTTGATATGGTTCGCCATGTCCACGGTACCTCTCAGAAATTTGATGGTGAGCCCCGCCGGCGCGCCGGCAGGGTGGGGCAGGTCAGGCGCGTTCCATCGCCATGACCTTGAGCGTCTCGTCGCGAATATCGGACAGGATTTCGCGCTTATAGGAGGCGAACTGCGGGTCCGTCGGGACCTCGTAGGAGCGCGGGCGATCGAGATGGATCGGGATGTCCTTCTTCACGCGCCCAGGGCGACTGGCGAGCACGATCACGCGGTCCGCCAGGAAAATGGCCTCGTCCACATCGTGGGTCACGAACAGCACGGTGACGCGGTGATCCTCCCAGATCTTCAGAAGCAGCTCCTGCATCATGCCGCGGGTCTGCGCGTCGAGCGCGCCGAAGGGTTCGTCCATCAACAGGATGGACGGCTTGTAGACCAGCGCCCGCGCGATCGCCACGCGCTGCCGCATGCCGCCCGAAAGCTGCTTGGGATGGGCGTTTTCAAACCCCGACAGCCCCACGGCGCGCACGAAATGGGCCACGAGTTCGGTCTTCTCAGCCTTGGAGAAGCTGCTCTTTTCCAGCGCGAAAGGATGTTTCCCTCAACCGCCATCCACTCGAAAAGGCTGTAGGTCTGAAACACGAAGCCCCGGTCGCGCCCCGGCCCTTGCACCGGCACGCCGTTGATCCGGATCTCGCCCGAGGTCGGCTCGGCCAGTCCGCCGACCATGTTCTGCAGTGTCGATTTCCCGCAGCCGGACGTGCCTACGATCGAGACGAACTCGTTCTTATGGATATCGAGATTGATCTTCTCGATCGCCACCATGATTTCACCGGAAACGGCGAAGCTCTTGCCGATATCGACGATGGAAATCGTCGCGTTTCGAATGGGTTCTGAAGGCATCGCGTTCATCGGGTTTGGCTGCTCCAGCTAAAGAAGGATTTGCCGAAGCGCTTGAACAGATAGTCGGTCAACAGGCCGAGAACGCCGATGAACAGAGTTCCGAACAGGATCGTATCGGTGGAAAGATAGCGCTGCGCGTCCATGATGCGCCGGCCAAGACCGGCATTTGCGGCAACAAGTTCGGCGACGACCAGATACGTCCAGGTCCACCCGATCGTGATGCGGAAGGTATCCCAGATGCCCGGAAGCGAGGCTGGCAAGATGATCCGGCGCAGAATTTCGTTGTTGCTGAAGCCCAGCGTCTGCCCGGCGCGGATCAGATTGATGTCGATGTTCTTGACGTTGTCCATGATCATCAGCGCCTGCTGAAAAAAACGTCCCGATGAACAGGATCAGAATTTTCTGCGCGTCGCCGATGCCCGCCCAAAGAATGGAAAGCGGGATGAGCGCCACCACCGGCATGTATCGCACCGTCGAGATCAGCGGCTCGAAGAGACCCTCGATCAGACGGTAGTTGCCCATCAAGATGCCGATCGGCACGGCGATCACCGTCGCCGCCAGCCAGCCGATCATGATGCGATAGGTGCTGACGGCGGCGTCGCCGATCAGAATTCCTTCCGTCAACTGCCGCCAGCCTTCGGTAAGCACGCTGAGCGGGCTCGGCAGAAACAGCGGCCTCACCAGTTCGAGTTCCGTGACCAGCCACCAGGCAAACAGCAACATGGCGGGAAGGGCAAAACCGGCGATCGTGAAAATGCCCTCGGGAATTTCTTGCCGTAGCATGAAGAGCCCTTTTCCCTTGCGGGGCACGGGCCCCGTTCGTGGTTGTAACGCCATCGACGAACTCTCCATGACACTTGGGAAGGCGGGCCGGCAGCGGCGCGATCGCCGCTGCCGGCCACCCCTTCACGGGTTTGAGACGACTGTGTTGAGGTTGTCCAAAGCCAGCAATTCCGCCGGATCCGGGTTCGTCTTGATCTTGTCCGGGTTGGTGGCCGTGAGGATCTCGCCAACCGTCTGAAGCGACTGCTGGAACTCGCCCTTCAGCGCTTCGACGTTTTCCTGAATGTTGTAGAGGCGCACGCCCTTGAAGGCGGGCTCGAACTCTTCCATCGGGCTACCGACAGCCTTGGCGATGATGGCTTTGCCTTCATCAGGATTGGCGCGAATGAAGTTGATCGCATCATCCCACGCGCGGATCATGCCTTGCACGTCCTGCGGATTGGCTTTGATCCATTCGGAAGAGGCCGACAGCATGTCCGCAATCAGGCCGGGCTTTTCGGCAGCCGTGTAGAGCAGCTTGTAGTCGCCGCCCTTAGAAAGCGCCGCCGAGATATACGGCTCATAGGTCACCGCAGCGTCCACCCGTCCGGCGATCAGCGCAAGGCCGGCCTCGGATGCGCCCATCGGCACATGCTCCACGTCCGTGATCGCCATGTTGTTCTGCTTCAGGGCGTAATTGAGCAGCAGGTCGCTCGTGCTGCCCGACTCGAACGCCACCTTCTTGCCCTTCAGTTCGGCGATCGAACCGATGCCGTTGCCGGTGATCAGCGCATCGGCTTCAAACGACATGTCCATGATCAGAAAGCCCTTCTGATCGACACCCTGATTGTAGTTGGTGATGATGCCGTTGGTTGCGGCCGCGATGACATGAAGATTGCCGCTGGCAACCGCCGCGGTCATTTCCTGGTCCCAGTTGAACGTCGTCAGTTCAACATCGACATTATGCTTCTTGAAGAAGCCCTTCTGCTCGGCAACCCAGAGCGGGCCGTATCCAAGCCACGGCTGAAGCCCAAGCTTCACCGTTTCAGCCTGCGCCACGCCAAGCGAACTGGCAACGATCGACAAGGCCAAAGTGATTTCTTTGATCATGATAATCCCCTGATTGTATTTTGGTTTTTTTTACTCTCGGCTTCCGGGTTGTCCCGAAACTTTGCGGATGAGATTGAGCGTGATCCGTCCGACGTCGTTCATGCCGCTCCCGGCGGGGAGGGCGCCGAGCTACCCCACGGAGCTTGCTGAAAAGATGAGACCGCCCGAAGTGAGAGTTCGCACCGTCATTTCGGCGCACCGCCGCCCCCGCATCTCGGCCGCGCCGCCCGCATACCAGCGCGACGGATCGTGAAAGAAGCTGTCCGAAAAGCCCGTCGCCCGCGCGACCACAGCGGTATCCGGCGAGGTTCCAAGCCTCGCGTCCGTCGCATCCACCTCGTAGGAGGCAGCCGCGCCGAGCACGATACCCTCGTCGCCGAAGGTTTCGCCCTCAACTCCTTCGAATAACTAAGCGTGGCGGGGATCGCGGCCCTCGTCCGTCCGCGTGAACGGCCGCCCCGCGTCGAAACCCATCAAGGAGATCGCAACGCCGATCAGGCTGAACTCGCCCCGCCCGCGCCCGCGCAGATAGCCGCCCGGCTCGTTGTTGATCGCAAACGACTGTTCGCCGATCGGGCCGTCCCAGGTGCGGCCCGCTTCCAGCGGCGACCGGCGCAGCTCCATCAGGTCGTCTTTGAAGGCCACCGTTCCGGCAAAGCCGTTGCCGTCGAGGTAGAGCAGGCTGCCCCCGCTGGCAGCAAACGCGCGGTATGCGCTCTCCATCTCGGTGGACAGATACTCCGGATGACTGCCGGTCAGAACCGCTCGATAGCCGTGCAGCGCCAATCCGCCCCGCGCATGAAGGTCATGATCGGTGATCACGTCGATCCCGATCCGATGCGTCCAGCAAAAGCGCAGGAAATGCAGGTCCACCGGCAGGTTATGCGGGCAGTCGCCAAGCGGATAGCGATAGTCCGCCCTCAGTGTCGCCTTCGGTCTCTCGTAAGAGCAGATCGAAACGACCGACAGATCCGAATGATAATCGTAAAGCGACTTGAACCCGTTGTCGGCGGCAAGCCGGTGCCCGCGATCCTCGCATTTCCATTCATAGAGATGCGGTGGAAGAAGTTCGTCGGCATAGGCGAGATAAGTTGCCGTCGGCACTACGAAGACCAACGTGTTGACCGGCGCCGCATTCGCGACAAAAAATACGATCTGCTCGGCGCCTCCCGGCGATCGCACCTCGAAGGCATAAATGCCGGACGGCGCATCTGCCGGAACATCGACGTGAAAGGAAGCGGGCCAACCGAGCGCGCCCATATCGTCGTCGTGGCAATGCACGGCATCGTAATGCGAGGACGCAAGCCGGGGATCGAAGGTCGAACCGTCCCACCGCGCCGACGTCACGCAGAAGGTTGGCAGGTTGACCGCTTCCAGAAAAAGCGTCACCGATCCGCCCGTCGAAGCGATCGGCCCATCCGGCAGCAGCGCCGGGAAGCTCCACGCGAATTTGCCCTTGTCGGTCACGATACTGATCCGCGCGTAGCGCGCATTCAGGCAGCGTTGCGACTTTGCGGCGTCGGTTCCAAACAGAATGTCGCCGGCCGATAGCGCCGGCTTGAACTCAAGGCGGCATCGCCCCTCGAACGGTACCGGCGGGTCCTGCGAGCGGAACGAGACCGCAACGGAACCGGGTTCAAAGTCCACGCGCAGGTCAAGCCAAGTTTTCGCCGGTAGATCTATCCCGGTATCGTTCAATTCGCCAGATGCACCCAGAACAACCCGGCTTGCCAAAAGCTCAACTGCAAGGCCGCCAAGGTCAAGAAGCGTCCGAATCCCATCGTTCTGCGTGAGATAGAGCTCAAATCCGATACTGGAGAGGGCGCCGGCCGTCGCTGTGTCGATCTGCCGAATGAGAAGATGCGAGCCCTGATCGAAGCTTCGAAGCTTCGATGCTCTGGCGCCGGAGGCAGGGCCGTTACGAGCCAATCGGTCTCATAGGGCGTCGGAACGTCCAGGCGCACAACGGAAACCGCCTTGATGGTTTCCCCGCACGACAGACTGAGATCGACGCACTGTCCCGACACGGCACACCAAGGTTTGGTGTAGCCGATCATACTCATGGCGCGATGATCAACCCGTCTTTTCACTGAACCTGCTTTGCGCGGTTTTCACGCTTTTCCCGCCCGATCAACAGTTAAGAAACTGTAATCGCATACCCCTCATGTAACAGTCTTCATTATCAAAAGCGGCCTCGGGGGGTATAACCCCAAGGGGGTATGAACCATGCTGACCGCCGTTGCGCCCGCTCGCCCCATCGGTCCCGCGCCCCGCGAAGCCGCAACCTCTCGCCCTTCTCGCGGCGCCGTTCGTCCGTCCCGCTCGCATCTTTACCCTGACGCATAGCCTAGTCCTCGTAAGGATTGGGGCCCGGTACAACCGCTATGTCACGCAGCGTACCCCGCTAGGGGTATGTATTAAAAAATCCTGTGCAAATAAATATTATAGCACAAGAGCGAAGAAATACCACTCATATTCTCATTAAAAAAACTATACTTAAGCGCCTGTATTTTCTGTTTTCTTGTACGGCCCAACAAGCATTTTGGTTTTGCTTCTAGGTTTTGTCTCCGCTCGATAGAGAAAAGTTGAGTTCATTAACAAACGGCCGCGCAGTGTTGTGCCGGACGCAAGCGATTCCTATCTGGTCGTGATCAACGACGAGAAACAATACTCGATCTGGGCCAGCGCCAAGCCCCTGCCGGCCGGATGGCGCAGCGTCGGCACCCCCGACACGCGCGAGAAGTGCTTGGCATGGATCGACCAAAGCAGGAACGACATGCGCCCGGCAAGCTTGCAGCGGGCCATGAAGCTTCAAGTGATTGCGCCGTCTCACTGAGGTTTCAGCCATGCATATGATGAGACATTGGACAGAAACGCCCAGTAATCCAGCGCGCAGATCCGGCCTTTTTCTTCACGAGATTTTCGCCTCCGAGGCAGCCCGCGCGCCCGATCACCTTGCCGTCGAGCTTGCCGAAGAGCGCCTCACCTACCGCGAGCTTGATCAGCGCACAAACCGCCTCGCCCGCCACCTTGCGGTGCTCGGCGTCGGCCCGGATATGCTGGTCGGCATCCTGCTTGACCGCTCAGTCGAGATGATCGTCACCGTCCTTGCCGTTCTAAAATCCGGCGGCGCCTACGTGCCGCTTGATCCCGAGCATCCCCGCGACCGGTTGGAGTTCATCCTGAACGACACCGGCATCGCGGTCCTCGTCACACAAGACCGCCTCACCGCCAGCGTTTCCGGCTGGAACGGTCGCATCGTCAGCGTCGACGGCGACGCAAACACCCTCGCCGCGCTGTCCCCCGGCCCGGTTAGTGTGAAGCTGCACCCGCATAATCTCGCCTATGTCATCTTCACGTCGGGCTCCACCGGCAAGCCCAAGGGCGTGCTCGTGGAACATCGCGGCCTCGCCAATCTCGCCGAAATGCTGCGCGTCGCCTTCGAGGTCGGCGAAACCGATCATATTCTCCAGTTCGCCCGGCTCGGTTTCGATGCTTCGATCTGGGAAATCGCCATGGCTCTGGCGGCCGGCGCCAGCCTGCATCTTCTCCCCCGCATCGACAGCGCCGATCTGATCAGCCGCACGATGCTGGAAAACCGCATCACCATCGCCACGCTGCCGCCCTCGCTCCTGCCCGCCCTCGACGACCGGAGCTTCAAGGACCTAAGGACGTTGATCGTCGCCGGCGAAGCCTGCGCTCCGGCCACCGCTGCGGCCTGGTACCTTGGCCGCCGCATGGTCAACGCCTATGGCCCCACCGAAACAACGGTCTGCGCCAGCTTTGGCGACATCGCCGATCCCGCCCATATCGGCATCGGCCGTCCCATCGCCAACGCGGCGATCTACCTTCTCGATGAGGCGATGAACCCGGTCCCGGTCGGCGTCGCCGCCGAGCTTTACGTCGGCGGCGCGGGCGTCGCGCGCGGCTATCTGAGCCGCCCCGGCCTCACCGCCGAACGCTTTGTCCCCAGCCCCTTCGGCACCGGCGAGAGGCTCTACCGCACCGGCGACCTTGCCCGCTACCGGCCGGACGGCGACATCGAATTCCTCGGCCGCATCGACCATCAGATCAAGGTGCGCGGTTTTCGCATCGAACCCGGCGAGATCGAGGCCGCGCTGCGCCCGCTGCCCGGCATCCGCGACGTCGCCGTGCTCGCCAAGAAAGACGACGACGGCGACAACCGCCTCGTCGCTTATCTCGTCGTCGCCCTCGGCACCACGCTCGACATCGCTGCGATCCGGCAGGCCGCGCACGCCTTCCTGCCCGATTACATGGTGCCCTCCGCCTTCGTCGCCCTCGACCGCTTGCCGCTCACCCCAAACGGCAAGCTTGACCGCGACGCGCTGCCCGCGCCCGGCCACACACGCACCGCCCCCGGCACTATCCTTGCCCCCCGAACCCCGCTCGAAGCCCTGCTCGTCGGCATCTGGAAACAGGTGCTGCGCCTCGACGCGGTCGGGATCGACGAGAATTTCTTCGACGTCGGCGGCAATTCGCTGCTGATCGTCAAGGTCCGCGATTTTCTCGCGGGTCGCGGTGTCGCTGTTCCCGATCTGACGGATTTCTTCCGGTTTCCCAAGATCATCAATCTGGCCGAGGCCATGAGCACGGAAAAATCCGCCCCTCAATCCGAAACGAACGCACTCACCGAACGGGGTGCAACCCGCGCCGACGGCCTGCGGCGGCTCCGCTCCAGGGGCGGCCCGGCGCGATAATGGAAATGACATCATGACGTCGCCGGCAAAAATCGAGAGCGGTCTCTCGCCGCCCTATCTCGCTTGGGAACTCCATCGCGCGGCCTACCGGTCCGCCGAAAAACGCATCACCCAGCGCCGTCTGGCATCGCGCCCCGGCCCCGCCCAGCCCTTCGCCACCCGGTCCGGCCTCATCGAAGCCGGCTTGACGAAGCAGGCGGACGCGATCGCGCGCGGCTCCGACACCCTGATCTACGTCCTCCTCCAAGCCGCGACCCTGCTCGTCATGCGGTGCGGCACGGAGGCGCCCGCCTGTTGCCTCGGCAGCCCGAAACGCCTCGCGCCGGGCGCTCACCCCGACGCCCGCGCCGTCCTTCCCAGCGTCACGAACATCGCCCCCAGCACCTCCGGCGCCTCGCTTCTCGAAGGTCTCCGCGCCGCTCTCGCCGCCGCTTATGCCGCACAGGACCTGAGCTACGACGAGATGGCCGCCGCCCTCGGCCTCTCCGCTGCGTCCGATCCGATTGCCGATGTCGTTATCGCCTTCGAGCCCTTGCACGGCCGGCTAAAGCCGGAGCCGGATCCTGCAACGCCGGGCCTTTTCATCCTCGTCCGCCGCACAGTCGATGCGCTTGCCATCGATTTTGTCTTCCGCCCGGATCACTATCCCGCTTCGGAAATCGACCTTTACATCCGCGCCTTGCCCTCCGCGCTCGCCATCGCATCCCGCCGCCTCGCGCACCGGCTGCGCGCCGCTGGGCTCGCGCCCGACGCGGTCGTCGGCCTCTATCTCGACCGGTGCCCGGAGATGGTCGCGGGTCTCCTTGGCGTCTTGCAAGCAGGCGGCGCCTACCTGCCGCTCGACCCCGCCCACCCGGCCGACCGCATCGCCTTCGTCCTCGCCGAAGCTGCGTGCCAAACCGTGCTCACCCTCTCCCGCTTCGCTCCCGCCCTCCCGGACGGCATCGCGGTCATCCCGCTCGACGGCCTTTTCGGCGAGCCGGATGCGCCGGACGTACTGTCGCCTATCCCTTCGTCCAACCCCTCGCAGACCGCCTATTGCCCCTATACGCCAGGCTCCACGGGCCGTCCCAAGGGCGTCCTCGTCACGCATGAAGGGCTGACCAACTATCTCTTCTGGGCGCGCGAGGCCTACGCCATCGGCCCGGACACCCGCATCATCGTGCACTCCCCGCTCGTCTTCGATCTGACGGTAACGAGCCTGCTCCTCCCCCCTCATCGCCGGCGGATCGGTGCTCTTGATGCCGCCGGGCGCCGAAATCGCCGATTTGCAAGACGTTCTGTCGTCCTATGGCGGCACGCACCTGCTTCTCAAAATGACGCCCTCGCACCTCAAAGCCCTGACCCCCGTGTTCTCGGCAACGCCCGCCGAGGACCGCCTCGTCACCTTCGTCGTCGGCGGCGAAGACCTGACCAACGACGTCGTTCGGCCCTGGCTGGAAACCAACTTCTGCAAAATCTTCAACGAATGCGGGCCCACCGAAACCGTCGTCGGCTGCATCGTGCTCGATGCCCATCGGCAAACCCATCGCCAACACGGCCATCTACATCCTCGACCACAATCTCGAACGCGTCGGACACGGCCGTCCCGGCGAAATCTACATCGGCGGCAAGGGTCTGGCGCGCGGCTATGTACAGCGCCCCGCCATGACGGCGGAACGCTTCGTTCCCAATCCCTTCGGACCACCGGTCACCCGCCTTTATCGTACTGGCGACATCGCCCGTTATCTGCCCGACGGCACGATCGAGTATCTCGGCCGCACCGACGATCAGGTGAAGATCCGCGGCCATCGCATCGAGCTTGGCGAGATCGAAGGGGTCCTGCGACAGCAGCCCTCAATCCGCGATGCCGTGGCGATCGCGGACCGTGACGAGCGCGGAGAGGCAAGGCTCGTCGCCTATGTCGTCGTCGCCCCCGATCGGACCGTCGATCCGCAAGCCGATCGGGCCGCGCTCCGGGGGCTCCTTCCCGATTACATGGTTCCGGCTTTCATGATCGGCATCGCCGAAATCCCTGTCACCAGCAACGGCAAGCTGAACCGCGCCCTCCTTCCCGCTCCAGACACGGCCGCGCAAAACCGCACGCGGGCCTTCGCGGCGCCGACGAGCGAGACCGAAACACTTCTTGCCGCCATCTGGCAGGAGGCCCTGAAGCAGGACCGCATCGGCATCGACGACGATTTCTTCGCCCTCGGCGGGCATTCCCTGCTCGCAACACGCGTCGTCTTCCTCATCGAAAAGCGCACCGGCATTCGCCTCAAGGTCAGCGATATCCTGCGTCACCCGACCATCCGGGCGCTCGCGGACTTCATGGACAACCGGTCCAGCCCTGAGAGCGCGCCTGCTGCCGATCCTGGGGACTCTCGTCCCGATATCCTCCTGGCCAAAGCCGATGCCGTTTTCCCGGCAACACTGTCCTTCGATCCTGCCCGCATGATCGAAGCGTCCGGCGATTTGCTGCTCACCGGCGCAACCGGCTTTGTCGGCCGCTACCTCCTCGCCGAATGTCTTCGTCGCACCACCGGCCGCGTCGTCTGCCTCGTCCGCGTCACCGACGACGCCGCAGCCAAACAGCGCGTCACCGATGCCCTCCGCGCAATCTCGCGCTGGTCGCCGGACGCCGAAGCCCGGCTTGAGATCATCGCCGGCGATCTCGCCGCGCCCCGCTTCGGCTTGCCCAAAGCCGCATTCGAAGCGCTCACGCACCGTTGCGGCACCATCCTCCACAACGGCGCAGGCGTGAATTTCTTCGCGCCCTACGCCGATCTTCGCCTCGCCAACGTCCTTGGCACGCTGGAACTGATCGCCTTCGCCGGCCTCGGCCGCACCAAGGCGTTCCACCACATCTCCTCGCTCTCGGTCTTCCCCGTCGGCGCACCGGCCTTGCGCCCCTATCTGGAAACCGACCCGGCTCCGAGCGAGCCCCCCGGTCACAGCGACGGCTATGTTCTCAGCAAATGGGCGGCCGAGCGGCTGGTCCAGCAGGCATCCGTGCTGCATCTGCCGTCCGCCATCTACCGGCTCGGCCTGATCACCGCCGACGCCGCGCTCGGCGTCTGCAATCCCGACGATCTCGTCTACCGCGTTGTGCGCGCCGTCGCCGATCTCGGTGCCGAACCCGTCCAGCCCTGGCAATTCAAGCTCACCCCCGTCGACGCCGCCGCTGAAGCCGTTGTCGATCTCGTCGTGAATGCCATGCCGAACGGGCGGACCTATCACATCGACGGCGCTCAAAAGATTTCGGTTCAGGACTTTTCCGAACGGCTGCGCCGGCGCGGCAGGCCCATCCGCCGCCTCTCCCTTGCCGATTGGCGGGACGAGCTTCGGGCGGCCGCAAGCACCGGTGAGAACCCCAACGCCTCCGCCTTGTATTCTGTCATTGAAAACACAGGAGACGAAAGCGCCGCCCCTGCCGCCGAAGCCTGGTCGTCCAGCGCAACGCTGACGGCGCTGACGGCGCTCGGCTTCGCCTACCGGGATCTCGGCGCACCCCATCTCGACGCCACGCTCGACTTTCTCGGCGCCTGGCGCTCCGCCAAACCCGAAGGACGGTAGAACCGCAATGGAATATCGCAAACTCGGCCCAACCGGTCTCAAGATCAGCCGCCTCAGCCTTGGAACCTGGGCCACCTTCGGCGCCTCGGTGGACGAGGGGCTGGCCGCCGATCTCGTCAAGGTCGCCTATGATCAAGGTGTCAACTACTTCGACACCGCCGATAGCTACGAGGACGGCAAAGCCGAACTCGTTCTCGGCGCCGCGCTGCGCAAACTCGGTCTCAGCCGCTCCAGCTATTGCGTTTCCACCAAATTCTTCTTCGGTCGTCGAGACGGCGTCAATCAGCGGGAAACGCTGAACCGCAAGTATATCCTCGGCTCGATGGACGAATCCCTCAAAAGTCTTGGTCTCGATCATTTCGATATGGCGCTCTGCCATCGTCACGATCCAGACACCGCCATCGCCGATGTCGTCGAGACCATGGATCATCTCATCAGCTCCGGCCGCGCCCTTTACTGGGGCACGTCGGAATGGTCGGCGGTTCAGCTTCTCGAAGCGCATGACTATGCCCGGCAGCAGGGCTTGCACGCGCCCGCCCTCGAACAGCCGGAATACAATCTTCTGCGCCGCTACAAGGTGGAGCACATGTTCCGCCCGCTGATCGAGACCAAGGGCCTCGGCCTCGTCACCTGGAGCCCGCTCAGCTCCGGCGTCCTCAGCGGCAAGTATCTCGGCGACGGCGCTCTTGCCGGCCGGGCAAGCGGCGAAGAATTCTATTGGCTGCGCGATCGCATCGCCGATCCGGCAGTTCGCGACAAGCTATTCCGCGTCAAGGCCATTGCCGATGGCGCCGGCCTGTCGATGGCGCGCCTTGCGATCTGCTGGTGCCTCGGCAACCCGGATGTCACCTCCGTCATCCTCGGCGCCACCTCCAAGGCCCAGCTTGCCGACAACCTCGCCGCGCTCGCCGAGGCCGAAGCGCTGACCCCGTCCATCATGGCGGAGCTTGATAAGGCAGTGGGGCTGGAATGCATCTAGAATCCGTACCGGCCGAAGACGAGTTCGGCGTCGCCGTCATCGGCATGGCGGGCCGTTTCCCCCTGGCGGATTCGCTCGATGCCTTCTGGCAAAACAGCCTCGCCGGCCGCGATTCCATCACGACGTTTTCGCAAGAGGAGCTTCGCGCGGCCGGCGTCAAGGAAGACCTGCTCAGCCATCCGGGCGCCGTCTTCCGCCACGGCGTCCTTGCGGACTACAAAGCCTTCGACGCGCCCTTCTTCGGCTTCACCGCCCGCGATGCCGTTTTCCTAAACCCGCAGCACCGCATCCTGCTCGAAGCGGTCTACATTGCGCTTGAAAACGCCGGCCTTGCCCACCTCGCCGGCTCGCGCGACCGGCCGAACGTCGGCGTCTTCGTGCTGCGCCGTCTTGACGATGCGCGCGCGCAAAACGATCCGATCGCCGCCGTCGTCCTCGGCTCCTTCATCAACAACGACGGCTCGGAAAAGGCCGGTTTCACCGCGCCCAGCGTTCAAGGTCAGGTCGAAGTCGTCAAAACCGCCCTGCGCTATGCCAGCGTCGCGCCGGCCGAAGTCGGGCTGCTCGAAGCGCATGGCACCGGCACCTTGCTCGGCGATCCCATCGAGTTTCGCGCGCTTTGCGAGGCGTTCGAAGGCGGTGAACCCGGCTCGGTCGCCATCGGCTCGGTCAAGGCCAACATCGGCCACCTCGACGCTGCCGCCGGCATTGCCGGCTTCATCAAAGCCGTTCTCTCGATCAAGCATAAGGCCATCGCGCCGCTCGCCAATTTCACCGCGCCGAACCCCGCCTGCGCCTTTGACGGCAGCCCCTTCTTCGTCCCCACGAAAGACACCGCGTGGCGCCCTGATCGATCCCGCCGGATCGCCTGCGTCAGCTCCTTCGGCATCGGCGGCACCAATGCGCATGTCGTCCTCGCCGGCGCGGACGTTCCCGAGGCGGCGGCAAACCCGGTGTCATGGCCCCGCCTCGCCCTCTTCAGCGCCAAGGATCCGGACGCCGTCGAAAGTCACACCGCCGATGCTCTCTCCGGCTGGAACGTCGGCCTAAGCGCCGCCGCCACATCCTGGCTCGCCCGCCGCCCGGCCTTGCCCGCGCGCGCCTTCGCCGTCATCCCCGGCCCGCTCGATACCCCGCTTGCCCTTAGCGACAGTCTGAAACCCACCCCCGCCGCCCAAATCCAGTCCGCGGATGTGCTCGCCTTCGTCTTCCCCGGCCAAGGCACGCTCGGATGGCCGGATATCGACGCGCTTCTCGCCGCCGAAGGTCCGCTCAAATCGGCCCTAACGACTAACATCGCGCTGCTCGCAGGCGTCACCGGCCGCGACATACAAGCCCTCCTCGTCGATCAGGATATCCGGCAAAACCCCGTCCCGCTCGCCGGTCTTGGCCTGGAACAGGCGCTCACCGCCTCCGTCCAGCTTGCCGTCGCCGATTATCTCGCCCATGTCGGCGTCAAGCCGGGCCTCCTCATCGGGCACAGCGTCGGCGAATATGCCGCCGCCGTGCTCGCCGGCGTCATGCCGAAGGAGCAGGCCTTCCTGCTGCTTGCCGAGCGCGGCCGCCTCTGCGCAACCCTGCCGGCCGGGGCCATGGCGACCGTCATCCCCTCCGCCGATTTCGATCTGGCGGACTGGCAGGCCAAAGGCCTATCGCTCGCCGCCGTCAATTCGGCCGAGCTTCTGACCCTGTCTGGCCCCGCCACTCTCATCGACGAGCTGCGGGAGTGGGCCCGGAAAAGCCGGATGTTCTTCAAAAGGCTGCCGGTTTCAAAAGCCTTCCATTCCGAAATGACGGAAGATATTCGCGGCGCCTTCGAAGCCTTTGCCGCGCAGTTCAGTTTTAAAGCCCCGGCCCTGCCGATCCACTCCACGGTAACCGGCCAGCCGGTCGATGCCGGCACCCTGTCGCCCGCCTATTGGGGCCGTCACCTGCGTCAAACCGTGCTTTTCGCCGATGCCGCCGATAGCCTCCTTAGCCGTGCAACCGCGCGGATCGTCATGGAGATCGGCCCCGGCGCCGGACTCGCGCAACTGATCGCCTCAAACCCCCGCGCGCTCGGCAGCGCCGCGCCGATCGCGTCGCCACGCTCACATCGCGCACCAAGCACGGCGCCGACGTCCAACTGATGGAAAGCCTTGGGCACCTCTGGAAAGCCGGCTATCCGCTGAACCTTGCCGCCGTCGTTCCCCCGGCCCGCGGTGAAGCCGGCCTTCCCGGCTATCGCTTCAACCGCAAGGACTACTGGCCCGCCGCCCGCAACGCGCCCCGCACCGCCGGAGCCGCCCTGTCGCTCGAAGCCGATCCGGCCACGCCCGCCAAATCCACCAAGCGCACGCCCAGCCCGGCCGAAGTGTCCGCCATCGTTGCCGGTCACGCCGCAGATTACCTCGGGCTCGACACGGTCGACCCGTCGAAAACCTTCTGGGAACTCGGCGGCACCTCGCTCGTCGCCATCCAACTCGTATCCAGGCTGCGCGACCAGCTTGGATGCGACATCGCGCCTAGCGATCTCATGTCCGCCAAAAGCCTTGCCTCCTTCGCCGAAAAAGTCGCCGCGTCGGTGGTGGCCGCCCCGCAGCCGATCGAGCCCGGCCACGCCCGGCGGCGCTATCTCGTGCCCGTCTCCGCGCTTCAGCGCCGCATGTGGTTCATGGATCAGCTCGGCACCGGCCGCCATCACTACAACGTCCCGATGGCCGTCGAAATCGATGGCCCGATCGACCTCGACCTCCTGAAGCAAAGCCTGACCATCATCGCCGAGCGCCACGACATCCTGCGCACCCGCTTTCCCGCCATGGGCGGCGGCACGGACGGCGCGACCGGCCTTAGCTCCACGCATTTGACAATCAGCGAGATCGAACGCGACGCAGTGACCGCGGCCTGCAAAGCGGCGTACATCAGCTTTTTCTCGGCGATCCTGTCGTCGCTCGCCGAGGCCTTCCGCAACAGCATCGGTATCGACGACATCGTGCTCGGCTTTCCCGTCACCGAGCGGCCGTCGCCGCTGGTCGAACCGCTCATCGGCTTCTTCGTCAACACGCTGCCGCTGCGCATCCGCTCCCGCGCCGAAGACCGCCCGTCGGATCTCGCCGTCAGGGTCCATGGCGACGTACAGCGGGCGCTCGCCAACGCCAAGCTCCCTTATGACGAGATTGTCAGACTGGCCGGCGACAGGCGAGGGGAGGGCGGCCAGCCGCTCAGCCTCTTCAACGTGTCGGTTTCCATGGGCGTCGAGCGGCCCATCGAACGGCACCTCGGCGACTGCCTTGCACGCGTCAGCGACCTCGACATCGATCTCGGCGAATTCGATCTGACGTTGTTCGTCAACGATCGTCCGGACGGCCTCACCATCCGCTTCCAGTTCAACCGCGCGTTTTGCACCCCGTCGCAAGCGGACGAACTGTCCCGCATGGTCCACGCCGCCCTCCGGCGCTTCAGCGGTGCGGACGCCCCCCAAATCCCGTTTCAAGAGGACGCAGAGGGCCTGGATCTCTTCTCCTTCGAGACCCCGGCCTAACGGCGCGTCCTAGTCGGCAAACAGCGAGATGACATAGAGGTTGGTCGGCTTCTGGCAAGCAATCGTAACCCTATGACGGGCGTCAAGGCCGACCAGCACATCATGCCGGTCGGCCGCATAGCGCTCGTTCTCCACCGTCACGTCGAAAGCCCCGTCGAAAAACAAAAGCATCTCGCAGGCCCCGGCAAAGACGGTCGAAACGCCCTCGCATTCCACGCGCTTCACCCCGTGCCGGAACCGCCCCCGTCTCGTCATCACGTTGAGATCGGTGATCGGCCCGTCGATCAGCGTCGCCGAGGTCGCCGCCTCCCCGCTGAAGGCCAGCGGCTCGCTCTCCCCCGTCAGAAGGATCGGCCCAGCGTCCGCGACGTTGAGCGTCAGGCCGTTTCCCTCCAGCAGCGAAAGGGTCCGCTCGATGCCGGGAAACACCGAAAACGGCCCGTCACTCGCCACCGTCGCCATGCTGATCCGCCAGGCAAAGCCGGCAAGGTCGCTCCCCCCGGGATAAACGGCGATTTCCACGGTTTCGCCGCCGCCGTTCTTCCAGGGCATTCGCGTGTAGCCGGCCGCTTTGAGGAGTGTCGGCACCGCTCAGTTCCCAAGAATACCCGGCAACCGCAACCCCTTTTCGCGGGCGCAGTCGAGCGCGATCTCGTAGCCCGCATCCGCGTGCCGCATCACGCCCGTCGCCGGGTCGTTCCAGAGCACGCGGGCAATCCGCCGGTCGGCGTCCTCGCTGCCGTCGCAGCAGATCACCATGCCCGAATGCTGCGAGAAGCCCATACCCACGCCGCCGTGATGCAGGCTCACCCAGGTCGCGCCCGAGGCGGTGTTCAGCAGCGCATTCAACAGCGGCCAATCCGACACCGCGTCTGAGCCGTCCTTCATCGCTTCCGTTTCACGATTGGGAGACGCCACCGAGCCGGAGTCCAAATGGTCGCGGCCGATCACGATCGGCGCTTTCAGTTCTCCCTTCCGCACCATTTCATTGAACGCAAGGCCCAGCCGCTCGCGGTCGCCGAGCCCCACCCAGCAGATGCGCGCCGGCAATCCCTGGAAGGCGATGCGCTCGCGCGCCATGTCCAGCCAGTTGTGCAAGTGATCATTGCCCGGCGTCATCTCCTTCACCTTTGCGTCGGTGCGGTAGATATCTTCCGGATCGCCCGAAAGCGCCGCCCAGCGGAAGGGGCCGATCCCCCGGCAAAACAGCGGGCGGATATAAGCCGGCACGAAGCCGGGGAAGGCGAAGGCGTTTTCCAGGCCCTCGTCTTGCGCCACTTGACGGATGTTGTTGCCATAGTCCAGCGTCGGCACGCCCGCGTTCCAGAAGGCGATCATCGCCTCCACATGGTCGCGCATGGAGGCCCGCGCGGCCCGCTCGACGCCCTTGGGATCGATTTCGCGCTTTTCCTTCCACTCGGCCATCGTCCAGCCCTTGGGCAGATAGCCGTTCACCGGATCATGCGCCGACGTCTGGTCCGTAACGATGTCGGGCCGCACGCCCCGGCGCACCAACTCGGGTAGAATTTCGGCGGCATTGCCAAGCAACCCAACCGATTTGGCCTCGCCCGCCTTGGTCCAGCGCTCGATCATCGCCAGCGCTTCGTCCAGCGTTTCGGCCTTGGCGTCGACATAGCGGGTGCGTAGGCGGAAATCGATGGAATCCGGGTTGCACTCGATCGCAAGGCAGCACGCGCCCGCCATCACGGCGGCCAAGGGCTGCGCCCCGCCCATGCCGCCCAGCCCGCCCGTCAGCACCCATTTGCCCCGCAGGTTACCGCCATAATGCTGGCGTCCCGCCTCCACGAAGGTCTCGTAGGTTCCCTGCACGATTCCTTGCGTGCCGATATAGATCCATGACCCGGCGGTCATCTGGCCGTACATGGCCAGCCCCTTCTTATCCAGCTCGTTGAAATGGTCCCAGGTCGCCCAATGCGGCACCAGATTGGAGTTGGCGATCAAGACGCGCGGCGCATCCTTATGCGTGCGAAACACGCCCACCGGCTTGCCAGACTGCACGACCAGCGTCTCGTCCTCGGTCAGGGTGCGCAGCGTCGCGACGATCTGGTCGAAATCCGCCCAGGTGCGGGCCGCGCGCCCGATGCCGCCGTAAACGACCAGTTCGTTCGGGTTTTCCGCCACGTCCGGATCGAGATTATTCATCAGCATGCGCAGCGGCGCTTCCGTCATCCAGCTGCGTGCCGTCAGTTCTGTGCCGCGCGCGGCGCGGATTTCGCGAATGTTGTGCCGAGGATTTGTCATCGAAGTCCCCTATCGTTTCAGGCCGGGCGCGAGGGCCTCGATCCGTTCGAGAATGCGTTGCAGGTGAAGGCGAAGGGCCGCTGCTTTCGTCCCGTCGTAGGAAAAGGGTGGAATTTCTTGCGCCAGATGGGTGGACTGCGCCAACTCCATCTGAAGGGCGTGAACGCCGGTTTCCGGCCGCCCGTAATGCCGCGTCGTCCAGCCGCCCCGGAACCGCCCGTTGAGCACGCTGGTATAGCCGGCCGCCTTTGCCGCAAGCTCCACCACCGCCGCCTCCAGCGCGGCATCGCAGGTCTTGCCTCCGTCGGTGCCGATGTTGAAATCGGGCAGCACGCCATCAAAGAGAAACGGAATGCGCGATCGGATCGAGTGGCAATCATAGAGAACAGCTACCCCATGGATCGATCGCACCCGCTCGATTTCCGTAGCTAGCGCTGCATGATACGGCGCATGAAACCCGCCGATCCGCGCCGCCACATCGTCGCCCGAGGGCTCCTCGCCCGCAACCCAGATCGGCGTTCCATCGAAATCCGTCAGCGGAACCAGCCCGGTAGTGTTCTGTCCGGGATAAAGGCTCCCCCCCTCAGGATCGCGGTTGGCATCGATCACATAGCGATGAAACGTCGCCCGTACCGTCGTCGCATCCGCCAAAAGGCCCGCGTAGAGCCGATGGATATGCCAGTCCGTATCGGCGAGCAGCCGGCCGTTGTCGTTCAGCCGCGCCTTGATGTCGGCGGGCACTTCCGTCCCCGTATGCGGGAACGCCAGAATGATGGGCGAGGAGCCCGGGCGAACCTCAACGACCGTCATCTCAGCCCCCGAGCGCCGGCAAGAGGCCCGCCGGAACGGCCGCGATCAGCGCGCCTTCCGCCACAAGATCGCTCGCCGCCTTGATGTCGCCCGCCATGTAGCGGTCTTCGTCCAGCGTCGGCACGGCCGCCCGAAGCACGCCCGCCACCGCCTGAAGCTGCGGGCTGGTCGTCAGCGGCGCCCTGAATTCGATGCCCTGAACGGCGGTCAAGGCTTCGATCCCAACGATCGCGAACAGATTGTCGGTCATCTGCAACAGCCTGCGGGCGCCGTGGCAGGCCATCGATACATGGTCTTCCTGATTGGCAGACGTAGGCGTCGAATCCACCGACGCGGGAAACGCCATCTGCTTGTTTTCCGACATCAGCGCCGCCGACGTCACCTCCGCGATCATCAGGCCTGAATTCAGCCCCGGCTTCTTCGCCAGAAAGGCCGGCAGCCCGTAGGAAAGGGCAGGGTCCACTAGAAGCGCGATCCGCCGCTGCGCGATTGCGCCGATTTCGCACACCGCGATCGCGATCTGGTCCGCTGCGAAGGCCACCGGCTCGGCGTGAAAATTGCCGCCGGAAACGACCGAGTTGTCCGAAAGCACCAGCGGATTGTCCGTCACCGCATTGGCTTCGATTTCCAGCGTCCGCCCAACCGAACGCAAGAGATCGAGGCAGGCCCCGTCCACTTGCGGCTGACAGCGGATGCAATAGGGGTCCTGCACCCGCTCGTCGCCCTCGATATGGCTTTGGCGGATCACCGATCCGTCCAGAAGCTGGCGCAGCGCCGCCGCTGCGTCGATCTGGCCCTTATGGCCGCGCAGCGTGTGAATGTCCGGATGGAACGGGCCGGACGAGCCCATCGCCGCATCGGTCGAAAGCGCGCCCGTCACCAGCGCCGTCGCGGCCGCGCGATGCGCCCGGAATAGTCCGGCCAGCGCCAGCGCCGTCGAAACCTGCGTGCCGTTGATAAGCGCCAGCCCCTCTTTGGCCGCGAACACCACGGGTTTCAGGCCCGCCTTCGCCAGCGCCACGCCGCCGGGCAGCCGCTCCCCCGCGAACTCCGCCTCGCCATGCCCCATCATCACGGCGGCCAGATGGGCAAGCGGCGCCAGATCGCCCGACGCCCCCACCGATCCCTTTTCCGGAATGCTCGGCGTCACGCCCGCGTCCAGCATCGCCTCGATCAGCCGCACGACCTCGATCCGCACGCCCGATGCGCCGCGCCCCAGCGAAATGAGCTTCAGCGCCATGATCAGGCGAACGATGTTGCCCGCCAGCGGCGCGCCAACGCCGCAGCAATGCGAGACGATCAGGTTGCGCTGAAGCGTCGCCACGTCCGCCGCGTCGATCTTGATGCTAGCGAGTTTTCCAAAGCCCGTATTGATGCCGTAAACCGGAGCATTCCCGGCCGCGATCTCGGCAATCCGCGCCGCCGCCTTTTCGATGCCCTTGTCGAACGACCTGTCCAGCCGGGCGGCCTCGCCGGTCCAATAGATCGTCTCAAGCTCCTGAAGCGAAACCGTTCCGGGATGAAGGGTGATGGTCATGAACGGCTCTCCAGGTGGCGCACGGCGGCCGGGTCGCGAAAGGTGGCGTGTCCTTCTGCGACACGGGCGAAAAGCGGGTTGAACCCGATCCGGTAGACAAGTTCGGCCGGGCTCTCGATATCCCAGATCGCAAGGTCGGCCGCCTTGCCGGGCTCGATCGTGCCGGCGGCGCCAAGCATCCCAAGCGCCCGCGCGCCTTCCCGCGTCACGCCCGCCAAACACTCGTCCACAGTCATGCCGAACAGGGTCGCCCCCATATTCATCGTCAGAAGAAGCGACGTCAGCGGCGACGTTCCGGGGTTGCAGTCGGTCGCAAGCGCCATCGGCACGCCAGCCGCCCGCAGCGCCTCGATCGGCGGCTTGCGCGTTTCCCGCAGCGTGTAGAAGGCGCCCGGCAGCATCACGGCCACGGTGCCCGCCGCCGCCATGGCGGCGATGCCCTCGTCGCTGAGGTATTCCAGATGATCAGCCGAAAGCGCCCCGTAGGAGGCCGCGAGCTTCGCCCCGCCTTGATCGGAAAGCTGCTCGGCGTGCAGCTTCACCGGCAGGCCAAGCGCCTTCGCCGCGTCGAACACGCGGGCGATTTCGCTGGCCGAGAAAGCGATGCCCTCGCAAAACCCGTCCACCGCGTCGGCAAGCCCCTCGGCATGGGCTTGGGCTAGACCCGGCAGCACCACCTCGGTGATGAAATCGCCGTTGCGCCCTTTATACGCGGCGGGTGTCGCATGCGCGCCAAGGTAGCTCGTTGCCACCCGCACCGCCCGCTTTGCGGCAAGCGCGCGTGCCGCCCGCAGCATCTTCAATTCCGCCTCAACCTCAAGTCCGTAGCCGGACTTGACCTCGATCGTCGTCACGCCTTCGGATAGCAAGGCGTCCAGCCTCGGCAGGCTCGCCGCCACCAATTCGTCCACCGAAAGCGCCCGCGTCGCCAATACGGTCGAGAGAATGCCCCCGCCTGCCCGCGCTATGTCTTCGTAGCTCGCACCCTTTGCGCGCATCTCGAACTCGCGGGCCCGGTTGCCGCCGAACACAACATGGGTATGGCAGTCCACCAGCCCCGGCGTCACCCAGCGCCCCTCAAGATCGATCACCGTGCCGTCATGGGCCGGCAGATCGGTTTGCGCGCCGGCAAACACGAACCGGCCGCCTTGCGTAATGATCGCGCCCTGCTCGATCACGCCAAGACCCGGCATCCCCTTGGCAAGCGTCGCCAGCCGGGCGTTCCGCCAGAGGGTAGGCTGATCTATGTTGGATTGAAGATCCGGCAAAACCTCACCCGCCTCAAAATTTCCGCTTCCATTTCCCGTACATGTATATACATAAGCTCGCCGGTCAAGTGGAAATATCGCCCGGTGGCCAGCCCGCGTTGACGGGCGCCAGGAGGATCGCGGAATGCAAACGGTGCACGCACAATCGGCGTTGCTGCCCAGCGGCTGGGAAACCAATGTCCGGCTCGTCATCGACGGCGGAGCAATTTCAAGCGTCGAGATCGGCGCCCCCGCCGCTCCGCAAGACCAGCGCCATGGTCCTCTCATCCCCGGCATGCCGAACCTGCAC
This sequence comes from Oharaeibacter sp., assembly GCA_051861205.1. Taxonomy (GTDB): domain Bacteria; phylum Pseudomonadota; class Alphaproteobacteria; order Rhizobiales; family Pleomorphomonadaceae; genus JBHYDC01. The sequence goes on from JBHYDC010000001.1 coordinate 203,695, forward strand.
AGCCACGCCTTCCAGCGCGCGATGGCGGGTCTTGCCGAGGTTCGCGGTCCCTCCGCCGACAGCTTCTGGAGCTGGCGCACCGTCATGTACAAATTCGCCTTGTCGATGACGCCGGCGCATGTCGAGGCGGTTGCCGCCGCGCTTTACATGGAAATGCTGGAGGCGGGCTTCACCCGCGTCGGCGAGTTCCATTACCTCCACCACGACACCGACGGCCGCCCCTACGCCGACATCGCCGAGATGGCCGAGCGCATCGCCGCCGCCAGCGCCGAAACCGGCATCGGCCTCACCCTGCTGCCGGTCTTTTACGCCCATTCCGGTTTTGGCGGCGCCGCCCCGATCGATGGTCAGCGCCGCTTCATCAACACGCTGGACAGCTACGAGCGCCTGCTGGACCGATGCCGCATGATCACGCGCGATCTGCCGGGCGCCCGGCTCGGCGTCGCGCCGCACAGCCTGCGCGCGGCAACGCCGGAGCAGCTCGCCTCCGTCATCGCGATGATGGACGACGGCCCCATCCATCTCCACATCGCCGAGCAGATGAAGGAGGTCGAGGACTGCCGCTCCTGGTCCGGCGCAACGCCCGTCGAATGGCTCCTCGCCAACGCGCCGGTCAGCGGCCGCTGGTGCCTGATCCACGCCACCCACATGACGCCGGATGAAACCCGCGCGCTTGCAAAAACCGGCGCCGTTGCCGGTCTCTGCCCCATCACCGAAGCCAATCTCGGCGACGGCATCTTCAATGCGCCGCTGTTCCTGGAGCATCACGGCCGGTATGGCGTCGGCTCGGATTCAAACATCTCCATCTCGCTTTCCGGAGAGCTTCGCCAGCTTGAGTATTCGCAGCGCCTTACCACGCGTTCCCGCAATGTCATCGCCGCGCCCGGCGGCTCCACCGCCCGTCATCTCTTCGCCGGATCCCTCGCCGGCGGCGCAGCGGCGCTTGGGCTAGAAGCGGGCCTCGCAAAAGGGCACAGCGCCGACTTCGTCGAACTCGACACCACCGCCGCGCCTTATCTTTCAAGCGATCAGCTCTTGGACAGCTTCATCTTCGCGGACGGCATCGCACCGAGAACCGTCTGGGTGCGCGGCGAAAAACGCGTCGAGCACGGCCGCCACATTCACCGCGCGTCGATCACCGCCCGCTTTCGGCAAACCATGGCCGACCTCTTGCAAAGCTAGCGGCCCCGGCTCTCTCGCCCGGCCTCTTCCATGCTATGAGCGCGACAATGTCTCGTCCCGTTTTCGATGAAGGCCGCGAATCATGGATGCCGAAAACACGCCGAAGCAGGCTGGCAAGGACCAGACCCTGCATCAGCGCATCCTGAACGACATCGAGGGCCGCATCCTCTCCGGCGAATGGCCGCCCGGCCACCGCGTCCCCTTCGAGATGGATCTGGCGGCGCAGTATCAGTGTTCCCGCATGACCGTGAACAAGGTCATGACGCAGCTTGCCAAATCCGGCCTGATCGAGCGCCGCAAGAAGTCCGGCAGCTTCGTCACGCAGCCCCAGGCTCAATCGGCCATCCTGCAGATCCACGACATCGAAACGGAGGTCAGGGCGCTGAACCTGCCCTATGCCTTCCAGCTCGTTCACCGCCTCAGCCGCGAGGCGAAACCGCTCGACAAAGCGCTCCTAAAATCCGCCTCCGCGGCAAGGGTTCTAGACGTCCAATCCCTTCACTTTGCCGGCAAAATTCCGTTTTGCCTGGAGCAGCGCCTCATCAATCTCACCATCGTGCCGGAGGCTGAAACCGCCCTATTCGGCCCCATGTCGCCCGGTGCCTGGCTGGTTCAGCAGGTGCCCTGGAGCGCCGCCGAGCACCGCATCGAAGCCATCCTCGCCGATGAACCGCTTGCCGCCGCGTTGCAGATCCCGCCCCAATCCGCCTGCCTTTCCATCGAACGCCGCACCTGGAACGCCGCCGGTTCCATCACTCACGTCCGCTTCGTCTACCCCGGCCAAAAACACGCCCTCGTCGCCCGCTTCACCCCCGGACAGGCCGAATAGCCGCCGCTCCCCTTACGCAGCGTGGCGGACGCTGTAGAATGCGCGATCGCAAGCCCGGTTCGAGGGGCACCGAACGAAAGCCCGCCCCATGTCCCTCACGCTCTACCTTCACCCCCTCGCCTCGTTCTGCCACAAGGTCCTGATCGCGCTTTACGAGAACGACACGCCCTTCACCCCCCACATCGTCGATTTCGCCAGCGACGACGCAAGCGCCCGCTTTCTCGACCTATGGCCCGTCGGCAAAATCCCGGTCCTGCGCGACGATGCGCGCGACCAAACCATCCCCGAAACCACCATCATCATCGAATATTTAGGTTCCCACTACCCCGGTCCGCACAAGATGCTCCCAGCCGATGAAGCGGACCGTCTGCAAACCCGCCTGTGGGACCGTTTCTTCGACCAATACGTCCACGTCCCTATGCAAAAAATCGTCGTCGACCGCCTCCGCCCCGCCGGCCAAGAAGACCCCCACGGCGTCGCCGAGGCTCGCGCCACCCTGCGCACCGCCTACGCCATGATCGACCGCCACATGGCCACCCGCACCTTCCCCGCCGCAAACAGCTTTTCCCTCGCCGACTGCGCCGCCACCCCCGCCCTCTTCTACGCCGGCATCGTCGAGCCCTTCACCGCCCACCCCCACCTCTCCGCCTACTTCGAGCGCCTCCTCTCCCGCCCCACCATCCAACGCGTGATTGCCGAGGCAAGGCCGTATTTCGGCAATTTCCCGTATAAGGAGGCCATGCCGGATCGGTTTTTGGCTGGGTAGGCTGGAATTCGGTTCCAACCAACACAACACAATGTTAAATATCTCACGATGCCCCAGACCCGAAGCTTCACCGACACCGTCCAAGCCCGCGCCACCCGCGACGAAGGCTTCAGCCAAGCGTTGCTTCAAGAAGCCGTGCAAGTCTTCCTCGAAGGAGATGTTGCAACCGGCCGGTCCGTTCTGCGGGACTACATCAACGCCACAATCGGCTTCGAAGCCCTTGCCGAAGCAACGCAAACACCGCCAAAGAGCCTGATGCGAATGTTCGGGCCCAACGGCAACCCAACCGCCGCGAACCTCTTCGCTGTGCTGAGCGTGCTCCAGAGCCAAACCGGCATTCATCTTGAAGTGAGCGCCGTGCCGCAAGCGGCGTGAGTGTTCACTGACCTGATCGGGCTCCCGGCCTCCAAAAACCGGCCCCGCGCCCACACCGCCCCCCAACACCCGTCCCTAAGCCGGCAGGACGATCACCTTCGTATCCACCTGCGTTCGATCATAGAGGTGCACCATGTCCTGCGTGAGGAGGCCGGTGCAGCCGCTTGTCAGGTTGGTGCCGATCGTTTGGGGGTAGCGGGAGGCGTAGATCGTGTAGAGCGTGTAAACGCCGTCTTGATAGAGATAGAGCGTGCGGGCGCCCAGCGGATTGTCCGGACCTCCGGGCATACCGCCGGCATATTTGGCCGCCCTCGGCTCGCGCTGGATCATCTCCTTGGGCGGGGTCCAGGTCGGCCATTCCGCCTTGCGTCCGACATAGGCTTCACCGCTCCACAGGAACCCGTCACGGCCGACATTGGCGCCATAGCGGGTGGCGTTTCCCTCGCCCTCGATGCGGTAGACATAGTAATTGCCGGGATCGACAACGATCGTACCGGGTGCTTCCTTGGATTCGTAGCGCACGGTTTGGCGGAAATACTTCGGATCGACTTTGCTGATATCGGACGCGGGGATGGGGAACTTATCGTCCGGCACCGGCCCATAAAGCGCCGCCGCCTCCCGGCGCAGCCTCGCGTCGGTCGACATGCAACCGGCGAGCCCCAGCACGCCGACGCTGACGGCGGATCCGATCAAAAAGGACCGGCGGCTCAGACCTTCAGCCCGAAACCCAGGTCGACCGTCGTCGCCCATCTCGTTTTCAATGGCATTCGCGCCGTCCATGATCATGATCGAGAAGGTTCCCATGTGTTGCTGCGCGTCCGGAAACAACTCCGGACCGAAGGCTGAACGTCTTTGCTGCAGCAACATTGCCGTCACACGCCGCGAATGGCAAGCCGCCGGTCGGGGGAACACGGCGCTCTCTCGAGCGCTCGCCCGCCTCCGGCGAAGGGCCGGCAGGTCCCGGTTTTGGTGTGGAGTGGCGGGATATGGCGCGCCGGGGAGGAGGAAACGGGGAACCCTTATGTAACTGTGTATGCGATAGGATCTTATACTCGTCGAGACTGAAGTCACAGCAGACGGCGCTGACTTTTTCCAGGCGCCGTTGAGGGCTCCCCCTTGCGAGAGCGTTCCTCGCCCTTGTCCGACACCTTCCCATCAGCATTTTTGACTTCCATGAACCCGCCGGAATCGCTAGCGTCGGCGTCCGGGCGGCCTATCCAGCCGTCAGCGAACTTTGGTCGGCTGATATCAGCGAAATCGAGCAACGCCCCAAGAAACCCTTTTGTGTCCGCATCGAGGTGATCGAAGGAAACAAGATTCGAAGCGTATGCGGCCTTCTCCAAGGATTTCGCAATACTAAACAGCTTCTCCGAATTGCTTAGCTTAATTACGATCTCGGCGAGTCCTTCGGCAGGAACCGCGTTCAACTGAGCCATGAATTTCTCCCGGATCACCTGAGCCAACCCCACACCGTTAGGCAAGTATTCCCTGATCGCAACCTCGGTCCACCGCAAGTTGGCCAGCGCACCCTCGGTGTTAGCCCCGAAACGGATGGCGTCAGTCATATGGCGAACGCGATCGGCAATGGGCCTGAGAGCCGTGTCTGCAGATGCGAAGTCGAACGCCGCGGCGGCGATAGCTGCGGAGAGATATGAAAGGCGTCCTGCTCCTCTGGCCGCCGCCGATGCAGGATGCGCATTCACGGTTTCGCGTGCGAAAAACTTGAATCCTTCGATCGCGGTGTTCGCGCATGATGGCCCGAACCTGTCTGCGACTGAGGATTTCACCTCGGCGATCTTATCTCGAAAAACGCGACCGTTCCTCGCGTTGTCAATATCTGCGATCTCGCCGATGAACTCTTCTTCCGTCATGCGGTTCAAGGCGGAGAGTGGGCCGCTGTCCTTCAACCGCTGCAGGTCCACTCCGTCAATCCACAGCACACCATGCTTCCGCGCTAGTCCCCGAAGCCTCGGGCGGTTGTCAGTGGTCGCCACGCCAGCCCCTTCGACGGCAATTACGCTTGCAACGCCCTTGACGAAAAAAAGCCGTTCCGCTGCCTGTGGCGTTTTTTTGTCTTTGATATCAATGATAGTGCGACGGCGAGCCAGCGTCGCTGAACGCTCGTAAACCCATAAGTCTATATCGGTCAGTTCGACGCCATCATGCCGCAGCTTGATGCCGCGCATCACAAAGAAACCGGCAAGAAGAAAATAAGCTCTCACCAGCTCTTCGGTCTTCAGACCCTTTGCGCCGCTGGCCTGGGCCATCACAAGCTGCCTCCACCGCGTACGGCGCTCAACAGCGTCCGCATCTGCGACTTGCTTTGCGCTCCCTGCTTCTTGGTTCTGAAATCGGTTCGAGCGTTCTCCGGCGGAGTGTATCCGCTCATGCCAGCGCTCGGAAGCACTTCCAGCGCCGCAGCTGCAGCGTCGCCACCCTTTAAAACCTGCAGGGCAATCTGACCCACCTCCATCTTCAGAAGGCGCATCGTGAAAAAGCCCTGTCCAGTTTGTGTGATCTGTACAACGCGTTCGAACTCCAGCGCCCTGTAGTCGCTCCCGATAGCAGGGGCTGGGCCCACAGCCTCTCCTCGGAGTAACTTGCCGAGGATCAGCTCAACTCCCCAAATTCGGCCGCGGAAACGCGTGCTCTGCGACATGCCGTAGCATAGGGCGGATACTAGAGCCTTGGCATGATCAAACGCGTCGTCGATCAGCGGACTCGTGAACTTATGGAACGCGCCGGGCGACGTCATAAACGCGTGTTCTCCTGCCTCATTTGATACGATGTTAATGTCGAAAACGGCTGCAGCCTGCAGCTTGGAGAGCAGAGGAACTCCAAGTATTCTCCTCGCGTGAGTGGCTACGATCGCACCCTTCACCTTGAGAAGCTGTTCGAACTCCTGAAGGCTAGCTTGTTCGGCCGGAGTCAGTGAGTCGAGCACCATCTTGGTCTTTTCGGCCGTGTCCCGCCGGAACAGGTTGCCGTTGAACAGAAGACGCTCATCGCCTTCGCCCTCAGCGTCAACGAAACCAATGCCATAAGCCTGTGTGAGGAAGTCGGAAGTGTCGCTTTTGGACAATTTATATGTATCGCCGATGTATTCCGTCGCGGGCTTCACCCTGACGGGCGCGTGAGACGCAATCTCGGAAAGCCCTAGGGAAGCCCGCTCGAACGGTTGCGGCTCGTTCTCGTCGAAGAGGTCGGCGGCGTGACCGAGCGCGGTTTGGCCGGTCACGCCAAAAACCGAAACGGCGCCGTTAGCGGCAACGTCGATGACTCTGCGTTCCTTTAGCTGGGAGAGACATGCCTGCAGCTCGGTTTTGGGATTCAAGCCACCAATCCGTGCAGCGGCATCGACCTGACTTTTGCTCAGGTCCACTTGCTTGCTCTCCGCAAGCCTGACGAGCAGCGAAGCCGCCTTTGCAGCTAGGTCAATCGCGCTGTATTCGGAAGCGCCGCGCTGGTTGCCGGATATCTTCCTACCGTGATGGATGACCCATGCACCCTTTGTATGCTTGTCCACGCGCCACCCTCCAGCCCGCTAAACAATGCAATAACAGTGTACTGATCCCTTGGAAAGGTTATCTCAGGCGCGTGCCTAAGTTGATGTGTTCACAAGCTGCGGCGCAAAGACTTTATAGTCGTACCAATGACTTCTGTTTTTAGATGTAGGGAAGCCGTACTCTATGGCAAGCATGCAGTGTGGTGCGGCCATTTGATATGCACTAATGAGCGAACCGGTGCCCCGTTTTGTTCCCGACCGTAATGATTTTTGGCGCGCCCGAAGAGATTCGAACTCCTGACCCCCAGATTCGTAGTCTGGTGCTCTATCCAGCTGAGCTACGGGCGCCTGCCTTGCGGTTCGGGTAAGCCCCGAACAGGGCCGTACGTCTATAGGCCGGGGTTGCTGTTTGCAAGCCCTTTTCAGGCATCTCGCTTACTTCGCGCGTCCCCTTGCAAATCACCTTTGAGCCTGCGCCCGCGCTCACACCGCCCGGGTGCGGCGCATATCGGGGAAGGGTACCGGGCGGTCTGGGATTTCGATCTCGAAGATCGCGCCCGGGCCATCCGAGACCAGCGCTATGGTGCCGCCGTGGGCGCGCACCAGTTCGGCCGCGATCGCGAGCCCCAGGCCCGTTCCGCCCCGCCGCACCGATCCTTGGAAAGCCTTGAACAGATTGTCCCGCGCCCGCTCCGGCACGCCGGGTCCGGTATCCACCACCCGGATGCGCGCCACCGATCCCTCGCGTTCGCCCACCACCGTCAGGCGCTTGATCACCGAATCGTCCGGCCCTTGCTCCAGCGCCTGCGCGGCGTTGCGAACGAGGTTCAGGAGAACGCGGAACATCTGATCCTGGTCCGCGTCGATCTCCAGATCATGGGGAACGGCGTTGTGCCATTCGATCGTGGCGTGGCTGGAAAGGCCCGTCACGTCGGCCACGTCCTCCACCAGCCGGTAGGCGGAAACCAGCCGGCGGGCGGGCGGCGCTTCCTGTGCCTTGCCGTAGGCCAGCACCTCCTGCGCATAGGCGATCGCCCGGTCCAGCGCCGCGATCAGCTTGGGCGCGAAGCGCTGCACGGTCGGGTCCGGGATCGAGGCCATCCGGTCCGACATCAGCTGCGCCGAGGCGAGCAGGTTGCGAAGGTCGTGGTTGATCTTGGAAACGGCAAGGCCGAGGTCCGCCAGCCGCCGCTGCTGCTTCAGCACGTCCTGCACATGATGCTGCATTTCGCAGAGTTGGCGTTCGGCAATCCCGATTTCGTCGGTTCGGCTGGATGGCACGATGATGCGCTGCGGGTTTTCCGGCTCTTCCGCCCACCTGGAAACCGCCATGCCCAGCCGCTGCATCGGCCGCACGAACAGCCAGCGCAGGCTCACATAGACCAGAACCGCCGAAAATGTGGAAATCGCGATCGAAAGCAGCAGAATATTGCGGGAGTATTCCAGCATCAGCCCGCGCAGCACATGCTCGGAAAACACCACTTCGATCTCGCCGCCGTCCATATACGGACCCACGGCGCGGATCGTCCGATCGCCGCCGAAGATCAGCGTGTCGAAGGCCGAGCGGACCGCCTCCATCGGCGTCGTTTGGGCGGGAATGATGGTGCGGTGCACGGCGGGGGGCTGCGCGTCCATCGCGATCAGCCGCTTCTTGCCGTCCGATTGCACGGCCACCGCGTGGGCGCCAAGCTCGCCGAGCAGCAGGCCCTGCAAGTTGGAGGGCGGCGATGCATTGCTGACCCTGTCGATCTCCCCGATCGCCCGCGAGGCGATCGTGGCGGTCCGCAACTTGTCCTCGATGGTGGTCATCTGGAAATTCGCGATCGAGGGGACGTAGATCAGCACCTCGCTCAACATCACGAACAGCACGGTCAGGCCGAGGAGCTTCGACGAGAGCCCGAACCAGCTTCGTCCGGGCGGCACGATCGGTACTGTCTTCCTGCCGTCGTCGCCGTCCGCCATCGTCTCCCCCGCCGCCGCTTCGGGCGCCTCGTATCCGCTGCTCAATATAGAGACCGCATTGCCGCTATGACAGAGTGCACCGCTCAGATGAACCGCCTGAGGGCGCCCAGAACCCTTTGCGCCAGCCCGCTTTCCAGCTTCGCCGCATAGCCGCTCACCGCCGCCCGCTTCGCCGCTTCCGCCAGCGTGGGGTAGGGCAGCACCATGGCGGAGAGATGGCGCGTGCCAAGCCCGCCTGCGATGGCCAGCGCGAACAGCGCCGCCATCTCGCCGGCCCCCGCGCCGGCTATGTCGGCGCCCAATATGCGCCCGCGCCGCCCGGTGATCACTTTCACGAGCCCGTCGGTCTCAAGCTCGGCCTGTGCCCGGTCGTTGCCCTGATAGGGCCAGCGCAGCACCTGCACCGCGCGCCCGTGCTTCTCGCGCGCCTCCGCCTCCGTCAGCCCGACATGAGCCAATTCCGGATCCGTATAGGTCGCCCAGGCGATGGCGGACTTGTTCTCGCGCGCCGGCACATGCGTCAGGATCGTGCGCACCACGAGCCCGCCCTGATATCCCGCCCAATGGGTGAAACGATAGGACCCCGCCACATCCCCGATCGCGAAGATGCGCGGGTTGGAGGTCCGCATCGCGCTGTCGGTCGTAATGCCCTTGTCCGTTGCCGCCACCCCGGCCGCGCCAAGCTCCAGCCCGTCGATCTGCGGCCGCCGCCCGGCCGCCACCAAGAGATGCGTTCCGGCAATCGTCTCGCCGTTTCCAAGCGTGACGGCCACGCCCGTGCCGTCTTTAGAGACCCGTGTAACGGCCACTTCGGTACGGATCGAAACGCCCTCCGCTTCCAGCCGCCGCCGCACGATCGCCGAGCACTCCGCGTCGTCATGGGCCAGCACACGCGGCCCCCGCTGCAACACCGTCACCGCCGAGCCGAGGCGCCGGAACGCTTGCGCCATTTCAAACCCGATCGGCCCGCCGCCGATCACGATCAGGTGGCCGGGCAGGGCGGTCAGGTCGAACAGCGTCTCATTGGTCAGGAACAGCACGTCCGCCAGCCCCGGCACGTCCGGCACCACGGGGCGCGAGCCCGTCGCGATCACGAAGCGCTTCGCCCGGATCGTCCGCCCGCCGGCTTCCATCGTATTTGGGCCGGTAAAGCGCGCCGTTTCGCGGATCACGGTCGCGCCCAGCTTTTCAAAGCGCTCCTGCGAATCATGCGGCGCGATCGCCGCGATCACGCGGTGCACATGCGCATGCACCCTGGCGTAGTCGACAACCGGCTCGCCCGCGTCCACGCCGAAGCGCGCCGCCTGCCGCACCGCATGCGCATGGCGTGCCGCCGCGATCAGCGCCTTGGAGGGCACGCAGCCGATGTTCAAGCATTCCCCGCCCATCGGCCCGCGCTCGATCAGCACCACGGAAATTCCAAGCGCCCGCGCCGCCGCCGCCACCGTCAGCCCGGCCGCGCCCGCCCCGATCACGCAGATGTCCGGCATCAAAACATCCGTCAAGACGGCGATCCCCGCCGCGCCCGCCAGTATTTGATGCCCACCGGCATCAGCGAGAGCAGGCCAAAGGCCGTCAGCGCCATCACAAGCTGCGGCGTGATCAGCGCCCCCGGATCCAGCGAAACCGCGCAGTCCGCCCCGCCGATGCAATCCGCATTGGCCGCTTCCTGCGCCGCGATCACGCTGTCGAGCCCCGCCCCCAGCGTTGCGAAAACAAAGGTCGCCGGCAAAATGCCGATCGCGGTCGCCAACACGTAGCTGCGCGTCCGCACGCCCATCACCGCCGGCGCCAGATTGACCAGCCAGAAGGGCGCTACCGGCACGAGCCGCAGAAACAGCAGATAGTTGAATGAGTCTTTGCAAAACCCGCAGGCGAAGCGCTCCATCTGCGGGCCGAGCTTGCGGCGCAGGCTGTCGCCGAGGCAGGATTTCGCCCCGAGGAACAGGATCGTCGCGCCCGCTGTCGCCGAAGCGGCTGCGGCTAGGCCGCCCAGAATCGGCCCGAACAGAAAGCCGGACATCAGTGTCAGCACCAAGCCGCAGGGCAGCGAAAGCGCCACCACGGCCGTATAGATTACCATCACCGATATCAGCGAAAGCGCCAGATGCTCGTTCACCCACGCCGCCAGCGTCGCGCGGTGCTGGATGAAACTGTCGAGGCTCAGCGCCTTATGCACATCGAAGACGAAGGCCGTCGCCGCCAGCGCAACCAGCACCGCGAAGGGCAGCATGCGCCAGACCGATCGCCGCACCTTGCCGCCGGCCATCAAGGCGGTGGACCCGGAGCGATCCCGGTCCATCGGGTGAGGTACGGAAGACATGCCTGCAGTGTGCCCTTCAATGCTGAATTCACGATCTTCAGGTGCCACGGCCGTCCCCGGCACACAAGCGCCTCGCGCTCGCTCTCACGCTCTGTTGAAGCTTGGCCCGGGCCCGCGTGCTTCGCCCCGGCTATTCGCGCGCCACGCCCCTCGCGCGTTGACTTCCGGTACGTCCCTCCCGTATAAGCCCGCATCGATTGGGAACGGGAAGCCGGGCCTCCGCCGTGGGTGTTCGCCCGCACGGTTGCTTGGCGCCCGCAAGATCCTGAAACAGAAACCCGTCGCATCAGCGGGTGGCCCTATACGCCGCCCTCGTGCCGACGACGACGATTGAGGCCGCCCGCCGGGCGGGAGTGTATCGATGAAGCGGACCTATCAGCCGTCCAAGCTCGTTCGCAAGCGCCGTCATGGTTTTCGGTCCCGCATGGCGACGCCGGGCGGCCGCAAGGTGATCGCTCGTCGCCGTGCGCTCGGCCGCAAGCGTCTTTCGGCCTGATCTCGCGGGCCGGGGCGGTTGGGTAACTGGCCCAGCCAGGGGTAGCGTGTTGAGCGGTGCCGCCCGACCATGCAACGGCTCACGAAGCGCAAAGACTATGTTCAAGTCGCCCGGGGTGCCCGCACGCCCCGGAGCGGCTTTTTGCTGCAGACGATCGAGCGTCGTCCGGTCGAGGGTGAAGCAGCCGGTCCGGCGCGTTTCGGCTTCACCGTCACGAAGAAGATCGGCAACGCCGTGGTGCGCAACCGCATTCGCCGCCGCCTCAAAGAGGCCGTGCGTCTTGAAGGCGCTCTGGCGGCGAAGCCTGGTACCGACTATGTGCTTGTCGGCCGTCGTCCCGCGCTAGACCAACCTTTTGCCGACCTCGTCGCGGATGTCGTCGGCGCCGTGAAGTCCGCCTCAAAGCCGAAGGCCGGCTCCGAGGGTTCGAGGAAGAGATCTGTCCATGGGTAACAACCGCAATATGATCGTGGCGATTGCCCTGTCGCTGGTCGTCATGCTCGGCTGGCAATATTTCGTCGCGGGCCCGCAGCTTGAAAAGGCCCGCCTGATCGAGGCGGCTCGCCAGGAACAGATCGCCCAATCGCAAGCGCAGTCGCAGCCGGCGGCAAATGGCGCAACCGTGGCCGGAACGCCGGCAGCAGGCGCCGCCGCCGGCAGCCCGGTCGTCGCGGTCACCACCGCCGCCACCCGCGAGGCCGCGCTCGCCGCCGCCCCGCGCGTTCCCATCGACACCCCGGAAATCGCCGGTTCGGTGAACCTCAGGGGCGGCCGTATCGACGATGTCGCGCTGAAAGCCTACCGCACCACCGTCGACCCCGCCTCGCCGATGGTCACCCTCCTCAACCCGCTCGGCGGGCCGGACGCTTACTACGCCGACTTCAGCTACGCTGCCCCCGGCGGCGACACCACCCCGCTCCCGAACGCCGACACGCTTTGGACCGCGCCGCCGAACGCCGCGCTCACCCCCGCGTCCCCGCTCGTCATCACCTGGGACAACGGCGCCGGGCTGCTCTTCACACGCACCATCAAGGTCGACGACCACGCCATGTTCACCGTGTCCGACACGGTCGCCAACACCGGCACGGCCAGCGCCACGCTCTACCCCTATGGCGCCGTCGTGCGCTACGGCACGCCCGTGACCCAGGGCACCTACATCCTTCACGAAGGTCTCCTCGGCGTTTTCGGCGTCGATGGCAGCCTCACGGAAGTCGACTACAGCACTCTTGCCGAAGAGGGCTCTCAGAAAGTCGATGCGGTCACCGCCGGCTGGCTCGGCATCACCGACAAATACTGGGCCGCTGCCCTGATCCCGGCCGGCGGCACAGCCTTCCGCCCCGGTTTCCTGCATCAGATGGCCGGCCCGATCGACACCTATCGCGCCGAATTCGTGCGCGATCCCCTCATCATCGCGCCGGGCGCCAGCGCCGCGACCGAGGTCAACCTCTTCGCCGGCGCCAAAGTCACGACGCAGATCGAGATCTATGGCGCCGCCCTGTCGATTCCGAAGTTCGACCTGATGATCGACTGGGGCTGGTTCTACTTCCTGACCAAGCCGATGTTCTATCTCATCGACTTCCTCTACCGCATGGTCGGCAATTTCGGCGTTGCCATCCTGCTCGTCACGGTCATCATCAAGGGTCTCTTCTACCCGCTCGCGAATAAGTCCTACGCGTCGATGAGCAAGATGAAGAAAGTCCAGCCCGAAATCGTGGATCTGCGTGAGCGCTTCAAAGACGACAAGATGAAGCAGCAGCAGGCTATGATGGAGCTGTACAAGCGGGAGAAGATCAATCCCGTCGCTGGCTGCCTGCCCATCCTCGTTCAGATCCCGGTGTTTTTCGCGCTCTACAAGGTGCTCTACGTCACCATCGAAATGCGGCACGCGCCCTTCTTCGGCTGGATCCACGATCTTTCCGCGCCCGATCCTACATCGCTCTTCAACCTATTCGGTCTTCTCCCCTACGACGTGCCGCACTTCCTCCTGATCGGCGTCTGGCCGCTCATCATGGGTGTCACCATGTTCGTTCAGATGAAGCTGAACCCCACGCCGCCCGATCCGACCCAGGCGATGATCTTCACCTGGATGCCCGTGTTGTTCACCTTCATGCTGGCGTCCTTCCCGGCCGGTCTCGTCATCTACTGGGCCTGGAACAACAGCCTTTCCATCCTCCAGCAGTCGGTCATCATGCACCGTCAGGGCGTGAAGATCGAACTGTGGGACAACATCCGCTCCACCTTCACGCGCAAGAAGCCGACGGCGACCAGTTGATCGGCCGAGGAGTTTTCGCGTGAGTGACAGCAACGACCCCGGCAACGTCGGCGCGGATAAAGGGGAGGCGATCCGCCTCCTCTTTGCCCGTCCGTGGACCTTCGTGCGCGGCATGGCCAACGTCATGGACCTGCCGCCCGTCGCCGGCACCATCGAAATCGCCTTCGCCGGTCGCTCCAACGTCGGAAAATCCAGCCTCATCAACGCGCTGACAGGGCAGGGCGGTCTCGCCCGCACCTCCAACACGCCCGGCCGTACCCAGGAATTGAACCTTTTCAAGCCAGAGTGGGACGCCGGCGTCATGCTGGTCGATATGCCCGGCTACGGCTATGCCGAAGCCCCCAAAGAAAAAGTCGACGTTTGGAACAAGCTGATCCGCGACTATCTGCGCGGCCGCCCTAACCTCCGCCGCGTCTACCTCCTGATCGACGCCCGCCACGGCCTGAAGCCCAACGACGACGACGTTCTCACCCTTCTCGACAAGGCCGCCGTCTCCTACCAGATCGTCCTCACCAAGGCCGACAAGCTGAAGTCCGCCGACCTCGGCCGCGTCCTCGCCGAAACCGCCGACCGCATCAAGAAGCGCCCCGCCGCCTTTCCCGTCGTCCTCGCCACTTCAAGCGAAAAGGGCACCGGCATCGACGATCTCAAGCAGGCGATCGCGACGCTGCTGGATTAGTCCCAGCGTTGGCGCCCTGGCTTCGCGCCAAAAAATCAATCGAAATCAGGGCGTTCCTTGAAGAGCTTGCTTGATTGCCGCGCCGGCCTCGTTCTCCGCTTAAACTTTGCTGAAATCGGCTATACCGTTTCCTGAAATGGTCGCCGGTTCGTTTCTGCCGGTTGCAGCGGAGCCGCTCCCTTGTTCGTGTCCTTTTTCCCCAATCCCCGCGCTTTCTTCCTGTCCGCCGTGATCTGGACGGTCATCGTGGTTGCCAGTTGGTACATCGGCGGCAGCGAACTTGGCGCCCTTGTCGGCCTCACGAATCCGCTGCCCGATGCGCCCCCCACCATCGGCGGCGCCTATTTCGTGAGTGAACCCTTCGTCTGGTTCTACGTCTACTACGCCCTTGCGGTCGGCCTGTTCGCGCTCGCCTGGAGGATCATCTCCCCGCATCCCTGGTCGCACTGGTCGGTCCTCGGCTCGGCTCTGATCCTCTTCACCACCTATTTCCAGGTCCAAGTTTCCGTCGCCATCAATCAATGGTACGGGCCGTTTTACGACCTCATCCAAGCCGCGCTGTCAAAATCGAGGCCCGTCACGCTCAATGAATTCTATGGAGAGCTGATATCCTTCGCGGAAATCGCCTTCATCGCCGTTGCCGTCGGCGTGCTCACACGCTTTTTCGTCAGCCATTACATCTTCCGCTGGCGCACTGCGATGAACGATTACTACATGTTGCACTGGGATAAGCTGCGGCCTATCGAAGGCGCGTCTCAGCGCGTGCAGGAAGACACCATGCGCTTCTCCACCACGGTGGAGGGCCTCGGCGTCAACCTCATCGACAGCGTGATGACGCTGATCGCCTTCTTGCCGGTGCTGCTCGTCCTCTCCGCCAACATCACCGAAATCCCCCTTCTCGGCGTCATTCCCTATCCGCTGGTCGTAGTGGCCATCCTATGGTCCATCTTCGGCACGGCCTTCCTCGCCCTGGTCGGTATCCGGCTGCCCGGCCTCGAATTCCGCAACCAGCGCACCGAAGCCGCCTACCGCAAGGAACTCGTCTACGGCGAAGACGACGCGTCCCGCGCCCAGCCGCCTACCGTCGCCGAACTCTTCGGCAACGTCCGCCGCAACTATTTCCGGCTCTATTTCCACTACATGTACTTCAACATCGCCCGCATCGGTTACCTCCAAACCGACAATATCTTCCCCTATATCATCCTCGCCCCCACCATCGTCGCCGGCAAGATCACACTCGGCGCCATGAACCAGATCCTGAACGCCTTCGGCCAAGTCCGCTCGTCGTTCCAGTATCTCGTCACGTCCTGGACCACGATCGTGGAGCTTCTCTCCGTCTACAAGCGCCTCCGCGCCTTCGAATCCGCCATCTCCGGCGCCCCCCTCCCCGAGATCGACCGCCGCTACCTAGACCGCCAGAAAAAGCCCGAACCTGTGGCGTGAACCGCATTGCGCCGCAGCCGGCAACAGCCTATCTTACTTGCGTCTTACCCTTGAAGGCTGATGCTGTGCCCGCGCGCGATCCTCTCAGCACCACCCTGTCGACGAAAGGGCAGGTCATCCTGCCCAAAGTCATCCGTGAGTCCCGGCGCTGGCCGCCGGGCACCCGCCTCATCGTCGAGGAAACACCCGAAGGCATCATGCTGAAGCCCGCGCCGCTTTTCGCGGCAACCCGTCTCGAAGACGTGGCCGGCATGCTCGCCAAGGACGGACCCGTCCGCTCGGTCGAAGACATGGACGAGGCCATCGCGCGCGAGATCAGGCGTCGCCGTGCTGGCGATTGACACGAACATCCTCGTCCGCTTCCTCGTTGGCGACGACGTCGATCAGGCCGCCAAAGCACGGGCACTGTTTCGTGAAAGCCGGATATTCATCCCCACCACCGTGCTTCTCGAAACCGACTGGGTTCTCCGCAGCCTATACGGACTGAAGGCACCGGAGATTCGCTCAGCGATAACAGCCGTCGCTGGCCTCGAAAACGTCGTCCTCGAAAGCCCGGCCGCGGTCGCCCAAGCACTTGCGGGCGTGTCCGCCGGTCTCGACTTCGCCGACGCTCTCCACCTTGCCGCCGCTTCGGCCTGCGACGCCTTCGTCACCTTCGACCGCCGTCTCAAATCCGCAGCCCCGAAAAGCGACGGCCCGTCCGTGCGCCTCCTCTGAACGCAACTCACACCCCACCCGCATTGAGCGATCGCCCCCGATCCGCTATACGCCTCGCCGACCGGCCCCCGCGCCACTCCTTTTGAGGCCCCGCCCATGTCCGTCCCCGGCGACATCGCGTCCACCCTGTCCGAGGAGGCCATGGTCTCCCGCGCGCGCATCATCTCCGAGGCGCTGCCCTATATGCAGCGCTATGACGACCGCACCATCGTCGTGAAATACGGCGGCCACGCCATGGGCGACGAGTCCCTCGCCCGCGCCTTCGCCCGCGACATCGTGCTTCTCAAGCAGTCCGGCATGAAGCCGATCGTCGTTCACGGCGGTGGTCCCCAGATCGGCGCGATGCTGGACAAGCTCGGCATCAAATCCGAATTCCGCGCGGGCCTCCGCGTCACCGACAAGGCGACTGTGGAGATCGTCGAGATGGTGCTGGCCGGCTCCATCAACAAAAACATCGTCTCCGCCATCAACGCCGAAGGCGGCCGCGCCATCGGTCTTTGCGGCAAGGACGGCAACATGGTCGTGGTCGAAAAGGCCACCCGCACCATGCGCGATCCCGATTCGAACATCGAGAAGATCGTCGACCTCGGCTTCGTTGGCGAACCGAAGACCGTCAATCCCGCTGTCCTCCACATGGTCGCCAAGGAAGAGCTCATCCCCGTCATCGCCCCCGTCGCCCCCGGCGAGGACGGCGAGACCTATAACGTCAACGCCGACACCTTCGCCGGCGCCATCGCCGGCGCGCTCGGCGCCACCCGCCTCCTCTTCCTCACCGACGTTCCCGGCGTCCTCGACCGCCAAGGCCGCCTCATCAAGGAGCTTTCCGTCGCCGACGCCCGCGCCCTGATTGCCGACGGCACCATCTCCGGCGGCATGATCCCCAAAGTGGAAACCTGCATCGACGCCCTCGCGCGCGGCGTCGAAGGCGTCGTCATCGTCAACGGCAAGACCGCCCACGCCGTGCTCTTGGAGATCTTCACCGAAACCGGCGCCGGCACGCTGATCACGCCTTAGTCGTCTTGATTCGGCCGTTCCAAACGCGCAAGTGTAGGTTATGAAACCGCTTCGTTTCCGCTTCGCCCCGAAAAAAGCCTACGCCGCCTTGCACTGGATGCTCGGTCAGCGCCAGTCGATCGACCTGCATGCGGTTCTCAAGGCCTGCTATTTTTCTGACAAGACGCACCTGAACGCATTCTATCGCCCGATCTTCGGCGCGACTTACAAGGCAATGCGTTTTGGTCCCGTGCCGCTCGAAATCTATGAAATGGCAAAAGGCGAGCCGCTTTGGCTGGCCGATATCGGCATCGAACGGTTTCCCTGGACGATGGATGGATATCGCCTTCGGCTGACCGACAACATCCCGGCCGACCTTTCCGAGCTATCCGAAACCGATCGCGAACACTTGGCTACCGGCCTTCAAAGGTCGCTGGCCATGACGTTCACCGAACGCACAGCGGCAACGCACGGATCTGATTGGCAAGCCGCCGACCTTGGTCTCATGCGCTACGAAGACATGCTGGACGACAGTCCCGACAAAGGCGCCGTGATCGATCACCTGCGCGAAAATGCCCGCTTCATGCGTTTGTGACCGATGTCGCTTAAACCGCTCGACGTGATTTGGATCGATGACGAGACCATCGCGCCGCCAGCCCCCAAGATGGTTGCCTGCATCCACCCTGAGAACGGCTGGTTCTATAGAATAAACTCCAGATCCCATTGGAAACCGGCGGTTTGGCTCCCGCACGCAACCCAAGCCGCCTTCCTTTCTCACGACAGCTTTTTGGAATGCGGCGATCCCCTGGAACTCGATGATTACGTCGTTGAGGAATCGATCCGCAGGCGCGGCATCATTGGCTGCGTTGCAGCCATTCACAGCGCCGAGATCATCGCGGCCCTCATCGCCGCCCGTTATTTGAAGCAAAGAGACAAGGATGAGATCCGGCTCATCCTTGCGCCATTTCTGAGCTGACTCTCCCCAAAAGTTTGGCGCCGCTCCCCGTTACCCTTCCTTGATCCGCTCCCCATGTAATGCCCTCCTGTCCCGCACCTCTGAGGTTCCCCGCTTTGACCGCCCTCCCGAGACCGCCCCGCGAGGGCCGCCACGCCCACCTCACGGACCTGCGCGTCTTTCGCGGCGTCGAGGCTTGGGTGTTCGATCTCGACAACACGCTCTACCCTGCCCACACCAATCTCTTCGCCCAGGTCGACGAGCGCATCCGCGCCTATGTCGCCCGCCTCCTCAATGTCTCGGCGCACGAAGCCAACGGCATCCAGAAAGACTATTACCAGCGCTACGGCACCACCCTGCGCGGTCTGATGGAAGAGCGCGGCATCGCTCCGGACGATTTCCTCGACTACGTCCACGACATCGACCATTCTGTCGTCGCCCCCGACCCCGCGCTTTCCGCCGCGCTCACCCGGCTGCCGGGCAAGAAGTTCATCTTCACCAACGGCTCGCGCGCCCACGCCGAGCGCACCGCCGCGCGCCTTGGTGTCGACCACCACTTCGATGACATCTTCGACATCGTCTGCGCCGGCCTGTTGCCCAAACCTAACCGCGCCACCTACGACATCTTCCTCGCCCAGACCGGCGTCTCGCCCGTCCGCGCCGCCATGTTCGAGGACCTCTCGCGCAACCTCGCCGTCCCCCACGCGCTCGGCATGCACACCGTCCTCGTCGTCCCCGGCGGCACCCGCGAGGTCTTCCGCGAGACTTGGGAGATGGAGGGCGAGGATGCCCCCCACGTGGAATTCGTCACCGACGATCTCGCCGGCTTCGTCGCCTCTGTCGCCGGCGCGCTGACCGACTGATTGGCCGACTAACCACCTCTGCCGCCCGCCCGCATGGCTGCCTTCCCAAAACGCGGGCTGGTTCTTTCGGGCGATATCCGCTATCACCCGGTCTTTCCATGCTCCGAGCGCCCTTCCGGACCCGAATTCTGACGGTCTCACACGGCCGTTCCTGAACACCGGGGTCGATAGAACATGCCCTTCGCCGTTACAAACCCGAGCCTTGCCCGCGCGCTCGACGAAAAATCCTATACCGAGCCGACGCCCGTCCAGGCCGCCGTCAGCGATCCTGCCGCGGCGGGCCGCGACATGCTCGTCTCCGCCGCTACCGGTTCGGGCAAAACCGTCGCCTACGGACTTGCCATCGCCGCTACCGCCATCGGCGACGCTCCCCGCTTCGAGCCCGCCCGCACCCCCGTCGCGCTCGTCGTCGCACCCACGCGCGAGCTGGCGCTTCAGGTTCACCGCGAACTCGTCTGGCTCTACCGCCACACCGGCGCGCGCGTCATCTCCTGCGTCGGCGGCATGGACGCCCGCCGCGAGCAGCGCGCGCTCAACGCCGGTGCCGACGTCGTGGTCGGCACCCCCGGCCGCCTGCGCGATCACATGGAGCGCGGCAGCCTCATCGTCACGGACCTTCGCGCCGTCGTCCTCGACGAAGCCGACGAGATGCTCAGCCTCGGTTTTCGCGAGGATCTTCTTTTCATCCTGGAATCGACCCCGGAAACCCGCCAGTCGCTCCTCTTCTCCGCCACCATCCCGTCGGATATCGCAGCGCTCGCCCGCCGTTTCCAAAAGAATGCGCTGCGCATCGACGTCGTCGACAAGAACCAAGCCCACGCCGACATTGAATACCGCGCCGTCCGCATCGCCCCGAACGAGCTTGAACGCGGCGTCGTCAACGTGCTCCGCTGGTTCGAAGCCCGCGCCACCATCGTCTTCTGCGCCACCCGCGAGGCGGTCCGCAAACTCCACGGCTCCCTGCTCGAACGCGGCTTCCAGGTCGTCGCTCTCTCCGGCGAAATGACGCAGAGCGAGCGCAACGCCGCGCTCCAGGCCGTGCGCGACGGCCGCGCCCGCGTCTGCGTCGCCACCGACGTCGCCGCCCGCGGCCTCGATCTGCCCGACCTCGGCCTCGTCGTCCACGCGGACCTGCCCACCGACCGAGACGTCCTCCTCCACCGCTCCGGCCGCACCGGCCGTGCCGGCCGCAAGGGCACCGCCGTCCTCCTCGTGCCCTTCACCCGCCAGCGCCGCGCCGAAGGGCTTCTCGCCCACGCCGGCGTCGAAGCTCTCTGGTCCGGCCCCCCGTCCGCCGACGAGATCCGCCGCCTCGACCAGGAACGCCTCCTCGCCGATCCCATCCTCACCGAGGAGATCACCGAGGAAGACACCGGCCTTGCCGCCGCCCTCCTCGCCGCTCACAGCCCTGAAACCATCGCCGCCGCGCTCATCCGTCTCCACCGCGCCGAACTTCCCGCGCCCGAAGACCTGATCGACGGCGGCAAGAAGCCCGAGCGCGTTCCCTATGTCGGCGACACCGCCGGCCGCCCTGAAGGCGCCGTCTGGTTCCGCCTCGCCCTCGGTTGGCGCGAAAACGCGGATGTGCGCTGGGTTCTCCCCCTCATCTGCCGCGTCGCCAAAATCCCCAAGCGCGAGGTCGGCACCATCCGCATCGGCGAGCGCGAGACCCTCTTCCAGGTCAGCCAAGCCGCCGCCGGCCAAGTCGCCTTCGCTGCCTCCCAGCCCAACGACGACGAAGTCCGCATCGAGCTTGCCGGCGAGGGCCCCCACCCCCTCCCCGAACGCCGCCCCTTCGTCCACGGCGCACCAGCCGGCAAGCCGAAGCCGAAAGCGCCCTACAAGAAGGCGGGCAAGGCTGGAAAGTCGGGGAAGGCGCGGGGCTAAAGCACCCAGGGTCGCAAAAATCCCGTTGAGGGGTCGCGCCTGCCAAGACCCCTCAACCGTCGCTGCCGCGACACCTTCTCCCACAAGGGGAGAAGGAATAACGCGCCCGCATCCAAGCGTAACCCAATCGCACACCGCTTGTGGACCCCTTCTCCCCTTGCGGGGTCGCGAAGCGACGGGGCGAGACCAGTGTCTCCGCCCAGGGGCAAGGTTGCCCGGGAGAGCCGGTTGAGGGGTCTCTTATTCTCCTTCTCCCCTTGTGGGAGAAGGTGTCGCGGTAGCGACGGTTGAGGGGTCTCTTACGCCAGTGAAAAGCGAATACTCCTGTAATCCCGGATGAATGAGGCAAAGTGCATATTTTTAGTATACGTCCCTGAAATACCCGCCCCCCACTTATCCCCGCCCCTCATTCCCGTCGTACACTCCGTCCACTCCCGTCCATGAGAGGGCGTTCCGGTCGTTCGGCGCGTGGGTGGGGGTGCGAGGGGCCGGTTGGTGGCGGAGTAACGAACCGGCGCCGGTCGGACAGCTGAAGTCGTGAACGCCTAGGCCGTCGCCACGGCCACTCCCGCGTCAAAAACGGGAGCCGGGAGGAGGTAAAGCAAGGTCCGCTCCCGAGGTCGTCGCGAAATAGGTTGCAGCCCTTCGCGCGCGGGGCGCTCGGATCCGTCCGCCGGACGGGCACGAGCAGTCATCACCCAAATTTGCCGATCGGCGCCCGCTCGTGCGCCGACGGTCCGACCGCCCCGCGCATCCTCCCGCCTCGCCGCGAACCCGCCGCGAGGATGCCGGCGTTTGGGGCGAGCAAACGCCTTGCACGAGCGCCTCCGTCTTGGAACCCCTGCCGCCCGCGCACCCGCCGTCAGCTTGCGCCCCCGCATTGCATCCCGCCCCCCTTTCCCCTAGTCTCCGCGCGTTTTTCGCCCGCTTGTCCACGAGGATCCGCCCGACATGACCACCGCTCTCGCCGCCCATCCCGCGCTTGCCGCCACTCTCGACGCGGCCTGGGAAAACCGGGCCGAGATCGGCATCGACACCACGGGCGACGTCCGCGACGCCGTCGAGGTCGCCCTCTCGCTGCTCGATTCCGGGTCCGTCCGCGTGGCCGAGAAGATCGATGGCACCTGGGTCGTCAACCAGTGGCTGAAGAAGGCCGTCCTCCTTTCCTTCCGGCTGAGCCCCATGGAACTCATCCCCGGCGCCCCCGGCGGCGCCTCCTGGTGGGATAAGGTGCCCTCCAAATTCGACGGCATGGACGCCGCCGCCTTCCAGAAAGCCGGCTTCCGGGCCGTCCCCGGCGCCATCGTCCGCCGCTCGGCCTATATCGCGCCGGGCGCCATTTTGATGCCGTCCTTCGTCAACCTCGGCGCCTACGTCGACACGGGCACCATGGTTGACACCTGGGTCGGCGTCGGTTCCTGTGCCCAGATCGGCAAGAACGTGCATCTTTCCGGCGGCGTCGGCATCGGCGGCGTCTTGGAGCCCATGCAAGCCGGGCCCACCATCATCGAGGACAATTGCTTCATCGGCGCCCGCTCCGAAATCGTCGAGGGTGTCGTGGTCGGCGAGGGCTCGGTCATCTCCATGGGCGTCTTCATCAGCGCCTCCACCCGGATCATCGACCGCACCACCGGCGAATCCTTCTACGGCCGCGTCCCCCCCTATTCCGTCGTCGTCTCCGGCTCCCTGCCCGGCAAACCGCTCCCGAACGGCGAACCCGGCCCCAGCCTCTACTGCGCCGTCATCGTCAAGCGCGTCGATGAAAAGACGCGCTCCAAAACGTCGATCAACGAACTGCTGCGGGATTGACGTAAGGCACACGTACAAGGTCGGCGCCGGCGCTCCATACCCTCTCCCCTTGTGGGGTCGCGAAGCGACGGGTCGAGACCAGTGTCTCGACCCAGGGGCCCAGGTGGGCGGGCCGAATGGTCCGACCGGGTGAGGGGTCCGGCTCCGACAGAGCGATTTTCCCCAACCTCAACCCGTTTGCTCCCCACCCCCGCACCCTCCTACCCCATCCCGCCCATGCAAAACCCCATCGACATCGCCCGCCAGCTCCTCATCTGCCCTTCGGTCACCCCCACTGAGGGCGGTGCGCTCACCACGCTCGAACGCCTCCTCGCCCCCGCCGGCTTCGAGGTTCACCGCCCCACCTTCTCCGAGCCGGGCACGCCCGACGTCGAAAACCTCTTCGCCGCCATCGGCGACGGCCCGCACCACCTCTGCTTCGCCGGCCACACCGACGTGGTTCCGCCCGGCGACGTCGCCTCCTGGCGTCACGATCCCTTCGCCGGCACCATCGAGAACGGCCTCCTCTACGGCCGGGGCGCGGTGGATATGAAAGGCGGCATCGCCGCCTTCGCCGCCGCCGCGCTGGACTTCATCGCCGACCGTGGCGCTGACTTCGGCGGCCGCATCTCCTTCCTCATCACCGGCGACGAGGAAGGTCCCGCCCTTAACGGCACCGTCAAGCTCCTGGACTGGGCCGCTGCCCGGGGCGAGCGCTTCACCGCCGCCCTCGTCGGCGAACCGACCAACCCGCAAGCCCTTGGCGACGCCATCAAGATCGGCCGTCGCGGCTCGCTTTCCGGCGTCGTCACCCTCCACGGCATCCAGGGTCACGCCGCCTATCCGCACCTTGCCGACAACCCGGTCCGCGCCCTCCCGGCCTTCGTGAGCGCCCTCTGTCACCCGCCGCTCGACACCGGCACCGCCTGCTTTGAGCCCACCAACCTCGAAGTCACCGCCGTCGAGACCGGCAATCGCGCCTTCAACGTCATTCCCGCCACGGTCCGCCTCGCCTTCAACGTCCGCTTCAACGACACCTGGACGGCTGAAACGCTGCGCGCCGAAATCGAGGCCCGCCTCGCCCGCGCCGCCGCCGACACGCCCCTTCGTCCCCGCTCGGCTCCGATCGGTTATGATGTCGTATTTGAACCCGGCACATCCGACGTCTTCCTCACCCATTCGCAGGAGTTGATCGAGGGTTTGTCGGATGCGGTCGAAACCGTCACCGGACGCCGTCCCGCCCTCTCCACCGGAGGCGGTACGTCGGACGCCCGATTTATCAAGAACTTTTGCCCCGTCGTGGAGTTTGGTCTGGTAGGGCAGACCATGCACAAGGTCGACGAGTGCGTCAGCACCGAAGACGTCGTTCGGCTCGCCCGCATCTACCGTCTGTTTTTGGATCGCACCTTCCCCGGCTGAGCCCCATGCTATCCACGGTCGAGATTGCAAGGTCCGCAAACGGGGCCTGGGCCCTTTTTCGCGGCGACGCGCGCGGCATGCGGGCCTTCGATCAGTCGGTCGAGGGGTTTTGGCGCTCGTTCGGCGTCATCCTGCTACTGCTGCCGGCCATCGGCATCATCACCGCGTCGGAGCGCATTTCGCTGCTCGACCAAACGCCGTTCACGCCGGAAACCTTCCCCTCGGCCGCCTTCGTCTGGTCGCGTTTGATTGCGCAGGGTCTCGGCTTCATCGCAACGCCGATCCTGCTCGCGGTCTTCTCCCGCCCGCTTGGCCTTGAAAAGCGCTACGTGCCCTTGGTCGTCGCCTTCAACTGGTCCGAGCTTGTCGCGGCAATCCCGGTCACGATCCCCGCACTGCTCCACGTGCTCGGCATCATCGGCGACGAGGCCACGTTGCTGCTCGAACTCATCGCCTTCGGCATCGTGCTGCGCTATCGCTTCGTCGTCGCACGCGCGGCCACGGGCGGGCCCACCGGCTTCTGCGTCGGCCTCGTCGCGCTCGATCAACTCGCCACGATCTTCGTCGCCGTCGCGGTGTCCGCCTTCGCCGGCATCTAGAACATGATCCCAAAAAGTGGAAACCGGTTTTTGGATAAGATCATGTGGGAACAAAAGAGCTAGAGCGCCGATCTGATGCAATCAGATCGGGTCATGCTCTAGCGCTGCGCCGTCCGCCAATCCCCGACGATCCACGGCGCCCGCTCGATCCGCGTCAGCATCGCCCGCCCCAGCACATGATCGGCCACCTTCTCGCCGGTCATGATCGCCGGCCCGTTCAAATTCCCGTTCGTGATCCGCGGGAAGATCGACGTATCCCCAACCCTCAGCCCCGAAACTCCGATCACGGCTGCCGTGGGATCCACCACCGCCATCCGGTCGTCCGCCGCCCCCATTCGGCAGGTCCCGCAGGGGTGATAGGCGCTCTCGGCATGCTCCCGCACAAAAGCGTCGATCTTCGCGTCCGATTGCACAGCCGCGCCCGGCGAGATTTCCCGGCCCCGATGCGGATCGAACGCGACCTGCCTGAACACCTCCCGCGCCAGTCGCACCGCGATCCGGAAGTCCCGCCAGTCGTCCTCGGTCGACATGTAGTTGAACCGGATCCGCGCCGGCAAACGCGGATCATGTCCGCGCAGCGTCACCGCGCCCCGTGAAGGCGAGCGCATCGGTCCGGTATGGATCTGAAATCCGTGGTCCTCCGCCGGCGCCGTGCCATCATAGCGAATGGCGGCAGGCAGGAAATGAAACTGGATATCGGGATACTCCACACCCGCCTTGGACCGCAGGAAGGCGCAAGCCTCGAAATGATTGGTCGCCCCGAGCCCCGACTTGAACAGCAGCCATTCCAGCCCGATCAACCCCTTGGAGATCAGCCCAAGCTTGCCGTTCAGCGTAATCGGCAGCTTCGCCGCCTGTTGAACATAAACCTCCAGATGGTCTTGCAGGTTCTTCCCCACGCCCGGCCGGTCCGCGATCACAGGAATCCCCAGCGCCTGCAACTCCGCCGCCGGCCCGATGCCCGACAGCAGCAAGAGCTTCGGCGAGTTGATCGAGGATGCCGCCAGGATCACCTCCCGCCGCGCCCGGATCACCTCGATCTGCCCGCCGCGCTCCACCTCCACGCCCACCGCCCGCCGCCCCTCGAACAGGATCCGCCGCACCAGCGTCCGCGTGCTCAGCGCCACATTCGCCCGCTTCAATGCGGGCCGCAGGTAAGCGTTGGCGGCCGACCAGCGCCGGCCCTTCCACACCGTCATCTCCATCGGGCCGAAGCCCTCCTGGCGATATCCGTTGTAATCCTCCGTCCGTCCGAACCCGGCCTGCTCACCCGCTTCCACGAACGCCTTGTAAAGCGGGTTCCGCCGCTGCCCCCGCGTCACATGCAGCGGCCCATCGATTCCTCGCCAGCCGTCCTCGCCGCCATGCGCCGTTTCCATCCGCATGAAATACGGCAGCACGTCCGCATAGGCCCAGCCGGCCGCGCCCATCTCTGCCCACGTATCGAAATCGCGGGCATGACCGCGGACATAGACCATCCCGTTGATCGACGACGATCCCCCGATCACCTTGCCGCGCGGTGTCGCCAGTGCTCGCCCGCCCAGCGCCGGCTCCGGCTCGGCCCTGAGGCCCCAATCATAGATCGGCATGTTCATCGGATACGACAGCGCCGCCGGCATCTGGATGAACGGCCCTGCGTCGCTCCCGCCATACTCCAGCACCAGCACCTGATTGCGCCCGTCTTCCGACAGCCGGTAGGCCAGCGTACTTCCCGCCGATCCCGACCCGACGATCACGTAATCGGCTTCAAACATGGCGCCGCACCACCAGAAGCACATAGTCGCGCACCAGCCGCACCGCTTCTTCCGCCGAAAGGTCGCCGGCCGGCAGCGCCGCCCGCAGCCACAGCCCGTCGATCATCGCCGCCGCGCCGCGCGCGGTGTCGCGGGCCAGCGGTGCGGGCAACAATTCGGAGAGGGCATGAACGAGATTGGAGTCCAGCCGCTTCAGATAGATCTTCAAAAGCCGCGCCGCTTCCCGGTCGTGCTGCGATTGCAGGTAGAAGGCCAGCCACGCTGAAATCACCGCCGGCTGAAATTGTTCAGGGGCGAAATTCCCCTCGATGATGGCCACCAGCCGTTCCTCCGGCCCCTTCGCCGCGGCAAAGCGCCTGCGGAACTCCGCGCCGAGTTCATCCAGGAGGTGGCGCATCGTCGCGATCAGCAGGTCTTCCTTGGACCCGAAATAATGGTGCGCCAGCGCTGACGACACACCCGCCCGCTTGGCGATGTTGCCCATGGTTGTCCCCGCCATCCCGCGATCGTGTATGGTCTCGATCGCGGCGGAGATCAGGGCGCGCCGGCGAACCGGTTCCATTCCCACTTTTGGCATGTGCAACCCCTGGTTCGTCCGACTTTGACGAAGCCACCCGCCACACCCTGGAGGTTAGTCAGCGCGGTTCGAATGCCGATTCGCCGACGATATTTTTGATTGATCCATCAATCAACGAAAACTTGCGCACCTGGGAATTGGGTGGTTGGATACACCCACGAAAATCTCGCAAGGCCCCGCTCACCCTCCGGAAAAGTCGCAAAGGCAGCGGATCGAGCGGTAAAGCCAAAAGAGGGCTGGCGGCATGGCTTTTGCTTTGCCGTATCAGGTTGCTAGTCATGGAACGGCGCCGGCAAATGGGGTCGGTTTCGTTCCGAATATTCAGGAAGGCCCGCGGCAAGGCCGCCAGCCTATATGTGCAGGGAGAGTACGATGAATAAGTTTGCCGCCGCGGCAGTTGGGGCTGCGGTCGTCGCCATGACCGCGACATCGGCGCTTGCCGCCGACAGTGAAGCTTGCAAGACGGTTCGCCTGTCCGATGTGGGCTGGACCGACATCACCGCCACCACCGCCACCGCCTCCGTCATCCTCGACGCCCTCGGCTACACGCCGGACGTCAAGATCCTGTCCGTGCCGGTCACCTACGCCTCGCTGGAAAACAAGGACATCGACGTCTTCCTCGGCAACTGGATGCCCACGATGGAAGGCGACCTCGGCCCCTACCGCGACAAGGGCACCGTTGAGGTTCTCGGCGCCAATCTCGAAGGCGCCAAATACACGCTCGCCGTGCCGAAATACACCTTCGACGCGGGCCTCAAGAGCTTTGCTGATATCGCGAAGTTCAAGGACCAGCTCGGCGGCAAGATCTATGGCATCGAGCCCGGAAACGACGGCAACCGCCTGATCCTGGAGATGATCTCCGGAAAGCAATTCGGCCTCGACGGCTTCGAACTCGTCGAAAGCTCCGAGCAGGGCATGCTCGCCCAGGTCGCCCGCGCCACCAAGGCCAAGGAGCCCGTCGTGTTCCTCGGCTGGGCGCCGCACCCGATGAACGCCAACTTCGAGATGGAATATCTCTCCGGCGGCGACGATGTGTTCGGCCCCAACTTCGGCGGCGCCACCGTCTTCACCAACGTGCGCAAGGGTTACGTCCAAGATTGCCCGAATGCGGGCACCTTCATCTCCAACCTCAAATTCTCCCTTGAGATGGAAAACGAAATCATGGGCGCCATTCTCGACGATGGCGAAGAGCCGAACGCCGCCGCCGCTGCGTGGCTGAAGGCCAACCCCGACGCCTTCAAGCCGTGGCTCGCAGGCGTTACCACCGTTGATGGCGGCGACGCCGCCGCTGCGGTCGCCACCAAACTCGGCCTCTGACGATCAACGCCGCCGCGCCGAACCTCATTCGGCGCGGCGGCATGTCCACCTGAAGTCGCAGCCACCGGCCTCACCGGCCATAGCGGAAGAGATCGCTTCCCCATGGACCTCGCCTTCAGAAACCCCTGGGACATCCTCACGGAAGAAAAACTGCCCGTCGGCAAGGTGGTCAAGCAGGCTGTCGACTGGCTGACGACCAACGCAAGCGGCCTGTTCGACGCCATCTCCGCCGTCTTGAGCGGCGTCATCAGCGCTATCCTTGCCGTCATTCAATTCCCGCATCCCTTCTTCGCCATTCTCGCAATCGCCGCGCTCAGCTGGTGGCTGCGCCGCTCCATCGGCTTCACCGTCTTCGTGGTCGCCGGCCTGCTCTTCATCGTGAACCAGGGCTATTGGAAGGAAACCACTGAAACGCTGGCGCTCGTGCTCGCCTCCGCTTTCGTCTGCATGGCGCTCGGCGTTCCCCTCGGCATCGCCGCCGCCCGCCGTCCGTGGCTCAACACCGCGATGCGCCCCGTGCTCGACCTGATGCAGACGATCCCCACCTTCGTCTATCTCATCCCGGCCCTCATCCTCTTCGGTCTCGGCATGGTGCCCGGCCTGATCGCCACGGTGATCTTTGCCCTGCCGGCCTCCATCCGCCTCACCCATCTCGGCATCTCGACCACGCCAACCGCTCTCATCGAAGCGGCCGAAAGCTTCGGCGCCACGCCCTGGCAGCGCCTCGTCAAGGTCGAAATCCCCTACGCCCTGCCGCAGATCCTCGCCGGCCTCACCCAAACCATCATGCTCT
The DNA here is from genome assembly GCA_051861205.1 of Oharaeibacter sp. Classification (GTDB taxonomy): domain Bacteria; phylum Pseudomonadota; class Alphaproteobacteria; order Rhizobiales; family Pleomorphomonadaceae; genus JBHYDC01. The sequence goes on from JBHYDC010000001.1 coordinate 233,189, forward strand.
CGCTCTCCATGGTGGTCATCGCCGCCCTCGTCGGCGCCAACGGGCTCGGCACGCCTGTCGTTCGCGCGTTGAACTCGGTCAACGTCGGCATGGGCTTCACGGCTGGCCTTGCAATCGTGCTCCTCGCCATCATCCTCGACCGGCTCTGCCGCTCGGACGAGAAGAAAGCGCTGCGATGAGCAGCAACAGGTCCGCCGTCCGCTTCGACAAGGTCGATATCGTCTTCGGCCGCGATCCCGCCCGCGCCTTCCCCGGCATCGATGCCGGCAAGTCCGCCGCCGAGATCAACGCCGCCACCGGCCAGATCGTCGGCGTGATGAACGCCAGCTTCGAGGTCGGGGAGGGCGAGATCGTCGTCCTCATGGGCCTGTCCGGCTCGGGCAAGTCCACGCTGGTGCGCGCCGTCAACGGTCTCAACAAGGTGTCGCGCGGCGCCGTCCACCTTGCCGACGTCGACGGCGAGGTGGATGTCACTTCGTGCGACGCCGCGCGCCTGCGCCGCATCCGCCGCACCCGCGTCGCCATGGTGTTCCAGCAATTCGGCCTCTTGCCTTGGCGCACCGTCGCGGAAAATGTCGCGCTCGGGCTGGAACTCGCCGGCGTCGATCCGGCCGAGACCACCCGCCGCGTGAAAGACCAGCTTGAACTCGTCCACCTCACCCATTGGGCGGGCAAGAAAGTCCACGAACTCTCCGGCGGCATGCAGCAGCGCGTCGGCCTCGCCCGCGCCTTCGCCACCCACGCGCCGATTCTGCTCATGGACGAGCCGTTTTCCGCGCTCGATCCGCTGATCCGAGACAAGCTCCAAGACGAGCTGTTGGAATTCCAGCGCTCGCTCAAGCGCACCATCCTCTTCGTCAGCCACGATCTCGACGAAGCCATGAAGATCGGCAACCGCATCGTCATCATGGCGGGCGGGCGGGTCATCCAGGTCGGCACCGCGCAGGAGATCATGCTGAACCCGGCAACGCCCTATGTCGCCGAATTCGTCGCCCACATGAACCCGCTGAACGTTCTGCGCGCCTGCGACCTCATGCATCCGGTCGAGGTCGCGCCCGACCTCACCGCCGCCATCCGCCTTCCCGATCAGCCGGCTGCACCCGGCCGCGCCGCCATCGTGCCCGCCGCGCTTGGCGTGAAGGCCGTCATGAACGCCCGCCTCGTCTCCGGCCGTCCGGTCTATGTCGAGGATGCCGGCCGCATCGTCGGCGCCATCGACGAGGAAGATATCCTCAAGGGCATTCTGAGGAAGTAATCTCAGGACAGCCTCCGGCCCGCCAGCACCGCCATCCACTCAGGATCCGACCGTCATGCGCGCACAGCCAACCGCCTCCCATTTCATCGGCGCCACCTATCTCGACGACCCCCAGGGCCAGCCGATCGAGAGCCGCTACCCCGCCACCGGCGAAACCATCGCGGTACTGAATGCCGCCACACTCGAAACCGTCGAGCGCGCCGTCGCCGTCGCCACCGAGGCGCAGAAAGCTTGGGCGGCCATGCCCGGCCGTGAGCGCGGCCGGATTCTGCGCCGCGCCGCCGATCTCCTGCGCGAGCGCAACCGCGACCTGTCCATCCTCGAAACCCTCGATACCGGCAAGGCGCTCCAGGAAACCCTGGTCGCCGACGCCGCCTCCGGGGCCGATTGCTTCGAATACTTCGGCGGCCTCGCCGCGTCGCTGGAAGGCAGCCACATCGATCTCGGCACCGCTTTCGTCTACACCCGGCGCGAGCCGCTCGGCGTCGTCGCCGCCATCGGCGCCTGGAACTACCCCATCCAAATCGCCTGCTGGAAATCCGCCCCGGCCCTTGCCGCTGGCAATGCCGTCATCTTCAAGCCGGCGGAAACCACCCCGCTCAGCGCGCTGAAGCTCGCTGAAATCCTGACCGAGGCCGGCCTGCCCGACGGCGTGTTCAATGTCGTCCAGGGCTATGCCGAAACCGGCCGCATGCTGGTGCGCCATCCCGGCATCGCGAAGGTGTCCATCACGGGCGAATCCGGCACCGGCAAAAAGGTCATGGCCGACGCCGCGTCCACCTTGAAGCAGGTCACGCTGGAGCTTGGCGGCAAGTCGCCGCTCATCGTCTTTGCCGACGCCGACCTCGATAACGCCGTCTCGGCGGCGATGCTGGCGAATTTCTACTCCACCGGCCAGATCTGCTCGAACGGCACCCGCGTCTTCGTCGAGCGCAGCATCAAGGACGCCTTCCTCGACCGCCTCACCACCCGCACCGAACGCATTCGTCTGGGCGACCCGCTCGACGAGCAAACCCATCTCGGCCCGCTCGTCAGCCTTGAGCACCGCGAAAAGGTGCTCTCCTACATCGCGCTTGGTAAAAGCGAGGGCGCCCGTCTTGTCACGGGCGGCGGTGTTCCCGCCATCCAGGGCTTCGAGGCCGGCGCCTATGTCGAGCCCACCGTCTTCGCCGACGTCGCCGACGGCATGCGCATCGCCCGCGAGGAAATTTTCGGCCCGGTCATGTGCGTTCTCGACTTCGAAACCGAAGCCGAAGTCGTCGCCCGTGCAAACGACACGATCTACGGCCTTGCCGCCGGTGTCTTCACCCACGATCTCGCCCGCGCCCACCGCGTCATCGCGGCGGTCAAAGCCGGCACCACCTGGATCAACACCTATAATCTCACGCCGGTGGAAATGCCGTTCGGCGGCATGAAACAGTCCGGCCTTGGCCGCGAAAACGGCCGCGCCGCGCTGGATGCGCATACCCAGGTGAAAAGCGTCTACGTGGAAATGGGTGACGTCGCGGCGCCCTACTGATGCCGCGACCGGCCGTTGCCGCAGCCGCTCAAGCCCCCTTTTTCCTTGCAAATTTCGCTGCCCATCCGCTACGGTAACGCCTCCGAAACGATTACCGAGGTTACGCGCGGACATGCCCGTGGAGATCCGCCCGTCCCATGCCCTGAAACTCTGGCACGATGTTTCGCTCGGCATCGTTCGTGATGGTGCCGCCGATCTCAGCCCGCGCCAGATCACGGTGCTGCTCACCGTCTATCTCGAAGCGCCGCCGCACACCGTTCGCGGGCTTGCCGAAAAGCTCGGCGTCACCAAGCCGGCCATCACCCGCGCGCTCGACAGCATGGGCGAACTGAAGCTCCTTTCCCGCCGCCGCGACGAGAAGGACCGCCGCAACGTCATCGTCCAGCGCACCGTCGAGGGGTCGCTCTATTTGGAAAAGCTCGCCGACCTCATCGTCGCCCGCGCCGGGGATCTGCCGCGATGACCACCTTCGACCGCCGCACCACGCCCGCCCGGCCAGACCTTGCCGCCGCGCATCTTCAGGGCCTCGTCCAGGCGGGCCGCTACGTCACGGGAACCGAGCAGCGCATAATCGCCGCCGTCACCGACCTCAGGCCGGCCCCGCGCCTCGACGCCTCCATCGACACCCAGGCGCTCCGGGGCGAGACCGTCACCGTCTATGAGGTCACGGCCGAAGGCTGGAGCTGGGGCCAACTCACCCGCGACGGCTACGTCGGCTGGATCCCGTCCGACGATCTCTCGCCGATCGGCCTTGAGTCCACGCACACCGTCACGGCGCTCCGCACGCTGGTCTTCCCCGGTCCCGACCTCAAGCTGCCGCCGCTCGCGCAGCTCACCCAAGGCGCGCTGCTGACGGTTATCGAAGAGGTTGAAAAACGCGGGCTCGCCTATGCGATCCTGCCGGACCGCACGGCCGTCGCGCTTGGCCATCTCGCGCGTCTGCCGGCCGATCCTGCGCCCGACTTCGTCACCGTCGCCGAGAACTATCGCGGCACGCCCTACCAATGGGGCGGCCGCACCAGCCTCGGCATCGACTGCTCCGGCCTCGTTCAGACCGCGCTCGCCGCTGCCGCCATTGCCGCGCCGCGCGATACCGACATGCAGGAAGCTGCGCTTGGAAAGCCGGTCGATTGGCAGGGAGACACCGCCCGCCTCACGCGCGGCGACCTTGTCTTCTGGCAGGGTCACGTCGCAATTCTCACCGGCCCGAACCGGATCATCCACGCCAACGCTCATCACATGGCAACGGCCGAAGAGCCGCTCGACACGGCGATCCGGCGGATCGCCGCCGCCGGCTCACCCGTCACCAGTGTGCGCCGCCTCTGACGACGCTTATTCGCTCGCCATATTGGCGACCGGAAACTGCAACTGCTCGGGATGCGCCTGATAGAGCCAGGTCTCCGTCAGCGCCTCGCCCTTGACCTTGAGATAGAGCCGCATATCGACCGGGTCGTTGCCGGTCGGCTTGAAATCGAAGATCGCCCGCCACCGGCTGGTGCCCACCACCGGCAGCACATAGACGCCGGAAATCGTGCCGGAGGAGGCCGAGACATCCGCCTCCACGCCCTCGTTCTGGCCGTAGTCGGCAAGCTTCCCACCGTCGAAATCGACGACATACTTCGCAACACCTTGCGGCCGGGGCTGACCGGGAACGCCGCCGACGCCAAGCCGCGTCGAAACCACCCGGCCCACCGCCGGCGGGTTCGGCTCGTCCGCAAGCCACGTCAGCCGGTAGTCGACCGCGATCTCGCCGCCACGCTTGAACGGAGTCGCGGGCACCCAATAAGCGACGATATTGTCGTGGATCTCGTCATTGGTCGGGATCTCGACAAGCTGCACCGCGCCGTCGCCCCAATTGCCCTTTGGCTGCACCCACACGCTCGGGCGCTTGTCGTAGAACACGCCGTCGTCCTGGTAGTTGTTGAATTCCCGGTCGCGCTGCAACAACCCGAAGCCGCGCACATCGCGGTCCACGAAGGTGGAGGTCATCACGCGCGGAGGATTGTTCAGCGGCCGCCACAGCCGTTCGCCGGATCCGGTCTCGATGGCCAGCCCGTCGGTGTCATGGATCTCCGGCCGCCAGTCGGCGCCGCGCAGGCGGTTCAACTCGCCATACCAGAACATGGACGTCAGCGCGCCAAGGCCCACCCGCGCGATGTCGTCGCGGGCAAAGAAGCGCACAGCCATATCCATGATCACGCCCTTGCCCTTGGCATCGGGCCCGCGCGAAACGTCCCAGCGCACCGCTCCGGAAATGCGCGGTCCCTCCATCGCGGCATAGATCACCAGCGTGCCCTCGCCGCTTGCGGCGAAGAAGAAATCGGTGAAGCGCGGAAACTCCTCCGGCGTCGGCATGGCCACATCGATCGCTACGGCGCGTGCGGATTGTCCATATTGGTCAAGCTCTCCGGACGAGCGGAAATAGGCCGCGCCCAGGAACGCCAGCCAATCGCGCTCCTGCCCCGGTTCCATCACGCGGAAGCCGGCAAAGCCGATGTCGTCCGGAAGCCCGCTGGCCGGATTATTCTTCGGGATCTCGAAATAGTCTGGCGAATAAAGCACCGGCCGAACCTCATCCCCGTCGACGAGGTAGATGCCGACCGGCTGCTTGAAGAACTTGCCGAGATGGAAAAACCGCACCGGCGCTTTGCCGCCGCCAACCTGAACCGTGTGGTCGGCCTTGAACTTGATCTGCCAATGTTCGGTATAGTCGATCTTCTCCAGCACATCGCCAGCCCTCACCACGCCGGGATCATAGGGCCGGGCCGCCCGCGCCTTGGCGTCGGCGATCATCCTGTCGAACGAGAAGGGCGCCGCCTCGCCAAGGCTGGCAGCGGTCGAGGCGGCAAGAACGCCGCCGGGCAGCGCGGGCACCAAGCCAAGGGCGGCGAGCGCGCCCAGCATGTCACGGCGGGTGATGGCGGTCATGGGCAAGATGTCCTCGAAGAAAAGACGCGGGCGAAGGGCCCAGGACAGTGGCGATGTGCGAGCATCTAGTGAAACCCCTAGCCGCTCGTCAACCGCTTGGCTCGTCGCATCGCCGCGATGTGTCTCGACGACTCGCACCCGAACGCGGCATATCAAGGCGATGAAGGAAGAAAACGCTCCCGAAGCGCGCCTGTTTGAACGCCTGACCGGCACCGTCGAGCGTGTCACGTTCCACAATGAGGAGAACGGCTTCTCAGTGCTGCGCGTCAAAGTGACCGGCCGCAAGGAGCCCGTCACTCTCGTCGGCCATATCCATTCCATCGTGGCCGGCGAGAAGATCGACGCCGAAGGCCAGTGGAACACCGACAAGATGCACGGCCTCCAGTTCAAGGCCGAAACCATCACCGCCCGCGAGCCGTCAGCGCGCGACGCCATTGCCCGTTTCCTCGCCTCCGGCCTCATCTCCGGCGTCGGGCCCGCCATGGCCGAGCGCATCGTGCAGGAGTTCGGAGCCAAAGCCCTCGACGTGATCGAGAACGAGCCGATGCGCCTCACCAAGGTGCCCGGCCTCGGCAAGCAGCTCGCCGCCCGCATCGCCGAGAGCTACCGCGAGCGTAAGGCGGTCAAGGAAATCATGATCGCCTTCCAGGAAAAGGGTGTCGGCACCGCGCGGGCCGTGCGGATCTGGCGGCATTTCGGACCCGAGGCGGTCAAGGTCATCGAGGAGGATCCCTACCGGCTTGCCCGCGAGGTGCGCGGCATCGGCTTTGAGGGCGCCGACGAGATCGCGGAAAAATTCGGCGTCACCCGCACCGCGCCCGAGCGCCTGCGCGCCGGTGTCACCTATGCCCTCGAAGACGCCGCTGACCAGGGCCACACGGCCGTTCCGCGCGATGAGATCGCCAGCCGTGCCGCCCGTCTCCTCGGCGTCGATCCGGATGCGGTGACAGACGCCATCGCCGACGCCATCCGCCATGGCGACGTGGAGGAAGTCGAGGTCGAAGGCACCAAATGCCTTGCCGCCCGCCGGCTTGCCAAGTTCGAGAAATCGGTTGCAAGCCGCCTGAAAAAGCTCGCTGAGGGGCGCCCGCCCTGGGGCATCGTGGACGTCGACGCCGCCATCGCCCGCTTCGAAGCTGCTTCAACCAAGCGCTTGTCGCCCTCCCAGCGCGACGCGCTGGCAAAGGTCGCAGGGGCCAAGGTATCTGTCATCACCGGCGGACCCGGCGTCGGCAAGACGACGCTGCTCGAAGCGCTCCTCGCGACCGTCGCGACCGCCCGCATCACCGTCGCGCTCGCGGCACCGACAGGGCGCGCTGCCCGCCGCATGGCCGAGCAGGCGGGGCGGGAGGCCAAAACCATCCACCGTCTTCTTGAAATCGATCCGGCCAGCGGCGGCTTCCGGCGCGGCGCCGGCGAGCCCTTGGAGGCCGATCTCGTGGTCATCGACGAGGCATCCATGGTCGATGTCGCGCTGATGGCCGCGCTGGTAGAGGCGATCCCGCCGCAAGCGGCCTTGATTCTCGTCGGCGACGTCGATCAGCTTCCTTCGGTCGGTCCGGGGCAGGTGCTGGCCGATATCATCGGGTCGGATGCCGTGCCGGTCGCCCGGCTCACCGAAATCTTCCGGCAGGCCGAGGAAAGCCGCATCATCGTCAACGCCCACCGGATCAACCGGGGCGCGCTGCCCGAACCGCCACCGCCGGGCGAAACCGCCGACTTCTACGTCGTCAACGCGAATGGCTCCGACGACGCGCTTGCCAAGGTGCTCGAAATCGTCGGCACCCGGATCCCAAGCCGCTTCGGGCTCGATCCCATGCGCGACGTTCAAGTCATCACGCCGATGCAAAAGGGCGCGGTTGGCGCCCGCAATCTCAACGACCGGCTGGCCGCGCTGCTCAATCCCGCGCCCATCGACAAGATCGAGCGCTTCGGCAACACCTATGCCGTCGGCGACAAGATCATGCAGATCGAGAACGACTATGACCGCGACGTCTTCAACGGCGATCTCGGCGTGGTGAAACGCATCCGTGAGCGCGACGACGAACTGAAAGTCACCTTCGACGGCCGCGACGTGTCCTATGGATTGCAGGATCTCGAAGCGCTGCAACGCGCCTATGCCATCACGATCCACAAGAGCCAGGGCTCGGAATATCCCGCCGTGGTCATCCCGCTGGTGCGCGAGCACACCATCATGCTCGCCCGCAACCTGATCTACACGGCGGTGACGCGCGGCAAGCGCCTTGTCGTCTTGGTCGCCGAACCCTGGGCGCTCGAAACCGCCGTCAGCGGTTCGCGCTCCCGCCGCCGCTGGACGCGGCTGAAGGATATGCTGAAAGAGATGGGCGATCCCTCCCCCGGAACGGAGGGATCGTAATGCGCCGGATCAGGCGAACTTCACCATGACGTGCCGCACCACGGTATAGTCCTCCAGCGCGTAAAGGCTGAGGTCCTTGCCGTAGCCGGACGCCTTGAGCCCGCCGTGGGGCATCTCGGTCGTCAGCGCGAAATGGGTGTTCACCCACGTGCAGCCATATTGCAGCCGGGAGGCCACATCCATCGCCTTCGACACGTCGCGCGTCCACACGGATGACGCCAGCCCGTAGTCGCTGTCGTTCGCCCATGTCACCGCGTCGTCCGGATCGGTGAAGCGCGTCACGGATACCACCGGCCCGAACACCTCGCGCCGCACGATCTCGTCGGACTGCAAGGCCCCGGCCACCACGGTCGGCTCGTAGAAGAAGCCGGACCCGCCGTGTACCTTGCCGCCGGTCGTGATTTCGATGTGCTTGAGGTCGGCCGCCCGCTCCACGAAGCTCGCCACGCGGTCGCGCTGGCGCGCGGAGATGAGCGGGCCCATCTCGTTCGCCGTGTCATCGTCATGGGCATAGCCGATGGTGGAAACGGCCGAGGAGAGATCCGCGACCAGCTTGTCGTAGACCTTGGCGCCGGCGTAGATGCGGCATGCCGCCGTGCAGTCCTGTCCGGCGTTGTAATAGCCGAAGGCCCGCACGCCCTCGACGACGGCGTCGATATCGGCATCGTCGAACACGATCACCGGCGCCTTGCCGCCAAGCTCCAAATGGGTGCGCTTCACGGAAGACGCGGCAGCGGCCAGCACCTTCTTGCCGGTCGCGATATCGCCCGTCAGCGAAATCATCGACACCTTGGGGTGATTGATCAGCGTGTTGCCCACTGAACCGCCGCGCCCGACGATGACGTTGAGCACGCCCTCGGGAAGAATGCCGGCGGCGACCTTGGCAAGCTTCAGCGTGGTCAGCGGCGTCTGTTCGGACGGCTTGATCACCACGGTGTTGCCGCCCGCGATCGCCGGGGCGATCTTCCAGGCGGCCATCATCAGCGGATAGTTCCAGGGGGCGATCGAGGCGACGACGCCGATGGCATCGCGCCGGATCATTGAGGTATGGCCTGCCACATATTCGCCTGCGGCAGAACCCGGCAGCGTACGGCAGGCGCCCGCGAAGAACCGGAACACGTCCACCACGGCTGGGATTTCGTCGTTCAACACGGCCTGATAGGGCTTACCGCAATTGATCGCCTCGATGGCCGCGAAGCTTTCCGCCTCGTCCTCGATCGCTTGCGCGAGCCGCAGCAGATAGCCCGCCCGCTCGGCCGGCGTGGTGCGCGACCAAGTGGCGAACGCCTTGTCGGCGGCGATCACGGCCGCGTCGATCTGACCGGCGGAGGCTTCGGGCAGATCGAGGATCGTGGCGCCGGTCTTCGGCGCAAGCACGGTTTCCGCCTCTTCGGTGCCGGCAACGAAGTCGCTGCCGATCAGCATCTTGGTATCGGTGATCGCGTTGTCGGTGGCTGCCATGGCCGTCTCCTTGAAAGCTTTGAGAGTTCACTTGCCGCTGCCCGCAACCTCGGCTGTGTCGCGGGTGAGGTAGTAGGCGGCGAGGATGGGAAGGAACGTGACCACGATCACGAAGACCGCAACCACGTTGGTAACGGGGCGCTGGCGGGGCCGGATCAGTTCCGTCAGCATCCAGATCGGCAGGGTCGTCTGCTGACCGGCCGTGAAGGTCGTGACGATGACCTCGTCGAACGAGAGCGCGAAGGCCAGCATGCCGCCGGCCAAAAGCGCGGTCGCAAGGCTGGGCAGGATCACATAGCGGAAGGTCTGGAACCCGTCGGCGCCAAGATCCATCGACGCCTCGATGAGCGAGCCCGACGTGCGCCGGAGCCGCGCGATCGCGTTGTTGAACACAACCACGATGCAAAAGGTGGCGTGGCCGAGCACGATCGTCCAAAACGAGAAGGGGATGTCGGCAAGCGCGAAGGCAGAGCGCAGCGAGATGCCGGTGACGATGCCGGGAAGCGCGATCGGCAGGATGAACAGAAGCGAAATCGCGTCCCGCCCGAAAAAGCGCGTCCGGGCAAGCGCCGCCGCCGCCAGCGTGCCGAGCACGAGCGCGAGCGCTGTCGCGATCAGCGCTACCTGGAAGGACAGCGTCAGCGCGTTCCAGATGTCCTGCCGCTCCCAGGCCACTGCGAACCACTTGGTGGTGAGGCCGGGCGGGGGGAATTGATAGCTCTTCTCCTCGGTGGAAAAGGCATAGAGCACGATGAAGGCCAGCGGCAGGTGCAGGAACAAGAGCCCGAGCCCCGCTGCGATCTTCAGGAACAGCGACGCGCGGTCAGACATGGGCGCGCTCCGTCATGCGAGGATCACAGCGCATCGAACGCCCCCATCCGCTTGGCGATCATGAGATAGAGGCCCATGATCACGATCGGCACGATCGAAAAGGCGGCTGCGAGCGGAATGTTGCCCGCCGTGCCCTGCTGCACATAAACGACTTGGCCGAGGAAATAGGTGCTCGGACCGATGATCTGCGGCGCGATATAGTCGCCGAGCGTGAGCGAGAAGGTGAAGATCGATCCGGCCGCCACACCCGGCAGCGCCAGCGGCAGAACCACGGTGCGGAAGGTGGTGGCCGGCGTCGCGCCAAGATCGCCGGCGGCCTCGATATAGCTCTTCGGCACCCGCTCCAGCGCCGCCTGGATCGGCAGGATCATGTAGGGGATCCAGAGATAGACGAACACGATGAAGGTGCCGATGTAGGACACCGACAGCGACGGCCCGCCGATCGTGGGCAGCGCAAGCACCCAGTCGAGGATCGGCGACGTGCCGGTTTCCGCCGCCGCCCAGCCGATCACGCCTTCCTTGGCAAGGATCAGCTTCCAGGCGTAGACGCGCACGAGATAGCTCGACCACAGCGGCAGCATGATCAAGAGGTAGAACGCCGCGCGCATCCGGCCGCGGGCATAGCGCGCCGCGTAATAGGCGATCGGAAACGCGATCACGCCGCAGGCGAGCGTCACGCTCGCGGCCATGACGACGGTGCGGATGATGATGTCGAAGTTGGCGGGATGAAGTAGCTCGCCGTAGGTCTTCAGCGTGAATTCCCGCACCACCTGGCCGGAGAACTCGTCGATCGAAAAGAACGACTGCGCCAGAAGCGCGATCAGCGAACCGATGTAGACGACACCGAGCCAGCCGAGCGGCAGCGCGAGCAGAACCGCCGCGAGCGCCCTCGGGCGCTGCGTCAGCACATCCGACAGCCAGCCGCGCAAGCCACGTCTTGGAGGTGCGACGAAGGCGGTCATCTCAGCCCTCCATCGGCGTCGCGGCGCCGTGGGCGATGACGAGCCGGACGGCGGAACCCGCTGCATGGACTGGCTCCTCGGCAGAAACCGAAGCGGTGATCACCGCCCCGTCCACGGCGATCTCATAGCGCCGGGCCGCGCCGTGATACTCGACGTCGGCAACCGTCCCGATCGCGCTCGGCCGGCCGTCGGAGGGGGCGCTCGCGGCGGGAGAGGTCAGCCGGATCTTCTCGGCACGCAGCGCATGCACCGCGCGCGGCAGTCCGAGCGAAGCGGCAAGATCGGCTTCGATCACATTCGCCCCGCCTACGAAATCGGCGACGAAGCGCGTGCGCGGCCGCTCGTAGATTTCTTCCGGCGCACCGACCTGCACGATCTTGCCTTCGTTGAACACGGCCACCCGGTCGGCCATGGCCAGCGCCTCGGTCTGGTCGTGGGTGACGAAGACGAAGGTGATCCCGAGCCGCGCCTGCAGCGCTTTAAGTTCGCCCTGCATCTGCTCGCGCAGCTTCAAGTCGAGCGCGCCGAGCGGCTCGTCGAGGAGCAGCACCTTCGGTTCGTTGACGAGCGCGCGGGCAAGCGCCACACGCTGCCGCTGTCCGCCGGAAAGCTGCGAGGGTTTGCGCGTCCCGTAGCCGGAGAGCTTCACGAGCGCCAGCATCTCCTCCGCCCGCGCCTGCCGCTTGCGCTTGTCGATGCCGCGGATCATCAGCCCGTAGGCCACATTCTCCGCCACCGTCATATGCGGGAAAAGGGCATAGTCTTGGAACACGGTATTCACCGCGCGCCGATAGGGCGGCACGCCCGCGACCGCCTCGCCGAAAATCTCGATCGAGCCGGAACTGGGCTGTTCGAAGCCGGCAACCAACCGCAAACAGGTCGTCTTGCCCGAACCGGACGGTCCGAGCATGGCGAAGAACTCGCCGGGCGCGATATCGAGATCGACCCCGTCGACCGCCCGAACGGTGCCGAAATGGCGCGAGACGGCGCGGAAGCGGACGGCGGGCGTGGTCATCGCGAATCTGTCCAGTTTCAAGTGGCAAGAAGCAGCCCTGGCCGCCTTCTCTCGCCGAATTCCTTCTCCCCTTGTGGGAGAAGGGGACCCGATAGGGCCGGATATGGGGGCTCTCGCTACCCATCAGCGAAAACACTTCGGCCTTCGCAGCCTGAACCGGCACCGCGCCCCCTCCCGCGAGCAAGCGGGAGAGGGTGCCGGCGCTGGGCTCACCGCCCGCCAAGGATCGCGATATAGTCGCTCACCCACTTGTAATACGGCACGCAACCGGCCGGCTGGCTTTCGCACTTGGAAACCGGCGTGCGCCAGAACTTGATCCGGTCGAAATTCTCGATGCCGTTGATCTTGCAGCCTTCGTCGCCGAGAAGCGCGTTCCCGGTACACGCTTCGGTGTTGGACGGCACCGAACCGAACCAAGCGGCAAGGTCGCCCTGAAGCTTGGGGTTAAGCGAGTGGTCCATCCACATATAGGCGCAGTTCGGATGCGGCGCGTCGGCGTGCATCATGGTCGAATCCGCCCAGCCCGTCGCGCCTTCATCGGGGATGGTGGAGGCGATCGGCTTGGACTGCGACTTCAGGATGTTGACTTGGAACGGCCAGGACGACGAGGCGACCACGCCTTCGTTGGTGAAGTCGTCGATCTGCACGAAGGCGTCGTGCCAGTAGCGATGCGCGATCTTGCGCTGGCCGCGCAGAAGTTCGAGCGCCGCCTTATACTGCTCCTCGTTCAACTCGTAGGGATCCTTGATCCCAAGTTCCGGCTTGTGCGTCATCAGATAGAGGGCGGCATCGGCGATGTAGATCGGCCCGTCGAAGGCCTGGATGCGGCCCTGGTTCGGCTTGCCGTCCGGCAGGTCCATCGGCTCGAAAACGACCTTCCAGCTTTTCGGCGCTTCCTTGAACACCTCCGTGTTGTACATCAGCACGTTGGAGCCCCACTGATAGGGCACGCCGTAATGCACGCCGCCGACGGTGTGCCAGGGCGCGCTCTTCAGCCGGTCGTCGACCTTGCCCCAGGAGGGGATGAGGTCGGTGTTGATCGGCTGCACGGTCTTGCCGGAGATGAGGCGCAGCGAAGCGTCGCCGGAGGCGGTGACGAGGTCGAAGCCGCCTTCGTTCATGAGCGCGACCATTTCATCCGACGTACCGGCGGTCTTCACGTTGACCTTGCAGCCGGTATTCTTTTCGAAATCCGTCACCCAGTCATAGGCCTTATCGGTCTCGCCGCGCTCGATGTAGCCGGGCCAGGCGACGATCGAGAGTTCGCCTTCGCCGGGTCCGAGTGCCTTCAGCGCTTCCTGCGCCATGGCGACGGCGGTGAATTGGCTGGTGATCAGGCTCGCGACCGCAGCGGTCGCGGTCAGGCGCGATAGCATCCGCATAGAGTTCTCCCTCCGATGAGCCTGCCCGGCCGGGTCAGGCGGAAAGGGATCGCTGCAACACTCCGGCGTTGGCCAGTGCTCTGGCCTTCCCCTGTTATGGCGCGCAGGTCGAGGCGATCCCTCAGTGTATGAAGGATTGCCTAACTGACGAGCGTTCGCCAGACGATAATTCAGATGAGAGCTATCGATATTGCCGATAGCTGCCCCATCAGAGTTTGGACCTTAACCCGATCGCTCTCAAGTGGAAGCCGCCACCGTGGGCAGCGCGTTTTGGAGATCGTCGATCAGCGCTTTGACGCGGGCTGCATTCACGCCCTGATCGTCGGTGCCGATCTTGCTGCGCGAGTAGATCCAAAGCGACGCATTGGCCTCGCCCTCCGGCCTTACCTCGACGGATACGGTATCGGGAAAGCGGAAGATCTTGGAGCGGACCACGGTTCTGACCTGCCGTTTCGCGGGATCTTCGAACACGATCACCGCGAAGGGCAGGGCGGCCACGCGCTTGACCACCTCGGCATGAAGCTGATCGGGGGCGAGCTTGAAAATAGGCGTGAAGAACGTGCTTGTCGCCGGCGGGCAGGCGCCCTCCGGACAGGCGAGCGTGTCGTTCGGGGTGCCGGTGCGGGTGGGGATGCTGAAATCATAGGCGCCGGTATCGGCAGGTCCGGCAACCCGTTCCCAAAAGGCTTCCCGGCCATAAGCCGCCACCCCGCCCGCAACGATCACCACCGCTGTCAGAAGACCAAAGAAAAATGTCGTCAGCCGGATCAGGAACCGCCCCATCGTCAATTCCGAAATTGCCACTCACGGATCAAGCGGCTGTGCCCGTATTGCTGAACAGCTGGTAAATATGACGGGCGGCATGAGTTTACAACGCGTTCCTCGGGCCCGCCCGTGTCACGGCCCTGGCTTGCCCTTGCCCGTTGCATCGCCCCGCGCGCGCTCGAAGCGCTGGGCCCGGCCAACATCGATGAAATCCTGCGCGATCTTTTGCAGCCGCGCGCCTTTGCGCCATGCAATGCCGACCCTCACCGTCGGCAGCGGCTCGCTGGCGGGCCGTGCCTCGATCCTATCGCCTTCCAGCGACCACGGCCGGTAGACGAGCGCGGGGAGGATGGTGATGCCCGCCCCGGTGGCGACCAGACTGCGCACCGCCTCCACCGAGCGGGTGCGGAACGCGGTGCGCGGGCGAAAGCCGTGTTCGGTCCAAAACGCCCGCGTCGTTTCCTCGATCTCGTCAACGGTGAGAACGATGTGCGCCTCGCGCGCCGCCTCGGCCAACGTCACCTCCGCCTGCCGGGCGAGGGGATGGCCGAGCGGCAGCCACACCTGATAGGGCTCCTCGCCCAAAAGCTCGATCTTGAGCGCGGTATCGGTTGCCCGGTCCGGCACCACCATAACGGCGACATCAAGCTCGCCGTTGATCAGAAGATGCTGGAGATAGTCGCGGTTGTCCTCCACCGCCGACACGGTCACGCCGGGATTGGCCCGGCGATAGCGCGCCAGCAGATCGGAAAACACATAGCCCGCCACAAGCGACGTCACGCCCACGTGCAACTCGCCGCTCGCGGACGGTCCGTCCTCGGCGAGCGAGCGTTTGGCGTCGGCAACGGTTTCCAGAATCCGGTGGGCATGGCGCAGAAACATCTGGCCCTTATGGGTCAGGGATACGCCCCGGCCGTGCCGGTCAACCAGATCGAAGCCGAGATCAGCCTCCAACTCCTTCACCGCTTCCGTCACCGTCGATTGTGAAATCGACAGGAGCTGCGCCGCGCCGGAAATCGAGCCGGTCTCGGCGACGGCGATAAAATATTGAAGCTGGCGGAGCTTGAAGGCCATGCCGCGAACTTAGCCGCGCGGCGGCGTGGCCGGAAGGACCTTGCGGCATCTATTTGCCCCGTCGCCGGTTTCGCGTAGGCTTGAAGCCAAGCGACGTTAAGAGCGGGGAACGGGCATGGCGGCGATCGATCTATGGACGGGGCTTGACCGCGACGCCGTTCGCGCGCTCGGCGAAGGTCGGCACCGCGATCCCTTCGCGGTCCTCGGTCCCCATGTTCAGGCGGGTGGCATCACGCTGGTCCGGGCGTTCCTGCCCGGCGCCATTGCCGCGAAGGTCGCATCCCGCGACCACCAGCCCCTCGGCGACTTCACGCATCTGGAAGAGGGTATTTGGGTTGCGGCGGTCAAGGACCTCGCCTGGCCCTATCGCCTCAGCGTCGAATGGTCGACGGGCACCCATGAGGCGGAAGACCCTTATTCCTTCCAGCTGCTCCTCGGAGAGATGGACATCTACCTGATCGCTGAGGGCCGCCACCGCAAGCTCGCGGATGCGCTCGGCGCGGTCGCGACCGAGGTCGGCGGCGTGCCGGGCGTGCGTTTCGCCGTCTGGGCGCCGAATGCGAGCCGCGTCTCCGTGATCGGCAACTTCAACGCCTGGGACGGGCGGCGGCACCCCATGCGCCTGCGCCGGGAAGCCGGCGTCTGGGAAATCTTCATCCCGCGCCTTGGGATCGGCGAAGCCTACAAGTTCGAGCTTACCGGCCCGGACGGCACGCTGCTGCCGCAAAAGGCCGATCCGGTCGCGCGCGCCTACGAACTCGCCCCCGCCACCGCCTCCGTCGTCGCCGATCCCGCGCCGTTCCAATGGAGCGACGATGATTGGATGGCCCACCGCGTCGCCCGCCAAGCCCCGTCCGCGCCACTTTCAGTCTACGAGGTTCACCCCGGCTCCTGGCGCAGGCCGAACGGGCACCCGGTTACCTGGGCGTTCCTTGCCGACGAGCTGATCCCCTATGTCAAACACATGGGCTTCACCCATATCGAATTCCTGCCGATCACCGAACATCCCTTCGGCGGTTCCTGGGGCTACCAACCGCTCGGCCTCTTCGCACCGACCGCCCGCTACGGCTCGCCCGCCGATTTCGCCCGTTTCGTCGACCGCTGCCACGTTGAGGGCATCGGCGTCATTCTCGACTGGGTGCCCGCGCATTTCCCCACCGACACGCACGGCCTTGCCCGTTTCGACGGCACCGCGCTCTACGAACACCAAGACCCGCGCGAGGGCTTCCACCAGGATTGGAACACGGCGATCTACAACTTCGGCCGCGTCGAGGTGGTCGGCTTCCTCGTTGCCTCCGCGCTGGAATGGCTGAACCGCTTCCATGTCGACGCGCTGCGCGTCGATGCTGTCGCCTCGATGCTTTATCGCGACTACAGCCGCAAAAACGGCGAGTGGATCCCGAACCAATATGGCGGCCGGGAAAACCTCGAAGCCGTCGCGTTCCTCAAACACATGAACGGCGTCATCGCCTATGAGGCCCCCGGCGCCATGATGATCGCTGAGGAATCCACCGCTTGGCCCGGCGTCACCGCCGCGCTTTCCGACGGCGGCCTCGGCTTCAGCTACAAATGGAACATGGGCTGGATGCACGACACGCTCGACTATGTCGGCCGCGATCCCGTCCACCGCATCCACCACCACGACGAGATGACCTTCGGCCTCGTCTACGCCTTCTCCGAGCGCTTCATGCTGCCGCTCAGCCATGACGAGGTCGTGCACGGCAAGAAATCCATCCTCGGCCGCATGCCGGGCGACGAATGGCAGCGCTTTGCCAATATGCGCGCCTACTACGGCTTCATGTGGAGCCACCCCGGCAAGAAGCTCTTGTTCATGGGCTGCGAGATCGGGCAGGCCCGCGAGTGGGACCACGACGGTTCGATCGACTTTTGGGCGACGGATCGCCCTCTGAACGCCGGCGTCCAGCGCCTCGTGCGCGATCTCAACACCCTCTACCGCGCCGAGCCGGCGCTGCA
Organism: Oharaeibacter sp.; assembly: GCA_051861205.1. GTDB lineage: Bacteria > Pseudomonadota > Alphaproteobacteria > Rhizobiales > Pleomorphomonadaceae > JBHYDC01. The sequence goes on from JBHYDC010000001.1 coordinate 250,732, forward strand.
TGCGCGCGACACCGAGCCCGGCGGCTTCCAATGGATCGTCGGCGACGACCGCGCCAACTCCGTCTACGCCTTCATCCGCTGGGGCTTCGAGGCCGACCGCCCCGTGCTGGTCGTGTGCAATTTCACGCCGGTCCCGCGCGAGGGCTACCGGATCGGCGTTCCCCGCACCGGCCCCTGGGACGAGATCCTGAACACCGACGCCGGCCTCTACGGCGGCTCCGGCATCGGCAACGGCGGCCGGGTGGAAACCGATGCGATCGGCAGCCATGGCGAGGCGCAGTCGGTGAGCCTGACCCTGCCGCCGCTCTCCGTCGTGATGCTCAGATACGCCGGCTAAAGCGGCCCTTCGGGGTAATCGACCCGGACGAGACAAAGCCCGGTCGGCGGCGCGACCGGGCCGCATGCGGCGCGGTCCCGTGCTTCCAAGGCTAAGCGCAGATCGCGCGGCGTCCACGATCCGTCGCCGACTTTCCTAAGGCTGCCGACCATCGACCGCACTTGGTTGTGCAGGAACGAGCGCGCGCTCACCTCGAAATGCACCTCGCTGCCGCGCCGCGAGACCGAGAAAGCCGAGAGCGTCTTCACCGGGCTTTTCGCCTGACATTCTGTGGAACGGAAGGTCGTGAAATCGTGGTGCCCGACCAGACCCTGCGCCGCCGCGTGCATCGCGTCCACGTCAAGCGGGCGGCGGATGTGCCAGAGATAGGCGCGCTCCAGAGCAGGCGGCGCACGCCGGTCGAACACGCGATAGAGATAATGCCGGTGGATGGCGGAAAAGCGCGCGTCGAAGGCGTCCGTCACCTCCACGGCGGACACGATGGTCACGGCATGCGGTCGTAAATGCGCATTCGCCGCGTCGCGGACGGTATCGGCGCGAAAAGGCTTCTCCAGATCCACATGCGCGACCTGCCCCAGCGCATGCACGCCCGCATCCGTGCGCCCCGCGCCCCGGATTGAAACCGGATGCCCGGCGAACGCCTCGATCGCGCTCTCGATCAAATCCTGAACGCTCCGCCCCCCTGCCTGGGACTGCCAGCCGACAAGGCCGGTTCCGTCATATTCCACGAGCAGCTTGTAGCGGGGCATCAGACCGCCATCCTGGCGGTCAGTCTCGCACCACGGGCAAACTCTGAAAACGCCATCGCTTTCGAACCCGCCCGCTGCACGGTGACGAGCCGAACCGCCCCGGTTCCGCAGGCGATCACGCCGTCGCCCGAGAGAAGCGTGCCGGGCGCGCCGCTGCCCTCGGCCCGCGCGGTGCGCAGCACCTTGACCCGCTCCGGCCCCTTGCCGAGATCGGCCTCGAACCACGCGCCTGGAAACGGCGACAAGCCGCGCACATGGTCGTGGACGGATTGGCCGGTCCACGTCCAATCGATCCGCGTCTCGGCATTGGTGAGTTTAGCCGCGTAAGTAACGCCCGCGTCCGCCTGCGGCGTGAAGCCAAGCGCCCCGCGTTCGAGCGCTCCGAGCGCCCGGATCATCAGATCGGCGCCGAGCGGCGCGAGCTTGTCGTGAAGCTCACCGGCCGTCATGTCGGGGCCGATCGCGACCCGTTCGGCCATACCCACAGGGCCGTTGTCGAGGCCCTCTTCCATGCGCATCACCTCGACGCCGGTTTCCGCGTCGCCGGCCATGATGGCGCGATTGATCGGAGCCGCGCCCCGCCAGCGCGGCAACAGCGAGGCGTGGAGGTTAAGGCAGCCATAGGCGGGCGCGTCCAGAACGGGCTTGGGCAGAATGAGCCCATAGGCCACGACCACGGCCACATCGGCTTCGTGCGAGGCGAAAATCGCTTGCGCTTCAGTGTCTCGCAACGTGCGCGGCGTGAGAACCGGAATGCCGAACGCCTCGGCTTTTTCGTGAACCGGCGATTTCCGCTCGGCCATACCGCGCCCGGCGGGACGCGGCGCGCGGGTGTAGGCCGCGACGACATCGTGCCCATGCCCGGCGATTTCAAGCAGCGTCGGAACCGAAAAATCCGGCGTGCCCATGAATACGACCTTGAGAGGCATCAGTTCGGTCAATCCATAAGTGAAAGGGTCGGCGCGGTCTCGGCCAAAAACAGTGTCGCGGCCACGGAAGGCGGCAGGCCTTAGTCGCGCGCCTTCTCCTTGGCGAGCTTTGCGAACTTGCGGATCACCCGGTCGCGCTTCAGCTTGGAGATGTGGTCGATGAAGAGCACGCCGTTCAGATGGTCGATCTCGTGTTGCAGGCAGGTGGCGAGAATGCCTTCCGCATCCACTTCCGCCATTTCGCCCGACAGCATCATGTAGCGGACTTTGACCTTCGCCGGCCGCTCGACCTCCTCGAAGAAATCGGGGATCGAGAGGCAGCCTTCCTCATAGGACGACGTCTCGTCCGACCGCCATATGATCTCCGGATTGACGAAGACCTGCGGCGCCCTGGCGTCGTCGTCGCGGGAGATATCGATCGTGATCAGCCGCCGGGGCACGCCGACCTGGATTGCCGCAAGGCCGATGCCGGGGGCGTCATACATCGTTTCCAGCATGTCGCCCGCCAGCCGGCGAACCTGATCATCCATCGCCGCAATGGGTTCGGAGGCCAGACGAAGCTGGGAATCGGGAAGGATGACGAGGGGGCGAATTGTCATGGACGTGAGATAAGCGGCTAAGAAAATGCCGTCAATACCGCCTGTTTCGCCGCTTCGCGCGGGCCGATGAATTTATGTTCCTGATTTGTTTCCGCATCGCCAAGAATCGTATAGGATGATGGCATGCGTGATGGAATTCTCGATACCGTTCGCCAAACCGTCGGCGCGATCGATCCACTGGTGATCGCCGCCGTGGTGGCGGCCCTGGCGGGTCTGCTGATCGTCGTCGCGATCTCCGGCAGCCGCCGGTCGCGCGATGCGATCGCCGTGGAGGACCGGATCGAGGAACTGGCCCGCATGCACGGCGAAACCACCGGGCGGCTGCAGACGATGGCGGAGGTGTTTTCCACCCGCCAGGCCGACCTCGCGCGCCTTCTCGGCGAGCGGATCGAAGGGCTCGGTCACCGCGTCGGATCGGGCCTTGCCGAGGGCACCAAGACCACGGGCGAGCAGCTTGAACGGCTGGCTGAGCGGCTCGCCGTGATCGACCGGGCGCAGAAATCGCTCGGCGATCTGGCCGGCGAGGTGTTGTCGCTGCGCCAGATTCTCGCCAACAAACAGTCACGCGGGGCCTTCGGGCAGGGCCGCATGGAGGCGATCGTCGGCGACGGGCTGCCCGCGAGCGCGTTTTCCTTCCAGGAAACGCTCTCCAACGGCAACCGGCCGGACTGTCTCGTCCGCCTGCCGAACGGCGCGCCGTCGCTCGTCATCGATGCGAAGTTTCCGCTTGAGGCCTTCGAGCGCGCCAAGTCCGCCGAAACCGACGAGGTGCGCGTCGCCGCCGAAGCGCAGGCCCGGCGCGATCTGATGAAGCACGTCGGCGATGTTCGCCAGCGCTATTTCATCCCCGGCGAGACCCACGACACCGCGCTCATTTTCGTGCCATCCGAATCGCTATTCGCCGACATTCACGAGCGCCTGCCGGACGTCGTGGAGCGGGCCGCGCGTGTGCGTGTGCTCTTGGTTTCGCCCTCGCTCCTGATGCTGTCGATCCAACTCGTCCAAGCCATGCTGCGCGATGTGCGGATGCGCGAGCAGGCCCACATCATCCAGAACGAAGTGCGCAATCTGATGGAAGACGTCGAACGGCTGCGTGACCGCACGCTGAACCTCCAGAAGCATTTCGGGCAGGCGAATGGCGACGTCGAGCAGATCCTGATTTCGGCCGACAAGATCGTCCGGCGCAGCACCCGGATCGACGGGGTCGGCTTCGAGGACGAACCCGCTCGTCCGGCCCCGTCGCTGGTTTCCTCCCCCTAGCACCTTACAAAGTCTTGAGAGACGGGCTGAATATCGGCACTGTCGGCCTCAAACCGGTCTTGCGGAGTGTGCCCATGTCTATTGTCGTCGCCGTGAAGGGCTGGAGCCCCGAGCATTGGATCACGGCGCTGCGCGACCACTCGCCGGCGCGCGCCATCGAAGTCATGGGTGCCGTTCGCGATCCCGGCAAGGTCCGCTACGCGCTGGTGTGGAAGCCGGAGCCTGGATATCTCAGAACCTTCCCCGGCTTGGAGGTGATCTTTTCCCTCGGCGCCGGTGTCGATCATCTGACCACGGACCCTGATCTACCGGATGTTCCCGTGGTGCGCATCGTCGATCCCGATCTCACGATGCGGATGACCGAATGGGTGGTGCTCCAGGTGCTGCTGCACCATCGTCAGCAGCGCGCCTACGATGCGTTCCAGGCCCAGCACCGTTGGAACGGTCTGCGCCAATGGGCGGCGCGCGATGTGCGGGTCGGGATCATGGGCCTCGGCGTCCTTGGCCTCGACTCCGCGCGGGCGCTTACCCATCTCGGTTTCGATGTCGCCGGGTGGAGCCGGGGGCCGAAAGAGGAACCGGGCATCGCCTGCTATCACGGCGAGGCGGGGCTTCAGCCCTTCCTCGCCCGGACCGATATCCTCGTCGTACTGCTGCCGCTGACCGATGGCACGCGCGGCTTGATCGACGCCACGCTGATCGGCAGGCTGGCCCAATACGGCCCGCTCGGCGGCCCGGTATTGATCAACGCGGGTCGCGGCGGCCTTCAAAACGAGGCGGATGTGGATGCGGCGCTGCGCGACGGCCGGCTCAGGGCCGCCAGTCTCGACGTTTTCGCGGTCGAACCGCTGCCGGCGGAAAGCCCGCTCTGGACCGCGCCGAACCTCGTCATCACGCCCCATGTCGCGGCGGAAAGCGATCCGGTAGCGCTTTCGGCCTATGTGCTCGGCCAGATCGAGGCCTATGAGCGGGGCGAGCCCCTTGCCCATGTCGTCGACCGGGCAAGGGAATATTGAAGCGCTGAGCCGTCAGCCGGCGAGCTTGGCCGCGATCTCGGCAACATGCTTGCCCTGGAAGCGGGCGCCGTCGAGTTCGTTGGCGCTCGGCTGGCGGGAACCGTCGCCGCCCGAAATCGTCGTCGCGCCATAGGGCGAGCCGCCGGTCATCTCGTCGATGCGCATCTGGCCCTGGAAGCTGTAGGGCAGGCCCACGATGCCCATACCCTGGTGCAACAGCACGGTGTGCGTGGCAAGGATCGTGCTTTCCTGGCCGCCGTGCTGCGTGGCGGTCGAGGTGAAGGCCGAGCCGACCTTGCCGATCAGCTTGCCCTGGAACCGGAGCCCGCCGGTCTGATCGAGGAAATTCTTCATCTGCGCGGCCATGTTGCCGAAGCGGGTCGGCGTGCCGATGATGATGGCGTCATAATCCGCCAATTCGTTGGGGTCGGCGACGGGAGCCGCCTGATCGCGCTTGTAATGGGCCGCTTCCGCCACCGCGTCCGGAACCAGTTCCGGCACCTGCTTGATCGTGACATCCGCGCCGGCCGACCGGGCGCCCTCCGCCACGGCATTCGCCATCGTCTCGATGTGGCCCCAGGAGGAGTAGTAGAGAACAAGAACTTTTGCCGTGGAATCGAATCCCGAAAAACGGTGCGTGAAAATCACGCAATCCGCTTGCATCTAATGCATAGGCACCTCGAAAAGAAGCGGGTGAACAGTGTGTTCACGCAGCTGGCTCGATTGTTCCATCAAGTGGCGGGCGATGGGACAAGCGCCTAACGCCGTGCCGCCCTCAACACCGGCGCGTTCTTGCCGCTGGGATAACGGGCGCACTTGTTTTTCCGGGCCGTATCTGCGAGCTTTCAATCAGCTCCAGAGCCAATAATGATGAGAAAACATCATCTTCGCGCCGAACCGGCCGGGACGTCTGGAGGACCGGGAAGGAACCTACCCATGAAGACCATCAAGGGACCAGCGATTTTCCTCGCGCAGTTCGCGGGCGACGCGGCGCCGTTCAATTCACTCGATTCCATCTGCAAATGGGCCGCCTCGCTCGGCTATGTCGGCGTTCAGATACCGACTTGGGACGGCCGGCTGTTCGATCTGAAGCAGGCCTCGGAATCGAAGACCTATTGCGACGACATCAAAGGTGTCGCGGCCAGCCACGGCATCGCGATCACCGAGCTTTCCACCCATCTGCAAGGCCAACTCGTGGCCGTGAACCCCGCTTACGACGAAGCCTTCGACGGCTTCGCGGCGCCGGAGGTGCGCGGCAATCCGCAGGCGCGGCAGGCTTGGGCGGTCGATCAGGTGAAGCGGGCGGCGCAGGCCTCGCGCAACCTCGGCCTCAACGCCTCCGTCACCTTTTCTGGCGCGCTGGCGTGGCCCTATGTCTACCCCTGGCCGCAGCGTCCGGCGGGGCTCATCGAGACCGCGTTTCAGGAACTGGCAAACCGCTGGCGGCCGATTCTCGACGTTTACGAGGATAACGGCATCGACCTTTGCTATGAAATCCACCCCGGCGAGGACCTGCACGACGGCGTGACCTTCGAGATGTTCTTGGAGCGGGTGAACAACCACGCTCGCTGCAACATGCTCTACGATCCCTCGCATTATGTTCTGCAAGCGCTCGACTATCTCGACAACATCGACATCTATCACGAGCGCATCAAGATGTTCCACGTCAAGGACGCCGAGTTGAACCCGACCGGGCGGCAGGGCGTTTACGGCGGCTATCAGTCGTGGGTGAACCGGGCCGGCCGCTTCCGTTCGCTCGGCGACGGGCAGGTCGACTTCTCCTCGATCTTCTCCAAGCTGACGCAATACGGCTTCGAGGGCTGGGCTGTTCTCGAATGGGAATGCGCGCTGAAGCACCCGGAAGACGGGGCGCGCGAGGGCGCCGAGTTCATCAAGAACCACATCATCCGCGTGACCGAGAAGGCGTTCGACGATTTCGCCGGCGCCGGCACCGATGAAGCCGCCAATCGCCGCCTTCTGGGCATCGACCGTTGAACCCGTTCGGAGACTTCCCTCATGACCATCGAAGCTCATGACGACGGCCGGAAGGCCGGCCCGATCCGCCTCGGCATGGTGGGCGGCGGGCAGGGCGCGTTCATCGGCGCCGTTCACCGCATTGCTGCCCGTCTCGACGGCGAGTTCCAGCTTGTCGCGGGTGCGTTGTCGTCGGACCCTGAACGGGCCCGCCTCTCCGCGCTCGAACTCGGCCTCGATCCGACGCGCGCCTACACCTCCTTCGAGGGTATGGCGCGCGCCGAATCCACCCGGAAAGACGGCATCGAAGCCGTCGCGATCGTGACCCCCAATCACATGCATTTCCCGGTCGCGAAAGCCTTCCTGGAATGCGGCATCGACGTGATCTGCGACAAGCCGCTGACCTCGACCCTGGAAGACGCCTACGCGCTGCGCGACCTCGTCAACGCGTCCGGCAAGCTCTTCGTGCTCACGCATAACTACACCGGCTATCCCATGGTGCGGCAGGCGCGCGAGATGATCGCGGCGGGCGCGCTCGGCGCAATCCGCGTGGTGCAGGTGGAGTATCCGCAGGCCTGGCTCACCACCAAGGTCGAGGACACCGGATCGAAACAGGCGACGTGGCGCGTGGATCCGGCCAAATCCGGCGCGGGCGGAGCAATCGGCGACATCGGCACCCACGCCTATAACCTTGCCGCCTTCGCCACCGGGCTCGAACTCGATGCGGTCTCGGCGGATCTCACCAGCTTCGTCGAAGGCCGCCGGCTCGACGACAATGTTCACATCCTGCTGCGTTACAAAGGCGGCGCCAAGGGCATGCTTTGGGCAAGCCAGGTGGCGCCCGGCAACGAGAACGGCCTGCGCCTTCGCGTCTACGGCGAAAAGGGCGGCCTGGAGTGGAGCCAGGAGGACCCGAACTACCTCTGGTTCACGCCCCATGGCGAGCCCAAGCGGCGCATCACGCGCGGCGGCGACGGGGCAGGCCCGGCCGCCGCCCGCGTGACCCGCGTGCCGTTCGGCCACCCCGAGGGCTATCTGGAAGGCTTTGCCACCATCTATGCCGAAGCCGCCCGTGCGATCCGCGCCAAGCGGGAAGGCCGCGCCCCCGATCCGGATGTGATCTATCCCACCGTGGACGATGGGGTGAAGGGCATGGAGTTCATCGACGCCTCCGTGCGCTCGTCGAAGGCCGACGGGGTGTGGACGAAGGTCGGCTGAACGGCCGCGGCGCAGAGGCGGTATCACGCGATAACGGCGGATGGGGCGTTATGTTAGCCCCATCTCTTTAGCGCCGGGAGATTGCGCTTGCTGCCGGGGGCATACATAGTCAAAACATCATAGATACGGTGGCCGGTAGCGAGGCCTTTCTTTGTTGATGGCGGGCCCGATCTTGGGCCGGTGTGGTTTTTCGGCGAATACGGCATGTCATGGCCGGCCGGGCAGACCCATCGAACTATTATAGAGGTCGGCTCTCGGATGAGTTCAGGCCTGGGTGGTGTTCGCTGCGTCCGTTTTTCGGACCAACCGCTCGGTCTTGTTACATGAAGTATCAAAGAGCTTCCGGTTGGGGCTCTTGTCACAAAGGGGGGTATTCGATGAAAAAGAGCGTGCTTCTGACGTCCGTCGCCATCATCACGTAGCTTGCGACCGCTGGGGCGTCGTTCGCTCAATCGGCGGAGCTTATCGAGGCCGCCAAGGCCGAGGGCCAGCTCACCACGATCGCCCTGCCGCATGACTGGTGCGGTTATGGCGCTGTGATCGAGGGCTTCAAGGCCAAATACGGCCTGACCATCAACGAGCTTAACCCGGATGCCGGCTCCGCCGACGAGATCGAAGCGATCAAGGCGAACAAGGACAACAAGGGCCCGCAGGCTCCCGACGTGATCGACGTCGGCTTCTCCTTCGGCCCGAGCGCCAAGGCCGAAGGCCTGATCCAGCCCTACAAGGTCTCGACCTGGGACACGATTCCCGACTCCGCCGAGGATGCCGAGGGCTATTGGTACGGCGACTACTACGGCGTGCTCGCCTTCCAGGTGAATACCGACCTCGTGCAGAACGTGCCGACCGACTGGGCCGACCTCTTGAAGCCGGAATACGCCAACGCAGTCGCCCTCGCCGGTGATCCGCGCGCCTCGAACCAAGCCATCCAAGGCGTGTTCGCGGCTGGCTTGTCGGTTTCGGGCGGCGATGTCGACAAGGCGGCTCAGGCCGGGCTCGACTTCTTCGCCGAATTGAACAAGGCCGGAAACTTCGTGCCCGTGATCGGCAAGGCCGCCTCGCTCGCGCAGGGCGCCACCCCGATCATCATCCGCTGGGACTACAACGCCCTTGCCGACCGCGACACCCTCGCCGGCAATCCGAATGTGGCCGTTGTCGTGCCGAAGACGGGCGTCGTCGCCGGCGTCTACGTCCAGGCGATCAGCGCCTACGCACCCCATCCGAACGCTGCCAAGCTTTGGATGGAATACCTCTACTCCGACGAAGGTCAGCTTGGCTGGCTGAAGGGCTACTGCCACCCGATCCGCTTCAACGATCTGGCGAAGAACGGCAAGATCCCGCAGGAACTGCTCGACAAGCTTCCCCCGGCCGAAGCTTACGATAAGGCCCTTTTCCCGACGCTGGAACAGCAGGGCGCGGCCAAGGAACTGATCACCACCAAGTGGGACAGCGTTGTCGGCGCCGACGTGAAGTGATCTGACTGAACGATCGATCGGCGCCGCGCGGACCCCCGTGCGGCGCCGGCGACTGCATGCGAGCCCGGTGACGGGACCCGCGCGACCGGCACGCTCAAGGCGCCCATGACTTCCCTCACCACATCGGCGACCGCTCCGCGCACCCGCCCCCTGACCATATCCTGGGCCTGGGTCGGCGTTACGCCGTTTCTGCTCTTCGCGGTGCTGTTTCTGATCGCGCCCACGAGCTATCTCGTGATCGGAGCCTTTCAGGACCCGCAAGGCAATTTCACGATCCAGAACATCCTGGATCTGTGGCAGCCTTCGATCATCGCGGCCTACCGGATCTCGATCAGCATCAGCGCGGCCTCGGCGCTCATCGGCGCGCTGTTCGGCTTCATGCTGGCTTATGCCGCCGTGGGCGGCGGACTGCCGCGCTGGATCCGGCCGACGCTGACCACTTTTTCCGGCGTCGCCTCGAATTTTGCCGGCGTGCCGCTGGCCTTCGCCTTCCTCGCCACGCTCGGCCGCCTCGGCCTTGTGACGCTTCTCCTGCGCGATCTGTTCGGCTTCAACCTCTACGCCACAGGCTTCAACCTCCTCACCTTTTGGGGCCTGACGCTCACCTATCTCTATTTCCAGATCCCGCTCATGGTGCTGATCATCACGCCGGCCCTCGACGGGATGAAGACGGAATGGCGCGAGGCGTCGTCGATCCTGGGCGCTTCCACTTGGCAGTATTGGCGCTATGTCGCCGGTCCGATCTTGTGGCCGAGCGTTCTGGGCTCGGCGCTGCTTCTCTTCGCCAACGCCTTCGGCGCGATCGCCACCGCTTACGCGCTGACGGGGTCCTCACTCAACATCATCACCATCTTGCTCTATGCCCAGATCCGCGGCGACGTGCTGCATAACCCGCACCTTGGCTACGCCATCGCTTTTGGCATGATCGTGATCACCGCCGTTTCGAACGTGACCTATATCTGGCTGCGTTCGCGCAGCGAACGGTGGCTGAAATGAAGCAGAACCGGTTCGGCCACTGGCTCGCGATCACGCTCGGCACGCTCTATTTCGTGGTGCCGCTGATCGCCACCTTCGAGTTCTCCCTTCGCATCCGCCGCGAGGGTTACAGCTTCGACGCCTACCGGATCGTGCTTAGCGATCCGAGGTTCCAGGAATCCTTCCTGTTCTCGCTGGCGCTGGCGCTCGCCACCATCGTGGTCGGCATCGTCCTCGTCGTCCCCACGGCCTATTGGGTGCAGCTTCGCCTGCCGAAGCTGCGGCCTGTCGTCGAGTTCGTGACGCTGTTGCCCCTGGTGATCCCGGCCATCGTGCTTGTGTTCGGCTATATCCGGATCTACAATTCCTCAAGCTGGCTGCCGCTGACCGACACCACGTTTGGAACCAACATCCTCCTCACCTTCGGCTATGTCACGCTCGCCTTGCCCTACATGTACCGATCCGTCGACACCGGGCTTCGCGCGATCGACATCCGAACGCTGACAGAGGCGGCGGAAAGCCTGGGCGCGCGCTGGCCCACTATCCTGTTCCGCATCATTTTGCCGAATATCCGCTCGGCCATTCTGTCGGGCGCCTTCCTCACCGTGGCGATCGTCATCGGCGAGTTCACCTTTGCGAGCCTTTTGAACCGGCCCGCTTTCGGCCCCTATCTCCAGATGATCGGCGCCAACCGGGCTTATGAGCCGGCCGCGCTCGCCGTCATCGCCTTCCTCGTCACCTGGGCCTGCATGGGCTTGATCCAGGTCTTCGGCCGCGCCCGTCGCGGCGCCCCTGGCGGGCGCTGACCAATGGCGCGCCGAACCGGCTGTCACTTTTGGGAACCACGATGAGCTTCATCGAAATCCGCAATCTTCAAAAGGCCTTCGGCTCCCAAACCGTCGTCCACGATTTCTCGCTCACCGTCGCCAAGGGCGAGTTCGTCTCCTTCCTCGGCCCGTCCGGTTGCGGCAAGACCACGGTGCTGCGCATGATCGCGGGGTTTGAAAGCGTGACGAGCGGCCAGATCGTCATCGACGGCCGCGACGTGGCCTCGCTCCATCCAAGCCGGCGCAACGTCGGCATGGTGTTTCAGTCCTACGCTCTGTTCCCGAACATGACGGTAGCCGAAAACATCGGCTTCGGCCTGAAGGTGTCGGACAAGCCCGCCGCCGAGGCTAAGGCCCGTGTTGCGGAAATGCTGGAACTGATCAAGCTGCCTCAGCTTGCCGGTCGTTATCCCTATCAGCTCTCCGGCGGCCAGCAGCAGCGCGTCGCGCTCGCCCGCGCGCTGGCGGTTCGCCCGCAGGTGCTGCTTCTCGACGAGCCGCTTTCGGCCCTCGACGCCAAGATCCGCGTGTCGCTGCGCGAGGATATCCGCGCCCTGCAACGCGCTTTGAACATCACTACTATTTTCGTCACCCACGACCAGGAGGAGGCGCTTTCGATCTCGGACCGGATCGTGGTGATGAACGAAGGCCGGGCCGAACAGGTCGGCAATCCCTTCGAGATCTACAACTTCCCGCGCACCCGCTTCGTGGCGTCCTTCGTCGGTACGCTGAACATCCTGAAGGCGCGGGTGCTGGACCCAGTCGCCGGGCGGATCGATCTCGACGGCCATGAAGTCATCACCGGCGGCGGCCTTTCCCAAGCGAGCGCGGGCGATGTCTGCACCGTGGCGCTCCGCCCGGAAGCGGTCACGATCTCCGCCGGAGAGGGCGCCGGCAACAGGCTTCCCGGCACCATCGAGGAAGTCGCCTTCCTCGGCGCCGTGGTTCGCGTGCGCGTCCGGGTCGGTGAACACGCGATTTCGCTCGACATGTTCAACGACCCCAATGTGCGCCCGCCCGAGCGCGGCGCGCCGGCAACCATCGCCTTCAAACGCGACGACCTTCTGGTTCTGAAGGACGCCTGAGCGCTGCGGGGCCGCAAGCAGCCCCGCCGTCGCTGTCCTTACTGCTGATCGCCGGACCCGTCATCGTCCTGGCCGCCGTCGCGATCCCCGCTGCCCCACCAGCCCTGGTGCATGCCGCGCCGTCCCTCGCCGCGCCGCCCACGGTCGTCTGGGCTCAGGGCCCCGTCGTTGTTGCGGTCAAACCGCTGTACCGCATTGCTCGTCAGCGCCGACACTTCATCGGGGGTAATCTGCCCGTCGCCGCTCCGGTCCAGGAACTGGAAGGCCCGCACCATCATGTCGCGGTGCTGCTGGTAGAACCAAGGCTCGAATTCCTGAAGCGAAACGCCGCCCTGGCCGTCGGTGTTGGCTTTGGCGAATTCTTCGGCCTGGAGCTTGTTGATCTCGTCTTGCGTGATCTTGCCATCCTTGTTGGCATCGAAGCGTTCCATCATGCGCTGTGCCATTCCGCCCATCGGGCCACCCATGCCCATACCCATTCCGCCCATACCGCCGCCCTGGTGCATGCCCCATCCACCGGAGCCGGCCACGGCAAGCGGTATCGCTGCAAAGAAGGCAGCCGCCGCAAGGGCAGAGATTGTGAAGGTTTTCATAGCTCGTCTCCTGACAAAATCATTCGGCTAGGAAAAAGGGATATGAACGCCCTGAAGTTCCGAACCGTCGGCGGGATAGTCGTCCCGTCGTCCACGCCGCCAGAGATAGCTGCCCGATGTCGCGAAACTTTGCCCGGAAACGGCGCGAGTGTCGCCGTCCGTCGCGGATCGGCTTTCTGTTACATCTCGTTACGTCTTTCCCTGGCGCCCCGTTCGCGCCCGTCTAAGATGGCGTTATGGAAAGGGCCCGAATGCCACCTAATGCTCCAGACGCTGTGAGATGACAGACCCTTCGCCCCACATCCTCGTCGTCGACGACCACCGCGATATTCGCGACCTCATCGGCCGATATCTCCTGAAGAACGGGCTGCGCGTGACCACGGCCGAAAGCGCGGCTGCTGCGAGGAAGGCCCTGAAAGCCGCCGCCGTCGATCTGGTAGTCCTCGACGTGATGATGCCCGGCGAGGACGGGTTGTCGCTATGCCGTCATCTCAGTGAATCCTCCGACACGCCGGTCATCCTTTTGACCGCGATGGCCGAGGACACCGACCGGGTGGTGGGTCTGGAAATCGGCGCCGATGATTATGTGACCAAGCCGTTCAATCCCCGCGAACTCCTCGCCCGCATCCGCGCCGTCCTGCGCCGCACCCAGGCCGTGCCCCGCCAGCGCGACCCGCTGGACGCCAAGCGCATCGGCTTCGACCGTTTCGTGCTGGATGTCTCCCGCCGCGAATTGATCGACGCCGAAGGCGTGTCCGCGCCCCTCTCCACGGCGGAATTTCAGCTCCTCGCCGCCTTCCTGAAGCGCCCAAACATGGTGCTTTCGCGCGATCAACTGATGGACCTCACCTCCGGCCGCACGCCGCAGATCTTCGACCGGTCTATCGACAATCAGGTAAGTCGGCTTAGAAAAAAGCTGGAGGTTGACGTAAAGAACCCCGTGCTGATCAAAACCGTGTGGGGCGGTGGCTATATGTTCACCGCCGATGTGACGGAGCTTGGATCATGAGGCTCCGTTTCATGCCGCGCAGTCTTGCCGGCCAACTCGTTGCGCTTTTGCTCGGCGCGCTGGTTTTGGCCCAGATGCTCACCACGGTCTTCTTCGTCGAAAACCGGCGGGCGGGCATTGAAGCGGCAACCCGCGAGCAGATCCTCTCGCGCACCGCCGCGCTTGTCAGGCTCGTCGAGGACACGCCTCCGGCGTTCCATGCCCGCATCCTAGAAACCGCCGGCACGCCGCGCCTGCGCTACGACATATTGCCAACGCCCTTGATCGCGTCCCCCGGCTTGCATGACCTCGACACCTTCGCCGCTTCCAATCTGGCTGAGATTTTCGGCGACGGCCGTGAAATTCGCGCCGAAGTGGGCGAGCGGGAATGGCGCCCCCTCCGCCATCACGACGACGAGCGCGAAAGCGGGCCGCGTGCGCGCCAAACGGACGACGATGCGGGGCCGGGCGAAGCGCGACGCGGGTTCCGGCCGGTTACGGTCGCCTTATCCGTTCGCCTTGCCGATGGGCGCTGGCTCAACGCTCAAACCATCCTGCTCAGCCCGGCGCTGTTTGCATGGCCGACGATCATGTCCACTCTGCTCATCGGCGGCGCGATCGTCTTGGTGCTCGCCTTCACCATCCGCCGCGTCACCCGTCCGCTGCGCCGTCTCTCGGATGCGGCCGATCGGCTCGGTCGGGGCGAAACGGTGCCGGATTTGCCCGAGGAGGGGCCGGAGGAGGTGCGCCGCTCCACCCACGCCTTCAACCTGATGCAGGGCCGCGTCCGCCGCTTCGTCACGGATCGCACGCGCATGCTCGCCGCCGTCAGCCACGATCTGCGCACACCGCTCACCACGCTGCGCCTGCGCGCCGAATTCGTGGATGACCAGGAAATCCGCGACAAGATCATCGCCACCGTCGACGAGATGAACCGCATGACCGAGGCGACGCTGGCGTTCGCCCGCGATGATGCCGGCAACGAAGCCTCGCGCCCAACCGATCTCGCCGCCCTCGTCCGTGCCGTCGCCGACGACTTCGCCGATCTTGGTGAGGACGTCACGGTCGAAGCGCCGGATAAACTCGACCACATGGTCCGTCCGGTGGCGCTTCGGCGGGCGCTGCGCAATCTCGTCGAAAACGCCATCCGCTACGGCACCCGCGCCCGCATCCGCCTCGTGGAGGCCGATGGCGAGGTGACAATGGTCGTGGAAGACGACGGGCCGGGCATTCCCGAGGGTAAGCTGGAGGAAGTGTTCGAGCCCTTCACGCGGCTGGAAACGTCCCGCAGTTCGGAAACCGGCGGCGTCGGGCTGGGGCTCGCCACGGCGCGCTCCATTGTTCGGGCGCACGGCGGGGAACTGACGCTGATGAACGGGGCCAAGGGCGGGCTCGTTGCAACGGTACGTCTGCCTACCAAGTCGTAACCGATGCAGGTCCACTCAGTATCAAATCGCATTCGAGGCTCTCTAGCCTAAAGCGCGTGGAATGGAAGGATGTGCGGACGAGTTGCGAGTACAAGCTGCTCACTCAGCTGCTTGCGAGGATTGATTCAGCGCGCAAACAGCAGCGAAGGCTAGCAGCCTCCAGATCGCCAGTCAGCGGTAACGTTACACCCATTCTCATGAGAACCAAAAAAGGCAACCAAACCAGCGCTTCGGTCTCTTGATCTTCGAAGACTTTGCAGTGCTCTTTTACCGATAAACCTGCAGGACTCGCTGGACCGTCACTTCTAGGTCGCGCCTCAAATAAGCAAGTGCTTCTGGAATTCTCCGAGCTCTGATGATGGCCAGAAAGCTCCGCTCTGCTTCCGCCCACGGCTCGCCGTAACCCAGCCAGTTCGCGATCAGATAGCGCTTCAAGTGCTCATGCTGGGTGTCGATCATGTGCAAGAGCCGCCTGCGCTTGCATCGGCTATAGATGACTTGGTGAAAACGTTGATGCAACTGGACTGCCACCTCTGCACCCTCGTCCGGCTGCGATTTGGCTAGGATGGCCTCTGCTGCGTCGTACTCAGTGTCTGTGAGATAGGGGAGCGAAAGCTCAAGCGCGCGAGGCTCCAGCAGAAGCCGTAGCTCCATCACATCAAGAAAGTCGTCAGTTTGCATCGCAGCGACGGCGAAGGTCTTTGGTCCTACAGCGGTGACGAACCCGTTAGCCATAAGATCGCGAATCGCATCGCGAGCCGGCGTGGTGCTGACCTTGTAGCGCTGAGCCACGTCGCGCTGTGTCAGAGAAGTGCCAGCCGGAATGCGCCCCGAGAGAATCTCCTCGCGTAGACGATAGGCGATTTGCTCTGCTTCAAGCATGACCAGTCACTCCAGTTATGATGCACCAAAATTGACATTTGATACACCAAGCTGGTATTGGCAAAATGTCGCCAAATGCCTGCGTGTGTCTCAGGTCACCGTCAAGATATCACCAAAGGGTCGTCTCATGCCGTCTACCGCTGCCTTACGAGCAAGTTTTGCCGCACTGCTCTGCGGTCTTTGCTGTGCATCTTCAGCAATTGCTGAGATAGCCGAGGGACAGCGCCTGACGCCAGAAGAGGTCCTGCGCTTTCAGGCTGAAGACACAGTGTTCTGGCCGGCGGAACGACGCTCGCTGGCAAACCGTTCGCATCATCTTCTTTTTCCCTATGTCGTCGTCCAGCCTGGCGAGTTGCGCGCCTTGCCGAACAGCTCGACCGTGATCGATCCGACGATTTCCTTCGACGGAGCCTCGATCCCTTGGCGGCGCTTTGCGTCGGAAAGCCGGATAGGTGGACTGATCGTGGTTCACCAAGGCCGGATCGTGCTTGAGCACTACGATCTCGGTCACTCGGACGATCAGCGTTGGGCAGCTTATTCGGTTACCAAGACCGTAGCTGCCTTGCTGGTCGGCGCTGCGCTCCAAGATGGTGCGATAGGGTCCCTTGACGACAAGGTGTCGCGTCACATTCGGGAACTCGATCGCAGTGCATACGATGACGTGACGATTGCTCAATTGCTTTCGATGACATCTGGCATTGAATGGGAGGAGGACACGGCGAGTTCTGAGAGCGGCATCATGGCGCTGCGTGGCCGAACGGTCATTGACAACATGAAGGATCGCGAGCGCGTAGCTCCCGCTGGGCAGGTTTTTCACTATAGTTCTGGAGACTCGCATCTGTGGCCATTGATCGTCGAAGCAACGACCGGGTTAGCCGCTGAGCAGTACCTTGCCACAAAAATCTGGCGGCCGCTGGGTATGGAGGCTGAAGCTTACTGGTCGACCCATGCGGGCATCGTGCTTGGTAGCGAGAATCTGCAGATGACGCTGCGAGATTCGGCCCGGCTTGGATTGTTCCTTTCCGGTGATGGTCAAGCGGCCGGGCAGCAGATCGTGCCCAAGAATTGGATTGAAATCGCGCGCAGCGTCTCGGTCCCAGTCAGCGATGGGCTGCGCTACGGGCTCGGCCTATGGTTCAACGCCGACGGCAGCTATCAGGCGATCGGCATTTTCGGGCAGACGATCTATGTCGATCCGTCGCGCGAAGTGGTTATTGCCATCAATGGGGCATGGCCCGAGCAGCTCTGGTCTGACGGCTACAGACGCGAATTCGCGCTCATCGAGTCGATCCGAGCGGCCATCAATCAACTTCCGAAATGAGTCGCGCCAAGGCGAGCGCGCAGTCTACCTAGCTGGTTTGAGGGACAATACACCATGATCTAAGGCGTCTATTACTTTGAGATTCCGGTCACTGACATGGACCGGGCGCTGGCCTTTTATGGTGCCGTTTTCGAATGCGACTTTGAACGCTTGGATGTAGACGGTTACGATATGGCACTGTTCCCGCAGACCGAAGGTGCCACCGGAGCGCTTGCTAAGGGCGACGTCTACGTTCCCGCGAAAACCGGCTCGATCATTTACTTTGGCGTCTCTGACATCGGTGCCGTAATGGCGCGCGCGATCGTTGCCGGTGGGGTGGCTCTTTACGAGAAGAAGGGCATCGGTGCAGGTCCAGTTTGCGATTTCCCTGCGTGAGGGACGGCCGGAGGCGTAATCCTCATCCGGTGCAGGATTCGCCCGCTCCGCCAACGATCATTCCCAATCCCCGCGAAGCCGCGCTAAGAAGACATTCCCGTTACGGAGATCATCATGTCCGGCACACCCACGTTCGCAGTCCCGCCAAGCTTTCTGGGGGTCGCCTGTAACGATCGCGCCGCTCCTTACGCGGTCGCCGGCATCCCGCTCGACATCGGCGTGACGAACCGGACCGGCGCGCGCTCGGGACCTGCCGCCGTCCGCGCGGCATCGCGCATGCTGACCGATGGCGATCATCCGCATTTCTGGGTAGCGCCGGCCGAGATGCCGCTCGCCGACATCGGCGACTTCGCCATCGCACTCGGCAACATCGCGGAAAGCCTCGCGCTGATCGAGGAACAGGCGGCGGGGCTTTCTCATCTTCTCGCAATCGGCGGCGAGCACGGAATTTCGCTGGCGCTGCTGCGCGCTTTGACCAGGCGCCTCGGCGAGCCGGTCGCCATGATCCATTTTGACGCTCACGTCGACACTTGGCCCGACAATTTCGGGCAGGTCTACGGCCACGGCTCGCCCTTCTATCATGCGATCGAGGAGGGCCTCGTCGACCCCCATCGCTTCATCCAGATCGGCATCCGCTCGCCGGTGCAACGGGAGGTCTGGGACTGGACGGTGGGGCAGGGCGTCACGATCCTATCCGCGCAGGACGTGCACGCGGCCGGCCCGGCGTCGGTGATCGAGCGGGTTCGTGCCGTGGTCGGCAACGCGCCGGTCTACTTCACCTATGATGTCGATTGTCTCGATCCAGCCTTCGCGCCCGGCACCGGAACGCCGGAATTCGGCGGCCTTTTCCCCTGGCAGGTGCAGGCGATCATGCGCGGGCTGAAGGGCCTGAACTTCGTCGGCATGGACGTCGTCGAGGTCTCGCCCGCCTATGATGTGGCCGAAATCACGGCCTTGTCGGCCGCGACCGTGATGTGGGAATACCTCGCGCTTCTCGGCACCCGAGCATGATCCCAAAAAGCGGAAGCCGGTCTTTGGAAAAGATCACTCCGCCTCGATGACGAGTTCCACCCGGTCGGCCGCGAACCGCGTCCGGCCGGTCTGCACCGGCACGCCGCTCGCGTCCACGTCCACATTCTCTGTTACGAGCACGGTGGCACCGGGCGGCAGGCCCAGCCGCGCGGCCTCGTCGGGTTCGGCCGGGCGGGCGGTCACTTTGGTGGATTTGCGGGAATAGTCGGCGACCCCATGCGCGCCGAGAACGCGCGTGAACGATCCGGTCTCGGCGTAGACGGCCACAAGATCGGGAAACCGCTCGGCCGGCACCCAGTGCGTCGCGACGCTGACCGGCACCCCGTCCGCCGCCGACAGCGTGTCGATCCGATGCAGCGGCGTTCCCACCGCAACGGCCAAGCGCTCCGCCAGCCACAGATCCGCCGCCACCAGCGCATGCCCGATCATGCGTCCGCCGGGTTCGCGCGCCTGCGCCGATACGATTTCGGAAAACCGGGTCCGCTTGCGGATGGGATAGGTGAGCCGCCCGCCCTCCACGAAGGTGCCGCGCCCCTGCGACACCCGCACGACGCCCTCGGTCGCGAGCGCCGCCATCGCGCGCCGCAACGTATGGCGGTTCACGCCGAAGCGCGCCGCAAGCTCGGCTTCCGGCGGAAGCTGATCGCCGGCCGAAAAACTGCCGTCTATCTCGCTGCGCACCCGCTCCGCGATTTGCCGCCAGAGGGCAACGCCGCCACCGCGTTCCATCGTGTCCGTCATGTCATGCCTGTCTCGTGCCGGATGTCATAGCACCGTCATCCCAGCCCGATACTATCGATTGCAGATGTAGACGTCTAGAGGTATAGACGTCTTGAGAACACCGGGAGGGACCGCCCCGCATGTCCGCGTTATCTGCCGATGCCCGCGATGTCGAAAGCCGAAAGGCAGCAATGGCGCTTCTTGCCCTTGCCCCGCTGACCGATTTGGAAACCGCCTTCGCGGCGCTGCCTAGCGAGCCCGACGTCAAGATCGTCCGCGCGCCTGAAATCGGTCTCGTGATGGTCCGCGGCCGCATGGGCGGCGGCGGGCGCGCGTTCAACCTCGGCGAAGCGACGGTCACCCGCTGCACGGTCCGCCTTCCCTCCGGCAGCGTCGGCGTCGCGCACATCCTCGGCCGCTCCAAACGGCAGGCGCTCCTCGCCGCCATCTTCGACGCGATCTGGCAGGACGACGCGGCTTGGGTCGAACGCACACTGCTCGCCCCGCTGCGCGCCTCGCTCGCCGCCGCCGATACCCTTGTGCGCGAGGAAACCGCAGCCACCCGCGTCGATTTCTTCACCCTGGTTCGCGGAGACGACTGATGTCAGCCCTTCACGCCCCCGATTCGCTCTCCGGCGGCTTCGCCGATCCCGTCTTCGACGCGCAAGCCGCCTTTCGCGCCATCATGAACGCGCTCGCCCGCCCGGCGCTCGCCATCCCGCTGCCGCTGACCGCCACCGCCCCAGCGCCCATGACCGCCGGTCTTGCCACCATCGCCGCTACGCTCACCGATGCCGACACCCCCGTCTGGCTCGATCCGGCGCTGCGGGCAAGCGATCCGGTCGCCCGCTGGCTCGCCTTCCACACCGGTGCGCCCATCGTGACCGATCCCGCCGACGCCGCCTTCGCCTTCACCGTCGACGCCGCGCGCTTGCCCCCGCTCCATGCCTTCGCGCAAGGCACTGCGGAGTATCCCGACCGCTCTACCACGATCGTCATCGCCGTTGAGAATTTCGCCTCCACCCCTGCCGAAACCTTCAACGGCCCCGGCTTCAAAAACCCCCGCGCTTTCGCGCCTGTTCCGGCCTTCCCCGATTTCGCCGGCCAGCTCACCGCCAACCGCGCGCTCTTCCCGCGCGGCGTCGATCTTCTCTTCGTGGCGGACAGCCGCATCGCGGCGCTTCCCCGCTCCACCCGTCTCCTGAAAGGCTGAAGCCATGTATGTCGCCGTCAAGGGCGGGGAACAGGCGATCGCGAACGCCCATCGGCTGCTCGCCGCCGAGCGCCGGGGCGATCCGGCCGTGCCCGCGCTCACACTCACCCAAATCGCCGAGCAACTGACCCTCGCCGTCGACCGCGTCATGGCCGAAGGCTCGCTGTTCGACCGGGATTTGGCCGCGCTCGCCGTGAAACAGGCGCGCGGCGATCTCATCGAGGCGATCTTCCTCATCCGCGCCTACCGCACCACGTTGCCCCGCTTCGGCCATTCCAAGCCCATCGATACCGCCGCGATGCTGATCCGCCGGCGCATTTCCGCCACCTTCAAGGATCTCCCCGGCGGCCAATGCCTCGGTCCCACCTTCGACTACACCCACCGCCTGCTCGACCCGGAATTGGCCGGCGATCCCGTCCTGCCCGAACCCGCCATCAAGCCCGCTGAGGCCACCGTGATGCCCCGCGTCACCGATCTCCTCGGCGTCGACGGCCTTATCGAGCCGGACCCGGCCGAATCCTCCGATCCCGTCGGCGATCTCACCCGCGAGCCGCTGGCCTTCCCCGCCGACCGTGACCTGCGCTTGCAGGCGCTCGCGCGCGGCGACGAGGGTTTCCTCCTCGCGCTTGGCTATTCCACCCAGCGCGGCTACGCTCGCACCCACCCCTTCGCCGGTGAAATCCGCCTCGGCGAGGTTGAGGTCGAGCTGGATATCCCCGAACTTGGCTTCTCCGTCTCGATCGGCCGCGTCACCGTAACCGAATGCGAAATGGTGAACCAGTTCAAGGGCTCGGCCAAATCCCCGCCCGCCTTCACGCGGGGCTACGGCCTCGCCTTCGGCCACCAGGAGCGCAAAGTCATGTCGATGGCGCTCGTCGACCGGGCCCTGCGCGCCGGCGAACTTGGCGAAGACCGCGTTGCCCCCGCGCAGGACGAGGAATTCGTGCTGTCCCACTCCGACAACGTCCAAGCCACCGGCTTCGTCGAGCATTTGAAGCTGCCGCATTACGTGGATTTCCAGGCCGAATTGCACCTCGTGCGCGGCATGCGCGCCGAGTTCGAAGCCGGTCACGCCCTCAAGGAGGCGGCGGAATGATGAACCAGCAAACGCCAAGCGTCGCCGAACCCATCGCCGACTACAACTTCGCCTATCTTGACGAACAGACCAAGCGCATGATCCGCCGCGCGATCCTGAAAGGCATCGCGATCCCCGGCTATCAGGTGCCCTTCGCCGCCCGCGAAATGCCCATGCCCTACGGCTGGGGCACCGGCGGCGTGCAAGTCACCGCCGCCGTACTCGGCCCGGACGACGTACTGAAGGTCATCGACCAAGGCGCCGACGACACCACCAACGCCGTCGCCATCCGCGGCTTCTTCAAAAAAACCTCCCGCGTCGCCACCACCACCCATACGGGCGACGCCACCGTCATCCAGACCCGCCACCGCATCCCCGAGGCGGAGCTGACCGAGGATCAGATCCTCGTCTACCAAGTCCCGATCCCCGAACCCTTACGCTTCCTCGAACCGCGCGAAACCGAAACGCGCAAGATGCACGCGCTGGAGGAATACGGCCTCATGCACGTGAAGCTCTACGAGGACATCGCCCGCCACGGCCACATCGCCACCACCTATGCCTATCCCGTGAAGGTCGATGGCCGCTTCATCATGGACCCCTCGCCGACGCCGAAATTCGACAATCCGAAGATGCACCGCTCCCGCGCGCTCCAACTTTTCGGCGCCGGCCGCGAGAAGCGCATCTACGCGATCCCGCCGCACACGGACGTGGTCAGCCTCGACTTCGAGGATCACCCCTTCCGCATCCAAACCTTCAAAGAGCCCTGCGCACTCTGCGCCGCCGCCGGCGTCTACCTCGACGAGGTGATCCTCGACGATCGCGGCGGCCGCATGTTCGTTTGCTCCGACACTGACAATTGCGAGGAACGCCGCGCCGCCGGTCATCGCGGTCACCTTGCTGGGGAGGCCGCATAATGTCCGCGCTCCACGCCGTTCCCGCCCCGGATGAAGACTTGCCGCTCCTGAAAGTCTCCCGCCTCAGCCATTCCTACGGCGACCGCCTCGGCTGCCGCGACGTTTCGTTCGAGATCTACCCCGGCGAAGTGCTGGCTGTCGTCGGCGAATCCGGTTCGGGCAAGACGACGCTGCTCAACTGCCTCTCCGGCCGCCTCACGCCCATCGCCGGCTCGGCCGAATACCGCATGCGCGACGGCCGCATGCGCGACGTCTTCCACCTCACCGAGGCCGAGCGCCGCTATCTCGCCCGCACCGACTGGGGCTTTGTCCACCAGAACCCCGCCGACGGCCTGCGCATGACGGTCTCTGCCGGCGCCAACGTCGGCGAACGCCTGATGGCCATCGGCGACCGCCACTACGGCAAGATCCGCCACACCGCGCTCGATTGGCTCGGCCGCGTCGAAATCTCGAACGACCGCATCGACGACGACCCGCGCTCCTTCTCCGGCGGCATGCGCCAGCGCCTCCAGATCGCCCGCAACCTCGTCACCAATCCGCGCCTTGTCTTCATGGACGAACCGACCGGCGGCCTCGACGTGTCGGTGCAGGCCCGCCTTCTCGATCTCCTCCGCCAACTCGTGCGGGATCTCGGCCTTGCCGCGGTCGTCGTCACCCACGACCTCGCTGTCGCCCGGCTGCTGTCCGACCGCATGCTGGTGATGAAGGGCGGCGAGGTGATCGAGCAGGGCCTTACCGACCGCCTGCTCGACGACCCGCGCGAGCCCTACACCCAGCTCCTCGTCTCCTCCATCCTTCAGGTGTGATGCCATGCCAACCCGCATCGCGGTTTCCGGTCTATCGAAGACCTTCGTCATGCACCTGCAAGGTGGCGTGCGCCTTCCTGTCGTCTCCGGTGCGGATTTTTCCGTGGCTGAGGGCGAATGCGTCGTGCTCGGCGGCCCGTCGGGGGCCGGTAAAAGCTCGATCCTGAAGATGGTCTACGGCAACTACGGCACCGACGCCGGTCAGATCGTCGTGCGCGACGGCAACCGCCTCACCGACATGGCGTCCGCCGATCCGCGCGCCGTGGTGCGTCTGCGCGAGCGGGTCATCGGCTATGTCAGTCAGTTCCTCCGCGTCGTCCCCCGCGTCTCGGCCCTCGACGTGGTCGCGGATCCGCTGCTGGCGCGCGGCATCCCCATCGTGGACGCTCGCCGCCGCGCAAGCCATCTCCTCGAACGCCTCAACGTGCCAAGCCGGCTCTGGACGCTTCCGCCCGCCACCTTCTCCGGCGGCGAACAGCAGCGCGTCAACGTCGCCCGCGGCTTCGTCACCGACCACCCCGTGCTGCTCCTGGACGAACCCACCGCCTCGCTCGACGCCACCAACGCTCAAGTCGTTGTCGATCTGATCGCGGAGAAAAAGGCCGCCGGCGTCGCCATGCTCGGCATCTTCCACGATGAGGGCGTCCGCGCCGCCGTCGCCGACCGCATCGTCGACGTCACCCGTTTCCGCACCGCCGCCTGAGGGCCATGATGACACCCCGTCCCAAGATCGCCGAAACCGTGATTCACCCGTCCGTCCGCCAGCGCGAGGCCGTGATCGGCCGGTGCTGCGAAGTGGGCGAGGGCACGCGGATCGAGTATGCCGCACTCGGCGACTACTCCTACCTCGGCGAGAACTGCATGGTGGCGGATGCCGAAATCGGCAAATTCACCGCCATTGCCGCCAGCGTGCGCCTTGGTGCGCCGAACCACCCGATGGACCGCCCTTCGCTCCACCGCTTCACCTACACGCCGGAGTATTACGACGCAGGCGCCGCCCGCGATCACGCCTTCTTCGCCGATCGGCGGGGCGATCGCGTCATCATCGGTAACGATGTCTGGATCGGCCACGCCGTCACCGTGCTACCCGGCGTAACGGTCGGCGATGGCGCGGTTCTGGCTGCCGGCGCGGTCGTTACCCGCGATGTCGCGCCCTATACGATCGTGGGCGGTGTTCCAGCTCGCCTGATTCGCGAGCGGTTCTCTCGGGATATCGCCGCGAGCATGGCGCGGATTGCTTGGTGGAACTGGCCGTTCGAGCGCCTTATGAAGCATTTGTCGGCGTTCCAATCGAGCGACGTCGCCGCCTTCTGCGCCGCGCATGACCCGCTTTTCGCCGATCGTCATGATCGCGACATGAGCGCGGCTTAATCACCCCGCCAAACTGGAGTTATCATGCGTTTCGCGGTCTATTTTGCCCCGCCGGCAGACAGTGACCTGGCCGTTGCCGGCGCCCGCTGGCTCGGCCGCGACGCCTATACCGACGCGCGCCTGCCTCAGCCGATGGTCGAGGGCATCGCATACGACCGGATCGAAGCGCTGACGACCGACCCCCGCCGCTACGGTTTCCACGCCACATTGAAGGCGCCCTTCACGCTGGCCGGATCCGAAACGGTCGAGCGGCTGAGTGCCGCCTTCGCGGATTTCGCCCGCCAGCGCGCCGCCTTCCCGCTCCCGCTCAAGGTGGACCGCCTCGGCGATTTTCTCGCGCTCGTTCCAGCCGGGCCCTCCGCCGAACTCGATCGTCTCGCCGCCGACTGCGTCACCGCCTTCGATCCGTTCCGCGCGCCCTCTCCGCCGGACGACTTGGCACGGCGGCGCCTAGCCGGTCTCACCCCGCGCCAAGACGAGCTGCTGCAAGCCTTCGGCTACCCCTACGTCTTCGAGGAATTCCGCTTCCACATGACGCTGAGCCAGCGCGTTTTCGGCGACGAAGCGGACCGCCTCCAGCGCGCGGCGGAAACCCATTTCGCCGATCTCCTCCGCCAGCCCGTTCCCGTCGATACCCTCGCCCTTTTTGTCGAGCCGTCGCCCGGCACGCCCTTCACGGTCGCCGCCACCGCCTCGCTTGCCGCCTGATCAGGAACACCCGATGTCCGCCCCCGAGATGATCCTCACCAATGCCCGCATCGTGCTCGCCGACAGCGTCGTCCATGGCACCCTCGTGGTGCGCGACGGCTTGATCGCCGACATTTCCGATGGGAACATCGCGCATGGCGAGGATTTCGACGGCGATTGGCTGATCCCCGGCATCGTGGAACTCCACACCGATCACCTGGAAAACCACTACGCCCCGCGCCCCAAGGTGCGCTGGAACCCGCTCGCCTCCGTGCAGGCCCATGACGCGCAGGTCGCGGCCTCCGGCATCACCACGGTGTTCGACGCGCTGCGCGTTGGCCTTGACGAGGACGCCGACCTTACCGGCCAGGACATGCGCCGCCTTGCCGACGCTATTGAGGCGGGCGTGTCGCAGGACCGGCTGCGCGCCGATCATTTCATCCACCTACGCTGCGAGGTTGCCGCCGCCGACGCGCTGGAAACCTTTACCCTCTTCGATGGTGACGATCGGGTGAAGCTCGCCAGCCTGATGGACCACACGCCCGGCCAGCGCCAGTTCACCTCGATGGAACACTACCGGATCTACTACCAGGGCAAAACCGGGCTATCCGACGAGGCCTTTCTGCGCATGATCGACCGGCGTGTCGGGCAGGCTGAACGCTACTCCGCCCTCCATCGCCGGGAAATCGCCGAGCGCTGCCGCGCCGCCGGCATCGTGCTTGCCTCGCATGATGACGCCACCGCCGCGCATGTCGCCGAAAGCCTGGAACACGGCGTCACAGTCGCCGAATTCCCCACCACGTTTGACGCCGCCGAAGCGGCGCGCGATGGCGGGCTGCACATCCTCATGGGCGCGCCCAACATCGTGCGCGGCGGCTCGCACTCCGGCAATGTATCGGCCAAGTCCCTGATGCAGCGCGGCCTTCTCGACATCCTGTCGTCGGATTACGTGCCGTTCTCGCTCCTGCACGCCGTATTCATGGTGGCGGGCGAGGAGGGCGGCATCTCCGTGCCCGACGCCGTCGCCACCATCACCCGCAATCCCGCCAAAGCCGCTCACCTCGACGATCGCGGCGTCATCGAGCCCGGCCGCCGCGCCGACCTCGTTCGCGTCAAGATCGACCACGAGGTTCCGCTCGTCCGTTCGGTCTGGCGGCAGGGGCGGCGGGTCTCGTGAGCGGCGTCTTCGTCGCCGTCGTCGGCCCGTCGGGCGCCGGCAAGGACACCCTGATTGCGGCCGCTCGCGATCGGCTGAGCACCGACCCGCGCTTCGTCTTCGTGCGCCGCGTAGTGACGCGGCCTGAAGGCGGTAATGAGGATCACGACACGCTCGATCCCGCCTTGTTTCCCCTAGCGGTTGCCGAGGGCGCCTTCGTGCTTCACTGGGGCGCCCATGGCTTGCACTACGGCATTCCCGCCCGCGCCGCCGCTGTTGTGGGCGAGGGCGGCATCGCGATCGCAAACCTCTCCCGCTCGTCCATCGGCATGGCGCGGCTGGTTTTCCCAAGCCTTTCGGTTGTCTCGGTCACCGCACCGCCCGAGGTTCTCGCCCGCCGTCTTGCCGGCCGTGGCCGGGAAACCGTCTCCGACATCGCCGCACGGCTCAGCACCGCGGCACCGCTCTTGTCGGGTGACGACGTGGTGACGATCGACAACGGCTCAGAGCTTTCCGCCGCCGTCGACCGCTTCGTTGCCCATCTGCAAAGCTTGGCTCAATAAAGCTTCACCGGGAAGAAGCGCAGCCCCAGATCGGCGGTTACGCCTTCTGTTTCCAGCGCGCGCAACGTGTCATTCAGCACATCGCGAAGCGGGAGGTTGTCCTTGGCAACCGCAACGGAAAGCCCTTGCCCGAAGTAGGCGCTTTCCGTGTAGGCGCCCTCAGCGAAGACGCAGCAGTTTTTCGCCTGTGGACCCTGAAGCCAGAACGCCGCCGGCAGCGCACCGGTGAAAACAGCGTCGACACGGCCGCCCGCGAGCATGGCGAAGGCCGCTTCGTCGGACTCCGCCGTTTCAATCAGGGACAAGCCGAAAAAATCCTTGAGAAACGACAAGGGCCGCGTGTTCGCGACCGCCGCGATCCGCCGGCCGGCCAGCCCCTCCGGCACCGCCCTGAACGTCGCGCCGCGTTGCACCACGAAGCGTGCCGGTAGCCTGAGATAAGCCTGCGTATGGATAACGTGCCGCCGCAGCGCCGGCGTATCCTGAATGCCGGCAATAATCGCATCCGCCGCGTTGGTCGCCACGGCTTCCACGAGCAAGGGAAACGGCCGCACCTGAATGGTGCAAGGCACCGCGAGTTTCGCGCAAATGGCGCGGGCCACTTCCACGTTATAGCCGGTCAAAGTTCCGTTGCCGTCCTTGAAGTTGAAGGGCGGAAAATCATCCGACGTCACGAAACGAATGGCTTGAGGCCGTTGCACGTTCGCCGATGCGGGGGCCGGGGATAGGAAAAACGGCGCATCATCGAGCGCCACGCTTTTCTTGGGGGCAAAAGCACACAATGACATTGTCAAAACAATCAATCCAATTACATTTGTGCGAGCCACTTTCATTTGTGCGCCTTTATGCATGCCATGCCGCCCACCGATTTACGCGACGTCGCGCTGCTCCCACCCCTAAGCGGCGGCGATGGGGAGCCAATCACGCTGGCGGCCATGACCCACCGCCTGCAAGCCCTGCTCGATAGGGCGGCGATCCAACACTCAGCCCCCACTTCAGCGCCCCATGCGGCAAATAATCAACTGCTCGTGCTATCCGCGCACTACCGGATGTCCGATAGCGTTGTGCGGCAGTTGCACCGATTTCCGGCGCTGCACCAGAATATCCGCCGTATCCCAGATGGCCAATCCGATCGGGAGACCGTTCTTTGGGATATCGGCGCCTTTACGGTCGCCGAATTCGAGGCCGCGTCAGCTGCGTCCGATCCGCTTGCCTTCCTCGCCGCCCGCACGCTCGGCGGCGAGGACGCGCTTTACGAGCTGATTTGCCGGAAGCACGGCGTCCCGTTCCGGCCGTCGTTTCCCTTTGGCGCAAAGCTGGAAGGTCGTCCGGTCCATCCCCGTTCGACGTCGGTTCTCGGAGCTGCCCGGTTGACGATCCACGGCGAGGCCGTGACGCTGGTGGCGCCGCCGCGAAACAACATCGTGAAATGGCTGCACGAAATGACGCGCCATCGACCGAGCGCGGATGCGGCAACGGTGGTGACAACGCCGCGCCGGATGGAAATGCTCCTGCGCGCCTCCATCGCCAGCAGCACCTTGGAAAAAACGACCGGTCATCTCATCGCGAAATGGCCGCTGTTTTCCGCGTCGACATGCCCGAGCCTCGCTCAAAAGCTCGTCGTTCTTGCAGCCGTCAGCTTTATGATCTGGGGCATATTGGACGTGGACGGCCTAGCCTCCCTCGCCCTCTTTAGTGCCTTCGCCATCAGTTTTCTCGTAACCGGCGTCATGCGCTACCACGCCACCTGGTCCATCAACACAGCCGCGCCCCCCGCGCCGGCCGTTCCAGACGCCGACTTGCCGTCCTACACGGTCCTCGTTGCGCTCTACCGCGAAGCCGATCTCGTGGCGGGCCTTGTCGAAGGCCTTGATCGACTCGACTATCCGCCAGACCGCCGCGAGGTGAAAATCCTTCTGGAAGCCGACGATGCCGCAACCATCCGGGCTGCCGAACTTGCCTGCCGCGGCCGCGACGGATTCACGGTCGTCGAGGTTCCAAGCGGCACGCCCCGCACCAAACCTCGCGCGCTCGCTTACGGCCTCGCTTTTGCGCGCGGCGATCTCATAACCGTCTATGACGCGGAGGATCGGCCTGAGCCGGATCAACTGAGAAAGGCCGCTGCCGCCCTCCTTCACGGCCCCGATCACCTCGGCTGCGTCCAAGCCGCGCTATGCATTGACGGCGACCGGACGTTTCTCCAGCAGCAATTCGCAATCGAATATGCCAGCCTTTTCAGAGCTTTGCTGCCCTGGCTGGGGCGCCAGCGCGTGCCCATGCCGCTGGGTGGCACGTCCAACCATTTCAAGCGAGTCGCGCTGGACGAAATCGGCGGCTGGGATCCGTTCAACGTCACCGAGGATGCCGACCTTGGCGTTCGCCTCGCCCGCTTCGGATATACGAGCGACGTGCTCGACAGCGTGACCTGGGAGGAAGCACCGGCCGAAACGGGCGTCTGGATCCGCCAGCGCACCCGCTGGATCAAAGGCTGGATGGTCACGTGGCTGGTCCACATGCGCCGCCCGGCCGCACTCTATCGCCAACTCGGCCTTAGAAACTTCGCCGTGGTGCAAACCCATGTCGTGACATCGGTGATCGCACCCCTGGTGCACCCGTTCGGCGTGGCCCTTGCCATCCTCGGATCGGCGGGTGTTCGGCCGATCCCTGCCGGCAATTTCGTCATGGATCTCTTGTTCGTCAGCGCCGCCCTCGGCATGGCCGCCGGCTATCTCGGCAACATCTGGATGGCCGTGCGCGCCCTCCAGCGCTCCGGCCGATCCGACTTGATCCCCCTGACGCTCCTGATGCCGCTCTACTGGCTCCTCGTCAGCTTCGCCGCTTGGCGCGCGGTGGCGGAACTCATCCGCAAACCCCACTACTGGGCAAAAACGCCCCACGTCCCGGCAGGAACGGCGGTTAGGTCAGGGCCAAAGAGAAAGCTGGAGCGGGTGAAGGGAATCGAACCCTCGTCGTGAGCTTGGGAAGCTCCTGCTCTACCATTGAGCTACACCCGCGATGGCTCTTTGATCGCAGCCGGGACCCCGGATTGTCAAGAGCCCGTCCGGCGGCCGTCCCTTCCAGGCGCCCTCACAGGAAATGCTTGGAGAGCTTCAAGCCCTGCGCCTGATAATTCGATCCGATGCCCTGGCCATAGAGCGTTTGCGGCGTTTCCAACATCCGTTCATAGACGAGGCGGCCGATGGTTTGGCCGTGATCGAGGATGAACGGAACCTCGTGGCTGCGCACCTCCAAGACCGCCCGTGCGCCGGTGCCGCCCGTGTCGGCGTTGCCGAAGCCGGGGTCGAAGAAGCCGGCGTAGTGCACGCGGAACTCGCCCACCAGCGGATCGAAAGCCACCATTTCAGCCGCTGTTTCCGGCGGAACATGCACGGCCTCGCGGGAGGCGAGAATGTAGAATTCGTCGGGATCAAGGATCAGCGACGGTTCACCGCGCGCATGGATGGGCTCCCAGAAGTCCAGCCGGTCATGGGCGGCACGCTTGTCGACGTCGATGACGCCGGTGTGGCGCTTTGCCCGGTAACCAATCAGCGCGCCGGGTCCCTCCCGCTTCAGATCGATCGAGAGCGCAAGGCCGTTCTCGAAGATCGCCGGATCGGTATCGACGAGCTTGTGCTTGGCGTGAAGCGCGGCCAGCGCCGTATCGTTCAAGAGCGCGTCGCCCACCCGAAAGCGCACCTGCGCCAGCCGCGATCCGGTGCGCACCAGAACCGGAAATGTGCGCGGGCTCACCTCCAGATATAGCGGGCCGCGATAGCCCGCCCCTATCGTATCGAAGGCGGCGCCATGGTCGGTGATCACACGGGTGAACACGTCGAGCCGGCCGGTGGAGCTTTTCGGGTTCGCCGACGCCGAAACGTCCGCGGGCAGCGCGAGGCGCTCCAACAACGGCACGAGATAGACGCAGCCGGTTTCAAGCACCGCGCCCTCGGTGAGGTCGATCGTGTGCAGTTTCAGCCGTTCAAGTTTATCGGCAACGCTGGAATGGGGGCCCGGCAGGAAACTCGCTCGCATCCGGTGCGCGACGGTTCCAAGCCGCACATCGAGGCTCGCCGGCTGGATCTGATCGGGATCGAGATCGCGCGCCGACTGGATCGAATGCTTTTGGAAGAGATCTGCGATGCGGTGCGCCGGCAGAATGCCCGCTATATGCGTGGTCATGGCGAGACAGTCCCTATGGCGATCGGCCGTCATAGTCTCTTAAACAGGTGAAACGGCCTCGCCAACCGCTCGCTCCATGGATTACCGCGCTGGGCAGGACTATTTTGATGGGAATGCGCGCCGAAGACCTCCTTTGCCTCGATCCGGCCGGACTTTATTGCCCGCCGGGCCGCTTCCATATCGATCCCGTCCGCCCCGTCGGCCGCGCGGTGATCACCCATGGCCATTCCGATCATGCCCGCGCCGGCCACGACGCGGTTCTTGCCACGCCGCAGACCCTTTCCATCATGGCGGTCCGCTATGGCGCCGCCTTCACCCGTGTCCGCCAGCCGCTCGAATACGGCGAGACGATCCGCGTCGGCGACGTCGACGTCACGCTTCTGCCGGCCGGCCATGTGCTCGGCTCGGCCCAGATCCTCCTGGAATGGCGGGGGTTCCGCCTCGTGGTCTCCGGCGATTACAAGCGCCAGCCCGATCCAACCTCTGCCCCCTTCGAACCGATCCGCTGCGATGCCTTCGTGACGGAGGCGACCTTCGCGCTGCCCGTCTTCCGCCACCCGCCGGCTCACGGGGAAGTCGCCAAGCTCATCGATTCGGTGCGCCTCTTTCCCGAACGCGCCCACCTGGTCGGCGCCTATGCGCTCGGAAAGGCGCAGCGCGTGATCCGCCTGATCCGCGACGCCGGCTATGACCGGCCGATCCTCATCCACGGCGGCCTTGACCGGCTCTGTCATTTCTATGCCGACGAGGGCATCGACCTCGGGCCGCTGGAAGCTGTCGCCGGGCGATCCAAGCGCGAGCTGGAAGGCCGCATCATCCTCTGCCCGCCGTCAGCAACCGCCGACCTGTGGGCGCGCCGCTTCCCCGATCCCGTAACGGCCTTCGCCTCCGGCTGGATGCGCGTTCGCGCCCGCGCCCGCCAGCGCGGCGCCGAACTGCCGCTGGTCATCTCGGATCATTCCGACTGGAACGACCTCTGCGAAACCATCGCCGACACCGAGGCCGAGGAAGTCTGGGTCACCCATGGCCAGGAAGATGCGCTGGTGCACTGGTGCGGCCTCAACGGCATCCGCGCCAAGCCTCTCAACATGATCGGATATGGCGACGAGGGCGAAGTGGAAGGGGCGGAAACCGTGCCGGTGGCCCCATGAACCGCTTCGCCGCCCTTCTGGATCGCCTCGCCTATGAGCCTGGCCGCAACGCCAAGATCGCGCTCGTGGAGAACTATTTCCGCGAGGCGCAAGATCCCGATCGCGGCTACGCGCTCGCCGCCTTTACCGGCGGGCTCGATATCGCCAACGCCAAGCCGGGTCTGATCCGCGCGCTGATCGCCGAGCGGACCGATCCCGTTCTCTTCGCGCTCTCCTACGACTATGTCGGCGATCTCTCAGAAACCGTCTCGCTGATGTGGCCGGCCCCGCTCACGCGCCCCAATGAGCCGCCGCCCGGCCTTGCCGAGGTCGTGGAGACGCTGCACCGCACGTCGAAGACAGAAATCCCGCGCCTCCTTGCCCGCTGGTTGGATCTGCTCGACGAATCCGGCCGTTTCGCGCTGTTGAAGCTGATCACCGGCGCGCTGCGCATCGGCGTTTCCGCCCGCCTCGCCAAAACCGCGCTCGCTCGTCTCGGCAACCGCGAACCGGATGAAGTGGAGGAAGTCTGGCACGGTTTGGAGCCGCCCTACCAGCCGCTGTTCGATTGGCTGGAGGGCAGGGCCGATCGCCCGGAAGCCTCCGATCCCGCGCCGTTCCGCCCGCCGATGCTCGCCCATGCGCTGGAAGACCGCGACGTCGAAATCAGCGATCCCCCCGATTTTCGCGCCGAATGGAAATGGGACGGTATCCGCGTTCAAGCCGCCGCCGGCACCACGGTGGACGGCCGCCACGTCGCCCGCCTGTTCTCCCGCTCGGGCGACGATGTGTCCGTCACCTTCCCGGACGTGCTGGAGCGGCTGCGCTTCGACGCCGCCCTCGACGGCGAACTTCTGATCATGGTGGACGGCCGCGTTCAGCCCTTCTCGGCGCTGCAACAGCGTCTCAACCGCAAGACGGTCACGCCGAAGCTCCTCGCCGAAATGCCGGCCGGTATCCGCGCCTACGACCTCCTCGCCGAGAATGGGGAGGATCTGCGCACCCTGCCGTTCGACGTCCGCCGCGCGCGCCTTGAAGCCTTCGTCGCGCGCCTTGGCGATCCCCTGATCGACCTCTCGCCTCTGGTCCCGTTCGATACGTGGGGCGAGCTTGCCGCCGCGCGGGCGAACCCCGCCGGTTACGGCGCGGGCGCGGATGCCGATGCGGTCGAGGGGGTCATGATCAAGCGCGCCGCCGCGCCCTATGTGCCGGGCCGCGTCAAGGGCGAGTGGTACAAGTGGAAGCGCGATCCCTACAACGTTGACGCCGTGCTGATGTATGCCCAGCGCGGTCACGGCAAGCGCTCATCCTTTTATTCCGACTACACCTTCGGCGTCTGGCGCGACCATGACGACGGCAGCCGCGAGCTTGTTCCCGTGGGCAAAGCCTACTTCGGCTTCACCGACGAGGAATTGAAGGAGATCGACCGCTTCGTGCGCAATCATACCGTGAACCGCTTCGGCCCCGTGCGTGAGGTCGTGCACACGGAGGATACCGGGCTCGTGCTCGAAGTCGCCTTCGAAGGGCTGAACCGCTCCACCCGCCACAAATCCGGCATCGCCATGCGCTTCCCCCGCATCGCCCGCCTGCGCTGGGACAAGAAACCGGCGGATGCCGACAAAATCGACGTGCTCTTCTGCATGCTGCCGGGATAGCGCACGCCGATGCGCCTGAAACGGTTTTGCTCGGGTGCCGCTTGACCGCCTCGGTTCAATCTCATAATGCTGAAAACCGTGGTTATTTGAGCCGGCCGGCTTGCCGCCACGTTAAACAAGGATGCTAAAAGGCCGGGACGGAAAAGCGTGACCCGCAAACCCGGCTCGGCATCATCGCCTGCCGGGTTTTTTGTATTCGGGGGCTTCGCGAGGACTTTAGATGAGCACGAACGATCGCCGCTGGCACCCCGAAACCGCCCTCGTCCACGGCGGCACCATGCGCTCGCAATTCGGCGAGACGTCGGAGGCGATGTTCCTCACGCAGGGCTATGTCTATGAAAGCGCGGAGCAGGCCGAAGCGCGCTTTCTGAACCTCAGCCCAGGCTATCAATACTCCCGCTTCGCCAATCCCACCGTCACCATGTTCGAAGAGCGCATGGCGCTGATGGAGGGCGCAGAGGTTGCCCGCGCCACCGCCACCGGCATGGCCGCCGTCACCGCCGCCATGCTCAGCCAGCTTTCGGCCGGCGACCATGTGGTGGCTGCCAAAGCGCTGTTCGGCTCATGCCGCTACATTGTCGAGGATCTATGCCCACGCTTCGGAATCACGACTACACTCATTGACGGCCGCGACCTCAATGCGTGGCAAAGTGCCGTGCGCCCGAACACCAAGGTTTTCTTCCTCGAAAGCCCCACCAACCCCACCCTGGAAGTGGTCGACATCGCCGCCGTGGCTGATATCGCCCATGAGGCCGATGCGCGGCTCGTCGTCGACAACGTCTTCGCGACCCCGCTGTGGCAAAAACCGCTGACGCTCGGCGCCGACATCGTCGTCTACTCCGCGACCAAACACATCGACGGCCAGGGCCGCTGCCTTGGCGGCGTCGTACTCTGCGACAAGGAGTTCCTGGACAAGTATCTCCAAGTATTCATTCGCCAAACCGGGCCGTCTATTAGCCCATTCAACGCTTGGGTGCTTCTGAAAGGGCTCGAAACCCTATCCGTTCGCGTCGAACGCCAGACCGCAACGGCGGAAAAGCTCGTGCATGCCCTCAAGCAGCACCCGGCTATCGAGCGTGTGATCTATCCCGGCGACCCCGATCACCCCCAGGCCGATATCTGCGCCAAGCAGATGATCCGGGGCTCCACCATGATCGCGATGGACGTGAAGGGCGGCAAGGCAGGGGCCTTCGCGGCTGCCAACGCACTGGAAATCATCAAGATTTCCAATAATTTAGGCGACGCCAAGAGCTTGATCACCCACCCCTCAACCACCACCCATCAGCGCCTCACCGAAGAGGCGCGGCTGGAACTGGGGATCACGCAAGGCATCCTGCGCCTGTCCGTCGGGCTGGAACACGCCGATGACCTGATCACGGATCTCACCCAGGCGCTCGACCGCGCTGATGGGGTGAAGGCCGTCGCCGAATAGAGCCTCAGCGCAGCGCCTTCGCGCCTGCCACGATGCGCGCGACGGCGGAAATTCCGGTCAGCGCCGCGAACCCATAGGCGAGCGGCGCGAACCATGCCGGAAACAGGCACCACGCCAGAAACACCAGCACCGTTTCCGTGCCCTCGGCGAGACCGGCGATATAAAACAGCGACTTCTCGCCTTGCGCCTTAGTTTCCAGCCCGCGCTTTTGAGCGAGCACGGCGAAGGCGAGAAAACCGGCTCCGTTGACATAGAAGCTCGCCAGCACCGCGGCGGCGGGAAGGGCGTTGGTTGCAGGATCGAACACGGCGAACGCAAGCGGGATCAGGCCGTAGAAGGCAAAGTCGAGCGTGATATCCAGAAACCCGCCGCGATCCGTCTTGCCGCGCGCCCGCGCCACGGCTCCGTCCAGTCCGTCGAGCAAGCGGTTCAAGCCGACCATGAGCACCGCGATGGCGAATTGCCCGGTCGCGATCGCCCCGGCTGCGGCCACACCGGCGGCGAAGCCGATAAGGGTCACCGCGTCCGGGTCGGCGCCGAGGCGCGCCAGCCGCCGGCCGACTGCGCTAAGCGGCGCGTCGATGTATGGTCGTATCAAGGCGTCGAACATGGGGCTCCGGAGGCAGGCTGCAATCTGATAGAACATGGAAGCGGCTTGGTCGCCATCAACGATTTCGCGAGGTGCGCCAAGCCTCGGGAAAGCCAACATCAACGAGATGGGAGCTGGATATGTTTGCCGAGGTAAGCCGTGGTATCGCCGTGCGCGTCGAACCCACCTATCTCGCGCATGAATCCGACCCGGACGAGGGGCGTTACGTCTGGGCCTACCGGGTTCAGATCGAGAACCAGGGTGACCGCACGGTGCAGCTCATCTCGCGGCGTTGGCTGATCACCGATTCCAACGGTGTCCAGCGGGAGGTTGCCGGCCGGGGCGTCGTCGGCCTCCAGCCGACCATTCCGCCCGGCGAAACCTTCGAATACACGAGCGGCTGCCCGCTGACCACGCCAAGCGGCATCATGGTGGGCAGCTACAGCATGGTCGACGAGTATGGCGCGAACCTGGAAATCCGCATTCCCGCCTTCTCGCTCGACAGCCCTAACCACCGCCGCGTTCTGAATTGACCGTGCCACTGGACAGGGCCGGGGCGGAACGCCTATGTGCGGTGGCAACAATCGAGTTTGGAACGCGATCATGGCCGCCCAGTCTTCCACGTTTTCCCGCATCCTCGGCGACACGCCGGGCCGTGTGCTCATCCGCTTGATCTTCCTGTCCTTTGTGGTCGGCGTGGTCATGGCGGCGCTCGGAATCGAGCCCTACGACATCATCGAGAGCGCCCGCCGTTTCATCGGCGATATCTGGAACATGGGCTTCTCGGCGATCGAAAAGGCGTTGCACTATTTCCTGCTCGGCGCCGTCGTCGTCATCCCGTTGTGGATCCTCGTCCGGCTGCTGAAGGTCGGCGGCGGCCGCCGCTGAATATCGCTAAACAAACGCGGTCGCTGTCCGGTGCAGGATGGCGTGGCGGCGCGCTAGTCTGTCGACGTCCCGGTCGTAGCCCCCGCCGATCACGCCGACGAGCGGAATGCCGCGATCGCGCACCCGGCCGATCACCAATTCGTCACGCCGCCTCAGCCCGTCGTCAGACAGCGAAAGGCGTCCCAGTCGGTCCTCATGGTGCGGATCGACGCCGGCGTTGTAGAACACGGCGTCCGGCCGCACCCGGTCGATGAGCGGCCCGATGACCGCATCGATCGTGTCGAGGTAGCGGTCGTCCTCAAGCCCGTCGCCGAGCCCGATATCCACCGTGGAGGCGATCTTGCGCACCGGATAGTTTTTCTCCGCGTGCACGGACAAAGTGGTCACCCGGCCGTCGTCGGCGAAAATGTCCGCCGTTCCGTCGCCCTGGTGGACATCGAGATCGATGACGAGGATGCGCTCCGCCAAGTGATCGGCCAGCAGCAGGGCCGCCGCGACCGCGACGTCGTTGAACACGCAGAACCCGGCCCCATGCGCCCGGCGCGCATGATGGCTTCCTCCTGCCGTGTTGAGTGCGAGGCCATGCTCCAGCGCCAACCGCGCGGCAAGAACGGTGCCGCCCGTCGCAGTCCGTGCACGCAGCGCCACGCTCTCAGTCATCGGAAAACCGATCTCCCGCGCCACCCGCTCCGGCACGCCGCCGTTCAATACCTGATCGACATAGGCTCCGTCATGGGCAAGCCGAAGCCATGCCTCCGGCGCCGGTGCCGGTACATGAAACCCACCGGCCGCCACGATCCCGTCTTCCACGAGCACATCGGCCAGCCGGCGAAACTTGCCCATGGGAAAGCGGTGGTCGCTTGGAATATCGGCCTGATAGGCGGGGTGATGAACGATCGGCAGCATGGCGGGGATGATGGCGCATGCCGCGCGCCTGTCCAGGACCAAAGTAACCGGGGCCACCCCCCCCAAAAAAAGGCCCAACGTGGCGTTTGCAGCAGCGGTGCACACGGGATAGTCCTTGCACCCCGCCTGGAGTTTCCGCTTCCATGACCGCGCCCGCCTTCCGCGTCGATAGTCCGACCGTATTTCGCATCGCCGTCCCGATGACGCTCGCGTCCGTGACGACGCCGTTGCTCGGCGCGGTGGATACGGCGGTTGTCGGCCGGTTTGGAAGCGCGGCGATTCTGGGCGGCATCGCGGTCGGCGCGCTGATCTTCGATTTCCTGTTCACGACCTTCAACTTCCTGCGGTCGGGCACAACGGGCTTGACCGCGCAGGCGCTGGGTGCCGGCGACGAGCACGCGATGTCCGTCACGCTGCTCCGCGCGCTTGTGCTTGCCGCCGTCTCCGGCATCCTGATGATCGTGTTTTCCGGCCCGATCCTGACCGCCGCGATCGCCTTCATCGCGCCGTCCGGTGCCGTCGCCGAGGCGACGCGGACCTATTATGATATCCGCATCCTCTCCGCTCCCTTTGCCCTCGCCAACTATGCCATCCTTGGCTGGGTGCTCGGTCTTGGCCGCGCCGGCCTCGGGCTCTCGCTCCAACTCCTCCTCAACGGAGTGAACGTCGTTGGCTCGGTCGGTCTCGGCCTCTGGGCCGGCTGGGGCATCGCCGGTGTCGCCTGGGGTACGGTGATCGGCGAGGTCACGGCCACCGTCGTCGGTCTCGCGGTCGCGCTCGCCATCGGCCGGCGCGGCTTTCACAATGTCCTCGGCGATCTCTTCGCCCGCGCGGCCTTCCTGCGCATGATCGCGGTCAACCGCGACATCATGATCCGCTCCTTCGCGCTTTTGGTTGCCTTCGCCACCTTCACCCGCGCGGGCGCGCAGTTCGGCGATACCACGCTTGCCGCCAATGCCATTTTGATGAACTTCTTTCTGATCGGCGCCTATTTCCTCGACGGTCTCGCCACGGCCGCCGAGCAGCTCGCTGGCCGCGCGGTCGGCGCCCGCCATCAGGCCTCGTTCATGACGGCGGTCCGGCTGACAGTGATCTGGGGCTTTGCGCTTTCGGCGGTGGCCGGCCTCTTCTTCTTCGC
Source organism: Oharaeibacter sp. (assembly GCA_051861205.1). Lineage (GTDB taxonomy): Bacteria > Pseudomonadota > Alphaproteobacteria > Rhizobiales > Pleomorphomonadaceae > JBHYDC01. The sequence continues at coordinate 290,216 of JBHYDC010000001.1, forward strand.
GCTCGGCACCTCCCTCATCGCGCTCATGACAACCGCGCCGGATGTGCGCACCATGGCGGCGATCTATCTGCCTTGGGCGGCGCTGACGCCGCTTGCCGGCGTGCTCGCTTTCCAGATGGACGGGGTCTATATCGGAGCGACATGGTCGGCCGAGATGCGCAATATGATGCTGATCTCGCTCGCCATCTTCCTCGCCGTGCTGTTCACGGCGGCGCCGCTTCTGGGGAACCACGGGCTCTGGCTGGCGCTTCTGGTCTTTCTTGGCGCCCGCGGCATCACGCTCGCCGGGCGCCTTCGTCCGCTTGCCGCTCGAACATTCGCCGCCTAACCCTAAGTCCGCGAGACCCCGCCATGTCCGACTTCGCCCTCGATCCCAACTTGGCCGCCAATGCCATCGTGCTTGGTGATCTCGGGCTGTCGCGGCTCATCGCCATGAACGACGCGAATTATCCCTGGCTGATTCTCGTGCCGCGCCGCCCGGACCTTACCGAACTCACCGACCTTCCGCGCGCCGAACGCATCCGCCTGATGGACGAGATCGCGGAGGTGTCGGACGCGCTCGCCGCCGTCACGCGGCCCCATAAGCTCAACGTGGCCGCTATCGGAAACCGGGTCCGTCAGCTCCATATCCACGTCGTGGCAAGGTTCGAGGGCGACCCGGCTTGGCCGGACCCGATTTGGGGCAAGCACCCGATGCGCGCTTTTTCAAGCGAGGCGGCAGAGGCTTTCACCGACAGCATCAAAGCCGCCCTTGCCGATGCGCTGAAGCCCGTGCCGGCCGTCCACAAGGCCCCGCAAGGTGAGTGATCCCGTGGCATCCGATCCGAACGCGCCGTTTGCCGACTATTCCCGCCTGACCGGCTTTGCGACCAACCCGCTCGACCGCCGCTCCGAAGGCCGTGGCGATCCGGCGGTGATGGCGGGCGCGCTCGCCGATGTCCGGGCCGCAAGCTTCCTGCTGGTGGCCGACAAGGTGGCGCTCGATCCGTCCAACCCCGTGCCGATGCTGTTCGATCTTGCGCGGGCTAAGCGCCTTGGCGCCTCGCTGCACGGCTCTGTCCTGCTCGGATGGATGCCGGACGGTTCGCCTCGATTTGGAACGACACTCCCCGCCGAGCCGCCGGCCGAGGAGGGTCTCACTCTGATCGACCTGCGCAGCCTTGCCATGGCCGCCGCGGTGGACGACGGCGCGTTCGGTCAGCTCGCGCAGGCCCGCTCGCTGCTCGCTTGGCATGATCGGCATGGCTTCTGTGCCAACTGCGGGCAGGCGACCACGATCGCGCTCGGAGGCTACCGGCGCGATTGCGCGCGCTGCGAGGCGCAGCATTTCCCGCGCGTCGATCCCGTGGTCATCATGCTGGTGGCGGACGGCGATCGCATCCTGCTCGGCCGCCAGCCCCGTTTTCGCCCCGGCAGCTACTCCTGCCTTGCCGGGTTTCTGGAGCCGGGCGAGACGGTGGAAGACGCCGTCCGCCGCGAAACCTTCGAGGAATCCGGCATCCGCATCGGCCGCGTGACCTATCACGCCAGCCAGCCCTGGCCGTTCGCCTCGTCGCTGATGATCGGGTGTCTCGCCGATGCCATCTCGACCGATATCGTGATGGATGCGAACGAGCTGGAGGATTGCCGCTGGTTCCTCCGCGACGAGGTCGCATCCATGATCGAGGAAACGCACCCGGACGGGCTGACCTGCCCGCCGAAATTCGCCATCGCCCGGCGCCTTATGGACCACTGGCTCACTGGCGAATAGCACCCGCCGTCATTCGGCCGGCCGCAAGCCCTTGTCCGCCTCCGGCTCGCGGATCTTTTCCCGGAACGGACTGGCGGGATAGCTCCCCAAGATCCGAACTTCGTGGCTGAAGAAGGCCAGTTCCTCCAGCGCGAACTGAAGCGCCCGGTCGTCGGGGTGGCCGTCCACGTCGGCGTAGAACTGCGAGGCGTAGAACTGGCCTTCGAGCTGATAGCTCTCGAGCTTGGTCATGTTCACGCCATTGGTCGCAAACCCGCCGAGCGCCTTGAAAAGCGCGGCTGGCATGTTGCGAACCCGAAACACGAAGGTCGTAACGGTCGCTGTGCCGCGCGGCGGCGCGGGCGCGGGCTCGGGAGAAAGGATGATGAAGCGCGTGGTGTTGTGCGCTTCGTCCTCGACGTCCGCCTGGAGGATGTCGAGCCCGTAGATCTCGGCCGCGAGGCGGCTTGCGAGCGCGCCGCGTTTGCGGTCGCCGGCCTCGGCAATCTGCCGCGCCGAGCCAGCCGTGTCCGCCCCCACCACGGACGTCAGGCCCAGTCCCCGCAGCGTACGGCGGCATTGGCCGAGCGCCTGCACATGGCTCTGAACCTCGCGCAGGTCCAAGAGCGATGTGCCCTTCAGCCCGAGAAGCTGATGGTGAACCGGCAGGAAGTGCTCGCCGATGATGTGCACTGCCGCGCCCGGAAGGAGGTGGTGGATATCCGCCACGCGCCCGTTCACCGAATTCTCGATCGGGATCATGCCAAGATCGGCCGCGCCGGATTCCAGCGCCGCGAAACAATCCTCGAAGGTCGGGCAGGGCACAGGCTCGCAGTCCGGATAAACTTCCAGCGCCGCGATGTGAGAGTTCGCCCCCGGCTCGCCCTGGAACACGACCTTCTTCTTCATGGACCCTGAACTTTCAAAAAAGAGGCCTGACTGCTGGCGGCCTGTCTATCGCGCCGCCGCCGCAAGGGGAAGGAAGAACCCGTCAGCGCGCCAGAACCGCACGCGCACGCTCTAGATCCTCCGGCGTATCGACGCCGAGCGGCACGTCGTCGACGATGGCAACGTCGATCCGCATTCCAGCCTCCAAAAGCCTTAGCTGCTCCAGCTTTTCGCGAAGTTCCAAGGTGGAGGGCGGTAGCGCGACGAAGCGTTCCAGCGCTGTTCGCCGGAATGCATAGAGCCCGATGTGGTGATAGAGCGGCCCCTCGCCCCACGGCGCTGTAGCGCGCGTGAAGTAAAGCGCGCGCATCCGGTCAGGCCCAACCGGCGAGCCAATGACCTTTACCACGCTCGGCTGCGTCCGTTCCACGTCCTCGCGGATTTCGGTGGCGAGCGTCGCAACATCCACGGCGGGGTCTTGGAGCGGGGCGAAGCAGGCGCGGATCGTTTCAGGCGACACCGTCGGAAGGTCGCCCTGAACATTCACGATCACGTCGCACTCGCGGGAGGCATCCACACGTCCGATCGCCTCGAAAACCCGGTCGGAGCCGCTGGGGTGATCGGCGCGGGTCATCACCGCATCCCCGCCAGCCGCCCGCACGGCCGCCGCGATTGCTTCGGCGTCGCAGGCCACCACGACGCGGCCGATCGCCGCCTCCATCGCCCGCCGCCAGACGTGAACGATCATCGGTTCGCCCGCGATATCCGCGAGCACTTTATTGGGAAGCCGGGTGGAACCCAGGCGGGCCGGGATCACCACCAGCGCCCGCCGGGACCGCTCGCTCATGTCCGCCATACCCGTCTCCTGCTGCAAATTGGCACGGTGTGCAAAAGTTCAATCGCAAAACGCCTTATACGGCTGGACATTGCGCCGCGAAAGTTTGTAGTTTCCGCGCAAATTCCGGGCGGGTGCGCCGCGGGTCCGTCCCGCACGCTTCGTCCATAGCGGACCTTTGCCATTCGGCGAGGTCCGATGCTGCTGGAGCCCTCGATGTCGCTCGAATTCAACAAGCTTGCCGGTGCGGTTCTTGGAACGCTCACCTTCGCCATGGGCGTTGGTTTTGTCGCCGAATTGATCTTCACGCAGGAACCGTCGGAGAAGCCGGGCTTTGAGGTCGCCGTGGCCGAGGAAGCCCCTGCGGCCGATGCCGGTGCTGCCGCCGAAGTGGTCGTCGAGCCGATCGCCGTTCGCCTCGCCTCCGCCGATCCGGCCAAGGGCGAAAGCCTCACCAAGTCTTGCGCGGCCTGCCATGTGCTGGATAGCAGCGACGTCAACAAGGTCGGCCCCGGCCTTTGGAACATCGTGAACCGCAAGCCCGGCGCCCATGCCGATTTCAAGTATTCGGCCGCCATGGTCGAGTTCGGCAATGCCAACGTCTGGGATTACAACCACCTCGACAATTTCCTGGCCAACCCGAAGGCCTCCGTGCCGGGCACCAAGATGGCCTATGCCGGCATGAAGAAGCCGGAAGACCGCGCGAACCTGATCGCTTATCTACGCACCCTCGCCGACACCCCGGCCCCGCTGCCGGCCGCTGACGCCGCCGAGGCGCCCGCTGCCGAAGCGCCCGCAGAGGCCGCTCCCGCTGAGGCTCCCGCCGCCGATGCTGCGCCCGCCGAGGCTCCCAAGCCGTAATTCAGACTGCGACGACAAGATTTGCGGCGCCGGATGCGATGTCCGGCGCCGTTTTCGTTGGATTGAATACCTTTCAGGCGGGAATCGCGCGATCCGCCCAGGCATCGGTCCGGATCCCCGTTACATCCGTGATGGACGCGGCGCCGGTTCGGTCGAGAAGCCCGATGAGATCCCGCACGATGCGCCCCGGCAACTCCGGCCCGCCGTATATGAAGCCGGTATAGAGTTGAACCGCGGTCGCCCCTGCCGCCAGCTTTTCATAGGCGTCCGCGCCGCTGGATATGCCGCCGACGCCGATGATCGGTATCTGTCGCCCCACCCGCCGCCGCATCTTCGCCAGCACGATGGTCGACCGGGCGAATATGGGTTTGCCGGATAGCCCCCCGGTCTCGCCGGCCATCGGGTGATCGACCCCCGCGCGCGATAGGGTCGTG
>JBHYDC010000002.1:0-289404 GCA_051861205.1 Oharaeibacter sp.
TGACAGGTGAGACGACCCTTGAAGCGATGCTCCACCAGCCAAGCCGAGCAATTAGGGCACTTGAAACGATGCCCGCAGCTTCGGCAGAGCGTCAGCGGAGCATAGCCCCTGCGGTTGAGAAAGAGGAGGGCCTGTTCGCCCCGGTCGGTCGCCTGCCGGATCGCGGTCACCAGCCCCGGCGCCAGAAACCGTCCGCGCGGCGGACCGGCCTTGCGCATGTCGACGGCCATGATCACCGGCATGTCTGCGCCGGTGGCTCGCTCAGGAAGCACGAGATGATCGTAGCGGCCCCTATCCACGTTCACCCGCGTTTCGAGCGAGGGCGTGGCGGACGAGAGCACCACCGGCAGATGTTCCAGCCAGCCGCGCACGATCGCCATGTCGCGGGCGTGATAGGTCGCCCATTCCTCTTGCTTATAAGCGGCGTCGTGCTCTTCATCGACCACGATCAGGCCAAGGTCCCGGTAAGGCAGAAACAAGGCCGAGCGGGCGCCGACCACCACGCGAACGGCGCCCTCGGCGACCCCGCGCCAGACCCGCGCACGTGTCTTGGGCGACACCTCCGAGTGCCACTCGGCAGGAAGCGCCCCAAAGCGCTCGGCGAAGCGATCCAGGAACGACTTGGTGAGCGCGATCTCGGGCACGAGAACAAGCGCTTGCTTGCCCTGCCGCAGACATTCGGCCACCGCTTCGAGATAGACCTCGGTTTTGCCCGATCCGGTCACGCCGTCGATTAGGGTGACGGATGCGCCCGCTCCGACCTTTTTGACGAGCAACCGGGCCGCTTGGGCCTGATCCTCGGTGAGCGGACGCGCATTGAAATCCGGCTCGGGTTTGCGGAACGGAGGGCCGGCGGGAAGACTGACCTCCCCCAGCGTGCCCGCCTCGATCAGCCCGTCGACGACACCCGGAGAGACGCCGGCTGCGTGGGCGAGACCGGACCGTGTCCAGGCCATGCCTTCGTTATCGGCCAGCAGCGCGATGACCTTGCGCCGCGCCTCGGTCATGCGTTCGGGCGGCTCGCCGAGGCGGATCACACCGCGAACCGGAGGCTCCGGATCGAGCGCTTCAGGGGCGCGGATCACCATGCGCATCACCATCCCGCGCGAGGTTAACGTGTAGCGCGCCACCCAATCGACGAAGGCGATAAGCTCGGCCTTCAGCGGCGGCACGTCGAACACGGTCTCGATGGCGCGGAGGCGATTGGAGGAAGCGGAGAGTGTCGGAGCCTCGTCGGTCACGACGCCGATCACCTTCCGCGTTCCGAGCGGAACTTGCACGATCGAGCCTGGGCGGACGGCGCCGATATCGGGCAGGCGGTAGGTGTAGCTCTCGTCGACGGCAACAGGGAGCAGCACTTGGACCACGCCGGACAGGCGAGCGGACGGCGTAGCCTCGGCAGGAAACAGGTCCATCACGTCGGTGGTCGGCCGGCTCGTCATCGCTTTGCCTTCACATGGCCTTTCGGCCCACGCCCTCATCAGATAGGGATTCGCTTTGGCAAGCCTAAACCGTTGAGACGCCTTGAGCACCCCTCCTCCTCCTCTTCCATCGTCTCCGCCCGCGGTGCTCGTGATTTCGTCCCACGTGGTGCGCGGATCGGTGGGCGCGCGCGCCGCCTTCGCCTTGGAGCGCCTGGGGCACCGGGTCTGGAGCTTGCCGACGGTGATCTTGCCCTGGCACCCCGGCCACGGACAGGCTCACCGGTCGGTTCCCTCGGCTGAGGATTTCGCCGCGCTGTGCAGGGATCTGTCGGCTGCGCCTTGGATCGGCGAACTCGGCGCGGTCATGACCGGATATCTCGGTAACGCCGCGCAAGCAGATGCCATCGCCGGGCTTATCCAAGCGCTGAAGGCCGCCAACCCGCGCCTTCTGACGCTGGTTGATCCGGTCATGGGCGATGCGGCCGGGCTCTATGTGAAGCCGGAAGTGGCCGAGGCCCATCGCGACCGGCTGCTTCCCCTCGCGGATCTCACCACGCCCAACCGCTTCGAACTCGCTCATCTGACCGGACGGGAAACCGATACCATGGCGGGGCTTGTGGACGCGGCTCGGGCGCTTGGCCCGGCGCGGGTGGTGGTCACATCGGCGCCAGCCATGATGCGTGGCAAGATCGCATCGGCATTGGTAACGGCTACAGACGTGCTCGTAGCGGAAAACACTGAGATCAGCGGCGCCCCTTCCGGCACCGGCGATCTCTTCGCGGCGCTCCTCGTATCCCGGCTCCTGACGGGCGCTTCGGACGAGCAAGCGCTGGCCGGAGCAGCGGCCGGTACGTTTGAAATCGTCGCGCGAACGGTAAAGCGCGGCGGCGACGAGTTGGAGTTGACGGCCGAGCAAACCGCGATCGTGCGGGCCTCCGCGATGGTGGATGTGCGGCGGTGGGCAGCACAGCGACCCCCCAAAGGGCTCATGGATCTTCCGCCGGCGGGCGCGTTATGACCCTAGCGGTCGGTGTGGACGGCTGCCCTGGCGGCTGGGTCGCGGTGTCACGCGAGAGCGTCAGCGGGATCGTCTCGATTCGGGTGGTTTCCGCCCTGGCCGACCTGTTGGACGAGTCGGGCGAGCCGGATCTGATGGCGATCGACATGCCGCTGGGCTTGCCGGACACATCAGGCCCATTCGGACGCGCAGCAGAGCGCGCCATTCGCGGTCTGCTCGGGGCGCGCCGGTCGAGTGTGTTCTCGGTTCCCTCGCGAAGCGCCGTTTACACCGATGGTTACGTCGAGGCCTGCGCGGTGGCTCAAGCAACTTCGAACCCGCCGCGCAAGATATCCAAGCAGTGTTTCCATATCTTCCCGAAAATCCGGGAACTAGATCACCTTTTGCGCAGTCGCCCGGGCGCGGCTGACCGTGTCGTGGAATGCCATCCGGAGCTGGCGTTCGCCGTTTTGAACGGCGCCCCGATGATGCATGGCAAGAAGGTCAACAACCGCCCCAATCCAGCAGGTTCCAGAGAGCGGCGAAGCCTTCTGGCCGCCTATGGCTTCGATCCGGCCTTCCTCGACGACAAGCCGCCGCGCGGCGCGGCGATTGACGACAAACTCGACGCATGCGTCGCGATGCTGGTTGCCGAGCGCGTTTTGGCCGGCACCGCCATCCCCCATCCCGCCGAAGAGATCCGCGATACGCACGGTTTGCGGATTGCGATCTGGGCATAGTGATTGCACTACACGGCCGAAAGGCATCTTGCCCCTCACGGGGTGAGAGCCTAATCAGGCATAGACGTACGCCGCGACCTGCGTTCGAGTGAGAGGATCGCCGATGACGGTTTCACCCGATACCGATTTGGTCCGGCCTCCGCTTGCCGATGTTTTCCCCGAAAGTCTGATGACGGGCTATCAGGCGTTCCGCGCAGGGCGGTATCCCGGCGAGGAAGCCCGGTACAAGCGCCTCGCGGAACTCGGTCAGAAGCCTCAAATCATGGTGATCGGCTGCTGTGACAGCCGGGTGCCGCCCGAAGTGATCTTCGATGCCGGGCCCGGTGAGATCTTTGTCGCCCGCAACGTCGCCAACCTTGTCCCGCCCTATACGCCGGACGGCGAGTTGCACGGCACCTCCGCAGCGCTTGAATTTGCGGTCGCGGCGCTGAAGGTGAAACATATCGTTGTGATGGGTCACGGCCGTTGCGGCGGTATTCGCGCCGCACTGGACGACGCAGACCCGCTGACTCCAGGAGATTTCATAGGCCGTTGGATGTCGATGCTGGCAAGCCCGGCCGAGCGCATACGCTGCGATCACCGGATCCCTGTCGGGCTTCGCTACAAGGCGTTGGAGTTGGAAGGCGTACGGACCTCGCTGCGCAATCTCATGACGTTTCCCTGCGTCCAGATCCGGCATGCCAAAGGCTCGCTCCGGCTTCACGGCGCTTGGTTCGACGTGTCGGAGGGCGAACTCCATGTGCTCGATCCGAAGACGGGGCAATTCACCGGCGTTGAGGATCTCCCCGTGGACCTGGGCTGAGACATCGCCCTGGCCCATACCGGCGGTCTTGCAAGCATCGCGGAGGCCTTGTAACGCAAGGGCCTTGAATTCCTAAGAGCGCCCCGAGGACTTGCCGCCATGGCCACCAACACGCTGTTTCTGCTTCCCGGCGACGGGATCGGCCCCGAAATCATGACCGAGGTCGAGGCGATCATCGCCTTGTTGAACGAGCGCGGCTTGGCGTCCTTCAAAACCGATCGCGGCCTTGTCGGCGGATCGGCTTATGACGCACATGGCGCAGCGATCTCCGACGCCGACATGGCCAAGGCGCTGGCTGCCGATGCCGTGCTCTTCGGCGCGGTGGGCGGGCCGAAGTGGGATGGCGTGCCTTATGACGTGCGGCCGGAAGCCGGCCTTCTTAGGTTGCGTAAGGATCTGGGTCTCTTCGCCAATCTACGCCCCGCCATCTGCTATCCCGCCCTGGCCGATGCTTCGTCGCTAAAGCACGACGTGGTCGAGGGTCTCGATATCCTGATCGTGCGCGAGCTGACCGGCGGCGTCTATTTCGGCGAGCCGAAAGAAATCGTGACGCTTGAAAACGGCCAGAAGCGCGCGGTGGACACGCAGGTCTACACCACCTCCGAAATCGAGCGCATCGCCCGCGTGGCTTTCGATCTTGCACGCACGCGCAGCAGCCGCGTCGCTTCGGCGGAAAAGCGCAATGTAATGAAGTCCGGCGTTCTTTGGAACCAAGTCGTCACCAAGATCGGCCGCGAAGAGTTTCCGGACGTGGGCCTGGAGCATGTGCTCGCCGACAACTGCGCGATGCAACTCGTCCGCTGGCCTAAGCAATATGACGTCATCGTCTGCGACAATCTTTTCGGTGACATTCTCTCAGACGTAGCGGCGATGCTGACCGGATCGCTCGGCATGCTGCCGTCCGCCTCGCTCGGCGCGCCGGATGCGGCAACTGGCAAGCGCAAGGCACTTTACGAACCCGTGCACGGGTCCGCGCCCGATATCACGGGCAAGGGCATCGCCAATCCGATCGCGATGATTGCATCCTTCGGCATGGCTCTGCGCTATTCCTTCGGAATGTCGGACCTCTCCGACAAGCTGGATACGGCCATCGCTGCCGTGCTTGCCAAGGGCCTGCGAACGGCCGACATCGCCGGCGGCGGACCAACCATCGGAACCAAAGACATGGGCCGTGCCATCCGGGAAGAGTTCGCCGCGCTGCTCGGTTGAGCGTCACGCCGAACTCACAGAAATGTCAGGACAACTGACCCTTGTATAAGGGGGGTCGTCGACCAATTTCCAGCCCATGACGGTACCGCTCGTTCAGGCAGTGCCCCGTCTCGCCGGCGGTGGTCCGTCCGCTGGAGCTCCCTCCCAGCGATGCGTCTATAGCGACGCCGCGCCCAGTCTCGCCCCCCGAGACTGGGCGCTTTCTTTTTCGGCAGCCGCATGGGCGGATAGACCGGGCTCTTAAGCCTGCGATTGCCGTTTTCGCGGAAATTCGGTATGGCAAGTCTCATGAACAGGCTGACATCAGGTCCCCGCGCGCCCACCACGGAGGAGTTCGCCCCCGTGCACGACCACGCACGGCTGCCGTGGCGCTTTTTCGCGCGTCTTTTCGGCGATGGGCGATTAGCCGTACAAATGAGCAATGACGGCCGGTTTGCGGCCTGATCCCGCTCGTCTATCGACCATAAAGGCCGGTTTATCCGGCGCGACAGCCTTCCAAGAAGCGATCACACCGATGACCACTCAGCCGCGCACCCTCTATGACAAAATCTGGGACGACCATGTCGTCGACGTTCAGCCGGACGGTACCGCCCTGCTCTACATCGACCGCCACCTCGTCCATGAAGTGACGAGCCCGCAAGCCTTCGAAGGACTGCGCACCACCGGGCGTGTTGTTCATCAGCCGGCGAAAACGCTGGCCGTCGTGGACCATAACGTTCCCACCACCGACCGCAGCCACGGCATCGACGATCCGGAATCGGCCGAGCAGGTCGGGCAGCTCGCGATCAACGCGGCGGAATTCGGCGTCGAGTATTTCAACGAGCGCGATGTGCGCCAGGGCATCGTGCACGTCGTCGGCCCCGAGCAAGGGTTCACGCTGCCGGGCATGACGATCGTGTGCGGCGATAGCCACACCTCAACGCACGGCGCATTCGGCGCGCTTGCCCACGGCATCGGCACGTCGGAAGTCGAGCATGTGCTCGCCACCCAGACGCTGATCCAGAAAAAGGCGAAGAACATGCGGATCACCGTGGACGGGCAATTGCCCCCCGGTGTCACCGCCAAGGACATCATCCTCGCCATCATCGGCGAGATCGGCACGGCCGGCGGTACCGGCTACGTCATGGAATATGCCGGCGAGGCCATCCGGGCGCTGTCGATGGAAGGCCGTATGACGATCTGTAACATGTCGATCGAAGGGGGAGCGCGCGCCGGCCTGATCGCCCCCGACGAAAAGACTTTCGCCTATATCAAGGGACGGCCGAAAGCCCCGATCGGCGAGGCGCTGGAGCGTGCGCTTGCCTATTGGCAGACCCTGTTCTCCGATGAAGGCGCGCATTTCGACCGCGAAGTGCGCCTCGACGCCGCGAATCTGCCGCCGATCGTAAGCTGGGGCTCGTCCCCGGAAGACGTGGTTTCGGTTACCGGCGTCGTGCCGGATCCGGCCGAAATCGCGGAGGAAAACAAGCGCACCTCCAAATGGCGCGCGCTCGACTATATGGGCCTGAAGCCGGGCACCAAGATCACCGACATCGCGCTTGATAAGGTTTTCATCGGCTCCTGCACCAACGGCCGCATTGAGGATTTGCGCGCTGCGGCCAAGGTTGTCGAAGGGCGCACGATCGCACCGACCGTTTCGGCGATGGTCGTTCCCGGTTCGGGCTTGGTCAAGCTGCAGGCGGAAGCGGAAGGCTTGGACAAGATCTTCCTTGCCGCGGGTTTCGAGTGGCGTGAACCCGGCTGCTCCATGTGTCTTGCCATGAATGCCGACAAGCTGAAGCCCGGCGAGCGCTGCGCGTCGACCTCGAACCGTAATTTCGAGGGCCGCCAGGGCTTTAAGGGCCGCACCCATCTCGTCTCGCCTGCGATGGCGGCTGCCGCCGCGATTGCCGGACGGTTCGTCGATATCCGCACTTGGAAGTGATGATGCGCGCTTAGGTATCGCAAGAACACAGTATCGCGGCCGGTGAATGCCGGCCGCGCGCACGTTGAGAGATAACACCACGTTCGAAACGGCTGGGACAACAAACGCGATGACAGTCACCGTCAAGGCGCTTTCCCAAAAGGACGCTCCAAAGCTGGCCCCTCTGATCGCGGCCTACGCCCAAGCCATGAAACGCGGAGCGCCGCGCCGGCCCGACAAATTTTATGCAGAGCTGCTGACCACGGACCGGACGGCGGAAGTTGTCGGCGCGTTCGAGGGCGATGAGCTTGTGGGCTTCGCGGTGTTCTTCGACCTGCCCGATACCATCTCCGGCTTCCGGATCGGCCAGCTCGACGACATCTACGTGCTGCCCGGTCATCGCAATAAAGGCATTGGGCACACCTTTGTCGAAACCTTGAAGACCGAAGGGCAGAGCCGGGGATGGGGGCGCCTTCGTTGGATCGTACCCAAACCCGTCGATGCCGCCGCGACCGGCCTGCCGCCCGAACCCGGTCTCTACGAAACCGTGGCCAAGCCTTCGTCGTCACGCCTGTTTGAGGTCGTGATCGATCCGCTCGCCTGATAGCGCCGCAATTGCATAAGATTTAAGCGGAGCCTGCATAGCGGCAGGCTTTGCCCGGCTGCTTATCTGGCATTAAATGCGGCCGCCGGCTGTGACCCTAGGAGACGTGGATGGCGATACTGACAAAGCTCACCCACGTCACCCGCTACCACTACGACCGGCCGGTGATGCTCTCCCCGCAGGTGATTCGCCTCCGGCCCGCCGCCCACAGCCGCACCAAGATCCCGGCTTATGCCCTGAAGGTGACGCCCGAAACGCACTTTGTGAACTGGCAACAGGATCCGCACGGAAATTGGCTCGCCCGCTTCGTGTTTCCCGAGCCCGCCAACGAGCTTTCGATCACGGTTGATCTCCTGGCCGAGATGGCGGTTATCAATCCGTTCGACTTTTTCACGGAAGACTATGCGGAGAAATTCCCCTTCGCCTATCCGCCAGAACTTGGCATCGAGCTTGCGCCTTACCTCTTTCGCGAAACCGAAGGTCCGCTGTTCAAGGCCTTCGTTGCCGGCATTTCACGCGAGCTGGCCACCACGGCCGATTTCATCGTCGAACTCAATCGCGCCGTGCAAGCCCATATCGCTTATGAAATCCGGATGGAGCCGGGCGTCCAAACGCCTGAGGAAACACTGACACGCCGCGCCGGATCCTGCCGCGATAGCGGATGGCTGCTCGTTCAGATCTTCCGCCACCTCGGCCTCGCCGCGCGCTTCGTATCCGGCTACCTCATCCAGCTGCGCCCGGACGTAAAATCGCTGGACGGCCCCTCCGGCACCGACGTGGACTTCACCGACCTTCATGCGTGGTGCGAAGTCTACATTCCCGGCGCGGGCTGGATCGGCCTCGACCCAACTTCGGGCCTGCTCTGCGGCGAAAGCCACATCCCGCTCGTGGCCACCCCGCATTACCGCTCCGCCGCGCCGATCGTAGGCTCATTCGCCGGCGATCCCGATACGAAGACGGCATTTGAATTCGAGATGCGCGTCGATCGCATCGATGAACGGCCGCGCGTGACGCTGCCATACTCCGATGAGGCCTGGAACGATCTCCTCGCGCTTGGCGAAAAGGTCGACGCGAGCCTCACCGCTGGTGACGTGCGTCTCACCATGGGCGGCGAGCCCACCTTCGTCTCCATCGACGATTACCAGTCTGAAGAGTGGAACACCGCCGCTGTCGGACCCACCAAGCGCGACCGTGCCGATGAACTGATTCGCCGCCTCGCCGCGCGCTTCGCCCCCGGCGGGTTCCTGCATTACGGCCAGGGCAAGTGGTATCCCGGTGAAAGCCTGCCGCGTTGGACGTTTTCACTCTACTGGCGCAAGGACGGCAAACCGATCTGGCGCAATCTCGACCTCGTCGCCCGCGAGACCATTTCTGGCAAGGTCGAAGCGGCTGAGGCCGAGGCCCTCATCACCGGCGTCGCAAAGAAACTTGGAATTCCAACAGATTTCGCGCTCCCCGCCTTCGAGGATCCCGGCCATTGGATCTTGAAGGAACAGGGGCTTCCCGAGAACGTCACGACAGAGGATTCCAAGCTCGACAGCCCCGAAGAGCGCGCCCGCATTGCCCGCGTCTTCGAGCGCGGCCTGGATCAGCCCACGGGCTACGTCCTGCCGGTCCAGCGCTGGCAGACGCGCGCCGGCCCCGGCTGGATCTCGGAACGCTGGTCGGTCCGGCGCGGCCGCATTTTCCTGATGCCGGGTGATTCGCCGGTCGGCTTCCGCCTGCCTCTCGGCGCGCTCCCCTACGTGCCTGAATCCGAATACCCGTTCGTCATTGCCCGCGATCCCTTCGCCGAACGGCCGGATTTGCCGGAGTTGAGCACGGTCGCGCCCGTCCATAGCCGGCAAGTTGAACCCGGCGGCCAAGAACCCCGCGTTCAACAGTGGATGACCGGGAAAGGCGCCGTCCGCACCGCCCTCTCGGTGGAGCCGCGCGAGGGCCGCCTTTGCGTGTTTATGCCGCCCGTCGAGGCGATCGACGACTATCTCGAACTCCTCGCCGCCGTCGAGAACACCGCCGAAGAGCTGGGCCTGCCCCTCCACATCGAGGGATATACCCCGCCATGGGATCCCCGCATCGGCGTCATCCGCGTCGCGCCGGATCCGGGCGTCATCGAGGTGAATGTGCACCCGGCCGCCTCCTGGGCCGACTGCGTGGCAATCACCACCGGCGTCTATGAGGAAGCCCGGCTCAGCCGTCTGGGCACGGACAAGTTCATGGTCGACGGGCGCCACACCGGCACCGGCGGCGGCAATCACGTCGTCGTCGGCGGCGCGGTGCCCGAAGACAGCCCGTTCCTGCGTCGTCCGGATCTCCTGAAAAGCCTCGTGCTCTACTGGCAGCGCCATCCGAGCCTCTCCTACCTCTTCTCCGGCCTCTTCATCGGCCCGACCTCGCAGGCCCCCCGGATTGATGAAGCCCGCCACGATGCGCTCTACGAGCTTGAGATTGCGCTCGCCCAGGTTCCCAAACCCGGCGAAGGCGACGCTCCGCTGCCCTGGCTGGTGGACCGTCTCTTCCGGAATCTCCTCGTCGACGTGACCGGCAACACCCATCGCTCCGAGATTTGCATCGACAAGCTGTTCTCCCCGGACGGGCCGACCGGCCGTCTCGGCCTCATTGAATTCCGCTCGTTCGAAATGCCGCCCGACGCCCGCATGTCGCTCGCGCAGCAGCTACTCGTGCGGGCTCTGATCGCCTGGTTCTGGAAGGAACCGCAGACGGGCGGCTTCACCCGCTGGGGCACCGACCTTCAGGACCGCTTCATGCTGGAGCACTTCGTGTGGGCCGATTTCAACCAGGTGCTGGACGATCTCAGCCGCGCCGGCTTCGACATGAAGCCGATCTGGTTCGACGCCCAGCGCGAATTCCGCTTCCCGTATTTTGGCACGGTCGAGCACGCCGGCGTCTCCATGGAAGTGCGCGGCGCGCTTGAGCCCTGGCACGTCACGGGCGAAGAAGGCGCGCCCGGCGGCACCGCGCGCTATGTGGATAGCTCGGTCGAGCGCCTTCAGGTCAAGGTACGCGGCTACAACCCCGCCCGCCATATCCTCGCCTGCAACGGCCGCCGCGTGCCAACGCTCTCCACTGGCACGAACGGCGCCTACGTCGGCGGCATCCGTTTCAAGGCGTGGCAGCCCCCGAGCGGTATCCACCCTGTGATTCCGATCCACGCTCCGCTGACGATCGAGCTGATCGACCGCTGGTCGGAGCGGTCGCTCGGCGGCTGCGTCTACCACGTCGTCCACCCCGGTGGCCGGAGCTACGACACTTACCCCGTGAATTCCTACGAGGCGGAAGCCCGCCGCCTCGCGCGCTTCCAGGATCACGGACACACGGCCGGGCGCGTCGTCCTGCCGGCCGAGGAACCAGCCGGAGAATTTCCCGCGACTTTGGACTTGCGCCGACCAGTGGGTTTTTGAGCTACGACATCGAGATCATGCATGTTGGGTAGCGCCCGGATGACCGGCCCCGGGTTATCCCATCGATAAGTCGGAAGATCCGGCGCTTGCTCGGCTGAAAGGGGTTTCGCGGGCGGGCGTCATGAAATAGCCTGTCAAAAAGGTGACGCAGCTAAACTCGATGCCCCAGAAACAGTCGCAATCCCAAGGTCCTGACATCCGCCATGGCGCCGGGACCGGGGATTCATGGGTGAAGGGCCTGCTGGCCGGCTATACCCCACTTCCCGGCCTGCACGACGAAATGATGCGTCCAGATCGGACGCTGCGGGCGCCTTGGGACCAGTTCCTTGGGGAACTCACCAAACTCGGCCAAGCGCAACTAGCGGAAGCGGCCGGCGGGGCCGAGCGGCACCTCAAGGATTCCGGCGTCTTCTACCGCGTATACGACGACCCGGCCGGCGGCGAACGGACGTGGCCGCTGGCGCCAATTCCCCTCCTGATAGACGCCGCCGAATGGGCGGCGCTCAGCACGGGCGTCATTCAGCGGGCGCGTCTGGCCGAAGCGATCCTGCGTGACATCTACGGCGACGGGCAGCTTATTCGCAGAGGCCTGCTGCCGGCAGCCGCCGTCACGGGGACCCCCGATTACGTGCGCCCGCTCGTTGGCGTGCCGCCTGTGGGCGGCAGGCATCTTCGACATTATGCAGTCGACATCGGCCGTGGTCCCGACGGAAACTGGTGGGTGCTATCCGATCGCACGCAGGCTCCATCCGGGGCCGGCTACGCGGTGGAAAATCGGATCGCCCTGTCGCGCGCCCTGCCCGACGTGGCGCGCAATTTGAAGGTCGAGCGGCTCGCCTCCTATTTCCAGACCTTTCGCGACGAATTGGCGAGGCTGAATGCCCGGGCGGAGGCGCGGGTGGCGCTGCTATCGCCCGGCCCTTTGAACGAAACCTATTTCGAGCACGCCTATCTCGCGCGCTATCTCGGCTTCCTGCTCGTCGAAGGCGCCGACCTGACGGTGCGAGACGGCGCAGTTTATGTTCGGACAGTGTCGGGCCTCAAGCGCGTCGACGTCTTGCTCCGCCGTTTGGACGGCGACTTCGCCGATCCCCTAGAATTGCGCACGACCTCACGGCTTGGCGTGCCCGGACTCGTGCAGGCCATTCGGGACGGCGGCGTCACGATCGCCAACGCACTCGGATCTGGCGTGATGGAATCGCGTGCGCTGATGGGCTTCCTGCCTGCGCTCGCCCGTCATGTCCTCGGCGAAGAACTTACGCTGCCGAATGTCGCGACGTGGTGGTGCGGTCAACCCCGTGAGCGCGAAGCGGTGCTGGCCGGGCTTGGCAACATGGCGATCGCCCATGCCTTCGGCGGTACGCTGCCCGCAGTCCCCGCCGGCGGATCTGTGCTTGGGTCGGGCCTCACGGCAGCGCAGCGGACGGCACTGGCCGGCATCATCGCGGGCCGGGGCATGGACGTCGTCGGCCAAGAGGCCGTGAAGCTCTCCACGATGCCGGTATGGGCCGACGGACGGCTGACGCCGCGGCCCTTCGTGCTGCGCCTCTTCGTGGCAGCGGTCGGCGAGGACGACTGGACCGTCATGCCGGGCGGCTTCTGCCGCATATCGGGCACGCCCGACGCGCGGTTCGTATCGCTCCAGCAAGGCGCAAGTGCTTCCGACGTGTGGGTTCTATCCAACGCGCCGGTGGCCGAGACGACGCTGCTGCCGCCGCCCGACCGCGTGCGCATCCGCCGCACCACGGGAACGCTTCCGAGCCGGGCGGCCGATAATCTCTTCTGGCTGTCGCGTTATCTCGAACGCTCGGAAGCAACGTTGCGCGTGGTGCGCGCACTCGTCAGCCGGGTGGCGGATACGGGTCCGGGCGGCAACGGTCCGGTGATCAGGCGACTGGCGGATCTCCTCGCCAAATCCGGGGCGCTGCCCGAAGCGACGATCGCGAGCGCCGGACCCGCCCGTCTCGCCATGGCCGTGATGACCCATCGCAGCGCGATCGGCGCCCTGCCCGCGCTGACCGCCATGGCCCGCAACGCGGCCGGTGTCATTCGCGACCGTTTGGCGCCCGATGCCTTTCAGACCGTGACCGATATCGCACGCCGTTTCGAAGCGCTGGACGGACGGACCATCAGCCCGGCAGCGGCTTTGGACGAGGCCAATGCGGCTTTGCGCCAGCTCGCAGCCTTCGCAGGCCTTGCGTCGGAAAACATGAACCGCGCCATGGGCTGGCGGTTTCTCGAACTTGGCCGCCGCATTGAGCGAGCCGACGGCACAGCTCGTTTCGTGCGCCTGTTCGCGGACGACACGGCGCCGCCCGGCGCCCTCGACGCCATCCTGGAACTCGGCGACAGCCAGATCACCTACCGCTCGCGCTACGTCATGACCGCCGCGCGGCATCCGGCCGTCGATCTCATCGTGCTAGACGAAAACAACTCGCGGTCCGTGGCATTTCAGGTGGCGCGAATTGTGGAACATCTGGAGGCTCTGCCGGCCACGACCATGGACGGGCGGCCGATCGCACTTTTGCGCGCCGCACGCCGTTTCCACGGAGAGTTGGCCGCAACGGCTGTCGAGGATCTCGCCGTGGATAGGCTCGAATCCATCATCAGCGATCTCTACAAGCTATCCGAGGCAATCAGCCTTCGCTTTTTCACGCAGCGACCCTCAACCGAGCACTCCGAGGAATTCGCATGATCTACGATTTGCGCCAAGTCACCACCTATGACTACGGCGCCGTGGTGCCATTCTCCCGCCATATCGCGCGGCTGACGCCGGTGGACCGGCTCGGTCAGCGCGTCGTTGCGGCCGCTCTGGAGATCACACCGGCCCCCGCCGAGCGAACGGAGAGCCTGGATTTCTTCGGCAATCGAATCACCTCCTTCGCGCTCGACCAACCGCACGACAAGCTCGTCGTGGAACTCGTCGCCCGCGTGGAAGTGACGCCGCCCGAACCGCTGCTGCCCAATCTCATTCCGCGCTGGGAAACCGTTCGGGATATCGCGATCGGGACAGGCGATCTTGGCCCGGCCTCACCGGCCCATGGGCTCTACGCCTCCCGCTGCATTCCGTTGGAGCCCGCGATCACGGCTTATGCCGCGCGGAGCTTTGCCAGCGGTCGTCCGGTTTTGGACGCGGCATCGGACCTCATGCGGCGGATCAAGGCGGATTTCGTCTATAAACCCGGTGCTACCGATGCCGCGACCCTGCCGGCCGAGGCCTTTGCCAAGCGGCGAGGGGTTTGCCAGGATTTCGCACATATCATGATCGCGGGGCTGCGCGGTCTCGGCCTCGCCGCCACCTATATCAGCGGTTACGTCCGCACGGAACCGCCCCCCGGACGGCCGCGTCTTGAAGGCGCCGACGCCACCCACGCCTGGGTTTCGATCTGGTGCGGACCGCAAGCCGGGTGGATCGGGCTTGACCCCACCAATGGGATCGCAGCGGGAGAGGACCACGTCATCCTGGCGCTCGGCCGCGACTATGCCGACGTATCTCCCCTCGATGGCGTGATCGTTTCTTCGGCAGGGCACAGCCTTGAGGTGAAGGTCGACGTTATTCCGGTAACACCCGCCCGCGAGCGGAAAGCAGCCGCCAAGCCCGCCGAACAGCGCGCTTAATCAAGCCCGCCCCGCAGCGCTGCGGCGGTCGCAATCGGCCCGATCACGCTTGCCACCAGCGAAACGGCCGCAAGCAGAAAGAACGGTGTTTGGAAGCCTGCGGGGTCGAGGATAACGGCTGAGGCGGCTGAAACGCCGAAGATCAGCACTGGAATCGCGAAAGGCAGAATGAGGATCGGCACCAGCAGCCCGCCCCGGCGCAGCGAGACGGTGAGCCCGGCGCCGATCGAGCCCAAAAAGGTGAGCGCGGGTGTTCCGATGAGAAGCGTAAGCACCGTCGAACCGATCGCAGCCGGCGACATGGCAAGGAAAAGCGAGAACAGCGGCGCGGCCAATACGACGGGGAGCCCTGTCGCGGTCCAATGCGCGAGGCTTTTGACAAGCACGACAAGCTCAAGCGACCGCCCGGAAGCGACGATGAGATCGAGCGCACCATCCTCACGGTCGCCCTCGTAGAGCCGGTCGAGGCCGAGCAAGGTCGACAAGAGAGCGCCGATCCAAAGGATGGCGGGACCGAGCCGCGATAGGAGGTTGAGATCCGGACCGATCGCGAAGGGGACCACTGTGACAACGATAAGGAAAAACAAAACGCCCATCAGCGCGCCGCCGCCGATGCGGGTGGCGAGACGAAGCTCGCGCAGATAAAGCTCCGTCCACGGCTTCAAGGCACCGCCTCCAAAACGCGCGGTTCAAGACGAATCTCACGGGCCTGGCAGAGATCGAGCGCGAGGTGGGTCGCGGCGACGATCGACCCGCCGGCCGCAAGATGCCGGCGCATCAGCAGCAAAAGCCGGCGCTCCGATGCTGCGTCGAGGGCGGCGGTCGGCTCATCCAAGAGCCAGATCGGCCTTTCGACCGCGATCAACCGTGCGATCGCGAGGCGCCGCCGCTGACCGGCGGAGAGATAGGCTGCGGGCAGATCGGCGAGGTCGAGAAGGTCGACAGCGTCAAGCGCTTCATGAACCGAAAGGCCCGGTCCCCCTAGAAAGCGCACCCAGAAGGCCAGATTTTCCGAAACGTCGAGCGCCGTTTTCAGTGCATCCCGATGCCCGAGATAGTGGCAGCGCCGCGCCACATCCTCGGCGTCGTCGGAGCCATCCACGGTGATGCCGCCTGCCGTACGGGGCACGAGGCCGAGAATGGCGCGGATAAGCGTGGACTTACCCGCGCCATTCGGCCCGGTAAGAAGCAACGCCTCCCCCGGAGCAACGGAAAACGCCACGTCCCGCAAAACCTGCCGTCCGCCGCGCTCGACGCAGAGCCCGGAGACGGTGAGCGTCGACGCAGCTAGTTGGGCTGGCGGCAAAGGAATGTCGTCGGACGGTTCGGAGGCCATGAAGAGGGACGATCCGCTCGAAACGGGAGCCGTGGACCATGCCCCGAAAGAGGGGGTCCTGAAGACCTCTTATAGACTCTCGTCAAACTAGTCACGGGGTTGGATATTCTCTATAACCCGCGCGTGTTCTTGAGGTCGCGAATGCGACCTTTCCGTTTGCGTGATGTCACTTCACCACGGCGACGGGCTTCGGCCGGGAGACCTCCCCCGTTTGGGGCCTTTTGCAGAGAGCGAACCCGCGAATTCGCGCGGACGCCTTTCTTGCATCCAACGCCGTCAACTCCTGGGGATTGAGACCCGATGTCGTCGCTCGACAGCTTCCATTGCCGCCAAGATCTTGTCGTCGGTGACAAGACCTACGTCATCTACAGCCTGACGGCTGCCGAGAAGAACGGACTTGCCGGGGTCTCCCGCCTGCCGTTCTCGCTCAAGGTGATCTTGGAAAACCTGTTGCGCCATGAGGACGGGCGCACGGTTACCGCGGAAGACATCAAGGCCGTTGTGGAATGGCTGGTCGCGCACACGTCGAACCAGGAAATCGCCTTCCGCCCGGCCCGCGTGCTGATGCAGGACTTCACCGGCGTTCCCGCCGTGGTGGACCTTGCGGCCATGCGCGACGCCATGAAGTCGCTCGGCGGCGATCCCACCAAAATCAACCCGCTCGTGCCCGTGGATCTTGTGATCGACCACTCGGTGATAGTCGACGAATTCGGCACCGCCAAAGCCTTCGACCGCAACGTCGAACTGGAATATGAGCGCAACGGCGAGCGCTACCGCTTCCTGCGCTGGGGCCAGCAGGCCTTCAACAATTTCCGCGTCGTACCGCCCGGCACCGGCATCTGCCACCAGGTGAACCTCGAATATCTCGCCCAAACCGTTTGGACGCGGACCGAGGACGGCGTGGAAGTCGCCTATCCCGATACGCTTGTTGGCACCGACAGCCACACCACCATGGTCAATGGCCTTGCCGTTCTCGGCTGGGGCGTCGGCGGCATCGAGGCGGAAGCGGCGATGCTCGGCCAGCCGCAGTCGATGCTGATCCCCGACGTCGTCGGCTTCAAGCTCACCGGCCGTCTCAAGGAAGGTGTCACCGCCACCGACCTCGTGCTGACCGTCACGGAAGCGCTGCGAAAGCTTGGCGTCGTCGGCAAATTCGTCGAGTTCTACGGCCCCGGCCTCGATACGATGAGCCTCGAAGACCGCGCCACCATCGGCAACATGGCCCCGGAATACGGAGCCACCTGCGGCTATTTCCCGATCGACACGGAAACCGTCCGCTACCTCGCCGACACCGCTCGTGACCCCGCCCGCGTTGCCCTCGTCGAAGCTTATGCGAAAGCGCAGGGCCTTTGGCGGACGGCAAACACTCCCGATCCGGAGTTCTCGGCAACCCTTTCGCTCGACCTCTCCGACGTCGAGCCCTCGCTCGCCGGACCCAAGCGCCCGCAGGACCGGGTTCTATTGAAGAACGCCAAGGCCGGTTTCCTGAACAGCCTTGCCACCGAGTTCAAGAAGTCCGACGGCGCTACCCGCACCCTCGTCGGCGGCACAGATTATGACCTTGGTCACGGCGACGTCGTGATCGCGGCGATCACCTCCTGCACCAACACTTCAAACCCAAGCGTGATGATCGGCGCAGGCCTTCTCGCCCGCAACGCCGTCAAGCGCGGCTTGAAGTCCAAGCCGTGGGTGAAGACCTCGCTGGCACCGGGAAGCCAGGTCGTTGCCGAGTATCTCTCGAAGGCGGGCCTCCAGCCGGATCTCGATGCGCTCGGCTTCAACCTCGTCGGCTTCGGCTGCACGACCTGCATCGGCAACTCCGGCCCGCTGCCGGAGGCGATTTCGAAGACGATCAACGCCGCCGATCTCGTCGCCGCTGCCGTTCTGTCCGGTAACCGGAATTTCGAAGGCCGCGTGAATCCGGATGTGCGCGCGAACTATCTCGCCTCGCCCCCGCTCGTGGTCGCCTACGCCCTTGCCGGATCCATGCAGGTGGACTTGGCCACCGAGCCGCTTGGCACCGATTCGGACGGCAAGCCGGTGTACCTCAGGGATATCTGGCCCTCGTCCAAGGAAATCGCCGAGTTCATCCGCGCCAACGTAACGCGTGAGATTTTTGCCACGAAATATGCCGACGTCTTCAAGGGCGACGAAAACTGGCAGTCGATCTCGGTCACCGCCGGCCAGACCTTCCAGTGGGATGACGGCTCGACCTATGTCCAGAACCCGCCCTACTTCGTCGGCATGGGCCGCAAGCCCGGCGATGTGACGGACATTCACGGCGCGCGCGTTCTCGGCCTCTTCCTCGACAGCATCACCACCGACCACATCTCCCCGGCCGGTTCGATCAAGGCGGCAAGCCCCGCCGGCAAATATCTCGTTGACCACGGGGTGAAGCCGGCGGACTTCAACCAATACGGCACTCGGCGCGGCAACCACGAAGTGATGATGCGCGGAACCTTCGCCAATATCCGCATCAAGAACCAGATGGTTCCGGGCGTTGAAGGCGGCGTGACCATCCACTATCCGGGTGGCGAACAACTGCCGATCTACGACGCAGCGATGAAGTACAAGGCCGAAGGCGTGCCGCTGGTCGTCTTCGCCGGGAAGGAATACGGCACTGGATCTTCGCGCGACTGGGCGGCCAAAGGCACCAACCTTCTCGGCGTCAAGGCCGTGGTGGCGCAAAGCTTCGAGCGCATCCACCGCTCGAACCTCGTTGGCATGGGTATCGTCCCGCTGACGTTCAAGGATGGGACGAGTTGGCAAACACTTGGCCTGAAGGGTGATGAAACCGTCACCATTCGTGGTCTGGAAGCCGTGAAACCGCGGGCGACGCTCATCGCCGAGATCACCGATGCGGCGGGCACCACCCGCAATGTCGAGCTTCTCTGCCGGATAGATACGCTCGATGAACTCGACTATTTCCGTAACGGCGGGATTCTCCACTACGTGCTGCGAAGCCTCGCTGCCTGACGGCAGGCACAATCACAGGACTCAAAAAGCCGCCGGGTTACCCTGGCGGCTTTTTTATTGATTTGCCTCGGGTTCAGACCCTGAGAACTACCGCATAGATGAAGACGAATGCGATGGTCGTCGCAGCCTCGGCGAACAAGCTGGTGCGGCTGAACCGGTCGGGGCCGAAGCGCTGGAGGAGGACCGATCCGATCTCCCGGCGGACATTCGGCAACATCAATGTAAGCCCCGCCGCCGCAAACAAGGCGGCAATCAGCAGTCCCATGAAGTAATAGACGACTCCAATCCAACCCACGAGCATCATCCCGTGAAGGATGCCAATGACTTGAACGGGATCGGGATCGAAGTCGAAATGCTGGCCCGGAAGCTTGCTCCTGATCAGGGAAGAAATAGCTGCCGATGACGCCGAAACAGCGACGCCCAGACCGAGCACGGCAATGAAGGCAAGAATCAGGAAAGTAGGAAGCGTGTTCAGCGTGGTCATCGGAAAGTCCGATCAACTCAAAACCATCACACCGACATTATGACACCATAGATGCAAATTTTACGGATAGTCCGACCCTTGAATTTGACGGACGCGATTAACCATTCTTTCAAATCTGAAGCCGGACTCAGCCGCATATCACAAGCGGAACCAGTGATCCCCTGGAGAACTCCCAGCGATCCCATTGACCAGCCGGTTTGTTTCTGGTGATGGTCTGACAACCCGTACCAAGATAAAATTGACGTCCGGCGACAGATAAGCCGCGCCGTCCTTGAGGACCCTGACCGTAGCCATGGCGACAGAACGTTACAACGCCCGCGAAGCAGAGGCGCGCTGGCAGAAGGCCTGGACCGATGCCAAGGTCTTCGAGACGCGCGACGAGATCGGGCGCGAGAAATACTACGTCCTGGAGATGTTCCCCTATCCGTCGGGGCGTATCCACATGGGCCACGTCCGTAATTATTCGATGGGCGATGTGGTCGCACGCTTCAAGCGTGCCAAAGGTTTCAATGTGCTGCATCCCATGGGTTGGGACGCTTTCGGCATGCCGGCAGAGAATGCCGCCATGAAGAATAAGGTTCACCCGAAAGCTTGGACCTATCAAAACATCGCAACAATGCGCGGTCAGCTTAAGTCGATGGGGCTCTCGATCGACTGGACGCGCGAGTTTGCAACCTGCGATCTTGCCTACTACACGCGGCAGCAGAAATTGTTCCTGGATTTCCTGACAGCCGGGCTTGTAGATCGCAAAAAGTCCAAGGTGAATTGGGACCCCGAGGACATGACAGTGCTCGCCAACGAGCAGGTCATCGACGGTCGCGGCTGGCGTTCGGGCGCTCTTGTCGAGCAACGTGAGCTAACGCAGTGGTTCCTGAAGATCTCGGACTACTCCGAGGAACTTCTCGATGCCCTCGATACGCTTGACCGCTGGCCGGACAAGGTCCGGACCATGCAGAAGAACTGGATCGGCCGCTCGGAAGGTTTGCGGATCCGTTTCGAGGTGACCGGAAAAGGCGCTCAGAACGGCGACGCGACCATCGAGGTGTTCACAACCCGTCCGGACACGATGTTCGGCATGTCGTTCCTCGCCCTTTCGCCGGACCATCCGATCGTGAAGGCGCTCGCGGCCGAAAAGGCCGAACTTGCCGCCTTCGTCGACGAGTGTCACCGCATGGGCACCTCCGTCGCCGTCGTCGAAACCGCTGAAAAGAAGGGCTTCGACACGGGTCTTCGGGTCAAGCACCCCTTCACGGATGAGACCTTCCCGGTCTTCGTCGCAAACTTCGTGCTTATGGACTACGGCACCGGTGCCCTTTTCGGCTGCCCCGCGCACGACCAGCGCGACATTGAATTTGCGCTGAAATACGGCCTCTCCATCACCCCCGTCGTGCTGCCCGACGGCGCTGACCCCGCGACCTTCACTGTCGGTGCTGAGCCATACACCGGCGACGGCCGCCTATTCAATTCCGACTTCCTCGACGGACTGTCGGTTCCGGACGCCAAGGAGGCCGTCGCCCGCCGCCTTGAATCGACGCCGTTCCATGGCGCGCCGCAAGGTGTGCGGCAGGTGAACTATCGTCTGCGCGACTGGGGCATTTCGCGCCAACGCTATTGGGGATGCCCGATCCCGATCATCCACTGCGACGACTGCGGCGTCGTGCCGGTGCCTGCCTCCGACCTGCCCGTGGCGTTGCCGGAGGATGTGGAGTTCGACCGACCTGGAAATCCGCTCGACCGTCACCCCACATGGAAAAACGTGCCCTGCCCGATCTGCGCCAAACCGGCCCGGCGCGAGACGGACACGATGGACACCTTCGTCGACAGCTCCTGGTACTTTGCCCGCTTCACCGCGCCAAACGCCGACGCGCCGACCATCCCATCGGTCGCCGACGCGTGGCTGCCGGTTGACCAGTATATCGGCGGCATCGAGCATGCGATCCTGCACCTCCTCTATTCCCGCTTCTTCACCCGCGCGATGAAGCGGACGGGCCATCTCTCGCTGGATGAGCCGTTCAAAGGTCTGTTCACACAAGGCATGGTGACCCACGAGACCTACCAGACTGCATCGGGCGCCTGGGCTTCTCCGTCCGACGTGCGTTTTGAAGATGTGAACGGCACCCGAAAGGCGACTCTGATCGCCACGGGCGAGCCAGTCACGATCGGCGCGATCGAGAAGATGTCCAAGTCGAAGTTCAACACCGTGGACCCGACCGACATCATCGAAAGCTACGGCGCGGATACTGCGCGCTGGTTCATGCTGTCGGATAGTCCGCCTGAACGGGACGTCGAATGGACCGACTCCGGCGCGCAAGGCACCGCTCGCTTCATCCAGCGCGTCTGGCGGTTGGTTTGCGAAGGGGCCGACATTCTGACTGCCGGCCAGACGCTCGAAAAATCCGGCGAAACGGCCCTGACGCTTCGCAAAGCTGCGCATAAGGCACTGGCAAGCGTCGAGGAGAACCTTGAAGGTCTGCGCTTCAACGTGGCCGTCGCAAAGATCTATGAGCTCGTGAATACACTTGGCGGCCTGATCGCGAATGAGCGGCCGGCACTGGAAAGCGAAGCGGGAGCCGCGCAAGCGCTGCGCGAAGCGCTCGAAATCCTCGTGCAGATCATCGCGCCGATGACCCCGCACTTGGCCGAAGCCTGCTGGTCGGTGCTCGGGCATGATGAATTGGTCGCCACCCAGCCTTGGCCGACGATCGACCGCTCTCTTCTGATGGAAGACGTCATCACCATGCCGGTGCAGGTGAACGGGAAAAAGCGTGCGGACATCGTCGTTCCGCGCGACGCTGATGCGGCAACCGTGGAGGCTGCCGTGCTCGAACTCGATGCGATCCGCAGGCTTCTGGACGGCAAGCCGCCGCGCAAGGTCATCGTCGTCCCGCAAAGGATCGTCAATGTCGTCGCTTGATCGTTCGCGCCGCCTGCTCCTCGCCGGTCTTGCCACCACGCTTCTGCTTGCGGGTTGCCAGGCCCGCCCACTCTATTCCGGGGGCAATGCTACCAGCGACGGCCCGGCGATTGGAGCCTTGAAGCAGATTGCCGTTGAAACGCAGCGCGGCCGCACGGCCCAAGTTCTGATGAACGAGCTGATCTTCGTGCTACGCGGCGGCGCCGAACTCGTGAACCCGCGTTACAAGCTGGATCTGATCGTCTCGACTCGGTCCAGCGAGCTTGCGATCCAAAGACGCGAGGAAGTTCCGACCGCGAACCTGATCGCGCTGACCGCCACCTATACGCTGACGGAAACGACCAGCGGCCGCGTCATCACCAGCGATACGATCTATACGACAGCCTCGTATGACTTCCAGTCGCAGCGCTTTGCCAATCTGCGGGCCCAGCGGGATGCGGAAGATCGCGCTGCCAAGGCTGCGGCAACGGACATCCGCCTCAGGCTGGCAACCATCCTGGCAGACGGCGCCTGACCGGGAGAGACGGCATTTCATGGTCGCTTTGAAGTCGCAAGACGCCGACCGGGTCGTCGCCAAGCCCCCCGCCGGCGTGACATTCTATCTGGTGTTCGGACCTGACGCGGGGCTCGTCGCTGAGCGCGCTCAGAAGATCGCTGCGGCATCGATCGATCCGGCCGATCCATTCTCCCTGATAAAGCTCGAAGCAGCCGACATCGCTTCGGACCCGAACCGATTGGCCGACGAGGCTTATTCGATTTCCATGTTTGGGGGCCGCCGGGCCATCGTGATCCGGGATGCCGGATCAAGGCCCACTGCAACATCGGCGGTCGCCCCTCTCTTCAAGTCGCCGCCGCCGGAAACTGTGATCATTCTCGAAGCAGGCGACTTGAAGAAGACAAACCAGCTTCGAACGCTCTTCGAACGCGACAAGACCGCTTACGCCATCCAGTGCTATTCAGACGATCAGGGCGCTGTCGGCCGCCTTGTCGACGAGGAGATCCGTGCGGCCGGCCTTGGAATTGGACCGGAGGCACGCGCGCTTCTCGTCCAGCAGCTCGGCGGCGACCGGCTTCTCTCGCGCGGAGAAATCCAAAAGCTTTGCCTCTATGCTCACGGCAAAGGCCGCATCAAGGTGGCCGACGTTTTGGCACTAGTCGGAGACAGCTCCGATCTGGCGATGGATGAGATCATCGACGCAGCCGCAACCGGGGACCTTTCCGGCCTAATCGCGGCACTCGCCAAAGCCAGCGCCGACGGGATCGACGCGTCTACGATCGCGCTTATGTCGCTGCGCAGTTTTCAGATGCTGGATCTGGCCAGGGGGGCCGTCGACGCGGGCAATCGGCCGGGCGACGTCGTGGAAACGATGCGGCCGCCGATCTTCTTCAAGCGAAAAGAAAAGGTCGCAAGAGCGCTCGGACTCTGGACAGGTGTTCGTCTGGAAAAAGCTCTGTCGCTGCTGTCCGACACGGTGAGGGACGCGCGCCTTAATAGCGGCCTTGCCCGCGAGATCGTCGGCGACGCACTGATTACGCTCGCGCGTGTTGCGTCGCAACCCGCAAGGCCGCGACGCTGACTCGGGGCCGATCAGGACTGCCGGAAGCGTGCAATAATGCCGTCAAGCTGCTCCAGTGTTTTGTAGCGAATTCGCACCTCGCCCGAGCCGGACGGCTTGTGGGAAATCTCCACCTCAAGGCCGAGAATGTCGGAGAGCTGCTTTTCCAGCGCCCACGTGTCGGCATCCTTAACGGGCTTGGGCGCTTTAGCGCGGCCATGCAGCTCTGTTACGGTGGCCTGAGCCATCGCCTCGGCGGAGCGGACCGTGAGCCCCTCCTCCACGATCTTCTTGGCAAGACCGGCCGGATCGGCAGCAACAACCAGCGCGCGCGCATGCCCCGCGGTCAAGACACCGTCGGACAGATACTGCTTCACCGCATCCGGCAGTTTCAAAAGACGGAGCGTGTTGGCGACATGGCTGCGGCTCTTGCCGATGACGGAGGCAAGGTCGTTCTGCGTGTAGGCGAATTCATGGATCAACTGATCGTAGCCGAAGGCTTCTTCCAGCGGGTTGAGATCCTGCCGCTGCACATTCTCGACGATCGCGATCTCCAGCGCTTCCTTATCAGAAAGCTCCTGGATCACGACGGGAATCTCGTGAATGCCCGCCCGCTGCGCCGCGCGCCAGCGGCGCTCGCCAGCAATCAATTCGTAGCCGTTTCCGCCACCCGGCGTCGGCCTAACCACGACCGGCTGGATCATGCCGTGCTGCTTGATCGAAGCGGATAGCTCCTCAAGCTCCTCCTCTCGGAATAAGCGGCGGGGATTCTTCGGGTTGGCCTTGATCAGATCGATCGGAACCTTGCGCGTTCCCCGCGCGCGATCGACGACCTCGAACTCGCTGCTGGCATCGCCGATGAGAGCCGCCAAGCCGCGCCCCAGCCGCCTGCGGCCACCGTCATCCGTCATCGTCATGGCCGCTGTCTCCGTTTCAGGCTGCATCAGCGCGGAACCGGCGTTCGCGCTGGATGATTTCGGATGCGAGTTTCAGATAGGCCTGACTGCCCGAGCACTTCAGATCGTAAAGCAGGGCCGGTTTGCCATAGGACGGCGCTTCGGACACGCGAACGTTCCGCGGGATCATCGTTTCGTAAACGGTATCGCCCATATGCGCCCGCACATCCTGCACGACCTGGGTCGAAAGATTGTTGCGGCTGTCATACATCGTCAGAACGATGCCATGGATGGTGAGCCTCGGATTCAACGTCCGCTTGACCTGCTCGACGGTGCGGAGCAACTGTGAGAGGCCTTCAAGCGCGAAGAATTCGCACTGCAGCGGAACCAGGATCGAATGAGCCGCGCTCATCGCATTGACCGTAAGAAGGTTGAGCGACGGCGGACAATCGATCAAAACGTAAGTGAAACGTTTCGCCGTTCCCGCCTCGGCACACCGCGCCTGATCTGCAATCGCAGCCCGAAGCCGGAAGGCCCGGTCGGATGCCGCCGCAATCTCCAGCTCAACGCCGAGGTTGTCGAGCGTGGACGGCGCGACTGTCAACCGGGGCACCGCCGTTTCCACGAGCGCGTCTTCGATCTTCGCATCCCCGACCAGCACGTCGTAGGTGGACACCGGCCGGGCGTTCCGGTCGATACCCAGCCCGGTGGAGGCGTTGCCCTGCGGATCGAGATCAATGATCAGGACTTCCTCGCCGATGGCGGCGAGTGCGGTTCCAAGATTGATGGCCGTTGTGGTCTTGCCAACGCCACCTTTCTGGTTCGCAAGCGCCAGAACGCGGGGCACATCAGGGATTACGGTCATGGGGTCGTCCCGGGCCTCGAGGACGGTCGATCAGGGGCTGTCAGCCAACCGGCTGACGGCGGTTACGACCGCGATGCGGCTGTCCCTATCGATCCTGCTTTGATGTTCTAGCAGATCGAACGCCCAAGATTGAGCGGCTTCCGGAATCTCAGACGCAAAATCTTGGCCTTTGTGGAAAACACCGGGAACTCCGGCGATCAGCCACGGCTCGGCATAGCCCAAAAGCTTGGAAAGCGGGGCCAAAGCGCGCGCCGAAATGGCGTCGACGGGACCTAGCTCCTGAAATCGACCGGCGACCGATTCGATTCGGTTCGAAATCACAGTGACCGGCAAGGCGAGTTCGCGGGCGACGGTCATCAGGAACGCGGCCTTTCGGCCGTTCGATTCGACCAGAGTCACCCTTGCATCCGGCCGGTCCGCATTAAGAATCGCGGTAACAAGCCCCGGAAATCCGGCACCGGAACCGAGGTCCAGCCACCGGAAGGCGTCCGGCATCACGGCAACCACCTGCGCGCTGTCGGCCATATGGCGCCGCCAGAGTTCTGGCAAGGTGGAGGGCGCGACGAGGTTCTTCACGGGTTGCCAACGACGGACGAGAGCGGCGTAGGCTTCCAGCCGCTCACGCGCGGCGGCATCGAGCGGAACAATCGCCGCAACCGCATCAGGTCCGCTGGTAGGGCCGGTCATCCCGAAGCCCCAACTTTCGCAACCGCCTTGCCGCGCTTGATATGCGCGAGAAGAAGCGTCAGCGCCGCAGGGGTCACACCGTCGACGCGGGAGGCCTGCCCGAGCGTGAGCGGCCTTACGGCCTCCAGCTTCTGGCGCACTTCATTGGAGAGCCCGGCAACCGCGGCGTAATCGAAGCCGGCGGGAATCACAAGGCCTTCGTCGCGGCGGAAGGACACGATGTCAGCGTCCTGGCGATGAAGATAGACGGCGTAAAGCGCCTCGGTCTCGATCGCTTCGGCCGGAACCGGCCCAAGCGTTCCAAGGTCCGGCCAGACCTTGGCAAGCCGGGCAAGATCAACATCCGGATAGGAAAGGAGCTCGTAGGCGGTCCGGCGTGCGCCGTCGAGATTAAGCGCGAGGCCGTGACGCCGTGCCTCGGTGGGCGTGAGGCTAAGCGACTGAGCAAGGGCCCGCGCCGCGTCGATTGCCTCAATCTTCGCTTTGAAATGCGCGGCCCGCTCGGCGCCGACGAGGCCGAACTCGATGCCCATCTTTGTCAGCCGCTGATCGGCGTTGTCCGCGCGCAGCGAAAGCCTGTATTCGGCACGCGAGGTGAACATGCGATAGGGCTCGCTCACGCCCTTGGTGACCAAGTCATCGACCATCACACCGAGATATGCGCTCGCCCGGTCGATGACGATGCCGTCGCTGTCCCCTGCCCGGCGCGCGGCATTCAGACCGGCGAGCAGCCCTTGCGCCGCCGCTTCCTCATAACCGGTCGTTCCATTGATCTGACCGGCCAAGAAAAGCCCCCGAAGCTTCTTGGCTTCGAGTGTCGGGGAAAGTTCGCGGGGATCGACGTGGTCGTATTCGATGGCGTAGCCCGGCTGCAGAATGACGGCTCGCTCCAATCCGGGGATGGACGCGACCACTTTGGCCTGCACATCTTCCGGCAGCGATGTCGAGATGCCGTTTGGATAGACCGTCGGCACGTCCAGCCCTTCCGGCTCAAGAAAGATCTGGTGGCCATCCCTGTCGCCGAACCGAACGACCTTATCCTCAATAGACGGGCAGTAGCGCGGGCCGCGGCTGGCGATCTGGCCGGAGTACATCGGCGAACGCCCGATATTGTCCCGGATCACCTGATGCGTAGCGTCCGTGGTGCGCGTGATGAAGCAGGAAACCTGCCGCGTCTCGATCCGCGTCGTCAGCGAGGAAAACGGAACCGGTTCATCGTCACCGGGCTGTTCTTCCAGGCTCGCCCAATCGATCGTGCGCCCGTCAAGCCGAGGCGGCGTGCCGGTTTTGAGGCGCCCAAGCGCCATCCCCAACCGCGCCAAAGCGCCGGAGAGGCCGAGCGCGGGGGCCTCGCCAACCCGGCCTGCTGGGATCGTTTTCTCACCGATATGAATGAGGCCCAATAGAAACGTGCCCGTGGTGAGTACAACCGCTCCTGCCCCAAGCTGTTCGCCGCTCTTAAGCAGAACGCCGGCAACGCGATCATTCGCGACAACCAAGTCGTCGGCCTCGCCTTCGACCACGACGAGATTAACCGCAGCCCGGATCTCATCCTGCATCGCCGCTCGATAGAGCTTGCGATCGGCCTGAGCGCGCGGCCCGCGGACGGCGGGGCCTTTGCGGCGGTTGAGGAGGCGAAACTGGATACCGGCGCGATCCGCGACACGGCCCATCAATCCATCAAGGGCATCCACCTCACGCACGAGGTGCCCCTTGCCGAGCCCGCCGATGGCCGGATTGCACGACATCGCCCCGATCGTATCAAACCGGTGCGTCACCAGCGCTGCCCTGACACCTGTCCGCGAGGCGGCATAGGCCGCCTCCGTTCCGGCGTGACCGCCGCCGATGATTATAACGTCGAAGGAGCGCATGATCTGTCGCGATTGGTTTGAATGAACGCGGTTCTAGTCGAATGTGCGCTAGCGGTCAAAGGTCGGAATTCTGGGGCTTTCGTATCGGTTCTGAATCGACCGTAAGAAGTGACATTTGCGGTGACCGAGTTTTCCACAGGCTGTGGAGTGTTTCACGTGAAACACAGGGGACAAGCGATCGTTTCAAAACCGATCTGTTCGGCCCTCTGGCTTACTTGCCGATGCAAAAACTGGAAAAGATCGAGCCAAGAACATCCTCAATATCGATACGCCCTGTAAGGCGCCCGATTGCGTCGCTCGCCCTGCGAAGATGATCTGCTGCCACTTCTGGCAGGGCGGCAGAGGCAAGCGTGTCGTCCAAACCCTTTACCGCCTCGTCCAGGCAACGGCGCTGGCGCTCACGGCTGACAAGTGCAGGCTCTCCGGCGGCCGAACTGCCTGCCAGGTCGGCTATGGCGTCGATCAACCGATCGAGCCCCGCGCCGGTCAACGCCGAGACCGCAGCGGGAAAAACATCGCCTGAAGGGCTTAACGAAGCGTTAACGATGCCGGCATCAAGGTCCGCCTTGGTCCGAAGCACTTTGCAGGAAACTCCGGCCGGGATCTCGCCATCCGCAGGCCCCTCGCCTGCCTCGTCCAGCCACAGAACGAAATCCGATCCGGAGGCTCGGCTCCGGCCGCGCCGGATACCTTCCGCTTCGATTGCATTTTCCGCGTCGCGAATGCCGGCCGTATCGATCAGATTGACGGCCGCTCCACCAAGGTCGAGATGAACCTCCAGCACGTCCCGCGTCGTGCCCGGCTGATCCGTAACGATGGCGACGTCGCGGCGCGCAAGGGCATTCATCAAGCTGGATTTACCGGCGTTGGGACGACCCATCAGCGCGACGGTGAACCCCTCACGAAGCCGCTCGCCGCGATGAGCGTCCTGCCGCACCGCTTCGATATCGGCGCGAACGGCACGCGCCTGCTCGAAGCCGGCGGAAAGCACGGAGCCGGACACATCCTCCTCGTCGGAGAAGTCGAGGTCTGCCTCGATGGCTGCTCGTGCTGCGATCAAGCCATCACGCCAGGAGGCCGCGCGGCGGGCGAAGGCACCGTCAGCAAGCGCCAGAGCCTGACGGCGCTGGGCATCCGTTTCGGCGGCGATCAAATCGGCAAGGCCTTCAACGGCCGTTAGATCCATTCGGCCGTTCTCGAACGCCCGCCGGGTAAACTCACCTGCTTCCGCGGGGCGGATCTGAAGCGAGCACAAGACATCGCCCAACGCGCGAACGACGGCGTAGCTGCCATGAAGCTGGAATTCGGCCGTATCCTCGCCTGTGAAACTACGCGGGCTTGGAAAGTAGAGGACGACGGCCCGATCAATCACCTCGGACGACCTTGGATCCCGAACGGCTGTGTAGACTGCCATTCGTGACTCCGGCACGGAACCGACCAACGTTTCGAGCACGAATCGAACCGACGGACCGCTCACCCTGACGATGGCGACACCGGCAGGGACACGCCCGCTCGATAGCGCGAAGATCGTGTCCATGAACCCTTCACCCCTTTACGTCAGTTGTGCGATGAGACACTGAGCGAGACCCGCTATCAAAGCCTGGAAAAGGTGCGTCATGACCAACAGACTTGCCGGGGAGACAAGCCCCTACCTCATCCAGCATGCCGAAAACCCCGTGCACTGGTGGCCCTGGGGCACACAGGCCTTCGAGGCCGCCCGCGCCGGCAACAAACCGGTGCTGCTCTCGGTCGGCTACGCGGCCTGTCACTGGTGCCACGTGATGGCGCACGAAAGCTTCGAGGACGCCGACATCGCCGACGTGATGAACCGGCTTTTCGTGAATATCAAGGTCGATCGTGAGGAGCGTCCGGACATCGATCAGGTCTATATGGCGGCTCTGCACGCCATTGGGCAGCAAGGTGGTTGGCCGCTGACCATGTTCTTGACGCCGGACGGCGAACCCTTTTGGGGCGGAACCTACTTCCCCAAGACACCCCGCTACGGAATGCCGGGATTTGCTGACGTGCTCCATGCGATTGAACGCACCTACCGGGAAGATTCCGACCGAGTGAAGCACAATACGGAAGCCCTCGTCGCGCATCTACGGACAACCGCCGCAAGCGGCGCCCAGGGAGCGCCGACCGAAGCCCTGCTCCATGCAGCAACCCAGCGGCTCGCCGAACTCTTCGACCCTCTTCACGGCGGACTACGTGGAGCACCCAAATTCCCCCAGCACGGCCTATTCCGGCTACTCGCCGTCCAAGGCACCCGGCAGCGGGACGACGCTGTTCTGTCTAAGGTCTGGTTTGCTGTAGACCGAATAAGCATGGGCGGGATCTACGATCACGTCGGTGGCGGTTACGCCCGCTATTCGGTCGACGAACGCTGGCTGGTGCCGCATTTCGAAAAGATGCTCTATGACAACGGCCAGCTTCTGAGCCTTCTCGCGCGTGCCTATACCGCGACAGGCGCCGTTATCTTCAAATCGCGGATAGAAGAAACGGTCCGCTGGCTCCAGTCCGAGATGCTGCTCGAAGAAGGCGGGTTTGCCTCGTCCCTCGATGCGGATACCCACGGCGAGGAAGGGCTGACCTACGTCTGGACCGAAGAGGAGATCAACCGTGAGCTTGGGGCGGAGGCCGCAATGTTCAAGTCGGTCTACGACGTCACGCCGGAGGGCAACTTCGAAGGTAAGTCCATCCTCAACCGCCTCTTATCCGGCCCCCTGAGCGACGAAGCAAGCGAGGCCCGCCTCACGCAATCAATTGCACGGCTCAAGTCTGTGCGGGATAGGCGCCCGCAGCCGGGGCGCGACGACAAGATCCTCGCCGATTGGAACGGTTATGCCATTCGCGGGCTTGCCGATGCGGCCATCGCTCTTGGCAAGGATGAGTGGCTGGAGATGGCCAAGACGGCGTATCGCTTCGTTGCCGAATCGATGGCGGATGCGGAGAGCCGGCTTGCCCATGCGTTCCGCGCCGGCCGGTTCACACGGCCAGGTCTTGCCAGCGATCATGCCTCTGCCGCGATCGCTGCCATAGCGCTCCATCAGGCAAGCTTCTATCCGGCTTATCTCGCGGATGCCGCCAAGTTTTTGGACCTCCTCGATCGATTTTACGGGGCGGACGACGGGCTCTATTACGTTTCCGCATCCGATTCGAACGACCTGATCATCCGGCCCAAATCCATTACAGACGAGGCCACGCCAAATCACCACGGGCTGATCGTGGATGCGTCCGTCTCGCTCTATCTACTGACGGGCGACAAGGCCCATCTTGAGCGGGCAGATCGAGTGCTGTCTGCTGCGGGCCCGGCGATCGGAGGTAACGTTCTAGGCGCCGCGTCCTTACTCGAAGGCTTTGCCAAACGGCTCGACCTTTCGTCCGTTGTGATCGTGGGACCACCCGGAGCCGAGCGCGACGCCTTGGTCGATGCAGCACGCCGACGCTATCCGGATGCCGTTTTGCTTGTAACGCCGTCAACGAATGATCTGGCAGCGAGCCATCCGGCAGCAGGAAAAAGCACGATTGAGGGAAAACCGGCGGCCTATGTGTGCCGCGGAACCACCTGCTCGTTACCGGCCATGGACCCGACCGCACTTTGATGACGGAGCGGTTCACGTGAAACAAAACGGCCGCTGAGATCGCCCGGCGGCCGCTTTTCGTTTCACCGAGGCAGATGCAGTGCCTCAGGTGTTCATGCTGTCGAAGAAATCTGAGTTCGTGCGGGTCTGACGCAGCTTATCGATAAGGAACTCGATTGCGTCGGTCGTGCCCATCGGATTGAGGATACGGCGCAGAACGAAGGTCTTCTTGAGCTTGTCCGGCGGAATGAGAAGGTCTTCCTTGCGCGTGCCGGACCGCTGAATGTCGATCGAGGGAAACACGCGCTTGTCCGCGATCTTACGATCAAGGATGACTTCGGAGTTACCCGTGCCCTTGAACTCTTCGAAAATCACTTCGTCCATGCGGCTGCCCGTATCGACCAGCGCGGTTGCGATGATCGTGAGCGACCCGCCCTGTTCGATGTTACGGGCCGCGCCGAAGAAGCGCTTCGGCCGTTGCAGAGCATTCGCATCTACACCGCCCGTGAGAACCTTGCCAGATGAGGGCACCACCGTGTTGTAGGCGCGGCCAAGGCGCGTGATCGAGTCGAGGAGGATAACAACGTCCCGGCCGTGTTCGACCAAACGCTTGGCCTTCTCGATCACCATCTCGGCAACCTGAACATGGCGAACCGCCGGCTCATCAAAGGTGGACGACACCACCTCGCCGCGCACGGAACGCTGCATGTCGGTGACTTCCTCGGGCCGCTCATCGATCAAGAGAACGATGAGATAGCATTCCGGGTGATTGCTGGTGATGGAATGCGCGATGTTCTGAAGCAGCACCGTCTTGCCGGTGCGAGGCGGCGCAACGATCAAAGCGCGCTGACCCTTACCGAGCGGGGACACGATATCGATCACGCGCGCGGAGAAATCCTTCCCCGGCTGACCCTCCACTTCCATGCGGAAGCGCTCGTCGGGATAAAGCGGCGTCAGATTGTCGAAGTGAACCTTGTGGCGCGCCTTATCAGGATCCTCGAAGTTGACCGTGTTCACCTTGAGGAGCGCGAAGTAACGCTCGCCCTCCTTGGGCGACCGGATCTCGCCTTCCACGGTATCACCGGTCCGCAGCGAGAACCGGCGGATCTG
The DNA here is from genome assembly GCA_051861205.1 of Oharaeibacter sp. GTDB lineage: Bacteria > Pseudomonadota > Alphaproteobacteria > Rhizobiales > Pleomorphomonadaceae > JBHYDC01. The sequence goes on from JBHYDC010000002.1 coordinate 32,999, forward strand.
GGAGGGCGAGATGTAGATGTCGTCAGGACCAGGCAGATAATTGGCATCGGGCGAGCGCAGGAAGCCGAAGCCATCCTGCAGAACCTCGACGACGCCTTGTCCGATGATGTCGACTTCCTGTCCCGCGAGCTGCTTGAGAATTGCAAAGAGCAATTCCTGCTTGCGCATCGTCGATGCATTCTCGACTTCAAGCTCCTCGGCGAACGACAAAAGTTCGGTCGGGGTTTTCTTCTTCAGATCCTGGAGTTTCATCTCCGGCATGGAAGGCAGGTCTCTCATAGTAACAGGGAGGGGATCTTGGGGCTGGAAAGGCAAAAAGGGCCGCGCCGAGCAGGGGAAGAACAGCTCGGGGTCGCGAAACAGGAAACAGGCATTTTGAACCCGGGCGGGTTCTAGCATGACATTCAAACCGGCATCAGCTAGCCGATCGTTCATCACGCGCCTGACGCGCTGCCTTGGGGAAAGCAACAGACGCCATGAATGCAGCGTCTAACATCGCGCTCGATATAGCTGCTTCGCCGCCGCCCATCAAGAGCGCTGTCACGCTCTACGGTTAACGCTTACAGCTATAGGCACGATAAGCGTCTGTCGACCTCCAGTTCCAAAGCAACAGCGGCTTAAAACGGCTTCACGACGACAAGGATCACGATCGCGAAAACAAGGAGCGTCGGCACTTCATTCGCGATGCGGTAGAAGCGCTCAGTGTTTTTGTTACGATCCGCCTCGAAATCCTTGCGCCACTTGGCGCAGGCGCCGTGAAAGGCCGCCAAAACGAGGACAAGAACAAACTTCACATCGAGCCATAAGCCGTCACCCGAAAACCAACCCGCATCCAAGGCGGTCCAGATTCCAAACACAAAGGTGGCGATCAAGGCAGGCGTCATGATGCCCCGGAGCAAGCGGCGCTCCATCACTTTGAACGTCTCGGACTGTTGCGATCCGACCGGCGTTGCGGCGTGATAAACGAAAAGTCGCGGCAGATAAAAAATCCCCGCCATCCAAGCGATTACGGACATCACGTGGGCAGCTTTGATCCAAAGATAGAGATCCATGATAGGCCCTGAGTTCTAGCTGCCTCTGACGCGCGCGATCATCCGCTCGACGTTTTCAATCTTGCCGTCGGGTGTGATCCCGTGGCCGAGATTGAAGATCAATGGCCCGTCGCCAAGCTGCTCCAGGATGCGGTCAACGGCCCGGTCCAAGCCCTCGCCGCCGGTCACCAGCCGAAGCGGATCAAGGTTTCCCTGCACCGGAATGAGCGGCTGCACCACATCGCGGATGAAGGGCAATGAGGCTTGCCAGTCGATGCCGAGGGCTGAAACTCCTGTCTCAGCGCCATAGCGAGCCAGATGCCCACCCGCTCCTTTTGGAAAGCCGATAATCGGAGCATTGGGCACCAACGCTCGAACACCGGCCACGATCCGCTTCACCGGCTCGACGGCATAGAGTGCGAAGAGTTCGTCATCAAGGCCACCGGCCCATGTATCGAAGATCTGAACGGCATCGGCGCCAGCCTTCAACTGCGCCACGAGATAACGAACCGAGGCATCCACCAGAATGTCCATCAACCGAGCCAGGGCGGCCGGATGCTCCAGGGCGGCCTTGCGCGCCGGAAGCTGATCCGGCGTGCCGCGACCAGCTATCATATAGGTCGCTACCGTCCAGGGGGCGCCACAGAAGCCGAGCAGCGTGGTTTCATCGGGGAGCCCGGCGCGGATCAAACCAACCGCTTCAAGAACGGGCTCCAGGCGGCTGAGCACAGCCCCTGGATCAAGATCGGCGAGACGGTCGAGATCGAGTGGCTCAAGGCGCGGGCCTTCCCCTTCCACGAACCAGACCTTTTGACCCAGCGCGTGCGGCACGACGAGAATGTCTGAAAACAGGATAGCGGCATCGAAACCAAACCGGCGGATTGGTTGGAAGGTCACCTCCGCGGCAAGTTTGGGGGCGTAGCAGAGATCGAGAAAACTGCCGGCCTCACTTCTCGTCGCCCGATACTCCGGCAGATAGCGCCCGGCTTGCCGCATCATCCAGATCGGAGGCGGCCAGAGGCGTTCGCCTCTCAGAACCCTTAGAACGCGCCGCTTCTCGCTGCCGGCGTTAGGCATGGGACCGTTTTCCAACCAGGGCCTCTTAAAATTGAGAATCTAAGAAGAGAGTTAGGTTTCTGTTTCTATTAGGGCCTTGGATATCAGGGATTGCCTCTTGTCCACAATCCAAACCAGTAAGCCTTCGTTGCCATTCGCAGCGTGACCGCTGAATCACCCTTGACCAGTCATACCTGTGGAAAACATCAATCCCTCCAGGCATTGCGCCACGTCCAGGACCAAATCCTCTGTGGGTTTTCGCCAATGTCTTAACGAAGAGTTAATGACGACCCGATTCTGCCCCCATCGCCCACAGACCTCTTGAACTCCATCCCCAAACCCACGGTTCTGTGGATGATTTTGGCCAGCCGGGACTGCGCCTTATAGGCTCTCGCTCCTCTGCCTCTTTCTCCCACTTTTTCAACCGGGAGCGGTCATGCCCTGGGGAAAACATCGCTAAGTAATTGGCCTGGAGGCGATTTTCTCCTGGTGCTCGCCAACTCTTCCATCCTGAGGCACACTTGGCCCCGGAGAGGGATCAATGACCAGCGGATCGAAGCGCAGCAGCAGCCTTTATTTTCATCTTCATCTCGTTTCAGACTCGACGGGCGAAACGCTGCTCACTGTCGCGCGCGCCGCGACCGCGCGTTATGAGAGCATTTCCCCGATCGAGCACGTCTACCCCCTCGTCAGGTCCGCCCGGCACCTCGAACGCGTGATCGCCGATATCGAAGCGGCCCCCGGCATCGTGCTCTACACCCTGGTCGAGCGCGAGATTGCCGGACGCCTCGAACAAGCCTGCCGCGATGCGGGATTGCCGACGATGAATGTGCTCGATCCCGTCGTCGATCTCTTGAGGTCTTATCTGAACCTCCAGGCGACCGGTAAGGCGGGTGCCCAGCACGCTCTTGATGCCGACTACTTTCGCCGCATCGATGCCTTGAACTTCACGCTGATGCATGATGACGGACAGTTGCCTGAGAACATCGACGATGCCGACATCGTCGTCGTCGGGATCAGCCGCACATCCAAGACACCGACGAGCATTTATCTCGCCAATCGCGGCGTGCGGGCTACCAATCTGCCACTCGTGCCTGGTATTCCCGTTCCAAACCGTGTGCTGGAGGCCAAACGGCCGCTGATCGTCGGCCTTATCGCTAGCCCCGAGCGGATTATGCACATTCGCCAGAACCGATTGTTGTCGCTGAACGCGGCGGACCAGGATTCGCCCTATGTGGATAAGGCGGCCATCGCCCAGGAAGTCGCCTATTCCCGCCGGCTCTGCACCGAGAACGGCTGGCCTATGATCGACGTGACCCGCCGGTCGATCGAGGAAACCGCCGCTGCGATCCTTGCGCTCTGGGACCAACATCGCTACGGCAGGGACAATCAGCCTTTCGCCTGACGGAGGATGCCATGACCTTGATCCTCGCCTCTGGAAGTGCGACCCGGGCTTCGATGCTCACGCAGGCCGGGCTTTTGTTCGAGCGCGTATCGCCCGAAGTGGACGAGCGCGCCGTGGAAGCCTCGCTCGAAAACACCGGCTTGGGGCCTGACGATGTCGCGGCCATTCTCTCCGAAGTGAAGGCGACGGAGGTGTCGCTACGAAGCCCCGGCGCCCTCGTGATCGGTGCCGATCAGACCCTGTCGCTCGGCGATGAACGCTTTCATAAGCCGGCCGATCACGAGGGCGCCCGCCGCCAGCTTCTGGCGCTTTCCGGCAAATCACACCAGCTGCATTCGGCCGTCACAGTGGCACGAGACGGCGCGGTCCTCTTCCGGTACGTCGCAACGGCGACACTGACGATGCGAATCTTATCTCCGGCTTTCGTCGGTCATTACATGGCGATCGTCGGGGATCGCGCGCTTTCCAGCGTCGGCGCCTATCAGATCGAGGGCTTCGGGATCCAACTCTTCGAAGCCATCGAAGGCGACCATTTCACGATCCTCGGTCTGCCGCTCCTCCCCCTTCTCAGCTTTTTACGTACGCAGGGCGTAATCGAAACATGAAACGCGCTGGTGTCATCGGCTGGCCGATCGCGCATTCGCGCTCGCCGCTCATCCACGGCTTCTGGCTGCGCGAGCATGGCATCGACGGCAGCTATGAGCGGATTCCGGTCGAGCCGGATCAGGTCGATGCGTTCTTTGCGGGCTTTGCCTTGAGTGGCCTCGCCGGCGCCAATGTAACCATCCCCTACAAGAAGCAGGCCGCCGCCGCTGCTGACCTTGATGCGATTGCGGCCCGCCTCGGTGCGGCCAATACGCTTTGGATTGAAGACGGACACCTCCGTGCCACCAACACCGACGTGGAAGGCTTCCTTGCCAATCTCGACGCTTCCATTCCCGCTTGGGACCGTAACCCTGCCATTGCCCTGGTTCTAGGTGCCGGGGGAGCGGCGAAAGCAGTAGTTGATAGTCTGGTGACACGGGGCTTCCATGTTCGGATTGCCAACCGCACACTTGCGCGCGCCGAAGACCTTGCTGCCCGGTATCCCGGACGCGCCACGCCCTACATCCTTTCGGGTGCGAACCGAGCCATTGAGGGAGCGGGTTTAGTCGTGAATACGACGGCGGTCGGCATGAAGGGCGATGGAGACATCGACATCGATCTCAGTTTGCTCGGCGCGGACGCCATCGTCACCGATATCGTTTATGTGCCGCTCGAAACGGCGTTTCTGACGCGCGCCAACGCTCGCGGCCTTCGCACCGTCGACGGGCTCGGCATGCTCCTCCACCAAGCGGTCCCAGGTTTTGAACGCTGGTTCGGCGTCCGTCCGTCGGTGACGCCGCCCTTGCGGGCACTTGTGGAGGCCGACCTTTGATCGTCGTCGGTCTTACCGGCTCCATCGGTATGGGCAAATCCACCACAGCCGCGATGTTTGCAAAGCGCGGCATCCCCGTTCACGACGCCGACGAAACCGTGCATCGCCTCTATGCCGGACCGCTTGTCTCTCAGATTGAAGCGGCTTTTCCCGGCGCAACTAAAGCCGGCTTCGTCGACCGTGCGGAACTTGGCCGCCGCGTTCTCGGCGACCCCGTCGCCCTCGCCCGCCTGGAGGCTATCGTTCACCCCGCCGTTCGGGCAGCTGAAAAGACCTTCATTGACGAAGCGGCCAAACGGGGCGAGCCGCTCGTCGTCCTCGACATTCCCCTGCTGTTTGAAACCGGCCGCCAAGGTGACGTCGATGCGGTCGTCGTCGTGACAGCCGATCCCGACGTCCAAAAAGCCCGCGTGCTTGCTCGGCCCGGCATGACGGACGAAAAATTCGCGACTATCCTCGGCCGTCAGATGCCGGATGCCGAAAAGCGGGCCCGTGCGGATCACGTTGTGGACACATCCAACGGTCTTGATGCGGCAGACGCGGCGGTCGGCGCCATCTTGGCGCGGCTTCTTGGCCGTGGATAGCCGCAGCGGCACCTTGCGACCACCCGCTTGCGCTGGCAGGGTGATCCGGCAGGGTGGACAGACCGACAATGCGTGAGATCGTACTCGATACCGAAACGACGGGCCTTGATCCCAAATCAGGCGATCGTCTGGTGGAAATCGGGTGTGTCGAGCTTCATAACGGCTTCCCGACCGGCAAATTCCACCACGTCTACATCAATCCGGATCGGACGATGCCCCGCGAGGCCTTCGACGTCCACGGATTGTCGGACGCGTTCCTCGCCGATAAGCCCCGATTCGACGATATCGCTGACGCTTTCATCACCTTCATTGCCGATGCCCGGCTTGTGATTCACAACGCCCAATTCGACATGGGCTTCATCAATCACGAGCTGAAAAGATCGGGCCGCGTCACCATCCCGGATGACCGGGTGCTCGATACCTTGGCACTCGCGCGCCGCAAACATCCAGGCTCCCCCGCTAGTCTCGACGCGCTCTGCTCCCGCTACGGCATCGACACCTCCAAGCGCGTGAAACACGGCGCCCTCCTCGATGCCGAGTTGCTCGCCGAGGTCTATATCGAGCTGATGGGTGGCCGTCAGGCCGGGCTCGATCTGATGTCTGAAGACACCCGCACGTCCCGGGCAACCGCCGCGATCGGGTTGGCGCGGCAACGTCCGGCGCCTCTTGCGCCCCGCCTCTCGCCGGTTGAGGAAGCGGCCCACCAAGCCTTCGTCGCCGACATCGGCCAAGGTGCGATCTGGCTGCGCTATGTCCAGGAAACCGAGCCAGACCAGAAGACCGCCTGACCTCACGGGATAAGAACGCTCGCAAACTCCCGCAGAGACGGCTGTCAGAGCCCGGATAACTCCGGAACCGCTTTAGCCCGCGACAAGTTTCCCCGAAGCGGCGAAACCCAGGTGTGGCGAGGCGGTACGGGCATGGTCGAGATCCCATCTGGCGGGAGCAAATTCCGATACGTCTCTCGCGCCAAAGGGGTGGACCCGCTCACGGTTCTCGGCGTCGGCGTCCTCATCGTGGTCGTGCTCTATTTTGGCCGCGAGATCTTCATGCCGATCGCGCTCGCTGTGCTGCTGAGCTTCGTACTCGCGCCCCTCGTCCGCCTGCTTCGCGGCCTCCACGTCCCGCGCGGCCTGGCCGTTGCTCTGTCCGTGGTGCTTGCTTTCACGATCGTGGCGACGCTCGCCTGGCTGATGGCGTCTCAGGTCTCGCAGCTTGCTACTGACCTGCCCCGCTACCAGGAAACGATGCGCAATAAAATCGTGTCGCTCAAAGGCGCCGCGGGAACGAGCGGTGCCATGGAACGAGCCTCCGAAGTGCTCGGCCGGCTTTCCCAAGAGCTGGATCGACCCGCTCCCCAGTCGTCGCTTGAGGTGGCCGATGGGCCCGCGCCCGTGGCCGTCGTCGTGCACGAAGCGCCTCGGGCCCCCCTTGAGACGCTGACAGCCGTTGTCCAGCCGCTTCTGCATCCCTTCGCGGTCACCGGTATCGTGATCATCTTCGTGGTCTTCATTCTCCTTCAGCGCGAGGATCTGCGAAACCGCTTCATCAAGCTCATGGGCACCGGCGATCTGCAAAAAACCACCAAGGCGCTCGATGACGCAGCCATTCGCCTCAGCCGTTTGTTGCTCATGCAACTTGGGTTGAACAGTCTGTTCGGCCTCGTCATCGGCCTCGGGCTTACGGTGATAGGTGTGCCGAGTGCGGCTCTTTGGGGCATTCTTGCCGGCGTTCTGCGCTTCGTGCCTTACATCGGCGCGTTTATCGGCGCCGCGATGCCGCTTGTTCTGGCGGCCGCCGTCGATCCTGGATGGGGCATGCTTGCCAAGACTGCTTTGCTGTTCGCGGTGGTGGAACCCATCGTCGGGCATTTCATCGAGCCGATGGTCTATGGCCGCTCCACCGGGCTCTCACCCGTGGCGATCGTCGTTTCAGCCACCTTCTGGACCTGGCTCTGGGGCCCGATCGGCCTTGTCCTCGCCACCCCTATGACCGTCTGCCTCGTCGTTCTCGGTCGCCATGTGAAAGGCCTCGGCTTCATTGAGGTCATTCTGGGAGATCGCCCGGCTCTCTCGCCGCCTGAACTCTTCTACCAACGCATGCTGGCGGGCGACTCCAATGAGGTTTCAACCGTGGCAGAGGAGTTTTTGAAGGAACGGTCGCTGTCGGAATACTTCGACAACATTGCCATCCCCGGATTGCGCCTTGCCCAGTCCGATCTAGAGCGAGGCCTTCTAGAACCCGGCCGCCTGACCCGCATCCGCGATACCGTGGAAGAAGTCGTCGAGGATCTCGACATCTACGAGGACGTCCAGCCGTCTAAGGCAACCCGCACCGAAGACGTCGAGGCGGCAGCAGCGGTTGAAGCTGCGCCCGACGAGGTGGAGTTACCCGTATTGAAGGCGGATGATCTGCCGGAACCCTGGCGAGCCGGTACGCCCGTCGTCTGCCTTGCCAGCGAGAGCGCGCTCGACGAAGCCGCCGCGCTTATGCTGGCCAAGCTGATATCAAAGCATGGCGTGCCCGCGCGGGCCGAAACGGCGGATGCCCTGACCGCCCGGCGTCTATTCGAATTGTCCGGCACCCGCACGGCAGTCGCGTGTCTCTGTACCTTCGGGGCCAATACAGCGCAGAAGCGCCATGCCCTACGCCGCATCCGTCGTCGTTTGCCCCGCGCCGCCGTGATTCTCTGCGACTTCGGTTTTGGCGCCGGGCCGGAGCAACCGGATCTTGCCATGCACACGGAGTTGGACGAGACCACCGGCAACTTGCGCGGAGCGTTGGCTGCGGTTTACCGAAGGGCGCAAACGCTTATTGTCGCCGATGCTACGAACGCGAGTGGGCCTGCCGCCCACGCGCCGAGCGTCACGGCAATTCGGCCCAGTGCAGGCGTCGTCTAGGTCGATTTCGCGATCCAGATGCCGAAGATCGAGAAGCTTGCACGCATGATGGCGTTTCTTCCCCGCAGCGCTCCAGATCGGTTCTAATGTTCAAATTGCGATTCGAATTGGTTTTGGACCACGATGAAGGCCACCAAGGCTGCAAAGACTCCTCTCTTCCGGCAGGTTGCCGCCCTCCCCTACCGGCGGGAGGCAGATGGATCGATGCGCGTCGTCTTGGTAACCTCGCGCGAGCGGCGGCGCTGGATCATTCCAAAGGGCTGGCCGATCAAGGGTCTTAAGAACCCCGAAGTCGCAGAAACAGAGGCCATGGAAGAAGCCGGTGTGGTTGGCCGCATCAGCAAGAAGCCGATCGGCCGCTTCATCTATGACAAGCAATTTCCGAAAAAGACCGTCACGGTCACCGTCGACGTCTACGGGCTCGAAGTTCTGAAAGAGCTGGACGAATGGCAGGAAAAAGGCCAGCGGGACGTGCAGTGGTTCGAGGTCGAAGAAGCCGCGCGTCTTGCCGATGATCGAAGTGTCGGCGAGCTGATTCTGCACTTCGCCGCCAGTTTTGCAAAGCCTGACACCATAGCGGCGCAGGAAACGGCCTGAAAGCTAGCGAGCACACCAAGACGGGCTGCCCGCACCGCAGGCCGCCTCGTCCCAGATGTTAACTCAGGCCTGATCAGGCGAGCCCGTCGAACAGCGCCGTCGAGAGATAACGTTCGGCGAAGGACGGGATGATGACGACGATCGTCTTGCCCGCAAACTCAGGCCGCTGGCCCACCTTCACCGCCGCTGCCACCGCGGCGCCAGACGAGATGCCGACCGGAATGCCTTCAAGCCGGGCGACCAACCGCGCCGTCGTCAGCGCCTCATCGGACGAAATTTGAACCACTTCGTCATAGACCGAGGTGTTCAGAACGCCCGGCACGAAGCCGGCGCCAATGCCTTGGATCTTATGGGGACCAGGCGTGCCGCCCGAAAGCACCGGGCTTTCCACTGGCTCCACCGCGATAACACGCAGTCCGGGTTTGCGCGACTTCAGAACTTCGCCCGCGCCCGTTATGGTTCCGCCTGTGCCAATGCCAGAGATGAACGCATCGATATTGCCGTCAGTGTCGTTCCAGATCTCTTCCGCCGTCGTCTTGCGGTGGATTTCCGGATTGGCCGGGTTCTGGAACTGCTGCGGGATCACGGCGCCCGGAATGGTCTGCACGAGTTCCTCGGCCTTGGCGATCGCGCCCTTCATGCCCTTGGCCGCCTCGGTCAGTTCAAGTTCCGCGCCGAGCAGCTTGAGCATCTTGCGCCGTTCGATCGACATCGATTCCGGCATCACCAGGATCAAACGATAGCCCTTGGCGGCCGCCACGAAGGCAAGCGCAATGCCGGTGTTGCCGGAGGTCGGCTCGATCAGCGTAGTCTCACCCGGCTTGATGCGGCCGTCGAGTTCCAGCGCCTCGATCATGGCAACGCCGATGCGATCCTTGACGGATGCAATCGGATTGAAGAATTCCAGCTTGCCGACCAGCTTCGCCGCGACACCCTTTTCACGGGCGATTTTGTCCAGCCGCACCAGGGGGGTATCGCCGACGGTATCGATGATCGAGTCGTAGATCTTGCCGCGGCCGCGGCGCGTGGTGTCGGACATCTCGGTCAATCTCCCGGCAGAACCAAGCCTCGACAGGAGGCTGGCTTATTTTCGGGCGCGATCCTAGCGCGGGCGCCTCAACGCTGCCAGCCACTTGAACGGTGCCAAGCTGCAACAAGAAGAAGATTAATCCAATAAACAGATTTCAAAGAGAACAACGTTCCATTCAGCCGTCGCTTCAGGTCCGCCCCGTCGATCCGAAGCCGCCGGCGCCCCGCGCGGTTTCATCGAGACTATCAACGGCAAGAAGCTCAGCCCGCGTTACCGGCGCGATCACGAGCTGCGCGATCCGGTCGCCGCGGTGAATGAGGAAGGCCTCGGATCCATGATTGACAAGAACGACCTTGATCTCACCACGGTAGTCCTCATCCACGGTTCCAGGCGCGTTCAGCACGGTAACGCCGTGTTTGGCCGCAAGCCCGGATCTCGGGCGCACCTGCCCCTCAAATCCCTGCGGCAGTCCAATCGCGAGCCCGGTCGGTACGATGGCGCGTTGGAAAGGTGCGAGGCTGATCGCCTCCTCGATAGCCGCCACCAGATCAAGCCCCGCAGCCCCCACGCTTTGATAGGCGGGCAGCGGCAAATCAGCGGCGTGGGAAAGACGCATCACGCGAACGGTCGTCACGCTTTCGCCTCCAGCATGGCCGCGATCCGATCGACCAGTCGCTCCGCTACCGCCTCTTTCTCCAAGGTCGGCAATGAGTCGACGCCGGTCGCTGTGATCAGGTGAACGGTGTTGCGCGGCCCGCCCATGACGCCGCCGCCGGAGGACACGTCATTCGCCACGATCAAATCCGCACCCTTGCGCGCCAGCTTTGCCTGACCATTCGCGATTACATCATTTGTTTCGGCAGCGAACCCAACCACGAGACGCGGCCGATTGCTATGGTGACCGATGGTTTGGAGAATGTCCGGGTTTTCCGTCAACATGAGCGCGGGCGGGGTCCCGGATTTGTCCTTTTTGATCTTCGTCTCCAGGCTTTCCACAACCCGCCAGTCGGCGACCGCCGCCGCCATGACGGCAACGTCCGCCGGTAATGCCGCTTCAACGGCGGTCATCATCTCCCGCGCGGTCTCGACATGCACGACGCTCACGCCCGCCGGATCCGGGATCGAAACCGGCCCCGAAACGAGGGTTACGTCCGCCCCTGCGCGCGCTGCCGCAGCCGCGATGGCGTGGCCTTGGCGGCCGGATGAACGGTTGGCGATGTAGCGGACGGGGTCGATCGGCTCCAGCGTTGGTCCAGACGTTACGATCATCCGGATCCCTGCAAGCCGTCCCGTCCGGCCGAAAAAGGCTTCAACGGCCGCGACGATATCCAGTGGCTCAGTCAGCCGGCCCGGGCCTTCCTCGCCCCGCTCGGCCATCTTGCCCTCCGCCGGCCCGACAATTGTAACGCCATCGGCTGTGATCTGCGCCGCGTTGCGCACTGTTGCTGGGTGCAGCCACATACGGGGGTTCATGGCCGGGCACACCATCACGGGCACCGTGGTGGCGAGAAGACAGGTCGAGGCAAGATCGTCGGCATGCCCGCCCGCCATCTTGGCGATGAGATCGGCCGTCGCAGGCGCCACGATGATGAGATCGGCCTCCCGCGAAAGGTGGATATGGCCGATATCCTGCTCGGCCGTCAGATCGAAAAGCTCTGTGAACACCCGCTCGCCTGTCAACGCGCCGACGCTAAGCGGCGTCACGAATTCCTGTGCGGCGCGGGTCATGATCGCTCGCACCGATGCACCGCGCTCCTTCAGCCGCCGGATCAGGTCCAGCAACTTATAGGCCGCGATGCCGCCGCCGATCACGAGGAGAATGCGTTTGTTTGCCAGCATGATCGGGTCCGTCCCGGAGATTGGCCGGACACTATCGCGCTCTTGGCCGCAAAGCAAAGCGCGTCAGGAGCGGGCGAATTGCTCGTCCAAGGCGTATCCGGAGCCGCGCACCGTGCGGATGGGGTCCTTTGCCCGGCCCCGGTTGATCGATTTGCGCAGCCGGCCCACATGCACGTCCACGGTCCGCTCGTCGACATAGACGTCATGACCCCAGACACCATCCAGTAATTGCTCGCGCGAGAACACCCGCCCTGGCGATTGCATCAGGAACTCCAGCAGCCGGAACTCGGTCGGTCCAAGATGAATCTCGCGGCCCGAGCGGCGCACGCGGTGCGTTTCCCGGTCGAGTTCAATATCCCCCGCCGCCAGAAGGCTGGTGACGGTTTCAGGCTTTGCCCGCCGCAAGATCGCCTTAACGCGGGCCACGAGTTCGGGCACCGAGAACGGCTTCACCACATAGTCGTCGGCACCGGTGCCGAGGCCCCGGATCCGTTCGGATTCCTCGCCACGTGCCGTCAGCATGATGATCGGCAGCCGCTCGGTCTCGGCCCTCATGCGCAGGCGCCGGCAAAGCTCGATGCCTGAAATTCCGGGCAGCATCCAGTCGAGCAGCAGCACGTCCGGCGTCACTTCGCGCAGCCGCACTTCCGCATCGTCGCCCCGGAAGGCCTGTTCGACTTCGAAGCCTTCGGCTTCCAAGTTGTAGCGCAGGAGCAGGCTGACCGGCTCCTCGTCCTCGACGATCAACACCTTCGGCATGATGCGCTTGGCCCTGTCACTCGGAGGTGGGGACGGCTTCGAGGCTGCTTCGATCGGACTTCGGACGTTCGTCCTCGAAGGCTTGCCCCGTCACAACGTAATGCACGGTTTCGGCGATGTTGGTGGCGTGGTCGCCGATCCGCTCGATGTTCTTGGCGCAGAACAGAAGATGCGTGCAGAGCGTGATGTTGCGCGGATCCTCCATCATGTAGGTCAGGAGCTCGCGGAAAAGCGAGGTGTAGAGCGCGTCGATCTCATCGTCACGCTCGCGCACATGCTTGGCGGCCGCGTCGTCACGGTTGGCGAAGGCGTCGAGCACGTCTTTCAGCTGTTCGAGCGCAATCTCGGCGATGTGCTCCACGCCGGTTATCAGTTGTTTATGCGGAAATGATCCGTTGATCGCGATCACGCGCTTGGCGATGTTCTTGGCGAGATCGCCAACCCGCTCCAAATCGTTGGAGATGCGCAGCGCGGCCACGATCTCGCGCAGATCCGAGGCCATAGGTTGCCGGCGGGCGATGATCAGGATCGCTCGTTCTTCCGTATCGCGCTGAAGCCGGTCGAGCCGGATGTCGTCTGCGATCACGGTCTGCGCGATGGCCGTATCGAGCCGTGTCAGCGCTGTCACGGCGTCGCCGACGAGATGTTCGGCGATGCCGCCCATTTCCGCGATCCGCCCGGCAAGCCCGCGCAGTTCCTGCTCATAGGCGGAGACTGTGTGTTCCATGGAAACCTCCTCACCGCGGCGCCGATCAAGAGCGATCGGACGGGCCGGCGGATGTTGCCTCTCCAGCGTCAGCCGAAGCGGCCGGTGATGTAGTCTTGGGTCCGCTTTTCCAGCGGGTTCGTGAAGATGTGGTCGGTCGGACCTTCTTCCACGAGATAGCCGAGGTGGAAGAAGGCGGTGCGCTGCGAAACGCGGGCCGCCTGTTGCATCGAGTGCGTCACGATCACGATGGTGAAGTTGGCGCGAAGCTCGTCGATCAGTTCTTCCACTTTGGCGGTGGCGATCGGGTCGAGGGCCGAACAGGGCTCGTCCATCAAGATCACGTCGGGCGAAACCGCGATTGCGCGTGCAATGCACAGCCGCTGCTGCTGGCCGCCGGAAAGGCCGGTGCCCGGCTCGCTCAGGCGGTCCTTCACCTCGTTGTAGAGCGATGCTTTCTGAAGGCTCGTGACCACGATATCTTCCAGATCCGCCTTGGACTTGGCGAGCCCATGGATGCGCGGTCCATAGGCGACGTTCTCGAAGATGGATTTCGGAAACGGATTCGGCTTCTGGAACACCATGCCGACGCGCGCACGCAGTTCCACCACATCGAGATCGGGATCATACACATCCCGGCCGTCGAGCAGGATCGAACCCTCCACCCGCGCGCCCACGATCGTGTCGTTCATACGATTGAAGCACCGCAGGAACGTCGACTTGCCGCAGCCGGACGGCCCGATGAAGGCGGTTACGGCCTTCTCGGCGATGTCGACGGTTATGCCGAACAGCGCCTGCTTGGTGCCGTAGAATACCTTCACGTCTTGCGTACGGACCTTGACCGGCCTTGGTTTGGAGTCCGCGGTGCGAACCGTCGTCGTGATCCCGATCGGTTGTTCGACCAGTGTCTCTGCGGCGAGCGCCATGATGGGCAACCTCAATTACGAAAACAGGGAATGGGAAGGCGTTACCAAGTCCGTTCCAGCCGCTGGCGAAGGAATACGGCGATGCCGTTCATGATCACCAGGAAGCCGAGCAAAACCAGAATTCCAGCCGCTGTGCGCGCCACGAATCCGCGCTCCGGGCTATCAGCCCAGATGAAGATCTGTGTGGGCAGGGCCGTTGCCGCGTCCATCACGCCGCCGGGCTCGCTGGTGATGAAGGCGTTCATGCCGATCAGGAGCAGCGGCGCGGTTTCGCCGAGCGCATGAGCCATGCCGATGATGGTTCCGGTCAAAATTCCCGGCATCGCCAGCGGCAGCACATGGTGCATGACGACTTGATGCTTCGACGCCCCCATCGCAAGACCCGCCTCGCGGATCGAGGGAGGCACGGCTTTGAGTGCGGCGCGGGTCACGATGATCATCGTCGGAAGCGTCATCAGCGCCAGCACCAAGCCGCCAACGAGCGGGGCTGATCGGGGCAACCCCGCCATGTTCAGGAATACGGCGAGGCCAAGCAAGCCGAACACGATCGACGGCACGGCCGCCAGATTGTTGATGTTAACTTCGATGAGGTCGGTCCAGCGGTTTTTCGGCGCGAATTCTTCAAGATAGACGGCAGCAGCGATCCCGATCGGGAAGCTCAAGATGAAGGTCACCAGCAACGTCAAAGCCGAGCCGACGATCGCGCCGGAGAGACCTGCCAGCTCCGGAAACCGGCTGTTCGGCGCCGTCAGCAGCGCCCAGTTGAACGGCGCCGAAACGCGGTCCTGTTCCACGAGTAAGTCGAACCAGGCGATCTGCGCGTCCGAAACGCGGCGCTGATCTGGCGGCAGGGTGCGATCGATCACGCCCTTGTTGAGCTGATCGAACGGATCGGACGCCGGGATCGACAAGGTCAGCGTGCCGCCGATCACAGAAGGATCGGCCACCACGGCGTCGCGCACGAAGAACTGCGTGTTGTTCGTCAGAATCTGGCCAAGCAGCCGCTGGTCAGCGGGTTTGGTGACCTCCGGGAAGATGGTCGCCAGCGCATCCTTGACAATGGCCCGGTAGTTTCCGTCCGCCGGCGCATCGGCCGAAACATGCTTTGCCGCGATCGGAAAATCGACCCGAATGTGCGTTTGGACAAACGCGGTGTAACCGCTCGCGATCAGAGAAATGAACAGCAGGCCGAGAAGGCCGACCGCCATTCCGATCGCCGCAATTCCATAGATCTGGAGCCGCAGATTGGCGGCGTTGCGGCGCTTTCGCCAGCTTTGCGACGCTGTCGACGCCCGGTCCACGGACTTGGGCAGTGCGATGTCCGACATCTCTCAAGTCTCCGTCGACGATCAGTCGTACTGTTCGCGGAAGCGGCGCACGATGGTGAGGGCGATAACGTTCAAGGACAGGGTGACCACGAAAAGCACAAGCCCGAGCGCGAAAGCGGCAAGTGTCTTCGGGCTGTCGAATTCGGAGTCGCCGGTCAGCAGCGTGACGATCTGAACGGTAACGGTGGTGACCGAATCGAGTGGATTGATCGTCAACGTTGCGATCAGTCCGGCGGCCATCGCCACGATCATCGTTTCGCCGATCGCTCGGCTGGCAGCCAAGAGCACGCCGCCCATGATGCCCGGAAGGGCGGCCGGCAACAGCACTTTGACCAAGGTTTCCGCAGGCGTCGCACCGAGGGCCAGAGACCCGTCGCGCATCGATCGCGGCACGGAACGTAGCGCATCGTCCGACAGGGACGACACGAACGGGATGATCATGATTCCCATCACGAGACCCGCCGCGAGTGCACTGTTGGAGGAGGTTGTGAGCCCGAGGCTGCCCGTAAAGTCGCGCACCGCTGGGGCAACGACGAGGATGGCGAAGAAACCGAATACGACTGTAGGAATACCCGCCAGGATTTCCAGGATCGGCTTCACCACTGCCCGAACTTTGTGGTTCGCGTATTCGACCAGATACATGGCGGTGAAGAGGCCGATCGGCACTGACACGAGCATCGCGATGCTGGAAATGAGCAGGGTGCCGGCAAAAACCGGAATCGCGCCAAATGCCCCTTGTCCGGCAACCTGATCGGCCCGCAGTGCGATCTGCGGCTCCCATTTCAAGCCGAACAGGAACTCGCTGATCGGGACCATCCGAAAGAACGCCGCCGCTTCATAGACCAGCGACACGACGATGCCGAGTGTGGTGAGAACAGCGATCACGGAGCTGAGGATCATCAGTCCCGAAAGGGTTTGCTCCACCACATTGCGGGCGCGAAAGCGAGCGCGCAGCATGGACCGGGTGAAGAGCAGCGACACGACCATGACGCAGGCGAGAGCCGCGAGCATCGCGCGCTCGGCGATGGACGACCAGCTATTCAGCCGGGCGGCGGCAGCCTCGATATCCGGCGTCGGTTCCGAAAAAAGCCGACCGGCGGCCACATTCTTCACCTCGGAAATGACCAACGCCAGCTCTGCGGCCGACTTTCCGCTCGTCAGTCCTTCCGGCATCGTGGAAAGCAGCAGCTGATCGAGCACGCTTCCTTGGAGGGAGATCCAGAAGAGGCAGAGGCAAATGGCGGGCAAGCCGACCCAGATCGCCACGAAGGCGCCGTGATAGTTCGGCAAGGAGTGCACCTTGTCACCGCCGGCGATCGACAAACGGGCACCCGTTGCTCGGCCGACCCAATATCCGACCAGCGACAGGACAGCGATAAACACAAGAGCATAGGTGACCAAGATCGTCCCCGATCAGTTTTTAGAAGACTGGCGGCGGCCTTGAACGCCGCCTGAGAAATCACCGATGCTGTAGAGAACGGCGCGCCTTTGAGACGCGCCGTTCGTCTTTGTTTTAGTTCGAGGCCATCGGAATGGCTTCGAGGGTAGCCTTGCGGACCTCTTCGCGCTTTTCCGGAGCCAGCGGTATCAAGCCGCGCTCCGTCAGGTAGCCTTCCTCGCCGAAGGCCGCCTCGGAGGTGTACTCCTTCAGGAAGTCGTCGAGGCCCGCGATCACCGCCCGATGAGCGTTCTTAACGTAGATGAACAACGGACGCGACACCTGGTAGGAGCCGTCCGCAATCGTTTCGGTCGAGGGTGTGACACCGTCGACGCTGGTGCCGACCAGCTTGTCCTGGTTCTCGTAAAGGAACGAGTATCCGAAAATACCAAGCGATGTCGGATCGGCTTCGAGACGCTGGACGATCAGGTTGTCATTTTCGCCGGCTTCCACGAAGGGACCATCCTGACGCATGCGCTCGCAAACTTCTTTTTTGGCATCGCCTTCAAGAGCCTTGATGGCTTCGAACGCGTCGCAGCCTGGATGCATCACGAGTTCGACGAAGGCGTCGCGTGTGCCCGAAGTCGGCGGCGGGCCGAATACGGTGATCGGCTCGGCCGGCAACGCCGGATCGATCTCATTCCACGCCTTATAGGGGTTGTCGATGATCTGGCCGTCCTTCTCGACCTTAGCGGCGAGAGCCTGGAAGATTTGAGCCTTCGTCAAGTTGATCGGCTGGCCGGCGCGCGAATGGGCGATCGACAGGCCGTCGTAGCCGAGGAGGATCTCCGTGATCGAGGTCACGCCGGATTCAGCGCAGGCCTTGACTTCAGACTCCTTGATCGCGCGCGATGCGCCGGTGATATCGGCGAAATCAACACCAACGCCACCACAGAATGATTTGAACCCCCCGCCCGTGCCGGTGGATTCGACAACCGGAGCGGCCATGCCCGTCGCGTTGGAGAATTGCTCCGCGACCGCCTGCGAATAAGGGAAAACGGTAGAAGAACCGACGATCCGGATCTGATCCCGCGCTGCGGCACCGGTTGCGAGGGTCGCGGCAGCCAGAACGACCGAGCTGGCGATGAGTGCGATTTTCAAGGGGAATTCTCCCTGTTTGGAACTGGTTCGCGCGACGTCAGTCCCCCACGGGTCCCGTCCGCCAACGCGCCGCAGAATAGAAGCCTGCCGGCGACCCTTATATGACGCTCACCCAACGTTTATGTGACAGTCTATACCATTGATATAAAGAGGATTTATTCTGGAACAACTCCACTGTCACCCCAGCGTCCTATCCAGTTGAACACTTACCGTCGTGCCCTCGCCCACGGTCGAGCGGATCGTCATCCGGCCCCGATGCCGGTTGACGATGTGCTTCACGATCGCAAGCCCGAGGCCGGTTCCCTTCTGGCGTTTGCTTGTCTCGGCATCAGCCCGGTAAAAACGTTCGGTGAGGCGCGGAAGATGCTGGGCCGCGATTCCAGGTCCATCATCGGCTACCGTGATCGCGACGCCGGATTGCCCGTCCGTGCCTGCCTCCGGATGCAGGGCGAGCCTGACATGCCCGCCTGAACGACCGTATTTGATCGCGTTCTCGACCAGATTTGTCACAAGCTGAATCAATTCGTCCCGGTCACCCCGAACGATCGCCGCTTCTTCGGTCAGGTCTTTCGTCAGGGTCACACCGGCTTCCAATGCGATCGGCGAGAGAATTTCCGCGACATGAGCCACGACGAGCCCGAGGTCGACCGGCGTGTCGGGCTGAAGGTGAGCCTTCATCTCGATCCGGCTGAGCGACAGCAGATCGTCGATCAGGCGTGCCATCCGGTGAGCCTGATCGAGCATGATCTTCAGGAATCGTTCGCGGTTGACCGAATCGTTTTTGGCCGGTCCGAGCAGCGTTTCCACAAAGCCCATGAGGGAAGCCAGCGGCGTACGGAGTTCGTGACTGGCATTTGCGATGAAATCAGAGCGCATCCGGTCGGTACGCATCAATTCCGTCTCGTCATTGAGGCGCACGAGGACAAAATCGGCGATATCGCGCGGTTTTCCGTCCCGGCGCGGCACGCGAATGGGCGTCACGGTCGCCGCGTAAAGCCGTTCTGTTGGAACACGCTCGGAAAACCGCACGGTTTCGAGACGCTCGCCCCGTGCAGCCCGGTCAACCGCCGACAGAAGTTCGGGCACTCTAAGCTTGAAGGACAGCGGATCGCCCGGCCGTGCCGTGCCGAAACGGCCTGTCGCCGCCTTGTTCTGATAGCGAACGATGCCGCTACCGTCCGTCAGGAAGCACGGGTCGTCCAAGGCATCGACGACCAGCCGCATGCTGCCGTCCGGCCAAATGGACCGCTGTGTTTTCACGCGGTTTGGACTACTCGGAACACTCCGCGCGGGCGGGCCTGCCAAAAGCAAGGCGACGGCAAGCAGGCACCACCCGGTAAAAGCGGCGAGCGCTGGAACGGCGAACAGCGCCCACGCCGCAAGGGCCAGCACGGCACCTACCGACAAAACGATCGCTAAGGACCGGAACCGCACGGACAGGCGATCGCTCATTTCATCCGTGGCATCGATCTGTTCACCCCGGACTTCGTCGCTCATACCGCCTCCGGGCGAATCTCGCCAGTATCATGCCGAACCTGATAGCATCCCGGCACAACCAACATGTAACGGGAGGGCGTCTCGTGGCCAAGAAGGCGAAAAAGGCGGACCGCGAAACGCGCCCGTCGCGCATTGAGGGCGGTCCGATCGATCTATCCCGGCTGGGTGTCGATCCCGAGGCATTGGCGCTGCGCGAAGGCGCGGCGGTTCTCGCGGCACAGGCCCCCGATGCCCCGGTGATCGACGTCGAGAATACCTGCTTCGATCTCGACAATCCCGTGCTTCCCCCTGAGATCGCCGATCGCGCCCTTGCCTCCGGCGGTTATCCCTACGAAGCGACGATCAAGACCAAGGTTTATGAGGAACAGCTTCGGCTCCTCCAGATCGAACTGGTGAAATTTCAAAAATGGGTCGGTGAAGCCGGTGCGCGTGTCGTCGTGCTCCTGGAAGGGCGCGACGCCGCAGGCAAGGGTGGTACGGTCGCGACCTTCAAAGCCTTCATGAACCCGCGTTCCGCACGCGCCGTGGCTCTCCCCAAGCCGAGCGATACCGAGCGCGGTCAGTGGTACTTTCAACGCTATGTCGCCGAGATGCCGACCAGCGGCGAGATCGTTCTCTTCGACCGGTCTTGGTACAACCGGGCGGGCGTCGAGCGTGTCATGGGATTTTGTATGCCTGAGGAAAGCAACCGCTTCCTCAAGGCCGTGCCGAGTTTCGAGGATATGCTGATCGAGGACGGCCTCATCCTCGTCAAGTTCTGGCTCGACATCGGCCGCGAGATGCAACTGAAGCGCTTTCATGACCGGCGCCACGATCCTTTGAAGATCTGGAAGCTCTCGCCGATCGACCTCAAGGCGCTCGATCATTGGGACGACTACACCAAGGCCCGAAACCGAATGCTGAAGGCCACCCACACGAAGCTGTCACCCTGGATCGTGATTCACGCCAACGACAAGAAACGGGCCCGCTTGAACGCGATCCGGCATGTTCTGAGGCTTGTCGATTATGATGGCAAGAATCTCGATGCTATTGGCGAAACCGACCCGAACCTCATCGGTGAGGGCCTCGATTTTCTGAAAAGCCGCCGCTGATGAAAACAGAGGCTGCCGATTCCGGTGGGCGGCGTGTCAGAGGTTCAGACAGCCAGCCGCAGCGGGATCTGTAGCCGGCCGGCAAGGCCGCACTTTGGTGCGTCATCGGCAAAATCCGCCAGCCCACCGGATGCGCGGGCCAGCGTCTCGATCAGAAAGCGCCGCGCCGCCGCTGCGGCCTGCGTACGGGCTTCCCCGTCCGCCGGCTCGCTCGATGTCAGCGGATCCGCCAGCATCTCCAGATGCAGAAAGCCGGATCGCACGCTTGGCAGAACCCGAACACCGGTACCCGCCGCCACGAAATCGGTCGCCTCGGCGAAGAAACCCTGAAGGAGGTCGCCGAATGTCGTGGGGCTGGTTTCAATCAGGATGGGCACCAGCGGTGCGGTGAATTCGACAGCGCCTGCGCACTTTCCCTTGGCGCCAAGCGCCCTCACGGCATCGATGAGATAGGGCACGGCGTCAAAGCGCATGGTGGTGGCACCCGCGCGCGTCGCCCGCTGTAGTCCGGCGAGCTTGTCGATCACGTCCTCGCGGATTTCAGCCGAGTTCGACAGGATATAGTCGAGCATGGCATGCGCATCGCTAAGCTCCGCATCCGGTTCCCGCTTGGCAAGCGCGGATGCGGCGTGGACCCGGTCCAGGCTACGAAGAAGCGCCTTCAGCCATTGCGAAACGCCGCCGCTGTCCGGCGCGACGTCCGCGTTCGTCTCGTCGGCATTGAGAAGGGTGCTGAAAATCCGTTCCAGCGATGCTGCCGAGAGGTCGGCCTTGGCCACGAAACCGGCCGCACCAGCGCGTCGGCCGATCAGCTCGATATCATCATTTTCAAGCGACGACACGAGCACGACCGGGCAGGAGGCCATCGACGACTTGAGTTCGTCGATCAGGGCGATGGTGGTCTCGCTTCCGAGCCAGAAATCGCACAAAACAATGTCGAACCGGTGCCGCGCCAGCATCGAACGGGCGGCGGAAAGGGTGGGCGTGTGGACGTATTCGGCCTGGAACGACGACAGATGCTCAAGCTGGCGCCCGAGCAGATAGACGTCGTCCGCATCGTCTTCGACATAAAGCACGCTGATAGCCCGGCGGGCGGGCGCAAACGTCGATCCGCTGACGACCTGAAGGCGCCCGGACGGCCGAAGCCCTCCTAAACCGCCGGAACGATGATCCAAGGGACCGACCATTGAGACTTCCAAAATGCCGGATCAAATTCAGGGCCCGGCCGTTCCCCGCTTTCGAATCACGGATTCAAGGTCCGCCAATCCCGAGAGTTTAACAAGAGAATAAGGAGCATGATTAACAGCCGGTTAATCGCCTATGTCACAGAGATAACAAAACATGCATGTAATAGACATCCAACCCGAACACCTCATCAAATCGGGCGGATCAAAGCGCATTAAGGCAGCGATTGCGGATAGGGTATGGGCCGCGCTATGACACGGCACAGCGCAGGCAAGAGCCACGCACGCGAACAGGAAAATCAACCCATGGCCGTCAAAGCGAGGCAGAAGCCGGTCCAGATTCGGAACCTCACATTCGCCAACGACGCGCCGCTCGTGTTGATTTCCGGTCCATGCCAAATCGAGAGCCGCGAGCACGCGCTGGCGATCGCCGGTGTTTTGGCGGGCGCCGCGAAGGCCGCCGGCATTCCCTTCGTGTTCAAGGCCTCCTACGACAAAGCCAACCGAACCTCCCTCAAGGGCCAGCGCGGCATCGGCATCGATGCGGGTCTTGCCATTCTGGCTGAAGTTCGAGACACCTTCGACTGCCCCGTCCTGACCGACATTCATGACATAGAGCAGGCCCGCCGCGCCGCCGGAGTCGTGGATATCATCCAGATTCCAGCCTTCCTCTGCCGCCAGACCGATCTCCTGATCGCCGCCGGCGAAACCGGCTGCGGCATCAACGTCAAAAAGGGCCAGTTTCTCGCCCCCTGGGATATGGCCAACGTCGCGGACAAGATCGCGTCCACGGGCAATGAAAAGATCCTGCTTTGCGATCGCGGTACCTCGTTCGGCTACGGCACGCTGATCAGTGATTTTCGCGGGCTGCCGATCATGGCTGAAACGGGGTATCCCACCGTTTTTGACGCTACCCATTCGGTGCAGGAACCGGGCGGGCGGGGCACCTCGTCGGGCGGCAAGCGCGATTTCGCGCCGACCCTTGCCCGCGCCGCCGTGGCTGTCGGCTGCGCGGCCGTCTTCGCCGAGGCGCATGACGATCCGGACAACGCCCCCTCGGACGGCCCGAATATGTTGCCGCTGAGTTGGATTCCCGACTTCCTAGCCGATCTCACCGCCCTCGACCAGATCGCCAAAAACCGCCGCCTGACAGCGTCCTATTGATCCGGAGAAGCCTTCGAAACACGAGTGGAAAGTCGGTCGTCCTCATGTCCAGTGCAGCCTTCCCAAACGATACGGTTTCTCGCCTGATCGCGGCCGAACGCGACCGGTTCGTTGCTCGCAATCCGCGCTCGCAAATTCTCTCGCAAACGGCCGGGGCGCATTTTCCAGGCGGTGTTCCCCTCCATTGGATGAATGACTGGGGAACGCCCTTCCCGCTTTCCGTTGCGTCGGCCTCGGGCGCGGAGGTGATCGACGCGGATGGCCATCGCCTTGCCGATTTTTGCCTCGGCGACACCGGCGCCATGTTCGGGCACTCCCCTGAACCGGTCGCGGCCGCCCTTCGCGAGGCCGCAACCCGCGGCCTCACCACGATGATGCCTTCTGAGGATACAGCCGCCGTCGGCGCCGGCCTCGCCGCCCTCTTCGACCTGCCGTTTTGGCAGGTCACCCAGACCGCTTCCGACGCGAACCGGGCGGTGATCCGCTGGGCGCGCGCCATTACCGGCCGGCCGAAGATCGCGGTCTTCGAAGGCTGCTATCACGGCCAGGTCGACGACGTGTTCGTCACGCGCCGCGACGGCCGCACCGTCAATCGGCCCGGCCTGCTCGGACAGGTCACCGACATATCGGCAACCACCCTCTCGCTACCCTTCAACGATATCGCCGCGCTCCAAGAAGCCCTTGCTTCGGGCGACGTCGCGCTCGTTCTCACCGAACCTGCGCTCACCAATACGGCCATGGTTCTTCCAAGTCCCGGCTATCTCGACGCCCTGGTCACTGTCTGCCGGCGCGCCGGTACGCTGCTCTGCCTTGATGAAACGCATACGATTTCCACCGCACGAGGCGGTTATGCCAAGGCGCATGGCTTGAAGCCGGATTTTCTGGTCGCGGGAAAGCCGATCGCAGGCGGCCTGCCGGCTGCGGTTTTCGGTTTCACCGCCGCCGTGGAAGCCGGCATGCGCGAGGCTAATGCCCGCCGACCCGCCGGTTACTCCGGCATCGGCACCACGCTGTCTGGAAACATGCTCCAACTTGCCGCCATGCGCGCCACGATCGAAGAGGTCATGACCGACGCGGCTTACGAGCACATGCTGGCGCTCGCCACCGATCTGGCCGGCGGGCTTGCCGGTGCGATCCGCCGCCACGGCCTGCCCTGGTCCGTCACGCAGCTTGGCGCCCGCGCTGAAATCGTGCACTCGCCAACCCCGCTTCGCGATGGCGCGGAAGCTGCGGCGTCGGTGGATCATGCGCTCGAAGGCGCGATCCATCTCTTTCTTCTCAACCGGGACGTTCTCGTCACGCCCTTCCATAACATGACGCTCGTTTCGCCCGCGACGACCCCGGCCCATGTGGCCCGCCTGGTCGCCGCCTTCGACGAAGCGCTCAGCGCACTCACCGGGTGACCTTTATGTCCGCCGTTCAAATCGCCGATGTGTCGGAAGCCGAGCGCTTCCTCGCCGATCATCCCGAGGTCGTCCAGTTTGAGTGCTTCATCACCGATAGCTCCGGTGTTCAGCGTGGCAAGGTGCTGCGCCGCTCCGAAATCCTCGGCGCTTACAAGAACGGCCGGCCGCTTCCTTGCTCGATCCTGTCGCTCGATATCAAGGGCGCCGACGTTGAGGAAACCGGCCTTGTCTGGGAAGAGGGTGACAGCGACCGGGTGTGCCGGCCGGTTGCCAGCACGCTGACCCATTCCCCCTGGCGCGCGGTCCCGACCGGCCAGTTCATCTTGACATCCTATGAGCGCGACGGCAGCGGCTCCGAGGCCGACCCCCGCCACGCCCTCGCCCGTGTCGTCGAGGCCTGCCACGCCAAGGGCATCTACCCGGTCTGCGCCGTCGAACTGGAATTCTACCTCCTCGACGGCCGCGCCGCCGCCGAGAGCAAGGCGGTTCCCCCCACCGCTCCCAACGGCTTCCGCCAAAGCGAGCTCCAAGCCTATCTCGTCCAGGATCTCGCCGACTTCGCGCCCTTCCTCGACGACGTCTACCGCGCTGCCGATCTCGCCGGTCTGCCCGCCCGCACGCTGATCTCGGAGTATTCGCCCGGTCAGCTCGAAATCGTGCTTGAACACCGCACCGACCCGATGCGGGCGGCGGACGACGCCATTTTGTGGAAGCGCCTCGTCAAGGGTGTCGCGGAGCGCCACGGCTATCTCGCCACCTTCATGGCCAAGCCCTACGCGGAATTCGCCGGCTCCGGCACTCATCTCCACGTTAGCTTCGCTGATGATAACGGCCGGAACCTCTTCGCCGGTGACGAGCCCGCCGGCAACACGCTGCTCCGCCAATCCATCGCCGGCCTGGAATCCACCATGGCCGAAGCGATGGCCCTCTTCGCGCCGAACGCCAACAGCTATCGCCGCTTCAAGCCGAACTCCTACGCCCCCGTCGGCCCGGCCTGGGCCATGGATAACCGCTCAGTGCCGATCCGCGTCACCGCCGGCCCGCCCGCAACGCGCCATCTCGAACACCGCGTTTGCGGCGCGGACGCCAACCCCTATGTGGTGCTTGCTGCCGTTCTCGCCGGCATGCTCGAAGGCGTCGAACGCGGCCTTGAACCGTCTGAGCCCATCACCGGCAACGGCTATGAGCAAATTCCGCCGTCCCTGCCCCGCCATTGGCCCGAGGCCCTGCGCGCGGCCCGCCAATCGGAATTCCTGAAGCGCCGCCTCGGCCCACGCTTCGCCGACGTCTTCCTCACCATCAAGGAAGCCGAATGCGACCGTTTCTTCGGGGAGATCACCGACCGGGATTTTCACTGGTATCTGCGGCTGGCCTAATCAGAACGGCGTTCGTGCCCGGATCGCCGCGGCCAGCGTGCCTTCGTCGAGATAGTCGAGTTCGCCGCCCACCGGAACGCCATGCGCGAGCCGCGACACCTTGACGTCCAGCCCATAGAGCCGGTCCGTCACGTAATGCGCGGTCGTCTGGCCGTCGACGGTGGCGTTCACCGCAAGGATGATTTCCTTCACGGCCGGGTCATGCGCACGCTGGATCAAATCGCCGATGGTCAGATCGTCCGGTCCGATCCCGTTCAAGGGCGACAACACGCCGCCGAGCACGTGATAGCGCGCTGTAACCGCTCCGGATCGTTCCAGCGCCCAAAGGTCCGAGACGTCCTCAACCACCACAATCACGCTCGGATCACGCGTCGGATCGGTGCAGACCACGCAAGGGTCGGATGTATCCACGTTCCCGCAGGTCGAGCAGACCTTAACGCTATCGCGAACCCGTCCCAGCGCCTCCGTCAGCGGAATCAAGAGCTGATCCTTGCGCTTCACAAGCTGCAACGCCGCGCGCCGGGCGGAACGCGGCCCAAGGCCGGGCAGGCGGGCGAGCAACTGAATCAGCCGCTCGATCTCGGGTCCTGTGACGCGGCGGGCCATTTAAAGCCGATCCATCCCTTTAAAGCGACAGGAAGCTGATTTGGAAGCCGTGCCCGATGATTGACGATCGGCGCGGCGTTATCCTAATTTGCCTTGCCGGCCGCGAAGCACCCCCCGGGCACGATGGCAAAGGGTTCGGGGCGGTATCTCCAACGGGTTTAAGAGGCTCATCGGACGATTGCTCGCGGTCGACCTAGCCTCCCGGTCGGCATTCTCCAACCCATTTCAGAACGGCAGCTTCAGACCCGCCGGCAATTGCAGGCCGCCGGTCACCTCGGCCATGCGCTCGGCCAATGCCGCGTCCACCTTGCCCTTGGCGTCGGCATGGGCGGCCACGATCAGGTCTTCCAAAATTTCAATCTCGTCACCGCTCGCCAGCGACGGGTCGACCTTGACGCCCCGCAGATCGCCCTTGCCCGATAGCGTCACGGTCACCAGTCCGCCGCCTGCCGTCCCGCTGGCCTCGATGCGCTGAATCTCTTCCTGCGCCTCGGCCATCTTCGACTGCAACTGCTGGGCCTGCTTCATCATCTTGCCGAGATCGCCGAACATCACGCGTCCTCACTCTTGATCAATCGTCGAACTCGGTTAGGGGATCATCGAGCCCGTCGTCAATCCCCGGATCGAAGGCACCGTCAAAGCCTATGTCCTGAGCCACCGCCCAAGACGGTGCGCCGGACGGAGTTTTCGCCGCCTCGGGCGGAAACTGAACGTCCACGATCTCCGCGCCCGGAAACTGCCTCAGCACCGCTGAAACCACCGGGTCGGCCCGCGCATCATCAAGCAACCGCGACCGCTTCGCCTCGGCCCGTTCATGCAGCGTCTGCGGGCCTTCGCCTTGGGAAACCGCGACAATCCAACGCTTGCCGGTCCAGGCGGACAGCTTGCGCCCGATCTCGCCCGCCAGCCCCGGATTGGCGCCGGCAACGGGGATGAACTCGATGCGTCCGTCCTCGAACCGCACGATCCGGACATGGCGCTCCAAGGCGATCTTGAGCGCGACGTCGCGGTTTTTCTCGGCGAGCTTAACCGCGTCTTCCAAGCTCGAAAGCGTAATGCCGGCCGGCTCGGCCCGCTGCGATGGCATGCGCGCGGCCGATGTTGCGCCAGAAACGCCGCCGGTGATGACCGCTTGCGGCCCGCCTCCCGGTCCCGGACCATTCCGTATGCCACCGCCAGATGCCGCACTCCCTGGCGCGGGGCCGCCGATCCCTTCACGCAATTGCCGGATCGCCTCGTCCGGCGTCGGCAGGTCGGCGGCATAGGCTAGGCGCACGAGCACCATTTCGGCCGCAGGCAGCGGGCGGGGCGCCGACTGAACCTCGGCGATGCCTTTGAGCAGCAACTGCCAAGCGCGTGAGAGAACGCGCACCGAAAGTCCCTCGGCAAAACTCTTACCCCGCGTCCGTTCCGCCTCGGTCAGCGCGGGATCGCCCGCTTGCGCCGGCACATGCTTCATCCGCGTGACGAGATGCACGAAGGCGGCGAGATCGGAGAGCACCACAGCGGGATCCGCGCCGGTGTCATACTGCTCGGAAAGCTCCTTCAGCGCCCCCGCCACATCGCCCTTCATCAGGGCCTCGAACAGGTCGATGACGCGGGTGCGGTCGGCAAGACCCAGCATGGCGCGCACGGTTTCGGCCGAAACGGCCCCGCCACCATGGGCGATTGCCTGATCGAGGATCGTCAGCCCGTCGCGAACCGAGCCTTCCGCCGCCCGCGCGATCAGGCCGATCGCTTCGTCCTCAATGGCAACGGTTTCGGCCGCCGCGACCTTGGCGAGGTGATCGGCCAGAACGGCCGTCTCGATCCGGCGCAGGTCGAACCGCTGACAGCGCGACAGCACCGTGATCGGAACTTTGCGAATTTCTGTAGTCGCGAAAACGAATTTTACGTGCTCCGGCGGCTCCTCCAACGTTTTCAACAGCGCGTTGAATGCCGCCGTGGAGAGCATGTGCACTTCGTCGATGATGTAGACTTTGTACCTGGCCGAAACCGGCTTGTAGCGGGCCGCCTCGATGATCTCGCGGACGTCGCCGACGCCGGTATGCGAGGCCGCGTCCATTTCGATCACATCGACATGCCGGCCTTCCATGATGGCGCGACAATGGATGCCCTCGACGGAAAGATCCACCGACGGCCGGTCAACCTCGCCGGGAATCTCGTAATTGAGCGCGCGCGCCAAAATGCGGGCCGTGGTGGTTTTGCCCACACCGCGAACGCCGGTCAGCATCCAGGCCTGCGCCACCCTGCCCGTCTCGAAGGCGTTTTTCAGCGTCTGGACCATGGGCCCGTGGCCGATCAGGTCGGCGAAATTCTGCGGGCGGTATTTTCGCGCGAGCACACGATATCCACCCGGAACGGTGGGGCGGACATCGGCGGAAGGCAGAAGGTCTGACATGGTGCCCAGAGGTTCGGCTGATGAGTGCGACGAGAAACCGTGGGTTTTTGGCCGCGCCGAGCAGAAATGGCGAATGCCGCTTCGCGAGACGTCCTGAAACTCGCGCGAATGGCGCGCAAACCAAACATGCGTGCGGATGGCGCGCGAAAAGGTGGGAGGCCGACTGATGACCCGCGCCGGGGCTCGCTGGGGCTGCTTCCTTCCGGACCTGACCCGGTTGGCGAGTGGCACGTCCACCGCCAACCTCCCGCCACACATATCAAGGGCTGGAGCTTGAAAAGCAAGTGCCATCCCCGGCAAGCCCGACGGGTTTCTCTAGCGGCCCATTCATGAAATTTCGTTCACCTGCCCGATTACACCTGAACAGCCCGCCTTTCCGCCCCAAATGAGCTCGAAACTTCGACAGGGCGGGGGTGCGACCCTTTACTCGCTGGAACGGCACATGTTTGCGTTTCCCCTCAAGGGATGGGACGGTAGCGGACGTCACGAAGGGAGGCTGGATTTGTCGACGCTTCGAAGAAACTGGATAGGAGCCTGCGCGGCTCTCGGCTTGGCGGCCGTCTTCGCGGCCCTGCCGGGCGTTGCAGGGGCGAACGAAGAGCCGGAGTGGCGTCACGCCACCGCCCTCACCGGGGAACCGAAGTATCCGGCAAACTTCAAACACTTCGACTATGTCAATCCGGATGCGCCGAAGGGCGGCCGCGTCCGCCTTGCCTCACCCGGCAGCTTCGATACGCTGAATATTTTTCTGCCCAAGGGCGACCCTGCCCCCGGCGTCCAGCTGGTCTACGAATCGCTCACAACCCCCTCGCTCGATGAACTCGACATCTCCGCAGCCTACGGTTTGATCGCCGACGCCCTGAAATATCCGCCGGACTATTCCTGGGTCAGCTACCGCCTCAATCCCGCCGCCAAATGGCAGGACGGCCAGCCGATCACGCCGGATGATGTGATCTGGAGCTTTGAAACGCTGCGGGAGATCAATCCCCAGATCGCCGGATACTACACCCACGTCACGAAGGTGGAAGCGGCCGGTGAGCGCGAGGTCAAGTTCACCTTCGATCAGGCCGGCAACCGCGAACTTCCCCACATCGTCGGCCAGCTTGAAATCCTCCCCAAGCACTGGTGGGAGGGAACGGACGCCAACGGCAAGCAGCGCAACATTCGCGAGACCACGCTCGAACTGCCCATGGGATCGGGGCCCTATAAGGTGAAGTCCGTCGATCCCGGCCGCAGCGTCGTTTTGGAGCGCGACCCGAACTATTGGGGCGCAAATCTGCCCGCCCAGATTGGCCAGAACAACTTCGACCTGATCCAATATGAATCCTATCTCGACCAAACCGTTCTGCTCGAAGCCTTCAAGGCCGACCGGTTCGATTTCCGCGCCGAGAATTCCGCCAAAAACTGGGCGACCGGCTATGATTTCCCTGCGAAAAACCAAGGCAAGGTGATCCTGGAAACCTATCCCGACAAGGCGTCGGGCGTCATGCAGGCGATGGTGCCCAATCTACGCCGCGAGAAATTCCAGGATCCGCGCGTGCGCCGTGCCCTCAATCTCGCGTTCGACTACGAATCGCTCAACCGCACGGTCTTCTTCGGCCAGTACAAGCGTGTTTCGAGCTACTTTGAAAATACCGATCTTGCCGCTCGCGGTCTCCCCTCGCCAGACGAACTGGCGATCCTTGAGCCGCTGAAGGATAAGATCCCGCCGGACGTATTCACCAAGCCCTACGAAAACCCCGTCGGTGGTTCGCCTGAGAAGCAGCGCGAAAATCTTCGCGAAGCAGTCCGCCTTTTCAAGGAAGCGGGCTGGACGCTTCAAAACGGCAAGATGATCAACGGGAAAGGCGGGCCCTTCACCATCGAATTCCTATCCCAAAGCCCCAACGACGAGCGCTTCGTCTCCCCCTATGGCCAAGCCCTGAAGCGCATCGGCATTGACCTCACCATCCGCGTCGTCGACAGCGCCCAATATGTGAACCGCTTCCGCAGCTTCGACTTCGACTTGGTCATGACCGTCTGGGGCCAGTCCCTCTCGCCCGGTAACGAGCAGCGCCGCTATTGGGGATCGAAGGCTGCCGATATCGAAGGTTCTGAAAACTACGCCGGTATCAAGGATCCCGCCGTCGACGCTTTGATCGAACGTGTGATTTTCGCCAAGAACCGCGCGGATCTGGTCACGGCTGTGAAGGCGCTCGATCGCGTGCTCCTCGCCCACGACTATGTCATCCCCGCCTGGACGCTGGATTACGATCGGTTCGCCTATTGGAACCGATTCAGCCGTCCGGAAAAACTTCCCGAGTATTCCTTCGGCTTCCCCACCGTCTGGTGGTACGACCCCACCAAGGCGGCCGCGATCGGGGGAGGCGGCTGATGGGAATTCTGGATCCAGCCATGCTCTCACGCAGAACAATCTTAAAAGCAGCCGGCGCCACGGCAGCGCTTGCGGCCCTTCCCATCAAGGTTGCGCAGGCCGGCACCCGAACCCACGGTCTCTCGATTTTCGGAGACCTGAAATACGCAGCCGACTTCAAGCACTTCGACTATGTTCGCCCCGACGCGCCGAAAGGCGGCAGAGTGGTGTTTCAGCCGCCGAACTGGGCGTTCAATCAGGACCCGCAAACCTTCGACACGCTGAACCCCTTTGTCTTCAATGGCAGCGCCCCGCCGCGCTCCGAACTGCCCTATGACAGCCTAATGACCCGCGCGCTCGATGAGCCCGACGCGGTCTACGCTCTTCTCGCCGAATGGGTCGAGGTCTCAGGCGACGGCAACACCTTCACCTTCCAGCTTCACCCAGAGGCCCGCTTTCACGACGGCACGCCGCTGACGGCCGAGGATGTGGCCTTCTCCTACACTCTTTTGAAGGAACAGGGGCACCCCAACCTTGCCGACGGCCTGCGTGAAGTCACGTCAGCCGAAGCGATCGACGCCACGATTTTCGAGCTGACCTTTTCGGGCAAGCAGAGCATCTCCGCAGCCCTCAATGCCACGGGCGTTCCGATCCTGTCCAAGAGCTTTTGGGAGGGGCGCGATTTCAAAGCCGCGCTCATGGAAGCCCCACTTGGATCCGGCCCCTACCGGATCGGCCGGTTCGAAGCCGGCCGCTTCATCGAATATGAGCGCGTGGAGGACTATTGGGCCCGCGATCTGCCGGTCAACGTCGGCCACGGCAATTTCGGCACTCTGCGCCTGGAATTCTTCCGCGAACGCCAAGCCGAATTCGAAGCCTTCAAGAAAGGTGAGATTCATTACCGCGAGGAATTCACCTCCAAGACCTGGGCGACCGAATACACCTTTCCAGCCTTTGCCGACGGGCGTGTGAAAAAGGCGGAATTTCCCATGGAGGCCCGCCCCTCCTTACAAGGTTGGTTCTACAATCTCCGCCGTTCCAAATTCGCCGATCCGCGCACCCGGCAGGCGCTTGGCCTCGTGTTCGATTTCGAATGGGCCAACAAAAATCTCTTCTTCGGCATCTACAGCCGGCAATCCTCCTTCTTTCAGAAATCCGATATGGCAGCCGAAGGCATGCCGTCCGAGGCTGAGCTGGTGCTTCTCGAACCGTTCCGGTCCAAGCTTCCCGAAAGCGTTTTCGGCGAAGCGGTGATGGCGCCGGCGTCCGATGGGTCCGGCCGCGACCGCAACAACTACAGAGAAGCGATCCGCCTCTTGAAGGAAGCTGGGTGGACGCGCGACGGCGGCCCTTGGACCAACGCCGCCGGTGAAACGCTCTCCATCGAATTCCTGATCGAAGCGGCCGTCTTCGAGCGCATCATGCTGCCCTTCGCCGACAACCTCAAATCCATCGGGGTCGATGCGACGGTGCGCCGGATCGACGCCAGCCAGTATCAGCGCCGCGTCCAGGATTTCGACTTCGACATCATCGGGCGTGCCGCCTCGATGGATGCGACGCCCGTGGAAAGCCTGTCCGCCTACTTCCATTCGCGTCTCGCCACTGTTCCGGGATCGTCCAACATCAGCGGCCTTGCCAATGATGTGATCGACGCGCTTGTCGAAACGGCCGGCCGGTCCAAGAACCGGGCGGAGCTGACGACCGCTGTCAAAGCCCTCGACCGCGTCCTCAGAGCGTTGTGGATCTGGATCCCGAACTGGTATTCCTCGTCGCACCGCGTCGCGATGTGGGACATGTTCGGCTGGCCCGAGGAAAAGCCCGCCTATGCCTTCCCCGTCGAATCGCTGTGGTGGGTGGATGCCGAGAAAGCCGCCAAGGTGGGCAAGGGCTGACCGCCGCGCGGCGCTAAACGGGTGACAACGAGGGTCTGGTCGAACCGATGGGTGCCTATATCCTCCGCCGTGTGTTCCTCATGGTCCCGACCCTCATCGGCATCATGGCGATCAATTTCCTCGTCATCCAGTTCGCGCCGGGTGGTCCGGTGGAACAGGTGATTGCCCGGCTGCAGGGCACCGACGTTTCCGCGACCGAGCGCTTTTCCGGTGGCGGCAACGATCTTGGGGCGGGTCAAGGCGCGAACGACGCCGCGAGCGAGAGCGGGGGCACGTCGAAGTATCGCGGCGCGCAAGGGCTGGACCCGAAGTTCATCGCGCAGCTTGAGAAGGAATTCGGCTTCGACAAGCCGCCGCTGGAACGCTTCGGCCTGATGATCTGGAATTACGCGCGCTTCGATTTCGGCGACAGCTACTTCCGCAGCATTTCCGTACTGGAACTGATCAAGGAAAAGCTCCCGGTTTCGATCTCGCTCGGGCTCTGGATGACGCTCATTTCCTACGCCGTGTCCATCCCGCTCGGCATCTCAAAAGCCGTCCGCGACGGCACCCGCTTCGACGTATGGACCTCGGCGGTG
Organism: Oharaeibacter sp.; assembly: GCA_051861205.1. Classification (GTDB taxonomy): domain Bacteria; phylum Pseudomonadota; class Alphaproteobacteria; order Rhizobiales; family Pleomorphomonadaceae; genus JBHYDC01. The sequence goes on from JBHYDC010000002.1 coordinate 66,664, forward strand.
ATCGCCGTCGGATACGCCGTCCCAAGCTTCCTTTTCGCCATTCTCCTGATCATCCTCTTCGCCGGTGGCTCCTTCTGGGATCTCTTCCCTTTACGCGGCCTGACCTCCGACAATTGGGCCGAGTTGTCCTGGCCCGAGCGCATCGTCGATTACTTCTGGCACATGGCCCTGCCGCTCACCGCCATGGCGATTTCTGCTTTCGCCACCTCGACCTTGCTCGTGAAAAATTCGTTCCTCGACGAAGTTCGTAAGCAATATGTCCTCACCGCCCGCATGAAGGGTCTTACCGAGCGCTCGATCCTCTACCGTCACGTCTTCCGCAATGCGATGCTGATCGTGATCGCCGGTTTCCCCGGCGCCTTCATCGGCGCCTTCTTCTCCGGCGCGCTCTTGATCGAATCGATCTTCTCCCTCGACGGTCTGGGCCTTCTCGGCTACCGCTCGATCATTGACCGCGACTACGCCGTCGTGTTCGCCACGCTCTATATCTTCTCGCTGATGGGCCTTGTGGTCGGCCTCATCTCGGACCTCACCTACACCTGGATCGATCCCCGGATCGATTTCGAAACGCGGGAGGTCTGACCCATGGATCAGATATCCGCTCTGAAACCAGCCATCGCCGAACCCCAAATCCGCCCCTGGCTCTCCCCCCTCAACCGCCGCCGGCTTGAGAACCTGAAGACGAACCGGCGGGGCTGGTGGTCGCTCTGGATCTTTGTCGTCCTGTTCGTGATCGCGCTCCTCTCCAACGTGATCGCCAACGACCGTCCGCTGATCGCCTCCTACAAGGGCGAAATTCTCGTTCCGGTCCTCGTCGATTACCCCGAGGAGAAGTTCGGCGGCTTTCTCGCCACCACCGACTTCCGCGACCCCTTCATCCAGGACGAGATCGCCGCCAACGGCTGGGCGATTTGGCCCCCGATCCGCTATTCCTACCAGACCATCAACACCGAAATCCCCGTCCCCGCGCCCTCCCCGCCCTGGTGGACGATGTCAGCCGCCGAACGCTGCGCCGCCTATCCGGAGAAGGAAGCCGATCGCAACTGCACCCTCGGCAACTTCAACTGGCTCGGCACCGACGATCAGGCCCGCGACGTCGTCGCGCGCATCCTCTACGGCTTTCGCATCTCCGTCCTGTTCGGCCTCACGCTAGCGGTGTTTTCCTCCATGGTCGGCATCGCGGCGGGGGCCGTACAGGGCTATTTCGGCGGCTGGACCGATCTCCTGATGCAGCGCTTCATCGAGATCTGGTCGGCCATCCCCACGCTTTACCTCCTGATCATCCTTTCCAGCGTGATCACGCCATCAATCTGGATCCTTCTCGTGATCCTGCTCCTCTTCTCATGGGTCTCGCTGGTCGGCGTCGTCCGCGCTGAATTCCTGCGCGCCCGCAATTTCGAGTATGTCACCGCCGCCCGCGCGCTCGGCGTGCGCAACGGCACGATCATGGCCCGCCATCTCCTGCCCAACGCTATGGTCGCGACGCTCACCTTCCTGCCCTTCATCCTGAACGGCTCGATCACGACGCTCACCTCGCTCGATTTCCTCGGCTTCGGCCTGCCTCCCGGCTCACCGTCGCTCGGGGAACTCCTCGCCCAGGGCAAATCCAACCCCTACGCCCCCTGGCTCGGCATGTCCGGCTTCGCCGTGATCGCCATCATGCTAAGCTTACTGATCTTCGTCGGCGAAGCCGTCCGCGACGCCTTCGACCCGCGCAAGACATTCAGGTGAGGAGGGCAGGGGATGAACAAGATCGTCAGGCACAATTATCCGATCGGCTATCTACCCGAAGACCTGCGCAAGGATTTGCCTGAAACGGGAACCGTCAGCATTCGGATCGAGGTGGAAACGCCCCGCGTCCGCTTAGCTGATTTCGTGGGATCGATGCCCAACGTTCACGGCAGCCCAACAGAGACGGTCGACCATCTTCGGCGTGGACGGGACGAAACCTGATGGGACTTCCGCCGCCCGGCAGCCGCGTTTATCTCGACAGCAACGCACTCATATTTGCCGTCGAGGAAAGTCCATGGAATGACGTCTTTCGCGAGTTGTTCGCGGAGATCGATCGGGGATCCCTGATCGGAATCGTCTCGGAAATCGCCCTCGTGGAAGTCTTGGCAAAGCCGATCGAGAAAGGCGCCGATAGGCTGGTTGCTGTCTACGAACAATTGCTGGGGGATGAGAGCGCCTTGATCGTGGCGAAGGTCGATCGGCCATTGCTGCGTCAATGCGCGGATGTCCAGGTTCGATATGGCCATAAGCCGATCGACTCCATCCACGTCGCGACAGCCATGAGCTTCAAGTGTGACTGCTTCATCACTCACGACAACAGGCTCGGCCGCAAACTGGACGGCGACCTGCAATGGGTTCGCCCGGACGATTTGCGAAAGGCGACCCCCCAGCCATGACCGCCACCCTCCTCTGCGTCGACAACCTCTCCGTCCACTTCCACCAGTCCGGCGCCACCACCGTCGCCGTCGACCACATCTCCTTCGACGTGCTCCCCGGTGAGACCGTGGCGATCGTTGGCGAATCCGGGTCCGGCAAGTCGGTCACCGCGCTCTCCGTCGTCCGCCTCCTGCCCTATCCCGCCGCCACCCACCCCTCCGGCAAAGTTCTGTTCAAAGGCCGCGACCTTCTCAGCGCTAACGATGCGGCGTTGCGAAAGGTGCGCGGCAACGAGATCACCATGGTGTTCCAGGAACCCATGACCTCGTTGAACCCGCTCCACACCATCGAGCGCCAAGTCACCGAAATCCTGAAGCTGCACAAGGGCCTGTCCGACACGGCGGCGCGCCGGCGCACGATCGAACTCTTGAGCGAGGTTGGCATCCCCAATCCCGAAGGCCGGCTCGACGCCTACCCCCATCAACTCTCCGGCGGTCAGCGCCAGCGCGTGATGATCGCGATGGCGCTCGCCAACGAGCCGGACCTCTTGATCGCCGACGAGCCCACCACCGCGCTAGACGTCACCGTCCAGGCCCAGATCCTGAAGCTCCTGAAGGATCTGCAGAAGAAGCGCGGCATGGCGATCCTCTTCATCACCCATGACCTCGGCATTGTCGAGCGCTTCGCCGACAAGGTTTGCGTGATGACGAAGGGCCGCATCGTCGAGGCCGGCGAAACCAAGGCGGTATTTGCCAATCCCGCCCATGCCTACACGCGCCACCTTCTCGCCGCCGCACCGCGCGGCGAACCGCCTGTCGCTGACCCGTCCGCGCCCGTCGTTATGGCTGCCGATGACCTCAAGATCTGGTTCCCGATCAAGCGCGGCCTCCTGCGCAAGACCGTCGGTCACGTCAAAGCCGTCGATGGCGTGACGATGAACGTCCGCGCCGGCCAGACGCTCGGCATCGTTGGCGAATCGGGCTCCGGCAAGACAACCCTCGGCCTCGGCCTCCTGCGTCTCATCTCCAGCCAAGGCCGCATCGCCTTCCTCGGTCGCCCGATCCAGGGCTTGAAGTCAGCCGAAATGCGCCCGCTGCGCCGCGACATCCAGATCGTGTTCCAAGATCCCTACGGCTCGCTCAGTCCGCGCATGCCGGTCGGCGACATCGTTGGCGAGGGCCTCCTCGTCCACGCCCGCGACGTCGATCAGCGCGAGCGCGAGCGCCGCGTCGTGGCAGCCCTCGAAGAAGTCGGCCTCGACCCCGCCACCCGCTTCCGCTACCCCCACGAGTTTTCCGGCGGCCAGCGCCAACGCATCGCGATCGCGCGCGCCATGGTGTTGAACCCCAAATTCGTGATGCTCGACGAGCCGACCTCCGCGCTCGACATGAGCGTCCAGGCCCAGGTCGTCGATCTCCTGCGTGACCTCCAGACCAAGCATGGTCTGGCATACCTCTTCATTTCGCACGACCTGAAGGTGGTCAAAGCCCTCGCCAACGATCTCGTTGTCATGAAGGACGGCAAGGTTGTGGAAGCCGGACCGGCGGCGGAGATTTTCGCCGGTCCTAAGCAGCTCTATACCCGCGCTTTGCTTGCGGCGGCCTTCGACCTTGACCCGATCTTGCCAGGCAATCCCGATCCCGCCCAGTCCGCCGAAATCACGCGTTAGCGATTGATATTGCCTTCTCTGTCATGGTCTGATCGCGCAGCGAAGACCGGAGGGTGCATCGATCGTGGCCAATAATGATTCCTATGTCGAAGTGACGAAGAAGACCTGGACGGGCGGCATCAAGAATGCGGTCGCCGGGGTTGGAATCGGCCTCATCCTCGTCATCGGCAGCGTCGCTGCCCTGTTTTGGAACGAGGGACGAGCGGTCACAACGGCGCGCTCGCTCGCCGAAGGCCGCGGGCTCGTCCAATCCGTGGACGCCGCGCGCATCGACGCGGTCCATGACAACGGGCTCGTTCACCTCAGCGGCCAACTCGTCATCCCTGAAGATCTCACCGACGAGGAATTCGACTTCACCGCCAACGCCGTGCAACTCGTCCGTAAGGTCGAGATGTATCAGTGGCGCGAGACCAAGGAGACCTCCACGCGCAAGAGTGCCGACGGCGGCGAGGAAACGGTCACGACCTACAGCTACGATCGTGTCTGGAACGACGATCGGATCGATTCCTCGACGTTCAAGAAAGCCGCCGAGCACGAAAATCCGTCCAAACTCATCGAAAGCCTCACCGTTTCCGCCCCCACAGGAACGATCGGTGCGTTCACCGTGGACCGCAATACGCTCGACAAACTGACCGCATCTGAAAAGCTCCCTTTCCCGAGCGAGAGCGTGGCGGACCTCGAAGACTGGCTCGCTCTGGATAAACCGATCACGGTTCTCGACGGCGTTTTGCGCGTCGGCGACAACCCGTCCAAGCCGGTCATCGGCGATTTGCGGATCACCTTCGAGACGGTCCCGCCGTCGGTCATTAGCGTTATCGGCCGTCAGACCGGCTCGAACATCGCGCCCTATCAGACCGCTGCCGGCGACCAACTGATGATGGTCGATGCCGGAACCGTGCCCCCCGAAATAATGTTTGCCAACGCCGAAGCCGAAAATGCTTTGATCACTTGGCTGATCAGGGGCTTCGGGCTCCTGTTCCTTTTCATAGGCTTCCGCTTGCTGATGGGCCCGGTTGACGCCCTCGTCTCCGTCATCCCGGTCTTCGGTTCGCTCGTCAGCCTTGGTACAGGCCTCCTCGCCTTTGCTCTGACGGCCCTGATCGGACCCACGACGATCGCGATCGCGTGGATTTGGTACAGGCCTGTTCTCGCGATCGGAATTCTTCTGGTCGGCGCGGCCGTCAGCGCGGGCGTCTGGGCCATGGGCCGCCGCAAGCTGGCTGCGGCAGCACCCGCATAACCGCGAGATAGGGGCCTCGTCTTAAGATAGAGGTCGCGTGTTCCGGGCAAGCGACTTCCAGCTTTGCTCGCCCGTCCGCCCTGTCAGCTTATGACAATGTTGCGGTCGCACAGTGATGCTGAAACGTGCCGGTTCCCGGTGCGATCAGCAGGAGACTGTCTTGACCGCGATTCGCCCCTTTCTTCTTGCCGCCCTGGTTTTGATTCCCGGCGCGGCCCATGCAGCGGATCTTCCCCCCATCGACCAGACGGAGCCGGGTCAAGTTTCCGAGCCACCGGCGGCGAGCCCCTGGTCGGCCCGCATCAGCGCCGGTGCCGGATTTGCGCCGGATTACGAAGGATCCGACGAATATGCCATCGTTCCGGCCTTCGGGGGCAGTTTCAATTATGGCAATCGGTATCTGTCGCTGGAAGGTTTCGATCTGAAAGCCAACGTTTGGGATAGTAGCTCGATTAACTTTGGCCCCGTCGTTTCTTATCAATTGGGCCGCAAGGACGTTGAAGATGCGATCGTAAAGCGTATGAAGGATATCGACGACTCCGTCAGCATCGGCGGTTTCGGCAGTTACAGCTTGGCGGGCCTTTTGAATGGAAATGATTCCGTCACATTCGGGGTCCAGGCGTTGGACGACGTTTCCGGCGTATCGGACGGCTTTGTTGGCACAGCCTCAATCGGCTACGCGACGCCGCTATCCGATCCCTTCTTCGCCAGCCTGACGGCAACCACCTCCCTCGCCAGCAAGGATTACGCGCGAACCTATTTCGGGGTCAGCGCCGCTGACAACGCGGCAAGCGGTCTTGCCACCTTCGCGCCTGAAGCCGGGATTAAGGACGTCGGGATCGCCGCCACGCTAACCTATGCCGTCACTGAACGTGGTCGGTTACGGCGATCGGCAGCGTGAGCCAATTGCTTGGAGATTTCGCCGATAGCCCCATCGTCGACCAGCGCGGATCAGCTATCCAGACGGCGGTATTCCTGACCGTGAACAAGACATTCTGAGGAGAGGCGTCAAACCGGGGACATCGCGTTCCCGGTTGCCCTGCCCATCTGGAGCGATAGTTCGAGCTGGAATGTCGAGCCACCGCCATAGGTCTCGCCGACGAGAGCCCGGCCACCGTGGAGCGCTGCCACTTGGCGAACGATGGCCAGACCTAGCCCCGTTCCAGGCTTCGCCTCGTTGCCCCGCCAGAACGGTTCGAACACAAGATCGCGGCCACTTGTCGGGATCCCTGGCCCGTGGTCGACAACAATGACGATAGCTTTCTGCTTTATTAGATCCAAGCGGATCCCGACCTCGACGGAGTGACCGTCCGGCTCGACCACCAGTGCATTGTCGACCAGATTGGCGACCGCACTTGCCACGGCGCGCCCATAGGCGACAAATCGAATTGCCGGTTCGTCCGGATGATAGGACACATTCCGGCCGGACCGGATCGCTAGCGGAGCCCGGTCCGCCAGAACATGGGCCACGAGCGCCACCAAGTCGATCTCTTGCGGTGCATCCTGCTTCAACTGATCGAGCCGGGCCACCGTGAGGAGCTGCTCGACGAGGCCATGAAGCCGATGGACGTCCCTGAGAAGCGCGGTCCGAATGTCGGTGTGAGGCAGTGTTTCGATCCGGCTTTGCAAGATCGCGATGGGTGTTCGCATTTCGTGGGCCGCATTGGCGCTGTACAAGCGCTGGCGCCTGATGCCTTCGTCGAGGCGGATCAGAGCACCGTTGATCGCGGTCACGAGCGGCTGCAGTTCTGTCGGCAGTCCGGTTTCCGGCAACCTTTGGCCAACGGATTGGATATCGATGAGGCTGGCTTCGGTGGTCACACTATCCAGCGACGCCAGCGATCGTCGCACCACGAGCGGCACTGCCACCAGTGCGCCCAAAATGGCGGGGGCGAACATCGGCAGGATCACAGGAAGAAAGATCCAGACGAAACTGGGTAGATCCTCGGCTTGGAAAACGTTTCCGGCTGTTGCGAGCACCAACTCACCTGCTGGCGTGGTGAGGGTCTGGATGAGGAGAAAACCGCCCGCCGGATTGGCCGCTGCCAATGAGCCCTCCGCGAGCGGCACGAGCGCGCCCAGTGCTTGGATCACGCCGGAAAGGCCGGGATCGGATCCGGGCAGGGGCCGCCCGATGGCTCTTTCCACGATCGCGAAGCGGAAGCTCGGACGGCGGGCGATATAGCCGGCGACGGCAGGATCTCCGGAGATGGATAAAGTCCCGTCGGCGGAACGGTGGAGAGCTGCTGTCGCAAGCCGCCGGAAGGTTTAGTCGGCAATGTTGGAATAAGAAACATAGGGCGCGAAGAGCGGAAACAGCGCCATGCTCGCCGTCAGCGTAAGGGCCTGTGCGCCGATCAGCCTTGTCAGCAGCGTTCGCGATAGCGACAGGGCCTTCACGGGTTCACCTCATCCAGCATGTAGCCGAGTCCACGCACCGGATGAATCGCAACCCCGGCCGAGCTTGCGACCAGCTTGCCTCTGAGCCGTGAGCATCCAGCGTGTTCGACTGTATGTCGTCGGCGAACCCATAGGTGTATTCGATCAGGACGGATCGGAGAACAACACGGCGTGCACGCGTGATCAGCATTTCGAGGATGGAAAGTTCCTGCCTGTTGAGAAGGATGGGTTCCCCCTCGATCGTGAACTCTCTGGAGGCGGCGCTGTAGACCAGCCGCCCGCAGCGAACGGGCGGCAAATCGGCAGCCGTGCGGCGCCTCAGGAGGGCGTGCACTCGTGCCATGAGTTCGTCCGCCTCGAAGGGCTTCACGAGATAATCGTCCGCGCCTTGGTCGAGCGCCTGGACACGCTCGGCCACGGTGTCAAGCGCCGTGAGCATGAGAACGGGCACGCCAGGGTGGCGGCGGCGCAATCCTGGTATAAGGCTCATGCCGTCGCCGTCCGGCACCCGCCGGTCCAGGATGAACAGCGCATATTGCGAAACCGCCGTCGCAGATTCCACGTCGGCGAGGCAACCGACGACATCCACGACATAGCCGTTCCGGACTGAAACGTCATGGATGAGGTCGGCCATCGGGGCTTCGTCCTCAAGTAGCAGGACTTTCAAGTCGGCCCCTCCGCCCGATCAGTCTGAGCTTCCAACATTGCGCGAAACTGACTTACGGATCATTGCCGGCCATGACGAAGTCCAAGTCGACCCGGTGCATGTCAGACGTCTGCAATCACCATGTGGCTAATTCGTCCGGCAACAAAGGGGCTGGACCGAATTCATGGATAAGCGATCGACTCTTCAAAGAGCTGTTACGGTGTGTGCAGCGATGACATGGCCGTTTCTCCTGGCCGGCTGCGCGAGCCAGAAAGTGACCGAAACCGGCTATCTGTCCGCAGGCTATGCCGATTTACGTCCGGAGACGCCAACCTCCGGCACGCTCATGAGGAAACCCGACACCGCGGTGCTGGCGCGCTACGACTCGGTGATGGTTGACCCCGTCGAGCTTCAAATCGACACGGTCGCCGGAATCGGAACCGCTGGGGCCAGCCTGTCCGCGGTCGATCGAACCGAACTTCAGAAAGTCGCCGAAGCCGCGACCACAAAAATCCGCGAAGCCCTTTCGAAAGAATGGACCGTCGTAACCCGCCCGGGCCCTCGGACCCTGCGGATCCGAACGGCATTGACCGCTGTTCGCAAGGCCAATCCGGGCATCAACCTTGTTCTCACGATCGTAATCGTTCCGCTCGACAACGGCGGGCTCAGTGCAGAGGCGGACATTCTAGGAGCGAACGGCAAGTCGGTCGCCTCGCTCACTTGGGTCGACCAGGGGCGGCTTAATCCAACCGGCTATTTCAGCCCCTTCGGCCACGCGAAGGCGGTGACATCTGGTCTGGCGGGCAAGATCGCAAAGCTTTTGAAGCGCCCGAAGGCAAGTGCCGTAAGCTGACACCGCTGACATCGCCGGTTGCAGCTTCATCGCTCATTAGGTTGTTGAGACTCGACGTTTCGGCTAAACCGTGCCTGATCGCCACTGTTTGCGCTGTTCCTGGCGCCGCACCCAATCCTCGGTGGGGCAAAGGCTGAGCGTGCAGATGCGTTCCTCGCAGAGCCGGCAAATGCGATCAGCCGCCGCCGGTTCGTCCGCGAGGATGCGCAGAAGTTCTTCGATGGTCGATGCCAACCGTGTCTGAGCGCGCTTCGGCAGCGTGGTGACGAGGCGTTCCAGCACGCGCAGCCGCTGGCGCTGCACGGTGTCGGCGATCGCCTGGCCGCGTTCCGTTACCGAAAGACCGACGGCACGGGCGTCGCTTGGATGGGCGGCGCGTAGGATCAGGCCGCGCTTCACGAGCCGGTCGGCGACGCGAACGGTGCCCGAATGGCTCATGTCGAGGATGGCCGCCAGCTCGTCGAGCCGAATGCCGGGCCACTGCATCACCGTGTTGAGCGCTGCCGCATCCGGACCATCGGAGGGTAGGTCCGCCGGCTGGCTTTCCCGCACTAGGTCTGACAACGCCACTGATAAGGCGCCAAGCCGGTTCGCCAGCAAGGCCACATCGAGCAGATCGCCGGCAGGTTTCGCCCCGCCAGACTGACCCGTGGCCGTGTCGTCGGATTCAGATTTCAGCGCCATCGGCTTTTGAATCTCCTGAGGCACGTTCAGAACCTTTGCTGTCGCAACGCCATCGCCATGGGGTCGATTGAGCGGCGCCTCGGAACCTATCGTCTGCCTCGCGACATGCGAACAGATAATTTGCCGCCGCCCAGCCGCATTCTTGAAACGCCGTCCGGTCGCGAGGCTGCGTGCTATCCCAAAATTTAATTGCACATAGCATATTTTTATCTGCTTATAACATTTAAATAGCCCAACTGAACAGCAAGGACCGGGGTGTTTGAATGTCCAGCCGCTATGCCGTCTACTCCGCTCCATCCATCCTCGGACTATGGCCAAGCGGTGTTCAAAAACTCGGCGAAACGCTTCTGGAGCATGGATTTGCCGAGCGGATAGGCACCTCGCTCGCCGGCACCCTGGTTCCCCCGCCTTATTCGCGCGACCGCGATCCGGTGACGGGCTTCATCAACGGCCTTGCCGCGCGACAATATGCGCTCGATCTGGAACGGCTGATCGCGGGGGATTTCGATGCTAAGCGCATCCCGATCATTCTTGGAGGGGATTGCTCGATCCTGCATGGCGCGCTGATCGCGCTGAAGCGCCTGGGCCGGCATGGGCTGTTCTATATGGACGGCCATGCCGATTACTATCGAAGCACAGACTACCTCACCGGCGAAATCGCCGACATGGGGCTCGCGATCGCTACGGGCGCCAACCACCCGCTGCTGGCCGATATCGACGGTCTCGCGCCTTACATCATACCTGAGGACGCGGCGGCCTTCGGCTTTCGCGATGAAGAGTTGATGTTGGCCGACGGTTCGCAGCCCATTCGTGGTTCGGGAATCGCTCTTTTTGACTTGCCGAGGATCCGCCGCATCGGCTTCGACGCGGCAATTGCCGAGGCCGTTCGCCAGCTCTCGGATCCTGGCATCCATGGCATTTTCGTGCATTTCGACACCGATGCCCTCAGCGACGCCGTGAACCCGGCGGTCGACTACCGGATACCGGACGGGCTCAGCTTCGACGAGGCCGAGGCCGCCATTCGCGCCATTCGAAACACCGGCAAGATGATGGGTCTGACGGTTTCGATCTTCAACCCGCGCCTCGATCCAGACGGCCGGATCGCCCTCGGCATCACCGAATGCCTCGTGAAGGCCCTGCGCTACTGACAGATGCGGCCGCTCGAACCTTTTTCCAAACAGGACAGCTTTCATCATGATCCACGACTTGGACGTCCTCGTCATTGGCGCGGGGGCCGCCGGCCTTGCTGCCGGCTTGACGCTGCGCAAGGTCGGCGCTGCCTTCAAGATCATCGAAGCTCAAGGCCGCATCGGCGGCCGGGCCTGGACGGATCACTCCACATTTCCCGGCATTCCCTACGACAAGGGCTGTCATTGGCTGCATTGTGCGTCGGTCAATCCCTTCGTGGAGATCGCCGACAAACTGGGTTTCCGCTACAAGGCGGGAACGTCCTGGCGCAGCCAAGTGCTGCTTGTGGGCGAGGGCCGGCAAGCCGATCGGCAAATCGTCGAGGCATCCCGCGAGGCGCTCTACGCCGCTATGCAGCGGATCGCGGATGCCGGTCTGGATGGGCGTGATGTGCCCTTCTCAGACGTGCTCGATCCGTCCGATCCATGGTACCGGCTTATCTACCGCACGCTGACGCAGGTCATGTCCGGCGATCCGGAGCGCTGCTCGACCCTGGATTTCGCCCGCTATCACGACACCGACGAGGATTACCCCGTCGAAGGCGGGCTCGGCGCCTTGGTGGCCCGCAATGCCGGGGATCTTGAGGTGGAGCTGAATACGCCGGCCTACCGCATCGATTGGTCGGGAAGCGGCGTGCGTGTCGAAACCGCGCGCGGCACCCTCTCCGCCAAGGCTGTCGTGGTGGCGGTGCCTCCGACGATCATGTCGGCCGGCCGGCTGCGTTTTGCGCCGGACCTGCCCGCGCGGACCGAGGGCGCGCTACACCATTGTCCGCTCGGAACCTTTGAAAAATACACCTTCCTGCTCGACCGGCCGCTCGACGGTCTCGATCATTGCTACTCCGACGTCATCGACGGCCCGCCGCTTACCCGGCGGCCGTTCAATCTGCACATCCATCCCTTCGGCCGGCCCCTGGTCACGGGCCACATCGGCGGGTCTGTCGGGCGCGAAATCGAACAGGCAGGCGAGGCCGCCATGTATGAAGCCGGCCTCGACGCGCTCGTTCACGCCTTCGGCTCGGGCATCAGACACCGGATCCGCGCCTCCGACTTCACCCATTGGACGTCCGATCCTTGGGCGCTCGGCGCTTACTCCCATTGCTTGCCCGGCTATGCCGACGCCCGGCCGATCCTCAACGAGGCGGTCGGCGACCGCATTTTCTTTGCCGGGGAGCATACGTCGCTGGAATTCTTCGCCACAGTGCATGGCGCGCATATCTCAGGGATTACCGCAGCCACGCGCGCGTTGCGGGCTTAGCGGCGCACCCTCTCGACTCCGCTCCGTTTCCATGGCAGGTGCAGGCGATGCCAGACGTATCGCCTCACCACCCCCCTCTCCTCATGAAGATTTGCGGCCTATCCACGGTCGAGGGTCTCGATTGGGCGATCGAGGCGGGGGCCGATATGGTCGGCCTTGTCCATTTCCCGGCGAGCCCCCGGCACGTGCCGCTCGACCACATCGCCGCGCTGGCCGATCACGCGCGCGGCCGGTCCGCCCTGGTGCTTCTCACCGTCGACGCCGATGACGATCTTTTGGATGCGCTCACCGCCGCCGCCCACCCCGATTATCTCCAGGCTCATGGCCGTGAAACCCCGGAGCGGATTGCCGCAGTTCGCGCCCGCTACCGCGTTCCGGTGATCAAGGCGCTCGGTGTTTCCAATGCTGGGGATGTGGCCCGCGCCTCCGCATTCACGGGCGCCGCCGACCTTCTGCTCTTCGACGCCAAGCCCCCGAAGGACGCCACGCGCCCCGGCGGTCTCGGCGCTGTCTTCGATTGGTCGCTGCTCGGTGCCGCTCCTGAGGGCACGCGCTTCTTGCTTTCAGGTGGCCTCGGCCCTACCAACGTGGCTGAAGCCGTCCGGCGGGTCCGCCCCTACGGCGTCGACGTGTCGTCCGGTGTCGAGCGCGCGCCCGGACTCAAGGACGAGGCCATGATCCGCGCTTTCGCTGCCGCCGCCCGCGCCGCCCACGACGAACCAGCCTTTTAAGAGGTTCCAATGACCGATAGCCCCAAGCCGAATTCCTTCCGCACCGGTCCGGACGAACGCGGGCACTTCGGCATCTTCGGCGGGCGCTATGTCGCCGAAACCTTGATGCCGCTGATCCTGGAACTGGATGCCGCCTACGAGGCCGCCAAGAAGGACCCGTCCTTCCAAGCCGAACTCGACGCCCTGCACGCCACCTACACGGGCCGCCCGAGCCCGCTCTATTTCGCCGAGCGGCTGACCAATCATCTCGGCGGCGCGAAAATCTATTTCAAGCGCGACGAGCTGAACCACACCGGCAGCCATAAGATCAACAATTGCCTCGGCCAGATCCTTTTGGCCAAGCGCATGGGCAAGACCCGCATCATCGCCGAAACCGGCGCGGGCCAGCATGGCGTGGCGTCCGCAACCGTGTGCGCGCGGTTCGATTTCCCCTGCGAAGTCTACATGGGCGCGACCGACGTGCAGCGCCAAGCGCCCAACGTGTTCCGCATGAAGCTGCTGGGCGCCAAGGTACATCCGGTCACCGCCGGCCACGGCACGCTGAAGGACGCCATGAACGAGGCGCTGCGCGACTGGGTCGCCAACGTTGAGAACACCTATTATCTCATCGGCACCGCCGCCGGCCCGCACCCCTATCCCGCCATGGTCCGCGATTTCCAGTCCGTCATCGGCCGCGAAACCCGCGAGCAGATCATGGCGGCGGAGGGCCGCTTGCCGGATATGCTGGTGGCAGCCGTCGGGGGCGGATCCAATGCGATCGGCCTGTTCCATCCCTTCCTCGACGACCCCGGCGTCAAGATCGTCGGCGTTGAAGCCGGCGGCCATGGCATCGACGTCTATAACGGCCATGCCGCGTCGCTCACCGGCGGCCGCCCCGGCGTTCTCCACGGCAACCGCACCTATCTGCTCCAGGACGATGACGGCCAGATCCTCGAAGGTCATTCGATCTCGGCCGGTCTCGATTATCCCGGCATCGGCCCCGAGCACTCCTTCCTGAAAGACACCGGCCGCGTCACCTACGTGCCGATCACCGACGCGGAAACCATGGAGGCCTTCCAGCTTCTTACCCGCATGGAAGGCATCATCCCGGCGCTCGAACCCGCCCACGCGCTCGCACAGGTGATGAAGCTCGCGCCGACGATGGACAAGGATCAGATCATCGTCATGAACCTCTGCGGCCGGGGCGACAAGGACGTGTTCACCGTCGGCAAGATCCTCGGCTTCGACCTATGAGTTCAAAGATGCACCGCCCCGCCCCCAAGACCCGCATCGACGCCAAGGTTGCCGCTGTTGCCGCCGAAGGGCGCCCTGCGCTGGTGACCTTCATCACGGCGGGCGATCCGGACTTCGATACGTCTCTCGCCATCCTGAACGCGCTTCCCGGCGCAGGGGCCGATATCGTCGAACTCGGCATGCCCTTCTCCGACCCGATGGCGGAAGGCCCCCCGATCCAGGCCGCAACGCTTCGCGCTCTGAAGGGCGGCCACACCATGGCGAAGACGCTGGACATGGTCCGCGCCTTCCGCGCCAAGGACGCGACCACGCCGATCGTGCTGATGGGCTACTACAACCCGATCTACATCTACGGCGTCGATCGCTTTCTGACCGACGCGAAAGCGGCTGGCGTGGATGGGCTGATCGTCGTCGATCTGCCTCCCGAGGAAGACGAGGAGCTTTGCATTCCGGCCTTCGACGCCGGCGTCTCCTTCATCCGCCTTGCGACCCCGACCACCGACGACCGCCGCCTTCCCGCAGTTCTGGCGAACACGTCTGGCTTCGTCTACTATGTCTCGATCACCGGCATCACCGGCACGGCTTCGGCTGATCCGAGCCGGGTCGGCGCGGCGGTCGCCCGCATCAAAGCGCATACGCCGCTCCCGGTCATGGTCGGCTTCGGTGTCCGTACCGGCGCGGATGCTGCCGCCATCGGCGCGACGGCGGACGGCGTCGTGGTCGGCTCGGCGCTCGTCAATTTGGTGCGCGACAGTCTGAGCGACGGCAAGGCCACAAGCCGCACCGTTTCGGCCGTCACCGATCTCGTATCGGAGCTTGCGGCCGGCGTCCGTCAGGCCCGTGCCGCCGCGGCCGAATAGCCGTCATGCCGGGACAGGATCGTTTCACCGTGGTAACGCTGTTGCCCGAAACCGCGTGCGAAAGCACCGTCATGCGCACCTTGCAGCTTGGATTAGACCCGCATTCCGGGGATAGTCCCGCCGTAATTCCGCCCTCTCTCTTGTATAGTTCGGCGGCAAAGCGCATTTCCTTCAATTGGGTTGCACCGGACCAGGGACTCGCCCCGTGAACTGGATCAACAACGTCGTCCGCCCGAAAATCCGCTCCCTCTGGGGCGCGAAGAGGGAAACTCCGGAAAATCTCTGGGTGAAATGCCCTGAGACCGGCGAGATGGTTTTCCATCGCGATCTCGAAGCCAATCTCTGGGTGGTGCCGAATTCCGGCTATCACATGCGCATGCCGGCTGAAAAACGGCTGGAGTCGCTGTTCGACGGCGGACGGGTGGAGGCAATCGCGCTTCCGGGCGTTCCGCCGGATCCGCTGAAGTTCCGCGACGAGAAGCGCTACATCGACCGTATCAAGGATGCGCGCGCCAAGACCGGTCGCGAGGATGCCGTCATCGTCGGGGCAGGGCGTCTCGAAACCATTCCCGTCGTCGCCGCCGTCCAGGACTTCGACTTCATGGGCGGATCGCTCGGCATGGCCGCCGGCGAAGCCATCGTGCGCGGCATGGAAGAGGCGGTGTCCCGCAACGCCCCCTTCATCATGGTTTCCGGCTCCGGCGGCGCACGCATGCAGGAGGGCATTCTCTCGCTCATGCAGATGCCGCGCACCACGGTGGCGGTGGATATGCTGCGTGAGGCAGGCCTGCCCTATATCGTGGTTCTCACCAATCCCACGATGGGCGGCGTCACGGCCTCCTACGCCATGCTGGGCGACGTTCATATCGCCGAACCCGGCGCCCTCATCGGCTTTGCCGGTCCGCGCGTCATCGAACAGACCATCCGCGAAAAGCTACCCGACGGCTTCCAGCGGGCCGAATATCTGCTCGACCACGGCATGGTCGATATGGTCGTGCATCGGCACGCCTTGCGCGAAACGCTGGGCCGCACCTTGCGCATCCTGATGCGGATGCCCGCCGTGTCCGCAACCGCCGCCTTCACCCCGAACTTGCCCGCGCTTGCGGCGGAATAGCGCCGCTCGGCGTCGATTTTGTCCATGGCACGGAGAGCCCGGACAGGGTATGGGAGCCGGACGCCCGTCGCACGGAGCCCTGACCGGAAGTTGCCCTCGCCATGACCGCGACGCTGGACATCATCGACCGCCTGTCTGCCCGCTGGCCGAAGGGCTTCGATCTCACGCTTACACGCATCACACGCCTGCTCGCAGCGCTCGGCGATCCGCAGCTTCGCGTGCCGCCTGTTTTTCATGTTGCCGGGACAAACGGCAAGGGCTCCACCGTCGCTTTTCTCCGCGCCATCCTGGAAGCTGCGGCCTTTCGCGTTCACACCGACACGTCCCCGCATCTCGTCACCTATAACGAGCGCTTCCGGCTCGCCGTCGCCCCAGGCCAAAGCGCCAATGTCGATGACGAACGGCTCGCCGACGCGCTTGCCCGCACGGAAATCGCCAATGGCGATAATCCGATCACGCTGTTCGAACTTTTGACGGCCGCCGGTTTTCTTCTCTTCGCCGAAACACCGGCCGATGTGCTGCTGCTCGAAGTCGGCCTCGGCGGCCGCTTCGATTCGACGAACGTGATCGACAAGCCGCTCGTGACGGTGATCACGTCCATCTCGCTCGATCACCAAGCCTATCTCGGCGATACCGTCGAGAAGATCGCGTTTGAAAAAGCCGGCATTCTGAAGCGCGGTCGCCCCTGTGTGCTCTCGCCGAACCTGGATAGCGTCCGCGCCGTCGTCGAGGATGTCGCCGCCAAGGTGGGTGCGCGTCCGCTGCTGATCGGCGGTCAGGATTGGAGCGCTACCGAGGAACAGGGCCGTCTCGTCTACCAGGATGAAACCGGCCTCCTGGATCTTCCCCTGCCGCGGCTTCCCGGCCGTCATCAGATCCTCAACGCCGGTACGGCGGTCGCGGCCATCCGGGCCTCCGGCCTCGGTGTGCCGGTGGAGGCGATCGAGCGCGGTCTTGAAACCGTGGATTGGCCCGCCCGCCTCCAGCGCCTCACCACCGGAAATCTTGTCGCGGCCGCCTTCCCCGGAACTGAAATCTGGCTCGACGGCGGCCATAATCCGGGGGCCGGCGAAGTCGTTGCGAGCGCCATGGCCGACCTTGAGGAGCGCGTCGAGCGCCCCTTGTTCCTGATCGCCGGCATGCTGAACACCAAGGATCCAGCCGGCTTCTTCGCCCCGTTCCAGGGCCTCGTCCGGCACGTCTTCACCGTACCCATCCCCGGTTCCGACGCCGGGCGCGATCCGGAATCCCTGGCTGAAGCCGCCCGTGCCTCGGGGCTTTCTGCCGAAGCGATCGAAAGCCCTCTCGCCGCGCTCCGTCTACTGGCCGAGCGCTGGACCCTGGAGCGCGCGCCCCGCATCCTCATCTGCGGCTCGCTCTATCTTGCCGGCGACGTTCTCGCCGCGAACGGCACGCCACCGCGCTGATAGTCCTAACGAAAAACCCGCCGGGCCAGCCCAGCGGGTTTCAGTCTAAGCTTAAGACGGCCAGCGATCAGATCGCCGCCTGGATCCATTTGGAAAGCTCACCCTTCGGGGCCGCGCCCACCTTCATCGCGGCCGGCTGGCCGTTCTTGAAGAGGATCAGCGTCGGGATCGAGCGCACGCCGTATTTGATGGCGGTGTTGGCGTTCTCGTCGATGTTCAGCTTGGCGATCGTCACCTTGCCGCCGAGTTCCGTCGCGATCTCGTCCAGCGCCGGGGCGATCATCCGGCACGGTCCGCACCACTCCGCCCAGAAATCCACGACCACGGGGGTCTCGGCGCCGAGCACGTCGAAATCAAACGACTGGTCGGTCACTTTCTTGGTCGTCATATCGTCACCTCTAAAGTCCTGGATCGTAGTGGCCCGGCAGGTCGTCTCGCATCGATCAGGGTCGACCGAACGTAGGTGGCAGGTCCCCGGCCGTCAAGAACGGGAGTGGCCCTCATCCTATCCCATCCGCGTGAGAAGGCGCTCAAGCACCGCCTCCGTCGCCGCCTCCGGCACCTCCTCGAGGCGGGTATCGGCCGTCCAGAGAATGGCACACCGCACCCGCCGCGCCCCGGCCATGCCGCCGAGCAGCCGCCGATAAAGCGCAAGCTGCACGACATAAGGCTCCGGAATGATGTTGGGCACCTCGGCATTCGTCTTGAAATCGACGATCAGCACCTCGTCCTCGGTTACCACCAAGCGGTCCACCTGTCCGGAC
Source organism: Oharaeibacter sp. (assembly GCA_051861205.1). GTDB lineage: Bacteria > Pseudomonadota > Alphaproteobacteria > Rhizobiales > Pleomorphomonadaceae > JBHYDC01. The sequence goes on from JBHYDC010000002.1 coordinate 85,118, forward strand.
ACGGGAATGCTTCGTCCGGTGCCGTCGCGGATAACACCCGCTAGGCCAACTTCCGCCCGGCTTCCCGGTCCGAACAGCGCGGAGAAGCCCGGCGCATTCAGGACCGCCTCGACGCTTGCGAGGATCTCCTCGCGCTGCGCCTCATCCAGCCCCGTTGCATGGCGGGCCAGCCAGCCGGCCGCGCGGGCGTGACGGTCCTCGCTTGGAACCTCCGGCAGAAGCTCGAACAGCTTGTGGACAAGCCGTCCCCGCTCGCTCGCCGCCGGCATCCGCTGCTGCATCGCCTCCAAAGCAGGGCGGGACAGACGCGGTCGCCCCGTCTCGTCACTAAGCTCTGTCTCCTCGCTGAGCAGCGCACCCGCTCCAGACGGTGTCAGCACGCGCTCGTCCGCAGTTTCCGGCACTGCGCGGCGCGCCCAATCGGGGAGGGTTCGCACGTCGTCGCGCTCTTCCGCGTCATCGACGGGGGGATGAGGCTCACGGGTGCGATCCGACTGCCAGCACCATTTCGTCAACCCGGCCTCGTCCTTGCGCTCCTCCGCGTCCCGGAGGAGAGCCGATCTCACGAGCGGGTGCCATCGGCCTTCGGTCTTGCTCTTGTCGCGGCCGATCCCGACCACGATCAGACGGTCCCTGGCGCGGGTCAGCCCGACATAGAGCAGGCGGCGATATTCTTCCTCTTGCGCTTGCCGGTGCTGGCCGAGAGCGGCCTCGACCGGGGTTGGTTTCGGCCCGCCCTGCACCCAGACGAGCGGCCCGCCCACACCGCCGATGTTCACCACGGCCGGGTCGAACCGCGCCGTTGCCGGGGCGTCGCCGGGATCGACGAGGAAGACGATCGGGGCTTCCAGGCCCTTGGCGCCGTGCACGGTCATCACCCGCACTTCGTCGCGTCCGGAGTCCACCTCGCGCTTCACGTCCTCGCGGGTTTCCGCAAGCCGCCGCACAAAGCCTTGGAGGGTCGCGGTTTCCCGGTCCTCAAAGGCATGGGCGAGCCCCAGAAATTCGTCGATCACTTCGTCGGCTTCGCGTCCGATCCGCGCCCTGAAAGCCGCTCTTGCACCATCGGGTCCGGCGATCGTCGCGAAGAAGGCGTGCGGATCCATGGTATCGGCGCGGCCCATCCAGCGGGCGACGGCTGCCCGCAAAAGCTCCGCCGCCGGATCGCTCCGCGCGGCGTCCAGCACGGCCGACCATAGGCTGCTCCCCGTGCGCCCATGGGCAAGCCGGAACAGATCGTCTTCGCTGAGCCCCACCAGCGGCGATTTCGCAACGGCTGCCAGCGCCAGCGAATCCTCCGGCAAGAGCGCCACGCGCGCCGCCGCGATCAGATCCTGCGCCACGATATGGCCCACCACGTCGAGCCGATCCGCGCCCGCCACCTCCACATGGCAGGCCTTGAGCGCTCGGTTGACGGCCTCCACGAAGGCACCGCGCTTGCGCACCAGGATCAGCACATCCTTTGGGCGAATCCGCCGCCCGGTCGCGGCGATCCGCTCACCGCGCTGCAGCCAGCCTTGGATCTCCCCGGCGATCCGGGTCGCAAGCTGTACGTCGGCGCTGCCGCGCTCGGTTTTATCGACAGGGTCTTCCCAGCGCTCCGGCTCGCCTGACTTGTCGGCCACCGTTTCGGGCCAGACCTCGACGAGGCCCGGTTCGCCGAAGCGCACGGTGTCGTGCTCCGTCGGGCCGGCCTCCAGCGTCAGCCCGGCATGGGCGGCCGCATCCGCGAACACCCGGTCGACCGCCTTCACCACATCCGGCGTCGAGCGGAAGGAAAGGTTGAGTTGGAGGTCGTGGAACGCTGCCCCGGCGCTGGTCACCTCTGCGCGCAGCGCATGCTTGGTTTTGCCGAAGAGATGGGGCGCCGCGCCTTGGAAGGAGTAGATCGACTGCTTTTCATCGCCCACCGCGAAGAAGGTCCGCACGGTTTGGCCCCGCGCGCCGTATCCCGCGAAGAAATCGCCGGCCAGTGCCCGCACGATCTCCCATTGTTTGGGGCTGGTATCCTGCGCCTCGTCGACCAGAATATGATCGAGACCCTCATCGAGCTTATACTGCACCCAGGCCGCCGCATCGGCGCGCGATAGCAAGGATGCGGCCTTCAAGATGAGGTCGTCGTAGTCGAGCGTCCCGGTCTCGGCTTTTGCCGCCTGATAGCGCCCGATCACCTGATCGGCCAGCCGGGCCAAGGCGGCGGTGCGGGTGGCGGTCTCAAGCGCCGCGATCTGGCGATCGATCTCGATGATGCGCGCGGCCTCCCGCGCAAAACGCTCGCAGGTTCCGGGCAGGGCGCCCTCCACCGCTTTGGTCACCGGCGTCTTGCGGGGCTCGCCTTTCTGGGTCAGGAACAGCGGACGCCACAGGCCGCAGCGCGTGGCCGAATCCACGGCTGCGAGCGCCGCGCGAAAGCCGCTTGCAAGGTCTTGCATCGTGTCCGAAGCCCCGTCCAAGGCATCGATCAGGGTACTTAAAACCGGGCCCGGAAACTCCGGCGGCGCGGCTAGGCCTGCGATCAGGCTTTCAGCCGTTGCACCCTCAGCGACACCAAGGGCGCCCGGCAGCGCCTTTATCGCAGCCTCCAAGGATCCATGGGTTTGGATCCACGCGAGGAAGGCCTCGCGCTCGTCGACCATGGCGCCAAGCGCCTTATCCATCGCCATGTCGGAGGTGACGGCCAGCAATTCGCCGAGCGCCATCGCGAGCGGGCCGGCGGGATCGCGGACGGTTTCGCGCACCACGCGGTCCTTCGCCTCGGCCAAAAGCAGCGCCGCCGTGCGGTCGTCCAGCACCTCGAAGCGGCCGGCGAGATTGGCTTCCACCGAGAAGCGTTGCAGCAGGGCTTCGGCAAAGGCGTGGATCGTCTGCACCTTCAGTCCGCCGGGTGTTTCAAGCGCGCGCGCGAACAAACGCCGCGCCATGGCCAGCCGGCGCGGATCGGGCGCCGCATCCTCCAGCGATTGGATTTCGGCGGAAAGCGCCGCGTCGGTCAGCCGGGTCCAGCCGGCCAGCACCTCGAACACGCGGTTCGCCATTTCCGCCGCAGCCGCCTTGGTAAAGGTCAGGCAGAGAATACGGCCAGGATCGCAGCCGGAAAGCAGCAGCCGGATCACCCGCCGCGTCAGCACATAGGTCTTGCCCGATCCGGCGTTGGCCGACACGAAGGCCGACGCTCGGGGATCGGTCGCAAGCTGCTGGCGCCGGCGCGTTTCGGGTGAGACCGGCTTGATCATTCCTCGCCGCCCTCCTGGTCCGAGGCGATCGACCATTCCTTGACGCGGGCCAAGTGATCGTAATCGCCCCGGTCGCTCTGGCGAAACGGATGAGCGCGCGAGAGGTAGGGCTTGTCTGGGTCGCGGTAGGCTTCGATGAGCCCGATCAGCCGCCGCTCCGCTTCGGCGATCGTTTCTGGCAGATCCCTGACGAGGTCCTTTGCCGAGAGGCCGACGTAACGGCGCACCTCGTCCCGGCCGCGAATGCCTTTCAGCACCACATGCACGAGTTCCGACGTTTCCACTGGACCGACAACCCCAAACCCGCCGCGCGCGGCGATGGCGGCCTCAAGCGGCATTTGCGGGGCTTTTGCAGTGGCGATCTGCCGATCCGAGGGCGCGGTGCCGGATTTGAAATCCACGATCGAAACCCGCCCGTCGGGCTGGATATCGATCCTGTCCGCACGGCCCCTCAGCACGAAGCCGTCTTCGCCAGGAAACACCTGCCACTCGCCGGTTTGTTCCGGCAGCCGCTCCACCTGGCCGCATGTCGCTTCGAAGTCCTCGACCACGAAGCCTGCGACCGCCACGAAACGCGGCCACCAAAGCGCATAGATCTCGGGATAGGCGCCAAATTCCTGGTCGAACCATCGTCGTCCAGTCTCGATCAGCGCGGTGACGGCGGATTTGTCATAGGGGTCTTTCCACACTGCGGCGAACTCCGCCAGGGCTGCATGCAGCACCGTACCGCGGGTGCCGAAGTCCGGCCGTTCGCCCAAGTCCTTCAGCGGTTCGAGCCTCAAGATCCGCCGGGCGTAGATCGCATAGGGGTCGCGAATCCAGGTTTCGATCTCGGTGACCGACAGCCGTTTCGGCCGGGCTGCGAGCGGTGGCTTGGGATTGGGCCGTTCGATTCTTTGCAAACGCGGCCCCTCGTCGAGGGCGCGCGCCCAGCGCACGAAATCCGCGCCACGCGCTTCCATCGCCTGCGAGCGCTCCTTGCCGATCAACCCGGTCAGCCGTTGCAGGAAACGCGTCGGCACGGTGGGTGCACCCGCGCGCTTCAAGGAGCGCGTGAGCACGACGTCGGCGCAGCCCAAACTCTGAGCAAAGTCGTGGGCCGAAAGTCCGATCCGGGACTCAGGGGGCGAAAAGGCCAGCCCCGCCCGCATTGGCCGCGATAGCCAAGGCCCGGTGTCGGTCGCCATCGGCCACACGCCTTCATTGAGGCCGCCGACGACGAGCCGGTCCACCGTCATCATGCGCGCTTCCAGCGGTCCCCAGATCGAAACGCGCGCCTGCGCATGGGGCCGGCGCACCGTCTCGCCCGCCATCAGCGCCCGCAGCATTGTCGGCGCTTCACGCGGACGGATGGTGAGGTCCGCGCCGGGGGAGGCGAGGAATGCGGCGGCGAGTTCCGTGAAGGCGGTTCCGGCCGCCCCTTCGAACAAGCGCGCGTCGGAGCCTTCAGGGTCTGCCACCACCGCCCGCAGCGCGGCCATTTCGGCCTCCAGAAACCGAGCGAGGGTCACGTGCTCCTCGCTTTTCAGCGCTTCCAGAGGCCTCAGCGCTTCTCTGACCCGGCGCGCGATCCGCCTAGCATCGTCAAGCCGGGCGGCGTCCAGCATCGTAGCCGCTCGCCCTGCTGGGCTGCACAAGCGATCGGCTGCGGCGATGAGCGCATCGCTGCCGGCCGCCAGCCTCGGTCCTCGTAGAACCGCGAGTTCCAAGGCGCGCGCCGCCGCCCGCGCGCGCGGCCGATCCATACCGAAGCTTGCGAGCGGGTGTTTCATGAGCGCTACCAGCCCATTGGGCGGCAAACCGTCCAGCGCCACTTCCGCCGTCAGGAGCGCCAACACCCCGGTCCGAGTCCGCGCCATCGGCGTGCCGGCCGAATCCTCCGCCGTCACACCGAAGCGCGCGAGTTCATGGCAGACGCGCCGGGCAAGCCCCCGGTCGGGCGTTACCAGAGCCGCTGTTGCACCCGGTGTTTCCAGGGTTTCACGAAGCGCCAGCGCAACGCCGAGTGCTTCTTCCGCTTCATTGGCAGCCACCATCAGCTTCACGCCGCCAAGCGCGTCGCTCATCGCCTCGGGCGTTCGCTCGAAGGTCGCGGCCGACGTTGGCCAACTGTCGGTATACTCTGCCGGGAGAAGCGCTTCGGACACGATCCGTGCGCGTAGGATTCCCGCTGCCGGAACGGCACCGAGCGGCCGAACGTCCCGTCTGTCGATCCCGATCGTGGACAGCAGCCGCGCCATGGCCGCCTGCGGATGGCTGGGTGCCCCCGGCAATCCCGTCAGATCTTCGAACATCGGCTCGGGCAGATCGAAATCCAACCCCGGCAGCACCACGGCCCCGTTGCCGAGCCCGGCGATCGACCGGATCAGCCGGGCCGTCGCCGGCACCGATCCCGTCGATCCCGCGGCGATCATCGGCCCGCGCGAGCCGTGTTCCTCAAGCCGCGCCGCTATGCCCAGCGAGATGCGCGTGCGCCGTTCCACCGGATCGAGCAGCGACATTTCCTTGAGGTGCTGGGGCCAAGCGGCTGTCGCGATCTCCAGGAACGTCAGCGTCATCTGCCACCAAGCGGCGTGGTCCTCCGGTACCAGACGCGATAGCTGCGTCCAGTCCACCGTCTCGGCGGCGGCCTGATCGAGCAGCGACAGGAGTTCCCGGGCCAGATGCACCGCATCCGCCGTCGAGCCTGGAACCTGGATGGGCTGGCCGGATGGCGTCAGCAACCGATCGAGGGAAACATGCCGCCGCCAATCGACGATCAGCCGGGCAAGAGCCAGCAGCCGGTCGGATTCTCCGATCGCGGGCGGCAGATCGAGATCCACCGGGTCCACCAGCCCGAAGGCCTGATCGTCGTCGATATCGCCGAGTGGCCGGATGCGCGGCAGAATCGCTGCAGTTCCACCAAGGGCATCGAGAAACGCCCCCGAAAGCGCCCGGGCGGCGCGGCGCGTCGGCAGAAAAATCGTGAGATCGGCGAGCGCCAGCGGATCGTCCCGGAAGCGATGGCCCGGCACCAGATTTCCATCCAAGATGGCCCGGACCAGCGTCGGCAGGAAGGGCGCGCCGGGGTGAATGGAAAAGACGCGGGGCTCTCCTGTCATGGCGGTCAGGCCGCCGAAAGGGCAATCGACGTTTCTGCCTCGCCGATCGCCTCGGGTGTTCCCACGTGCAGCCAGATCCCGTCCATCCGCATGCCGTAAAGCCGGTCTTCGGCGATCAGCCGGTCGAACACCCGGTTGAGCGAAAAGGGCGCTGCATCCAGCCCGTCGAAAACGCGGGGGTGGAAGATCGCCGCGCCGGCATAGACGAAGGGCGCCACCGTGCGCTCGGCCCGGCGCGAGAGACGGCCGGTCTTGTCCATTTCGAAATCGCCATGGCCCTCGTAGCCGACGCTCGTCACGGTCGAGGCCAACATCAAAATGCCGTCCATCCGCTCAGGATCCCAGCGCTCGGCCAAAACCTTCAGGTTCGGCCGCATTCCCTCGATCCAGATCGAATCCGAGTTGAGGTGAAAAAACGGCTCGCTCCCGATCGTCGGCATCGCCTTCACCACGGCGCCGCCGGTGTCGAGCAACTGTTTGCGCTCGTCCGAGATCACGATTGCCGGCTTGCTGCGCTTGGAAACATGTACCTGCACGAGGTCGGCGAGATAGTGCACGTTCACGACCGCCGTCTCGACGCCCGCTTCCACCAACCGGTCGAGCACCCGGTCGAGGAGGCTGCGTCCGGCGATTTCGACGAGAGGCTTGGGCGTGGTTGCGGTGATCGGGCGCATACGCTTGCCGCGCCCCGCGGCAAGCACCATGGCGGTTTTCGGGGCGGCGCTGTTGGGCTGGGTCTGCATGGAACTCGGGCTGTTCGGGAGGCTTCAGGCGATCAGGTCATGCCGTTCATACCAGACCCGAAGGGGTGCGAGAACCGGGTGGCGCAGCGCTTCCCCGATCAATCCGCGCACGCGCGGGATGTGGGCGAGATAGGCCGGCTTGCCATCCCGCCGAGCGGACCGGGCAAAGCCGCCAAGGATCTTCGTGTTGCGCTGCGCGGAGGCGAGCGCGAAGGCTTCCTCGAAGGCCGGGCGATCGAAGTCCGGCCCCCGCGCTTCAGCATAGGCATCCTTGATGGCTTGGCGCAGATCCGGCGGGATCGTCAGCCTGACGTCCGTGGCAAGCGACATGACGTCATAGGCGGTTGGGCCGATCATGGCATCTTGATAGTCGATCAGGCCGAGCCGCGTCTTCGGATCGCTCCCGCCCAGCCACATCAGGTTGGGTGAATGGACGTCTCGCAGAACCCAGCCTTGTTCGCTCGCGCAAAGTCTGTCGACGAGCGGTTCCCATAGGGCCATGAACGCGGCCCGCTCGCCGGGTGAAATCGCGTGGCCGGTGACATGCGGCCCATACCAATCCGGGCAGAGCGAAAGCTCCACGAGGAGGGCGCGCCGGTCATAGGGCGGCACGGTCCACGTTGCCTCGCCCGGCAGCTCAATACGGGCCGGCCAGCAAAGCTTGTCCTTTTCCGCCAAGAGCAGGGCCGCCGCCAGATAGCGCTCTTCGATGGGCTGCCCGTTTCGTACGATCGTCTCAGAGCCGAAATCCTCCTGGACGAGAAGGCCGCGCGTCACATCGGTCGCATAAAGCTTAGGAGCCTTGAAACCCTTGGCGCGCAAGGTCTCCCCGATCGCGACGAAGGAGGCCGGGTCGTCCTGCACATGCACGAGTTCGGGATAGGATAGCCCGTCGGCCAGCACGGGCTGCGGCCCGCGCCGGGGCCAGTTCATCGCCACCGCGCGCCGGTTGTCCGTGCGGATGCGCTCATGCGAGCGAGCGGACGCATCGCCCTGGAGATGCCGGCGGCGCGCGCCGGTAAAACCTGCCCCTTCCAGCAGGACACGGATCCGGAAACTTCTGTCGAGCCGTTCCGCCCAGCGATCCGCCGCCCCGCTCAGCGTGAAAACACGGGCATCATGGGTCGGCCCGTCCGCGATGGAAATTGTCAGCCGGTCGGCGGGTAGAGCACGGCCGGCGCGCTCCGGCCACTCCACCAAAGTCACGCTCGTGCGGATCGCTTCGTCGAAGCCGATTTCGCGCAATTCGTCGGGATCGCCGAGCCGGTAAAGGTCGAAATGCGAAACGGCAAAGCGCGGCAGGTCGTAGGTTTGAACCAGCGTGAAGGTGGGGCTTGGAACCTCCAACGCGTCGTCGTCGGCAAGGGCCCGGATCAGCGCACGCGCAAACGCGCTCTTGCCCATGCCCAGATCGCCTTCCAGCGTGATGACGTCGCCCGGCCGCACGATCGCCGCCACGTCTTCGGCCAGCGACACCGTGCCCGTTTCGTTTTCGACCGCGTGGATGAGGGTGAAGGTCATTGGCCGTTCCGGACCGGCGCCCGGCCGGTTCATTCCGCCGCGACGGCTATCCGGGGGGCATTGGGAAATCGGCACGTCACGGTGGTGCCTTCGCCTTCCCGCGACAGAATTTCCACCCGGCCGCCATGCAGTTCAACGAAGCTTTTCACGATCGATAGCCCAAGGCCCGGCCCGCGCCGGCCCGTACCGGCCGTACGGCTCTCGAAGCGCTCGAACACCGCTTCGATATAGTCCGGCGGAATGCCGGGACCATGATCGCGCACCTCGAACACAACCGCATCGCCATCGCGTCGGCAGGTCAGGTCCACCGATCCGCCCTCGCCGCTGAAGGTTACGGCGTTGGAGAGGAGGTTGTAGAGGATCTGGCGTATGCGCTTTTCATCCGCGAGGAAAGTGCCGATGGTTGCCGGCACGTCACAGTTGAGCGCGATGCGCGACTCGGCCAGCCGGTCGCGAATTCCGGTTGTGGCGGCTTCCACCGTCGCGGCGATATCGACCTCCGACAGCTCCAGCTCCATGATGCCGGCGTCGAGGGTGGCAAGGTCGAGAATGTCGTTGATGATGGCGAGCAACGCTCCCGACGAATCCATGATGTAGCCGGTGTATTCCCGCTGCTTGTCGTTGAGCGCACCGGCATTGTCATCGGCGAGGAGCTGCGCGAAGCCGATGATATTGGTCAGCGGCGAGCGAAGCTCATAGGAAACATGCTGGATGAAGGCGTTCTTGAGCTGATCGGAGGCCTCCAGCGCCTCGTTCTTCTCGACCAGCGCCCGTTCCACGTTGACCGTATCGGTCACGTTCACGAAGGTGATCAGCGTCGCGCCGTCCGGCAGCGGCACCGTTACGAAATCAACCACGCCGCCGTCGCGCCGCTCGATGCGCCCGACGAGGCGGGTGCGCGTGTCGGCCAGCCCCGTCACGGCCAGCCGTATCCGGTCCCACACCGCTTGATCGTCATGCACGGCCTGGCAGCGCGCGATCACGTCGTTGACATGCGGCCGGCCGGCGAGAATGTCCTCCGTCAGCCGCCAGAGTGCGGCGAACGACGGGTTCCAGAGCCGCAACCGCCCGTCCGAGCTGAACACCGCGACACCCTCGGACAAATGGTCGAGCGTTTCGCCCTGCACGCGAATGAGCGCGTTGTAGCGGCTTTCCAGATCCAGCCGCTCGGTGACGTTTTCGTAGACATAGGTCACGCCGCCCTGCGGATGGGGGTTGGCGATCACGCGCAGCGTTTGGCCACCCGGCAGATGCCACCAGTTCTCGCGCGCTTCCATGGCCTGATAGGAGGCCAGCATGTCGCGCCGCCAGGAGCGATAGTCCGCCTGCTCGGGAAGTTTGCGCAGAACGCGAAGCTGGTCGAGAACCGCGCCGTCCTCGGGGGCCGATTCCAGGAACGGCGTTTCCAATCCGAACAGGCTGCGATAGGCCGCATTGTAGAACTTCAGCCGCCGGTCTGGCCCGAAGATCGCAACCGCCGTCGCGAGCTGATCGAGGGTGCGGGCATGGCTTTCTGTAGTGCGCCTCAGTTCGACCTGCACCCGCTCCAGTTCGCTCACATCGGTCGCGATGCCGGCGCTGCCTTCCGGGTTCGCCGCGTCCACCACGTCGAATACCCGCCGCGCGCCGGCCACCACGAGGGAAAGCCTCTGCTGGAACACAGGACCGGCTTGCCGGCTGGCCGCCACCGCGTCTCGGCCGGAGGTATCGAGCAATTCCAGACCGTTCTGCACGGCCTGAAGCGGATCCGGCGCGTCCACGGCGCGGGCATAGGCCCGGTTCGCCCAGGTCAGGCGGGCGTCCTTGTCGCGGGTCCACACCGGCATCGAAAGCGTTTCAAGCAGGGCGTGCAGGGTTTCCACCTCGCGCCGCTGACGGTCGTGCCGGTCGACGAGTTCGACATATTGCAGCCGCTCGCGCGTCAGATTGCGGATCCTCACGAAGCAGCGCGATCCGGCAGGCCGGCCGGACGCTTCCAGATGAGTGCCGGCGCCCGTGCGCAGGATTTCCGAAAAGCCTTCGCCGCGCTCACGCAGGACCCGGATCTTGTCCTCCAGGATCTGGCAGGACGCCGGATCAAGCCATTGCCCGAAGGCCAGGAAGGCAAGCCGGCTGCGGGGCACGCCCGAACTTTCCGGCAAGGTGCCCATCACGGTCGGACCCGCGCCGGACCCGGAATAGATGATCACGCGCTGATCGTCGGCGTTGAGAACCGCCTCGGCCCGGTCGGCGGCGAGCTTCAGATCGGCCGTTTCCTTCATCAGCCGTTCGAGCTGTTCTTCCGCCCGGCTGCGCGAGCGGATCAGCGCCGCCGCGCTCACCACGGCGAAGCAAAGCGCGCCTGTCAGAGCCGAAAGCCAGGCCACCTGCACGCTGTCGAACTGCATGTTGCCCGTCGGCGTAAATCGAACCGCCTGGGCAAAGGCCGCCGCGGTCGGCAAAATGGTCAAGGCGGTACCGGCAAACAGGACGCGGCTGAGGGATCGCAGGCGATTCCACGCTTCAATCCGGCCGAACTCCGGCATCTCGTCCTCATCCGCCGCTCGTGAAACCGCCATTGTTCGAGCCTGTCCCGCGAAAGGTGAGCAGCCTTTCGAGGCGCAAGCGCGCGAAGTGTCATGGAGTCACAGTCGTTTTCGTCTGGCCGGACCTTGTCCAGCCTTCCCTACGATCCATGCCCATAACCATGATCGGTGTCCTTCAGCCCCAAAGGAACAACCGAATCGCTTCAAAATAGCGTCTTTCCCAAAGGCCTCAAAGAGTCCGGCAAATGCTTCTTGTTATGCGGTGTTTGTACAAAACGCACAAACAAGCCTTGTTCATTCTTTGTTCATAGCGATAAAAATGAGACGCCCCGCCGCCATAGTTTTGGCGAGCGGGGCGTCTCACATCAGTTCAGCCAAGTCTCAGTAGCGGTAGTGCGACGACTTGAACGGTCCGTTCGGGCGCACGCCGATATAGGAGGCCTGTTCGGTCGACAGGGTCGTGAGTTTGGCGCCGAGTTTGGCCAGATGAAGCTCGGCGACCTTCTCGTCGAGGTGCTTGGGCAGCACGTAGACCTTCTTCTCGTATTTGTCGTTGCGGGTCCAAAGCTCGATCTGCGCCAGCGTCTGGTTGGAGAAGGAGGCGGACATCACGAAGCTCGGATGCCCCGTCGCGTTGCCAAGGTTCACAAGACGGCCTTCGGACAAGAGGATCATGCGCTTGCCGTCGGGGAATTCGACGAGGTCGACCTGCGGCTTCACATTGCGCCAACGGTAGTTGCGCAGCGCCGAAACCTGGATCTCGTTATCGAAGTGGCCGATGTTGCACACGATCGCCATGTCCTTGAACTTGCGCATGTGCTCGATCGTCACGACGTCCTTGTTGCCGGTCGCGGTCACGACGATATCGGCGCGAGGCGCCGCGTCTTCTAGCGTCACGACTTCGAAGCCGTCCATGGCGGCCTGAAGGGCGCAGATCGGATCGATTTCCGTCACCAGCACGCGCGCGCCGGACCCGGCCAGCGACTGGGCCGACCCCTTGCCGACATCACCGTAGCCGCAGACCACGGCCACCTTGCCGGCCATCATCACGTCGGTACCCCGGCGGATGGCATCGACGAGGCTTTCACGGCAGCCGTATTTGTTGTCGAACTTCGACTTGGTGACGCTGTCGTTGACGTTGATGGCCGGGAACGGCAACTCGCCGCGCTCCTGCATCTGATAGAGCCGCATCACGCCCGTGGTGGTTTCTTCCGACACGCCGCGAATGGCGGCCTTGGCGCGGGAGTAGAAGGTCGGGTCCTTGGCAAGACGGGTCTTGATCGTCTCGAACAGGCACTCTTCTTCCTCATTGCTCGGCTTGGAGATGACGGACGGATCCGTCTCTGCCTTCGAGCCGAGAATGACCAGCAGCGTCGCGTCGCCGCCGTCGTCGAGGATCATGTTGGCCGTCTCGCCGTTGCCCCAATCGAGGATGCGGTCGGTATAGGTCCAGTATTCCTTGAGCGTCTCGCCCTTAAACGCGAACACCGGAATGCCGGCCGCCGCGATCGCCGCGGCCGCATGGTCTTGCGTCGAGAAGATATTGCACGAGGCCCAGCGGATATCCGCGCCGAGCGCCTTCAGCGTCTCGATCAGCACCGCCGTCTGGATCGTCATATGCAGCGATCCGGCGATGCGGGCGCCCTTCAGAGGTTGGCTGTCCGCAAACTCCGCGCGCACGGCCATCACGCCGGGCATCTCGGTTTCGGCGATTTCGATTTCCGTGCGGCCCCATTCGGCCAGTGCGATGTCCTTGACGAGATAATCGGTGGAGGCCATCGGCCGCTCCTTCCAGGTGGGTTCGATCATGCGCGGCACGCGGAATCCGGTTCCCGTGCGGTCCGGCATCTTATACGGTAGCCCCAGCCAGAAGGCAATCAGGATATAAAGATGCCTTTATATCCCTTTAACATTTACCATTCGCTTAGTTTCATATCGGTGTGGTAGTCGGTGCCCTCAACCTCCTTGGCGATCGGCTGGCCGCAGATCACCCGGCCCTGAACCGGATCGAAGGTCAGGGAGGCCGGTCCAGCAAGGCTCCAGCCCTGGTTCAGCGCGGCTGTCACCCGGTGGCAGAAGGCGCTGTCGTCAGGTCCGGTGATGAAGCGATAGAGTTTCATGGCGTGTCCACGAGGAGAGCGGCTCGGATGCAGACCATGCCCGGCCGCCTTGGACGACACAAGCGGGGCGAGACAAGCGAGGTGGCTCGTCCGTTATGGATCATTCGGCCGGTTCGAGGGCTTCTTCTCCGATCGCCACCATCATGGCCAGCGTGCGTGTGGCCATGTCGGCATGCAGGCGCTCGACCATCCGCCCGTCGATGCGAAGCACGCCCTTGCCAGTATTCTCCGGCTCGGCGAAAGCCGCCACGATCCGCCGCGCCCACGTCACCTCCGCCGCGCTTGGGCTGAAGATCCGATTGGCGCCTTCGATCTGGAGCGGGTGGATCAGCGTTTTGCCGTCAAAGCCCATATCACGCGCTGCGGCGCACTCGTCCTTGAACCCGGAGAGATCGTCGAGGTCGTTGTAAACCCCGTCGATAACAGCCAGTTCGTGCGCGCGCGCGGCAGCCAGCGTCATCATCAACCAGGGCAGCATGGCCGCACGTCCGGCGTTCAGGCGCGCGCCGGTGTCTTTGGCCAGATCGTTGGTTCCCATCACAAATCCGGCCAGGCGTGCAGGACTTGCCGCGGCCAGTGCCGCGATCTCGCGCAGATTCAAGATCGCCATCGGCGTTTCGATCATCGCCCAAAGCGCGATCGTGCCCTTAGGATCGGCGTGGCCGAGCATCTGGGTGGGCCCAGTGAGATCCGAGGGGCCATAAACCTTCGGAATCAGGATCCCATCCGGCCCCGCGGCGATCGCGGCTTCGAGATCCGCCTCTCCCCAAGGCGTCGCCATGCCGTTGACGCGGATCAGAATTTCAGAGCGCCCGAAGCCGCCCACGCGCACCACATCGCGGACATAGGCCCGCGCGTCGTCCTTGATGTCCGGGGCGACCGAATCTTCAAGGTCGACGATCAGAACGTCCGCCCCAAGGCCGCGCGCTTTTTCGAGCGCTCGCGCATTCGAACCGGGGACATAAAGAACGCTGCGGCGGGGGCGAACGGCCGTCATGTGGAGGAGCTCCGAGATTTTTTCTGCGCCGCAACATATTCGGAGCCATCGGCGCGGCCAATCATCCCTTCGGCGCGGTGCCTCGCGGCGTCCCTGCCACATATCGCCGGTAGGCCTCGTCGACTTGGCGCTGATACGCCTCGCGTGTGATTTGGCGCCGGTCGACCTGCCTAGCGTAGAAGATCGACGCGCGCCAGAACGACAATTCACCATTGGTCAGCGTGTAGTTGGCACGCTGAATCTCGAACTGACGCCGGGCGGCCTCCTCGTAGGTGATCACGCCGCGGTTGCGAAGATCGGCAACGTCTTTTTTTTGCTCCTCGACGCTCATTTTGACCGAGGTCGTGCGCGGCATTTCCGGCGACACGCATCCGGCCATCACAGGGCCGATCAGAAACGCTATGGTCAAGATCCGAGCAAGCATGGCCGCCTCCAACATGACGATGGAACTGAAGGCGACGGAAAGGAACGGTCGCCGTCATCGACAACGAACCGGCCGCTAAGTTGTTCGCCGAAGGCTGAAGTTTCCGCCAAAGCTTATGGATTAGGTGGGAATCAGAACCCGCCGCCCGTGCGAAATCCACCGCCGCCCGAGCCTCCGCCCGTACGGAAACCGCCGCCGGACCGTCCGCCGCCGCCGCCCCAGCTTCCTCCGCCACCGATTCTTGGCCGGGGCCGGCGCCGGTATTCCTTGCCGAGCGCGTCGTCGAGATTGCGCGACGACAGGGCGCCGCGAATGATGCCCTCGATCACGCTGCCGATCACGACGCCGCTGGAGAATTCACCCCAGGGATTCTGGTAGCCGCGCTCGCGGAAGGTCCCGCGCGAGCGTTCCAACTCCACACGCTTATTGGCCAGATCGATCGAGGCTTTGCGCACTTCCTCGGCCTGCGCGGTGGCGCGCACCAGATCGCGTTCGATGTCCTGAAGCTTCTGAACGATTTTTTCGTCTTCGGTTCCCGGTGTCTTCAACGCCTCCTGGTAGAGCGAGCGAAGGTCGTCGCGGGCGTAAGCCGCCGCGAGTTCGTCGAGCACCGACCGCACCTCCGGATCGGTGCTGCCGTCCAAAAGCACATGCGTTTCCTCGTCGGCCTTCGCCAACTCCGCCTCGCCTTTCGCCACCTCGGCTTCCGCCGCCTGCACCGCTGCCTCGGCTGCGTCGGCGGCTTTCTCCAGCGGTTCGATCCCTTGCGCCACCAGCATCTCGCGCTCGATCGCTTCCAGCGCAGCGCGCTCGGCGTCGATCGTCGCCGCCTGACGCGCCGCATGTTCGCGCAAGCGAAGCGGGATCTCGTTCAGCATGAAGAAGTTGCGCCGGGCGATCTCGAACCCGATCAGCGCGGCCACCTTGCCGTCGAAGAAACGCGTCAACGGTCCCGCCCGGTAGCCGCTGGTGCCGTATTTCGCGCGCCAGAGATAAACGAACAGGCTGTCGCTTTCGAACGGCACCCGCTTTTCCGCCAGATCCGCCTCGGCCTGCTTGGCCTTTTCCTCCGCGCTTGCCGCCGTGGCCTCGGCCTTGGCGATCTTTTCCTTCTGTGCCAGCCAAGCCGGATCTTGCGAAACAACCGCCTCGACGGCGTGCTCCTTGGCCTCCAGCGCGGCCACCGCCGCGTCGCGGGCGTCGACCGCCGCATCGCGCCGGCGTTCTGTGGCCTCCAGCTTTTCCGCCACGCCCGCCCGCCGCTTGGCGGCGGCGTCCAGGCTTCCGCGCCGCCGTTCCAAGACGCCCACCGCGCGCCGCTCGGCGCTGTCGAGGCGGCCCACCACTTCATCGCGCGCAAGCGCGTCCAGCCGAAGCGTCGCGAGCGCGCGGTACCCGTCGGCCTCGGCCGCCCGCAGCCGTTCGATCTCGGCCTGGGCCGAACTCAACATCGCCACGAGCCGGTCCTCGTCGCGCCGAACTCCCTGGATCGCCCGTTCGATGGAAGCGAAAGCCTCCTGCGCGGAAATCATCGCTTATCCCTACCAGCTTGTGATCGCGCCGCCCTCGACGGGCATGAGATAGACCGGGTCCAGCGCTCCGCGCGGCTTTTGCGCAAGCACGTTATCTTCCACGATGCCGTCGTCCTGCTTGTCCGCGCCCACGCGGTCGTAGGTCGCTTTCGGCACCCGCACGGCCCATTTGTCGACGATGCTCGTCTTGCCGTCTTCCTCGCTCGTGACGGGCAGCGAGAGAAGCTCGCCATTCCCCGTCACCGCTTCCACGATCAGGTAATAGTTTCGCGTCCCCTCGTTCACGTCGGGAATCCGGTAGACGCCGGTCCGCTCGCCCGGCCGCGATATGATCTTGAGGTCATACTCCCGCACCAAACGCTCGCGAAGCTGGTCCAGCCCCGTCACCGCCGCGCGCGCCTTCACTGCATCGCCGCGGGCAAGCGCCGCCCGGCCATCCGCTACGAGCGCTTCTGCTGCCTTCAGGGCCGCATCGTCCTTGGCCTCGGCAAGCGTAGCGGCGCTGGCCGCCTCCAGGCTTCTCGGCAGAGTTTCGGCCAGTTCGATCCGCGCTTCGGTTGCCGCCCGTTCCGCCGCGCCCTCGCTCCAGGTCAGATATCCCCAGCCGGCAGCCGCCGCGATGAGGAACACTGCGATCCCCGCGCCAACCCGCCTTCGATGCATCCAGGCTTTGGCCAGCGTTACCGCGAAGCTTGGCACGGGGGGCGTGTAGCTGAACCGGCTTTCCTTCAGCGCCTGAATGCCCTCGTCCAGGATCCGGTCGGATACGGTGAGCCCTTGACCCTCATAGAGTGTCCGCAGCCGGTCCTTCAGCGCATGGTCGCGATCTTCCTGCGACAGTTCCTTCTCGATCAGGCCTTCCTGGTGACGAAGCGTGTCCACCACGTCCATCGCCAGCATCAGATCGTCGAGTTTCGGAGCCGGGCCCGCTTCGGTCGCGGGCAGGGCCGCGGTATCAGCCATTGATCACCAGCGCATTGCCTTCCGCCGCCAGCCGCGCCATGCGGCGCTTGCCGTCTTCCACGGCCGTGCGGATTTCCTCGGAGTTCTTCGTCGCCAGGGTCCGCATCTCGTCGATGATCTCCGTCGAGCGTTCCTGGAAGGTCACGACGCTGTCGACGAGTTTCTTCACCGCATCCGCCCGCACGGTCGGTCCATAGCCCGCCTTCAGCGCCTCTTCCTGTACCTTGCCGCCGATTTCAGCCAGCACCTCGATCGACTTCGACACGCCTTCCTTCATGGAGTTCAGCGTCTCGGTCGATTCATGCAGCCCGAACAGGCCGGTGAACGAGGCCTTGAGCGCCGTCAGCACGGATTCGTTGGTGGAGAAGAACGACACCGCCTGCTGATACACCCGCTCCTTGGCGCTGGTCGTCTGCATCAGACGCGCCATGATCACTTCTGAGGTGTTGTAGCCGATCGTCAGATTGTCGGCGAGATCCTTGGCCACCTGATAGCGGCCGTCCTCGTTCTGCATGCGCCGGAGGTGCTCGTCGCGCACCAGTTCCAGCCGCGCACGCCCCGCCAAGTCGTCGGCTGTGAACGCCGCCACCGCTTCCGACGCGGTCTTCAGCTCGGCTTTGGCCGCCTCCAGTTTCGCCTCGGCCGATTTCAGAACCTCCAACGCGGCCACTTCCGCCTGCTTCAGCGCGCCTCGGAAATCCCGGTAAGCCTCAAGGATGATGTGCTCGCGCTCGATGTTCGCCTTGGTGTCCCGGGCGACCGAAAGATAGCTATCGCGGATCCCATCGAAGCGCGCTGCGATATCGCCGCGCGAAATCTTCATCCAGGCATTGGTGGTGCGCTCAAAGAAGTCGATCTTGCCGTCGCCGATTTGGTCGACCATGCGCTTGGCATCATCGCGGATCGAGTTGAACGCCTCGGTGATCTCTTTGTAGCGCTCGCCGATCGACATCTCGGAGATTTGCTCGCGCACCACCTCGTTGAACACGCTCATCTGCGTCAGCGTGCGGGTGATGACGGCGATCTTATTGGGATCGAGGTCGGTGATCTTCTCCAAGAGGCCCACGATCGGCGCTTCCTGAGGTCCGGACGGCATCAGGCCAAGGTCGCGCAGGCTCGCCATCGCCCTGTCGAGATATTGCATCGGCGTCTTCACGATCGGATCGGACACGGCCACTCCTCCCAACTCCGTAACCCCCCGTCAATGTAATGGCTTGAACCCGGTCCGCAATGCATCGGGCGGTCTAGGAAACTAGGAAATGCGAACTCTCCTTGGCCCGCTCCCGAGGCGGCATCTTTGAAGCGCCTCTGACGCGCCGGAACGATCACTCCAGCCTCGCGTTCGTCCCGGTGTGAGTTCAGATGGGGTGGCGGGGAATGCCGGCACCCGGCGGCCACCTTCGAGCGATCCGGCTTCGATGGTGGCCGTTTCCGTTGTGGCGTCATTGATGGCGTCGATACTCAAGCGCAAGGACCCCCGCCATGAACGCCAACGCCCTCTCTCCCCTTCGCGGCCCCTTTTCCGTCAAGCCCTGGATGCTTGTCGCCGGCGTCACGCTTGCGAGCACTGCGCTCGCCGCGCACTTGGCCGCGCGCCGCACCGAGCGGATGAACCCGCCCAAGGGCCGCTTCGTCGAGGTGGACGGCGTTCGCCTGCACTGGCTCGAACGAGGCGATGGACCGCCGCTCGTTCTGCTGCACGGCAACGGGGCGATGATGCAGGACTTCCTCGCCAGTCCGCTCGTATCGGCTGCCGCCCGTGAATACCGTGTCATCCTGTTTGACCGGCCGGGTTACGGCTATTCCTCCCGCCCGCGATTGCGGTCCTTTTCGCCGGAGGCCCAGGCCGATCTTCTGGTGAAGGCGCTCGGCCGCATCGGGGTAGAGCGGCCCATCGTGCTCGGCCATAGCTGGGGCGCGCTGGTCGCTGCGGCCATGGCGCTGCGGCATCCCGATCAAATCCGGTCCGTGGTGCTCGTCTCCGGCTATTTCTTCCCCACGATCCGCGCCGATGTGCCGGGCCTTTCGGTGCCCGCCATTCCGATCTTGGGAGACATCGTCCGCTACACGGTCGCACCGCTTCTGGCGCGTCTCACTTGGCCGCTGATGATGCGCCGTCTATTCGGGCCGCGCGAGGTTCCCGCCGCTTTCCGGCGCGTTTTCTCAAAAGAAATGGCCATGCGGCCCTCGCAGTTGAGGGCCGCCGCGGCTGAATCGGCGAGTATGATTCCCGCTGCCCGCCGTCTGTCAGCAAATTACGACCGCATAAAAATACCGGTCGCGATCGTGGCCGGCCGCGACGATAGACAAGTCATGACGGCGGATCAGTCCGGCCGTCTCGCCGAAGAAATCAAGGATTCGCGATCGAACATCGTGGCCGATGTCGGCCACATGATCCACCATGGCGAGCCTGCCGCCGTCCTTGCCGCGATCGATCTGGCGCGCTGACGCCGTGGCTGAGGGGGAGGGGGATGCGCGAGGCGGTATGCGGGGGCTCAGTCGGCCCCCTCCTCCTCGGCAATCAGGGTCTCGACGGCAACGATGGTTGCTTCGAGATCGGCAATCCGCCGAATCACATTTTCAGGCGGCATCGAGTCGCTGGCGGCGGCAGCTTCGATGAGTGCTTTCTGCGCGCTGCGCAGGCGATCTGAAAGAATGGTAAGTCTTGACAATTGCATACTCATCGGAAGAAGGACCTTAGACAAAGATTCTCTAGCCTAAGCCTAGGCGGCTTGCAGCAGAATT
Organism: Oharaeibacter sp.; assembly: GCA_051861205.1. Taxonomy (GTDB): domain Bacteria; phylum Pseudomonadota; class Alphaproteobacteria; order Rhizobiales; family Pleomorphomonadaceae; genus JBHYDC01. The sequence goes on from JBHYDC010000002.1 coordinate 105,022, forward strand.
CACCGGCCGAAGCGACATTTCACGCAATAGAGTTGATTAGCTGCTCCGGCTTGCCGTCCGAGGATCGACTAGACCGCAGCGCCAACGCTTCATCGCCCATTTGGGATGGCTGTTTAACCACTCCATGGCCGCTTGTTGGCCATAGAGGGTACAAGCCATCAAAGGCCCATCGAACGCGCGGGTCTCGACCCGGCATTCGTTCGCGTTGACCAGCATGCAGAAGGTGAAGGCAATCTGTACGATCATGAAAAAATCCCCCTGAGGGGGGGACACGAATGCACGCGCGCGTCCTATTCAAAACGACATGGCCCACCCCGGCGCAAGAGTGCCGTGTGCTCTCTCCCGTCGCAATGACGGGAAAGGCTAAGATGCATCGTACATCTATTATCGCGATCAGGTGTGTCTCGAACAACGCGCCTTTGGGCTGCAAGAGCTGCCTAAACCGCAAAGATCCCGGCTCATAGCAAGAGCGGTTCGCCTTGCCTGTCGGTCCTGACGGCGTCGCTGGCGCGGCCGTCCGGCGCCGGCGCATCCGGGTCGTAGAATCGCATCCCGAGCGCGCGGGACGAAACTTCAAGCGCTTCGCCTTCGATGATGCCTTTCGACTTGGTGCAAATGTAGAAAGCACCCTGATCGACCTTGCGAAAAATCGCCATCACCGTTTCCCCGTCGAGCGGGTACCCGACGATTATGGTCCTATGCTCGCCATCTTTTTTGAAGTTAACTTCGTAGTATCTATCAGGCTCTAACTCGCCAACGTGTTCATATAATCTGCGCTTCATCCGATGATATAATATATCCGCCTCGGCCGGATTAGGGACATAAGGTACAAAGAACTTCATGCGAATTCCTAAGATGTTGGAGTTATCCAACATATCACCACATCAATCCCGCTTATCTACGTCTCACGGGTAGTGATACTCCTACCGATAGAGATCTTGGCGCGGGATCTGATCGACCGGTACCTATCCATCTGTCCAACTGCAGATCTAAGGAGGTCTGCCCCGCTGCGCCGTTTGGCAAAGCTGAGTATGTTACCGCGATGTGGAACGGTGCAAACTGCCGGCCCTCCGGCAACAGGAGGGCGCCAGCCCCAGCATGCCGCCCGAGGTTTCCGGTTTGAAAACGCCAGACGGCCAGACGAGACTTCTCGCCTGCCGCGATCAACGGTCGCCTGCGGATGCCATCCCAGGACCCCGGTGGACGCGGGCTTGCGCGGGTTGAGCGGGGGATCTGCGGACCTGTGACAGCCAATAGTAAGCCTTCCGGCTACGGGGATCACAGGCCATCTGTGCATGTCCACAGCGGTGATATTCGGCTGATATTCGACAGCTGCCCGCCGAAAATCGCTAAGTCATTGAAAAGACTGGCGCACCCGACAAGATTCGAACTTGTGACCTCTGCCTTCGGAGGGCAGAGGTCTGATATTCTCGGGTATTCCTACTAGTTCCTAGACGTATTGTTTTACAATCACTTAGCAAGATTGACGTTGGCTTGTGATTTCCCAAAATGGCCTGTAATGTCTCTGCGGTGGCTATTCGGTGGCTATTCGGTGGCTATTCGGTGGCTATTCAGAAGGTTCAGACATGCCGACGGCGAAACTGACGAAGCGGGCACTTGATGCGATCAAGCCGGACGGTAAACGCACAATTTGGTTCGACACCGACCTCAAGGGCTTTGGCCTTAAAATTGAACCGACCGGAGTGATGACCTGGCTTGTTGAGTACCGGGCTGGTGCCGGTGGCCGCACGGCTTCGAAGCGACGCATGTCGATCGGCAAGGTCGGCGCTGTCACGCCCGATGAGGCGCGAGACATTGCCAAATCAATCTTGGCGAAGGTTCACACCGGTCTGGACCCCGCCACTGAGAAAGCGGAAGCTAAGACCGCCAAGACGGTTTCGGATCTCTGTGACCTTTATGTGAGTGAAGCCGAGCGTGGGAACGTCATAAGCCGTCGTGGCGCTCCAAAGAAGGCTTCAACATTAGCCACCGATCGGGGCCGGATCACACGGCACATCAAACCACTTCTAGGCAAAAAGCCGGTTCGTGATGTTTCCAAGGCCGATATCGAACGCTTCCTTCGAGACGTCGCGAACGGCAAAACGGCGGTGGACGCCAAAACGAAGAAACAAGGACGGGCTATCGTCACAGGTGGGCGCGGCACCGCGACCCGCACAGTCCGCCTTCTTGGTGGGATCTTTAGCTACGCAGTCCGCATTGGGCTTAGGGCCGATAACCCGACCCATGGCGTTGCAAAGTACGCTGACAAACAGGGCGCCCGTTTTCTGTCGTCGATAGAGCTTGAGCGGCTTGGCAGAGCTTTGCGCGAGGGTGAGACCATCGGGTTGTCTTGGGATGTCGCCGCCGGCGAGCGGGCGTCTCCGCATCTTCGGAAGGATCCTGCGCAGCGCCGGACCGTTCTCAGTTCCCATGCCGTAGCAGCCATTCGGCTTCTCGTGTTCACCGGTTGCCGTCTCGGTGAAATCTTGAAGCTTGAGTGGAGAAACGTCGATTTGGAGCGCGGTCTGTTGCTCCTGCCGGACTCAAAGACCGGCGCCAAAACGGTGGTTCTCGCGGCGCCAGCGATTGAGGTCTTGGCGAACGTCCCCCATGTCGATGAATGCCCCTACGTGATCGCCGGAGACAATCCTGAAAAGCCACGGGGCGATCTGAAGCGTCCCTGGACGGCGGTGACACGGGCAGCAGAGCTTGAGGGAGTGCGCATCCATGACTTACGCCATACGTTCGCAAGTCACGGGGCGGCCGCGGGCATGGGACTTACGATCGTGGGACGGCTACTCGGACATGCCGACGTGAAGACGACGAACCGCTACAGCCACTTCGACGACGATCCACTACGGCGCGCAGCGAACGCGGTAGGCTCGACGTTGGCTGCGGCTATGGGGGTTAAGTTGGCGAGTTCAACGAACGTGATTCCGCTGAAGAAGGCATAATGCGAGACAGGACAGACATTATTCAATAACGAATAGCGCCATCGATGCGCGCGAATTCCTTCTTCTCAATCATGAGAAACAGGCACTTCCCGCCTGATCGATCCGCCCAAAGATCGCCGATCAACCGCTTCTCTTTGGAATCGTCATTCGTGAAATAGGGTGCGCCCTTGTATTCGATCACCATGACGCGTCCATCGTTCAATAGTGCGACGAAGTCCGGATAGAACTTGTCCGATGATGTTTGCAGCCAAAACGAATGCGGCTGCTTCGACGTGTTGCGAACCCATGCCTTGATGTGGGGATTTTGCTCAATCGCGATGGCGCATTCGTGTTCTTCGCCGGTCGCTTCAAGATCGCCGATCACCCGGAACAGGTGCTTCTTGAAATCCGTGCCGCCCTTATAGGGCTGATTGTAGCCATAGCGGCTTTCATCGAACACAAGTTCAACGTCGGCGCTGGTTTGGAATTCAAGGCCGCTTTGCGGGAATAAGGCTCGTTCAAAGGCGCTCGCTTCGCGAATGTCGCGGTGCTTGGCGATCACCTTCATGAACGCATCGACAAGCCGGAAGTTCGCCCGCGCCAAGGCTTCAACCGTCATGCCGGTTTTCGCCGAAATCAGGTCCAGCGCCCTGGAAATGAACAGCGTCGAAGACACGCGCGTAATGTCGCGGCGGGACGAAAAGGGCAAGCGACGGTCAATCCAGTTCACAAGCGCGTTCTTGGTCCAGCCGCGCAAGGCCAGCGCCAAGGAAAGCTGTTCGTGTAAATCAGTGACGAATTCGACCTTCACTTTTTGGGCGGCATCCACGTCGATATGCGCTTCTTCGGCGGCATTGCGCGGTGGCACGAAGAAATCGAGGATCGGCGCGGCATCGCTTTCTTCAAGCTTCCACGGGATATCGAGGAAATGCGCCCGGTCGAACAATTGCCAAGCCTGTTTGCCAAGACCTTGCCCGGCCCGCACGGTCAATTGGGGCACCGCAAAGCGGATCGGTTCGGCAATCGGATCGGGTACCTTTAGCCGCGCGCCGCGTGAGCGATGCACAAGCGCATCGATGGTGGTTGCCGCCGCTTCCGGCATGGCAAGCTTCATCGTCGTGCGGTCATAGTCCGTGAGCGCACCGCGCGCCCGGATGGTGCCGGTTTCAAGATCAATCTGAACCCGCCCGCCCGTGGCATTTTCGATATTGGTCTTGAACGTCGTGGCGTCCACATCGGCGGGAAGCGCCTCTTCATAGACAAAGGCCGATCCGCCTTCTTCCATGCCGGGAAGTCCGGGCACGGCGCGCACAAGGGCTGTCGCTTCGACCTTTTCAAAGCCGTTGTTCACAAGCCCGTCGCGCAAGGTGTTCGCGGCGTTCTGAAAGCTTGTCGTGGTGGCAAAGGCATAGGCGCGGTTCAGGTCTTCGTGTCTCTTGCGAGAGGCGCGCGGCAAGCGCAGCACCCGGCCTAGAAGCTGTTCCACCGCGCGGGGCGATTTCTGTTCCGCGACCGAGCACAGCACATAGGCATTGGCGCAATCCCAACCTTCCTTCAACGCCTGTTGCGTGATGATGAAACGCACCTTGCAATCGCGGTCGAACAGATCGACGCCATCAAGCCCTTTCGTATCGCCGGTTGCGATGACAATTTCGTAGTCTTTCACCTGAAAGTCTTCAGTCAGAAGCCTCGATACCTCTTCGGCATGAAGCGTCTGCCTGTCCTTGGATTTGGCCTCGGATTGAAGCAGCATCACGGGGCGGATGAATTCGCCCGTGACTTTCTCTTCGGCCCGCGCCGTCTCGGTCAATTCGTCAAGCCACGCGATGGCATCGCCGATGGTTTCGGTGTGATCAGCCCGCCCGCGAAGGATTACGGGAAGCTTGATCATTTCCGCCGCTTTGAGTTCGGCGGCGGATACCTGGTGCAGCACGTTCGAAGCGTAAATGCCCTTTTCGGGCTTGTGTTCTTCAGGCGTGACGGGCGTTGCCGTGAATTCGACGATCAAAGACGGTTTGAGCCGCGCCAATGTGTCGAACGACAAATCCGTCCGTGCATTGTGGGCTTCATCGACGATGACCATCGGGCGGCGCAAGCGCAGCACATTCGCCAAGGACTGAACCGGATCGCCGGACGGGCCGATTTCCAAGGCATCGCGCAAGCCGCTGGCCAAGCCCGTGAAATGGTCCATCAATTCGCCATTGGCTTCATAGACCTTGCGGCCTTCCGTCTCTTCCACGCGGAAGGCTTGGATCGTTGCGACAATCACCACCGCACCGCCGTCATAGTCGGCACGCTTGGCGTAGAGCGCATCGGCAACGGTCATCACACGAACATTTTCGCCGAAGCGCTCGCTAAGCGCGCGGCGGTTCGGGTGCGCCCGGTCCGACAAGCTCGCCAACGTCTGTTCGCGGATCGCTTGATTTGGCACAAGCCAAAGCACGGTCGGCGCATCGGTGCGAAGGAAGCTATCGGCGGCGATCGCAACCGAATGTGCCGCAAGGATGGTCTTGCCGCCACCTGTGGGGACGCGAAGGCAGACGTAGGGCAGGCCGGGTAAGCTTGGCGGTTGAACGAAGGGCCGCTTGGTGAGCGCATAGAACGCCGTGTCGGCGTCGTTGAATTCCACCGTCTTTTCGAGAAACTTGCGAAGCGCTTGAAGCGTCTGGATTTGATAATTCTTCAGGCTGAAAACGGGCAAGCTCATTTGGATTTGCCCTTCTTTACCGATGTATCGCCCAACAGCTTCTTCGTGCTGCGATCAAAATCACTGATGTAGGTCCGATCCTGTTCGATCCGGTATTTCTCGAATTCGGCAAGCGCCTTTGCGTCGGCGTCCTTGCGGCTGACTTTGCCAAAGCCTTGCAGAATGTCGCGATCGTTTAGCGTTAGGAAGCCATGCAGCTTGGTGATCCAATCCGCCATCTTCATCGGGATACGCCGTTCGGCCTGCCCTTCGGCAAAATCGAGATATTGCTGAACGATGCGTTCCATCGCCAGAAGTTCGTCCTCATTCAGATAGTTCAAGGCGCTGGTCACATCTTCGGCGCGGGGTTTCGCCCCTTTGAACGATGACATGCCCATGAGCGGTTGTGAGGCGTCTGCCCGCTTCGTGATCACTTCCGGCGCGGTCATGCCGTGAATGGCGTAGTGAAACTTGTTCTGGACGGTCGCAAAGAACGTCTTCGTGATTTCAGCCTTCGGATCGTAATCCTCGCTTGTGGCGAATATGTCCGTGATTTTCTGATAAAAGCGCCGTTCTGAAACGCGGATACGCCGGACCCGGCGAACAAGTTCGTCGAAATAATCATGGCGGGATTGGCTAAGACGTTCATCGTCCATCGCAAAGCCCTTGACGATATATTCGGCAAGCCTCGCATTCGCCCATTGGCGGAATTGCGTGCCGCGCAAGGATCGCACGCGAAAGCCAACAGCGATGATCATCTCCAGGTTGTAATGGGCGACGTCACGGGTCACCGACCGCCTGCCTTCGGATTGAACTGTCAAGTAATCCTTGACAGTTGAGGCGGCGCTCAACTCGCCTTCCGCGAGAATGTTTTTGATATGCAAGCTAATGTTTTGTTTTGTCGTCTGAAAAAGTTCGGCCAATTGAAGCTGGTTTAGCCAGACATTTTCGTCCTGGACTCGCACGTCAATCCGAGTTTGTCCGTCCTCGGCGACGTAGAGCAAAAACTCTGTCGGGTAATAGGCCATGCTCAAAGCCCCTCAATCTGATAGGGGATTTGCTTGAACGTGACGCCAAGGCGGGAAAGCCTGTCATCGGGCACCGTGCAGCCTTCGCCATAGACGATGCGTGCGCCGGTGAAGCCCGGTTCGGCCAAGGGCAGCGTGTCGAGAACACCTCCCGTAAGCACATTCCCGGCATTTGTGCTAGCAACGCCGATGGCGTCGGCATTGTGCAGGAGATAGATCGCCCGGCCCTGGAACGTGCCGATCAGCGGCGTTGAACCATCCGCCCGGCGCGGAATGGGCGAACCCGTCTCGCAAAAGAACACATGGGCGGCAAGGTCCGGGTAGGTGACGGCGGGGCTTACATTGCCATCGGCATCGAACAGCGGTTCCCCAAGGGTGCAAAAACGAAAGCCGCCGCCCGTGCCTTCAACGCGATCCTTGTTGCCGCTCGATTTTTCCCGGTCGTATCCCCCGATCACGCGTTCAAGGCGTGCGGCGGTGACATGCTGGCAAATTGCGGGTTCCATTTCGATCAGGATGAACCGCCGCCCGCCGCCTTCACGGGCAACCGCAACCCCGGTCGTTCCCGATCCCGCAAAGGAATCTAGGACGATATCGCCGGGTTCGGTGGCAATTTCGATGATGCGTTTCATCAAACGGGTAGGCTTGGGCGTGATGAATACCGATGCACTATCGCCGAAGGAAACCGTCTCTAGAAGTTCCTTCTTGGCTTCTTGCGTGTGTCCAACGTCCTTGTAGAACCACAGCGTTTGCGGAACGACGCCTTGTTTCACTTCGGAAAGAAACCGCTTAATTTGCGGTATCGAATTGCCATCTTCGCCCCACCAAATCCTATTGTCCCGGTCCATTGCCCAAAATTTATCTTCTGAAACGCGCCAATAAGAACCCGTTGGCGGTTTGGCAATTTCCCGCCCGCTAGGCGTTCGGATTGCATAAGTTCCGGCACTATAAAAATTTCGGGCTGATAGATCACTGGTTTTCCAAACTCCACGCGCGTCATTATCCGGATTTCGATAACGCGCGTCTTGCTCTGCGCTCCGCGCCAGAAGACCTATTGAGCATTCGCGAACATTCTTGGCATAGGCATAAATATAATCGTGGTCGTCTGAGAAAAATTGAGCCGAATTCTTCGGTGAATAGACCTTCTGCCAAATGATTGAAGCAAGGAAGTTGCCGCGTCCGAAAACGTCATCCAATAGAAGGCGAAGTGAACCGGATTCGCTATCGTCCATTGAAACGAAAATCGAACCGTCTTCGCTCAAAAACTCTTTCAGCAACCTCAGTCTCGGATACATCATGCACAGCCATTTATCATGGCGCGACAGGTCTTCGGCTTCCTTGCCCACGGTGGCACCAAGCCACGCTTTGATTTCCGGCGAATTCACATTGTCGTTGTAAATCCAGCCTTCGTTGCCGGTGTTGTAGGGCGGATCGATGTAGATGCACTTCACCTTGCCAGCGTAATAGGGCAGCAGCGCCTTCAGCGCTTCAAGGTTGTCGCCCTGCACCAACAGGTTGCCCGCATCGGGATCGCCGACGCTCTTGTCCTTGTCGCAATGGATCAGTCGATACGGCACGTCGCGGTGGTGGTTCACCACCGCCTTCTTCCCGATCCAATCCAGTGTGGGCATTTGTCGAATCTTCCCTTGCGGCATTACGAGAGAGAACAGCCCATTCCGCATGCCGATTGCAAGGGATGCCGTGGATCCTGAAGATGCTGAGACCATGACCGATTCGGGCCTCGGACCCGTGATGAGAAATGGCTGACGCCGGGACATACACGCGAATCGATCTGATCGACCGGGTTCAGCGGGGCATTCTGCCGCCCGAACTGGCTGAGGCCGAAGCCGCCCGGCTCGGCTTGCGGCCGCTCGCGACAACGCCCGATCCGTCACGCTTCGATCCCATGGGCGAAGTCTCCTGGACGCCGGCCATGGCGGTTGCCTGGGTTGCATTCCGAAAGCCCGGCGAAGTGAGGGAATGGTCGGATGCATATCGTGCCGAGTGCTGGGATTGGCATTTCCGAACATGGAGGATCGGGCTGGATGGTCCGATCCATGAGGGGTATTTCCTGAAACAGAGGGACCCGGCGACGCTGGAGGATGTGCAGCTCGCCGCGACGATGGGGGTTGTCACCAACGAACCGTGTCAGCCCGTCATGATCGTCGATGAGGCCGTCCGCCAGCTCTGGACTGCGCTCCAAACCGGACAAATCGAGGCGACTGCCCCACATGGCGTTTCGCGGCGCATTGTCCCTGCGGTCGAATGGCAGGCATCCCCGGATCCCGAAGCCAATCAAGTCTACGCGTTCACCACAAGGCTAGCCGTCATCGGAGCCGGCGATCCCGCGCAGGTGCTTTTCCCGCGCGCCTCGCTTGCCGCGCGATGGCCTGTCCCGAAGCCTGCCGGTGCTTTGGATCTACCTGATCTTCTCCCGCCGCACGGTGCCGGGCCACCGATCAAGACGGGTGCGCCGGGGCGACCGACGTCCATGCATCTGATCGAAGCGGAGTTTCAACGCATGAAGGCTGGCGGCGAGGTGCCGGCGACGCTAGCCGAAACAGCGAGACGTCTGGAAGCCTGGCTCAAGATGACTCACCCGACCTACCCGCCTGCAACGGCGACCACCATCGAAACCCGCCTACGACAGTCTTTTCGTGAGGCAAAAAGACCGCGAAAATAAAATATCGAGGCTGTTTTCGCGGCGTTTATCGAGGGCCGCTCTCTCGTCAATGCTCCTTCTGCGCATCCCGGAAATGTCCGGCGATTGCTAGCAGAGGCAGAGCGAATGACCATTACTGATGCAAAGCTATCGACGACCTCGATTCACTATCTCCGTCGCTTGGAGGCTGCCGACTACATCCGCACGAAGTATGGCTTTCCCTGTTCGCGGCAGTGGCTGGCCAAGCTGGCCGTAGTCGGCGGCGGCCCGGTGTTCCGCAAAGCCGGGCGCACACCGATCTACGCGCTCGCCGACCTCGATGCGTGGGCCGTCAACCGGATCGGCGTGCCGCAGCGGTCCACGTCCGACACCTCTATCCATTGGTCCCGGTTCGAGGACTGATCAATGGCGACGCGCCATCCGAACCATCGCCGGGTGAAACTCCACCGGACATACGCCGTCGAAGACCTCGCGCTTCTGTTCGGCGTTCACAAGAATACAGTTCGGAACTGGGTGAAGTCCGGACTGGATCCTGTCGACGACCGGCGTCCGCTCCTCTTTCGAGGCGAGACGATAGTGCGGTTCCTGCGCGACCGTCGCGACGCGGCTAAGATCCCTTGCGAACCCGGCACGATCTATTGTTTGCCGTGTCGATCACGACGCCGACCCGCTGGGGACATGGTCGAGTACGTTCCACGGTCGACCGCCTCGGGCAACCTGAGAGGTATCTGTCCGGTGTGTGATCGCTTCATGCACCGGAGTGTCGCGCACGGTCGAATCCGCGACGTCATGCCGGACCTGGACGTCATCATCGCGCAAGCGGAGCGAACACTAAGCGAAAGGTGAACGCCCCCCGTGATTTGTCACTTCAACACGATGAGGACACAACTGTGAAATCCAACGGCAAAAATGAGCGCATCAAGCACGTGTACTTCCGTTACCTGAAGGAGGCGAAGCGCTACAGCGAACCGTCTATCGACGCTGCGGCCAAGGCAATCTCGCGCTTCGAAACCTACACTAAGCATCGCGATTTCGCCTTGTTTCGGAACGAACAAGCGAGCGGCTTCAAGGAGCACTTGAATAAGCAGTTGAACCCGTCCACCCGGAGGCCTCTTAGCGCGGGCACGAAAAACCAGACGTTTACGGCGCTGCGAAGCTTCTTCCTGTGGCTTGCGGACCAGCACGGCTATCGTGCCCGGATCCGCTATTCCGACGCCGACTACTTCAATCCGTCATTGAGGGACGCCGCCGTCGCGAAGGCAAATCGAAGCAAAGAAGGGCCGACGATTGAACAGGTTCGGCTGGTTCTGAAGTCGATGCCCGTCGATACCGATATACAGAAACGCAATCGCGCTTTGATCGCGTTCGCACTACTGACCGGGGCAAGGGACAACGCGATAGCTTCGCTGCGGCTGAAGCATATCGACGTCGCAAAGGGCGAATTGGTTCAGGACGCAAGGGACGTGAGGACCAAAGCTTCGAAAACGATGGTGACTTGGTTCTTCCCGGTTGGAGATGATGTCCGCGCGATCCTGGTCGACTGGGTGCGGTTCCTCCAGCGCGAACGGTACTGGGGGCACGACGATGCGCTTTTTCCGGCAACGCGCGTTGAGGCGGGATCGAATGGCGAGTTTGAAGTGGTCGGCCTCGCCCGCACGTGCTGGAGCACCGCGACGCCGATCCGGACAGCGTTCCGCGAGGCGTTCACCGCCGCCGGATTACCCTATTTCAATCCGCATTCCTTTCGGAAAACATTGGCCCGCCTGGGAGAGGCGATCTGCACCACCCCTGAAGAATTCAAGGCATGGAGCCAAAACCTCGGACACGAGAAGGTACTGACGACGTTCCTGTCCTATGGCGAGGTGGATCGGATTCGACAGCGCGAAATCATTGAGCGGCTTGGACAGCCCAAGTCCGAATTATCGGGCGCAAAAATCGCGGCGCTTTTGACGCAAGCGGTGGAAATGGCGTTCGCGAATGAAGTACCACATGCACTGCCGCCCCAAACCTGAGATTGCAACCCGTGGCTATTCGGTGGCTATTCGCGGTAAGCAGGTCGGAAAAGCTGCAATGCCGCATCTCCGAAAAGCTTTGAAAAACAAAGAGATAACTGGCGCACCCGACAAGATTCGAACTTGTGACCTCTGCCTTCGGAGGGCAGCACTCTATCCAGCTGAGCTACGGGTGCTTCTCGCAGTCTCGATGCTCGTATAGCCGAACTCGCGCCAAACGCAAAGAGGCATGTGCCGCCCGTGTGCGGCCCCGGTGTCCATCGGCATCGCGGGCCGCTTGTCGCCGTGGTTCTTTTCCCCGCCCGTTACGGCCCCTATATCGACCTTATAGGAGGCGCCTCCATGCGTAGTGTTGCTGCCGTTCTATTGCTTTTGCTGACCGGCCTAACGCCCGCCGCTGCCGAGTCTGATCCCTGGCAAGCGCTGAGCGAAAAGGGCACGCACATTATCATGCGCCATGCGCTTGCCCCGGGTACTGGCGATCCGCCCGGCTTCATACTGGGTGATTGCGCCACGCAGCGGGTTTTGAATGACGAGGGCCGCGCTGAGGCGCGTGCGGCGGGTGAGGCCATTCGGCGGGCCGGGCAAGCGATTGACGTCGTGCTGACCAGCGCTTGGTGCCGCACGGAAGAGACGGCGCGGCTGCTGGATCTGGTTCCGGTGCGCGTCGAGCCCGCGTTGAACTCCTTTTTTCAGGACCGCACCACGGAGCCGGAACAAACGTCCGCGCTTGCCCGGATCATTGCCGGCCTCGGCACGAAACGAGCTGTCCTCGTTACCCATCAGGTCAATATCACCGCGCTCACCGGGGTTGTCCCAAGCTCGGGCGAAATGATTGTCGTGTCCATCGATTCATCCGGCAAGGCGGTCGTTCACGGTCGCATTCCGCCTCCAAGTCAAGCCACAGCTGTGACACCTTGAAGAGGAGTCTATTCATGATGATCCGGGGCGCGGTAATCCTCACCCTTCTTTTGGCGGCACCCACGATGCCTGTCTTGGCCCACCATGGCTGGCTATGGGCCGAACAGGAGACCTTCGAACTGACAGGAACCATCCGCGAGGCGCGGCTTGGCAACCCCCACGGGCTGCTCGAAGTCGACAGCGGTGGCGAGATCTGGACCGTCGAAGTCGGCCAGCCCTGGCGGAACGAGCGGGCAGGCCTGACCGACGAAGATCTGAGGCCGGGTGTGGACCTCACCGTCAGCGGTCATCGTTCAAGCGACCCGGCCGAAAAGCTGATGAAGGCGGAGCGGATCCTGATCCAAGGCAAAATGCACGACCTCTACCCCGATCGCGACTGAGCCGGCATGCAGGATCTTTTGATCGCGCTGCAAGAGACCGGGCTTGCCCAAGGCCTACGCGCCTCAAGGTGGAGCTATCCTCTCGTCAATGTCGGACACGTTTTGGGGCTCGCGACCCTGTTCGGGTCTATCCTGGCGCTCGATTTACGCCTTCTCGGCCTCTGGCGAAGCGTGGATGCCGCCGCTCTCTCGCGGGTTCTCATTCCCGTCGCGGCCGGCGGCCTCTTTACGGCGATTGCGACCGGGCTGCTCCTCTTCGTGGTGAGGGCGGCGGAATATGCGGCTATGCCGCTATTTTGGACCAAGCTCCTGCTCACTGCCGCCGGCCTTGTCAACGCCGCAGCCGTTCGGGTGAACCGAACCAGCCGGCGTTTTCCACGAACGACCGCTATCATCTCGCTCGCCGCGTGGACCGGCGCCATCGCGGCCGGTCGTCTGATCGGCTACTGGACGGATTGAATCCGTTCCCCGTTCAGCCCTTCGTCCGCAGCGTGGAGCGACCGCCGTCGATGCCCATCACCTGGCCCGTGATCCAGCCGCCGGCAGGCGTCAGGAGCAGGGCGGCAAGTGCGGCGAGATCGTCCGGCCGGCCGATCCTTGGCAGGGCGTGCAGCGAGGCGATTGCCTTGGCCATGGCCTCGTTCGCGGTCATGGATTTTGCCAGCGGCGTGTCGGTCAGGCTGGGCGCGATGGCATTCACCCGCACTTTGGGCGCCAATTCGGCCGCTAGCGACCGAGTCAAAGCTTCGATCGCACCCTTCGCCATGGCGATTGAGGCGTGGCTGGCAAAACCCTGCGCCACCGCGACCGATGAAAAGAGGAGAACAGACGAAGCCTCCGCTCCCTTGGTCAGCACCGGCAGCGCCGCGCGCACGGCACGAGCCGCGCCGAGTGCGTTGACCGTGAAGTCGGACAACATGTCCGCGTCGGTCAGCCGCGCGATCGGCTTCAGCGTTATGGTGCCCACTGCATAGGTCAGCCCGTCAAGCGGTTCATCGCCGATTTCGTCCGCTACCCTGGAAAAAGTCGCTGCGTCCGCCACATCGTCTATGGTGAAGGTCGCTCCGATTTCTTCGGCAAGCGCGTTCAGTCGATCGGCGTCGCGGGCCACCAGATGCACGCTCTCGCCCGCCTGTGCCAGCCGCCGCGCGATCGCCGACCCGATGCCGCCCGTTCCGCCATAGATCAGATGCCGCCCCATGCCGTCCTCCAAGTTTCACTGCTCTTGATACGCGCGCCGGCAAAATCGGATCCAACGATAAGGCCTTATAGCGCTTTCCGGCCTGACGAAATCGCGAGGCCGGAAAAGAAGTCGCTTTGGATCAAGAGGCTGGACCATCCTCTCGTCCTCGACGTCTTTCAACTTCGCCCTAGATCGTTCTATCGTAACCTCAATCTCACTAGGCACGCTGAAGCCACGGATCCCTCATGCCGAAGATGCGACGTAAGGGCGACCTGCCTCAAAAGACTTGCGCGGCCTGTGGGCGACCCTTCGCATGGCGCAAGAAATGGGCGCGTGTCTGGGACGAGGTTCGAACCTGTTCGGACCGTTGCAAGACAGACCTGCGACGCGCCACCCCGGCAGCCCGGCCATGACCACAATCCGCTTCATCCTCGGTGATCAACTCACACGGACGTTGGCCACCCTTGCCGATTTCGACCCTGCCACAGATATCGTTCTCATGGTGGAGGCCACCGAGGAGACCACCTACGTCCGCCACCACAAACAGAAGATCGCCTTCGTGCTCTCCGCCATGCGGCACTTCGCGGCGCATCTGCAAGGCGAAGGAATCGCGGTCGACTATGTGAAGCTCGATGATCCGCAGAATACCGGGTCCTTTACCGGCGAACTCGCGCGTACGGTGAAACGGCACAACGCCGCCCGCGTCGTCGTCACCGAGCCCGGCGAATGGCGCGTTCTGGAGAATATGCGGGACTGGGAAACCGTAACGGGCGTTCCGGTTGAGATCCGTGAGGACGATCGCTTCTTCGCCTCGCGCGGCCGGTTTCGCTGCTGGGCCGAGGGCCGCCAGAGCTACCGCATGGAGTTTTTCTACCGCGAGATGCGCCGGGAAACCGGCTTCCTCATGGAAGGTGGAAAGCCCGTGGGCGGCCAGTGGAACTTCGACCACGACAACCGCAAGAGCTTGCCGAAGGGCACCCGCCCACCCACAAGGATCCGCTTCGAGCCGGATGCCATCACCCGCGACGTCCTTACGCTCGTCGCGGCCCGCTTTCCCCATCACTTCGGCGATCTCGAACCCTTCGGCTGGGCTGTGACGCGCGCGGACGCGCTTGTGGCCCTCGGCGCCTTCATCACCGATTGCCTGCCGGATTTCGGCGACTATCAGGACGCCATGAAAACCGGCGAGCCCTTTCTTTTCCACGCCGTCATATCGCCCTATCTCAACGCCGGCCTTCTGACCGCGCGCGAGGCCTGCGAGGCGGCCGAAGCGGCTTGGCGGCAGGGATCGGCGCCCCTTAATGCCGTCGAAGGCTTCATTCGCCAGATCCTCGGTTGGCGGGAATATGTTCGGGGCATTTATTGGACGAAAATGCCGGACTACGCCGCCACCAACGCGCTTGAAGCCTCCCGCCCGCTGCCCGCGCTCTATTGGGGCGCCGGCACCGCGATGAATTGTCTCGCTCAAGCTGTCCGAGATATCGAGCGAACTGGCTATGGCCACCATATCCAGCGGCTCATGGTCACAGGCAACTTCGCGCTCCTCGCCGGCATCGCCCCGGCCGAGTTGGAGGCTTGGTATCTCGCCGTCTTCATCGATGCTTATGAATGGGTGGAACTTCCCAACGTCCACGGCATGGCGCTTTTTGCCGACGGCGGGCTTCTCGCCTCAAAACCTTACGCCGCATCAGGCGCCTACATCGACCGCATGTCGGACTATTGCGCCGGCTGCGTCTACGACACCAAGATCAAGACCGGCCCACGCGCCTGCCCGTTCAACTATCTCTATTGGGCCTTTCTCATCACCAACGAGAAGACCCTCGCCCAAAATCCACGCCTCGCCATGCCCTACCGAACCCTGGCCCGCTTCACGCCCGAACGCCGCGCGGCCCTTGCCGCCGAAGCCGAGACCTTCTTGGCATCGCTGTCAGGGAATGACGAAGAACCGGCAAGGCCGGAGCAGATCGCGCTCGATCTTTGACACGGAGATCACGCGCAGCGTTCGCCCCTCGGCCCGCATGCTGCCTCAACATGGGCAACAATGAATGTGGAAAGAGATCGCTTGAGGATTCATAAGGATCATCTCGCGCGCCGCACGCACCAGCGTCATTCCGCCGGCGAGCCGAACCTTGAGCGCGAAGCGATCTGTGATCGTCCTCGTCCTCGTCACCGGCGCGGAAGCCGCACCCCATACGCAAAACCTGAAGGGGTGGCCGACACTTCCGTCCGGTCGAGCCGACGACGCAGAACCAATTGCCGGCACCGAGATAATCTATGATCAAGGTTGCCAAAGAGTTTCGATATCAGACGATCAATTTGCACTACATATCGATATTGAAGCATCATGCTCTACAATATCTGGTATCATTTCAGTATAAATCAGATCGTCGTTGCAAATTGCGAAACGGGCGTGGAGGCCGGTGCGGGTTGTGGACCGAGCCAGACGTTCAGAAAATCCTCCAGCCACCGTTTGAGGGCTCCATCATGGATGCCCCGGCCCGTGAAATGGGCGTTCCTCGGCTGCGCGCCTGGCAGTTCCAGGCGTTCGGCTCCGCGCACGGTCCAGCGGTTCATCATGGTGTAGGTCAATTCAGGATGGAACTGGATGCCATAGGCATTCGGCCCGACCCGGATCGCTTGATTTTCGAAAATGTCGCCGGAGGCAAGAAGTTCGGCACCACAGGGCACGTCGAAACCTTCACCGTGCCATTGATAAACATGCGCGGGCCACTCGGCGACCACTAAACGGCCGGTGTCTGTGGGGCTTAGTTTGTAATAGCCGATTTCGGCCATGCCGGCCGGATGCGGGGTCACTTGGCCGCCGATCTGTTTGGCCAGCATTTGCGCGCCAAGGCAAATCCCAAGAAAGGGTTTGCGCTCCAACAGCGGCACGGCAACCCAGTCGATTTCCGTCTTGATGTAGTCGTGCGGATCATTCGCCGACATCGGCCCGCCGAAGATTACCGCACCCGCATGATCGGCCAGCGTCGCCGGCAAGCTATCGCCAAGCGCGGGGCGGCGGATATCAAGCGCATAGCCGCGCCGGATCAGCGCCTCACCGACACGGCCGGGGCTCGACGTTTCCTGATGAAGCACCACGAGAATCTTCGGGCGAAGCGCCATCGGGACAAGACTGTGGTTCGAAATGGGGCGCATGACGCTCATTCAAAGCTTGAATTGGAGCGGGACGCTGGCAAGCAGGGGCAAGGTGCCCCTGACATCCCGTCACAACGACGTCTGACGCGCTTCGATTCGCTTGCGAAGTTTGATCCGGTCTCTAGCGGAAACACCAAGCAGCTCGGCAACGCGCCAGACCATGTTATCCTCGAATTCGTGAACTTTTCCGTCCGAGAATACGATCTCCCACATCAGTTCGATCACGCGCTCGCGTCCGGCGTTGTCGAGTTTACGCTTCAAGACGCTGGTGAACCCATAAAGATCGACCGCTTCATTGTCCTGTTCGCGGGCGCGCTCGATCAGTTCGTCGGCCTCGGCACGATCGAGCGAGAAGGCGGCCATGAGTACCGTGTGCAGGGCCTTGCGCTCTTTGGCGGAGACCTGACCGTCGATGGCGATGGTGTGAACGAGAAGCGCCGCCGTCGCGAGCCGCTCGTCGAGAGCGGGCTCACGATCCGCGCGGCCAGATAGATCGGCGATCAAATTCTTAATGGCTTCGAACATGCCAAAATCCCGCACGCGGTGCCAGATCCGCAAGCACCAACTTACCGCCTATCAGATGGCGCGCGGTGGGGTCCACGGCAACGGTGCGCGCCGTCACGAATCTGCGAAGCCTGTGTCTTGGATGCGACGGCTTGCATCCGCGTCAAGTCTCAAAAAATGCATGCCACAGCCGGGTCGCCCCGCTATTGGCGAGGGCCAATAGCATCCATCGGCGGGGAAGCAGTTCACGTCGGGGCCGTTTCATCGGATCCTCGTGGGAGATAATGCAAGGAGACCCGATCGGTCATGCTCTTTCACCGCCTCCTGGAACTCAGCGCAACCCGCGTTCCCGATAAAATCGCGTTTCGCTGGGTCGATCGCGACCGCACGCTCACTTATGCGCAGGCTGTCGTCGCCATGGAGCGTATGGCGGGCGCTCTGGCCAGCTTCGGCGTGCGGCCGGGCGACCGGGTCCTCATCTTTGCTCATAACGGGCTCGACTATTTCGTCACGATGCTCGCCTGCTGGCGGATGGGGGCCATCTCGGCGCTGGTCAACGTGAAATACGCCGACGACCTCACCTATTACGTCGCCGACCATACGCCCAAGGTCATCGTCTACACCCACGATATGGCCGCCCCCGTAAGGGCTGCTGCGGCGGCGGTCGGCGGCGTTTCCGCTTTGATCTGCATGGACGGGCCGCAAGAGGGCGCCTATTCCCTGCCCGACTTGATGGCGGCGGACCTTCCCGCACCGCCCGATCCCGGCAAGGCCGAGGCCGTCGCGCATCTCTTCTACACCTCCGGCACCACCGGTAAACCGAAGGGAGCCTGCCTTGCCCATGAGCCCACCGTCACCGCCTCTCGCTGTATCGGCGAGCGGCTTGGGATCGGCGGCGGCGATGTCTCGTTCGGGCCCACGGCCCTTTCCAGTTCCTATCAGCTCGTCGCCAACCTCTTGCCCCCGCTCGCCGTCGGCGGGACGATTGCGGTGATGGGCCGCTGGACGCGCCAGACCGGATGGGATGCGCTGGCGGCAACCGGAGCGACGGCTTTTGTGGGCAATCCGGTCGTGCTCACGGATCTTCTGGAGGAATCCGAACTTCGTGGCCGTCTGCCCTCGCCGCTCCGCTTCGGCCTCTCCGGCGGCGGTCCGGTGCCCCCCACGCTCAAGCGCGCCTTCCGCGACGAACTAAAACTGCCCCTGGTGGAGAGCTATGGCCAGAGCGAGCTTGGCGGCTTCTTCGCCCTTGGCTTTCCCAAACTGGAGCCTGACGACGACAAGCTCTTGCGCGTCGGTCCCGCGCTGCCGGATAAGGAAGTCGCCATCCTCACCTCGGCGGACACGCCCGCAGCCCTTGGCCGCATTGGCGAAATTTCGCTGCGCGGCGGCTTCATGGCCGGCTATTGGGGCAAGCCGGACAAAACCGAGGCGGCCACCCGTGGCGGTTGGCTGCGCTCGGGCGATCTCGGAGTCTTGGATGCCGACGGCTTCGTGACGATGCGCGGACGGCGCTCCGAACTCGTCACCGTCGAGGGTGTCGACTGGTTCCCCCGTGATGTCGAGGAGGCGCTTGCCGCCGAGCCCGGTGTTTCGCTCGCCGCGCTGGTCGGCGTGACGACCTTAGCCGGTACGGCGCCGATCGCCTTTGTCACGCCAAAACCCGGCGCGCGGCTGGATCCAGCGATCTTGAAAGCCGCCATCGCGGGCAAGGTACCCTATGGTGTCAGGCCGATGGAAATCCGGCTTGCGGAGGAACTGCCGATGACCCCCACCGGCAAGATCGCCAAGGTGACGCTGGCGGACCTCGCCGCTCAGTCCATGCCGGTATGACAACGTCCTTCCATTGGTGGAACCATTCCACCGCCGCTTTCGCCGCCGCCGACTTGTCGGACACCGTCGTGATCCTGCCGGTCGGGGCGGTGGAGCAGCATGGCCCGCATCTGCCGGTCAATGTGGATGCCGCCATTAATGCGGGTCTCCTCGCCGCAGCGCTTTCCCGGCTTGATCCGGCAGCCAATGTTCTGGTGTTGCCGCCGATGCCCTATGGCAAGTCGGACGAGCATCTCGCCTATCCCGGCACGCTCACGCTCAGCGGCGATACGCTCGCCGCCGTCTGGTTTGAGATTGCGGCCAGCGTTGCGCGGGCAGGGGCCCGGAAAATCCTCTTCTTCAATTCCCATGGCGGGCAGACCGGGCTTCTCGACATCACCTGCCGGCGGCTTCGCATTGAACTCGGCTTACTTGCAGTCGCTTGTTCCTGGTTCCGGATCACACCGGTTAAGGATCTGTTCCCGCCGCAAGAACTCGATCACGGCATCCACGGCGGTGATCTGGAGACGAGCGTCATGCTCAGTCTGCACGGCGATCTCGTCATCATGGACCGGGCGGAGAATTTCGTGCCGTTGACCGTGGAGATCGAGCGCTCCGGCAGTTCGCTCACGGCGGAAGGCGCGGTTGGCTTCGGATGGCAAGCACAAGACTTGCATCCGGCGGGCGTGTGCGGCAACGCGTCCGCCGCGACCGCTGAAAAGGGCGCGGCCGTTATCGACCGCGCGGCCACTGCGCTTGTCCGCCTGATCGGCGATGTCGCGGCCTTCGATATGAGCCGCTTCACCGCCCGTACCCGCTTCAGCGCTTGATCCGCCAGCCCCGCGCGCTCCCATAGGACGTCAGGATGGACCCGCCGCTTGCGGCCGGCGGTTGCGCCGGCGGCGATAGATCTCGCTGATCGCCACGAGCAGCGCCGTCAGCCCAAGCACCGCGACCTGCATCGCGTTGAGATCGGGCCGCAGTTCCCGGCGAAATTCGGACGCGACCATCAAAGAAAGCGGCTGCGTCCGCCCCGCGAGGAACAGCGAAATCGTCAGATCGGCGAGCGACAGGATCACGCCGACCGAAAAGGCCCCCGCAAGCGCGCTCTTGATCTGCGTCAGCAGCACTAGGCGGAAGCTTTTCCACGGCGTTGCTCCGAGATCGCGCGCCGCCTCATCAAGGCGCGGGTCGATGGTGAGCAGTACGGAGGTGAGAATGACCGTCGTGAACGGTATCACCACAAGCGATTGCGCCAAGATCAGGGCCAGCGCGCCCCGATCAAGGCCGATGCGGCTCGTGATCATCGCCTGCGCGATCGAAAGAACGCTTTTGGGGACGAGGAACGGGACCAGGATTAGCCCTGCGAACATAAGGCGTCCTTTCATGGAGGGCGCTGTCAGGGCGAGCGCCGCCATCAAGCCGACCACCATACCGATCAGACCCACCGGCTAGGCCACCAGAAAGCTGGTCAGGAAGCCCTGGTGGAAGGCGCTGTTATCGGCGAGTTCTGCGTACCAGCGCAGCGTGAAGCCGGACAGCGGAAAGGCCATCAGTTCGCTGTCGTTGAAGGAAAACACCGCCAGCACCACTATCGGCAAATAGAGAAATAGGGCGGCAAGCACGAGGACGATCACGGCAAAGCGGCTCATGAACGCCCCCTTGCCAGTACCGCGCGGGCGCCCTTGAAGCGCAGCAGGCTGAAGCACAGTGCGAGCGCGGTTGTGAAGAGGGCGGTCAAAAGGCCGAGTGCGAGCGCGGAGGCGAGCGGCCAGTCGAAAGCCGTGCCGAAGAGGTTGTCGACCATCGCCATGGCCGTGGATTCGGAGGTGCCACCGAGAAGGCTTGGTGTCAGCATCTCGCCAGCCGCGAGCGAGAAGACCGCGAAGACCCCGGCGGCAAGCCCCGGTGTCGTCAGCGGTAAGGTCACCTTTGCAAAGGCGTCGAACGGACGGGCGCCGAGGTCGCGCGCGGCCTCCATCAGGCGGCGATCCACCATTTCAGCGGAAACCCAGATCGCCAGAACCATGAAGGGCAGGTTGTTGTAGGTCAGCACGAGCGCCGTGGTGAAAGGCGAAAAGAGCAGGAATTTAACCGGCTCGCTGACAAGCCCGATACCCTCCAGCACGGTGTTCACCAGCCCTTCGGATCCAAGCACGATGCGCCAAGCGTAGATGCGAACGATCTCGCCGGTGTAGAGCGGTGTGAGCAATATGACGAGGCCGACGCCCTTCCAGGCAGCCGGCACCTGCGCCAGCGCCAGCGCGATGGGATAGCCGATGAGGCCGCTGAAGACGGCCGCCACCAGACCTGAGAGAACCGCCTTGCCGATCAGGAACCAGTAGCTCGCGGTCGTAAAGAGCTCGATCCAGGCGCGCGGCGAGACGGCTGGAACGAGGTCGAAGTCCTCCACTTCGAAGACGGAGAAGACGATGAGCACGGCAAGGGGCACGATGCAGCCGAGCGTCAGAACCAGCGCGACGGGCAGGGCCAGATGAGCGCGGCTAAGGGCGGGGATGCGCATTATCAGGCCAACTTGGTTATGAAGCAGCGCTCGGGCACGAGCGACAGCGCAAGGGTCGCACCGGGCGTCGGTGGATCCTGTGTGGCGAAGGTCAGTTTGATACCGGCCACATCGGCATCGACCACGGTTCGGTCGCCCTGATAGACGGCATGGGTCACCTTCCCCTGCATCGCTAGGTGCGATGCCGCTCCATCGGAGGGAACCACCGCTTCCGGCCGGATCACCAGCACGGCGCGGCTGCCGGGCGTGAGCCCGTAGACCGCGTTGGTCTCAAGGGTTCCAAGCCCTGTTTCAAGCGCGGCACGCCCGCCGCTCGCCGCGATCACCTTGCCCTCCAAGAGGGATGCGCCGCCGATGAAGTCGGCCACGAAGCTGTCGGCGGGGCGCGCGTAAAGAGTGCGCGGGTCGGCCTTCTGAGCGATTCGTCCCTTGTTCATCACCACGACAAGGTCCGACAGGGCGAAAGCCTCGTCCTGGTCATGCGTCACATAGACGAAGGCGATGCCGAGCCTGCGTTGCAGATCCTTCAGTTCGATCTGCAAGTGTGCGCGCATCTTGCGATCGAGGGCGGAGAGCGGTTCGTCGAGGAGGAGAAGGCGCGGCTCAGCCACGATCGCCCGCGCAACGGCTACGCGCTGCTGCTGGCCGCTGGAAAGCTGATGCGGCATACGCTGACCGAACTCGGCCATGTGAACGGCCCCGAGCGCACGGCCGACCCGCCCTTCCAAATTGGTGACAGCGCTTTTCAGCCGCTGCGAAAAAGCCACATTTTCAAAGACGCTCAGATGGGGAAACAGCGCATAGGACTGGAACACCGTGTTCACCGGCCGCCGCTCCGGCGGCACGCCCGCGAGCGGCACGCCGTCCAGCTCGATGGTTCCGGCGTCCGGCTTCTCAAAGCCTGCGATCATCCTCAAGATCGTTGTCTTGCCGCAGCCGGACGGGCCGAGCAGCGTCGTAAAGGCCCGCTCGGGAATGTCGAGGTCCACCCCGGCCACCGCCGCGCGCGGCCATAGGTCTTCACCAGCCCGCGCGCGGCGAGAAGCAGAGGGGCGGCGGATGACGCGGGCGTGGCCGGCATGCGAATTGACGTCCTGCTTTCAAGGCCTATCGTCATCGCCTTCCCCCGCGTGCGGGAGAAGGCATGGCTCTACCGAGAAGCCGGATCAGGCAGCCTTGACTTCGTTCCAGGCTTTCAGCCAATCCGAGTAATTGTCGGGAGCGACCGGCCACAGGAAGCTTTCCATCACGGAGAGATCGTCGATGAAGATCGCTTCCTGCTTTTCCGGTGTCAGCGTGTCGCGGATGATGCCGGAGGAGGTGGCGTAGTTGCCGATTTCGGCGATGGAGGACGCATAGTCCGCGCCAAGCAGATAGTCGGCGAATTGGTAGGCCAGTTCCATCTTTTCGTCCGGCAGGCTGGCCGGGATGGCGAAGCAGTCGCACCAGCCCATGATGCCCGCCTTCGGCTTGGCCATGCCCACCTTCATCGTGTCCTTTAGCGCATCGTAAGGCACGCGCCAGGAGAAAGCGGCCGTCACTTCGCCGGTGGCGAAGAGGTTGGTGAGGTCGCCGATGGTCTGCCAATAGGTCCGCAGCAGCGGCTTTTGGGCGATCAGCACCTTCTTAGCCTCAGCCAGTTCGTCGGCGGACAGCGTGAAGACCTTGGACTTGTCGATGCCCAGGTGCAGCGCCGCGATGGCAATCGATTCCAGCGCGTAGTCGCGCATGGCGAGTTGGCCCTTGTACTTCGGATCGAACAGCGTCGAGTAGGTCGGCTCTTCGGCGTAGACGTCGGTTCGGTAGACGATCGGGTTGAGGCCCCAGAGATAGGGGATGGCATACGTCGCGCCGTCCTCTCCTTTGACCCGGTCGGTCGTCTTGAAGACGTCGTAAAGGCTGGAAAGGTTGGGAATCTTCGCCAAGTCGAGCGGCTTCAGCACGTTGGCCTTGATGTAACGCCAAGCACCGTTGATCGACGGGTTGACGATATCCCAGTCGGAGGCGGAGCCGGTCTTAAGAGCGGCGAACTGCGCGTCGTCGGAGCTGAGATAGGACAGCTTCACCGTCGCGCCGGTCTTGGCCTCGAAGGCGGTAACGTACTCCGGGCGGCTGTTGGAATCCCAAGTGGCCCAAACGAGTTCCGACGCCGCCGCGAAGGCGGGACGGCTGGTGCCGAGCAGCGTCAAGCCTGCACCAGCGGCGAGCCCGGCGAGCACCTGCCGGCGGTTCATCGAGTCTATGGTCATGGATTGTCCCTCACGTCGGTTGCCATGGGGAAATCATGCCGCCTAAAAAACGCGCGTGCCCATAAAGGCGGCGCAATAGTTGTTATAGGAGCGGCGTAATGCGGGCGGAACGCCGCGTGCCACGCGGTCTTCGGGCGGTACCCCCATGCCACCCGGACCTTGACGCGGGCGGTCGCCGGACCTGATGGTCAAGATCTGTCCTATCCAGGAGACGAACCGTGGCCCTGCCCGACCTCGACCATGCCCGTTACTTGCGCCTTGCCTTCGCCGTCGCCGAAAAAGCCGCGGCCGCCGGCAGCCATCCCTTCGGCTGTATTCTGGTGGATGGCGCCGGCGCCGTGATCATGGAGCAGGGCAATGCCTATCATCCGACGCACGACATGACAGGCCACGCCGAGCGGGTGCTCGCCACCCGCGCCTCCCAGGCGTTCTGGCCGCCGGAGCTTGCCGACATGACGATGTACACATCCGCCGAGACCTGCGCGATGTGCGCCGGAGCGGCTTATTGGGCGGGTCTCGGCCGGGTTGTCTACGGGTTGTCGGAACATCGCCTGAAAAGCATCACCGGCGACCATCCGGAAAACCCCACGCTCGACTTGCCCTGCGAGGCGGTATTCGCCTCAGGCCAGCGTCCGGTTGCGGTCGTCGGACCGCTCTTGGAGGACGAGGCGGCGGCAATCCACGAAAGTTTCTGGGCCGCCCGATGACTGGTGATCGCTTTGCCGTCGCCGGCGCCGAAGTTGCCCTCAATCCGCGCCGGAGCACCGATTATAAGCCCGGCATGGAAGCGGTTTTGTCGGATGCCGCTTTTGCCCGTGCCGCCGCTGTGATCACAGCTTGGCCGGGATACGCGCCGACCCCGCTGATATCCCTCCCCGGACTTGCGAGCGCCCTTGGCGTCGGCTCGCTCGCCTATAAGGACGAGGGCGGACGGTTCGGTCTGGGCAGTTTCAAGGCGCTTGGGGGCGCCTATGCCGTGTTTCGGCTACTGGCCGCGGAAATCCGACGATGCACCGGCACCGAGCCCAGCGTCGCGGACCTCATCGCCGGCCGTCACGCCGAGGCGGCATCCGCCGTGACGGTCACCTGCGCCACCGACGGCAACCATGGGCGATCCGTCGCCTGGGGCGCCCGGCTGTTCGGCTGCCGCGCGGTGATCGTGATCCATGCGACGGTCAGCGAGGGCCGCAAGGCCGCGATCGAGGCCTATGGCGCTAAGGTCGTGCGCATAGAAGGCAACTATGACGACAGTGTCCGTCAGGCCCAGCAGACCGCCACGCGCGAGGGTTGGTTCGTGGTCTCCGACACGTCCTATCCCGGCTACCGGGAGATTCCGAAGGACGTGATGCAGGGCTATGAAGTGATGGCCGCCGAGGCGCTCGATGCGATGCCCGAGCCACCCACCCACATCATCCTGCAAACCGGCGTCGGGGGTATGGCCGCGGCGGTCGCTGCGCAGGCGTGGCGGCGCTTTGGTGCTGTGCGGCCGGCCATTATCCTTGCCGATCCGGAAAAGGCGGCTTGCTGGTACGACAGCCTCGTCGCCGGCCATCCGATCGCGGTTTCCGGCGATCTCGACACCCTGATGGCGGGGCTTGCCTGCGGCGAGGTGTCGGAGCTTGCCTGGGAGATCTTGGCCACCGGCGCCGATGCGGTCGTTCGGCTACCGGACGCCGCCGCCGTCGCGGCGATGCGGCTGCTTGCGGACGGAACCTTCGGTGCCCGGCCCATCGTGGCGGGCGAGTCCGCCGTCGCCGGCCTTGGAGCGCTTGCCGCTTTGATGGCCGATCCGACGTCGGCCGCCGCGCTCGGCCTCGGTCCGACCTCGCGTGTTTTGGTGTTCGGCACCGAAGGCGATACCGACCCGATTGTCTACGGCGACATCGTCGGCCGTTCGGGCGATGAGGTGCGCGCCGCGGCCGCGCTCTGGAGCCCCTCGCCATGAGCCGCCGTTTCGTCGCCGCTGCCGCTCAGCTCGGCCCGATCGCCCGCGACGAGCCGCGCCGGTCCGTCGTCGCGCGTATGTTGGCACTTGTGGAAACCGCGCGGCGGCGCGAGGTGCGCTTTCTGGTGTTTCCGGAACTGGCGCTGACGAGCTTTTTCCCGCGCTGGTTTTTCGAGGGCGATGCCGAACTCGATACGTTTTATGAGCGGTCCATGCCCAATGCCGATGTGGCACCCCTCTTCGCCGCCGCGCGCGCGGCCGGCATTGGCTTCCACCTTGGCTATGCCGAGCTTGCCGAAACGCCGGCCGGCCCGGTACGCTTCAACACGGCCGTGCTCGTTGACGCGGCCGGCACCGCCGCGCTCAAATACCGCAAGATCCATCTGCCCGGTCACCGCGAGCATGAACCGGCCCGTCCGTTCCAGCACTTGGAAAAACGCTACTTCGCCAGAGGCGACCTTGGCTTTCCCGTTGCCGATTTCATGGGAAGCAAGGCCGGCATTCTCATCTGCAACGACCGGCGCTGGCCCGAAGCCTTCCGGATGCTCGGCCTCCAGGGGGCCGAGTTGGTGGCGATCGGTTACAATACGCCGCAACATTATCCGCTCGCCCCCGAACACGACCGCCTGCAGGACTTCCACAACCACCTGAGCCTACAAGCAGGTGCCTACCAGAACGGCACCTATGTGATCGGCTGCGCAAAGGCCGGGCTGGAAGAGGGCTGCGAATTGATCGGGGGCAGCTGCGTCGTGTCGCCGGTGGGCGAGATACTGGCCGTTGCCGCCACCCGTGGCGACGAACTCGTGGCCGCCGAGATCGACCTCGACCGTTGCCGCGAGATCAAGGCCAACATTTTCAATTTCGCGGTCCACCGCCAACCGGACACCTATGGTCTTTTGACCCGTACGCCCTGATCACTCCGCCGCGACCGGCAGGTGCCCGGCTCCGTCGGTCAGTTCAGATGCCTTCATTTCAGCCGCTATGCCCTTCAGAAGTTGGCGCAGCCAGCTATGGGCGGGCGAATGGTGCTTGCAGTCGTGCCACAGTAGTTAGAACTCCATGCGCCCCAGTTCCGGCGGAGTGTCTAGGAGGCGGAAGGGCATTCCGACCGCCAGTTGTTCGGCGAAAGGCGCACCCGTGGTGAACACGAAGTCGGACCCGGCTAGAACATGGGGTACAATCGCATATTCCGGCACGGCCGCCACGATACGCCGCCGCAGCCCGAGGGATAACAGCCGCCCGTCGATCGGGCTCATCAAGACGAGCTGGTCGGAGGTCGGCGAAAGGTGGCTTTGCTGGAGATAGCGTTCCATCGTGAGCGGACCGCCGAGTTCGGCGAGCGGATGGTTTTCCGCAACCACGCACTTGATGTCGGTGGATAAAAGCGGCGCGATCCGCAGAACGTCCGGCGGGTTCGGCCAATTGCCGACCACAAGATCGAACGAGCCATTGGCAAGGCGCGCCATCAACTCGTCAAAGGGCGGCATGGGTACCACGTCCACGCGTGCGTGCGGCGCTTGGCGCATGACGGAGCGGAAGATGCGGGGCAAAAACACCGTACCCAGGCAGTTCGCCGCCACGATGCGGAACCGCCGCTCGGTTCTGGCAGGATCGAAGTTCGGCAGCGGCGCCAGATGCGTGTCCATATCCGCCAGCAGGCGGCGCACGGTTTCGCGCAGCTCCAGGCCCCGTTCGGTCGGCACCAGAGCGCTGCCGGACCGCACCAGAATGGGGTCGCCGATCAGTTCTCGCAGCCGCTTCAAGGCGAAGCTGACGGTGGGCTGGGTATGGCCGAGAATTTCGGCCGTGCGCGACACGCTGCACTCGGTCACGAGCAGAAGCAGCGTTCGCATCAATCGAACATCGAGAGCACCGTTGACGGTCAGCATGTGCCAATCCTCAGCCGGGCGGTCGACCTGCCGCGGACGGGCACGTCGTTGGCGCGCTTCCTTAAATGTCACACAACTAACGCATTTTTCGTGCCAGATCTTGCCCGATTAGTGACTGATCAGCGGCTTTGCCTTGGATTTATGCGCGACGCATGTCGCGCCGCGTCGGCGCGCAGCCGCTTGTTCCCCATCCGCTTTAAGCCGGTCTTTGCAAGGACGGCCGATCCGGCCCGGACTTTACGAGCGAATTGCCGCTTCCTTCGGGATTCGCGTCGCCGGGTCAGCCTTGAGTCAGCGCCTCGATCTCGGCAATCATGTCGTCGGTGGTGCGGGTCCGGCAGTAATGGCCCTTCATCTGGTCGATCGAAACGTTATGGCGGCGCTCCTCGTCGGCGGCGCAGGCGTCCTCGATCTGGGTCACCATAAAGCCGCGATCGGCCGCGTCGCGGATGGCGCATTCGACGCACTGATCCGTGCAAACGCCGTAGATCACGAGATATTCAATCCCCAGGTTACGCAGCACATATTCGATGTTGGTCGAGTTGAAGATGCCCGACGCAGTCTTTGGAATGACGATCTCATTCGGCTCCGGCCCGACCTCGTCGATCACCTTCGATTCCCAGGATCCCTTGGGAAAAAACAGGTTGGATATCTTGTGATCGAGGCTACGGTCGCGTCCGTCCAGCGTGTAGCTCTCGATGGTGGTGAAGATCACCTCAATGCCGGCCTTTCGGGCGGCTGCCTGGAGCCGCTGCTGATTGGGGATGAGAAGGTTTTCGATCCGATCCAGAAAATAGAGCTTCTTGGACTCAGGCGAGCCCTGAACGCGCGCCTTTGCCATCTGCTCCGGGCTCCACTCGGCATTCTGCATATCAATGGAGAGAAGCGCTGTTTTCTTGGGCTCGATCGCGCGCTCCCGATAAGCGCCATAGGGAGCATCGACGGCGGGAATCGGAGCAAGGGCCATGAAGAAACCTCAAAATTAGGACCTGAAAAATATTACAGTCTAGTGCAGTCGGTTTCAAGAATGAAAATGCAATTCCATAGCCTGTTGCCGGCGTGCGGGGATCAAGTGGGCTTGGGAACCGTCTCGGTCGCAGCGCGGCGCAGTTCTTCAAGCATCGCCATTCGCTGGCTGGCTTGCGGTCCGAGGATCGAGACCAGCCGGGCGAGCAGCGCGTCCGTCGCGGCGATGGCGGGCGCAAGCGTATCGAGGGGTGATGTCGTCGCGACCGGCACCGAGATCGTCACATCGGCGATGTCGCAGATGGGCGATAGCTCGGGATCGGTGAACAGGATGATCTTGACCCCGCGTGTGCGCGCCGTGCGGCAAAAAGCGATGGTCTCGGGCTGATACCGGCGCACGTCATAGACCACCAGCACGTCGCGCCGGGTGAAATCTGCGATCCGATCTTCAAGCACGCCCGACGGCGGCTGGATCAGCGTGTGCACCTCGCCCCGCAAGCTTGAAAGCTGGAAAGCGAGATATTGCGCTGCAACGGAACTCCAACGGCCGCCTAGCGTGGAAATGCGGGCACGGCTTTCTCCGATCATTACCGCCGCGCGGTCGAGCGCCTCCATGACCGAAGCAGACGACAGCAGACCGATGGAGCGGGCAAGATCGTCAATCAGCAGCGTGTCGCGCTGGCTGCTGTCGGGCGCCGCTGCCTGATGTTTCTGCAAGAGCGCCAGGGGCGAAACTTCGCTGTCTTGAACTTCGAGGCGGATGGCGCGCTGGAAATCGACGAAGCGCTGGAAGCCGAGGCGCCGCACGAAGCGTGTAACGGTTGGCGCACTCACCTCGCATTGGCGGGCAATGTCTTCGATACCCCCGAGCGCACTCACCGGATATCGCTCGGTGATCAGGCGAGCGATCCGTTTTTCACTCGCGCTGAGTTTGGCGAGATGCGTTTCGATGAGGTTTCGTACGGTCATAGACTAACTTCGGTTGACGTTCGCAGCAGGCCATAACCCATCGGGACGGAAAACGAGAAGTCCAATGATGATCGAAAGCGAAATCGCCTCACGGTAAGGCAGCATAGCTTCTGGCAGAAAGCCCTGCAGAAACACCTCCACGATGCCCACGACGAAGCCGCCGAGCACCGCGCCGGACAGCGATCCAAGCCCGCCGAGCACCGTCGCGATAAAGGCCTTCAGCACCGGCGTCGAGCCCATCAACGGGTCCACCGACCCGCGCTGCGCCACCCACAGGATCGCGGCGATGCCGGCGAGCGCCCCGGAAATGGCAAAGGCGAGGGCCACCACATGGTTCGCCTTGATCCCCATCAGCCGCACCACGGCGAAATCTTCCGCCGCCGCACGCATGGCGACGCCGAGCACGGTGCGCTTGAGGATGAGGGTCAGCGTCACCAGCGATAGGATCACGGCCACGATCGAGATGATCGGGATCACGCCGATGGTGATGAAGCCAAAATCAAGTGTGCCGGACAGCCAGGACGGCAGGACGATGGGCACGGGCCGCGCCGAAATGCCGTTCTGGAACAGTACCTTGATGATCTCGCTGACGGCAAACGACGTGATCAGCAGCGTCGTCACGCTGGCCCCGCGCATGGCGCGGAACGCTACGCGCTCCATGAGGACGGCCCCGAGGATCGCGACCAGAAGGCCGAAGAGGATCGCGACCGGGATCGGCACCGCCATCAGAAGCGCGTACCAGATCGTATAGCCCGCGACGGTCATCACCTCGCCATGGGCGAAGTTGATCAGCCTAACAATGGAGAAAACGACGGCAAGACCCAGCGCCAACAGGGCATAAATGCCGCCAAGGCTGAGCGCGTTCACGAGTTGTTGGAGAAAGATGTCCATCGCCTCACGCCGCCAGATAGGCGCTTTTCACGCCATCGGATTTCACAAGATCGGATGCCTTGCCGGCGAGCGCGACGCGCCCGTTGGCCAGCACGACGGCATGGTCCGCGATGTCGAGCGACATCGGCACATTTTGTTCGACAAGCAATATGGTGAGCCCGTCGCCGCGCAATTCGGCGATCAGATCGAAGACTTTCTCGACCATTTGCGGCGCAAGACCAAGGGACGGCTCGTCCATCAGCAGAAGGCGCGGCGCGGCCATCAGCGCGCGCGCGATGGCCAGCATCTGCTGCTCGCCGCCCGATAGCAGGCCCGCCTTCTGGTCGCGCCGTTCGCGCAGGATCGGAAAACGCTCCTCCAGACGGCTTTGGCGCTCCTTGCGCGCTGAGGCGCCGAAGTGGCTAGCGCCGCCAAGAAGAAGATTCTCGGCGACGCTAAGGCTTGCAAACACCCGCCGTCCCTCAGGCACCAACCCGATGCCCATGCGGGCCAGCATCTCGGCGGGGACGCCCGCGATGGGGCGTCCCTCGAACGTGATGCGGCCGCTGGTGGGCGCGGTCAGCCCGGCGATGGCGGACAGCGTCGACGTCTTACCCGCGCCGTTCGCGCCGAGAAGGGCGACGATCTCGCCCTTTCCAACAGTGAGATCGATGCCGCGAACGGCCTCGATCGCACCATAGCCAACCACGAGGGATTCGACGTTGAGCACTTGAGGACCTTACGGCTGCGGCATCGTGGCGGGATCGGCCACTTCGCGGCGGATGAACACCTTCTCGCCCTTTTCGATCTTGGCAAGAACGACGGAGCGCATCGGCATGCGGTCAGTGCCGGCGAAGGTGTAGTTGCTCATGATGCCGGGCGCATCGTTGAGGCTTGCGAGCGCGTCGCGCACGGCCTTGGGATCGGTCGAGCCCGCGGCCTTGACCGCCGCGTCGATCATGCCGACCATATCGCAGCCATTCACCACATAGTTGGTGTCCGCTTCGGTTCCGGTCGCGGCCTTGAAGCGCGCATTGAATTCGGCGTGCTTGCTGCCCTCTTCCGCATAGCCGCCTGAGGTGTGAACGACGCCTTCGACCACATCGCCGAGCCCGCGCACGGTCGGGGTATCGAGCACATCGGCGCCCATGACGGGGGTGGTGATGCCGGCGCCCCGCAGCGCTTTGATGAAGGCCGGGAAATCAGGCTCCCAGGCCGACGTCATGATCACGTCCGGCGCGGGGTCGAGGCTCTTGATAGTCGTGACGATGGCCGAGAAGTCCGGCTGGTTCATGGTGAAGGAGCCTTCACCGATTACTTTGCCGCCCTTGGCTTCGAAGACCTTGCCGAAGTATTCCGGCCCCATCAGCGTATAGGCCGCATCCGGAGACTTCAGAAGCCACGCCGTCTTATAGCCAAGCTCGGCCGCATAGGCGCCGAGAACTGCCGCCTGCTGATTGTCGGCGGTATAGCTGCCGAACACGAATTCGCCGACCGTGGTGAGGATCGGCGCGGTGCCCGCAAACGTCATGGTCGGGATGCCGGCAGGGCTGGTGATCTGCCCCATGGCCATCGTCGGATCGCCGTCGGCTGGCGAGATGATGAAATTCACCTTCGCGTCCACGAACTCCTGGGCGAACTTGACGGTCTCCGCAGTGTCGGACCGTGTGTCGCGCACGTCGAGGACGATGTTGTACTTGCCGGCGAGGCCGCCCACCGCGTTAAGCTCTTCCACGCAGAATTTGAAGCCGGCGAAAGAAGGCTGATCGAAGGGTGCGAGCCCGCCGGACTGGGCAGCAGCGACGCCGATCACATAGTCTTCCGCCTGCGCGGTACCGGTTCCACCTGCGGCCAGCGCGATCAGCGCGGCGCTGGCAAGCAGCGTCTTCAAGATGCGGTCACGGCCTGTCATTCATCATCTCCTTTGAACTATCCGTTG
Source organism: Oharaeibacter sp. (assembly GCA_051861205.1). Lineage (GTDB taxonomy): Bacteria > Pseudomonadota > Alphaproteobacteria > Rhizobiales > Pleomorphomonadaceae > JBHYDC01. The sequence goes on from JBHYDC010000002.1 coordinate 137,650, forward strand.
AGGATGCCTCCGAGGCAGGGTGATGCGTCACGCGGGAGGCGCGCGTGCCGATATAGGCTTCGATGACCGCCGGATCGCGCTGAACATCGCGAGGCGGGGCATCGGCGATCTTTTGACTGCGATTGAGAACGATCACCCGGTCGCAGAGCGACATCACGAATTTGAGGTCGTGATCGATCAGCACGATGCCGATGCCGCGCTCGGCTGGTAGCGTTTTGAGCCGATGCGCAAGATCGTCGGTCTCTTCCGGATTCATGCCCGCCGCCGGTTCGTCGAGCAGCAGGAAGGTGGGGTTGGTCGCAAGCGCCCGCGCGATCTCAAGCCGCCGCCTCGCGCCGTAGGGCAAGCTTCCCGCGCCCATAGTCGCAAGCGAGGAAAGGCCGATGCGCGCCAACTCCGCCGCCGCAATGTCCCGCGCTTGAGCAAGACTTGCGCCGTTGGCGATGGCGGCGACCATCACGTTTTCCTCGACAGACAATCCCTCGAAGAGCCGGATATTCTGGAATGTCCGCGCAAGACCCGCGCCCGCCATGAGGTGCGCCGCACGTCCGTCGATCCGATGGCCGTCCATAAGAACGCGCCCGGAACTCAAGGGATAAAGCCCGGTAATCGTATTGACGAGGGTCGACTTGCCCGCCCCGTTCGGGCCGATGAGCCCGGTGATATGCCCTGTCTGCATGACACCGCTGACATCCGACACAGCGACGAGACCCGCGAAACGCTTTGAAACGCCCTCGATCCTGAGAGTCCGCTCGCCCGGTTGGCGCACGGCCGGCAGAGCCTTGGCGGGTCGTCGCGGCAAAAGCCACGGCGGAAGCGGCAATTCTTTGCTCCCGAACAGGCCCACGGGGCGCAGAAGGAGCACGATCAGGATGGCGAGGCTGACGCCGATCATCGGCAGTCCGAACACCTGCGGCACCGTGAGCGGACCGACCATGAACCCGCCTTCCAGCCGCTGCAAGCCTTCCTGGAGCCCCATGATGAGCGCAACGCCGCCGACAGCGCCGGTGACCGTGCCCATGCCGCCCACGATCATCATCGCGACATAGGCGAAGGCGAGATCGAAGTAGAAATCGCGCGGCGTGAATGCACCCAGCATATGGCCGTAAAGCGCACCCGCGATGGCGCCCAGCCCGCCGGAGAGCACCCAGGCATAAAGGCGCATGCGACGAGGATCGACGCCCGAAGCTATAGCCGCCGTCTCGTTGTCGCGAGAAGCCCGCAGCATCAGGCCAAAGCGGCTTTCGCGGAAAAGGCGCGCGACGACGATGAACAACAAGGCAAAACCGGTGGCGACGATCACATCCGTGACGCGCGGCACGCCATAAAAGGCCTGGTTGCCGCGCGTGAAATCTCGCGCTGCCGCAAGGACCGAGTAGATGATGATGAGGAAGCCCAGCGTGGCGATCGATGCCGAGGCGCCGCTCAGCCTCGCGATCGGCAGACCCGCCAGCAATGCCACGAGGAAGCCGGCGAGCATGACGAGCGCGAGCGCGGCCAACAGCGGCAACTCATAGCCGCCGAGAAATCCCGGCAGGTTCGGCAGGGTGATGCGCAGCATGGGCGCGGGCATCGTCAGCCATGCCGACACATAGGCCCCGATGCCCATGAAGGCCGTATGGCCGAAAGACACGATGCCGGAATTGCCGCTGAACACCTGAAAAGCCAGCACGGCACAGAGATTGACGCAGAACTGAACGGCCACGCGTTCGCCGGTCAACCCGAACGCGATGGACGCCACCGCCACGCTGCCGGCGACCAGCAGCGCCAAGGCTGTGGCCTCGGCCACCGTGCGGAAGGGGGATTGTTTGGTTGCGTCAGCCATTCTGCTGTGACGTTTTGCCTTTAGTCCAGGCCTCGCCTCGCGAGACTGTTCATCACTATGAAGCGGCCTGAACGCATGTCAACATTTTTTCTTCAGACCGAATTGTTGACCATTATGAAAATTTATGTTCAATGATTGGTCAATCGCCTGTCTTCTGTGCAGGTCCCGATTTGACGCTGGAGACTCTGGGGAACGGCATGCCAAAGCTGATCGCGGCCGACGAGCCGCATCCCGTCGGAGCCGAGCGCCTCGCGGCGGCGGGCCGGTATCTGGTGCTGGCCGATCATGCCGGCAATGCGGTGCCCCGCGCGCTGGAAAACCTTGGCCTCTCGCAGCACGATCTCGACCGGCATATCGGCATCGACATCGGCATCCTCGGCGTATCCAGGCATTTATCGCGCCTGCTCGATTCCAGCTTGATCTATCAGCGCTATTCCCGCCTCGTGATCGACTGCAACCGTCCACCGGCCAGTATCAGTTCCATGCCTGAAATCAGCGATGGAACGCGGGTGCCGAAAAACCGCGCGATTTCGGGAGATGACCGGCAGCAGCGCATCGGCGAGATTTTTCAGCCCTATCACGCGGCCATCACGGGGTGGATCGACGAGCGGTTAGCCGTCGCAAGCCCCCCGGTTGTCATCGCCATGCACAGCTTCACGCCCCGACACGGCGACTATCCCGCCCCGCGACCCTGGCCGATCGGCGTGCTCTTCAACCGCGACGACCGGCTAGCGCGACCCATGATCCGCCTGCTCGAAGCCGAGGGCATCGGCGCGATCGGGATCAACCAACCTTATGGCGTCGATGACGAAATGGACTATGCTGTTCCCGTTCATTGCGAGGCGCGGGGGCTTTTGCATGTCGAGTTCGAAATCCGCCAGGACCTGATAGCGGGCGAAGCCGAACAGCTGATCTGGGCGGAGCGTCTGGCGCGGCTGTTGCCCTTGGCGCTCGATGAAATCCAAAAAGCCGCCGCGAACTCCGCCGCCGCATGAAAACCGCCGGGAATGCCATGAGCACGCAGCATTTCACCTTTCTCGGCCATCAGGATCTCTCGGGCATTCTGCGTGGCCGCTCCGTTCCCATAAACCGCGCGTCCGAGGCGCTTGCCGGCGGCTTGCCCTGGGTACCAGCGAATTATTCCATCGGCGCGCTCAACACGCTGCCGGCCGATAACCCGTTCGGACCCATCGGTGAAATCCGGCTCGTGCCGGATGAAGCGACCCGGATCACCCTGGATGGCTATGAAGGGCGGCTCCCGTTCGATCTCGTCTTATGCGATGGCCGCACCATGGAACGAGAGCCCTGGCCCTATTGCCCGCGCACGGCCCTGAAAGACGCAATTTCGGCGCTGAAGGCCGAAACCGGCCTCACCATGAAAGTCGCCTTCGAGCATGAGTTCACCATACGCGGCCTCAACCAGCCGACGCATGTCGCGTTTTCCCTGTCGGCCGGCCGTATCGTCTCGCATCTCGCCGATAAGGTTCTGGCCACGCTCGGCCGCGCTGGAATTGACCTGGAGCAGTTCCAGGCCGAATACGGCATGGACCAGTTCGAAATCTCCTCCGTTCCGGTCGATCCGCTGACCGCCGCCGATCGCGTGGTCCTGACCCTCGAAACCATCCGCGACTGTGCGCGCCAGCTTCAACTGGCGGCGAGCTTCCTGCCGAAGCCGGTCTTGAACGACGCGGGGAACGGCGTTCACATCCATTTCAGCCTGTGGGACGGCGAAACGCCCGTGACGGCGCGGCAAGATTGGCTGACGGCGCGCTCCGGCCCCTTCGTGGCGGGAGTGCTGGATGCAGCTGAAAGCCTCATCCCGTTCACGTGCCTGTCGGCAAATTCCTACCAGCGCCTGCGCCCGCATAACTGGGTCGGCGCCTACACCTGTGCGGGCCTGCGAAACCGCGAGGCAATGGTGCGCCTCGTGCCCCGCGCGCCAAGCGCCGACGGTGAAAATCCCAAAGCCTCGATCGAGTTCCGGGTTACCGACGCGACCGCGAATGTCTATGTGGCCCTGGCGGCCATCATCCGCGCCGGGCTCGCCGGGATAAAGTCCGGCCTGCCGATCCCCGCCAACATCGCACAGGATCCTGACGGGCTGACCGCGCAAGAACGGAGCAAGGCGAACATCCGCCTCCTCCCGCAATCGATCGACGAAGCCCTCAACGCCCGCACCAGCGCCGCCGGCGCGTCTTGGCTCGGCCCCGAACTCTCCGGCGCCTATCTAGCCTGCCGCCGCAACGACGCCAGCCACGCCGCCGAAATGACCTTCGACGAACTCGCCGCAAAACTGCGTCACGTTTACTGAGGTTGTAAAGCTTGACGCTTGCCGTGTTCGCCTGCGGGCTGGACAGGGCAGCGGAGCGAAATGTGGCGTCCGGGTCGCTAGCGGCTTCTTTGCTCGCGAGAGTCTTGAAGCGATGCGCAAGCTGGGCGCAGGTGCTTATCCATTTCCCTCAGCTCTACGCTTTGCTGCCCGTTAGGGACTGAAAGCGATCTGCAAGACGGCAGTCAATTCAACACGACCTATCGTGACGCGATACGATGGAAGCACACCATTGAAATGACACGATGTGTTTGGCTGATTTAACTTCTAAGTTGATGTGTTGGTGCCGCTTAGGTGACTCGAACACCTGACCCCATCATTACGAATGATGTGCTCTACCGACTGAGCTAAAGCGGCCTCTAAACGCGAGGGTAGACTAGCGCCCCACCCCGTAACATACAACTCACTGCCCCGACTGCCAGCTTTGTAACCCCTTTCGCGATCAGCACTGCCGATCGAAAAAAAGGAACCGCCCACCAACCGACCCTATGCTGCCCGCTGAAACAGGCTGCACGGAACCCGAGCATGGCCCGAGGAGACGCCGGGTTGATAGCTGCATCCCCGGCCGATTTCAAGCATCCCGCCGCCGATTTTCCGTCTTGTCAGCTGAAGGCGGCAGTGGGAACCATTCTTTCCGGTGGGCGATCCTGCTGCGGGCCGGGATCGTCCGGCGACGAAGTGAGGGGAAACTCCACGAAAGACGGCCGTTTCGGCGCCACCGGTTCAAGCGCAGCGACGGCGGGTTCGGCGATGGGTTTCGGCTCGGTTTCGGCCTGGGGCCCCGGCTTTGGGCTTGCCGCCGTGGCGAGGGGCTCGGTTCGTCCGCCTCCGCGCGGTTCGTCATCGGGCTCTTGGGGCTCCGTTTGCGGGGCAATCGGTGCCGGAAGGGGGCGGATTGCGCGTTCGGCAAGGTCCGACCCGTCGAGCTCCGTCACGCCTGAATCGGTCGCGACGGGCACCCGCCATTCGAACGCGTCGAGACGGCCCGTCACGGGCGAGGCCGGTAGCCAAACTTGCGAAACCACCCCGTCCGCCGTCCACGCCTCATCGCGCGGTGCGCGCACGGCACGGGACAGCCACTCGCGCACGCGGCCGGCATCGCCGGTCTCGATCTCCTCAAGCTCTGCCATCATCAGGCAGACCCGCTGGGTCGGATGCTGACGAAGCACCTTGGCAAGTTCCGCGCGGGCAAGCGCGAAGTCGCGCGTGTCCAGGGCGGCGCGGGCCACCGTGATCGCGCCTTCGGGGTGATGCGGCTTCAAGGCCTCCAGCATGCGGGCACGCTTCAGCCGGTCGCGCGCGCTGTCGCCGGTTCGCACGTGGAGATAGACCTCTGCAAGCTCCGGGTGAGGCTCGATCCGCCATGTCGTCTCGATCACCTTTGCGGCTTTGCGGGTTTCAAGCTGCCGGGTGAGAAGCCGTGCGGCGACCACCGCGGCCGGCACGAACTCCGGGGCGAGGCGATGGGCTTCGAGCGCATACGCGCGGCTGCGTTCGGGGTCGGTATCCTCGGCCTCCTCCGCGCGGGCGGTGAGCAGCACGGCCCGCATCCGGCGCGCGGCGGCCTTGTCGATGAGCTTTGCCGATATGTTGCTTTCCAGCGACGCCAAGGCGCCGGCCCAGTCTTGCTCCCGCGACTGATATTCCATCATGGCCGTGCCGGCCCAGGGCACGCCCGGCGAAAGACGCTGCGCCTCGGCGGCGTAATGGCGTGCCGCATCGGTTTCGCCGGCCCGCGTTGCCTCGATGAACAGTCCGCGCAGGCCGAGCAGGCGAGTATCCTGAGTGTCGAGCATGCGATTGAAGGCGGCGCGAGCGGCGTCACCGCGCCCTTCCAGTTGCGCCGTCTGCGCTTGAAGAAGCAGCACCATCGGCTCGTCGGTGAGGATTTTGCGCGCCTCCTCCGCATAGCGATGGGCAAGCCGCACGTCGCCCGATCCGACAGCGATCATCCCACGCGATAGCGCGCTGTAGCCGCGATCGCGACGGCGCGCCCTGAAGAAGCCGCGCACCGCATCCGGTCCGTGGACGATACCGCTGAGAACCCGCCAGAGCAGGATCGCAGCCACCGTGAACACGACAATCACGACCACGACCACGCGCAGCGGCGGGGCCATCACGCCGCCCGGCCATTCGATCGCGATCGAAAGCGGCACGGTGCCGAGCCAGTCCAGCGCGAAGACGGCGGCGAATAGGATCGCGATGGCAATCAAAACACGGATCATCGGCGATCCCCCTTTTGTCGGAGCATCATTGTCCTTCCGCCGGTGCTTGCAGGCGTGTGAGAACGCGGTCGGTCAGGGACTTCACGGCGGCATCGGCGGCGAGCCGCTGGTCCAGCCGAGCCGTCCACCCGGCAGCGGCGGTGCGGGCGGGATCGGGAAGCGTATCGACGGCTGCGCGGGCTACCGGAAGATCGCCTACGGTCAAAGCAGCCTGAACGACCTCGATCGCCTTCGACGTCGGATCGGCGGTTTCGGCCCCGGTCTCGCGGTAATTCACCAGCGATTTCGCGCCCGACAGCATGCGGCTCATCACGCCGTTATCCGCATCGACGGGCCGGGCGGCAAGAATGGCATCCACGGGAAAATCGGCCGCAAGCCTATCCACTGTGTCGACGCCGCTCGCCGCAACGGGTTCGAGCGCGGTAAGGCCGGCGTCATCGGGCGCTGCCTGCCGCACCAGCGCCAGGTCGGCGGCAAAGGGTTCACCCTCCGCCACCTTGGTCGCCAGCGAGGTCACGGCGAGCGATAGGGCCGCGATCTCGCCACCCTTGGGACCGGCATCGATGCGGGTTTCGATCGTTTGCACCCGATCGGCAAGCGCGCCATTGGCTGTGGCTGTTTCCGCTGTCGCCGTTTGAACGGCATTCACCGCCGCTTCCAAGCTCGACCGGGCCTCCGTCAACGACTGGTTCAGGCCGTCGAGGCGGCCGTCGAGCTCCGCGACCGACCGTTCCAGACCTTCGATCCGGGCGGGATCGATCGCAGGTGGCGCTTTGGTCAACGCTGCGAGCGCCGCGCGGGTTTCGTCAGCCTGCGTCCGCAGGTTTTCGATGGTTCCGGCGAGTTCGTCGATGCGAGGGCCAAGATCGGGAGCGGGCGCGTTGACCTTCACGCTCAGTGCCTGAAGTTCTGCGCGCAGTTCCGAGATCTCAGGCGCGCTGGTCGGCGGCGCGGTCTTCAGCGCTTCTTCAAGCGCCGAAACACGGCTTGCGACTTCTGGATCGCCGGGCGGCGGAGGCGCGGAGGCGGGCAATGCGGCTACGGTCTTGGCGAGGTTCGAGATCCGGTCGGCGAGGGCAGGGTCGCCCAGCGGGCGGCTCGCGAGTTCGCCGACGCGCGAATCGAGGTCGTTCACGCGCGCCTCGATCGCGGCAACCGTTTCAGGCGATGCCGCTGGTGGGGCCGATTGCGGTCCGATGAGGCCCGATGCCATCAGCCCGGCGCCGCCAAGCAGCACGACGAGGCCGCCCGCGAATGCGGCGGCCAGCGGCGCCAGCACGCCATTTTGGCGTATGGGAGCGGCCGGTTGCGGCGGTGCGTCATAAGCCGGTTCGCGCACAGGCGCTTCGGAAGACGCAGTGCTTTCCGCTGCCGGCTCCGTAGTCGGCGCCTCGGCGGATGCGGTGCCTGCCGCCGCGCCATCGGATGCTGCGGCCCCCCCGGATGCTTCGGCCTCGTCGACGAAGATTTCTTCCCGTTGGCGTTCCCAATCCCGTTCCGGACCGGGTGTCGCGGCCTCAACGCTGGAAGCCTCATCTGGTGTTGCAACCGCTTCAGGCGTCGGATCAGCCGTGTCCGGCTCGTTTGAGGCGGCGGATGCGCCGGTTTGATCCGCAGCCGCTTCGGCGGCGGCGATCTCGGTTGCGGTCAGATCAATCGTGGTCCCCGGCTTCTTACGACGCCGGCGCGAGGGGTCGAAGCCGCCCTTGGATTGATCGTTATGGTCGTTTTCGGACGCCATCGGCCTCAACATCCTCCCTGACTTCCATCCGCTTTGCGCAACGCCGGCTTTCAGGCCGGTGGAGGCACGGCGTCCGGATCAGCATTGTCGGCGCCCGCGCTGCGGAGCGCAACCAGAGCCTGCCTCAAGCTTTCGCCATGAGGCTCCTCCGCCGTCACGATCCGGTCGAACAGACCGGCCAGCGGCGCGGCTGCGCCTGCCGAAATCGCAACGATGACCGGCCGCGCCAAAGGCCGCGTCAGCCCTGTCGCCTCTACGGAACGCCGAAAGGCCTCAGCGGTTCGCGCCGATCCGACGATGGCCGCGTCGAAGCTATCGCTGGCGATTGCGGCAGCCGTATGGGGCGACAGCGTTTCGGTGATCTCGGCCCGGTAGGCCTCCACGATCGTAACGGTGAACCCGCGGGCCTTCAGATCCCCTGCGACATCGCCGGCCCGGTCGCGCCCCGCCACGTGAACAAGCCGCCCGCCCTCCGACGAAAAGCGCGTCGCGACCAGATCGACGAGGGCCGCTCCGTCGCCCGCTGCCTCGATCACGGCGATGAACCCGGCGGACCGGGCGGCCGTCGCCGTCGCGGGGCCGACCGTCACGACGGGTACGGCGAAGAGATCCGGCAAACGGGGATCGTGCTTCAAGGCCGCGACACCGTGCACCGATGTCACGAGAAGAGCCGTCGGCGTTTCGCCTCCGGACAAGACGGACGTGACCACGTCGGGATGATAGTCGATCATCAGCATCGACTCGATCACCGTGTCGAACCCAAGCGCGCCCAAATCCGCCGCCATCACGCTGGCCTGGGGTTCGGGCCTTAGGATGAGCACGCGCATAGCCGTTCAGATCCCCTCGAAGAAACGCGGCCCCCCGCGCTCCTTCAAGGTCAGGCCGAGCACCCGCCCGATCGCGGCCGCTTCGCCGAGCGGCCCCGATAGGGTGTCGGCGTGCACGGTGCGCCCGTCCGGCGTGAGGATCATGGCGGAAAGGGTGAGGGTATCCGCCTCGATCGCAGCGTGGCCGGCGATCGGCGTGCGGCAGGAGCCGTCGAGGGCGCCAAGGAGCGCCCGTTCAGCGCGAAGCGCAATGGCGGTTGCCTCGTGGTGGATGCGCTCGATCAGAGTGTGGATCGCCCGGTCGCCCGCACGCGTTTCGATGCCGATCGCGCCTTGGCCGACGGCCGGCAGGAAATCGTCCGTGTTCAGGATCTCCGTCGCGACATGGGCCATGCCAAGCCGGTTGAGGCCGGCAAGTGCGAGAAGCGTGGCGTCGACCACCCCTTCCTCCAGCTTGCGCAGGCGGGATTGAACGTTGCCCCGGTAGGTCACCACCTCCAAATCGGGCCGGATCCGCTTCACTTGCGCCTGCCGGCGCAGCGACGCGGTGCCGACGACGCTGCCCGCCGGCATCGCCTCAAGCGAGGCGTGCTTCAGCGAAATAAAGGCATCGTGCACGTCTTCGCGGGGTAGGAAATGGTCAAGCACCAAGCCGTCCGGCAGCACGGTCGGCATGTCTTTGGAGGAATGAACAGCGAAATCGATGCTTCCCGACAGGAGCGCGTCCTCGATTTCCTTCGTGAACAGCCCCTTGCCGCCAACCTCGGCAAGCGGACGATCGAGGATCTGATCGCCCGAAGTCTTGATGACCACGATGTCGATCAAAGGAGCGTCTTCGCCCCAAGCGGTAAGGAGGCGTTGGCGAACCTCCGTGGCCTGCGCGAGCGCTAGCGGGCTTCCACGAGTTCCGAGGCGGACGGGATTCGGTTGCAAGACGCGGCGTCCAGGTGTTAGGGGGCGGAAAGGGACGTCACGTCCCGCATGTCGAACAGACGATATACGATGCCGGGTCGGTTTCGAAAACCCGTGTCGTGACGCTCGAAAGAGGGTGGATGACCGAAGGGATCGTTCTCGGCATCGAGACGAGCTGCGACGAAACTGCCGCGGCCGTCGTCGCGCGGGCCGACGACGGGCGCGGCCGCATCCTTTCCAACGTCGTTCTCAGTCAGGTCGACGCCCACGCCGTGTTTGGCGGCGTGGTTCCGGAAATCGCCGCGCGCGCTCATGTCGAGACGCTCGACGACGTGATTCGCGCCGCGCTCAGCGAGGCCGGCATAGCGCTTGGCGGGATGGACGGCATTGCGGCGACGGCCGGTCCCGGCCTGATCGGCGGCGTGCTGGTCGGTCTCACGACCGCCAAGGCCTTGAGCTATGCCATGGGCAAACCGCTGATTGCGGTCAATCACCTGGAAGGCCACGCGCTGACGGCCCGGCTGACCGACGGGGTAAATTTTCCCTATTTGCTGCTGCTCGTTTCGGGCGGCCACACGCAAATCGTGCGGGTCGACGGCGTCGGCCGCTACACCCGAATAGGTACGACGATCGACGATGCGCTCGGCGAAGCCTTCGACAAGACGGCCAAGCTCGTCGGCCTTGGTTATCCCGGTGGTCCTGCTGTCGAAGCGGCTGCGGCCAAGGGCAATCCGCGCCGGTTCACGCTACCCCGGCCGATGAAGGGTCGCAGCGAGCCGGATTTCTCTTTTTCCGGCCTGAAAACGGCCGTGCGGCAAGAGGCCAGAGCCGCTGCTCCGTTGAGCCCGTCCGATGTCGCCGATCTCTGCGCCGCCTTCGAAGCGGCCGTCGCCGACGTAGTGGCGGACCGGATCGGGATCGCCCTGAAACGGTTCCGCCTCGAAACGCCGGACGTTCTGCCGACGCTGGTCGTCGCCGGCGGCGTCGCGGCCAACAAGGCGATCCGGGCGCGCCTGCGCCTCGCAACGGACGCGGCTGGGGCCAGATTGATCATTCCCCCGCCCGTGCTTTGCACCGATAATGGCGCGATGATCGCCTGGGCTGGCCTCGAACGGCTCGCGCTCGGCCTCACCGACCCGCTTGACGCGCAGGCCCGCGCGCGCTGGCCGCTCGATAGTGCATCGAACCCGGTCGTCGGCCACGGGCGGCTTGGGGCCAAGGTTTGACGGGAGCGTGATTGCATGACCCAGCGCCCGCATCATCCTGTCATCGGGGTCTACGGCGCGGGCGCTTGGGGCTCGGCCTTGGCGCTGGTCGCCGCGCGTGCAGGGCGCAACGTCGTCCTCGTCGGGCGTGATCCAGCCGTCGTCGAGGCTATCCGCGATCGCCGCTCCACGCCCTATCTGCCGGACACCATCCTCCCGGACACGATCACGGCCACCACCGATCCTTCCGCCCTTGGCGATGCGGGGGTTGTTCTCGTCTGCGTCCCCGCGCAGTCGACCGGGGCGATCGCGGCCGATCTTGCAAGCCTGCTGACACCGGGAACCGCGCTCGTCTCCTGCGCCAAGGGAATCGACCGTTCCACCGGTCTCCTCGTGTCGGAAGTGCTGAATGCCGGCTACGATCGGGGGCCGATCGCGGTTCTCTCCGGTCCGGGCTTTGCGACCGACGTCGCGCTCGGACTGCCGACGGCGGTCACGATCGCGGCCGAAGATTTCGCTTTGGCGGAAGCCTTGGCGCAGGTGCTGGCCGGGCCTAGTTTTCGGCCCTATGCCGCCGGCGATCCGGTCGGCGTCCAGCTTGGCGGGGCGCTCAAGAACGTCCTCGCCATCGCGGCTGGCGTCGTCGCGGGCCGGGCGCTCGGTGCCAGCGCGGAAGCGGCGGTCATCACGCGCGGCTTTGTGGAAATGCGCCGGCTCGCGGCTGCCTGGGGCGCCAAGGCGGATACGCTCATGGGGCTGTCGGGGCTCGGCGATCTCGTCCTGACGTGCCGGTCGGCACAATCGCGGAACTTCTCGCTCGGCATCGCAATCGGCGAGGGCCGCGACTTCGCCGGGTTCGGTAAGCTCGCCGAGGGCGCCGCCACGGCCGGTATCGCGGTGGAGCGGGCAGGCGCCTTCGGCATCGAAGTGCCGATCATGGAAGCCGTCGCCGCTGTGATCGCCGGCACCTGGAGTGTCGATGAGGTGGTGAGCCGCCTGCTTGCCCGGCCGCTGAAGCGCGAGGACGTTCTGTAGCGCGTGCGCTCAAACGTCCTTGTCGACGGCGTGGCGGTTTAAAAGCGGCAGTTGGAGCGCCGAGAACACCAGCGTCAGCGGCATGATGCCCCAAACCTTGAAGGCGACCCAGAAATCGGTCGTCTGGGTCCGCCACACCGCTTCGTTCAGAACGGCGAGCACCACGAAGAATAGTCCCCAGCGCAGCGTCAGCTTGCGCCACCCGGTTTCATCCAATTTGAAGGCGCTGTCGAAGACATAGCCGAGCAAGGCCTTGCCGAAGAAGAGCCCGCCGAGGAGAACCGCGGCGAATAGGCCGTTCACGATCGTCGGCTTCATCTTGATGAAGGTTTCATCGTGCAGCACCAGCGTCAGCGTGCCGAAAACGAGCACCACCGCCCCGGTGATCACCGGCATGATTGCGATCTTGCGGGTCAGGATCCACGAGATCGCAAGCGCCGCGACCATGGCCACCATGAAGGCGGCCGTGGCCGTGAAGATGTCGTAGCGCGCGTTGGCGAAAAAGAACACGCCGAGAGGCCCAAGTTCGAGCGCCAACTTGACGAGAGGATTCTCAGCCCGCGTGGCCGGATCATTCGGCCCCTTCTCGAACTCCATGGCGTCGCTTGTCCTCGGTGCTTTCGTTGACACTTACCTAATCGGAGTGGTGGCCATGGACAATGGGAATCGCCGCATGGCTTGCCTGCTGGCGCATCGTGACCGCACTGTTCAAACTAGCCCTCGGCTCGCCAACTCATCCTTCACATAGGCATAGAAGATCGGCGCCGCGATTAGGCCGGGGATGCCGAACAGCGTGTCCATCACGAGCATGGCGCACAGAAGCTCCCAGGCGCGTGCGTTGATGCGGGTGCCGATAATGCGTGCGTTGATAAAATATTCCAGCTTGTGAATAATAACCAGGAAGGCTAGCGATACCGCCGCGCCGAGCGCGGAGACCGAGAGGCTGACGATCACGATCATCGTGTTTGAAATGATGTTTCCAATGACGGGCAACAGGCCGACCACGAAGGTCACCGCGATCATGGTTTTGACCAGCGGCAGCTCGATACCGAACCACGGCAGCACGACGGCGAGGTAGAGCCCGGTCAAAGTGGTGTTGAGCGCAGCAATCCGGATCTGGGCAAACACCACGCGCCGGAAGGCGGATGTGAGCCGCTTGGCGCGCTCGCCGAGCGCTACGGCAAGCGGGCCCGCGGTTTTGGACGGAATGCCGCGGCGGAAGAGGAGGAGGCCGCCGATGATCAGACCGATAAAGACGTGGATCAGGGTGCGCCCGATCTCCTGCCCGATGCGCTGAATCTCCCAAGCGTGATCCTGTAACACCTTCGCCGCCGCCGCCTGTAGGCCGTCTGTACTTTCGGGAAGTCGCTCCGTGGCCCAAAGCGGAAGATAGGACCGCGCCGAGGCGACCACTTCGGCCATCTTCGTCAAAAGCACCGCAACGCTTTCCGAGCCTGTCGTCAACAGCGGCAGCGCCGCGATCACGATGGCCGCGATCGCGAGCGAGATGATCGCGGAAAAGAGCAGCAGGGCTGCGGCATTCCCAAGTTCATGACCGAGGCCGGTGCGCTGCCTTAGCCAGGGCGCCGTCAGCAAAACGGTCTCATGCACCATCAATCCGGCGAGAAGAGCCGCCAGCAGACCGAATTTGATGATGATGAAGAGAGCCGCGCCCGCAAGAACGCAAGAGGCGATTTCAATCCGGGTCAACGTCGAACCGGCTCCAGCACGGGGCGCCCAAGTGCCCCACAGCAACCTCTACATCATCCGGCCGTCCGGTGGTAGCGGATCGAGGCGCGGCGCCTGTAAGCCCCCCACGAGGGTCAACGATCCGCGACCGGCCGAGCCTCACTTGTATTTGGAGTAGTTGATCTCGAACCATTTCGGATTGGTCGGGCTGCCCGTCTTGGTCTCATAGACCGCTACGCTGGTGTCGAGGCCCTGCGCGTCGGTCACCGTCCATTGCTTCAGCTCGATCGTCCGCGCATCGAAGATCAACGTCAGGCGCCCCGTCGCGAAGGTGCCGGGGTCCTCGATATCGACGATGATCAGATCCGCGTCCGCACTGACACCGCGCACGATCGCCTCGCGGGTGAGGTCGATGTTACGGTCAAGGAGAAACCGCAGCGGCGTTTCCGAAAGCAGAATCAGCGTCTGCTCCTGCATCGCCTTGTCGTCGATCGCGACGGTTCTGCCATCCGCGATGATGTCCAGCTTGGAGGGCGGATAGTAGCGAAAACGCATCTTGCCCGGCCGGTCGATCACGAAATAGCCGGTGCTCTGGCTGCCGTCGGGGCCGGTCTGGACGAACTTGCCTTCGATCGTGGTGATCGAGTTGAAGTAGGCGTTCACCGCGTCCACCGTGGCGCGCTGCTGGGCTGAAAGACCCGCGAGATTGGGCGCCGCAAAGGCGGGTGCCGCAAGCATCGTCAAAGCGAGACCGGCCATGGCCAGGAAGCGGCTTGCGCGAAGCGGTCGGCGGGTACGAACGGTCATGTCGGGTTGAACCTCAAGAACGATGGCCGGGTATTCGCGGCCAGCGCTATTCAGTTGGCGAAACGATTGAGGCGAAACAAGGTTCGCCGCGCCTACCGCGTTGCTGCGGCGAGTCAGTCGTCGCCCGCCTCGATCAGGATCTCGCGTTTTCCCGCATGATTCGGCGCGCCGACGATACCCTCCTTCTCCATCCGCTCGATCAGCGAGGCCGCACGGTTGTAGCCGATGCCGAGCCGGCGCTGGATATAGGAGGTGGTCGCCCGCTTATCGCGCAACACGACCGCGACCGCCTGATCATAGACGTCCGCGCCGCCGTCCTCGCCGGTGCCGTTCGGCCAAGTCTCGCCGCCCGCCGCGCCGGTCTCGCCTGAGGTTTCCTCCTCGTCGGCCGTGATGGCGTCGAGATAGTCGGGCTGGCCTTGCGTCTTCAGATGGGCGACGATCTTTTCCACCTCACCGTCCGCGACGAACGGTCCGTGCACGCGCTGGATGCGCCCGCCGCCGGCCATGTAGAGCATGTCGCCCTGGCCGAGCAGCTGTTCGGCGCCCTGCTCGCCGAGAATAGTGCGGCTGTCGATCTTGGAAGTGACCTGGAAGGAGATGCGGGTCGGGAAATTCGCCTTGATCGTGCCGGTGATAACGTCCACCGAAGGCCGCTGCGTCGCCATGATGACGTGAATGCCGGCCGCGCGCGCCATCTGGGCAAGCCGCTGCACCGCGCCTTCGATGTCCTTGCCGGCCACCATCATCAGATCGGCCATCTCGTCGATGATGACGACGATGAAGGGCAGCGCCTTGAGGTCCATTTCCTCGGTCTCGAAGATCGGCTCGCCGGTTTCGCGGTCGAAGCCGGTCTGTACGGTGCGGGCGATCTGCTCGCCCTTCTCCGCCGCCTGCGCCACCCGGGCATTGAAGCCCTCGATGTTGCGCACGCCGAGCTTGGACATCTTCTTATAGCGCTCCTCCATCTCGCGAACCGTCCACTTCAAGGCCACCACGGCCTTGCGGGGATCGGTCACGACGGGCGTGAGGAGGTGCGGAATGCCGTCGTAAACGGAGAGTTCCAGCATCTTCGGATCGATCATGATCAGCCGGCATTCCTCCGGCTTCAGCCGGTAGATCAGCGACAGGATCATGGTGTTGATCGACACCGACTTGCCCGAGCCGGTGGTGCCGGCCACCAGCATATGCGGCGTGCGGGCAAGATCGACGATCACGGGTTCGCCGCCGATCGTCTTGCCGAGCGCAAGGGCGAGCTTGCCCTTGGATTTCTCAAAATCCTGCGCGGCCACGAGTTCGCGGAGGAACACGGTTTCACGCCGCGCATTCGGCAGTTCGATGCCGATGGCGTTCTTGCCTGGGATCACCGCCACGCGGGCGGCGATGGCGCTCATCGAACGGGCGATGTCGTCGGCAAGACCGATGACCCGGCTCGACTTGATGCCCGGCGCCGGTTCCAGCTCGTAAAGCGTCACGACCGGGCCGGGACGCACGTTGATGATCTCGCCCTTGACGCCGAAGTCTTCCAGAACGCCTTCAAGCAAGCGCGCGTTCTGTTCCAAGGCGTCGGCTGAAATCTTCTGCCCGCCCGGAATCACCTTCGGCTCGGCCAAAAGGTCGAGGGGGGGAAACTGGTAGCCCATCTGCAGCAGGGAAAGCTGCCCGTTCGAGCGCGCTCTCTTGCCCGGCTGGGGCGGAGCGGCGGGCGGCTGAACGCGAGGCGCCCCGCGCTCCGCTGCGCCACTTGTGCCGCCGATCTTCGCGGCCGGGCCGCGCAGCGGCGCCGCCATTCGCGGCGACGGTTCCACCGCGACCGGGCGCGGTGGAGCAAAGTCGCGATCGTCGTCGCGGTCTTCCTCGTCGTCGCCCGGCTCGAAATCGGAAAGCCTGTCGTCAAGCTCGAACGGCGGCGGATCGTGGTCTTCCTCATCGTCCGGGTAACCACCGGCGGGCGTGCGGGCATAGCTATCGAAGCCGGGTTCGGTGCGGTCCCGCACAACGGTTCGGCCTACGTCCAGATCGTCGAGACCATCGTCGGACGCACTGAACTTGCGCACCATGGTACCGATCCCGCCGGCAAGGGACGATTTGCGGCGTACGGGCGCGGGTTCGTCCAGTCCGTCATCGTCGTCGTACATCTCTTCGCCGGGATAGGCGACGGCACGAGACCGCCCAAACCGGCGCTTCAGGGCGCCCTGAACGGTCAGCCAGCCATGCGCGACCGCTCCGAAGGTTGACTCCACCCAGCTTGAATCCTCGTCGGTCTCCTCGTCTTCGTCGTTCGCCTCAGGCGTGGCAGCTTGGCGGCTGGGGCCATAGGGGAAGCCGGCCGCGTAGATCATCATCATCGCGGCCGTCGGGCCGAACAGGATCAGGCAGACGAGCCGGCCGGTATCGGACAAAACGCCGCCGTTGAAGGCTGCGGGAATTTGCAGCACGAGATCGCCGATCGCGCCGCCAAGGCCCGTCGACAGCGGCCAGCCGGCCGTCGGCGGCAGGGCGGCGATGAAGGCCGCACCGACGAAGGTTCCCGCGAGCCACGACACCCATCGCCCACGGGCAATGCGCGGCACCCGTCCGATCGCCAGATGCCAGCCCCAGACGACCACGGGCGTCAGGAACAGCGCGGCCGTGAGCCCGATCAACTGCATCACGAGATCCGCGACCACCGCGCCGCCGGAGCCGAGCGCATTGCGCACGGGGCTATCGGTCATGTGGCTCCAGCTCGGATCGTCGACCGACCAGGTGGCGAGCGCGGCGGCAAGCGCCGCGACACCGGCGATCATAAGCAGCCCGATCGCGCCCGTGATGTTTCGGCTCATCGCTTGGCGAAGGCGCGAATCCTGCCGCGACATCGGCTTGGCGGCGGGCCGTCGGGCCGGGCCGCGCGCGGCGGGTCCGGCATCGCGCCGGGGCGTCTGCGGCCGTTTGGCCGGCACGTCGAAGGGATCCTCGAAGGTTGGTTGACGACGAACATCGCTTCTCATTGGAAGACCCCCGCCATGCGCGAAAGCGCCGATTCGGTCACGAGCAGGTCCTCCACCATGGCAACGCGAAGATAGTCAGCTCCAGGGTTGCCATGGCCGTCTCCGTCATCGGCCGCCAGAAAGCTTCCCGGAAGAGTTTTGACGCCCGCCGCCGCCCAAAGCTTCAAGGCCGCGGCCTCTCCGCCGCCGAAGCGGGCAACATCGAGCCATAGAAAAAACCCGGCGGCCGGCGTAACCGGGCCGAACACGGATCCGAGATGGCGCTCCGCCGCAGCGAATTTCAAATCATAAAGGCGCCGGTTTTCAGCCACATGGGTCTCCTCGCCAAGCGCTGCCACGGCGACGGCCTGAACCGGCAGCGGCACCTGGGGCGCGGCAACGTTTCGAAACGTCGCCCAAGGCACCAGAAAATCCGGATCGCCCGCGGCAAAACCGCAGCGCAGACCAGGCAGGTTCGACCGCTTGGAGAGCGAGTTGAACGCGACCACGCGGCCGTAGCCGGCGCCGATCGCGTCTGCCGCTTGCAGCACGCCGGGCGGCGGCGTGCCACGCCAGATCTCCGAATAGCATTCGTCGGCAAACAGCCAGAAGCCGTGCCGGCGGGCCAGACGGATAAGATCGCTCCACGTCTCAAGCCTCGCGACCGCCCCTTGCGGGTTGGCCGGCGAGGCGAAATAGACCGCGACGGTGCGGGCAAGGAGAGCCGGATCGACGGACGTCATGTCCGGCAGGAACCCGGTATCCGGCCCAGCCGCCAGCAGAACGGGCTCCGCGCCGGCCGCCTCGGCGGCAGCGGCATAGACCGCGTAAAACGGGTTGGGAAGCAGGATCGCCGGCCGCTCGCCCTTCGATCCCTCGGCGAGCCTGACGGCCTGGATCGCAGCGTAATACAGCCCCTCGCGCGAGCCGTTGAGGGGTAGAACCCCGCCCTCCCGGTCGATCGGTGTGGCGAGCCCGTAGCGCCGTTCGAGCCAGCCGGCCACAGCGCTCCGAAAGGGCGATGACCCCCGGATGGGCGGATAGCGGCCGAAGTCACCGAGCGATCCGGCGAGCACAGGGCCGACGAAGGTGGGAACGGCATGGCGGGGCTCGCCGATCGTGAGGTCGATCGGGTCGAGGCCGGGTTTCACACCCGTGATCAGGGCCGCGAGACGCTGGAAGGGTGACGCGATGGAGCGGCGCGAGGGGGATGCTTGCATCGGCTCTGGGTTCACGCTGCGAGACTGGAGACAGACCGATTTTGGCGTTTGCCGAGTTTACGATCGACGAGGTTAAGCACGCTTTAACCCTGAACCGGACAAGCACCGTTAACAGACGAAAGGCCCTGGCGGCCCTCAAGGTCAAATCCACGATTGTGCGGACATCGAACGGTGTTCGTCAGACTTGAAATTCGACTACCATAGTGCTCCGCAAGGGCACGTCCGACCTCATGTAGAGGACGATGTTCGCGTCAGCCAATTCAGAACTCATCCCCGGCGTCACCATTCAAACGCGCGGTTGCAGCAATTTGCCCTGGAAACACTTCATTATACGCCACCCAATGTGACCATTAGGATGTTTCAAGCAAGGATCGCGGCCTTGCATGTCCATTCGGTATCCAGCTTTCACACGAAACGCTTGGCGCCGGCAACGCACAGGACCACCAGCGCCGTGACGGCGATCATGGACCAGGCGACGGGTTCGCCGAGGATGAGGCCGGCGAGGCCGAGGCTGAAAAAGGGTTGCAGTAGCTGCAACTGGCCAACGCCCGCGATGCCCCGAGCGCAAGGCCGCGATACCAGAAGACAAAGCCGATCAGCATGCTGAAGACCGAGACATAGCCAAGCCCCGCCCATGCGGCAAGATCGATGCCGCTCCACACTGCGGGGTGGGTGGCAAGGGCGATGATCGCCATCACCGGCAGCGCTAAACAAAGCGCCCAGGAGATGACCTGCCAGCCGCCGAGCCGGCGCGACAGCGTGGCCCCTTCCGCATAGCCCAATCCGCAGAGAAGGATGGCCGCGACCATCAGGAGATCGCCCGTTAGCGACGCCGGACCGCTTTGCGCCAGCGCGAAACCGGCAACCGAGAGGCCGCCGATGATCGAGAAGATCCAAAAGGCGGGCTTTGGCCGCTCGCCCCCGCGCAGCACGCCGAACATCGCGGTCGAGAGCGGCAATAGCCCGACGAAAACGATCGAATGCGCCGACGTGATGTGCTGAAGCGCCAGCGCCGTCAGCAGCGGAAAGCCGGCGACGACGCCAAGCGCCACGATCGCCAGCGGAACGAGATCACCCCGCGCCGGCCGCTTCTGCTTGAGGAGCGCGAGGAAGGCGAGGCCGAGCCCCGCGGCGATCACGGCGCGCGCCGATGTCAGAAACAGCGGCGTGAACCCGCCGACCGCGACCCACATGGCGGGTAGCGAACCGCTGAAAATGATGACACCCAGGAGCCCGCTGCTCCACCCTCGGCTCGTCCGCTGCATCATGGTCCCTCGTTCGAAGGTCCACGATTAGCGCGATCGGGGCTGGCGTGACCAGGAACAGAGCCATACAATCAAACCAAACTGTATGGCTGCAAGGATCGATACACCTTGGCGAGCGGCGAAGCGGACGACCAGAGCGCGCTGAAGCGAACCGGCGAAGTGATGGACGCGATCCGCCCCTGGATCACACCGCGCGGCGGCCCCACGCTCTGGTGCACGCTGCCGGATGGCCGAAACGCCGCCGACATCGCCCGTGCCGCCCTGCGCCAAAACGTGCTTCTGGCCCCCGGCAACGTCTTCAGCATCTCGCAATCAGCATCCGGCTTCATGCGCTTCAACGTCGCGCAAATGGCGGACTGCCGGGTGTTTGCGGTGTTGGAACAGGCGCTGGGGGAAGGTGTGTGAGGGGGGCGGGTCGGAAGAACCCGAGCACAGGGGGAGAGGCCGTATCGATTACCTGTTCGAGGGATGCTGGGCGAAACTTGCTCCGCGTGAGCAACCTGTCCGCTGCCATCCGTTGATCGACCATTGCCATGACGTGGCCGCAAGCTTTGAAGCGCTGATCGCCCTGCCGATGTTTGAGCGTCGCCTCGCGCGTCTTGCCGGGCGCGACGCCGTGCCCGACGATTGGCCCGCGCGGCTCGTTGTGCTGGCGTTTCTGCATGACTTCGGCAAGGTCAACCACAAGTTCCAGAGCGGCAAAGGCGGCCATATCGATGAGGCGGTGTTTCCGGTTTTGAACGCTGGCACGTGTCAAGCCACAGGCCTTGATCGTCTGGAAGGCTGGAGCGCCAAGCTCGAACCCATGCTCCAAACCGTGCTCGCCTATCACGGCTGGGTGCCGAATTTGCCCGGCGACGGTGCGCAAAATTTGCGCGGATACAGGACGGCGAACACCCAGCGCGATCCGGTTGCAGAGGTGGCGCGGCTTGTCGACGAAGCGATCCGCTGCTGGCCGCAGGCGTTTGACCCGGCGGGGCCGCGTTGCCCGACGCTCCGCCCTTCTGGCATGCCTTTCTCGGCCTTCTGCAACTCGCCGATTGGCTCGGCTCGGACGACCGCGCCGACGCGTTCCCCTATGCCAACCCAGGCGATCCGCTCTTGAGGACCCCCGTCAGTCTTGGAAAGTGGTCTATCCGCTGCCTGAGATCATGCGGCTCGTGCTGTCGGCGACGATGAGCGGCATGGAAGATGTCCTGGAGATCCGGGTCTGGGGCGAGGAGCGGATGGATTTCTTGCTCCGCTTCCTGCCCTATGACCGCGGCCTGCCGGCCCATGACACCCTCAACGACGTCATGAATGCCCTCGACGCGGAGCTCTTCGAGGCCTGCTTCGCCGCCTTTGTGGGGGCGCTGCGCGACGGTGATCCCGATGTCGCGGTAATCGACGGCAAGACGTCGTGCCGCACCCATGACCGAGGCAACGGCCGCGAACCGCTGCATAGTGTCTCGGCTTGGGCGAGCCGTCAGCGCCTCATCCTCGGGCAGGAGGCCGTCGACGCCAAGTCCAACGAGATCAAGGCTATACCTCTGCTCCTGGGCGGTTGGACCTCGCCGGCGCGATTGTGACCATCGACGCCATCGGCACACAGACGACCATCGCCAAGACGATCCTGCCCTGGGGCGGCGACTATCTCGTCGCCCTCAAGGCCAATCGTCCGGAAGCACATGGTCATGGACCTGATCCGAGCCGCCCACGACAAAAACAGCCAAGGCTCCGCAAAAAGAAGGCAGCCCTCGGTCCAGACTACCTACAGTTCCTCATCTGGAACCGGCCGAAATAGCTTCAAGCGATTCACCTGCACCGGTGCCGGGCGCGAATTCCGAGCCGTCAAGCACCTGGAAAAGGCGAGAGTAACGCGGCTCGCGCTGAAATCCTGGACCCCTGACAAGGACAAAGACAAAAAAGGGCCGCCCAGGGGCGACCCTCAAAACATAGCTGCCGTGACGGCTCACGGCCGTAACCCGAATCTGCGCCAGGCTTGAATCGATATCGGTCAAGTCGCCATTCAGAGGGCTTCACCGTCGACCTCGCCGGTGCGGATGCGAAGCGCAGATTCAATCGGATAGACGAAAATCTTACCGTCGCCGATTTGGCCCGTCTTGGCAGAGGTCTCGATCGCTTCCACGACTTTGTCGACTTGGTCGGTGGCGACCGCGACTTCGATCTTCAGCTTGGGCAGGAAGCTCACCGCGTATTCGGCGCCACGGTAGATTTCCGTATGCCCCTTCTGGCGGCCATAGCCCTTCACTTCCGTAACCGTGAGGCCGTGCACGCCGACGGCAGTCAGGGCATCGCGGACCTCGTCCAGCTTGAATGGCTTGATGATGGCCATCACGATCTTCATGGAAACACCTCGGGGCGGGGCGAACTGAGGCACAAGAGCCGGATCGCGAGCAAAGGAAGGGATTCAGTGAGCGGTTGTCGATTTCTCGTCCAAAGCCGCCCGGCGAAAGAGTAAACGCCGATACTTAACCGAGATAGCGGGATGCGCAACTGGAACAAGAGTCTAGATGCACAGGCGTCTTTGATGAAGGCGCGGGGGCCGGATCGATCCGGCCCCCGCTTGCTTGATGTCGATCAGTTGTATGCCCGCTCGCCGTGGGACGTGATGTCCAGGCCTTCGCGCTCGGTCGCTTCCGGCACGCGCAGTCCGATCGTGATCTTGATCAGGTAGAGTGCGATGACCGAAACCACCGCCGACCAGATCACAGCCGTGGCAACGCCATGGAACTGCACCCACACCTGGCGACCGATGTCGTAGGCAGCTGCGCCGTCCGGATCGGTCGAGTAGTCCACGATGCCCTGGCCAAGCAGAGCCGGCGAGGCGAAGACGCCGGTCAGCAGGGCGCCGACGATACCGCCGACGCCGTGGATGCCGAACACGTCGAGGCTGTCGTCGTATCCGAGCTTGGACTTCAACCACACCACGGCCCAAAGGCAGACGACGCCGGAGATGAGACCGATGGCAATGGCGCCCATGGTGCCGGAGAAGCCGGCGGCCGGGGTAATCGCAACGAGGCCGGCGACGGCACCCGAAACGGCACCGAGCAGCGAGGCATGACCGCGCGTCAGCTTTTCGACGAACGACCAAGCAAGCGCGGCAGCGGACGTCGCGACGATGGTGTTGAGCACGGCCTGGGCCGTAAGGCCGTTAGCCTCGAGGTTCGAGCCCGCATTGAAGCCGAACCAGCCGACCCAGAGCAGCGAAGCGCCGATCAGGGTAAGCACCAGATTATGTGGCGGGATCGCTTCCTTGCCGTATCCGATACGCGGGCCCGCGACAATCGCCGCCACCAGACCGGCGACACCGGCGTTAATGTGAACGACCGTGCCACCCGCGAAATCGAGTGCGCCTTTGCTGAAGAGGTAGCCGGACGGCGCATCCCACGCCGACGGGCCACCCCACCACCAGACCATGTGAGCGATCGGCAGGTAGGAGAAGGTGAACCACAGCACCAGGAACGCCAGCACGGCCGAGAACTTGAATCGCTCGGCGATGGCGCCGATGATCAGGGCCGGCGTGATGGCGGCGAAGGTGAGCTGGAAGATCACGAAGGTGAGTTCGGGGATCACGACGCCGGTCGAGAAGGTCTCGACGACCGATCCTGTCGTGACGCCCGAAAGGAAGGCCTTCGAGAGCCCGCCGAAGAAGGGCGAGAGTGCCGTGACCTGATCGGCGCTGGCCGGACCGGTGAAGGCGACGGAGTATCCGTAGACCACCCACAGGATGGAGATCACGGAGAAGCCGACGAAGACCTGCATCAACACCGAGAGGATGTTCTTGGCGCGGACGAGGCCGCCGTAGAACAGCGCAAGACCGGGAAGCGTCATGAGGATCACGAGGATCGTCGAGAGGAGCATCCAGGTCGTGTCGCCCTTGTCGGGGACGGGAACGACAGCAGCCGCGACGGCGTCGGCCACGGGTGCGGCGGCATCCTGCGCGAACGCCGTTACGGCCGTGAGCGCCAAGATCGGCGCCGCTGCTAGAAGAGACTTGAGGGTTCTCATTTAAATCCTCTTGGGCGGTGAAGTGTCTGGAGCGGCACCACGAACGAAATCGTGGCCCTGATCCCTTGTCGGTAACTGCGGTTCGAGAAGCAGGCCGAGCCTTCGGTCTGCCGCTCGAACCGCAGCATTGGCCTTAAAGCGCGTCGCCGTCGGTCTCGCCGGTGCGGATGCGAACGGCATGCTCGACGGAAGTGACGAAGATCTTGCCGTCGCCGATCTGCCCGGTCTTGGCGGCAGTGACGATCGCCTCGATGACCTTGTCCGTATGCTCCGTCGCAACGGCCACTTCTATCTTCAGCTTCGGCAGGAAGCTGACGGCGTATTCCGCGCCGCGATAGATTTCCGTGTGACCCTTTTGACGCCCGTATCCCTTCACTTCGGTGACAGTGAGCCCGTGCACGCCGAGGGCGGTCAGGGCGTCACGCACCTCGTCGAGCTTGAAGGGCTTGATAATGGCCATGACGATTTTCATGGATGTCCTTCCAATCCTTGCGCGGACGAGTGCAGCATCTTCGGTCCGTCACGGACCTCGATCAGCCCACCCTTGCGGGAAGGCATGCGTCGCTCGACAGCGCACAGGGAATCAAACTTCGTGCCAGTCGCGCAAATCCCGGCTTTTCATCGTTTTAGTCGATGAGTCTTTAACGGCCTTGTCCCCGATGCGGCATTGTATGCCTAGTTCTTGAGCAAATCAGCAAAAATGACCAGGATACGGTCACAGAGGAGAAGTCCAGGTGCATTCATCGTTAGCAGGCCCGGTCAGGCGCGACGCCGGATCAGGCCCTCCTGCGCCACCGATGCGATGAGCTTGCCGCTCCGGTCATAGAGCGATCCGCGCGTGAATCCTCGCCCTCCCGACGACGACGGGCTGTCTTGTGCATAAAGCAACCAATCGTCCACCTTCGCAGCCCTGTGAAACCACATCGCATGATCAAGGCTGGCGACTTGGAGCGTGGGGTCGAACACCGAGCGCCCGTGAACGAGCAGCGCGGTATCGAGCAGCGTCATGTCCGAAAGATAGGCAAGCACCGTCCGGTGCAGGTTGTCATCGCCGCCAAGCGGTTCTGCCGTCTTGACCCAGACATATTGCCTTGGATCGGTCGGCACCCGACCCGCAAATCGCGAGAGATCCGTTGGCCGCATCACGAGCGGACGCGGGCGGCTCCAGTAGCGCTTCACCGGCTCGGGCGCGAACCGGTCTACCATCGCCTTGAACGCCTCCTCATCCGGCAGGTCTTCCGGCTGCGGCACGGCGGGCATCGCGATCTCATGGTCGAGGCCGTCCTCCACGCTCTGGAACGATGCAGACATCGAAAAGATCGGGCGGCCGTGCTGGATCGCGTTGACCCGGCGGGTGGTGAAGGTTCCGCCGTCGCGCAGTCTGTCTACGTCGAATATGATGGGGACCTTGGGGTCGCCCGGCAGCAGGAAATAGCCGTGCAGGGAATGAACCGGCCGGGCGGGATCCACCGTCCGCATCGCCGCCACCAACGCTTGTGCGATCACCTGGCCGCCGAACACGCGCTGCCATCCGAACCCTGGGCTGTTGCCCCGGAAAAGATTCTCCTCGATCTTTTCCAGATCCAGAATGGCAACGAGGTCTTCAACCGGCGACATGACGATCCTTGCGGCAAGGGTCGCGCTCGGGGCTGTACTCAGAGGCACCGGGCGGGATATTGGGAAGCATGGTCCGCAGTTTGCGCCGCGCTATATCATAGAAGCGGCTATAGTCATGTGGGCGTGTTCGCAAGGATGCGTCAAGCGGCCTTCCCTAAGTGGAACTTGAGAGGGGCGAACCTGTCATGACGGACGAGAGTGGCACGGACGAGACCGGCACGGAGACGGAGCGAACCGACATTCTGATCGCCGGCGGCGGCTATGTCGGCCTGTCGCTGGCGCTCGGCCTATCGCGCGCCGTGCCCGGCGTGTCGGTCACAGTGGTGGACGTCCGCCCGCTCTCCGCGCTCACCGGCGATCCCAGGGCGTCTGCGGTCGCGGCGGGTGCCCGGCGTATGCTGACGGCGCTCGGCGTCTGGCACCATATCGCGGCCGAAGCCGAGCCGATCCGCCGCATGATCGTGACGGATTCGCGCCTTGAAGACGCCGTCCGCCCGGTATTCCTCACCTTCGCCGAGGACGGTGAGGCCGATCAGCCCTTCGCCCATATGGTGCCAAACGGCGCCATGGTGGCGGCGATCGGTCAGGCCGCCGAGGCAGCGGGCGTGACGTTGGTCTCGCCCGATGCCGTCACCACCTTCGACGTGGCGCCCGGCGGCGTTTCGGTTCGCCTCCGATCGGGCCGGACCATCCGTGCCGGTCTGCTGGTGGCGGCGGACGGGGTGAAGTCGCGCCTCAGGGCGCTTTCCGGCATTCGTACCTTTCAAACGAGTTACGGCCAGTCCGGCATCGTCACCACCATCGAGCACGAACGCCCCCACGAAGGCTGCGCGGAGGAGCATTTCCTGCCCTCCGGTCCCTTTGCCACCCTGCCGCTGAAAGGCGGCCACAGATCCTCTCTGGTCTGGACCGAGCGTACCGACGTGGCGGACCGGCTGGTACGGGGCGATGAGATCGTGTTCGAGGCCGAACTTATCCGCCGCCTCGGCCACCATCTGGGAGACATCAAGGTCGCCGGCCCACGCGCCGCCTATCCCCTGGGACTCACGCTGGCGCGCGATTTCGTGCACCAGCGTTTTGCTTTGGTGGGGGATGCCGCCCACGGCATTCACCCGATCGCGGGCCAAGGCCTCAACCTCGGCTTCCGCGACGTCGCCGCCCTGGTCGAGGTTTTGGCGGGTGCGCTGCGGCTTGGCCGCGATCCCGGCTCACTCGACGTTCTGGAGGAGTACCAGCGCTGGCGCCGGTTCGATACGTGGCAGATGGCAGCCACGACGGATGTTTTGAACCGGCTGTTCTCCAACGATTTCGCGCCGCTGCGCATCCTTCGCGACGTTGGCCTTGGCATGGTGGAACGGTTGCCCCGTCTCAAGCGCTCGTTCATCGGCGAGGCGGCGGATGGGGGCAAGGGTCAGCCCCGGCTGCTGCAAGGACTGGCGGTCTAGATCATTCTCCGACGACGTTGGAAAGAGGGCGTCGATAAGAAAGCGCTCTAGATCCGGATCGTGGCTCCGGGCACAAGCCGGGCGAGGAGAGCCAGCATGTCCGCCCGCCGTATCGCGACGCATCCCGCCGTCGGCTCGAAGTTCGGGCGAGCGAGATGAAGGAAAATCGCGCTGCCCCGCTGCCGCGACCGGGGCCGCAAATTGCAATCGAGCACGAGGACTAGATCGTAAAGCCCGTCTTCGCGCCACATCCGCTCATGGCCGGCTGCATAGGGCAGGCGCACGGGCCGGTTGTAGTTGCGGTCGCCGGGATCGTCGCACCAGCCCTGATCGGGGCGAAGCGGTCGGAGCGGCAATGCGGAGCGCGGGCGTATGGCAAACCGGTCGGATCTGAAATACCCGCCGAGGATTTCAAACGAGCCGATCGGCGACGCGCCATCGCCCTCCCGTTTTACCGCAGCCCTGCCGGTTCGTCCAATCGCGCAGGGGATCGACAAGCCGCCGGCCACCAACCGCCCCGTGCGGCTTGCTTTTGATACGAGAACCACGCTCAAGCTTGTGATCGCGCCGTGTTTCCGTTTCAACTCTGCGTTTCCTTGCAACACGGCTCTTGCACCCTCTCGCCGAACCTTATTGTTTAGGTCACGATGATATAACCGCGTCTCGAACGAGTTCGACCTGTTCCGAGCGCCCGAAACACTGCCACGGGGACAGCATGACCGCTCGCAAGATCCTGATCGTCGACGATGACGCCGACCTGCGCGAGGCGCTCGTCGAGCAGCTCTCGCTCTACGAAGAGTTCGAGCCGTTGGAAGCGGAAAGCGCCACCAAGGGCGTGCAGGCGGCAAGGGCCGCCCTCGTCGACCTCGTGTTGATGGACGTGGGCCTGCCCGACATGGACGGCCGCGAGGCCGTGAAGATCCTGCGTAAGGGCGGATTTGCAAGCCCCATCATCATGCTGACGGGTCACGACACCGACAGCGATCAGATTCTCGGCCTCGAAGCCGGCGCCAACGACTATGTGACGAAGCCCTTCAAATTCGCCGTGCTCTTGGCCCGCGTCCGCGCCCAGCTTCGCCAGCACGAGCAGTCGGAAGAGGCGATCTTCACGATCGGACCCTACACCTTCCGCCCCTCCGCCAAGCTGCTGGTCGATGCCAAGGGCTCAAAGGTCCGCCTGACCGAGAAGGAAACCTCGATCCTCAAGTTCCTCTACCGGGCCGGGGAAAAGGTGATCACCCGCGACGTGCTTCTCCATGAAGTGTGGGGCTACAACGCTGGGATCACCACCCATACGCTCGAAACGCACATCTATCGCTTGCGGCAGAAGATCGAGAAAGATCCTTCCAACGCGCAGTTGCTAGTGACCGAGGGTGGCGGTTACAAGCTCGTTCCATGAATCGTCGGCCTTCTGCCGGCGGCAAGCTCCGAATATCGCTTTGAAATTCGGCGCGAGCGGATAAGCTTCCGATCATGTTCGGGGTGGTTCGCTTCGTTCACGCCGGCTTGATGCGTTTTGGCGGTGCTTTCCGCCGGGAACATCTCTTGGCTGGGGCTGTTGAACGGATCGATCGCGCCGAAGATGTGGGGGCCGAAAGGTGGAATGAGCCTCGAGTCCGACGTCAAGGTGCTGCAACGGGTGCCGATGCTGTCCGACTTTTCGGAGGACAAGCTTCGCCTACTTGCTTTTTCCGCCGAAAGCCGAAGCTTCCGCGACGGCCAAAGGCTGTTTTCCGTCGGCGACCGCGCTGATTCGGCCTATGTCATCGCAACCGGCACGGTGCTGCTCTACGGGCCGGGCGCAACCGAAGGCGAACCCCTCGACGTCGTCCGGTCGGGGCGGCTCATCGGCGAGCTTGCTATGATCGTCGAAGGCGAGCGGCATTCAACGGCGATCGCAAAGGGCGATGTGTCGGTCATCCAGATCCGCCGGCCGCTATTCCGGCGCATGCTGGACGAATACCCGGAAGTCGCCCAGCGCCTCCACGCGCGAATCGCCACGAGCCTCGTTGATACGACGCGGGCCTTCATTACCGTGAAAGACAAACTGGATCGGATCGACGACTAAGGGCTCGTCTCGCTGGTCGCCTCGCTCTCTCGCATCGTCGAGAGAAAATCCCCGTCGCATGTGAGCTTGCGCGCGATCGTTCCGCCCGGTTCGATCAGTCGCCAGAACGGCGTCACTTCAGATGGCGCCCTGCCGGCGGCCATCTCTTCGAGCGCGCATTCCGCGACGATCCGAAGATGAATGGCCGACGTGACCGGACACGCCGCATACGCCCCAGCGCGCTCCGCGAAAGCGCTGCGCATAGCGGCGACGGTCCGTGTTTCGCCGCGCGGAATAGCGTCGATATAGGCTGCGATTTCGGTCGGGGAGGGAATGAACAGGCGCCCGCCCGCCGGCACGCCCGCAAAGCGCTTTTCCAGCGTCACGACATGCGTGGGCCGCGCGTCGCTGAACTTTCTCCGCCAGGATTTGGGCATTTACGCACGCCCTCCGGCCCGGTCCCGTGCAGCGCGATCGAGATCGCCCAGATATCGGTCGATATGGCCACCCGGCGGGGCAAACATCCGGCCGATCACCCGGCCGATCCAGCGCGGCGTTTCCACGGTTTCGGTGAATGTCACGGTGGTTGTCTCGCCGCTCGCCTGGAACACGCCTGTCCACTGCCCCCTAAAGCCCTGTGGCGAGGAGAAGCGGATTTCGTAGCGCTCGCCCTCGACCCGCGCGATTTCCTCAAACGCGATTTCAACGCCGGCCCGGCTCACTTCCACCCAACGCTGGCCACCCGTTTCCAACTGAACCGAACCCACGTCGCTGCGCCAGTCCGCCTGCGCGCCGACATCGCTCACCAAGCCGAACACGACATCGACAGGCGCCGGGATGACAGCGCTGCGGCTCGCCGTCACGCTCGCGGGCAGGCTGGCGCCATAGGCGACAACGCCAAAGCCCCCGGCGACGAGACAACCGATAACGCCTATGGTGATCTGAAACATCATTCTTTCGCCCTCCTCACCGACAATTACCATCGGTATTGAGTGCTAGTCAATAAGTGGGCCGATGCCGAAACCCAAGGGCAACAACGCCGATCTCTATGCCGGAACACACAGCCGCATCATCGAGGCGGCAACCGCCTTGTTCGAAGCGCGCGGGTTCGACGCCGTGACCGCAGCCGACATCGCCGCAGCGGCCAAGGTGGCCCAAGGCACCGTGTTTCATCATTTCGGCAGCAAGCGCGGGCTCTTCATCGCCGTCCACGATGCCTATCAGGAACGGCTCGTCGCCAGCATCGACGTTGCCGCGGCGAGTGGAACGGACCCATGGGACCGCTTCCGGCTGATATGGCGCGCCTATCTCCAGTCGACCGCCGATCCCGGTATGCGCCAGATTCTCCTCCTCGACGGACCCCGCGTCATTGGCCTTGAGGCGATGCGAGCCCGCGACCGCGAAACCGCCTTCGCCTTCGTGCTTGGCGAAGTCACGAAGCTGATCGAAGCCGGTGCCATGATGCCGGCCGATCCCTATGGAATCGCTATTCTTCTGTTCGGAGCGCTCGACCAAGCCGCTTTCGAGATTGCCGACTTTGGCGGAGATCCCGCGCTGCGCGCCCGCCTGATCGCAGCCATGGACAGTCTGATGCAGCGGCTACGCGCCTGAGCGTCGCCGATCAAAGTGCCAGACGATAGAATTTGGTATCGACGGCTATTCTCGGGAAGGCGGATGGCAGCGTATCCGCGTTGACCGCGATCCGATAATCCTCTGCAAGGGCTGCTGCGCCGAAGGGGCGCGGATCGGTGAAAGGAGCCTCCATCGCCTCGCAGGCTTTGTGGCCGAACCCCTTCACGCCATATCGAAGGTAGCGATCACAGGCACATGGTCGCTCGGCCGGTCCCAGTCGCGCGCGTCTTTCAGAACCTTGAGGGCGGTCGCCCGGGCCGCCATCTCGGGGTGGGCCCATATGTGATCAAGCCGGCGTCCCCTGTCGGCAGCGCGCCAGTCCTTCGCCCGGTAGCTCCACCACGTATAGAGCTTCTCCTCCGGCGGAACGAAGGCGCGCATCACATCGGTCCAACCGCCCGCCAGCCGGATACCTTCCAGCGCCGCGCATTCCCGCGGAGTATGGCTGACGACCGAAAGCAGCGCCTTGTGCGACCAGACATCCGCTTCGAGCGGAGCGACGTTTAGGTCGCCCACGATCACGTCCGGCACATCAGGCGAAGCGCCTGGCAACCAGTCCGTCATCTCTTTCAGGAAATCCATCTTATGCTGGAATTTCGGGTTCACCGCCTCGTCCGGCTCGTCGCCGCCGGCGGGAACGTAGAAGTTATGCACCCGCGCCGCCCGGCCGCCGACCTCGACCACTGCGCTGACGTAGCGGGGGTCGCCCGGCTTATCGCAGAAATCGCGCATCTGGACGTCGGAAAGGGGTAGCCGCGACACGATGGCAACGCCGTGGTAGCCGCCCCGGCCGCCATTCAACGCCACATGCGAATAGCCGAGCTTGCGAAAATCCGCTGCCGGAAACTGCGCGTCCTGGCACTTGGTCTCTTGGAGGCAGAGCACGTCCGGCGCAGCCTCGTTGAGCAAGCGCTCCACGATCAGGCGGCGCATGCGCACCGAGTTGATGTTCCAGGTGGCAAGGGTCAGGGCAGCGGGCATGAAGGGCTCACGGAATAAGAAAAGGCCCGCGTCGGAACGCGGGCCTTATGAAACCGGATGGAGATCCGAAGATCACTCTGCGGCGGTCGCCGTCGCGGGAACGGCCTTGGCCGCCTCGTTGAGCTTGCGGGCGCGGGCGTTGGTGGCCTCGAAAATACGCGCCGATTTGCCGCGCAGATCGCGCAGGTAGTAGAGCTTGGCGCGGCGAACCTTGCCACGGCGCACGACATCAACCGAATCGATCATCGGCGAGTAGACCGGGAACACGCGCTCCACGCCTTCGCCGTAGGAGATCTTGCGAACCGTGAAGCTCTCGTTCACGCCGCCGCCGTTGCGGGCGATCACGACGCCTTCATAGGCCTGCACGCGGCTGCGGCTGCCTTCGGTCACCTTAACGTTCACGCGCACGGTGTCGCCGGGCGAGAAGGCGGGAAGCTTGCGCATGGCAAGCACGGCGGCCATTTGCTCGGCTTCGAGCTCTTGGATGATGTTGGTCATCGCGGTTTGAACCTTCTTTATGTGTCGAACGGCCAGAGCGCCCACGCGATCGTCGATGCGATGGGGGCGAATTCGTCGTCCTTGGCTCGCGTATAAGATATGCGGGCGGCTAATACACGAGGCAGCCCGGCTTGTCGACCCATAGCGGGTTTTTTGTCGGATATCGCATCCCTATTCGGGATCGCGATGCGAATAGGCATCCCATAGATCCGGCCGGCGCTCGCGCGTCAGCCTCAACTGCTCCGTCCGCCGCCAAACCGCGACCTTCGCATGATCGCCCGAGGTCAGCACCGGCGGGATCATCTCGCCCTCGAAATTGGCGGGCCGGGTGTATTGGGGATGCTCAAGGAGCCCCGCCTCGAAGCTTTCGGTATCGCCCGACGTGTCGTTGCCCATCACGCCGGGTAACAGCCTGACGACGGCATCCAGCACCACGATCGCCGCTACCTCGCCGCCTGAGAGCACATAATCGCCGATCGAAACCTCCTCAAGGTTTCGGCGCCCGATGATGCGCTCGTCGACGCCCTCGAAACGGCCGCAGAGGATCACCACACCCGGTCCCGACGCCAGCGACTGCACGCGAGCCTGGGTCAGCGGCGCACCGCGCGGCGACATCAGAAGACGCGGGCGGGCATCGTCCGCCGCCGACACCGCGTCGATCGCCCGGGCCAGCACGTCGGCCCGCATCACCATGCCGGGACCGCCGCCGGCCGGCGTGTCATCCACCGTTCTATGCCGGTCGGTGGCGTAATCGCGGATCTGCGTCGCGCTGAGCGACCACGTGCCGGCGCCAAGCGCCCGTCCGGCAAGGCTGATCCCAAGCGTGCCCGGGAACATCTCCGGATAGAGCGTGAGCACGTCGGCGCGAAAACTCATGACGCCTCGGTTTCTCCCGGCGGCGGCTCCGGCGCGGGTTCGTCGAGCAGGCCCTCCGGCGGATCGATCACCAGCCGCCTTGCTGCAAAATCGATGGTGGGCACCACAGCCTTGGTGAACGGAACATAGATCGACCGCTTGGCGGGCCGGCGAACCTCCAACAGGTCGTCAGCCCCAAAATTCGGCACCGCGAAAACGGTTCCAATCGGCTCGCCCGACACGGTCTCGACGGCAAGCCCGATCAGGTCGGTATGGTAGAATTCGTCTTCATCCGGCTCGGGCAACACGGACCGGTCGACATAGAGCTTCGTGCGGGTCAGCCCCTCGGCCGCCGTCCGGTCGGCGATCTCCGCGAAAGAGGCGACCAGCATATCATCCTTCAGCGGACGCGACGCCGTGACCGTGAAGGTCCGCCCACGGTCGTCTCGAAGCGCGCCATAATCCTGGAAGGCGCTCGGATCGCCCGTGAAGGATTTCACGCGCACCTGACCCCGCACGCCATGCGGCGCGCCGATCTCTGCAACGAGGACGGGATGGGGGAGACTAGGCGAGGTTTTCAAAGGCGGCGCTTTCAAGGATCTCGGTCTAATGTGGCATCTGGCTTCTTGCGGTCGATGACCAACTTTTTCAGACCAAGCGCCATAGCTCCGCACAAGGGTCCAAACGTGATTGGTTCGAAAAAGGCTGCAACGTTCCAGATTGCGTCCGCCATGCCGCCGGCTCCGGCAACAAGTAGAAACATACCAAGATCTGTTCGGGTTTTCAGAGCCAGCTTGAGCTGGTCGAGATTATCGGCCATCGAGCCGTCAGCCGAGCACGTGCAGGAGCATGGAGATCAATGCCGCTGCCGGGAGGACGAGGGCGACAAGAAGGTCTGCTTTCGGCTTGACGCGGCCCATGACATAGCCAAGCGCCAGAAGACCCGAAACTGTCGTGGTGATGGCGATGGCATCATACGTCACCGCGATATTGGAACCGGCACCCACCAGTGCAGCAATGACTAACCCGGACGCAACGAGCGTTCCGACCGGCTCCAACCTTAGATAGTCCGCAATGCTCCGCACCACACGCTTCCAGAGCGCGTCGATCACAACATTCGGGGCCTGATCATTCAATGCCGGCATAGCAATCCCAACGATCTTTACGCCTTTCACATATAATCGATACGGCGCACCAAGTCGATCTTGGCGCGCCGTATCCCGTCAAACACTATCGTATTGCCGAATCACTCGGCAGCAGCGGCTGCGGCCTTCTCGGCGCGCTCGGTTGCGCGTTCCTTGGCCTTGTCGCCCGGCACCGCCTTGTTCGGGTTGTTGCGGGCTTCGCGCTTCATGAGGCCGGCGGCGTCGAGGAAGCGGAGCACGCGGTCCGTCGGCTGCGCGCCGTGCGACAGCCAATGCTTGGCGCGGTCGAGGTCGAGCTGCACGCGCTCGGCCGAATCGCGCGGCTTCAAGGGATCGAACGTGCCGATCTTCTCGATGAAACGGCCATCGCGCGGGCTGCGCGCGTCGGCGATCACGATCGAGTAGTGCGGGCGCTTCTTGGCGCCGCCACGGGCGAGACGGATCTTCAGGGACATCTTCAGGTTTCCTTTTTTTCGGGTACCAAGGTTTCTTCAAATACTTCCCAAGCTTGGAAAGCTATGATTTTACTTTTGCTTCTCTTCGGAGAAGTCCCTAATTCATGCTTCATCTTGTCCCACTCTGTTTTAAGGACAGTCTTGCAGCAGTTAATGCAATTTAATGTAGTTCTGTTATACTCAGCTAACTCGTCTTTTATACTATTCGGATCATCCTTGTCATACTTTCTTCTGATGGAAAGCGACATTTTTCTGATTTGTGTTGTGTAGCGAACTAAGTCTTGATGATATTTTTCGTTAGGATTGAGCTTTAATCGAAGATAGGAATCTGAATAGTCTAGTCTACAGAGCAAATCGCCAAAATTATCTACATGATTTGGATTAAATTGCGATGCCACATGATCAGCTATAACTTGTCGACACATCTGCAAGTGTAGAGCAACTTTATCTCTAAGGTCTTCAATCCAAGCATGACGATATTCCGAAAGTTTTTGGCGGCTATTTCCCTTTATCGATTTCAAGCTAACCCAAAAGGTTACAAACGCGATTATTACTGTTGCGAGACCAACAGCTAAGTTTCCGAAATCAATCTGCAATGTAACTCGGTTGCTAATATCAAAAAGTTCGAAGAGAAACTCAGTCATTTCTTGGTCGGCCCTTTCGGCATGCCGGGGAGGCCCGGCAGCTTCGGCATGCCGCCAAAACCCGGCATACCGCCGAACCCTGGGGGCAGCCCCTTGGGCAATCCCGGCGGCAAGCCGCCAGCACCGCCGCCGACACCCATGTCGCGGGCCATCTTCTCAAGCGCGGCGGGGTCCATCTTCGAGGGGTCGGGCATGCCCTTGCCGAACATCGCGCCGAGACCGCCGAACATCCCGCCCTTCTGCTTGCCCATGGCCTTCATCATGTCGGCCATCTGGCGGTGCATCTTCAGCACCTTGTTGACGTCGGAAACGTCGGTGCCGGAGCCGGCGGCGATGCGCTTGCGGCGCTTGGCGTCAAGGATCGCAGGTTTCACGCGCTCCTTCTTCGTCATCGACTGGATGACGGCGATCTGGCGCTTGATGAAGCGGTCGTCGAGACCGGCGGCGGCCATCTGGCCCTTCATCTTGCCCATGCCGGGCATCAGACCCATGATGCCGTTCATGCCGCCGAGCTTTTGCATCTGGCGGAGCTGTTCGGCGAGATCGTCGAGGTCGAACTCGCCTTTGCCCATCTTGGCGGCCATCTTCGCCGCTTTTTCCGCGTCGATGTTGGCGGCGGCCTTTTCGACCAGCGCCACGATATCGCCCATGCCGAGAATGCGGTCGGCGACGCGGCTCGGATGAAAATCCTCCAGCGCGTCGGCCTTTTCGCCGACGCCCATCAGCTTGATCGGCTTGCCGGTGACCGCGCGCATCGAAAGCGCCGCGCCGCCGCGCCCGTCGCCGTCCACGCGGGTGAGCACGATGCCGGTGATCCCGATCTGGCCGTCGAAGGCGCGGGCGGTGTTCACCGCGTCCTGGCCGGTCAGCGCGTCGGCGACCAGCAGCACCTCATGCGGATTGGTGATCCGCTTCACCTCCGCCGCCTCGTCCATCAGGCCTTCGTCGACGGTGACGCGGCCGGCGGTGTCAAGGATAACGACGTCGTAGCCGCCAAGCCGCGCCGCCATCACCGCGCGGCGGGCGATCTCGACGGCGGACTGGCCGGCGACGATGGGCAGCGTGTCCACAGCGTTCTGCTCGCCGAGAATCTTGAGCTGCTCCATGGCGGCAGGCCGGCGCGTGTCGAGCGAGGCCATCAGGACCTTCTTGCGGTCCCTCTCCTTCAAACGGCGCGCAATCTTCGCCGTGGTCGTGGTCTTGCCCGAGCCTTGCAGACCGACCATCAGGATCGGCACCGGCGCGGGGGCCGTCAGGTCGATCGGTTCGGCGTCCGATCCCAGCATCTCGACGAGCTGGTCGTGAACGATCTTCACCACCATCTGGCCGGGCGTGATCGATTTCACCACCTCCGCGCCCACCGCCCGCGCCCGCACCTTGTCGGTGAACGACTTCACCACATCAAGCGCGACATCGGCTTCCAGAAGCGCCCGCCGCACTTCGCGCATGGCTTCCGAGACGTCGGCTTCCGACAGCGCACCGCGGCGGGTGAGCTTGTCGAAAATGCCGGACAAACGTTCGGAGAGGCTGTCGAACATGGGTCTCGTCTCGTCGAGTTGGAGTTCGGGTCCAACTCATGTGGCCCGGCTGACCCCAAAACCCAAGCACCGATCGCACCCGCGGGCGCATCGCGCTGGCGGATGGTGACCTCCAAGCTCAAGGCTCGGTCGGTGGCTCGGAGTCTAAGACAGCCGAGATTTCGTCGGTTCCATACCGTCCTGTTGCCGCCAAGTCAAGAAAGACGCCGGACAGCGCTTGATCCGGCTTCCGGGACATCTCTTTAGGCGCCGCGTACTTTCCTATATAGGAAGCGGCGATAGCCAATGGATCCGCTTGAAATGAACGCGCTCCCCTTCGTGAAGATGAACGGCATCGGCAACGAAATCGTCGTGCTTGATCTCAGGGATCGGCCGGAGCGGGTCACGCCTGAAGCCGCGCGCGCGATCGAGGCCTTGCCCGGCGGACATTTCGATCAGTTGATGGTGCTTTATTCCCCCGTGACGCCGGGAACGGATGCGGCGATGCGGATCTACAATACCGATGGCTCGGAATCCTCCGCCTGCGGCAACGGCACACGCTGCGTCGGGCGGCTTTTGATGGACGTCGAGGCCAAGAGCCGGCTCACGCTACAGACCAAAGCCGGCCTTCTCGCCGTTCGCGATGCCGGCGACCTCGGTGTGACCGTTGATATGGGCGAGCCGCGTTTCGGCTGGAACGACATCCCGCTCGCCGAGCCCTTCCACGATACCCGCGCCATCGAGCTGCAAATCGGCCCGATCGACGCGCCGATCCTGCATTCGCCGTCGGTCGCGAACGTCGGCAACCCGCATGCGATTTTCTGGGTGAACGACGTCGAGGCCTATGATCTCGCCGCCTTCGGCCCGATGCTGGAACATCACCCGATCTTCCCCGAGCGCGCCAATATTTCGCTCGCCCACGTGACCGCGCCCAACGCTCTGGCCCTGAAAGTGTGGGAGCGCGGCGTCGGCCTCACCCGCGCCTGCGGATCCGCAGCCTGCGCCGCCGCCGTTTGCGCCGCTCGGACCGGCCGCACGGGCCGCACCGTCCGCATCACCCTGCCCGGCGGCGATCTCCTGATCGAATGGACGGCGGACAATCGCATGCTGATGACCGGCCAGACCGAATGGGAGTACGAGGGGCTCGTACCCGCCGAAGTTTTCCGCGCGGTCAACGCCGCTTAGGCACTCTCTGATTGCCTTGACGCTTCCGCCCGGCAGATAAGCGCTCTAGCCTTCCCCGGCCGTTTTTGCCATATACCGGCTGACTTTTCATCGCGGGACGCGGGTGGATATGGCGATCGAGGTGGTCACCTTCGGATGCCGGCTGAATACGGCCGAGTCCGAGGTGATGAGGAAAAAAGCCGAGGCGGCTGGGCTCACCGACGCGGTGCTGGTGAACACCTGCGCCGTCACCGGGGAGGCCGTGCGTCAGGCCCGCCAAGCCATCCGCCGCGCCCGCCGGGACAATCCCGCTGCCCGCATCGTGGTCACCGGCTGCGCCGCCCAGACCGACCCCGCCGGCTTTGCTGATATGCCCGAGGTCGACCTCGTGGTCGGCAACGACGAGAAAATGACCGAGGCGGCCTATCGTGCGGTGCCCGATTTCGGCGTTTCCGCCACCGAGAAGACCCGCGTCAACGACATCATGAGCGTGCGCGAAACCGCGCTCCACCTCGTCGATGGATTCGAGGGCCGCGCGCGCGCTTTCGTTCAGGTGCAGAACGGCTGCGACCACCGCTGCACCTTCTGCATCATCCCTTATGGACGCGGCAATTCGCGGTCCGTGCCGATGGGCGATGTGGTCGGCCAAATTCGACGGCTGGTGGAAAACGGCTATGCCGAGGTGGTGCTCACCGGCGTCGATCTCACATCTTTTGGCAGCGATCTGCCAGGCAGCCCGCGCCTCGGCAAACTCACCCGCACCATCCTTGCACAGGTGCCCGACTTGAAGCGGCTGCGCATCTCCTCGATCGACAGCATTGAGGCAGACGCGGACCTGATGCGCGCGATCGGGGACGAGGAGCGTCTGATGCCGCACATGCATCTTTCGCTGCAACACGGCGACGACCTGATCTTGAAACGCATGAAGCGCCGCCACCTTTCCGCCGATGCGATCCGCTTTTGCGACGAGGCCCGGCGGCTTCGCCCCGACATGGTTTTCGGCGCCGATCTCATCGCCGGATTTCCGACCGAAACCGACGCGATGGCCGAAAGCTCCAAGCGCATCGTCGAGGAGTGCGGCCTTACCCATCTGCACGTTTTTCCCTATTCCCCGCGCCCCGGCACACCCGCCGCCCGCATGCCGCAGCTTGGCAAGGCGCTCGTGAAAGAGCGCGCCGCCAGCCTGCGCGCTGTTGGGGAGGCGGCCCTGGCGCGTCATTTGGCCGCCGAAACCGGGCGGGCGCACCGCGTTCTGGTGGAGCGGAACGGTCTTGGCCGCATCGAGCAATTCACGCTGACCGAGATCAACTGCGGTGTGCCCGGCGAGATCGTCTCCGCCGTCGTCACCGGACACACCGGCCGGACACTGGTCGCATGTGCGGCCTGAGCTTTTGAGAGGAGATCCGGCTATGGCGGAAGATAAGAAGCCGGGGTTCTTCGGGCGGCTGTTCGGCATTGCGCCCCCGCCGGCCGAGCCGCAAGCGCCGGAGGCGCCATCTGCAATAACGCTGCCGGAGGCACCATCTGCAATAACGCCGCCCGAGGCGCCAACTCATTTAACGCCACCCCACGCACCAGTGGATGCAGCGCAAACCGAAGCGGTAGCCCCCGCCGCGCCGCCCGCTCCCCCGCCGGAGCCTGAAACTGTTGCCGCGCCCGCGCCCAAACGAAGCTGGATCGAGCGCCTGAAGGACGGTCTCGCCCGCTCCTCAGGTTCGATCGGCAGCGGCATCGTCGCGATCTTCACCCAGCGCAAGCTCGATCACGAGACGCTGGAGGAACTGGAAAACATCCTCATCCAAGCCGATCTTGGCGTCACCACCGCCACGGCCATCACCGAGCGTCTCTCGGAAGGCCGGTTCGGCAAATCGATTGGGGATGCCGAGGTGAAGGCTGTGCTGGCCGACGAGGTGGAGAAGGTTCTCCTGCCAGTCGCGCGCCCGCTGACAATCGATTCGGATCTGAAGCCGCATGTCATCCTCGTCGTTGGCGTGAACGGATCCGGCAAGACGACGACGATCGGCAAGCTCGCGTCGAAATTCCGCGCCGAGGGCCGTTCGGTGCTGCTCGGTGCCGGCGACACCTTCCGCGCCGCCGCCATCGACCAATTGAAGGTGTGGGGCGAGCGCACCGGCGTTCCCGTCGTCACCCGCCCTGTCGGGTCCGACGCTGCGGGCCTTGCCTTCGATGCCCTCACCCAAGCCAAGCAGGAAGGCCGCGACGTCATCCTCATCGACACGGCCGGGCGCCTTCAGAACAAGGCCGAGCTGATGGCCGAGCTTGAAAAGGTGGTCCGCGTCATCCGCAAGGTCGATCCGAGCGCCCCGCACGACGTGCTCCTGGTGCTGGATGCCACCACCGGCCAGAATGCGCTCGGTCAGGTGGAGGTGTTCCAGCGCATCGCGGGCGTGACCGGGCTCGTCATGACCAAGCTCGACGGCACCGCGCGGGGCGGCATTCTGGTCGCGATCGCCCGCAAATTCGGCCTGCCCGTTCATTTCATCGGCATCGGCGAGGGCATCGACGATCTCGAACCCTTCGCCGCGCGCGATTTTGCTCACGCGATCGCCGGCATCGGCGACGCCGGACGGCGCGAGTGACCGAGCGCCGCGTTGCAAGGCGCCCGATCCCGCATTATTGATAAAGCTATGGCTATCTCCATCACCGAACTTGCCAATCCCACCCGCTTCATAAGCCTCGTCGAACGGGCTTTGCCGTGGCTTGCCGGGCTGACGGCCGTGTTGTTCGCTGCCGGCCTCTGGATGGTGTGGCATTCGCCCGCTGACTATCAGCAGGGCGAAACCGTGAAGATCATGTACATCCACGTGCCCTCGGCATGGCTGTCCATGTTCACCTTCGCCCTGATGGCGGCATCCGCGATCGGCACGCTGGTTTGGCACCATCCGCTGGCGGACGTGTCGGCCCGCGCGGCTGCGCCGATCGGGGCGGCTTTCACCTTCCTCGCCCTTCTCACCGGTTCGCTCTGGGGCAAACCGATGTGGGGGACGTGGTGGGTGTGGGACGCACGGCTGACGTCGGTGCTGGTGCTCTTCATCATGTATCTCGGGCTGATCGCGCTTTGGCGCACAATCGAGGATCCGGCGCGGGGTGCGCGGGCGGCCGCAGTGCTCATTCTTGTCGGCACGTTGAACCTGCCGATCATCAAATTCTCGGTCGATTGGTGGAACACCTTGCACCAACCGGCCTCTGTGCTCCGGATGGGCGGACCCAGCATAGACGCGTCCATGCTCTGGCCGCTGCTTGTCATGGCGCTCGCCTTCACGCTGTTGATGGTCACGCTGCATTGGCTGGCGATGCGCAATGAAATCCTGCGCCGCCGCATCCGCACGCTCGGCCTCACCGCCGCCGGTGGTGCACGATGATCGAAGCGCTCGGGCCGCACGCCGGCTTCATCGTCGCGTCTTACGCGGCAACGATTCTCGTGGTCGCCGGATTGATTCTTTGGGTGGTCGCGGACCACCGCGCCCAGCTTCGGCGTCTGGCCAATTTCGAGGATCGCGGCATCCGCCGGCGCTCCGCGCGCGGCCCCGCCACGGGTACATCCCTATCGGAAACCGTGAAGTGACGACGCCTGCGCCGCGCCGAGGTCCCGGCCTCCTCGTGTTCTTGCCGCTCGTGCTTTTTGCGGTTCTTGCGGGCCTTTTCTACGTCCGCCTTTACGCGGGCGACCCCTCCGAAATCCCGTCCGTTTTAATCGGCAGGCCCGCGCCGGAGTTCACCCTGCCGCCGGTCGCCGGTCTTTCCCGCAACGGCGCGCCCGTACCGGGGCTGACGCGCGCCGATCTCATCGGAAAGGTCAGCGTCGTCAATGTCTTCGCGTCCTGGTGCGTGCCCTGCCGGGACGAACACCCGTTTCTGCTGACCCTTGCCGAGGACAAGCGCTTCGCCCTGTTCGGCCTCAACTACAAGGATAGCGCGGATAATGCCGTACGGTTCCTCGGCGCCCTCGGCAATCCCTATGCGGCTGTCGGCGCCGACGGGAACGGCCGGGTCGGCATCGATTGGGGCGTCTACGGCGTGCCGGAAACCTTCGTGATCGATCGCAGCGGCACCATCGTCTACAAGCATATCGGCCCGCTTTCGCAACAAAGCGTCGCTGAAAAGCTGATGCCGGAGATCGAGAAGGCGCTGGCCGCCGGCTCGTCCTGAGCCGTCCCATTCGCATCCGGGATGGTGCATATTAACGTAAACGCATAAATCATTAACTCTCGTCATACATATTAGGCCCTGCCGCGCAGAACGCCCGGCGGCCGGAGACTTTCCGGCATTCCCAGTCCGACAGGAGGTCGGTCCCATGGGCCTGACGGCAACTCTGAGTTCCCAAAACTTCAGCGCGCGCTACGCCGCGTTTTCCCGTCCCGCATCTTTGCAAGCGAGTGCCACGGCGCCGCCGCCCACCGGACCGGCGCTAGCACCCTCCACCGATCCCACCACCCAGACCGACGATGACAGCGCCGCGCTGATCGCCAAGCTTGACCGCGCGCTTGCGGCCTTGAAGGGCAAGGATGCTCCAGATGCCGTCGGATACGACCGCAGCGGGCTGCCGCCGCAGTCCAAAGGCAGAGGTTTGGCTCTCGGCCGCCAAGGCCCGCCGCCGGGTTTTGAACGTCGCCAGGGCCAGCCGCCGGGCGGCTCCGAGGTCTCGTCCGTCTCCGCTTCCCTGCGGCAGACCACGCTGGAGATCGGCCAGAACGGGTTGAGCTTCACAGAGGCCAACATCTCGTTCGGGCGGATCGAAACCGGTGAGGGCAGTCTCACCGTCGCCAGCCTATCGGTGACGAAGGCCTATCTATCGTTTGCCAACACCCCCGCCGCCAGCACGAGCACCGGCACAAATACGGGCGCCAGCACGAGCACCGACACGGGCGCCAGCCTGTCGCTGTAACGGCGGATCCGGCTTTCCAATTGTCATGAACGTCGGGTAACTCTCAGGTGTCGAACCTTGAGAGCTGCCCGATGCCGGATCCCGCCGCCCCGCCCTTCAAGGACCTCCTAACCCTATTCGCGCGGGTGGGGGGCCTGGGCTTCGGCGGTCCCGCCGGCCAAATCGCGCTCATGCACCGCATGATCGTGGACGAACGGCGCTGGATGGCCGAGGACAGATACCTCGCCGCTCTCAATTTCTGCATGCTGCTGCCCGGCCCCGAGGCCCAGCAACTCGCAACCTACATCGGCTGGTATCTTCACGGCATTCGTGGCGGCATTGCAGCCGGCGTGCTGTTCGTGCTGCCGGGGTTTCTGCTGATCACGGCTATTGCCTCGGTCTACGCTGCATTCGGCGACGTGCCGCTGGTACAGGCCGTGTTCTTCGGCCTGAAAGCCGCCGTCCTCGCCATCGTGGTGGAAGCGCTGCTTCGCATCGCGCGGCGGGCCTTGACGGGGCGTCTCGCCGTCGCGCTAGCAGGCGGAGCCTTCATCGCGATCTTCGCCTTCGCCGCCCCCTTTCCGCTGATCGTCCTTGCCGCGGGTCTGATCGGCGCGATCGTCGGAAC
Source organism: Oharaeibacter sp. (assembly GCA_051861205.1). Classification (GTDB taxonomy): domain Bacteria; phylum Pseudomonadota; class Alphaproteobacteria; order Rhizobiales; family Pleomorphomonadaceae; genus JBHYDC01. The sequence continues at coordinate 181,220 of JBHYDC010000002.1, forward strand.
CACCGCGCCGCTATCCCCACGCGAGCCCGCCCCAGCCGCCATATCCCTCGGCGCAACGATCGGCACGGCCCTGACGTGGCTCGCCGTTTGGGCTGCCCTGCCGCTCGCCATGGTGCTCGCCGCCGGACCGGACACGGTCTATGCCCGGCTCGCGGCTTTCTTCTCGACGATGGCCGTCATCACCTTCGGCGGCGCCTACGCGGTTCTGGCCTATGTCGCCCAGGCCGCCGTTGAAACCTATGGATGGCTAACCGCGCGCGAGATGCTGGACGCCTTGGCGATGGCGGAAACCACGCCCGGCCCGCTGATCCTCGTCCTCGTCTTCGTCGGCTATCTGGCGGGCTTCCGCGCGCCCGGCCCGCTCGATCCGGTCGCGGGTGGCTTGCTCGCGGCGCTCGTCACGGCGTGGGTCACCTTCGCCCCTTCGTTTCTCTGGATCTTCGTCGGCGCGCCCCATGTGGAGCGCATCCTGCGCTCGCCCCGGCTGAAGGCCGCGCTATCGGCGGTGACGGCAGCGGTCGTCGGCGTCATCTTGAACCTGACAGTCTGGTTCGGGCTGCACGTTCTCTTTGGCACCGTCACACGCTATGAAGCCGGGCCGATCGCGATGCCGATTCCAGTGCCCGGCACGCTGGATATCGCCGCAGCAGGGCTCTCCGTCCTTGCGGCAGTGATGGTGTTCCGGCTCAAGGCGAGCCTCACCGTCACGCTCAGCGCATCCGCCTTGCTCGGCCTCGCCGTCACCTTTGGCCTGTCCTACATCGGCTTCTAGAGCGCTTGCCGGTCGGACGGAATCGCCAAATGCCCTAGGCCGGCTTGTCCCGGTGACCGAATATCGCGCTGCCCACCCGCACATGGGTGGCACCATGGCGGATCGCCGCCTCGAAATCCGACGACATTCCCATTGACCGCCACGCCACGCCCGCCCGATCGGCGAGTTCGTCGAGCAGCGCGAAATGCAGTGCCGGGTTTTCTTCCACCGGCGGAATACACATCAGGCCCTCGATATCGAGGTCATGAACGGCTCGGCATCGCTCCACGAAGCTAAGGGTTTCACCCGGCGCGATACCCGCCTTCTGCGGTTCCTCGCCGGTATTGACCTGCACCAGCAGCTTCGGGCGGCGGCCCTGCCGGTTCATTTCCAGTGCCAAGGCCGCGGCGATCTTGTCGCGGTCCACGGTATGGATCACATCGAACAGCGCTACCGCCTCGCGCGCCTTGTTCGATTGCAGCGGGCCGATCAGGTGGAGTTCGAGGTCGGGCGTCTCGGCCTTCAGACCCGGAAACTTGCCATCCGCTTCCTGAACCCGGTTCTCGCCAAACACCCGCTGCCCCGCTTCGATGGCCGGCCGGATCTCGTCAGCCGTGAAGGTTTTCGACACAGCGATCAGCGTGACCGAGCCTTTCGGCCGCCCCGCATCCGCCTCGGCGGCGGCGATTCGGGCACGGATCTCGGCAAGGCGATCGGGAACGGTCATGGCGCTTCTCTCAACACAGGCTCCGCTTGCGCTACCCCGGCCGCGCCCGCGCCGCAAGCGGGGAGCGCCGGAAAACCGCTTAGCCGTCTCGCAGAGCGCCCACCCCTAGCTTGACTCCGGACGGATTTTCCACGAAGACGATCCCAATTCGAGAGGTGTCCGGTCCATGGTTCGTCCCGCCGCTAGTCTTGTCGCGTCTGCCGATCTGCGAAGCTTTGCTCACGCGGATCGCTTCGGCATGACCAAGGCTACGACGAAAACGACGACCACGACGTGATCGACCCCTTCGTTCCCCGCACGTCCTCCTCGGGGTCCGAGGGGGCGGGCGGCGCCTCTCGGACCTGATCGACCCGATCATCCCCGAGGCAGCCGAAAAAGGCGGGGGACGGGCTTCAGGCAAGGTTTTCCATCATGGGTTTCAAAGTCGCTGTCGTCGGCGCCACGGGCAACGTGGGCCGTGAAATGCTCGAAATTCTCGACGAGCGGGGCTTTCCCGCCGACGAGGTGATCGCCGTCGCCTCCCGCCGCAGCCAGGGCACGGACGTATCCTACGGCGACAAGACGCTGAAGGTGAAGGCGCTCGAAAACGTCGATTTCTCCGATATCGACATTTGCCTCATGTCGGCCGGCGGCACGATTTCCAAGGAATGGTCGCCGAAGATCGGCGCGCAGGGCTGCGTCGTCATCGACAATTCCTCGGCTTGGCGCATGGATCCGGACGTTCCGTTGATCGTTCCCGAGGTCAACGCCGACGCGGTTGCCGGTTACACCAAGAAGAACATCATCGCCAACCCGAACTGCTCCACGGCGCAGCTCGTCGTGGCGCTGAAGCCGCTCCACGATAAGGCAAAGATCACCCGCGTGGTAGTCGCCACCTATCAGTCCGTCTCCGGCGCCGGCAAGGACGCCATGGATGAGCTTTTCACCCAGACGCGCGCCATCTTCGTCAACGATCCCTTCGAACCGGCGAAGTTCCCCAAGCGCATCGCCTTCAACCTCATCCCCCAGATCGACGTGTTCATGGAGGATGGGTTCACGAAGGAAGAGTGGAAGATGATGGCCGAGACCAAGAAGATTCTCGACCCGAAGATCAAGCTCACCGCCACCTGCGTGCGCGTTCCCGTGTTCGTGTCGCATTCAGAAGCCGTCAACATCGAGTTCGAGAACCCGATCTCGGCCGATGAGGCCCGCGATATCCTTCGCGAGGCGCCCGGCTGCCTCGTGATCGACAAGCGCGAGCCCGGCGGCTACATCACCCCTTACGAGGCGACCGGCGAAGACGCGACCTATATCTCGCGCATTCGCGAGGACAATACGGTCGAAAATGGCCTCTCCATGTGGATCGTGTCCGACAATCTCCGCAAGGGTGCCGCACTGAACGCGGTTCAGATCGCCGAAGTTCTCGTCAACCGCCGGCTCTTGAAGCAGCGCAAGGCGGCTTGAGCCTACTCAACGAGCCTTACATTCACGGCCGGGATCGATAATTCCCGGCCGTTTTCATGTCTGCCCGCCGCTCATTTTTCTTTCCGCTCCCCGCTTAGGGGCAGGGATTGCCGATCCGCTGGTGCACGCCGTCGACCGCCGCCTGCATATCCGCCGTCCAGGCAAGGTCGGCGGCCGCGAGGCAAACGTCGAGTTGTTCCATCCGCGTCGCCCCGATGATGGACGACGTGCAGCACGCCTGATTGAGCGTGAAGGCGATGGCGAAGGTCGCCGGGTCCACCCCGAAATCCCGGGCGATCCCCACATAGGCGCCGAAGGCTTCCGCCGCGCCCGGCTTTTCATAGCGTTGCAGCCGGTCGAACAGCTGCTTGCGGCTGCCGCGCGGCAGCGCCCCGCACTGATACTTGCCGGTGAGATAGCCCTGTGCCAGCGGCGAATAGGCGAGCAGCCCCACCTCTTCGCGCTGCCCCACTTCGGCAAGACCGCCCTCATAGGTGCGGTTCACGAGGTTATAGGCATTCTGCACGGAAACGACGCGCGGGCCGATCCCCTTCTCGGCCGCGAAGATCCAGCGCATGGTTCCCCACGGGCTTTCGTTGGAAAGGCCGAGCCAGCGGATCTTGCCGGCGGCACGGATCTCCTCGAAGACGGCGAGGCTTTCCTCGATCGCGGTCTCGTCCGGTGCGGGGGTCACCGGGCTCCAGCGGGTCGGGACAGACCCGAAATCGCTCACCGCGCGCTCCGGCCAGTGCACCTGATAGAGATCGATCACGTCGGTCTGCAGCCGGCGCAGCGACTTGTCGACCGCCTCCAGGATCTGCCGGCGATCGAGCCGTCCGGGCGATCCGTCGTCGCGAAACCAGCTCATCTCGGTGCGGCCGATCACCTTGGTTGCCACGATCACCTTGTCCCGGTTGCCGCGTGCCTTCATCCAAGTGCCGATGATTTCTTCCGTGCGACCCTGCGTGCCCGGTTTCGGGGGGATCGGGTAAAGTTCGGCGGCATCAAGGATGTTCACGCCGCGCTCGAACGCCCGGTCCATCTGGGCGTGCCCTTCGGCTTCGGTGTTCTGTTCGCCATAGGTCATCGTGCCGAGGGTAAGGGCCGTGATGAAAAGATCGGACCGGCCGAGACGCCGCTTTTCCATGGTGAAGCTCCGATAACAAATTGTGGCGCTTGGCGCTGAGCAATGATCGCGATCCGCAGTAAGCAGTTCACGCGTCCCATATCAGCAGATCACAGGCTGCGGAACAGCAGCCTCAGCCCTTCGCCTCGATCCGGGCGATCAGGCCTTCAACCGACGGCAGGATCCGCGAAACGATCACATCCACACCCGCGGCGGTCGGATGCATTCCGTCGGGCTGGTTGAGTTTAGGATCGGCGGCAACGCCATCGAGGAAGAAAGGGTAGAACAAAGCCCCGTATTTTTCCGCGATGCTTGGAAAAATCACATTGTAAGCGCGGCCGTAATCTTCGCCCAAGTTAGGCGCGGCCATCATGCCCGCCACCAGAATCTCGATATTCTTCGCCTTGAACTTGCCGACGATTTCATCCATCGCCTGGGCGGTGATGCTCGGATCGACGCCCCGAAGCATGTCGTTCGCGCCAAGCTCCACGATCGCTCCGTCCACATCGGCTCCGACCGACCAGTCGAGCCGCGCGAGGCCTGCGGAGGCCGTATCGCCCGATACGCCCGCATTCGCGACCGTCACGTCATGGCCGCGCGCTTTCAGCGCCGCCTCCAGCTTTGCCGGAAAGGCATCCTTGGCCGGCAGTCCAAGTCCTGCCGTCAAGCTATCGCCAAAAGCGATAAGCCGGATAGTATCCGCCCTGGCGGCGTCGGCCGTCGCAAAGACGAAAAGGACGGCTGCAGCGAGGGCGCCGATAAATTTTGACGGTGCTTTCACGGGGTTGTGACCATCCCTGGAATGGAAAAACGGCTTACCTACATGTCGAAATGGCCGAACGGGCATCTTGGCTTCGGATATAGGATCTTTTCTGGTGAGCAAACCTGCCGTCACTCTCGATAACGTGGATTTGAGTCTCGGCCAAGGTGCGGCCCGGGTGCACATTCTGAAGAACCTCTCCCTTGCCATTCCAGCGGGCGAAAGCGTCGGCATCGTCGGGCCGTCCGGCTCCGGCAAGTCCACGCTGCTCATGGTCATGGCGGGTCTGGAACGGGCCGACAGCGGTTCCATCCAGGTCGCGGGCGAGGCGCTCGACCGGTTGAACGAGGACGGTCTCGCCCTCTTTCGCGGCCGCTCGGTCGGCATCGTCTTCCAGTCCTTTCACCTGATGCCTACGATGACGGCGCTGGAAAATGTCGCCGTACCCCTGGAACTCGCCGGCCGGCGCGATGCCTTCGAGCGGGCTCGCGCGGAGCTGGAAGCGGTCGGTCTCGGCCACCGGGTCAATCACCATCCGGCCGAGCTTTCCGGCGGCGAGCAGCAGCGCGTCGCCATCGCCCGTGCGCTGGCTCCTGAACCGTCGATCCTGATCGCGGACGAGCCGACCGGCAACCTCGACGCGGAAACGGGCGAGGAAATCATCCGCCTGATGTTCGCGGCCCGCAGCCGCCGGGGCGCCACGTTGGTACTCGTTACCCACGACCGGTCGCTCGCCGACCGCTGCGACCGGCGGATCGCCATGCGCTCCGGCGAAATCGTCGAGGATGCCAGGGCAAACGCGCCTGCCAGCCCCGCCTCCGTGGCCTGAGGGATATCCATGTCCGCTTTTGTCCCCTCGTCCGGGCTGACCTTCGCCACAGCCCTCCGATTTGCCGCGCGCGAATTGCGCGGCGGGCTTGCCGGTTTCCGGATCTTCGTCGCCTGCATCGCGCTCGGGGTCGCGGCCATCGCCAGCGTCGGCTCGATGACGCGCGGCATTACCTCTGGGATTTCAGCCGAAGGCGCGACGATCCTCGGCGGTGATCTCGCATTCTCCCTTAGCCAGCGCCTGCTGACGGCGGATGAAAGCGCCTATCTCTCCAGCCTTGGCACCACCTCTTCGATCGCTAATCTGCGCTCGATGGCGCGCCGGGCGGACGGTTCCGCGCAAACGCTGATCGAGGTCAAGGCCGTCGACGACGCCTATCCGCTGAGCGGCACGATGCGCCTCGATCAGGATATCGCGCTTGCCGACGCTTTGGCGACCAGGCCGGACGGCTCCTTCGGCGTCGTGGTCGCGCCGATTTTGGCGGCCCGCCTCAACCTCGCGGTCGGCGACCAAATGCTGATCGGGCGCGGAACTGCGGTGATTACGGGCATCATCGCATCTGAGCCGGACAAGATCGGCAGCGGCATCGATTTCGGGCCCCGCGTCATGATGAGCCGCGCCGCGCTTGAGCGCACCGACCTCGTTCAGCCGGGCAGCCTCGTGCGCTATGTCACCCGCCTGAAACTCACCGGCGCCGTCACCGACGAGCGGGTCGCGGCCGTCAAGGCCGAGGCCGACGAGCGCTTCCCCGAAGCCGGCTGGCGTATCTCGACGCGCGGCAACGCCTCGCCCGGCCTTCAGCGCAACGTGGAGCGCTTCGCGCAGTTCCTTACCCTCGTCGGTCTCACCGCACTCGTGGTTGGCGGTGTCGGCGTCACCAACGCGGTCAAGGCTTATGTCGACCGCAAACGCGATACGATCGCCACATTCAAGTCGCTGGGAGCGCCCGGCTCTTTCGTGATGCTGGTCTATCTCTTGCAAATCGGCGCGATTACGCTGGTGGGCATCGCGATCGGCTTGCTGATTGGATTGCTCGTCCCCTTGTTCGGGGGCGATATGCTGGCCAATGCTCTGTCACTTCCCATCCGCATCGGCATCTACCCCGTTGAACTTGCGCTTGCGGCCCTCTACGGCGCGTTGACAGCCCTTGCTTTTGCCGTTTGGGCGCTGGGGCGGGCGCATGATGTGCCGGTCAGCGCTCTCTTCCGCGAGCGTATCGCCCCTGAACGCCGTCGCCCCCGCGCGATCTATATCGCCGCAACGGTGGTATCGGTGCTGTCGCTTGGCGGCTTGGCGGTGCTTCTGGCCTATGACCAGTTCGTGGCCGCCGTGTTCGTCGGCGCCGTCGCCGCGTCCTTCCTGGTACTGTCGTTGGTCGCTTATGGGATCATGGCGCTGGCCCGCCGCGCGCCGCAGGTTCGCTCCGCCGGACTGAGGCTTGCGATCCGCAACATCCACCGGCCGGGCGGCCTCACCATATCGGTGATCCTCTCCCTCGGGCTTGGCCTTGCGCTCCTCGTGACCCTCGCCTTGATCGACGGTTCGCTGCGCAATCAGCTGACCTCCGCGTTGCCGGAAAAGGCCCCGAGCTTCTTCTTCCTCGACATCCAGTCGTCCGAAGTGGAGGCCTTCGACGCTGTGGTGAAAGCCGCCGCGCCGGGTGTCGTTCTCGATCAGGTGCCGATGCTCCGAGGCCGGATTGCCGCCCTGAATGGCACCCCGGCCGACAAGATCGTAGCCCCGCCCGACAGCCGCTGGGCGCTCGACGGAGATCGCGGTATCACCTTCGCCGCCGCCCCGTCCAAGGGTTCGACCATCGTTGCGGGCGAGTGGTGGCCGGCGGATTACGCCGGCGAGCCGCTTGTATCCTTCGAAGACGAACTTGCCACCGGCCTCGGCCTGAAGCTCGGCGACACCGTGACGGTCAACGTTCTCGGTCGCGAAATCACCGCGAAAATCGCAAATACGCGGCGCGTGGAGTGGGAATCCATGGCGATCAACTTCGTCATGGTCTTCTCGCCCAACACCTTCGCCGGCGCACCCTATAGCCTGCTCGCCACCGCCGCCCTGGCAGACGGCGGCAGCCGCGAGAGCGAGGCAAAGCTGATGACGGCCGTCGTCGACGCCTTCCCGACGTCGACCGTCGTGCAGGTCAAGGACGTCCTCTCGGCCGTCAACGACATGGTCGCCGACCTCGCGGTAGCGATCCGGGTCGCCGCCAGTGTGGCCTTGGTGTCGTCGGTTCTGGTGCTCGCGGGCGCCTTGGCATCCGGCCACCGGCAGCGGATTTATGACGCGGTTCTCTTGAAAACATTCGGCGCCACCCGGCGCCGGGTGCTCGGAGCCTTCGTCGCCGAATATCTGATGCTGGGCCTCGCTGCGGCGCTTTTCGGCGTGATTGCGGGCTCGGCGGCCGCTTGGGGCGTGCTCGAAGGCATCATGGAGATCGAGCCGATCCTCGATCCCACCGTGGCGATCGGGGCGGCGGTTCTGGCGCTTCTCTTGACCGTCGGCTTCGGGATGATCGGGACTTGGCGGGTGCTTGGAGAGAAAGCGGCACCGGTGCTTCGGAACCTCTGACGACAGCGATTTACGGCCGGGAAAGGCATTTCGGCCGTGATTCAACCCGCCTCTTGTAGGAATACGAAGTTCCACCCATATTGATCTCAAGATCCAGCGATGAACGCCGGGTCGCGTGCCCCCCTGAGGGGTCATTCGAAAGGGTTCCGTCCATGGCCTACCCCGAACGCAACGCCAGTGCGCGCTACGGATCGGTGTCGCACGACCGCGCTGCTGAGATCGACCAAGGTCTGCGCGCCTATATGCTCAAGGTTTACAACTACATGGCCATCGGCCTCGCAGTGACGGGGTTGGTTGCCTACTTCGCCGCGAACGCTGCGGTCGCATCTTTTGGACCGCCTCTTGCTCTGACGGCATTCGGCGACGCAATTCTTAACTCGCCGCTGCGCTTCGTCATCATGCTTGCGCCGCTCGGCGCGGTCTTGTTCCTGTCGTTCCGTATTGACAGGATGAGCGTCGCCGCAGCTCAAGGATTGTTCTGGGCTTTTGCCGCTGTCATGGGACTGTCCCTGTCTTCGATCTTCCTGGTCTACACCGGGCAGTCGATTACGCAGGTCTTCTTCGTAACAGCAGCGTCGTTCGGCGCGCTCAGCCTGTTCGGCTACACGACGAAGCGTGATCTCACGGGCATGGGCTCGTTCCTGATCATGGGCCTGTTCGGCGTCATCATCGCGTCGATCGTTAACATCTTCCTCCAGTCTTCGGCTCTTGGCTTTGCCGTGTCGGTGATCGGTGTTTTGGTTTTCGCGGGTCTGACGGCCTACGATACCCAGCGCATCAAGGAGATGTATTCGGCGAACGACGATCATGCGACCGCCGGCCGCAAGGCTATCATGGGCGCGTTGCAGCTCTACCTCGACTTCATCAACATGTTCGTCATGTTGCTGCAGTTGTTCGGCGAGCGTCGTTGATATAAATCTGGCGCTTGCGCTGGAACGTTTAGTCTTGAAGGCGCGGGTTCAGTCCCGCGTCTTTTTTTTTGATGGATCGACCAACTTTACCTTGGATAATCATGCCTCTGATCCGCCCTGCCACCCTCGACGACATCAAGGATATCACGCCGATCTATCAGGAGGCGGTGCAGTACGGAACGGCATCTTGGGAACTTGAACCGCCCGACGTCAGCGAAATGACGCGCCGGTTCACGGCGCTAACCGAGGCGGGTTACCCCTATATCGTCGCGGAAAACGAAGACTCTATAAAGGGTTACGCCTATGCTGGGAGCTATCGGCCGCGTGCGGCTTACCGGTTTACGGTGGAAAATTCGATCTATGTGGCAACGGATGCCCACGGCCATGGGATCGGCCGGGCGCTGATGAGCAGCCTGATCGAGGCCTGCACGGCGGCGGGTTTTCGCCAGATGATGGCGGTGATTGGCGACAGTTCCAACGCCGCCTCGATCGCCTTGCACCGGTCGGCAGGCTTCGAGCCGGTCGGAATCGCGCGCGCGGTCGGCTTCAAGCACGGCCGCTGGCTCGATCAGGTGATGATGCAAAGGGTGCTCGGAAGCGGCTCCGATACGGCTCCGGTGTAGTCGTCAAAGCCGGTGGTGTAGTCGTCAATTCGCGTCGGTATAGTCGCTGGGAAGGCCGTCAGGCATCGACCAGACTGAGCGAGTTGTCGAGCACGCGCAAAACCCGCCCAAGATCGCTTCCGCGCTTCAAGATCACCCCGGTTTGTGAGATGACGGAATAGGCCCCCTGCCGGCGAGCGAGCTTGGGGTTCTTCTCGATGCGGTAGAGGGGCACCTCCGAGGCGCGCCGGAAGATCGAGAACACGGCGCGGTCGCTGAGATGGTCGATGGCATAGTCGCGCCACTCGCCGGCGGCGACCATGCGGCCGTATATCTTCAAGATTTCCGATAGTTCATGCCGGTCGAATGCCGTGAAGGGCACGGCGCGCAAGGGGGCTGGTGCGGCGGGTTGGTCGGGAGCGGCTGGCCGGATCGGGATCAACACCGCCGACCGTCTCGTCGTTTCATCCGTACTGTCCGTCAAACCGAACCTCCCAGGGTTGGGGAAAACGACACAGGCCCTTCGGCGAACAGACACGGTCCGCCGGCAAGTTGTCACCTGCTCGTCATGATCGCCCGGCCGGAGCACCGATGCAAATGGAAAAGGCCCACCGTGGGGCGGGCCTTTTCTGACGGGAAGCAAGGGCGGTGGCTTAACCGGCCTTGCGGTTCTGTCGGTTGTCGATGAGGTCGGTGACGACGCCGGGGTCGGCGAGGGTGGAGGTGTCGCCGAGGCTGCCGAATTCATCTTCGGCGATCTTGCGCAGGATGCGGCGCATGATCTTGCCGGAGCGGGTCTTCGGCAGGCCGGGGGAGAACTGGATGAGGTCCGGCGTTGCGATCGGGCCGATCTCACGGCGGACCCAGTCCTTCAGCTCTTTCTTCAGAGCCTCGGTCGGTTCCTCGCCGGACATGAGGGTGACGTAGCAGTAGATGCCCTGGCCCTTGATGTCGTGGGGGTAGCCGACGACGGCGGCTTCCGAGACCTTGGGGTGCGCGACGAGGGCGCTTTCGACCTCGGCGGTGCCCATGCGGTGACCGGAAACGTTGATGACGTCGTCGACGCGGCCGGTGATCCAGTAATAGCCGTCGGCATCGCGGCGGCAGCCGTCGCCGGTGAAGTAGAGGCCCTTGTAGGTGGAGAAATAGGTCTGCTCGAAGCGCTCGTGATCGCCATAGATCGTGCGCATCTGGCCGGGCCAGCTATCGGTGATGACGAGATTACCCTCGGCCGCGCCGTCCAGGAATTTGCCTTCGGCATCCACGATCGCCGGCTTGACGCCGAAGAAGGGGTTGGTCGCCGAACCGGGCTTCAACGGGGTGGCGCCGGGCAGCGGGGTGATGAGAATGCCGCCGGTTTCGGTCTGCCACCACGTATCCACGATCGGGCAGCGCTTGTCGCCGACGACGTTGTGGTACCAGAGCCAAGCTTCCGGATTGATCGGTTCGCCGACAGAACCGAGGATGCGCAGGCTGGCGCGCGATGTGTTGGTGACGTGGGCGTCGCCGGCCCCCATCAGTGAGCGGATCGCGGTCGGGGCGGTGTAGAAGATGTTAACCTTATGCTTGTCGATGACCTGCCAGAAACGGCCGGCGTCCGGAAAGGTCGGAACGCCTTCGAACATCAGCGTGGTCGCGCCGTTGGCGAGCGGGCCGTAGACGATGTAGCTGTGGCCGGTCACCCAGCCGACGTCGGCGGTGCACCAGTAGACGTCGCCGTCATGGTAGTCGAAGACGTATTGATGCGTCATCGAGGCATAGGCGAGATAGCCGCCGGTAGTGTGGAGAACACCCTTGGGTTTTCCGGTGGAGCCGGACGTGTAGAGGATGAACAGCGGATCTTCCGCGTTCATCTCTTCAGGCGGACAGTCGGCGGAAACCTTGGCGGCCTCGTCTTCGTACCAGAAATCGCGGCCGGGGGTCATCGGTACGGCGCCGCCGGTGCGCTTGACGACGATGACCTTTTCGCCGCCCGGCGTTTTCGTCAACGCGGCGTCCACGTTGGCTTTCAGCGCCACGCGCCGTCCGCCGCGAAGGCCTTCATCGGCGGTGAGCACGATATTGGACGCGCAGTCCTCGATGCGGCCGGCGAGGCTGTCGGGCGAGAAACCGGCGAACACGATCGAATGGATCGCGCCGACGCGGGTGCAGGCGAGCATGGCGTAGGCCGCTTCCGGGATCATCGGCAGATAGATCGTGACCCGGTCGCCGCGCTTCACGCCATGCGCCTTCAAGACGTTGGCGAAGCGGCAAACCTCGCGGTGAAGCTCGCGGTAGGTGATGTGGCGGCTGTCGTTCGGGTCGTCGCCCTCGAAGATGATGGCGGTCTGGTCGGCGCGGGTGGCAAGGTGCCGGTCGATGCAGTTGGCCGACACGTTCAGCGTGCCGTCCTCGAACCACTTGATCGACACGTCCGGCGCAAAGCGGGTGTTCTTCACCTTGGTGTAGGGCTTGATCCAGGTGAGGCGCTTGCCCTGCTCGCCCCAAAAGCCTTCGGGATCCTCGACCGAGCGGGCGTAAAGGGCGCGGTATTGGTCGGCGTTCACATAAGCGCGTTCAGCTATGAAGGCTGGCACCGGAAACACTTCGCCGGACATGTAGAATTCCTCCCTGCGGACAGCTCCGCGCGACCTCCCGCGCTTCGCCGCCTCGTTCTTGATCGGCCTCTATTATGCGAAACCGCCGCCCTAGCGTCCACGGCGGAAACGCTGAACTTTCGTTGGGCAGGCTCCCCGTTTGACCGTCCAACGCCTCATCAGTTCGTAGGGTGCGATGCAGCATGCCCCACCTCGGCGGCAAAACCCGACACTTCGAACCCCTCACGCCTTACGTGCGCGCGACTTTCACAAAACGCCAGACCCGTGTTCGCTTCACCTCGGAATCTTCAAGCGCCCGTGTGACCGGCACCTGATATTCCGCGATGGCCTCGATCCCGGTCTTGGGAAGATAGCTGCGGCCAGGATCGCCGAAGAGAACCGTGGCACCCCGGCCGTGGGCTGCGGCGAGAAAGGGTTCGACGCGGTCGGCCATGGGCTTTTCATAGAAAACGTCGCCGGCCAAAACGACGTCGAAGCCATCCGCGCCAAGCGACGTGAGGTCGCGGCCTTCGGTTTCAATGCGAACGCCGTTTTCGTCTGCGTTGAGGCCGATGGCGACGAGAGAGAAGCTGTCGATCTCGGACGCCACGGCGCGGGCCGCGCCGGCCTTCATCGCGGCGATGGCGACGATGCCTGAACCGGCGGCAAAATCGAGCACGGTCTTGCCGGCCACCAAGGCTGGATTGTCGAGGATATAGCGCGCAAGCGCCTGTCCGCCGGCCCAGGCGAAGGCCCAATAGGGCGGCGGCAGGCCCATGGTGCCAAGCTCTTCCTCCGTGCGCTGCCAGAGCCCGAGGGCCTCGTCGGCGAGATGGAGGCGAATTTCTGGAACGTGGGGCGGCGCCATGAGCCGGGTTTCGGCCCGGATGAAGGTGGCAGGGTCGCTGATTGTCATCACGGAGGTTTCCGGCACATTTTCGTCCTGACCGGAACGCCGGACCGCGCTGAGCGCAATTCGATCTGACTGTGTCAGATCGGGCATTATCGCTCGTTTATCTAGCATGATCTCGAAAACCGTTTTCACGTTTCGGGATCACGCTTCAAAGGCCGCCCATGCGAAGGACGATCGCCCATTCCTCGTCGGTCACCGGCTGCACCGAGAGGCGCATGGATTTGACGAGGCTCATATCGGCAAGGCTCGGCTCGGCCTTGATGGCGGAAAGCGAGACGGGGCGCGGCACGTCTTTGACCGCCCGGATGTCCACGCAATCCCAGCGCGGATCTTCGGTCGTCGTATCCGGGTGGGAGAGCGCGCAGACCTCGACGATGCCGACGATCTCAAGGCCGTGGTTGGAGTGATAGAAGAAGCCGGTGTCGCCGATCTTCATGGCCCGCATGTTGTTGCGGGCGAGATAGTTTCGCACGCCTGTCCATTCGGTGCCCTTTGCGCCCGCTTCCTTCTGCTGGGTCCAGGACCAGGCGGAAGGTTCCGATTTGAAGAGCCAGTGCGCCACGAACCGCTCCTCAGCCGGGATTGCCGATCAGCCAGCGCCAGGGGCGCACGGTGACGGTTTCGAACAGGCCGGCCAGCGCATAGGGGTCGCGGGCAAGGAGAGCGTCGAGGGCCGCGCGATCTTCGGCCTCGAACACCAGCAAAGAGCCGATCATGCCCTGACCGTCGTCGCTGAGGAGAGGACCTGCCGCCTTGACCGCAGCCGCATGGGCTTTGAGAAATTCGAGGTGGGCGGGCCGCTGCTCGGCGCGGATCGCGGCGGCGCCGGGTTTGTCGAGGGCGGTAACGACGAACAGCATCGAGACGTCTTTCCATGAAAAGTGAAAGCTTGGCCGGACCCTAGAGCATTCTCCGGTCAAGTTGAAACACTTCGTGGATGGGGGAATGCTTCATCTCATTCAATCGCCGCCGCGAGGGGCAGGTCCCCGAAATCACGAGGGGTTTGGCGCTTGCCTATTCAGTCCAGCGATTGCGAGAGCGGAACGGCAGGGCGGGGCATTTCGCTCGCCCATTTCATAAGCTGCGGCGCGGCGCGGGCATATTGATCGGCGGGGGTGAAGGGCTGCCCGAGCGCTGCGGCGGCGCGCCAGGGCCAGCGCGGATCGGCAAGGATGGGCCGCGCGAGGGCGACGAGATCGGCGCGCCCTTCGGCAATGATCGCTTCGGCGTCGAACGGGCTGTCGATGAGACCGACGGCGCGCGTGGCGATGCCGGCGTCGCGGCGGATCGTTTCGGCGAAGGGCACCTGATAGAGCGGACCGACGGGGATCTTCGCCGCAGCCACGTTGCCGCCCGAGGACGCGCAGATATAGGCCGCGCCGGCTGCCTTCAGGGCGCGGGAGACGGCGACGGCCTCATCGAGCGTGAAGCCGCCGTCGGTCCACTCGGTGGCGGAAAGGCGGGCGCCGACCATGATGCGGGCAGGCACGGCGGCGCGCACGGCGCGGGTGATCTCGACGATCAGGCGCATGCGGTTTTCAAGCGAGCCGCCCCACTGGTCCGTCCGATTGTTGGAAATCGGCGAGAGGAATTCATGAATGAGATAGCCGTGCGCGCCGTGAACCTCGATGAAGTCGAAGCCGGCGCGGTCGGCCCGCTGCGCGGCGGCGGCGAAACGCTCGATGATGCGGGCGATGCCGGCTTCGTCGAGGGCGGCGGGCGTCGGCCAGTTCGGTGCGAAGGCAATGGCGGAGGGCGCGACGACTTGCCATGGGTCGTCGGTGGGGCCGAGCGGGCCGCCGCCGTCCCACGGGCGATGGACGGAGGCTTTGCGGCCGGCATGGCCAAGCTGAAGGCCGAATGCCGCGCCGGGCGTGGCGACCCGCTTGGCGGCATCGAGGCAGCGCTTGGCGGCGGCTTCGTTGGAGGGGCTGTAGAGCCCGAGGTCGCCATGGCTGATGCGGCCGTGCCGCTCCACGGCGGTGGCCTCGACGGTAATCATGCCGGCGCCCGACATGGCGAGCATCATCCAATGCTGCAGGTGCCAGTCGGTCGCCGAGCCGTCGTCGGCGGAATACTGGCACATCGGAGCGACGGCGATACGGTTCGGCAGGACAAGGCCGCCGATCTCGATGGGCGAAAACAGCGCTGACATGGGACGGCTCCGTAACGAAGACTGGCGCGGACCCTAGAGCGTTTCCATGTCGAGTGGAAGCCGGTTGAGTGAGGAGGAAATGTTCTAAGCTCTTGATTTAACGCATTCTGGGGCGACGTTGGAAGAGATCGTCTAGGCGCGCGGTCAGATCAGCGCGTCGAGGTCCAGGCCCGAGCAAAACTCGTTGAAGGCGGCAAGATCGGGAATGATGAGGTTGCCGTCGACCCGCGCGACGACGCCGGCCTGCTGGAGGCGACTAAGCTCGCGGCTGACCGTCTCGCGGTTGGTGCCGACGCGGGCGGCCAGATCCGAATGGGTGGGCGAAGGCGCGATCGTCACCGTTCCCCCGTCGGCACCTTCAGCGCGGCACATGCGCTGGAGTTCGGCATGCAGGCGGGCGCGGACGCCGAGGGTGGAGACCTCGACCACCTGATCGATCGTAACGCGCAAATGGGTCGAGAGCGCGGTCATGACGGTGGGGTAGACGTGCGGATGGCGCGCGAGGAAGCTCATGAACGCCTGCCCGCGCACGGCGGCGACCAGCGACGGTTCCACCGCCTCGACCGTGGCGGGAGACGGCAGGCCGTCGCAAAGCGAGGCATAACCGAAGATGGCCGCATCGGGCGGACGGCGGAGTTGAACGGCCCGGCCGTTGGCCGTGTAGACGGTGGAGCGGAGTTCGCCGCTGGCGAGAAAATAGACCTCGCGGTTTGTCTGGCCGAACGAGAGTAATTCTTCGCCTCGTTGCAGGTTAAGCCAACGGGTTGCCCGATCAAGCTCTCTCATCTCGTTGGCGTGCAATCCTGCAAAAAGCGGGAAGTAGGAGAGGGTTTGCGTGTGAAACATGTCCATCAGTGCGCCTTCTCCGGATTATTCCCGATCTGGTTCGTTGGGGTGGCGATCTGGAGCGAAAAGCAAGCCCAGCAAAATCGCTAACGTGAACGACTATGATTTATTTCAATCTACTTGGAATTGATCGGCAATTACAGGGAGATAAGGAGGTATTTCAGCATAAATACGCTATTGTAGTTAACAGTAGATAAGATCATTTTACACGAGGACAAGTATAACCCACGATTACTGTTAATTATGTTGATTCAACCCCAGCGTGCCAAAACACCTGCCTGTTCCATCGTGAGAGGTTTCGAAAGGCTTAGGCGCGCCTCGTCCGTCCGGAACGGCAACGATCATCCGGTTAGGCGGCGCCGGCTGCTGCGAGATGTTTTCCGCTGCGGCCGGCTATACCGCGCGTCCCGATCGCCCGTCCGATGACGGCCCCTCCCCTTAATGAGACGGCCCCTAAGCCACGATCCCGTCTGGGGCTTCGAGGGTTGGTGGATCTAGGGTGGAGGCGTGCCGTGGGGCGAGTTCCGGCGGCGGGCGTCCCGTGCTTCGCCGCAGCCGCATTTTCCCGGGGAGGGCGTGTGAATGCCGTTTTACTCCGCTCACCTGATGAGCGCGTTCCTGCTGGCCATTGTCTGTATCGTCAGTCTTGAGAAGATCGCGGGTCCGATGGGTCTTGTGGATCGTCCGAGCGGACGGAAAGCACATGTCGGGCAGGTGCCGGTCGTGGGCGGATTGGCGATCTTTCTCGGCATCCTGTTCGCGATCCTTTCGCTTGGCGGTGCGGCGCTGGAGCGTTGGGATCTGATCGCGGGGCTGTTCGTTCTGGTCGTTACCGGCGTTTTCGACGACCGGTTCGACCTGCATCCGCTGCGTAAAATGGCGGCCCAGGTGTTCGCGGCCGGCATGCTGATCCTGCCGCACGACCTGACGCTGGAGCTTGGCGCGCTGACCATCGCGCCGTCCGCGGCGCTGTCGCCGCTCGCCTTGCCGGTGACGATCGTGTTCGTCGTCGGTGTGATCAACGCCTTCAACATGATCGACGGGCTCGACGGCTTGGCGGGCGGTATCGCCGCCTCGGCCTTCGCTTGGCTGGCGCTGGTGGCGGCAATGGCCGGGCGGGATGGCGATTTAGCTGTGCTTTTGATTTTTCTAAGCGCGACGCTCGGATTTCTCATCTTCAACATGCGCCATCCCTGGTGCCGCAAGGCGCGTGTGTTCATGGGCGATTCCGGCAGCATGATGCTGGGGGCGGCGATCGCCTATTTCATCCTGGCCGAAAGCGGATCGCGCACCGCGCCCTATGCCGCGCATTGGCCGGCGCTGTTGTGGCTGGTCGCCCTGCCCTGCATCGACACGGGAAGCCTGATCGTGCGGCGGCTGAGGGCTGGCCGTAACCCGATGGGCGCGGATCGCTGGCACCTCCATCACCTCTTGCTCGACAGCGGGCTGTCGGTTTCGGCGACGACGGGTTGGATGGTGGCGATTTCGGCTGTCATGGGCGGTATCGGCGTTGCCGGACTGCTTCTCGGCGTGCCCGATGTGATCATGATCGCCGGGTTGATCCTACCGCTCGTGGCCCACACCGCCTTCGTGCTCCGAACCACGCGCCGCCAGCGGGGCCTCACGGGGTTTTCGAACCGGGCGGCGGTTTCATCCACGATGCCGGCCAGCCTGCCGGTTTCGGGCTCGGCGACGGCCGCGACGACGGAGCCGCTATGATGCGTTTCGGCTATTTCGGCTATCCCCACGTCGGCGGCACCTACACCGTGTTCCGGCATCTGAGGATGGGGCTTTCGGACCACGGCATCGATGTCAGGTGGATCGGAGTCGGACCCGGCGCGGCCAAGGCGCTGGCCGATCCGCGATTTTCCGAGGCGACCGCAACCGGCTTCGTAGCCGGCGGAGCGGAAGAAAACGAACGCCGGCAGGCTGAAGCGCTGGTTCGGGCCGTTGAGGACGGCGGCTTTGACGGCGTGTTCGTCAACGCGCTGTCTAACCGGGTGCAGACCAACGCGGCGCGCTATCTGCCGGCGGATACCTTACGGGTTTTGATCGTGCACAACATCACGCCGGGCACCTATGGCGCGGCGCGGGCGGTGCGCGATCACGTCCATGCGGCGGTGGGGGTTTCCGAGCGATGCCGCGCCGACCTCGTGGCGCATTACGGGTTCGATCCCCGGCGAACCCTTGCGATCCCCAATGCCGTGGAGATTGGGGCGCCTGGGGCGCGGCCGGAGAGGCGGGCGGGGGGCCTTCGGCTCATTTTCCTTGGCCGGGTGGAGGATAGCTCCAAGGGCGTGATGTGGCTGCCGTCGATCCTCAAGCACCTGCCGGCGGATACGGCGCTGACGGTGGCGGGCGACGGGCCCGACTGGGCAAGGCTCGCGGATAAGCTGAAGCCCTTCGGTGCGCGGGTGACGATGCTCGGCGCGGTGTCGCCCGGCCGGGTGCGCGAGCTCATGACGAGCCACGACATGTTCGTGATGCCCTCGCGTTTCGAAGGTTTCGGCATCGCGCTGGTGGAGGCGATGGCGGGCGGCTGCGTGCCGGTCGCATCGCTGATCCACGGGGTGACCGACACGATCGTGACGGATGGAACCGACGGGATCTTGGTTCCGGTGGGGGATTGGCGGGCGGCGGCGCGCGAAATCGAGGCGCTGTGGCTCTATCCCGAACGGCTGGCCGCCCTGTCCCGCGCGGCGATGCGGCGGGCGGAGGGGGCTTTTCCCATTTCTGCGATGGCCGAACGCTATGCGGCGCTGATCGCGGATCTTGCCGCTGATCCGCCTGTGATCGCGGCACCGCTGCCGCTGGAGACCTGGGCGCTGCCGAGGGGATTGCGCGACGGTTTCAGGACCTATCTGCCCGGCCCGGTCAAGAACGGGCTCAGGGTCGTCAAGGAACGTCTTCAGGGTGTGCGCGCGCGGTCCGGCCGGTTGACGGCCAGCTCCGCCGAATAGCGCGCGACGAGCGTTAATGAACGGGAGAAGGGGATGTGCGTTTCCGTGCTGATCATGACCTTGAATGAAGAGGTCAATTTGCCCGCGTGCCTGGAATCGCTGTCCTGGTGCGACGATATCGTGATTTTGGATTCAGGCAGTACGGACCGGACGGTTGAGATCGCCAAGGCCTATGGGGCGCGGGTGGTGACGCGCGCCTATGACAACGAGGCCGGCCAGCGCAATTTCGGGCTGAGGGATATCTCCTACAAGCACCGCTGGCTCTATATTCCCGATGCCGACGAGATTACGCCGGCGGACTTGCGCGACGAGATGCTGACGATCGCGCAGGATCCCTCGCGGCCGGAATCATTCTTCCGCGCCCGCTACAAAAACATGTTCATGGGGCAGTGGATCCGCCATTCCAGTCTCTATCCCACGTGGATCCCAAGGCTCGTCAACATCGAGCGGGTGCGGTTCGAGCGGTCGGTTCACATGCGCGTGGTCGGCGACGGGCCGGAGGGGCGGTTGCAGGCGCATTTCGTGCATTACAGTTTCAACAAAGGCCTGACCGCCTGGTACGAGAAGCACAACAAGTATTCCGGCGTCGAAGCCAAGCTCAGTCTTTCCAATCAGCGGCAGAAGGAAGTGCCGTGGACGGATCTATTCGCGCAGGCGCCGGAAGTGCGCCGCCGGGCGGTGAAGCAACTGGCGCTGAGACTGCCGTTCCGGCCGACGCTGCGCTTCATCTACATGTATGTGCTGCGCGGCGGCTTCAGGGATGGCTGGGCCGGCTACACCTACTGCCGGCTGCTGGCGGCCTATGAATACATGATCGTGGTGAAGACCGCCGAACTGCAACGCCGCGAGCGGGGGCTCTCGGTATGACGGTTACCGATGACCGGAGCCCCCGGTCCGGGTTTGCGAGCGTCGCGGAGGATCCCGAGCCGGGTGCGGAGCGCCGGGTTGTACGCAAGCGCTTTTGGCGACGGCTTGTGCTGGCGGGGCTGTTCTTGGCGGCGTCGCTTTATCCGCTCGCGCTTTTCGCAGCCGATCCGCTGCTGGTGCGCCGGGACGGGTTTGGAACCGCCGACGCGCTGGTGGTGCTTGGCGGCGACGGGCCGGCGCGGGCCGCCTGGGCGGCCGAGCTTTGGCACCGGGGCGCCGCGCGGCAGGTGCTTGTGACCGGTGACGGGGATTGCGGCTCGATCCGCGCGGCGATGATCGAGGCCAAGGTGGATCCGGCGGTGATCAGGACCGAATGCCGATCGCGCAACACCTGGGAGAACGCGCTTTATTCCGCGCCGATCCTGACGGAGATGAACGTTCGCAGCGCGGTGATCGTGACGAGTTGGTTTCATAGCCGGCGGGCGATGGAAACCTTCAAGGTCAATGGGCCCGGCATCGCCTGGCGTTCGATCCCGATGGAGCGCAGCGAGCCCTGGCTGCCCTTCCTGTTCGGACCGGACGGAGCGGCGACCTTTCAGGAGTATCCCAAGACCGTTTGGTACTGGTTTCGCGTATGGAACGCGCCGCCGTCGGCTGCGACGGGGGGGCTGAGCCAGCGCAGCACGCCGGCGGGCGACCGGCAGGAGTGGCCGTCATGAACTGGCTGTTCGCCTATGGCTTTATGGGACTGGTGGCGGGTTTGGTGATCTGGGGCGCGCTGCGTCCGGGGCGGATCTATCAACTGCCCTTCCTAGCGGGGGTGATGACCTTCAGCTTTCTATTGCCGCAGATTCCGGCGCTGGCGGACGACGACTTCCTGCCGCAGGGCGCCTTTGTGCGAACCATGGTGTTCGGCTCGCTGTGCCTGATCGCGCTGTTCCTGGCATGGCCAAAACGGCCGCGCACGCTGCGCTTTCTTGAAGGCAGCTTCGACGAGGGGCGGCTTCTGGCTGTTTCCGCCGCCTTTTCGCTGATCGGCGCCGTTTTCTATTTCCGGCTAAGCCATCTGCCGGGGGAGGAGATCGTCGGCGTTCAGATGAGCGGGGCGTCGGTGATGTATCTCTTCTTCGCCCGGCTTTTGAGCTACGGACTTGCGATCGCCGCGCTTCTGTTTGCCCGGCGGCCGTCCAAGCTGGCCTTCCTCATTATCGTTTTCGGCGTCGTGTTCTACATCGACCGCATCGTGGTGACAGGCAAACGGGCGGAGGCGGTGGAGCTAGCGCTGATGCTGCTGCTGCCGCTGTGGTTCTACCGGCGCTGGGCGCCCCCCGTTACCCTGGTACTTGCCACCGTTGTCGCGGGCACCTTCCTGATGAACAGCATGAGCGACTACCGCAATATCACAAGGGAAAGCGGAGTCGCACCGGCATGGTCGGAGATTGCCAACATCAACTTCGTCGAAAATTTCGAGCAGACGCTGAGGTTCGGCGGGCCTGAGATGCGCAATGCCGTGACGCGAATCCAGATGACGAACACGTCGATGGAATTCGACTACGGCAAGTTTCATTGGAATACGCTGGTGTTCAACTATGTGCCGGCGCAACTGGTGGGATCGACGGTGAAAGAAGCGCTCATGCTGGAGCTTCCCGAGCAGTCGCGCAATTACGACAAGGCGACCGGGACGACGGAAACCGGCCTTGCCGATGCCTTCCAGTCGTTCTGGTATCTGGGTTTCGTGAAATTCATGCTGCTGTCGGCGGTGGCGGGCCGGATCTGGTTCACCGCCATGCGCGGGTCGGTTGCAGCGCAGATCGTCTACGTGTTCACGGCCGTGCCGGCGATGCACGCGGTTTCGCACCATACCGACTGGGTGGTGTCGGCCTGGGTGCACATGGCGATCTTTCTCTTGCCCGCGCTCCTGTTTGCGCGGGTGCGGCGCAAACGGCGTGCGCCGGCCGCTCATCCTGAGCCGGCGCCGGCGCTGATTACGGTCTAAGGGGACAGGCGATGCGCTCTCGTTTTTCCGATCCGGAAACGGTTCCAGCCGCCGCCCCGACGCCGCGCGAAGGCGGTCCGACGTTTTCGCTGCGCGCTCGCGGTGGGCGGCTCCTCTGGACGATCGCCTGGATCGCGCTCGCGGCTTGGACGCCGCCGGCGATGCGGGGCTGGCGGCGCGGGCTGCTGCGCCTGTTCGGAGCGCGGCTGCATGACACCGCGATCATAAGGTCGAGCGCCCGGATCTGGTGGCCGGCCAACCTGACGATGGACGCGCATGCATCGCTGGGGCCGGGCGCGATTTGCTACAACGTGGCGCCGGTGACGATCGGCGAATACGCGATCGTGTCGCAGCGCGCGCATCTCTGCGCGGCCGGTCATGATGTGGACGATCCGGCGTTTCCGCTGGTGGCGCGGCCGATCGCGATCGGGCGGCACGGCTGGGTGGCGGCCGAAGCCTTTGTCGGGCCCGGCGTGACGGTGGCCGAAGGTGCGGTGCTCGGCGCGCGGGGCGTGGCGATGCGCGCCCTAGAGCCGTGGACGATCTACGCCGGCAATCCGGCTAAGCCGCTGAGGGCCCGGCGCCGGAACGGCGCGACTTAAAAGTGACGCCGGATGGCGCGATGAGGAAGTGACGCCGGAACGGCGCTGTAACCGCTTAGCCATTCCTGCTCGAAGCTTGCTCAAACCGGGACCATCGGCGATCCGGCGCGCGCCTGCGACGAGCCGGAGGGCGTGTGGCGGCGGTAGGCGTCGAGCGCCAGGGCGGCGACATTCGGCCAGAGGAAGCGGCGGCGGACCAGGGCCGCCCCGTTGCGCCCCATTTCGCTTGCGCGGCCGGGATAGTCGAGGAGGAGGGCGAGGGCCTCCGCAACGGCGGCCGGGTCGAGGTCGACAATGAAACCGGCGTCCGCCTCGCCGACCTCCGGGAAATGGCAGGCCTTGGTGATCACCACCGGGCAGCCGCTGGCAAGCGCCTCAGTGATAGCGACGCTGAAACCCTCCTGCCGGCTCGGCAGGCAGAAGGCAGCCGCGTCGTTAAGGGCGGCGAGCTTGGTCGCCCCGAAAATCGATCCGACCTGATGGACCCGGCTTGAAACTCCATGACGGCGGATCTGCCCCGCGAACGCCACCTCGGCGCCGGCATCCGGCCCGGCGACGACGAGATCGACGCCGGGACAGCGGACGGCAACGCGGGCGAAGGCGTCGGCGAGGATGTCGAGACCCTTTTTGGTGTGCAGCCTGGAGAGGAATAGCACGAACGGCCGGTTGCCGAGAGCGGGCACGGTCTTGCGGAAGGAGCCAGGCTCGGGGCGAGGCTCCAGTTCCTCAAGGAAAATGCCGTTGGGAATGACGGCGACGGGGGCTGCAAGGCCGAGGGGCGCCATCAGATCGGCCTCGTCGCGGTTGAGGGCATGGATGAAGGCGGCGCGGTCCAGCATGCGGCGATAGCCGAGCGCGAGCGCGAGGCGCTTTTTCCAGGATTTCTGCGCAAGGCTCCAAGGATCGAGCATGCCGTGCGGACAGACGCAGTAGGGTATGCCCGCCGCTTCGGCCGAGAGCGCCGCAAGCCGCAAGATGGGTTCCCAAACGCCGTGGATATGGACGAAATCGGCCCCGTTCAGAACCGTGGCGAGCGCTGATCGCGCCTCGCGTCCGAACAAGCGCTCGGCGCGGCCGGGCGGATGGAGGAGGTGCCAGCGCACCGTGCCGAGGCCCGGAACGCGGCTCGCGGCGTCGAGCGCGCGCCGTTCGGGGCCATGGTCGCGGTAGCTCACGATCCGCACGTCATGGCCAAGCGCGCCTTCGGCCGCGGCAAGGCGCACGACGCAGGCTTGTGGGCCGCCCTTGGCGGGGTCGAGCGTGGCGATGACGTGGACGATTTTCATGATAACGGCCTTTGAAGGCTTAGAGCGTTTCCTCGTCCCTCAACCGGCTTTCCCTTGACGGGGAAGCGCTCAAGGGCTGGCCGGGGACCGTGGCGAGCGCGGCAAGAAGGCGCGCTCCGTAGCGCTCGACGGTGAAATCGGCGGCGCGGCTGACGGCGGCCTCCGACATTCGCCGGCGCAAATCCGGGTCGGCGAGCCGGTGGGCGGCCTCGACGATGGCCGAGGGATCACGGATCGGCACGATGAAACCTTCGATGCCGTCACGCACCACGCTGCCGGTGTTTTCGGTCGTGATCACGGGAAGACCCGCGCCAAGCGCCTCATAGGTGGCGGTCGCGGATCCTTCGCAAAGGGAGGGCAGCAGGAACACGTCGGCCCAAGCGAATTGCTCGCGCATCTCGGAACGCGGGATCGGCCCTGTCAGCTCCACGGCCTCGGCGATGCGGCTTCGCACGGCCGGGGAAAGATGGCTGGAGCCGACCATGCGCACGGTGGTGCTCGGACCGAGGCGGCGGGCGGCTTCGACCACATAGGGCGAGCCCTTGCGCAGGCCGACCTGGCCGACGGTGAGGATGCGGATCGGTCCGTCGCGGTGGCGCCGGTCCGGGACGGCGAAGCGGGCATCGACGCCATAGGGCACGAGGGCGCAGCGGGCGGGATCGGCGCCGCTGGCGATCAGGGTGCTACGCACGAAATCCGACGGGCATAAAATGAGATCGGCAAGCGCCCATTCGCCGCGCTCCCGGTCGGCGAAGGCGACCGCGAACGGGTTCTTGGCGGCGCGGTCCTCCCATTGCGGGAAACGCTGCTGCTCTTCGGCGAGAAGCTGTTCGACGACGTCGCGCGGCGCGATCATCTGTTCGAGGACGGTGAAGAGCCCGGCGGCCTTGGCGGCGGCGAGCTGTTCGAGGGCGTCGCCGCTGAAGGCGTAGAGCCCGGCGGCGCCGTGGAAACCGGCCCGCGCGACGCGCTCGGAAAAGCCGCGTCCGGCCCAGATCGCGTTGCGCGTTTCGGTCTCCGGCCCCCGCCCGGCGAGGCGGCGGACGGCGGAGTGGAGGCCGAAGCTGGAAAAGGCCGTGACGCGGTTCATGGGAATGCCGGTCGGCCGGCGGCCGATGAGGCGCTTCACGGCATTCGGCAAAAGACCCGCCGGGATCTGATCCAAAAGGCGCGGCCAGCCCTTGGTGGCGCAGATGTCGGTGTAGAAATGCGCAAGCCGGCCGTTGGCGGCAAGGATGCGCGGGACGGCGTAATGCATGCGCGCGCCGAGCTGGCTGACCACGATCTTCGACATGGCATCACCTCGGCGCGGGAACGGCGGCCGGTTCGGCGGCGGAATGGGGCGTGGGATCGACGGCGCGGCGGGTGCCGAGAAGGCGGCTCCAACTCTCGACGCCGTGCTGTTCGGTGAGGGCCCGTTCGAAGAATACGCGGGCGTTGCGGCCAAGCTCGGCGGTTGTCGCGGGGTCGGCGGCGAGGCGCTCGATCAGGGCGGCAAGGCCTGCGCCGTCGCCGATGGAGACCGTGCGGCCGCAGGTGCCGGCTTTCACCAGACGCGCGATTTCGCCGTCGGGATCGCCGACGAAGACGGTAGGGCGTCCGGCGGCGGCGATGCCGTAGAATTTGCTCGGGATGATGTAGGGCTCCATCGTCGGTATCAGCGAGACGAGATGAACGTCGGCGGCGGCAAGCGAATCGGCGAGGCGTTCGCGCGGTTGCAGCGGCTTCAGGACGAAGTTGGGGAGGCCGCGCCGGGCAATCTCCGCCTCGACCTCGGCGCGCCGGTAGCCCGAACCGACGAGAAGAAAGACGATGTCCGTCCGGTTCTTGAGGCGGGCGGCGGCGTCCAGCATCGTGCCGAAATCATGGGAGCGGCCGAGATTGCCGGAATAGCCGACGACGAATTTGCCCGAGAGCCCCCATTCGGCGCGAAGCTGCGACTGCTCCGGCGGCTTGGGGCGGATCGCCTCGCCGTCGGACCAAGGGGCAAGGACGGCGAGGCTGGAAATGGGAATGCCGCGCGCGGCCATATGGTCCGCCATCCGGCTTGTCAGCGCCACATTCCAGCGGGCGGCTTTTAGCGACGCATCGCGCAGCGCCAAAAGGAGCCGGGCGGTGAGGCTGCCGGGACGGATGAGACCGGCGTCGATCGCCACCTCGGGATAGACGTCCATCAGCCAGTTCACCAGCGTGCCACGCGTGAAGAACAGCGCGAGCGCGGCCGTCGTGGACATCATCGGTGGGTCGGTACAGACGACGCAGATATCGCGGCGGCGGGTGTGGAAGAGAAGCCACAGGAAGGCGCTGAGGTGGAAGGTGAGGTAATCGAGCGGCCGTCCAAGGCGTGAGGCGCGGCCGAACCGGGTGGACCAGAGCCGGTGCACGCTCACATCCGCGATGGTTTCGCGGGCCGCAAGCACCGTCGAAGCGTCGCCGTGGAGCGTGCGGGCGGCGAGCGCGTGCACCGCTGTGCCTTCGGCGGCGAGCGCACTGGCAAGGCTCGTGACCACACGGGCGGTGGCCGCCTCGTCCGGGTAGAAATAGCGATTGATGAAAATGATCCGCATAAATTCATGCCCCCGCATGCTTGGCGCCGTCAGGGTCGGGCGGGGGCTGGCCTCAGACAAGCTGTCCGGAGAGGGTAAGGCGCTACCCCCTGGCTTTTGCCGGTTCGCCCCAAATGGCCACCGCGTTCGGGCAGAGGGGCGAGACGCGGCCCGCCTGAGACGCGGGGCGAGGCAATCGCACGCCTTGGTCGGCTGATTGAGGCCGGGCGCCGACCGAATGGGCGTCTGCCGCCGGGCTGTCCCGATCCACCATTCTGCCGACAGATGAACGGCACATTTGGTTGGAGTCGCACATGCCCGAGAAAGTTGCCTTGATCGTCGGTGTAACCGGACAGGACGGGGCGTATCTCGCCGATTTTCTGCTCTCGAAGAATTATATCGTCCACGGCGTGAAGCGGCGGTCTTCGTCGTTCAATACGGCGCGTGTCGATCACCTCTACGACGATCCGCACACCAAGGGCACCCGCTTCCATCTCCACTACGGCGACCTGACGGATGCGACGAACCTGATCCGGATCGTTCAGCAGACCCAGCCGAACGAGATCTATAATCTCGGCGCACAGAGCCACGTGCAGGTGAGTTTCGAAACACCCGAATACACCGCCAATTCCGATGCCCTCGGCACGCTGCGCCTGCTTGAGGCGGTTCGCATCCTCGGCCTCAACAACCGGTGCCGGTTCTATCAGGCCTCGACATCGGAGCTGTTCGGCATCGCCCAGACGATCCCGCAGACCGAGCGGACCCCCTTCCGGCCGCGCAGCCCCTATGGCGCGGCCAAGCTCTATGCCCATTGGATCACGGTCAATTACCGCGAAGCCTACGGGCTCCATGCCTCGAACGGGATCCTGTTCAACCACGAGAGCCCGCTTCGCGGCGAGACCTTCGTGACGCGCAAGATCACGCGCGGCGCGGCGGCGATCAGCTACGGGCTACAGTCGAAGATCTACCTCGGCAATCTCGATGCCCGGCGCGATTGGGGCCATGCGCGCGATTACACCCGCGGCATGTGGCAGATCCTCCAGCAGGAGGTGCCGGACGACTATGTGCTTGCGACCGGCGAGAGCCACACCGTGCGCGAGTTCTGCGAGATCGCGTTCAAACACACCGGCAGAGGGTTGGAATGGAAGGGCCGGGGCGTGAACGAGCGCGGCCTTGATGCGGCGACGGGCGAAACGCTGATCGAGATCGATCCGCGCTACTTCCGCCCCACGGAGGTCGACACGCTGCTCGGCGATGCGACCAAGGCCAGGACCAAGTTCGGGTGGGTGCCCAAGACCGACTTCGCCGGTCTTGTCGCTGAAATGGTCGAGCATGATCTGGCCAACATCATGAAGGAGGCGGGGCGGAATGACCGGTATGAATGAGCGTTTTGCGCTTTGCGGGCGGCGTATTTGGGTAGCCGGACATACCGGCATGGTGGGATCGGCGCTGGTGCGGCGTTTGGAGGGAACCGGGTGCCGGCTGTTGACGGTGGGCCGGGGGGATGTGGATCTGCGCCGTCAGTCCGAGGTCGAGGCTTGGATGGCGGCCGCCCGGCCAGAGGCGATCGTGATCGCGGCGGCGAAAGTGGGCGGCATTCTGGCGAATGCGACGCATCCGGCGAGCTTCCTCTACGACAACATGATGATTGCCTCCAACATCATCCACGCGGCCCATGAAAACGGCGTGGAACGGCTGTTGTTCTTGGGGTCGAGCTGCATCTATCCCAGGCACGCGCCGCAGCCGATGGCTGAGGCAAGCCTTCTAACGGGTTCGTTGGAGCCGACCAACGAAGCCTATGCGATCGCCAAGATCGCCAGTCTGAAATACGCTCACGCGATCGCGCATGAGTTCGGTCGCCGCTATTTCACGGCGATGCCGACCAATCTCTACGGAATCGGGGACAACTACGACCCGGGCGGCTCGCATGTGATCCCCGGCCTCATCCAGCGCATTGCCGCAGCCCACGTGCATGGCGCGTCCAGTGTGACGATCTGGGGTTCGGGCCGTCCGCTGCGCGAGTTCCTCTATGCCGACGATCTGGCTGACGCCTTGGTGTTTCTTTTGACCCATTATGACAGCATCGAGCCCGTCAACGTCGGGTCCGGCCAGGAAGTGTCGATCAAGGACTTGGCTGGCCTGATCGCGGAGGTCGTGGGCTACCAGGGCGGCTTCGTCTTCGACGAGAGCAAGCCCGACGGAACCCCGCGCAAGCTGCTCGACAACACCAAGCTCGCGGAGATGGGCTGGCGCCCGGCGACCGATATGAAAACGGGGCTGGCAGCCGCCTATGCGGATTGGCGTCGGCGGTTCCAGAGCAGGGCGACCGCCGCCTGAGCGGCGTCTTGGGGTGGAATGCCTGAGCGGCTTTGGCCGGGTTTAATCCAAGAAAGGCCGGCGCCCCCCAAGCGCCGGCCTTCTGTCATTTCGCTGAACCTGTGTTCCGCGCTATCGCGCCTGCGGAGACTAACCAGCCCCGGGGCGGTCAGCGGAGGCTTCGTCGGTCGGGCCGGTGAAGACGCGGCGGACCCTCAAGATGTCGCGCGGCTGGATTTCGGTGAGTTCGGCGATCGGGATTTCCCGGTGCTCGGCTCCGTCCTGCCGCACCACGGAGAGGGCGATCGATCCACTGTCGCGGGGCGTTTCCGGGCGCTCGACGCCAAGCTCACCGAGGGTGCGCTGAAGGCTGGCGATCTTCTTGGCCGTGGCCGCGCTTTCAAGATCGAGGGTGCGCATCGCTTCGGCGATCTCGCTCTCGCGCGTGTGTTTCAACTCGGCCTTTTGATATTGGACTTCCAGCACACGCTGCTGGGCCCGGGCGAGAAAGGACCCAAGTTCCAAGCTGTTGCGCTTCATGGCGGAAACCTCGCGCTGGAGCGCCAGAAGCCGTGTCTTGGCGGTGACGCCGCGCTCTGTCAGGCCTTCGGCGATGTCGGTTTCCTGCTGGAGTGAATCGACCTCTTGCTTCTGCATGGCGATACCGGCCGTCAGCGCTTCGATCTCCTCGCGGAAACTGGCGACCTGGGCATCGAGCGCCGTGTTGCGGCCCTCGAAGATCGATTTGCGCAGCCGGAAGATCGTCTTTTCATTCTCCACGACCCGCTCGGCGGCAAGGGCGTCGATCGACGGCCCGGCGTCCGGCGTCGCGGGCGCGAAGGCGCTGCCGGTGGCTTCGGCGGTGAGGCGCGCGCGAATGGTTTCCTGATTGAAGCGCTGGAGGCGCAGGTCGTAGAGTTGTTCCTCGGCCGCGATGATCTGGAGCGTTGGGTTCGCCGCCGCTGCGGCTTCGGTGCGGCGCCCGCCGCCGCCAAGCGCCACGAGTTCAAGCGCGATCATGCCCGGCCGGAATTGATATTGACCGGGTTTTTCCACATCGCCTACGACGAAGACCGGGGCATACTCCACGACCTCGACGCTCGGCTCCGAGCCGGACGGGATGCGCCCGGCCAGCGCGCTGCGCAGTTTTTCGGCTATTGCAGCACTCGTCATCCCCGCGACGGAAATACGTCCGGCCAGCGGAAAGTCGATCGTGCCTTCCGGTCCGACCTTGAACTGGCCCGACAACGCTTTCTGATTGAACACGGCAACCGCGAGCATATCTCCAGCACCGATGCGGTAGCCAGACGCAGCCGCCGCCGGTGCGACCGAGAGGAGGCCGGTCAGCACGGCGGCCGCGAGCCTGCGTTTCAGAGAAGATGGACGGCCTTGATGCAATGAAAGCTTGGAAACCGGGTTCATGAGGACCACCGAGTTTGAAAATTTTCAGCCGTAGAGCTGGTGAACGGAGGCAGGCGCGCGGACCGCACCGGGCTCGGCCGGCTCCGCCGCGCCGGCGGCGTAATGCATGTGGCGCGTCCGGTTCATGCGGTTCACGACCACGCCGAGGATTTCGATGTTGCAGAGATGGAGTTCGCGGATCGCGGATGCCGCCGCATCCAGCGTGGTGCGATGCCAGCGCAGGAGGAAGATCGCGCCGTCGGACAACGCCGACACCACCGCCGCGTCCGCCGACGTGAGGATTGGCGGGGTATCGATTATGATCACGTCGTAGATCTCGCGCAGCGTGGCGATGATCTGTTCGAGCGTCTTATCGTGACCGGCCGATTGCAGGCCGTCGGCGCTCCGGGCGGACGGGAGGACGGCGGCGGTGGACATCGGGTCTTGCGTCACCACGTCGCCGAGTTCGGCGTGGCCCTTCAGGATATCGCCGAGATCGAAGCCGGGGCGGATGTGCATGAGGCGCGCGACGGCGGGTTTGCGCACGTCGGCGTCGATCAGAATTACCCGGCGGCCGGACACCGCGAGCGACCGGGCAAGGGCGACCGCCACGGTGGATTTGCCCTCGCCGGGACCGGCCGACGTGATGGCGATGACGCGCGCCTTGCGCATGCGCCGCGACAGGATGATCGCCGTCTGGAGTTTCTTGACGGAATGGCTGAAGGCCGACTCGCGCTTTCGCAGCGGATGGAGCTGCGGCGGCGTGCGCGGACTGAATCCGGTCTTCGGCAGCCACCCGACGATGGGACCGCCGGTGACTTCCATGATCATGCGGCCGTTGCGGATCCGGCCATCCATCTTCTCGCGCACGAAGGCAAGCCCGAAGCCGGTGAGCGCGCCGCCGATGAAGCCGACGGCGAGAAGCGGCGGCAGGCGCGGGCTGGTGGGCATGCCGGGGGGCACCGCGCTCGTCATCAGGCTCGCCTCGGGGGCGGCGAAGCCTTCCTGCTCGATGGTCTGCTTGTAGCGGTTGAGGAAGGTTTCGTAGATCGTGCGGGTGGCCGACGCTTCACGCTCCAACTGGTTGAGGCGGATGCTTTCCTGGCTTTCCGAAGCGGCTTCGCCGATCGCTTGCTGAAGGGCGGATTGCAGCTCTTTCTCCCGGCGCTGGGATACGGTGACGTCGCTGCGCAGGCTGTCGACGACGCGCGTCATCTCCAGTTGAATTTGCTTTTCGAGCGCGCCTTGCTGAATGCGCAGGGCCGGCAAATCCGGGCTGTTGGAAGCACCGGTTTCCTCCAGTTCCTGCTGGCTGCGGGCATAGGTGGCCATCTGTTCGCGTAGGCGCCCGATGAGGGGGGCATTGAGCACGTCCGCGAAGGCGTCGAGGGCATGCGGATTGTCGGCCGTGGCAGCGAGTTCCAGCGCGGTGGTCAACTTCGCCTCGGCGTCGGCGCGGGCGGCCCGCGCCTTGGCGATCTCGGCATTGAGGGCGGCGAAGCGCTGCTCAGCAAGGCTGGGGCCTGTGGTCGGCACCAGATTGGCCTCGCGCCGCAGCTTGCCGACGAGCCCTTCGGAGATTTCCAGTTTCGTCCGGAGTTCCTCGACTTTCTGGCCGAGCCACTCGCTGGCGCGCTGGGTCGCCGCTTCCTGTACGCTGGTCTGGTGGGCAAGATAGGCGTCGGCATAAGTGTTCGCGAGCAGCGCGGCAAGGTCCGGACTGGTGGTCGTGACGGTGAGGAAGATCGTGTAGGAGCGGCCGTCGTTGCTAACGTCGACGGTCGAGCGCATGAGGTCGACGAGGTCGATGTCGGAGGGGCCGGCCGCAGCCTCCGCCGACGGCAAGGGGCCGCCGAACAGCGCCGCGACATAGCCGGTGACGTTGCCGATGGTGGTGCCCAGCCAATCCGGTGGGTCGATCATCTCCACCATTTCCGCCCGGGCGGAGGGCGGCAAACGGTTCAAAACGCTTTCCGCCATCGACCGGGACGAGATCAAGTCGAGTTCCGTTCGCAACACCGGGTTTTCCTGGGGCAGCCGGGAGATGACCGCCGCGGACGGGATCACCTCCATGTTGCGGGCGTCGAGCGCCAGCACGGCTTGGGCGACATAGCGCGATGGGGTCGTCTTGAAGACGAACCAGCCGAGCCCGAGACCGATGGCGATGGGAGCCAGCACCAGCCATTTGTGCCAGGCGATCAGCCGTAACGGCTGAACGGACTCGGCTGCACCGGACAATGCACGATCGGAAACAATCACGGATAAGCCCCATGAATTGAGTTAAAATGAGTTTTGCGGAAAATCACCAAGTGATTGGCGTGTGGTTGGCCGGTTTCTTGATGATATCTTCGCCATTCATCAGCTTGTTCATAATAAAGGATACTTCAGTCCGGTTCTTCGCCTTCAGCTTTTTCATGATGCTGCGGATATGAACCTTGACCGTGCTTTCGCACATGTTCAGTTCATAGGCGATCAGCTTGTTAGCCTTGCCCCGACGCAGCGCCTCGGCAACGGCGAGCTGGCGCGGCGTGAAGTCGGTGTCGGTGCGATGCTTGGGCGCCTGCGACATCTCCTTGATGATCTGGTTGGACCACAGAAGAACGCTGGCGGGGATGTAGGCTCCCCCTGCTTTGACGAGGTGCATGGCGCGCAGCGCCACTTCGAGCCGCACGCTGGTGGGGATATAGCCGCGCGCGCCGCTTTCCATGACCGACATGATTTCGTTGAAGTCGTCGATATCGGACATCAGGATGATTTCGATCTTCGGGAAGGCTGCGGCAGTATTCGCGATCTGGCGCAAGTATTCGGCCGACCTGGACTTGCGCCACTCCACGCACATCAGCGCAAGACCGATCCGGGTGTCGGGCTCGGCGGCGGCGACCGCGAAATCCTCCAGCGCGGAGAAATGCCGGATCGCCAAATCGTCCTGGATCATCACCAGACTGCGGGCGAAGCACTCGCGCAGCAGCACACGGTCGTCGATGACGGCGATTTCGACCGTACCGTCAAGCACCGCCGCAGACCCGCTGCGATCCTCGGATGCGAAGGCGGACAGGGCGAGATCGCCGGGCCGCGCACCATAGTCCGACAGTTCGCTACTCGTGATGCCTGACGATAGAATGCTGATCTGGTTGGGCTTTATGTTCATAATTTCTCTCCTAATCTAAATCAGCCGATAGTATTCGGCGTCATGCTTCCATCACCTGTAAGCATAAAGCCGGTTCCGACCAATCTTGCGGGTAACACGTTCCCACCGGATGCTTTGGAGGGCGATATCGCGTTAACGATTTATCGCTGTATCAACCCCCGCTGCCTCGTGTTGTGATGGATTATGCATAGTTTGATCCGGCCGACTGTGACGCTGGTCACAGGGCGGCAGGGTCCATGGGGATCCGTTCGTTGAGGAGGCCCATCACCGCGAGAGGTAAAGGCGTCTACCCCGTTGCAAGTAAATGACCTGCGGAAATCGTGGTCCGGATGTCAGAAACGCAATTTGTATCGCGATTATCAACACGGGAGTGCATCCGCTTAAGGTTACCCGCATGGAGGGTGACGGCGCGGTCGAGAGAACATCGGATACCCACACCGGGGGCACCCCTGCCTTCGGTTCTCACCTTGAGAACATACCCCCTACGTCTTTCGCTCGCTCTTCCACCGGATGCGCAATAGCTTGCACGTCTCTCAGACAGCCGAATTGAGCTTGGATTCACGCTAGGTTTTGCGTGCGGTCCCTTCCGGGCGGCGCCTTTGACGCTTGTGAAACGGCGGCGGAGCGCAAGTATAGCCTTCGAAAACCCGGCCGCTGGAGAGATGGATGATCCCGAACTCACAGTCCTTTGCGACATCGGACCGCCTGCGGCGGCGGGCTCATGAGCTGATTCCAGGCGGCGCCCACACCTATGCCAAGGGCGATGATCAATATCCCGTTCTGTCGCCGGGCTTCATCGCGAAGGGGGCGGGGTGCCGGGTTTGGGATGTCGATGGCAACGAGTTCGTCGAATACGGCATGGGCAACCGGGCGGTTGGGCTCGGCCATGCCCATCCGGAGGTGATCAGGGCAGCCGAGCGCCAGCTTCGGAACGGCTGCAACTTCACCCGGCCGGCGGCGATCGAGGCGGAATGCGCCGAACAGTTCCTGGCGCTGATCAACAACGCCGACATGGTGAAGTTCTGCAAGGACGGCTCGGACGCGACCTCCGGCGCGGTCCGGCTGGCGCGCGCCTACACCGGGCGCGATCTCATCGCGATCTGCGCCGATCACCCGTTCTTTTCCGTCGACGACTGGTTCATCGGCACGACGGCGATGGATGCCGGCGTGCCGGAGGCGACCAAGGCGCTGACGGTGACCTTTCGCTATGACGATCTGCCCAGCGCCGAAGCGTTGTTCGCGCGGTATCCGGGTCAGATCGCAGCGGTAATCCTGGAGCCGGCGCGGCTGGCCGACCCCTCCGAGGGGTTCCTCGCCGGCCTAAAGCGGCTGGCGCATGACAACGGCGCGTTGTTCGTGCTCGATGAGATGATCACGGGGTTCCGCTGGCATGCGCGCGGGGCGCAGCATGTCTACAATATCGAGCCGGATCTTTCCTGTTTCGGCAAAGCGATGGGGAATGGCTTCTCGGTTTCGGCGCTTGCCGGCAAGCGGGAGTTCATGCGGCTTGGCGGACTGGACCATACCGACCGCCCGAGGGTGTTCCTGCTGTCCACCACGCATGGCGCGGAAACCCATGCGCTGGCCGCCGCCATCGCGACCATGCGGATCTATGAGACCGAGCCGGTGGCCGAGTATCTGGCCGCGATCGGAACCCGGCTGAAGGCTGGCCTCGATCAGGTCATCGCGGCGCATGGGCTGGCGGACCATGTGAAGGTGATCGGCAAGCCGTGCAATCTCGTGACCGCCACGCTCGACGCCGAACACCGGCCGAGCCAGGCGTTTCGCACCCTGTTCCTGCAAGAGACGATCCGGCGCGGCGTGCTGATGCCCT
Organism: Oharaeibacter sp.; assembly: GCA_051861205.1. GTDB lineage: Bacteria > Pseudomonadota > Alphaproteobacteria > Rhizobiales > Pleomorphomonadaceae > JBHYDC01. The sequence goes on from JBHYDC010000002.1 coordinate 216,395, forward strand.
CGCTGGTCGTGAGCTACGCCCATCAGGCCGAGGACGTGGACCGGACGATCGAGGCGGTGGACGGCGCGCTCGCCGTTTATGCCCGCGCGCTCGGTGACGGGGTGGAGAAGCACCTCGTGGGGCGGCCCTCGGAGGTCGTCTACCGCCGCTTTAATTCCGCGCCGGCCGCGTGAAGGCCTTTCGTTTTATCAAGGAGACAGTCGGATGAAAGTTCTGGTGACGGGGAGCCGTGGTTATATCGGCTCGGTGATGGTGCCGATGCTGATTGCGGCGGGGCATGATGTGAGGGGTTATGACAGCGACCTCTACGCGCGCTGCACCTTTGCAGCCGGCGGGGCGATCACGCCGGTGCCGACCATCCTGAAGGACGTGCGCGATGTGACGCCGCGCGATCTCGATGGCTTCGACGCGGTGATCCATCTGGCGGCGCTGTCGAATGATCCGCTCGGCGATCTCAACCCGGATATCACCTACGACATCAACCACCGCGCGAGCGTGGCGATGGCGAAGGCCGCGAAGGCGGCGGGGGTGGGGCGCTTCCTGTTCGCCTCGTCTTGCAGCAACTACGGCCTTTCCGACGCGGCGATGATCGACGAGACCGGCGCGCTCAACCCCGTGACGCCTTATGGCCGGTCCAAGGTGATGGCGGAGCGGGATATCGCCGAGCTGGCCGATCAAAGCTTCTGCCCGGTCTATCTGCGCCCGGCCACCGCCTATGGCGTTTCGCCCCGGCTTCGCTTCGATATCGTGCTCAACAATCTGACCGCTTGGGCGGTGACGACGGGCGTGGTGCATCTGAAATCCGATGGATCGCCGTGGCGGCCGATCGTGCATATCGAAGATATCTCACGCGCTTTCATCGCCGCGCTGACGGCGCCGCGCGCGGCGGTGTTCAATGAAGCCTTCAACGTGGGCGTGACCGCGCACAACTACCGGATCCGCGATATCGCCGAGATCGTGGCGAGCGTGGTGCCGGGCTGCCGGCTGGAACTTGCGCCGGACGCGGGGCCGGACAAGCGGTCGTATCAGGTGAGCTTTGACAAGATCGCGCGCGTGCTGCCGGACTTCGCGCCGGAGTGGGATCCAAAGCGCGGCGCCGAGCAACTCTACGCGGCTTACATGGCGGCCGACCTGACGCTGGAGGCTTTCGAGGGCCCGGTCTACCAGCGCATCGGGCACATCAAGATGTTGATGGGGAGCGGCATGCTCGGGCCGGATCTGCGGCGGCAGGAACCTTCGGCCAATACCGCGGCTAACGTAGCGGCGGAGTGAGTGCAACCATGCGTGGCGCGCCTCCCCCGCCGGTGACGATCGGCGCTGAAATCTTCCGGCTTGTGGAGGCGATCTATCCGATCTGCCGGAGCATCACCGGGGATGGCGTGCGGCAAACGCTCGCCATCCTTGGTAAGTCCATCGACATCAAGCGCCACGAGGTGCCGACGGGAACGGCGGTGTTCGATTGGACCATTCCCAAGGAATGGACGATCCGCGACGCCTATGTGCGCCATGTGCAAAGCGGCAAGACGGTGATCGACTTTGCCTGCTCCAACCTGGCCGTGCTGAACTATTCCGCCCCGGTTCATGCCCGCATGACGCTGAGCGAGCTGAAGCCCTTTCTCTACACCGACCCGGATCATCCGGACGTTATCCCCTACCGCACCTCCTATTACCAGGAACGCTGGGGCTTCTGCCTGCCTCATTCGGTATTTCTGACGCTGCCGGAGGGCGACTATGACGTGGTGGTGGACGCCACCTTGCAGGCGGGAAGCCTGACCTATGGCGAGTGCTTTCTGCCGGGCGAGACTGATGACGAGGTGCTTTTCAGCGCGCATATCTGCCACCCCTCGCTCGCCAACGACAATTGCTCGGGGCTGGCGCTGCTGACGATGCTGGCCCGGCATCTCCAAGGGCAGCGGCGGCGCTTCGGCTATCGTTTTTTGTTCGCGCCGGGCACGATCGGGTCGCTGGCTTGGCTGACGCGCAACGAGGAAAAGCTCGGACGCATCCGGCACGGGCTGGTGGTCTCCTGCGTCGGCGATGGCGGCGGGCCGGTGTATAAGCGCAGCCGGCGCGGGCATGCCAAGATCGACCGGGCCGTGGCGCATGTGCTGGAAAGGGCGGGCGCCGGCGCGCAGGTGATCGATTTCTTCCCCTATGGCTATGATGAGCGGCAGTTCTGCTCGCCGGGATTCGATCTGCCGGTGGGGCTTTTCCAGCGCAGCCAATTCGGGCAATTCCCGGAGTATCACACGTCGGCCGACAATCTCGATCTGGTCCGGCCGGAGCATCTGGCGCGCTCGTTCGAGCTTGTTCTTTCCGTGATCGACATCCTGGAGCGGGACAAGCGCCCGGTAAATACGTCGCCCAAGGGCGAGCCGCAGCTTGGCCGGCGCGGGCTCTACACCGCGCTTGGCGGCGACAAGGACGCGCCCGAAAAAACCATGGCGATGCTGTGGGTGCTGAACCTTGCCGACGGCCGGAACAGCCTTTTGGACATGGCCGAGCGCGCCGGGCTGCCCTTCGCCGTCATCGCGGATACCGCCGATGTGCTGGCCGCGCACGGCCTCCTTGTTGATCAGGCCGAGACCGGCACGATCAGCGGCCAGACCCGGTCCTTGTCGGACATCGCGGTCGGCCGCATCGGCCAGCGGACCGACAAGGCCGGATCGTTCCAGCGATAGCCGCTTGCCGCCGCCGGAACGTAGAGATCCGAGATGAGATAGCGGACTTCCGTATCGTTGCAGAGCGTCTGAAAGCCGTGGGCAAAGCCGCGCGGGATATAGAGCTGATTGCGGTTTTCGGCCGTCAGTTCGAAGCCTTGCCACTGGCGATAAGTGGGCGAATGCGGGCGCATGTCGACGATGACGTCATAGATCGCCCCGCGCGTACAGCCGACGAATTTGACCTCCGCATGGGGTTCGCGCTGAAGGTGCAGGCCGCGCAGCGTGCCGGACTTGGCGTTGTAGGAAAGGCTGTGCTGGACGAAGCGGGTCTCCAATCCGGCCTCGCCGAATTCGTCCTCGCAATAGGTGCGCGCGAAGAAGCCGCGCTCGTCGGCGGCAGGGGTTTGAATGATAAGAAAGGCACCATCGAGGGTCGTCTTCTCAAAGATCATGGGCGTTCTCTCGAAGCGTCGGCGGGTTCGGTTGGGTTCAAAAGCATGTCGGTAATGTGGACTTCCTGCTCCAGGAGCTCGCCCTTGAAGCGGTCCACCATGGCTTGGATGCCGAGGGTTAAGCTGGCGCGGTTGGCGACGAGGCTGCGGAATTGATCCTTCAGGCGATCGAGATCGAGCGCTTCGATGCTCTGGCAATAGGCGCCAAGGCCGGCCTCTTGGAGCAGCACGTCGTTCTTGCGGGCGTAGCCGATGGAGATGGTGGGTCGGCCGAGCTTCAGCGCGCAGATGATGTTGTGAAAACGGGTGGCCACGACGACATCGGTTTTGGCGATCTGGCGTATCAGGTCACCGAGCGAGGCGATGGGGTCGGCTTCAAGATCGCCGGGGGGAATGATCGTGTCGGCGCGCAAGGTGAGAATGACGCGCCTCACCGTTTCGCGGTCGGCGGCGTCGCCCATCAGGATGCGGACGCGGTGCCCCTCGCCGAGCAGCCAATCGGCGAAGGTGCTGATCGTCTGGACGTAGCGGGTGTGGGTGGCGGCCCCGGCGGCGGGATCGTTGCGCCAGCCGTAATAGGCCATGACGCCGAGCCCGACGGTGAGCCGGCCGTTCGCCACGGGAGCCGCTTTGGGGGCCGGCAGCGCGAAGGCGAGATCGGGGTAGACGCGGTCGCCCGACGTGTCGAAGCCAATCGAGGTCATGAAATCGCGGGATTGCTCGTCGCGATAGGACCGGTAGTCGGCCAGCTTCACGGCGGCCTTCATGAGAACGCGGCTGATGCGGCTTTCAATCGGGCCGGCGCCGATGCTGACGAAGGCGACCTTCGCGCCGGCGATCCGGGCGGCGGCGCACCAGCCGAGGAGCACGCACGGCACGCCGAGCGGACCCTCGCCGAAATCGTCGAGAATGCCGGTGCCGGGGACGACGAACAGCGTGGTGCCGCGCAGCGCCCGGATGGCGCGGCGGAAGCTGACGATCCGGTGGGGAAAACCGGCGAGCAGCCGGTCGGCCTTTCCAAGCAGGCGGCTGCCGATGGGCGAATGTCCGATTGGCAGGGTAGAGACGCCGAAGGCTTGGCGGATCCGGTCCGGATCGGCGCAGACGCAGGTGATGCGTGCGGTGGGCACGCGTTTGCGCACCGCGATCAACATCGCTTCCAGCGATCCGTCGTTACCCGAATTGCCGTTTCCAAATAGGCCGAAGAAGGCGATGCGCGGACCTGATGCGGCGCGGGTGCGCCCTTGAAGCGTCATGTCGGTCATGCGCTTTCCTTGGATGGGGGCCGCGTGAAGCGGGACCGGAGGGCGCCGGGGCGGACCGACCTGGTGGCAAGGTTCAGGAAGGTTTCAACCTCGGCAAGAACCGGGTGCTTGGCGAACCGGATGCCGGCGATCCAGCCGGCTGCGGCCAACACGCCGGCGAGCACGGTTTCGACGATCGTGAGGTCGAACTGGAAGCCGTTGAGGGCGACGAGTCCGGCCGGCCCCGCAGCGCTGAATAGCGAGACGATCGCGCTTGGCCCGATCGCGCCGATGAATTCGCGGCCGGTGAAGGGAACATGGCGGCGCACGAAGAAGAGCGACACCACCATCTGGAACGGCAAGGCGAGAAACTGGCTCAGCGCGAGCGCTATCAGGCCGAAGGGGCTGGCGGCGGCAAGGATGATGGCTGCGATGGGCCGGCTGATCAGCGTTGAAACAAGGTTTTCCCGGATATGGCCGAGCGCGATCAGCACCGGCTGGGTGAGAATGACCGGGAACCAGAACAGACTGGCAAGGCACAGCACCTGCAAAAGCGGGATTGCCTCGCCCCACTGCGGACCGAGCACGATGTTGACGGCGGGGTGGGCGAGAAGGGCGAGCACGATCAGCGAGGGCCAGTGAAAGACCGTGATGAAGGAGAGCGCCCGAAGATAGGGCTGCGAGAGCGGCTGGCCGGTGCGTGCCGCGATGCTGAGGGCGGGCAGCGCGATCGAATAAACGCCGCCCAAGATCACGCGGTCCGGCACGCCGCTGAGCACATTGGCCCGGTTGTAGATGCCGACCGAGGCGATCGGCAGGAAGCGCCCGATCAAGAGCTGCGGTAGCGCCTCATAGGCGCGGTCCATGACGATGGTGATGCCGTTGCAGCCCCCGAAGGCGAGGATGTCGCGGACGTTTTTCAGTGAGAAGCGGAAGATCCAGAAATCCGGACGATAGGCGAGCGTGATCACGAGCGTTGCAAGCGTGGCGGCCAGCGTGCCGCTGGCAAAGCTCATCACGCCGTAGCCGAGGAAGGCGAGCGTGATCATCGTGACCGCCGCGAAGAAGCCGGTGGCGATGTTGACGACGGCCAAATCCGCGAACGCCATATCGCGGCGCATCAGCGTTGTGATTGGCAGTGCGAAGGGGTCGATGAGGGCGGCAATGGCGAGGATAACGAGAAACGGCACCAGCCTTGGATCGCCGTAGAACTCGGCGATCCAGATGCCGCCGCCCAAAAGGATGGCGGCGATGCCGATCGAGCAGATCATCAGCACCGTGAAGGCGGTGTGCACGTCGGAGCGGACGATTTCGCCGCGCTGGATGAGATAATCCGGCGTCACGAACTGCCTGAGCGCAATCACCATGGCGGCGACGGAATTGCCGATCGCCGCGACGCCGATCTCGGCGGGCGAGAGCAGATGGGAGAGAACGGCGATCGTGACGAAGTTGATCGCGATGCCGACGTGCCGTTCGGCCGTGGCGAGAAATAAAGCCCGTCTGACGCTTGCCACCCCGTATCCCCGATCCATCGTTGACCCCGGCGTCCGGCGCCGGCAGGGGGAGAATAGTTTGGTTGCAGCGCGGGTTCCGGTCATCAGATCGGGCGTGCGCCTGCCGAACGGGCACCGAGGTCTACCCCTTCTGCGCGCTTGTCCGGCGGGGAGGACGACGGAAGAGTTCCGCATGATCGATGCCGCCGGGCCGTGTTCGGTCGTGTTCGTCGGGGCGCGAGAGGAGGGGAGCGATGGCAAGCGTCGATGTGGTGGTGCCATCCTTCCAATACGGCCGCTATCTCGCCGACTGCGTGGCAAGCATCCTCGGTCAGGAGGGTGTCGACGTGCGCGTGCTCATCGTCGACAACGCCTCAACCGACGGCAGCGCGGACATCGCGCGGGACTTGGCGCACCGCGACGGGCGCGTGGAGGTGGTCGCGCGCAGCCGCAACCTTGGTCCGCACGCCTCCTTCAACGCAGGTGTCGCTTGGGCGGCGGCCGATTACTTTCTGATCTTGTGCGCCGATGATCTCTTGGCGCCCGGCGCGCTCGCCCGCGCGGCCGGGGTGATGGACCGGCACCCGGACGTGCATCTGAGCTTCGGGCGGGCAACCGCGATCGGGCCGGATGACCCGCTTCCCAGTTCGCTTGGTGACGCGGGCGAGGCCGAATGGCGGGTGATGAGTGGCGACGCGCTGTTGCGCCGCTTCTGCGGTACCGGCCGCAATCCGCTGCCCGGCCCGACCTGCGTGGTGCGCACGTCGGTCCAAAAGGCGGCCGGGATTTACCGGCCGGAGCTGACCCACACCGACGACATGGAACTCTGGATGCGGTTCACCTGCCATGGCGGCGCGGCCGAGACGGATGCGGTGCAGGCGTTTCAGCGCGTGCATGGCCATAATCAGTCGGCGACGGTGGCCGATATCCAGCTTTGGAACCTTCAATTCGAAGCGGCTTTCGAAAGCTTTTTTTCGCGCGAGGGGGCGGCGCTGCCAAACACGCGCGCCTATCGCGACATGGCCCGCCGCAGCCTCGGCGAGCGGGCCTATTGGTCGGCTTTCGCGCATCTGGCGCGCGGGGAGGGAAAGACCGCGCTGGCGCTGGCCAAGTTCGCTATCCGGCTTGCGCCAAGCACGCTGGCTTTGCCGCCGCTCGGCTATCTCCTGCGGCGGCGGCAAGGCGCGGGCGGGCGGTGGAGCGGGCTCGAAGCCGGCGAGCCCCGGCCGTCCTGACGGGCAAAGGGGGGCCGAACTCTGGAGTGTTTGCCCATCAAGTGCATGGACGAGGAAACGCTTTAGGAAAAGAGGAGGCCGCGACATGACGCTCAAGCGTTTTCTTGGCGCCTTGCTCGGCGCGATGCTGGCGATGTGCGTCGGCGCGCCGGACGGCGCGGGTACGGCCGTTGCGGCGGGCACTGCTTGGCCGATCAGACCGAGCGCGGACAAGCGGTCTTTCGTCGATGCGAAGGGGGTGCCGGTTTTGCTTGTCGGCGATACGGCTTGGTCGCTGATCGTGGAACTCTCCGACGCCGATACGCTGCGCTATCTCGACGATCGCAGGGCGCGCGGGGTGAACCTGATCCTCGTCAATTTGATCGAGCACCAGTTCTCCTCGCACCAGCCGCCCTGGCGGACGGCCAAGGGCGTGCTGCCGTTTTCGAACGTCAATGATTTCAGCACGCTCGCTAAAGCCTATCTCGATCGGGTCGAATGGGTGGTGAAAGCGGCGGCGAACCGGGGTATCGGGGTTCTGCTGGTGCCGGCCTATGTCGGCATCGGCTGCGGGGGGCAGGGCTGGTGCGCTGAAATGCGGGCGAACGGGCCGGCGCGGCTGAAAGCCTACGGCCGGCTCTTGGGCACGCGGCTGCGGGCCTATCCCAATGTGATCTGGACGCACGGGGGCGATACCACACCCTCCGATAGCGATCTGAAGTTGGTGCTCGCGATCAAGGCGGGGATCGACGAGACCGTCCCCGCTGCGATGCACGCCTATCACTGGGGTTCGGGCGATGCGCCCGCGGCCGACAAGCGGCTGACGGACATCGATATCGACACGATCTATTCCTACGAAACCGGGACGCAGCACCGGCCGGGGCTGGCGGCGCGGGCGCTGAATGCGGGCGTGAGGCCGTTCATTTTCATTGAGGGCACCTATGAAAACGAGCATGGGGCCTCGCCCGCCACTTGGCGCGAGCAGATGTATGGTCCGATTTTGACCGGCGGGGCGGGTTTTGTATTCGGGAACTATCCGATCTGGCCGTTCGCAGCGCCCGGCGCTCCGAATTACGGCTTCGGCGACGGCAAATTCGCGAAAGGCTGGACGGAGGCGCTGGGCGGTCCGGGATCGCGCGATCTGGCGCGCGCGGCGGGTTTTTTCAGGGGACTGAGGTGGTATTCGCTCCAGCCGGACTTGGACGGCGTGCTTCTCACCGCCGGCGCCGGCCGCCAGGGCTTGGCCGATTATGCCGTGATGACGCGGAGCGCGGATAAACGGCTCGCGGTCGGTTATTTCCCGTCGCGGCGGACCTTCACGATCGATTTGAGGCAGATGGCCGGGAGCTTGGTGGAGGCCCGCTGGTTCAGCCCGGCGAGTGGGAAATACAACCGGATTTCCGGCAGTCCCTTCTCAACAGAGCGGGCGCGGACCTTCACCTCGCCGGGACCCCGCACCGACGGTACGAGCGACTGGATCCTGCTGCTTGAGCGGCTGTCTTGACGCTTATCCCTAGCAAAGCTGCCGCCCCCATGCCGGGGCCGCTACCACCTCTGGCTAAGACGGCTAGCCGCCCGGCACCCCCCGCTTCGACCGCATGCCCGGCTCGCCCGCTTCACCGACCCGACTAGAGTGATCGCGTCTGGACCCGGCCGCTTCGGCCCGCCGGACGAAACATGGATCGCGCGCATGCCCGAACCGCTTCAAGCGGGGACATGCGCCGGGCGAGGAGCCTTGGCATGGATGCCCTGACGACCGGTTCGCATACCCATTCCGCCGTTGAGGGAGGCCCGCATTGCCGCCTCTGCGGAACGCGGCTGACCCATAGCTTCGCCAATCTCGGCATGTCGCCGCTCTGCGAAAGCTTCGTGGCGGCGGACCGGGCGGACGAGATGGAGCCCTATTATCCGCTGCATGCGCTGGTGTGCGAGAGCTGCTTCCTGGTGCAGCTCAACGAGTATGTGAGCCCGGAGCATATCTTCACCGAATACGCGTATTTTTCATCCTATTCGACGTCGTGGGTGGCTCACGCCAAGGCCTATTGCGAGATGATCGCGGCGCGGCTGGGGCTTGGCGCGGATAGCCTTGCGGTGGAGCTTGCAAGCAACGACGGCTATCTGCTCCAGCATTTTCCAGCCCTCGGTGTGCCGATCCTCGGGATCGAGCCGGCGGCGAATGTGGCGGCGGTCGCGGTTAAGGCCGGGGTGCCGACGCGGGTGGACTTTTTCGGGGTGCGGCTGGCCGAGGCAATGGTGGCGGAGGGCCTTGGGGCGGACCTCATCATCGGCAACAACGTGCTCGCGCAGGTGCCCGACCTCAACGACTTCGTGGCGGGAATGGCGATCCTCCTGAAGCCGGAGGGGGTGGTGACGCTGGAGTTTCCGCATCTGGAAAAGCTGATCGCGGAGAACCAGTTCGATACGATCTACCACGAGCATTTCTCTTACTTCTCGCTGATCACGGTGCGGACCATGGCCGAGCGCCACGGCCTCGTGGTGATCGATGTGGAGGAAATCCCGACGCATGGCGGGTCGCTGCGGGTCTATCTGGCGCGGCCGGATTCCTCGCATCCGGTGTCGGAGGCGGTGGGGGCGCTGATCGCGCGGGAGGAGGCGTCCGGTTTCCGCGATCTTGCGACCTATGCGGCGTTTGGCGAGAAGGTGCGGCGCACCAAGCGCAATCTTCTCGCCTTCCTGATCGCGGCCAAGAACGAGGGCAAGACGATCTGCGGCTACGGCGCGCCCGGAAAAGGCAACACGCTGCTCAACTATTGCGGCATCGGGCCCGATTTCCTGGACTTCACGGTGGACCGCAACCCCTACAAGCACGGGCGCTTTACGCCCGGCATGCGGATTCCGATCAAGCCGGTGGAGGCGCTTGCCGAGGCAAAGCCCGATCTCGTGCTGATCCTGCCGTGGAACCTCAAGACCGAAATCGTGTCGCAAATGCGCGGCATCGGCGAATGGGGCGGCAAGTTCGTGGTGCCGATCCCCGAGGTGGCCGTGATCGATCCCAAGGAGGTCTCGCCATGAAAGTCGTGTTGTTCTGCGGCGGGCTTGGAACTCGGATCCGGGAATATTCCGAGGCGGTGCCCAAGCCCATGATCCCGGTCGGGCATCAGCCGATCCTGTGGCATGTGATGCAGTATTACAGCGATTACGGGCACAAGGACTTCGTGCTTTGCCTTGGCTACAAGGCCAACATCGTCAAGGAGTTCTTCCTGAACTACCGGCCGCAGACCTATGCGGACTGCGTGGTTTCGGAAGGCGGAGGCCGGGTGGAGCTCTTGGAGGAGCCGCCGGTCGATTGGCGCATCACGCTGATCGACACGGGGATCTGGCGCAATATCGGCGAACGGCTGTGGGCGGTGCGCGATCAGGTGAAGGGCGAGGAGATGTTTCTCGCCAACTATAGCGACGGGCTGACCGACCTCAACCTCGACGACGCGGTGGCGCGCTTCAAGGCGAGCGGCAAGATCGCCTGTTTCCTGGCGGTGCGGCCGCCGCTGACCTATCACCTCGCCGACATCGACGGCGAGGGGCGCGTCAAGGCGTTCCAGAGTTCGGACCGGTCGGACATCTGGATCAACGGGGGCTATTTCATCTTCCGCCGGGAGATTTTCGACTATATGCGCGAGGGCGAGGAACTGGTGCTCGACCCCTTCGCCCGGCTGATCGCGGATGATCAGTTGATGGCCCTCAAGCATGAGGGATTCTGGCGTTCGATGGACACGCTGAAGGATCGCCAGATCCTTGAGGACATGGTGGAGAACGGCAAGACCCCCTGGCGCCCGCAGCCGGTGATGCAGGAGCGCGCATCGGTCCTGGCGGTGGCCGGATCATGATGCCGCTGACGGTGGTGCAGCCGGGCGAACGGCTGCGGCTCCTCTGCCTCGGCGCGCATTCCGACGACATCGAGATCGGGGCAGGGGCGACGATCCTTGGCTGGATTGCAGCGGGTGCGCAGGTCGAGGTGGTGTGGACGGTTCTCTCCGCGCCGGGCGCGCGAGCAGGGGAAGCGGAAGCCTCGGCGGCGGCCTTTCTCGCCGGAGCGGCGGACCGCCGGATCGAACTGCACGGCTTCGAGGACGGGCTGTTTCCCCAGGAGGTGCGCGGCCTCAAAGCGGCGCTGATCGATATCCGCGACCGGTTCCGGCCGGACGTGATCCTGACCCATCGGCGGGATGACGCCCATCAGGATCACCGGACGGTCGGGGATCTCACCTGGAACATTTTCCGCAACCATATGATTCTTGAATATGAGATTCCGAAATGGGACGGCGATCTCGGTCGGCCGAATGTCTACGCGCCGGCAACCGCCGCGCTCATGGAGCGGAAGATCGCGTTGCTCGATGCCCATTTCGGGTCGCAGCGCTCCAAGGACTGGTTCGACGGGGAGACGTTTCGCGGGCTCGCGCGCCTGCGGGGCATGGAATGCCGTGCGCCCGAGCGCTTCGCGGAAGGCTTCTTCGTTTCCAAGGCGGTTTTTGCGGTCGGCGGATAGAGGCCGCCGTCTTCAAGCAGAGGAGGATTGAAACCGTGCGGTCCAGGCCGAGCAAGTTCGATGAGACGACGCGCGACGAGGTTTGCAGGCTCGTCGCATCCGGGGAACCTTTGGTCCGGGCTTGCAGCCGGCCGAGAATGCCGTCCGTGCCCGTGGTTCACCGCTGGTGCCAGACCGACGACCGTTACCGGGCGCGGTTTGAAGCGGCGAGAGCGGCGGGAAGATTGCTCATCACCAAGGCGAGCGAACCGAACGCCTGAGCCGCATCGAACGGGCTTTGGTCGGTCGTGGCGTCCACACCGGCATCTTCGAGCAGGGTGTTGAGGATTGGAAGCGCAAGGTGCGCTTGGAGCGGCACGCCGATGGGGATGGTCAAATCCCGCTGCGTCTCGAAAAATCGATCGAAGGTAACGGACGTTTGGACCGCGCCGGCCGTTATGATCGCGATGAGGTCGCGCGGGTCCGACGCGCTGCGCATCAAGATAAGGTCGGCTTCATCCAGGAACCCGGCACAGCCGCCCAGCCCTGAGGTTTGCAGGTCCACGTTTTGCACGGGGGTGCCCCGGAGCGCTGATGCGGTGGTATGGGCGGTTAGTGTCATAGGGCCTCTCGAAGTCGTTCATGTAACTATTTTAACCATTATGGGCCTTGATGAGACCATGCGTGGGGTATGTGCACCCTCTGCAGGGTACGCCTCCAATTGTCGTATATCGAAAGGCTTAAGCTTGTCGTCTGTACCGTCACGGATTGACACGGCCTTTCGGCGCCCTACCAGCCGACCGGGTGGGTGTTGACGTAGATCGCGTAAAGCGACGTCTGCGCCGTGATGTAGAGGCGGTTGCGCTTGGGCCCGCCGAAGCAGACATTCGACACGATTTCCGGGATGGGGATGCGGCCGATGAGCGTGCCGTCGGGCGCATAGGTGCAAATCGCGTCGAGGCTGGAGGTCCAGATATTGCCGGCCCGGTCGACGCGGAATCCATCGTAAAGGCCGGACGGCGAATGCGAAAAGATACGCCCGGTCCCGGCCGTGCGCCCGTTCGGCGCGATGGGATAGGCCCGGATCACCGGCGGGGTGCCTGGAACATGCGTTGCGCCGGTGTCGGCGATGTAGAGGATGCTCTCGTCGGGCGAGAAGGCGAGGCCGTTCGGGCGGGCCATGTCGGTCACGACCGCGGCGATTTCGCCCGTCATCGGGTCGAACCGGTAGACATGGCAGCCGCCGATCTCGCTGATGGCGAAATGGCCCTCGTAGTGGCTGTCGATCCCGTAGGAGGGATCGGTGAACCAGATCGTGCCGTCGCTTTTCACCACGGCGTCATTGGGCGAATTGAGGCGCTTGCCGCCGATGCTGTCGACGAGCGTGATCCACCAGCCGTCATGTTCGAGGCGCGATACGCGACGTCCGCCGTGTTCGCAGGCGATGACGCGGCCTTGGTCGTCGAGGGTGTGGCCGTTGTGGTAGCCGCAGGGGCTTTCGAAGATGGAGACGGAGCCGTCGGTCTCGTCGAAGCGCATCAGGCGGTCGTTCGGGATATCCGACCACAGCACGGATTTGGCGGCGGGCACGTAGACGGGACCCTCGGCCCAGCGGCAGCCGGTGTGAAGCCGCTCCAGATTGGCGCTGCCGTGAATGAGCGAAACGAAGCGCGGATCGAGGATGTCATAGGTGGCCAAGGTCGTTCCTCCGGTCTGGTCGGCCCGTTGTCCGGCCGTTACCGATGCAGATAACATCAGCCTCCATGCCGTTTTGGAAGGGGCCGCAGCGCGCTTGGCCCGCAAATCGGCGCGGCTGGGGCGATCTCGGTGGAGAATTTGCACGCAGGTGAGCCAAGCTGGTGGAAGGCTCGGCCTGAACATGCCTTTTTGCTGGCGCCTGCGTACCCCATATCATCGGCCTTGGTAGTTTTCATGAGGAGCCGGATATGCGACGTGGCGGGTTGTTTGGGGTTTTGACCCGTCCTTTGTCGGCTCTTCGCGATTGGGGCGGTGTGTTTTCCGCAAAGCCCGCCAATCCCTATTACCAAGGCCCCGTCAGCGATCATTTCGACGGATTGCGGTTCTTCATGCCGGGGCGCGAGGTGGACAAGACCTTACGGGACTTGCTCGCCTGGCGCTTCGGCAAGGGCAAGGTGGCCTGGCCCGATCTTGCGCCCGCCGGCGCGGACCGGCCGCCGGCGCGGGTTTCCGGCTTGCGCGTGGGGTTGATCGGGCACGCCTCGTTGCTGGTGCAGACGGCGGGGGTTAATATTCTAGTCGATCCCGTCTATGCCGAGCGCACGAGCCCGTTCTCCTTCGTGGGGCCGCGGCGGGTGAACCGGCCGGGCATCGCGTTCGAGCATTTGCCGCCGATTGATCTCGTGCTGGTCACGCACAACCATTACGACCATCTCGACCTGCCGACGCTGGCGCGGATCCATGCGGTTTACGGCGCCCGCATCGTGACCGCGCTCGGCAACGACACGCTGATCCGGCAGGCGGTTCCGGGCGCGCGGGTGGACGCTTACGATTGGGGCGAGCGCATGGTTCTGTCGGATGCGCTCTCGGCGACCTTGGAGCCGACCTACCACTGGTCGGCGCGCGGGCTGAACGACCGGCGGATGGCGCTGTGGACGGCCTTCGCGCTGCATGGTCCGGCCGGGCTCGTCTATCTCTGCGGCGATACGGCCTATCACGACGGAGCGGTATTTCGCGATTTTCGCGCGCGTCATGGAGCGCCGACGCTGGCGGTGCTGCCGATCGGGGCCTATGAGCCGCGCTGGTTCATGGTGACCCAGCACGCCAACCCGGACGAGGCCGTGCAGATCCTGGAAGATCTGGGTGCCGAACGGGCGATCGGCTATCACTGGGGAACGTTTCAACTGACCGACGAGGGCATCGACACGCCGCCGCTGGCGCTGGCCGAAGCGCTGACGGCCCGCGGGATCGCCCATGAACGGTTCAAACCGTTCCGGCCGGGGGATGTTTACGAGGCGGAAAGTTAGAGCACGGGCTGAAAGCCGGTGATCGGCGCCTTTGCAAGGGCGGCGAGGTTGGCGCTGCCGGTGCAGAAGCAGGCGATGGCAAGCTCGTCGATCAGGCGTTGGAAATGGTCGGCGAGGGCGTCGGGGCCGGCGAGCGCGGCCGGGAGTACGGCGGCGGCAAAGCCTGCAAGGTCGGCCCCGAGCCGGATCGCTTTGGCCGCATCGAGCCCGGAGCGCAGGCCGCCGGACGCGATGACGGTGGCCTCGGGACACGTAGCGCGCACGGCGACGAGCGCGTCGGCGGTGGGGATGCCCCAGTCGCGGAACGTCTCGGCGGTGGCCCGCGCGCGGGGGTTCGGGGCCCGCTCCGCCTCGACGGCGGCCCAACTGGTGCCGCCGGCTCCCGCGACGTCGAGGATGCGGACCCCGGCGTCCCAAAGCCGCCGGGCAACCGCCGCCGACAGCCCGAAGCCGACCTCCTTGACGACGATCGGGCCGATGCCGGATGCGGCCAGCCGCTCGATCGCGCCGAGAATGCCGCGCCAGTCGCGGTCGCCTTCGGCTTGCAGCGCTTCCTGAAGGGGGTTGAGGTGGATGATCAGCGCGTCGGCTTCGATCATATCAAGGGCGCGGCGGGCAAGGTCGAGCGCGGCGCCGGTGGTGATCTGAGCCGCGCCGAGATTGGCGAGGATGGGCACCGGCCCGGCCCGACGCCGCAGTTCGGGGCTGAAACCGTCGATCGCGCCCGCTTCCAGCGCCACGCGCTGCGACCCGACGCCGAAGGCGATGCCGAGCCGCCCGGCGGCTTCCGCGATCGCCGCGTTGATGCGCCCGGCGGCGGCCGGTCCCCCGGTCATGGAACTGACGAGCAGCGGTGCCTTCAAGCGGCGGCCGAGAAAGCTTGTGCTGAGATCGACGGCGCCGAGGTCAAGCTCCGGGAGCGCGTCGTGAACGAAGCGCAGGCGCTCGAACCCGGTCGTCACGTCTCGCGCGGAAACGTCTTCGTTCAAGACGGCTTCGAGATGCTCGACCTTGCGGTGGCGGAGCGGGTCCTTCATGCGAGCCGTCCTGGCTGACGCGCTATGATCGCAGCCGGCTATGCCGGATGCGCGCCTAACGCCCTTCGTGCCGAGCCGATCCGCCGGTGACCGCGATGGGCGGCCCCGGCCGGTCTGAAGCGCCCGATTAGGGGAACGTCTGAAGGTAGGCGATCACGTTGGCGATGTCTTCCGGCTTCTTCAGCCCGGCGAAGGCCATCTTCGTTCCCGGCGCGAAGGCCTTGGGGTTGGTGAGCCATGCCGTCAGGTTTGCCTCGTCCCATACCTTGCCCTGTTCCCCAAGTTCCACGAGGACCTTGGAGAACTTATAGTCTTCCGGGTGCTTGCCAATGACCGAGCCGATGACGCCGTTAAGCGCGGGACCGACCTTGTTTTTCGCGCCTTCGCCGACCGCATGACACGCCATGCATTTCTTGAACACGACTTCGCCGGCTTTCGCATCCCCGGCAGCTTGGCTCGGAACGGTGGCGAGAAGGGCGATGGCAAGCGCAAACAGGGGAGTCTTCATGGTCATCTCCGCAGGGAACGTCCATGACCGTACGTTGAGCCTTCCTCGCTCGTCAAGTAAGCTGCAACTGATCCATATCTAGGCAATCCTAACGACTAGGCCTCAATTCAATGGAAAACCTATTCGCGTCCGGCCGGGTGGTCGATATCGCCCTGGCGGTGATGGCGCTTGAGCTTGCCGTGATCGCCGTCTACCGGCGCAAAACCGGCAAAGGACCGCGCATCGTCGGGCTCCTCGCCAATTTCGCGGCGGGGGCCGGGCTGCTTCTGGCGCTGAGGGCTTCGTTGACGGGAACCGGTTGGAGCGTCGTCGCCGTGCCGCTGGCCATCGCGCTCGGAGCGCATTTGCTCGACCTGCGGAGCCGCTGGCCGCGCGCGGAAAAGTAACGGCGCGGCTTCCACTTGACGGGCAACCGCTCTACACGCCGGTCTTCTCCTGCGATCCCGAGGCGCGCCGCCCCCAAGGCGAGATGACGCCGAAGAGGTGGGCGAAATCTTTCAGCATGATCTTGAGATGGGCGAGCGGTTCGGGACGGCCCATTTCCTTGTTGAGATAGGACGTCCACGTCAGGCGTTGCACGTCCGGATCGCGGCAGATGCTGACGAAGCGTTCGCGGCGGCTGTCGCTGGCATACCAGACCTTCTGCATGATCCTGAGGATGAAGAATACGGTGCCGTGGGCGCGCATGAAGCGCTTGCGGGCAACGGCCAGCGCGCGCGAATCGCCGCTCAAAAGGGCCTGATCCACGGCGGTCGCGACGAAGCGGGCGCTTGCCATGGCGTAATAGATGCCCTCGCCGGAAGCCGGCGCGACAAGCCCGGCGGCATCGCCGACCACGATCACGTCGCGGCCGTTGTCCCAGCGCTTCATCGGTTTGAGAGGCAGCGGCGCGCCCTCGCGGCGAAGGGTTTTCGCCCGGTCGAGGCCGGTTCGGGCGCGCAGATCCGACACGGCCTCCTTCAGCCCGAAGCCTTTGTGCGCCGTGCCGGTGCCGATGCTGGCGGTGTTGCCGTGCGGGAAAACCCAGGCGTAGAAGTCGGGCGAGACGCGGCTGTCGTAGTAGATGTCGCAGCGCGCCTGATCGAGCGGCGTTTCCGGGCCAAGCTCCACGATCTCATGGTAGGCGAAGACGAAGGGTGGGCGTTTGACGTCCGGCAGGGCGGCACGCGCCACGGCCGAATTGGCGCCGTCCGCCCCCACGACGTGACGGGCACGCACGGCGACGCGCTCGGCATAGGCGCCGGGCTCGCGGTAGATGACGAGGGCGGTGCCGTCGCTGTCGCGTTCGAGCGCTTCGAAGGTGCCGGAGCGCCGCTCGGCGCCAAGATCGGCGGCCCGCACGCGGAGCCATTCATCGAACACCTCGCGGTCGACCATGCCGACGAAGTCATTGTCGATCGCCATGTCGACATAGCGCTCGGACGGGGCGACGATGCGCGCGCCGCGGGCCTTGGCGACCAGAAGCTCGTCGGGAATGGCGAAATCACGGATCAGACGGGGCGGAATGGCACCGCCGCAGGGCTTGATACGGCCTGCCCGGTCGAGAAGCAGGACGGAGCGGCCGAGGGTGGCCAAATCGGCCGCGACAGTGGTGCCCGCAGGCCCTCCACCGACCACGACGGCGTCATAGGTATGCTGCATCGTCATGACCAAGGCCTCCCTGTTCCGCGCTGCGTTGTTGCTAGGAGCCGAGCGGCTCCTGCCCCCGTTTGCGGGGGCCTGATGAACCGATAATGCGGCGTCCGAGACCGGGGCTCGCCACCGTGGCGGCCATGGCGGCGGCCAACAGGAAGAGAATGCCCTCGGCCGCGAACACGATCTGGTAGGCGGTGCCGGTCCATCCGGTGAGGAGGCGCACGCTGTCCACCGCCACGGTGCCGGCAAGGCCGCCGGACCCGAAGGCAACCGCTTGCGCCGCGCCCCAGACACCCATCCGCGTGCCCCGGCTGCCGATCGGGCCGGAGGCCGCAAGGCCCATCATCGCGCCGATCGCCGAGACCGCGAAAACGCCGTTGGAGAAGCCGAGACCGAAGACGAGTATATCGATCCGGCCGGCAAAGAGGGCGGACCCGGCGCCGGCGATCATGGAAAGCGCCAGCGCGGAGCCGAGGCAGCCCGTCACCATCCAGCCGCGCAAGACGGCCGTGTTCCCACCCTGGCGGTGACCGGCAAGGCCGACCAGCACCATGCCTATGAGAACCCCGCCGTTCTGAAGACCGCCGAGCTTGGTGGTCTCGCCCGGCGTCATGCCGAAGACGAGGCCGGCATAGGGCTCAAGGATCAGGTCCTGCGCGCTGTAGGCGAGCATGGAAACGAAGATGAAGATGGTGAAGCGGCGGGCATCGCGGTCGCCCCAGACCTCGGCGAGCGTGGCAGCGAAACTGCGGTGCGTGCGGGTGGGAGCGGCACCGGGTGCGCGCTGCGCCCGGCCTTCGAGCCCCCGGATCGCCGCCACGGATAGCGCGAATGCGAGCGCGCTGACGACGGCTGAAACGGCGATCAGGCGGGCTGGTGAATAGGGGTCGATCATGTGGCCGACGCCGCCCGCCGTGACGATGAAGCCGGCGATCATCATCACCCAGACGATGGTCGCGGCCGGCGCGCGGCGACGGTCGTCGACATTTTGAGCCAGCAAGACAAGAACCGAGGTTCCGGCAGCCCCGGTGCCGATGCCGATGAGGGCGAAGGCAAAGACCCCGAGCGCGAGGCCAAGCTGGAATTGCGTCGTCATCAGCGCGGTCGAGCAGGCCGCGAGCAGTCCACCGAGCGCGAGAATGGCCATGCCGCCGATGATCCAGGGTGTGCGGCGGCCGCCCCGGTCCGAGCCATAGCCCCAGCGCGGACGCAGAAGCTGCACCGCATGATGAAGCGCGACCAGGAGGCCGGGCACGATGGCCGGAAGCGCAAGCTCGACCACCATCACGCGGTTGAGCGTGGATGTGGTGAGCACGACGATCGCGCCGAGCGCCGTCTGCACAAGGCCGAGTCGGATGATCTGGAGCCAGCCGAAGGGGGCGGTGGTCATGGCGGCCGGGGCTCCGATCACATCGGGAGGGGGGTGATGCCGCGTACGGCGAAGGCCGCGGCGAGCATGCCGAAAACATAGAGCGTGGTGCCGGTGGCGTTGTACCAGGGCGCTCGCTCGCGGGGCTTTTCGAGAAGGCGCGCCATCAAGAAGAGCTGCGCCGCGATGAAGGCCGCGACGAGGGCGGCGTGGATCGGCCGGTCCCACAAGATCAAGAGCGCCACCACCGCCATCTGCGGGATCGCCATGACGGCGCAGGCGAGGCGCGCGGCGCGCGGAATGCCGAGCTGCACGGGAAGCGAGCGCACGCCCATCTTGATGTCGCCCTCCACCGACTTGAAGTCGTTGAGGGTCATGATGCCGTGGGCGCCGATGCTGTAGAGCACGGCAAGCGTGATGATGCGCCAATCCGGCAGGACGGCGGAAAAGAGCGCCGCGCCGCAGAACCACGGCAGGCCCTCATAGGCAAAACCGACAGCCGCATTGCCCCACCAGCCGTTCAGCTTCAGCCGCAGCGGCGGCGCGCTGTAAGCCCAGGCGAGCGCAAGGCCGATGACGGTGGCGGCGAGCACGAAGCGGCCGAGCGTTGCCGACAAGAGCAGCGACAGGACGGTCCAGATCAGCGCGATGTAGAGCCCCCAGCGGCCGGGAATGCGGCCGGACGGGATCGGGCGGTTCGGCTCGTTGATGGCATCGACGTGCCGGTCGTACCAGTCATTCGCGGCTTGGCTTGTGGCGCAGACGAGCGGCCCCACCAGCACGATGCCGCCGATGATCGCCGGCCAATCCGCCGTGATGGATCCGCTGGACGAAGCAACCCCGCAGCCGAAAGCCCACATGGGTGCGAACCAAGTGATGGGCTTGAGCAGTTCCAGCGTGGCGCGAGGCGAAGGCAGCGTCATAGGCGGACGATATGCTTGACAGAAATTGACGTCAAGCACGCCTGACAGTTTTGAGGGCGGGAGGAGTTGTTGGGGTGAGGAACGGCAGCGCTGGGGAGACCCTTCTCCCCTTGGGAGAAGGTGCCGCGCGAGCGGCGGATGAGGGGTAATCTTGCTGATCCGTCTACGCGCAAAACGGTCGTCAGGGGCGGATAGGGGGTGCACGACCCCTCATCCGTCGCTGCCGCGACACCTTCTCCCACAAGGGGAGAAGGAAAGGTTGACGTCGAGAGGAAGAGGACGCGCTGTCTTCCTTGGAAGACAACCCTTCCAGCCGCTTTGCACCTTCCCCTGAGGGGAACAATCTCAGCCCTCGTAAGGGCCGAGGTCGCCGATGCCGAAGCGGTGGAGTTTGGCGTAGAGGCTCTGGCGGCTGAGGCCGAGGATCTGGGCGGCGGATGCGCGGTTGTCGTCGGTGAGCTTCAGCGCGGCTTCGATGCACATCTGCTCGATCATGTCGGTCGTTTCGCGAACGAGATCCTTCAGCGGCATGGTGCCGACGAGCTGGGTCAGGTTCTCGACCGACGGCGACAGGCCGGCTTCGCGAGCAAAGGTCTGGCCGGAGCGGCGGCGCGCCATGCGTATGATCATGCCGATGCAGGGGCGGTCGGTGTCGGACACATAGACCGCCGTCACGTCGACGCTTTCGTTGGCGCCGAGTTCGCCCCGGGCGATCGTCGCGAAATCGCGAATCGCGCCATGCTCGCGAAGGTTTGAAACGAGAAGGTTCACGTCCACGCCCGGACGGCCGATCCAACGCTCGACACTGGCGCCGCGCGCCTGATCGATGCTGGCAAGCTCGACCAGTTCGAGGAAGGAATGATTGGCTTCCAGGATGTGCCCGTCTGGATCGATCGCGACGAAGGCTTCGGGGAAGCGCTTCAAAAGTTCAACACTCTGGAGCGCGGACCGGACGACGCCGCTGCCGCCCTCATCGCCGTTGCGGGGCGACAGGCGCACGAGCAGATATTGCTGGTTGTCCTGGCGGAACAAGGTCGCGCCGGCGGCAAATTCCACCACGGCGCCCGGTAGCTTCAAAACGCCCTCGTCTGCCCGGCCGATGGCCCTGGCGGAAAGGATCAGCGATTCCAGATCGCCCTTGGATGAGGGATCAAACAGATCGCGGAAGGCGCGGTCCACCATGCGTGAAACGTCGAGACCCATGAGTCGCCCAGCGGCCGGGTTCGCCTCGACGATCTTTCCGGTGCCGATGTCGACAATCACGACGGCCTCGGAGGCCATCTGGAACAAGAGCCGGTAGCGGGTTTCCGCGTTGCGCAGCCGCGCGTAATCGCGCTCCATGGACCGCTGGATATCGACGACGCGCTGCTGAAGGCGGGAGACGATCGTCAAATCGCGGCCGAACACGACCACATCGCCAGCCGGACCGAGCCGAACGGCGGTGCAGCTTACCGGAACGCTGGAGCCGTCGGCGGTGAGATAATTCACCTCGCGCCAACGGGTCTTGTCGTGCTCGGTCGCCTCGTCGAGAAGCGACTTGGTCTTTTGGCGGCTATCGCCGGCGACCAGATCGATCCACTGTTTGCCGATCCATTCGTCGAAATTGAGAGCTGCGACTTCGTCGCTGCCGAGCGCGACGTCGACAACAGCACCCAGCGGATCGATCACCAGCGTTATGTCCGCCGATGCTTCGAGGAGAACCGCAGCGACCTTGACGCCGACTTCCGGAAACCAGTTTTCAGGTTTTCGGAATCGGCGCGCCGCTTTAGGAGATACGACGTCCATAGTGGCGCTACGCCTTTGTGTGACCGCGCTCAGCCTTGATTTGCGGCGGCCTTGATCATGGTCTGTATTTGGCTGATCGCCTCGCGTCCGTCAACCGCAGTACCGTCTGCACCCACTTCGTGCACCCGGTCAGGGTTATCAAGGATGCAACGCCCTCCAACAAGAACGAACATATTCTTGTTTCGCGAAGACTTGCGCGTTTCCCGAATCAGGTTGGAAAGCGGAGCAAGTCGTTCTTGAACGCTGATGGAAAAGCCGACGGCTGTGAACCAGTTCGTCTTGGAAATCTGGATGATTTCCGAAGGGTTGCCTTCCGTGAGGCACGTCACATCCCAGTTGGCGCGCCGGAAGAATTCTTCCAGCATCAAAACGCCGAAGGAATGCTGCTCGCCCGGACAGTTGGCAAGCAGGATGCGCCCGACCGGCTCCTGCTGGCGCGACGGCTCGTCCTCGAAGGCGCGTCCATAGTGGCGCAGCACCTGTTGGAGGCCGCCAAGCCCGAGCGTGACGGAGGCAAAGCTGCACTCGTCCGACATCCACATATCGCCAAGGCGGCGGGCGGCGGGAGCGAGGAGATCGAGATAAATCGTTTCAAGCGAGTGTTGTCCGGCACGCAGCGCGTCGACCTCGGCAAGCGCTTCCGAGACGTCGCCGGACATGACCATACGAACGAGCCGCTCGACGGAACCGGCATCCAGGGTCGCGGTGCGCGCGGTTGCGCGCAGATCGATCCGGTGCGCCAAGAGAAGGCGAGGTATGATGTCCGCTTCGATCGTTTGGGCAAGCCGAGAAGCGATGTCTTGCGGTACGGGAAGCGAGCCGCAGTCATCAGTTGAATCAGCGCTCGATTGGTCGTGGAGATGAGCCAGTCCGCCGGCCCCTCGAACGGTGGTGTCGGTGAAACAATCCCGGTTTCCGGAGACCTGTTCCAGCCCAGCCATGGGACTCTCCCCCCATTTACCCGCCTGTTCCGACGGCTTCTGTTAAGGCACACCGTACGGCTGAATATGTCAAGGCGCTTATACGCAGATATACCTGACACGCGCCTGCCCACTTTCGTTCAAGGCGAAAAACTGTAGATATTGCTTAGGGTTACGATATCTGTAGAAATGTAAAAATATATAGACGTCAAGCGGAATTGACAGTTTTGGTGGTCCGCCTTAGCTTGGTAAGCAATGGACACCAGCATGCAGGACCCATCCGATGCGAAAGCATCCCTCGCCAGGCACACCCAGCAAAAGCCTCTACACGAAAGAGGAACGGATCCGACGTGACCGGTCTCGCTGGACCCTGGTTCAGGGAATTCTGGCGCCGCTGCAATTCTTCGTATTCCTGGTGAGCTTGACCCTAGTTCTGCGCTATCTCGTGACAGGTAACGGCTTTGAAATCGCGGCCATCTCCGTTGTGATCAAAACGCTGGTTCTCTATACGATCATGGTTACGGGATCGCTGTGGGAACACGACGTCTACGGCAAATACTTGTTCGCTCCGGCCTTCTTTTGGGAAGACGCGGTGAGCATGGTGGTGATTGCGCTCCACACGCTCTATCTCGCCGGGCTCTATCTCGATCTCTTCGCGCCCGCCGTTTTGATGGGTATCGCGCTCGCCGCTTACGTTACCTACGTCGTCAACGCCGGCCAGTTCCTTTTGAAGCTCAGATCCGCACGGCGGGACGTGGCGATGATCGGAGGCGCGGCATGAGCGCCCTCAGCCAGCCACCCAGTCAGCCTGCGAGCGAGCTTAAAACCGGCTGCGATGCACCGGTTCTGCACGAGCGGGGCCAGCGCGAGGTTTTCTGCGGGCTGACGGGCATCGTTTGGCTGCACCGCAAGATCAAGGATGCGTTTTTCCTGGTGGTGGGCTCGCGGACTTGTGCGCATCTGATCCAGTCCGCCGCCGGCGTGATGATCTTCGCCGAGCCGCGCTTTGCGACCGCCATCATCGACGAGCGGGATCTTGCCGGGCTGGCCGATATTCATGAGGAACTCGACCGCGAAGTCGGTCGGCTCATCGCGCGGCGGCCGGATATCAAGCTGCTGTTCCTCGTCGGATCCTGCCCGAGCGAGGTGATCAAGATCGATCTGTCGCGCGCGGCGTCGCGGCTTTCGAGCAAATTCGGCGCGAATGGCCCGCGCGTTCTGAACTATTCGGGCAGCGGTATCGAGACGACGTTCACGCAAGGCGAGGATGCATGTCTGGCGGCGCTGGTTGACGATCTCAAGGCCGAGCCGGCTGGCGCTGCGCCCTCGCTGATGGTGGTCGGCGCCCTCGCGGATGTGGTCGAAGATCAGTTCCGGCGGCTGTTCGAAGAGCTTGGTATCGGGCCGGTGTCGTTCCTGCCGGCGCGCACGGCGGGTAGCATGCCGGCGGTCGGGCCGAATACGCGGTTCCTTTTGGCGCAGCCTTTCCTTGGGGAAACCGCTCGGCGGCTGGAAGAGCGCGGCGCCAAGCATTTGCCGGCACCTTTCCCGCTCGGCGCCGAAGGCACGACGGCTTGGCTGCGGGCTGCGGCCGACGCATTCGGCGTGACGGAGGCGCAGTTCAAGCTGGCGACCGGCGCACGGGCGGCCCGGGCCACGCAGGCGATCGCCAAATACAAGGCGGAGCTTCAGGGCAAGCGGGTGTTCTTCTTCCCCGACAGCCAGCTTGAAGTGCCGTTGGCGCGCTTTTTGGCTCGGGAAGCGGGCATGGAGCTGACGGAGGTCGGCACGCCCTACCTGCATCGCGGGCATCTGGCGGCCGACTTGAAGCTGTTGCCGGCCGATATTCTTCTCAGCGAAGGCCAGAATGTCGATCGCCAGCTCGATCGGTGCCGGGCGGAAAAGCCGGATCTGGTCGTCTGCGGGCTCGGGCTTGCCAATCCGCTGGAGGCGGAGGGGTTCGCGACGAAATGGTCGATCGAAACCGTGTTTACGCCGATCCAGGGCTATGAGCAGGCTGGCGATCTCGCCGAGCTGTTCCACCGGCCGCTGCATCGCCGCGCCGTACTTCGGGGGCTCGCATGAAGCTCACGGTTTGGACATACGAGGGGCCTCCCCATGTCGGCGCGATGCGCGTCGCGACGGGGATGACCGACGTGCATTACGTGCTGCACGCGCCGCAGGGCGATACCTATGCCGATCTCCTGTTCACGATGATCGAGCGCCGCTCGGCCCGCCCGCCTGTGACCTACACGACGTTTCAGGCGCGCGATCTTGGCGGAGACACGGCGGAAATCTTCAAGACGGCGGCGCGCGAGGCCTATGAGCGGTTCCAGCCGGCGGCGATGTTGGTGGGCTCGTCCTGCACCGCCGAATTGATCCAGGATGATCCGGCGGGCCTCGCCAAAGCTCTGGCGCTGCCGATCCCGGTGGTGCCGCTGGAATTGCCGTCCTATCAGCGCAAGGAAAACTGGGGCGCGTCGGAAACATTCTACCAGATCGTGCGGGCGCTCGCCGGCCCGCGCGCCCCGGCGCCGGGCACCGACCGGGCACCGCGCGAGGCGGGACGGCGGCCGACGTGCAATCTGCTCGGGCCGACGGCGCTGGGCTTCCGGCACCGGGACGATGTGACCGAGATTACCCGGCTTCTCGCTCGGATCGGCGTCGATGTGGCCGTGGTTGCGCCGATGGGCGCGTCGGCGGCGGATATCGCGCGGCTTGGCGACGCCGATTTCAACGTGGTGCTCTACCCGGAAATCGGGATGCAGGCGGCGCGCTGGCTGACGCGGACCTTCGGGCAGCCGTCGGTCGATACAGTGCCGATCGGGATCGGGGCGACGCGGGCGTTCATCGCCGAGGTGG
This sequence comes from Oharaeibacter sp., assembly GCA_051861205.1. Classification (GTDB taxonomy): domain Bacteria; phylum Pseudomonadota; class Alphaproteobacteria; order Rhizobiales; family Pleomorphomonadaceae; genus JBHYDC01. The sequence goes on from JBHYDC010000002.1 coordinate 241,988, forward strand.
GAGCGGTCGCCGGTATCGACGTGACTGCGCTTCTCGCCGAGGAAAGCTCGCGGTTGCCGTGGTACTCGCGGTCCGTCGACAGCACCTATCTCACGGGCAAGCGGGTGTTCGTGTTCGGCGACGCCAGCCACGCGGTGGCGGCGGCGCGTGTGGCGCGCGACGAGCTTGGGTTCAAGGTGGTCGGCATCGGCACCTACTCCCGCGAATTCGCCCGCGAGGTTCGCGCGGCGGCGGCCGAGCATGGCGTCGAGGCGCTGATTTCAGACGATTATCTCGACGTGGAAGATTGCATCACCGCGTTGCAGCCCGAACTGGTGCTCGGCACCCAGATGGAGCGGCATATCGCCAAGCGTCTCGGCGTGCCCTGCGCGGTGATTTCCGCGCCCGTGCATGTGCAGGATTTCCCCGCCCGCTACTCGCCCCAGATGGGGTTCGAGGGCGCGAACGTGCTGTTCGACACCTGGGTCCATCCGCTGATGATGGGCCTTGAGGAGCATCTCCTCGGCATGTTCCGGGGCGATGACGAATTCGCCGACGGGGCTGCGCCGTCGCATCTCGGGCCGGCTGCCGCCTTGCCGGCGGCGGCGATGGCCGCGCCGCAAACTACAAACCCGATCGTCGTGACCGAGGCGGTCCATGCGCCGGCTTGGACCATGGAAGCTGAACTCGAACTGAAGAAGATCCCGTTTTTCGTGCGCGGCAAAGCGCGGCGGAACACGGAAGCCTTTGCCCTGACCTCAGGCGTCACCGCAATCACGGTGGAGACCTTGTATGATGCAAAAGCGCATTTCGGCCGCTGAGCCGACGCCGATCGGCGTCGCGATCGTCACGCTCGACACGCACCTTGCCGGTGTGGTGGAGCGGGCCGGCCACATTTTGCGCCGCGATCTGCCGGGGCTGAACCTGACGCTGCATGCGGCGACCGAGTGGGACGGCGATCCGGATGCGCTGGAGGTCTGCCGCCGTACGGTCGCGAAAGCCGACATCGTGATCGTCAACATGATGTTCATGGAAGACCATGTGCGGGCGATCATGCCGGCGCTGGAAGCGCGCCGCGCCGACTGCGACGCCATGCTGTGCTGCATGTCGATGGGCGAAGTCACCAAGCTGACGCGCCTCGGCCGCTTCGATATGAGCGCGCCGCAGGGCCCGGCGATGAGCCTTCTGAAACGATTGAAACCGAAGGGCACCGGCGGCGGCAAGACGAGCGCCGGCGCCAACCAGATGAAGATGCTGCGGCAGATCCCGAAGTTCCTGAAATTCATTCCGGGCACCGCGCAGGACGTGCGGGCCTATTTCCTCGGCCTGCAATATTGGCTGGCGGGAAGCGAGGCGAACGCGGTCAATTTGGTGCGGCTGCTGATCGAGCGCTATGCGGCAGGGCCGCGCGCCGGACTTCGTTCGGCCGTGAAATCCGCGCCGCCGGTGGATTATCCCGACGTCGGCGTCTATCACCCGCGCCTTCCCGAACGGATCGTGGAGACCGTGGATGCGCTGCCGCGTCCGGCGAACTTCGTGCGCGGCACCGTGGGGCTGATCGTGCTCCGGTCCTATGTGCTCGCGGGGAATGCGGCGCATTATGACGGTGTGATCGCGGCGCTGGAGGCGCGCGGGCTCAAGGTGGTGCCGGCATTCGCGGCGGGGCTCGATGCGCGGCCGGCGATGGAGCGGTTCTTCTTTGCGGAGGGGCGGCCGGCGGTGGACGCGGTGGTGTCGCTGACGGGGTTCTCGCTGGTCGGCGGACCCGCTTACAACGACGCGCGGGCGGCGGAAGAAATTCTTGCCCGGCTCGACGTGCCCTATCTCGCGGCGCATCCGGTGGAGTTCCAAACGCTGGAAGCCTGGGGCGCGTCCGAGCGGGGGCTCAGCCCCGTCGAAGCGACCATGATGGTGGCGATCCCCGAGCTTGACGGCGCGACCGGGCCGATGGTGTTCGGCGGGCGCTCGCAGGTGGCGAGCGGGACCGCGCAGCGCGATATGACCAGCGATGCGGACCGCGCCGGAATGCTGGCCGCGCGCGTCGATCGTCTCGTGACGCTGCGGAAAACGCCGGTCGGCGAGCGGCGCATCGCGATGGTGCTGTTCAATTTTCCGCCCAACGCCGGGGCTGTCGGATCGGCGGCGTATCTCTCGGTCTTCGCCTCGCTGCACAACACGCTGAAGGGCATGGCGGCGGCCGGATATTCGGTGGACGTGCCGGCCAGTGTGGACGAGCTTAGGACCGCGCTGCTGGAGGGCAATTCCAAGCGCTATGGCACGGTGGCGAATGTTCACGTGCGCATTCCGGTCGAGGATCATGTCCGGCGCGAGCCGCATCTCGCCGCCATCGAGGCGCAGTGGGGACCGGCTCCGGGGCGGCAGAACACGGACGGGCGCAGCCTGTTCGTGCTCGGCGCGAGCTTCGGCAACGTGCTCGTGGCGTTGCAGCCGGCGTTCGGGATCGAGGGCGATCCGATGCGGCTGCTGTTCGAGCGCTCGTTCACGCCGACCCATGCGTTCACGGCTTTCTATCGGCATCTGCGCGAGGATTTCGGGGCGCATGCGGCGCTGCATTTCGGCACGCACGGGGCGCTCGAATTCATGCCGGGCAAGCAGACGGGGCTGTCGTCCTCGTGCTGGCCGGACCGGCTGATCGGCGATCTGCCGAACGTCTATCTCTATGCGGCGAACAACCCCTCAGAGGGCATGCTGGCCAAGCGCCGGTCGGCGGCGACGCTGGTGTCTTATATGACGCCGCCGGTGGCCTCGGCCGGGCTCTATCGCGGGCTCTTGGATCTGAAGGCCGGTCTGATGCGCTGGCGCGGGCTGGAGCCTGACGCAGTGGACGAGCGGGCGGATTTGGCCACCCTGGTGCAGTCGCTGGCGGCGGCGGTTGAACTGGCTCCGCTCGATCCGCTGTGGGATGCGGGCGAGCGGGATGCCCGCATCGAGGCGCTGACGGCGGCGGTTTACGAGCTTGAGACGGCGCTGATCCCGCAGGGCTTGCATGTCGTGGGTGAGGCTCCGTCCGATGCGGCGAAGGTGGAGCTGCTGGTCGCCGTCGCCGAATCGGCGCATGGCGTGACGCCGGTTCGGGCGGCGCTTGAGGCGCTGGTGGCGGGCGTTGCGATCGCGGATGTTCGGGCGCTGGATCCGGCTGTGCCTGCCTCGACGTTCGACAGTCTGGCCGCGACGGCGCGTCAGCTCGGTGAGGACAGCGAAATTCCCGGCCTGCTCAGGGCGCTCGACGGGCGGTATATTCGCCCGGCGCCCGGCGGCGATCTCTTGCGCACGCCGGATGTGCTGCCGACGGGGCGCAATCTGCACGGCTTCGACCCGTTCCGGATCCCGAGCGCTTTCGCGGTGGCGGATGGGGCGCGTCAGGCGGCGCGGCTTCTGGCTCGCAGCGAGGCGGATGGGCTCGGGTTCCCGAAATCTATCGCGATCGTGCTGTGGGGCACCGACAATCTGAAGAGCGAGGGCGGGCCGATCGCTCAGGCGCTGGCGCTGATCGGCGCGCGGCCCCGGTTCGACAGCTATGGCCGCGCGACCGGCGCGGAGCTGATCCCGCTGGCCGAGCTTGGCCGGCCGCGGGTTGATGTGGTGATCACGCTGTCTGGCATCTTCCGCGACCTCCTGCCGCTTCAGACCAAGATGCTGGCGGAAGCGGCGCTGCTGGCGGCGATGGCGGACGAGCCTGAGGACCAGAATTTCGTGCGCCATAACGCGCTCGCCTACGCGGCCGAGCATGGCGTGGCGATGGAGGTGGCGGCGCTGCGGGTGTTTTCCAACGCGGACGGCGCTTACGGCGCGAACGTCAATCACCTCATCGAAAACGGCGCTTGGAGCGAGACGGACGAGCTGGCCGAGACCTACACCCGCCGCAAGTGCTTCGCTTACGGCGTCGACGGCAAGCCGGTGCAGCAGGCGGCGCTGTTCGAGCGGGTGCTCGGCGGGGTGGATCTGGCCTACCAGAACCTCGACTCGGTCGAGCTTGGGGTGACCACGCTCGATCAGTATGTGGATACGCTGGGCGGCATCGGGGCGGCGGCGCGGCGCTCGGGACGGGGCAATCTGGCGGTCTACATCGGCGATCAGACGCGCGGATCGGGCACGGTCCGCAGCCTGTCCGAGCAGGTGGCGCTGGAATCCCGGACCCGGCTTTTGAACCCCAAATGGTACGAGTCCATGCTCGACCATGGCTATGAGGGCGTGCGCCAGATCGAGGCCCACATCACCAACACGCTTGGCTGGTCGGCCACCACGGGGCAGGTCGCGCCGTGGGTCTATCAGCAAGTGACCGAAACCTTCGTGCTCGACCCGGACATGCGTGACCGGCTCGCGAGCCTCAATCCAACTGCGGCCGCCAAGGTGGCGAACCGCCTGCTGGAGGCGCAGGAGCGCCGGTTCTGGACCCCCGATGCGGCGACTTTGGAAGCCCTGCGCGCCGCAGGCGAGGATCTTGAGGACCGGCTCGAAGGCGTTTCCGTCGACATGGCCGCCTGAGGAGGACATTCATGACCTATCAACCCCCGCGTCTGCCGCGCGGCGCCGACGGAGACGGCAGCGTTCAGGTACACCTCGATCCCACCATGGAGATCGACGGCGCGAAGGTCTTCGCTGTCTACGGCAAGGGCGGGATCGGCAAGAGCACGACGTCGTCGAACCTCTCCGTCGCCTTCGCCAAGCTCGGCAAGCGGGTGCTCCAGATCGGCTGCGACCCCAAGCACGACAGCACCTTCACGCTGACCAAGCAGTTGATGCCGACCGTCATCGACGTCTTGCAGGGGGTGAATTTCCACACCGAGGAGCTGCGCGTCGAGGACTTCGTCTACCAGGGCTATGCCGGGGTGATGTGCGTGGAGGCGGGCGGTCCGCCGGCGGGCACGGGCTGCGGCGGCTATGTGGTGGGGCAGACGGTGAAGCTTCTGAAAGAGCATCACCTTCTGGAAGACACCGACGTGGTCATCTTCGACGTGCTCGGAGACGTGGTGTGCGGCGGCTTCGCGGCGCCGTTGCAGCATGCCGAGCGGGCGCTGATCGTGGCCGCCAACGACTTTGATTCCATCTTCGCGATGAACCGCATCGTGGCGGCGATCCAGGCGAAATCGAAGAACTACACCGTGCGGCTTGGCGGCGTGATCGCCAACCGCAGCGCGGGCACCGACCAGATCGACAAGTTCAACGAGGCCGTCGGCCTAAAGACCGTGGCGCACTTCCCCGATCTCGACGTGATCCGCCGCAGCCGGCTGAAAAAGTCGACGCTGTTCGAGATGGAGGCGACGCCGGAGCTTTTGGCAGTGCAGCAGGAATATATGCGGCTTGCCGAAACGCTGTGGGCGGGAACGGATCCGCTTGTCTGCGAGCCGCTCAAAGACCGCGAAATCTTCGACCTCTTGGGATTTGACTGAGGATTTAAGTGATGAGCACCGTCACCTATTCCAAGCGCCGCGGCGAACTGGAAACCTACTTCGACCGGACAGCGGTTGACGCCTGGGCGCGGCTGACGTCGGACGCGCCGGTCAGCGGCATCCGCGCCACCGTGCGCGCCGGGCGCGACCGGATGCGGGCGACGCTGCTGGCCATGCTGCCGGAGGATCTGACCGGTCGTCGCATTCTCGACGCCGGCTGCGGCACCGGGGCGCTCGCCGTGGAAGCGGCGCGGCGCGGGGCCGAAGTGGTCGGCATCGACGTGTCGCCGCGTCTTGTCGAGATCGCTCGGGAGCGGCTGCCGCGCGAGATCGGCAAGGGGCGGATCGATCTGAGGGTCGGCGATATGCTGGATCCGGGGCTCGGCGCCTTCGACCACGTGGTGGCGATGGACAGCCTGATCCATTACCGGGCGCGCGATATCGCTGAGGTTTTGGCCGGTCTTGCGGCGCGCACGTCGGGCTCGATCGCCTTCACGGTCGCGCCGCGCACGCCGCTCCTTACCGTCATGCATGCGGTCGGGCGGCTCTTCCCGCGCGGCGACCGGGCGCCGGCGATCGAGCCAGTCGCGCCTTCGCGCCTTGGCGGGCTGATTGAGGCGCATCCAGGTCTCACCGGCTGGCAAGTTCGGCGTCAGACCAAAATCGCCAGCAGCTTCTACATCTCGCACGCCATGGAGATCGCGCGGTGACACGTCCGCTGACCCAGCGCCTGGCTGCAAATTGGAAGACGGTGGGGACTAGGTTCCTGCCGTTCGCCGATGCGGCGAGCGAGGGCCTGCCGCTCGGGCGGCTGTTCCGGCTGTCGCTGTTCCAGGTGTCTGTCGGCATGGCGACGGCGCTGATGGTGGGCACGCTGAACCGCGTGCTGATCGTGGAACTGAGCGTGCCGGCTGCGCTGGTGTCGATCATGGTGGCGCTGCCGATCTTGTTTGCGCCGCTGCGGGCGTTTATCGGGTTCAAGTCGGATCATCACCGCTCGGCGCTCGGGTGGAAGCGGGTGCCGTATATCTGGTTCGGCACGCTTATTCAGTTCGGCGGCTTCGCCTTCATGCCCTTCGCCTTTTTGGTGCTGTCCAGCGAGGGGCCAGGGCATTATCAGGTTGGCGCGATTGCGGCCGGGGCGGCGTTCCTAATGGTCGGGGCCGGGCTCCAGACGGCGCAGACGGCGGGGCTTGCGCTCGCCACCGATCTGGCGACGGAAGAGACGCGGCCGCGCGTGGTTGCGCTCCTCTACGTGATGCTGCTCGTTGGGCTCGTCGTCAGCAGCCTCGTGTTCGGTCTCGCGCTGCAGAATTTCAGCGAGATGCGGCTGATCCAGGTCATTCAGGGCGCGGCGGTCGCGACGATGGTGCTTAACGTCGTCGCATTGTGGAAGCAGGAAGTACGCGATCCCTCGCGGACGCGCGCCGACAAGCCGGTTCCCGATTTCCGCGCGACGTTCAAAGCCTTCGCGGCGCGCGGCCGGGCGCGCCGGTTCCTGACGGCGGTCGGGCTTGGAACCATCGCCTTCAGCATGCAGGACATCGTGCTGGAGCCCTACGGCGGGCAAGTGCTGCACCTTGGCGTCGGCAGCACGACGGCGCTGACGGCGCTGCTTGCGGGCGGCGCGATCGCGGCGTTTGCTCTGGCGGCTAAAGCACTAGCCGAGGGTATGGATCCCTACCGGCTGGCGGCGCTTGGCGCGGTGGCCGGGTTGCCGGCCTTTGCGGCGGTGGCGCTGGCGGCACCACTGGAGTCGGCCGGGCTGTTCCGGGTGGGCACCGCGCTGATCGGCTTCGGCGGTGGTCTCTTTTCCATCGGAACGCTGACAGCCGCCATGGGGCTCGACGAGGGTGCCAATCGCGGGCTGGCGCTCGGGGCCTGGGGCGCCGTACAGGCCACGGCGGCGGGGGCCGGTGTGGCGCTTGGCGGCGCGATCCGGGACGTCGCGGGATATCTGTCGGAAACGGGCGCGCTTGGGCCCGCTCTTGCCGGGCCGGAAGTGGGTTACGGCGTCGTTTACACCATCGAACTTGCGCTTCTCTTCGTCACGCTCGCGGCCATCGGTCCGCTGGCCGGTGCGAAGCGCGTCACCAACACCCGCGCACCCGCAAGGCTCGGCCTTGCGGACATGCCGGGCTGAAAACTGCCAAGGGGGACCCCATGGGACCGTCGTTCACGAGCAATATCGATCTGGCGCAGGTCGTACTCTACGTTTTCTGGGCGTTCTTTGCCGGACTGATCTTCTATCTCCACCGCGAGAACAAGCGGGAGGGCTATCCGCTCTTCTCCGATCGCACCAATGCGCGCGTCAGCGTCGAAGGCTTTCCCGGCGTGCCGGCGCCCAAGACCTATCTTCTGCACAACGGCGACACGGTGACCGTGCCCAATCCGAGCCGCGACGATCGCCGCCCGATCGCCGCCGTACCCGTCGGCCGCTGGCCGGGCGCCCCGCTGGTTCCGACCGGCAATCCCATGCTCGACGGTGTCGGCCCCGGCGCTTATGCCGAACGCGCCGATGTGCCTGATATGACCTATGAGGGCATTCCGAAGATCGTGCCGCTGCGCGCCGCTTCGGCCTTCGGCTACCTCACGGAAGGGCCGGATCTGACCGGCTGGAAGGTGGTTGGCGGCGACGGCGAGCATGCCGGTACGGTCATCGATAGCTGGGTTGACCAGTCGGAATATGTGTTCCGCTACCACGAGCTGACAACGACCGCCGGTGTGACCGTTCTGGTGCCGACGAACTTCTGCGTCGTCGATACAAAGGCCAAGACGCTCCATGTCGACGCGATCTTCGCCAAGCACTTCGCGGATGTGCCCAAGACCAAGAGCCCCAACGTGATCACCCTCCTCGAAGAGGAAAAGATCATGGGCTACTACGGCGGCGGCACGCTCTATGCCGAACCCAAGCGCGCGGAGCCCCTGTTGTGAGCGGCGACACCCTCCCCCCCGAAGGCCTTCCCGAGCGGCTGCCTCAAGGTGAGCGGTTGATCTGGCAGGGCCGTCCCGCGGCCGTTCCGCTGTCGTTGCATGCCTTCCGGATCGGTCCGGTGGCGGCCTATTTCACGGTGCTCCTGGCATGGCGCACCGTGGCGCAGCTCTACGACGGGGATACCCTCCTCGGCGCGCTGATCTATGCGGCGTGGATCTTGCCGCTCGCCTCGCTCAGCCTCGTCATTCTGGCGGTGCTCGGCTGGGCCTCCGCACGCACCACGGTCTACACCGTGACGGACCGGCGGGTGGCGATGCGGGTCGGCGTTGCGCTGCCGATCACGGTGAACATCCCCTTCACCGAGGTGGTGGGCGCATCCGTGATGCGGCATGCGGACGGCAGCGGCGACATCGCGTTGCAACTGATGGAAGGCAAGCGCATCGCCTATGCCGTGATCTGGCCGCATGCCCGGCCTTGGCATTATGCGCGCCCGGAACCGACGCTGAGGTCGATCCCGGACGTGGACGGCGTGGCTGATCTGATTGCGGGCGTCTTGTCCGCGGCGGCGAACCAAGCCGCTAATGCGGCTGTGCGGCCGGCGCGCGACGCCGGCGGTTATCAGCCCGGTTTCGCCACGGCGGCCGAGTGAGGGAGGAACGGCCATGACCGAGATCGTAAGCGAACGGCCGTTTCCCCGGGGTGCCGTGCTGGCTGCAGGTACGGTTCTGGCCGTCACGATTTTCGCCGCCGTTTTCGCGCGCTGGACGGATGCCGGCACGCTTCACATGCCGGAGGCCCCGGCGGCCGAGGCCGTGGCGATAAGCTTTGAGGACCGCGCTGACGGCGCGGTCGTGGTTCGCACCGAGGATGGGGCGGAGCGGGCGGTTCTGGCGCCTGGCACCAACGGCTTCATTCGCGGTGTGCTGCGGGGTCTCGCGCGCGAGCGCCGCATGAACGGGAAAGGCGCCGACACGCCGTTCCACCTTGTCCTGCGCGTCGACGGACGCTTGGCGCTGGCAGATCCGGCGACCGGGCGCACGCTCGATCTGGGCGCGTTCGGACACACCAACGCGGACGCCTTTGCAAGGCTGCTGCGACCTGAATAAGAGCGGCCTCGGCCGTTCGGGAAATCTGAGGGAGGTCCCGATGACGAAATGGCTCAATTTTCTAAAACCGGTGACGGTGCCGTGCACCGTCGATATTGAAAACACGGCGGAACGGCTTCACGCCCATGTCGTGCTCGACGGGATCGAAGTCGGCCCTGGCGACCGGGTGATCGTTCATGGCGCGCCGACCGACGTGCCCTTCGGCCAGCATGTGGTGACGCGCTGCCGCGCCACGGTGTTCCCGGCCGGTTTGCTCGGCTATCTCTCGGCCAAGCTCTCCGGCTACCTCGATCTGACCGAACTCTACGAAGTCGGCTTTGAGGGGAGGCCCTCATGATCGTCATGGAAGGGGGCGCCTCTACGCTCGGCACCGATATGGCGCGGGTCGACACCGTGCTTGCGCCACGGTTCTACACCACCGACCACGAAGCCATGGACAAGCTGGACGTCTCCAGCGTTCGCGCCGAGTGGGACGAGCTGATGGAAGAGCTTCGCGCCGACGCCAACAAGGGTCATTTCAAGCGCAACGAGGAATTCGACGGCTTCCACATGGAGGACCTGCCGGAGGACTTGCAAAAGGAATTCAAGGATTTCCTGGTGTCGTCGCTGACCGCGGAATTTTCCGGCTGCGTGCTCTATGCCGAGATCAAGCGGCGGATCACGAGCCCTGAAATCCGCGAGCTGTTCGGCTTCATGACGCGGGATGAATCGCGCCATGCCGGCTTCATCAACGAAGCGCTGAAAGATGCCGGCATTGGCGTCGATCTGGGGTTCCTGAAGCAGGCGAAGAAATACACCTACTTCAAGCCGAAGTTCATCTTCTACGCGACCTACCTGTCCGAGAAGATCGGTTATGCCCGTTACATCACGATCTTCCGGCAGTTTGAGCGCAATCCGGACCTTCGCTTCCACCCGATCTTCAAGTGGTTCGAAAACTGGTGCAACGACGAGTTCCGCCATGGCGAAGCCTTCGCGCTGATCATGCGGGCGAACCCGAAGCTCCTGTCCGGCCATAACAAGCTGTGGGTGCGCTTCTTCCTGCTCGCCGTGTTCGCCACGATGTATGTGCGCGACCACATGCGGCCGGCGTTCCACAAGGCGCTGGGCATGCACCCCACGGATTACGACATGAAGGTGCTGCGCCTGACGTCGGAAATCACGCGGCAGGTGTTCCCCTTCACGCTCGACCTCGACAACCCGTCGTTCCAGGCCGGGCTCGATCGGCTGTGGCAGCTTGCAGAGCGCGTCGAGGCGGCGAAGATGCAGGGCGGCGTGATCGGCAAGCTCAAGCAATACGGACTTGCCGCTGCCGCCGCCGCAACCTTCGCACGGCTTTATGTGATGCCGGTCGTGCCGAACGTCGCCCCAAGCAAGGTTCGGCTCGTCCCCGTTTGGTGACGGCCGTTACGGGAGGATGCCGGTGCCCGACGCCGCACTTGCCATCGCGCATGTCATGATCCTCTGGTGGTTCGCCACCGGGGCCATCCTGTTCCTGGACGGGCTGCCCCGGCACACGGCCCCCTGGACGGTGGCCGGCGCGAGCGTTCTGATGCTGGCGGCCCTCGTGGGCCTTACCAGCATGCGGAACGAAACCGGCGTCGGCGCGGCCCACCTCGGCTTTGCCTGCGGGCTGGCCGTGTGGGGCTGGAACGAGGTGTTGTTTCTCACCGGCACCTTGACCGGATCGCGGCGGACGGCCTGTCCGCCGGGAGCCCGGGGCTGGCGGCGGTTCCGCGTGGCGTCGGAGAGCGTGATCTACCACGAGATCGCGATCGCGCTGTCGGCGGCCCTGTTGACGGTTCTGCTTTATGATGCGCCGAACCAGATCGGGCTTTGGACCTTCCTGGTTTTGTGGGCGATGCGGCTTTCCGCCAAACTCAACATCTTCCTCGGGGTGCCCAATCTCGGGGAAAAATTCCTGCCGGATCATCTGGCTTATCTCGCCAGCTACTTCGCCCGGCGGCCGATGAACTTCCTGTTTCCGGTTTCGATCACGGCGGCGACGCTGGTGTTCGCAGCCATGGTGTTCGAAGCATCCAAGCCCGGCACCTCGGATTTTGAAACGGCCGGGCTTACGATCCTTGCCACGCTGATCGCGCTCGCCGTGGTCGAGCATTGGTTCATGGTGATCCCCTTCGATACCGCCGGCCTCTGGCGCTGGGGCTTCAAAAGCCGCGCCGCGCACATTCCATCCAAACCATTCCCATCCAAACCATTCGATGACGACACGCCAGCCGGACCACCCGCGCGGCGCCACCCGGAGATGACCCATGGACTATGAAGGCTTCTTCCAAGGCGAACTCGATGGCCTTCGTCGTGAGGGACGCTACCGTGTGTTCGCGGACTTGGAGCGGCATGCCGGCCGGTTCCCGAAAGCGACCCGCCATGGTCCGGACGGGCCGCAGGACGTGACCGTCTGGTGCTCGAACGACTATCTGGGCATGGGCCAGCATCCCGACGTGCTGAACGCGATGACCGATGCGATCAATCGCCACGGCGCAGGCGCGGGCGGCACGCGCAACATCTCCGGCACCAGCCACGCGCATGTGCTCTTGGAGAGCGAACTTGCCGATCTTCACGGCAAGGAAGCGGCGCTGCTCTTCACCTCCGGCTTCGTGTCCAACTGGGCAGCGCTTGGCACGCTGGCAGCAAAGATTCCGAATTGCGTGGTATTTTCCGACGCCGGCAACCACGCCTCCATGATCGACGGCATCCGGCATAGCCGGGCGCATAAGCGGGTGTTCCAGCATAACTCGCCGGAGGATCTCGACCGGCAATTGTCGGAGTTCGACGCCTCGGTGCCCAAGCTCGTGGCCTTTGAGTCGGTTTATTCCATGGACGGCGACATCGCCCCGATCGACGAACTTTGCGACGTCGCCGAAGCGCATGGCGCGATGACCTACCTGGACGAGGTACATGCGGTCGGCCTCTACGGCCCGCGCGGCGGCGGCATTTCCGAGCGCGAGGGGATCGCGGACCGGCTGACGGTGATCGAGGGTACACTCGGCAAGGCGTTCGGGGTCGTCGGTGGCTATATCGCGGGCTCGGCGGCGATGTGCGATTTCGTGCGCAGCTTCGCAAGCGGCTTCATCTTCACGACGGCGCTGCCTCCTGCGGTGGCGGCCGGCGCTGCCGCCAGCATCAAGCACCTCAAAGCCAGCAGCGTGGAGCGGCTTCGCCAGCGCGACCGGGTGGAGCGGGTGCGAATGATGCTGGACCGGGCGGGCATTCCGCACCTTGATAACCCCAGCCACATCATTCCGGTGATGGTTGGCGACGCCAAGCTCTGCAAGCAGATCAGCGATCTCCTGCTCGATGCCTACGGAATCTATGTTCAGCCGATCAACTACCCCACGGTGCCGCGCGGCACGGAGCGGCTGCGCATCACGCCGTCGCCCTTCCATTCGGACGAGGACATCGACCACCTGATCGGCGCGCTGTCGGCGATCTGGGCGGAAGCGGGCCTTGAGCGGATCGCGGCGTGAGGCCGGGCGGAATGAGGACCATGGCATGTTGAACCGGAACGAGGCGCACCTATCCGCGTCGCAAACGACCGCTCCGGCGCGTAAAGCCGCCTTCCCCTTCTCCGCGATCGTGGGGCAGGACGAGATGAAGCGTGCGCTTCTGATCGCGGCGGTGGATCCGGGCATCGGCGGTGTGCTGGTGTTCGGCGACCGGGGCACGGGCAAATCGACGGCGGTGCGGGCGCTTGCCGCGCTGCTGCCGGAGCGGCGCGTGGTCGAGGGCTGCCCCTATGGCTGCGACCCCGGCGACCGGTCCGGACATTGCGACCGGTGCCGGAGCGTTGGTCGCGATCAGGTTCTGGAGAGCACCGAGGCCTTCATTCCGGTGGTGGACCTTCCGCTCGGCGCAACGGAAGACCGCGTCGTCGGCGCGCTCGATCTGGAGCGGGCGCTGACGCTGGGCGAGAAGGCCTTCGAGCCCGGCTTGCTCGCGCGGGCCAACGGCGGGTTCCTCTATATCGACGAGGTCAATCTCTTGGAGGACCATCTCGTCGATCTGCTGCTCGATGTGGCGGCGTCGGGCGAAAATGTCGTGGAGCGCGAAGGCCTGAGCGTACGCCATCCCGCGCGCTTCGTGCTGATCGGCAGCGGAAACCCGGAAGAGGGCGAGCTTCGGCCGCAGCTTCTCGACCGGTTCGGGCTGTCGGTGGAGGTTTCAACGCCGACCGATATCAAGACCCGCGTTGAGGTCGTGAAGCGCCGCGAGGCGTTCGAGCGCGACCGGGCGGCCTATGTCGCGTCCTGGCGTGAGGCCGATCTCGACATTCGCCGCAAGCTTGTGGCGGCGCGGGCGCGGCTGGAAACCGTTGAGACGTCCGACGCCGCGCTCGAACAGGCGGCGCGGCTCTGCGTCGCGCTCGGCACCGACGGGCTTCGCGGCGAGCTGACGCTGATCCGCGCGGCGCGGGCGGTGGCGGCGCTGGAGGGCGATGCGTCCGTGACGGATGCGCATTTGAAGTCCGTGGCGCCCTCGGCGCTGCGGCACCGGCTGCGGCGCAGCCCGCTCGACGACGTCGGCTCCGGCGCTCGGATTGAACGGGCCCTATCCGAAGTTTTCGCGGGATGAACGAGGCGCCCGAACCACGGTCCCCCTTCGACGACGTGCTGGCCGCGGCGGCGCTGGTTGCGGTGGATCCGGTCGGGCTTGGTGGCGTGGTCGTGCGCGGATCGGCCGGTCCGGTGCGGGATCATTGGTTTTCGGATTTGGAGCGGCTTATCCCGAAGGGCACGCCGATGCGGCGCGTTCCGGCAGCGGTGGCCGACGACCGGCTGATCGGCGGGCTCGATCTGACAGGCACGCTCAACGCGCGGCGGCCGGTGTTTCAATCAGGACTTCTGGCCGAGGCGGACGGCGGGCTGGTCGTGCTCGCCATGGCCGAACGGCTGCCCGCAGGCGCAGCGGCGCGGATTGCTGCGGCGATGGACGGCGCGGATCTTCTTCTTCGCCCGGACGGATCGCTCGCCGCACTCGGCGCCGGTATCGGCGTGATCGCGCTCGACGAGGGGATCGACGACGACGAGCGGCCGGCGGCGGGGCTCTCAGACCGGCTGGCGCTCGGGGTGGATATCACGCGGTTCCGGCTCTCCGATCTGACGCTTTCGCCCTATGACGCGGACGACGTGGCGGATGCGCGGGGCCGGCTTGGCGCCGTCGTGATGCCGGATGGATTGGTTGTGGCGCTGGCGGAAGCGTCTGATGCCTTCGGCGTGAATTCGCCGCGCGTGCTGGTTTTAGCATGCCGGGCGGCGCGGGCGTCGGCGGCGCTCGGCGGGCGCGCGGTGGCGGGCCAGGAGGACGCGGAACTGGCGGCGCGGCTGGTGTTTTCGCACCGGGCGACACGGATTCCAGCGCCCCAGTCTGAACCCGAGACGGCCGATGAGGCGGACGAGCTGGACCAACGGCCGGAGGACTTCGACAACGCGTTCGACGCCAAGAATGAGAGTGACGACGCGGGTTCGGAGGTTTCCTCCGAGGTCGTCGTGGAAGCCGCCGCAAGCGCGCTGCCAAGGGATTTGCTGCAACGGCTGGCGGCGGGTTTGCCCGCGCGGGTTCGCCGCGCCTCGGACGGGCGGGCGGGCGCAGCGCGGGCGTCGCAGAGCCGGGGGCGGCCGATCGGCGCCCGGTCCGGCTCGCTGCGCGGCGGGCTGCGGCTCGATGTGGTCGAGACGCTGCGGGCGGCCGCGCCCTGGCAGGGTATCCGGCGGGCGCAAGCGGCGCCGGGAACCGAGCGGCCGGGCGTGCTCGTGCGGCCCGGCGACATCAGGATCAAGCGTTATGTGCGCGAAACACGGACGGCGACGATCTTCGTCGTCGACGCGTCGGGATCCTCCGCGCTGCATCGCCTCGGCGAGGCGAAGGGCGCGGTGGAACTGGTGCTCGCCGATTGCTATGTGCGGCGCGACCGGGTGGCGCTGATCGCGTTTCGAGGCAAGGCCGCCGAAGTCGTGCTGCCGCCGACGGGGTCGCTGACCCGCGCCAAGCGGTTGCTGGGGGCAATGCCCGGCGGGGGCGGCACGCCGCTCGCCTCGGCGGTGGATGCGGCTTTGATATTGGCGGCCGACGTCAAACGGCGGGGCGAACAGCCCTCCGTGGTGTTTCTGACGGACGGACAGGCCAACGTCGCGCGCGACGGGACGGGCGGACGGGCAAGGGCCGGCGAGGAGGCAATGGCCGCCGCGCGCGGCTTTAGGGCGGCCGGGATTTCCGCGCTGGTGCTGGATACAGCCGTGCGGCCGGACGAGCGGACGCGTCGCTTCGCCGATGCGTTGGGGGCGTCGTATCTGGCGATGCCGCTGGCCAATGCCGGGCGGCTCGCGGCCGAAGTGAAGGCCCGCACGGCGCGGGGCTGAGCGGGTTTGGTGGGCTAGGCCATTGGCGCTCACCGACGCAGGGGTTCCTCGGCCGCCGGAGCGGAACCTGGGGCGAGGTTCGCTGTTGTTCGTTGCTTGCTTGCGCGATCGGGCGCGCCACTTTGTTTGTTATCGCCGGCGCACCAGCGACAACGCGGGCCGGCGATTTGGGAGTGTCGGGATGCCGGGCGAGTGCCGCGCCGGATCCATTTGGAGCCGCTTTTGCATGATGACGGGCACGCCGCACCACCACGTTCTGCCACGCGCCTCCGCGAGCGCACCCGGCCCGGCTGATCGCGCCGCCCCGCTCGTGTTCGAGCAGGACGGGCGGGACTGGCCGAACCGGGCGGCGAGCCGGATGGTTTCGGCCGGCGGGCTGACGTGGCATGTGCAGGTGATGGGCGAGGGGCCTGTGGCGCTGCTCGTGCACGGCACGGGCGCCTCCACCCATTCTTTCGCGGCACTGATGCCGCTGCTCGCGCGCAAGTTCACCGTGGTGTCCTTCGATCTGCCGGGGCACGCGTTCACCGGCGCGCTTCCTGCCCACCGGATGACGCTGCCTGAGATGTCGGTGGCGATCGGGGCGCTGCTCGACACGCTCGGCCTGAAACCGGAAATCGCGGTCGGGCATTCGGCGGGGGCGGCGATCCTGATCCAGTTGTGCCTGGATGGCCGGATCGATCCGCGCGTGCTGATCAGCCTCAACGGGGCGCTCTTGTCGTTTCAGGGCTTGGCCGGCCAGATCTTTTCGCCGCTTGCCAAGGTGCTTGCGCGCAACCCCCTCGTGCCGCGCCTCTTCGCGTGGCGGGCCAGCGACGACCGGGCGTTCGAGCGGCTGGTGTCGCAAACCGGCTCTACGCTTGGACCGGCGGAAAAGGGATTTTATCAGCGCCTTTCCAGCAATCGCGGCCATATCGCCGCCGCGCTTGCGATGATGGCCGGATGGGATCTCGACCGGCTGCAGCGCGCCTATGGGCGGCTGCGCGTGCCCGTCGTGCTGGTCGCGGGCGGGCGCGATACCATGGTTCCGCCCGATCAAGCGTTCCGGGCCCATGATCTCATTCCAGGCTCGCAGGTCGTGACGCTGCGCCGCCTCGGGCATCTCGCCCATGAAGAATCGCCCGGCGAAATCGCGTCCGTGATCGAGACGGCGGCGGCGACGCACGGCGTGTTCGGGAGTGCCGCGGCATGACGATGGCTCGGTCCCCTCAAAGCTTCGCGCCCGGCTCGGCCGACCGGCGGCCCCATGCTGTGGTGATCGGCAGTGGCTTCGGCGGTCTGGCGGCGGCGGTGCGCCTCGGCGCGCGCGGCTACCGGGTGACCGTGCTCGAACGCGGCGACAGCCCCGGCGGACGCGCGGCCGTGACGGTGCAGGACGGCTTCGTGTTCGACATGGGCCCGACGATCGTGACCGCGCCCTTCCTGTTCGAGGAGCTTTGGGCGCTGTGCGGGCGCACCCTTTCCGACGACGTGGATCTGCGCCCCCTCGACCCGTTCTACCGCATCATCTTCGACGACGGCTCCTGGTTCGATTGCTCAGCCGACGCGGCCCGCATGCGGGCGGAGGTGGCGCGGCTGTCGCCGGGCGACGTCGAGGGCTATGAGCGCTTCCTGAAGCAGAGCGAGGCGATTTTCAAGGTCGGATTCGAGCAGCTTTCGGCCGTGCCTTTCAGCCACATCACCGACATGCTGCGGGTGCTGCCGGATCTCTTGAAGCTTTCGGCCTGGCGCTCGGTGGATGCGTCGGTTTCGGCCTATGTGCGCGATCCCCGGCTGCAACAGGCGCTGGGGTTCCACCCGCTTTTCATCGGCGGCAACCCTTTCTCCGCGACGTCCGTGCTCATCCTGATCGCGTTTCTCGAACGCAAATGGGGCGTGCATTTCGCGATGGGCGGGACGGGGCGGCTGGTATCCGGGCTCGTCGGCTTGATCGAGGGGCAGGGCAACCGGCTGCGGCTTCAAGCCGATGTGGCGGAAATCACCGTCGAGCACGGCCGGGCGACGGGCGTGCTGCTGGCGGATGGCGAGCGGATCGCGGCGGATGTGGTGGTGTCGAATGCGGACAGCGCCTTCACCTATCGCACGCTGATCCCGGCCTCGGCCCGGCGGCGCTGGACCGACCGCAAGCTCGACCGTGCGCGCTATTCCATGAGCCTCTTCGTCTGGTATTTCGGGACGAACCGGCGCTATCCGGACGTGCAGCACCACACCATCCTGATGGGTCCGCGCTACAAGGACCTTCTCACCGACATCTTCAAGCGCAAGGTGCTGGCGGAGGATTTCAGCCTCTATCTCCACCGCCCGACCGCGACCGATCCTTCGATGGCGCCCCCCGGCGGCGAAAGCTTTTATGTGCTCTCGCCCGTGCCCAATCTCGACGGCGCGACCGATTGGGGCGAGACGGCCGAAATCTATCGCCGGAAGATTGCGGCGCATCTGGAAGCCACGCTCCTGCCGGGCCTTGGCGATGCGGTTGTGACGTCGAAGATGTTCACGCCCGACGATTTCGCGACACGGCTGCTGGCGCCGCGCGGGGCCGCCTTCGGGCTGGAACCGATCCTCCTGCAGTGCGCCTGGTTCCGTCCGCATAACAAAAGCGAGGATATCGACCGGCTCTACCTCGTCGGCGCGGGAACGCATCCCGGCGCGGGGCTGCCCGGTGTTCTCTCCTCCGCCAAGATCCTCGATGCCGTGGTGCCCCATGCTGATGCTCTCAAGCCGTGATCTCAGGGTCTGCCGCGACCGGCTTCGCGCGGGGTCGCGGTCGTTCTACGCGGCATCGCTGATGCTGCCCCGGCGCGTGCGCGATCCGGCGACGGCGCTCTATGCCTTCTGCCGCGACGCCGACGACCGGGTGGACGGCAGCGCCGATCCGGCGGCTGCCCTTGCCGGGCTTCACGGCCGGGTCGAGCGGGCCTATGCGGGCCAGCCGGCGGACGATCCCGTCGACCGGGCGCTTGCCGATACGGTGGCGCGCTACGACGTGCCGCGCGTTCTCGTGGACGCTTTGCTCGAAGGCTTCGCGTGGGATGCCGAGGGGCGGCGCTATGCCGATCTGGCCGACCTTGAAGCCTATGCGGTGCGTGTCGCGGGCGTTGTCGGCATCATGATGGCCGTCTTGATGGGGCGGCGGTCGGCGGCGGTTCTGAGCCGCGCCTGCGACCTTGGGATCGCGATGCAGCTCACCAACATCGCGCGCGACGTCGGGGAAGATGCGGCGGCGGGGCGGGTGTACTTGCCCGAAAACTGGCTAACCGAGGCGCGGATCGAGCGGGCCGACCTGATCGACGGCAGCGCCGATCCAGCCGCCGTCGCCGAAGTGGTAAGGCGCCTGCTCGGCGCGGCCGAGGTTTATTATGGCCTTTCGGTTTCCGGCATCAACGCTCTTCCGGCCGACTGCCGTCCCGCGATCCGGGCGGCCGGGCTGATCTACCGCGAGATCGGGCGCGAAGTGGAGCGCGCGGGCTTTGACAGCCTGACGCGCCGGGCGGTTGTTTCCGGGCGGCGCAAGATCGCGCTGCTCGCGCAAGCCTGGACGATGGCGGAGCGAGTTTCCGGCCTTCCGTCCACCATGGCCGCATCGTCCGCGACGGCCCTGGTCGAGGCTGCGGCCGTGGGCGCTATCGGCGGCGAGGACGGGCGGATCGGCTGGGTTCTCGACCTCTTTTCCGCGCTCGATCAGCGGGACCGCCATCGGCGGTCGGGCATCACGGCGAGCGCTTGAGGATCGAAATGGACTCCGGTTTGATCATTGCCTTGGAAGTGTCGCTCGTCTTCGGGCTGGTGATCGCTTGGGGCGTGATGGAAATGCGATCGCTGGCCAAGGCACGGCGCGAGCGCGAAAGCCGCGAGGCGCAGAAAACGGTGGACGAAGGCTGATCGCGCTTCGCGGTCCTAAGCCCGCGTCCGGCGCGGCATTCTGAACGGCAGCAATATCTGCACCCAGTTGCTCGCGAACCGATCGAGCGACAGGCTTTCATGCATGGCGACCGTGGGTCCGGCCGCCGTTTCGAGCTTCACCAGCGAGCGGGTGTAGAAGGGCGTATCCTCCAGCGTGTCCGCGACGGCGGGCGCTGATACTGACCGCGTGCCACGCCCGATCCGCCAGCCTGTTCCGGGCAACCGGTGGCGGGGCGGCGGTTCGACAGCGCGTACCCCGCCTGCCGCGTCGAGCGCGAGGCTGAGGCTGTGCTTGGTGCCGTCGCGGCGGTTGACGTCGTAATAGACGGTGGTCTCTCCGGGCACCGACGAGCGGCTCCAGTCCCAGGTGGTAAAGCCGCGCTCCAGGGGTTCGTCGCCCTGGTTGAAATCGCAATAGCCTGAGCCGGACCAGGAGAGACCGGGCTTTTCAAGCGCGACCTCGATCCGCGCGACCGGCGTGATCGGACGCCAATGGTGACGGCCGGCGCTGTCCAAGGGGTAATGCACGGAGCCGATCGCGGAGGGGTGGACGGTGATCCGGCCCCGGATCCTGGACGGCCAGGGGGAGGTCACCTCGTCTACGTCGATCACAAGGCGGGTGCCGTCGAAGGTGAGGCGGCTTTTGCCGATACCGAGGGTGCTTTGATCGCGGGCAAGGTCGGCCCGGCCGCGCTCGGTCATCGCCCAGCGCTTTCCGGCCGCGCCATAGAGTACGACGTTGACGGCGATATGGTTGTCCGGATCGGCGCGGCCGGTCTTGCGGCGGGCAAAGGCGTAGTAGGGCGAAAACACGCTGCCAACGAAGGCGATCAGCGTGAAGGCGTGCCGGCCGTCGTCGGAGAGGCCGTCGACGTACCACCAGGCATAGCCGCCGGGAACCACCGACGTTTCGAAGCCAAATCCTTCAGAACCGCCCGCGCGGCCGCCCGCCCCGACAAGGCCGCCATCGGCATGCCCGGACCCGGATGGGCGCTGCCGCCCGCGATGTAAAGCCCCGGCATCCGCGTCCAAGGTCCCGGTCGGCGGAAGGCCGATATCCAGCCGTGCGTCGCGCGTCCGTAGAGCGCTCCCCCCGTCGCGGGAAATCTCGTCTCGAAGTCCGCCGGTGTGGTGATCACCGGGTCGGTCAAGGTCAAGTTCAGACCGCAGCGGTTCAAATGGTGCACGGTCGCTGTCTGGCATCGGGCGATCTCCTCCGGCGCGAGCGGGCGGGTATCGCCGTCGGGCGGGGCGTTGACGAGAATGAAAAGGCGCTCAAGCGCGGCCGGACCGGCATTTATCCCGGCGCCGTCGCGGTCCTCGGCGCAGACGTAGACCGTGGGCGCGCGCGGGAGCCGGCGATGATCGAAGATGTCGCGGAATTCGGCGGGATAGTCGTCCGAGAAGAACACGGTGTGGCGGGCAAGCGGCAGGCCGCGCGGGGCGGCGCCGGCCGTGAAGGTGAGCGCGGAGAGCGAACGCGCGGCGCGTGGCAGCGCCGGCACGGCGCCGCACGTGCCCGCCCCGAACCGGCCGGAGGCAAGCGCGCCCCCGTCGGCGTTGCAGACGATCACATCGGCCGCGATCCGCTCGCCGGAGGCAAGCACGACAGCGGTAGGGCGGCCTCCCGCCGCCTCGATCGAGGCGACGTGCGCGCGAGTGCGAATTTCCACGCCCTGCGCCTCGGCAAGCCCGGCAAGGGCGCCGGCGAGACAGCGGATGCCGCCCTCGATCAACCACACGCCGCATTGCTCGACATGGGCGACGAGCATCAGCGTCGCCGGCGCAAGATAGGGCGACGAGCCGCAATAGGTGGCGTAGCGGCCGAAAAGCTGAACAAGGCGCGGGTCGCGAAAATGGCGCTCCAGCGCGCGGGTCAGCGTCACGAAGGAGGGCAGCGCCATCAGGTCGGGCAAGCCGGAAAGCCCGGCGGAGCGGACGAGACCGGGCAGGCTCGCCCGGTCGGCCCGGATGTAGCCCGTCTCAAGCGTCTCAAAGACGCGTTTGGCGGAGGCCATGAAGCGGCGGAAGCCGTCCGCCTCACCCGCGCCCGCGAAATCTCCGATGGCGTCGGCCGAGCGTTCAAGGTCGGCATGGAGATCGAGACGTGATCCGTCGCTCCAGGCGTGGCGGGCGAGCGTTTCGGCCGGGGTGAGGGTGAGATTATCGGCAAGGCGTGAGCCGGCATTCTCGAAAATTTCGTCGAACACGGCACGCATGGTGAGCACGGTCGGCCCGCAATCGATCGGGCCGGCGGGGCTCGGCGTCGCGCGGATCTTGCCGCCGATCGTCTCGCCGCGCTCGAAAAGCGTGACGCTGAGGCCGGAGCGCGCCAGATCGAGCGCAGCGGTGAGACCCGCGACGCCGCCCCCGATCACGACCGCCCGAACGGATTTCAAGATGTGGACTCCGGTTGACAGGTTCCCGGTCTCACTGTCATAGTTTTTAGACAGTTTGCAATGACCAATCTGCTTGACAGTTTTGGAGGAGATGCCGATGGACGCGGGATTGCGCATCGATGGAGCCCTCCTTGCGGCGCTCTCCACAACCAGTATCGGCTGTCCGCCGCGCCTTGCCGAAGCCATGCGCTATTCGGTGTTTCCCGGCGGCGCGCGGGTTCGCCCCAAGCTCGTTCTCGCAGTCGCCTGGGCCTGCGGCGATGATGACCCGGAAGCGGCGGACGGTGCGGCGGCGGCGCTGGAATTCCTGCACTGCGCCTCTCTCGTTCACGACGACATGCCTTGTTTCGACGCGGCCGCGACGCGGCGCGGCAAACCCTCCGTCCACATGGCCTATGGCGAAAGCCTCGCGCTTTTGACGGGCGACGCGCTGATCGTGCTGGCTTTCGAAACGCTGGCGCGGCGGGCGGTCGCTCATCCCGCACGCTTGGCGGCGCTGGTGCGGATCGTAGCGGGGGCCGTGGGCGCGCCGGGCGGCATCGTTGCCGGGCAGGCCTTCGAATGCGAGCCGACCGTCGAGTTCGATCTTTACCACCGGGCCAAGACCGGCAGCCTGTTCGCCGGCGCCACCATGGCGGGCGCCGCGGCGGCAGGCCACGAGCCGGAGGCTTGGCGATCCCTCGGCGGGCTGATTGGCGAGGCCTATCAGGTGGCGGACGACATTTCCGACCTTGTGGCGGCGCCCGAAGATCTCGGCAAGCCGGTCGGGCAGGATCTCGCGCTCGGACGGCCGAGCGCCACGCGTGAGCTTGGCCTTGAAGGGGCGGCGGCGCATCTGCGTGCGCTTGTGCGCGAGGCGATCGACGTGGTGCCGCCGTGCCGGGGCGAGGACATGCTGAAGGCGATGATCCTGCGCGAAACCCAGAAGTTCGTGCCACCGGAGCTCGCGCTACGCGCGGCCTGATCGAATGGTCTCGCTCATCGATCCAACCGAGGCGGCGCCCATGCCGCGACCCCACTGGCGCGACCGGTTGACCGACTGGCGCAACCGGCTGATCGCCGACCCCAAGTTCCAACGCTGGGCGGCCCGGTTTCCGCTGACCAAGCCGGTGGCGCGGTCGCGGGCGGCGGCGTTGTTCGATCTTTGCGCTGGTTTTGTCTATTCGCAGGTGCTTCTCGCCTGCGTGGAACTCGGCTTGTTCCAGCGTCTCGCACGCGGCCCCCTGACGGCTGGCGAGCTTGCTGCGATCTGCCGGATGGACGGCGATGCCGCTGACCGCCTGATCGCGGCGGCCGTGTCGCTGCGGCTCTTCGCGCTGCGGGCCGACGGTCGCTACGGTCTCGGCGATCTCGGGGCGGCGCTCGTCGGCAATCCGGGTCTTGAAGCCATGATCCGCCATCACGCGCTGGTCTACCGGGATCTCGCCGATCCCGTCCGGCTGTTGCGGCGCGAAGCGGGTGAGACGGAGCTTCACCGATTTTGGGCCTATTCCGGCCCCTCCGCCACGCCGGGCAGCGCGGATGCGCAGGCTTATTCGGCGCTGATGGCGGCAACGCAAAGCTTCGTGCAGGACGAGGTGCTGGACGCCTATCCCTTCGCGCGCCACCGTCACATCTTGGACGTCGGCGGCGGCAACGGCGGATTTTTGAGCGCGGTCGGACGGAAAGCGCCGGACGCGCGGCTCCAGGTTTTCGATCTTCCTCCGGTCGCGGAACTTGCCGCCGCACGCTTCGTCGCGACGGATCTCGCCGGCCGGGCGAGCGCGATCGGCGGCGATTTTCGGGTGGATCCGTTGCCGGCCGGCGCGGATCTGGTGACGCTGGTGCGCATCCTTCACGACCACGACGACGAAACCGTGCGGGCGCTTTTGGCGTCCGCGCACCGCGCGCTCGCCCCCGGCGGATGGATTCTCGTCGCCGAACCTCTGGGCGAAACCCCCGGCGTCGCCCGCGTCGGCGACGCCTATTTCGGGCTTTACCTGTTCGCCATGGGGCGCGGCCGACCCCGGACCGCGGCGGCTTTGAGCCAAATGATGCAGTCGGCCGGGTTTGCCGACGTGAAAAATCTTCCAACCAACCGCCCCATGCTCACCTCGCTCCTCACAGGACAAAAAAGCGAAGTGACGGTTTAGCTGTAAGACAATCTTGACAACAAAAGCTGTCAGGTGTCTGTTACAGTGACAAGCGGCGATCCTCCGCTGGAGACCATGATGGACGCCTTAGCCGTTCTCTTCGAAGCGCCGGAACAGCTGTCTCTCAGCTGGCTTCCGCTCGAAGCGGCGGGAGAGGGCGATCTTCTGGTCGAGGTCGATTACAGCGGCATCAGCACCGGAACGGAGCGCTTGCTCTACCGGGGCCGGATGCCGGCCTTTCCCGGCATGGGCTATCCGCTGGTGCCGGGTTACGAGACGGTCGGCCGCGTGGTCGAAGCAGGGCGTTCCGCCAAACGGCGACCCGGCGATGCCGTCTTCGTGCCGGGCGCACGCTGCTTTGGTCCGGTGCGCGGGCTGTTCGGCGGGGCGGCGTCTCACCTCGTCGTATCTGACGACCGGGCGATTTCAATCGATAAAGATCTGGGCGAAGAGGGTGTCCTCCTCGCCCTCGCCGCAACCGCGCGGCACGCGATCACGGCCGGTTCGGTGCCGGAGCTGATCGTGGGTCACGGCGTTCTCGGGCGGTTGATCGCGCGAATCGTCGTCGCGCTCGGCGGTCCCGCCCCCACGGTTTGGGAAGCGAACGCCGGTCGCCGCGACGGAGCCAAGGGTTATGCCGTAACCAGCGCTGAGGCCGATCCGCGCCGCGACTACGCTGTCATCTGCGACGCGAGCGGCGATCCGGCAATCCTCGACACGCTGATCGCACGGCTTGCGCCGGGCGGTGAAGTGGTGCTCGCCGGCTTCTACGAAGCGCCGCTCAGTTTTGCATTTCCGCCCGCCTTCATGCGGGAAGCGCGCCTGCGGGTCGCTGCTGAATTCAAGCCGGCGGATGTCACCGATGTCGTGCGGCTGATCGGCGAAGGCCGGTTGTCCCTCAGTGGATTGATAACGCATCGCCATCCGGCCGTTGAGGCGCCTGCCGCCTACGACACGGCCTTCGGCGATCCGGCTTGCCTGAAGATGATTCTCGACTGGAGGGGACGCGCATGAATACGGTCGTCAAGATCAAGGCGGCGTCCGAGCCATCCCAGGCCGAGCGCCTGCGCATGGAAGCATCGATCGAGCCGGATGCGGTATCGACGGCGGTGCCGACCAAGACCACGCAGATCATCGCGATCTACGGCAAGGGCGGCATCGGCAAGAGCTTCACGCTCGCCAACCTCTCCTACAACATGGCGCAAAATGGCAAGAAGGTGCTGCTCATCGGCTGTGATCCGAAGAGCGATACGACCTCCCTGCTGTTCGGCGGACGGGCCTGCCCGACCATCATCGAAACCTCGTCGAAGAAGAAGCTCGCCGGCGAAGAGGTCAAGATCGGCGACGTCTGCTTCAAGCGCGACGGCGTCTACGCGATGGAGCTTGGCGGACCGGAAGTCGGCCGCGGCTGCGGCGGACGCGGCATCATCCACGGCTTCGAACTCCTGGAAAAGCTCGGCTTCCATGAGTGGGGCTTTGATTACGTTCTCCTCGATTTCCTTGGCGACGTGGTGTGCGGCGGCTTCGGCCTGCCGATCGCCCGCGACATGTGCCAGAAGGTGATCGTGGTCGGCTCGAACGACCTGCAATCGCTCTATGTGGCGAACAACGTCTGCTCGGCGGTCGAATACTTCCGCAAGCTCGGCGGCAACGTCGGCGTCGCCGGCATGGTCATCAACAAGGACGACGGCACGGGCGAGGCGGCAGCCTTCGCCGAGGCCGTGGGCATTCCGGTGCTCGCCGCCATCCCGGCCGACGAGGATATCCGCCGCAAGAGCGCGAATTACGAAATCGTCGGGCGTCCAGGCGACCAATGGGCGTCGCTGTTCGATGGGCTCGCCGACAATGTCGCGACTGCGCCGCCGGTGCGTCCCACCCCCCTGACCCAGGATGGTCTTCTCGGCCTGTTCAAAAGCGAGGTCGTCGGTCGCGGCGTCGTGCTCGAACCGGCCACGATGGAAGACATGTGCGGCAAGAGCAGCTTTGAAAAACCGTCGCTCGAAGTCGTCTACGACACAGTCTGAAATTCCTGAGATCCGCCATGACCGTTCTTGATGAACACGATACCAGCCCGGTTGCCGACAGCGTCGTCAACGATGGCTGCCATGGCGGGAAAGCGACGATGCGCGAGGCCGCGAAGGCGGCTGGCCAGAGCGATCTGCTCGACAAATACGCGGCCGACTATCCCGTCGGCCCCCATGATCAGCCGCAGTCGATGTGCCCGGCCTTCGGATCGCTGCGCGTGGGCTTGCGGATGCGGCGGACGGCGACGGTGCTCTCGGGTTCGGCTTGCTGCGTCTACGGGCTGACGTTCACCTCGCACTTTTATGGGGCGAAGCGGACGGTCGGCTACGTGCCGTTCAATTCGGAAACGCTGGTCACCGGTAAGCTGTTCGAGGACATCCGCGAAGCCGTCTATAAGCTCGCCGATCCCGTGCTCTACGACACGATCGTGGTAACGAACCTTTGCGTTCCCTCCGCCTCCGGCGTGCCGCTCCGGCTTTTGCCGAAAGAAATCAACGGCGTCCGTATCATCGGCATCGACGTGCCGGGATTTGGCATTCCGACCCACGCGGAAGCCAAAGACGTTCTCGCCGGCGCCATGCTCGCCTATGCCCGGCGCGAGGCCGAGCATGGTCCGGTCGCCGCCCCGCGCGGTGGTCCGAGCGAGCGGCCGACGGTGACGCTGCTTGGCGAGATGTTCCCCGCCGATCCTGTTGGCATAGGCCGGATGCTGGAGCCGCTTGGTCTCGCGGCGGGTCCGGTGGTGCCGACGCGCGAGTGGCGCGAGCTTTATGCCGCGCTCGATTGCGCGGTCGTTGCGGCCATTCACCCGTTCTACACGGCCTCGGTGCGCGAGTTCGAGGCGGCGGGGCGGACGGTGGTCGGTTCGGCTCCGGTCGGCCACGACGGGACGGCGGCTTGGCTGGACGCGATCGGGGATGCCTGCGGCGTGCCCAAACGGCTTGTCGACGAAGCAAAGAACAAGCAGCTTCAGGCCATTCGCGGCGCGCTGGCGGGCTCGCCGATCAAGGGTCGGATCACGGTTTCGGGCTATGAGGGCTCCGAGCTTCTCGTCGCGCGGCTGCTGGTCGAAAGCGGCGCCGAGGTGAAATACGTCGGCACGGCTTGCCCGCGCACGCGCTGGTCGGATCCGGACCGCGAGTGGCTGGAGGCGAAGGGCGTGCCCGTCACCTACCGCGCCTCGCTGGAGCAAGACATTGCGGCGCTGATGGAGCACCGGCCGGATCTGGCCATCGGCACGACGCCGGTGGTGCAGAAGGCCAAGGAACTCGCGATCCCTGGGCTCTACTTCACCAATCTCATCTCCGCCCGGCCGTTGTTCGGGGCGGCCGGCGCCGGCTCGCTGGCGCAGGTCGTCAATGCCGCGATCGGCAACAAGGCGCGCTTCGCCGCGATGGAGGAATTTTTCGCGGGTGTCGGCACGGGTGAAACCGCCGGCGTCTGGGAAGGTCAGCCGAAGGAACGCCCTGAGTTTCGCGAGCAGATGCAGCGCCGCCTCGACAAGCAGTTGAAGGCGAAGAAGGCCGAGGAGATGATCTGATGCTCATCCTCGACCACGATCGCGCAGGCGGATACTGGGGCGCTGTTTATGCCTTCGCAGCCATCAAGGGCTTGCAGGTGATCATCGACGGCCCGGTCGGCTGCGAGAACCTGCCGGTCACCTCCGTCCTGCACTACACCGACGCGCTGCCGCCGCATGAGCTTCCGATCGTGGTCACGGGCCTTGGCGAGGAAGAACTCGGCAAGCATGGCACCGAAGGCGCGATGAAGCGCGCCAGGGCGACACTTGATCCCGCTTTGCCGGCCGTCGTCGTCACCGGATCGATCGCCGAGATGATCGGCGGCGGCGTGACGCCGGAAGGCTCCAACATCCAGCGGTTCCTGCCGCGCACGATCGACGAAGACCAGTGGCAGTGCGCGGATCGCGCGCTCGTCTGGCTCTGGACGGAATTCGGCCCGAAGAAAGTGCCGGCGTTGAAAGCGCGGCCCGAGGGCGCCAAGCCCAAGGTCAACATCATCGGACCGGCCTATGGCATGTTCAACATGCCGTCGGATCTGGCGGAAATCCGGCGGCTGATCGAAGGCATCGGCGCTGAGGTGGCCTTCGCCTTCCCGCTCGGCAGCCATCTCCTCGACGTGCCGAAGCTTGCCGAGGCGGAGGTCAACGTTTGCCTCTACCGCGAATATGGACGCGGGCTCTGCGAGGTGCTGGGGCGGCCTTATCTGCAAGCGCCGATCGGGCTGCATTCGACGACCAAGTTCCTGCGTACCCTGGGCGAACTCACGGGGCTCGACCCCGAGCCGTTCATCGAGCGGGAAAAGCACTCCACCATCAAGCCGCTTTGGGATCTCTGGCGGTCGGTGACGCAGGATTTCTTCGGCACGGCGAGCTTTGCCATCGTGGCGAACGAGACCTACGCGCGCGGCGTGCGCCACTTCCTCGAAGAGGAGATGGGGCTGCCCTGCACGCTGGCTGAGGCGCGGCGGGCGGGCGTCAAGCCCGACAACGAGCGCGTGCGCAAATCTCTGAAGGAGAAGCCGCCGCTGGTTCTCTTCGGCAGCTTCAACGAGCGGATGTACGCGGCGGAAGCTGGCGGCCGGTCGATGTATATCCCGGCGTCGTTTCCAGGCGCCGTGATCCGCCGGCACACCGGCACACCCTTCATGGGGTACTCGGGCGCGGTCTACTTGGTGCAGGAGGTCTGCAACGCACTCTTTGATGCGCTGTTCGCGATCCTGCCGCTCGGCACCGACCTCGACAAGATCGACGCCACGCCGGCGCGCGACATGCGCGAGCTGGCCTGGGACGAAGCGGCCCGCGATGCGCTCGATGAAGCGCTGGAGCGTGAGCCTGTTCTCGTCAGAATTTCGGCAGCGCGGCGGCTTCGCGATGCGTCGGAACGGCATGCCCGGCGGCAAGGGCATGACGTAGTGACGGCGGGGGCGGTCGCACAGGCGACGGCGGCCTTCACTGAGGGTGTCTGAGAAATACATCGGTCTCGCGCCGAAGCATAACGGGGAGAAGGACCATGCAGACCACGACCACCAAGCAGGATGCGCCTCGTTCGCAGCGTAGGCACACCGACGAGGCGGCGTTCCGCCGGCTGTTTTTGGCCACCTATCCCGTTTTCTTCGTGCTTGCCCTCATCATCACCGCCCTTCGGGTCGTCGGTGTCGTGAACGAGCCCGGCGCGTCGTGGTCCGTGTTCCAGCGGGCGCGGATCGCGGCCAGTGAAATCATCCCCTTCGCTTTCATGGGCTGAGCGGATTTGACCGAATTCCTGCGGGTGCGAACCCGTGAGAATGCCGGCCCTGGTGCTCCTGCCAGGGCCGGTGAAGACCCAGCCGCGCGGGGCGCGCGGTAACGGCAAAGTCCAATTGCGGAGGCCATGACATGGCAGAGGCAAAAAGTTTGTCGGGGATGACCGATCAGGAAGCACAAGAGTTCCACGCGATTTTCGTCAGAAGCTTCATCGGCTTCACGCTCGTCGCGCTGGTTGCTCACGTGCTCGCCTGGATGTGGCGGCCCTGGCTTCCCGGTGTTGAAGGCTACAAGACGTCCATGCTTGACGGCGCGGCGACTGTTGCTCAGCACATCACCACGTTCCTGACCTGAGGGAGAAGATACCATGTGGAGAGTATGGCTTCTCTTCGATCCTCGGCGTGCGCTTGTCGCGCTGTTCACGTTCCTGTTCGTGCTGGCCTTGGTGATTCATTTCATCCTGCTCAGCACCGACCGTTTCAATTGGCTGGAGGGACCGCGCATGGCTCCCGCCGCCGATGCCGGATCCATGACCGTTCCGTCGGCTTTGGCCGGCCCGGTCGTCGACCTCGTCTGAGACTTCTCTACAGCGGGCGGCCGGGCCAACCCGGCCGCCAGACCCTTCTCGACCGTTTTCAACACCCTCGTCCGGGCCACGCGCCGGCCGGCTCCCCGCCGTTCCCGCCGCCGACCTTGGAGCCACCTCCATGTCCATGCTCAGTTTCGAACAGAAATACCGGGTCCGAGGAGGCACGCTCATCGGCGGCGATCTCTTCGATTTCTGGGTGGGTCCGTTCTACGTCGGCTTCTTCGGCGTCACGACGATCTTCTTTTCCGCCCTTGGAACCCTCCTCATCGTCTACGGCGCTTCCCTCGGGCCGACCTGGAACATCTGGCAGATCTCGATCGCGCCGCCTGACATCAGCTACGGACTCGCCTTCGCGCCGCTCAAGGCGGGCGGGCTCTGGCAGGTCATAACCATCTGCGCTATCGGGGCCTTCGTCTCGTGGGCGCTGCGCGAGGTGGAAATCTGCCGCAAGCTCGGCATGGGTCTCCATGTGCCCTTCGCCTTCAGCGTCGCGATCTTCGCCTATATCTCGCTGGTGGTGATCCGTCCGATCCTGCTCGGCGCTTGGGGTCACGGCTTCCCCTACGGCATCTTCAGTCATCTCGATTGGGTGTCGAACGTCGGCTACCAGTATCTCCACTTCCATTACAATCCGGCGCACATGCTCGCGGTGACGTTCTTCTTCACCACGACATTGGCGCTGTCGCTTCACGGCGCGCTCGTCTTGTCGGCGACGAACCCGAAGAAGGGCGAAGCCGTCAAAACGGCCGAGCACGAGAACACCTTCTTCCGCGACACCATCGGCTATTCCATCGGCACGCTCGGCATTCACCGGCTCGGACTGTTCCTGGCGCTGTCCGCCGGGTTCTGGAGCGCCGTCTGCATCATCATCAGCGGCCCGTTCTGGACCCGCGGATGGCCGGAGTGGTGGAACTGGTGGCTCGACCTGCCGATCTGGAGCTGAACTCCGGGGGGAATTTAAGTCATGGCTCAATATCAAAACATCTTCACGCGCGTTCAGGTGCGCGGTCCGGGCTACCCCGGCGTTCCTCCGCTGACGGGGGCCTGGGACCGGCAGGGGGTGCCGATCTTCTCGCACCTCATCGGCCGGTTCGGCGACGCGCAGCTCGGCCCGATCTATCTCGGCTGGACCGGCATCATGTCGCTGGTCTTTGGCTTCTTCGCGATCGAAATCATCGGCCTCAACATGTGGGCGTCGGTGAACTGGGATCCGGTCCAGTTCGTGCGGCAACTGCCGTGGCTGGCGCTGGAACCGCCCGGTCCCGAATACGGCCTCTCGATCCCGCCGATGGCGGAGGGCGGGTGGTGGCTGCTGGCCGGCCTCTGCCTCACGGCATCGATCCTCCTGTGGTGGGTGCGGGTCTATGTCCGGGCGCGGGCGCTTGGGCTGGGAACCCATGTCGCCTGGGCTTTCGCGGCGGCGATCTGGCTCTATCTCGTGCTCGGCTTCATCCGGCCGCTGATCATGGGAAGCTGGAGCGAAGCGGTTCCCTTCGGGATCTTCCCGCATCTCGATTGGACGGCGGCTTTCTCGATCCGCTACGGCAATCTCTTCTACAATCCGTTCCACGCGCTTTCGATCGTGTTCCTCTACGGCTCGACGCTGCTCTTTGCCATGCACGCAGCGACGATCCTGGCGGTCAGCCGGTTCGGCGGCGAGCGCGAGATCGAGCAGATCGTCGATCGCGGCACCGCATCTGAGCGCGCGGCCTTGTTTTGGCGCTGGACGATGGGCTTCAACGCCACGATGGAATCGATCCATCGCTGGGCGTGGTGGTTCGCGGTGCTCTGCCCGCTAACGGGCGGCATCGGCATCCTCCTCACCGGCACGGCCGTGGACAATTGGTATCTCTGGGCGGTCGAGCACGGGGTCGCCCCGTCCTATCCCGCTGTCGTCCCGCCGGTCCTCGACCCGGCGGCAGCTGTGGGAGCAACGTCATGACGAGGTTTGGAAGGGCGGCTGCTCTATTCCTGGCGATCGGGCTCACAGGCCTTTTCGCCGGCTGCGACGACACCACGGAGTCCGTTCAGGCGGGCTACCGCGGCACCGGTCAGGTCCAAATCCGAAGCACCGCCGCCGAGGCGGCGCTGAAGGCGATCAACGTGGTTCCGGAGGCGCAGCCCGAGGCGGCGCAAGACGGACCGCGCGCCAAGGAAGTCTATCAAAACGTCCAAGTGCTGGGCGATCTCTCGGAAGAAGAGTTCAACCGCACCATGGCCGCGATCACCGAGTGGGTTTCGCCCGAACAAGGGTGCGAATACTGCCACAACGTGGAAAACATGGCGGACGACAGCGTCTATACCAAGATCGTCGCCCGCCGCATGTTGCAGATGACCCAGCACCTCAACGCCGACTGGACGGCGCATGTGGGGCAAACCGGCGTCACTTGCTACACCTGCCACCGCGGCCATCCCGTGCCGCAGAATGTTTGGTACCAGAATCCAGGTCCCAAGGAAGCACAAGGCATGGCGCGGACCGACACCGGCCAGAACCATGCGGCCGCTTCGGTGGGCCTCACCTCGCTGCCTTATGATCCCTTCACGACGCTGTTTTCAGAACCTGGAAACATCCGCATCGCTTCGAAGGCCGCTTTGCCGCCGGGCAGCGGGAAGTCGATCCAGCAGACCGAGAAGACCTATGGCCTGATGATCCACATGTCGGAAGGCCTCGGCGTCAACTGCACCTTCTGCCACAACAGCCGTTCGTTCTCCTCGTGGGAGGAAAGCGCGCCGCAGCGCGTGACCGCCTGGCACGGCATCCGGATGGTGGGTGACGTCAACGCCAACTACATCACGCCGCTCGCCTCGGTATTCCCGGACAACCGGAAAGGGCCGCTCGGCGATCCCTACAAGACCAACTGCACCACCTGCCACCAGGGCGTGAACAAGCCGCTCTACGGTGCGCAGATGCTGAAGGACTACGTCGCGTCGCTGGGAGGGCCGCCGAAGTCCAACTGAGACTGATCGGCCGAGGGGCCGTCGCTCGCCCCCATCCATCTGGCGGATGCGAGCGATCCGGCCCCCGGCCGACGTTACGAGGTTCGAAGCGGTTTTCAGCGCGGCATGCCCCGGGGCTGCCGAACTGGGATCGGCCAGCCGGTCGCGCGTGCCTCCCTCAGAATAGTCACGGGCGAAACGTCCTCCACAAATCCTCGACCGCTTCGATCGGCGCGCCTCCCGGACACCAGACCCGGGGGGCGCTGCCCGTTTCAGGGCACCCGTGCGGATGGCGTTCACCCAGGCTTGATGACCTGTGATCGCCGCGCCGTCACCGACGGACGACAGGCAGGCGATATCGTCATAGAATAGCGCCGGGTTGGGGGGCGACCGGGACGGCGAGGGCCGGCCATTAGCGCGGTGCGCGTGGTCTTCTTCGCCCACGTTCCGGGTTACCGAGCGAGGTTTCAACCATGGCTCAGCCCAACGTCACGAGGTCGGGCGCCTATGCACACGCGGGTGATGCGGTGCGCGCCGTTCCCTCCAGAGCTCCGCTTCCGGTCCGCCGGATCGGCGTGCCGGACCTTATAGACGCCTTGCAGCGCGGGGCGGACGACTTCTGGGCGCACCCGACGCATCTCGTCTTCCTTTTCATGATCTATCCGCTCACCGGCTTTTTCCTGTTCCGGCTGATCTTCGGCTATCAGGTGTTTCCGCTTTTGTTTCCGCTGATTACCGGCTTCGCGCTGATCGGGCCCTTCGCGGCAACGGGGCTTTACGAGCTCAGCCGGCGGCGGGAGATGGGCTTCGATGCCCATTGGAGCCACGCCTTTGACGTTTTACGCTCCCCTGCGCTCGGCGGGATTTTGCGGCTTGGGTTTATACTGCTCTTTCTCTTTTTTACTTGGCTGATCGCGGCCTCCGCGATCTACCGGTTGACGCTCGGCGACTATGAACCGGCAGGCCTTGGCGAACTCCTCCGGACGGCCGTGAGCACACCGGCCGGCTGGGCCCTCATCCTTTTCGGCAACCTGATCGGGCTTACCTTCGCTTGTCTCGTGCTGGCCATTAGCGTGGTATCGTTTCCGCTCCTCCTCGATAGGGCGGTCGGGGTGATGGTCGCTGTTCGCACCTCGATCGCGGCGGTGCAGACCAATCCGATGCCGATGGCAATCTGGGGGCTGATCGTGATCGCCGCGATTCTCATCGGTTCGCTACCGCTGCTCGTGGGTCTCGCGATCGTCGTCCCCGTGCTTGGGCATGCGACATGGCACCTTTACCGGCGCCTTGTTGTGGTCGATGACGCGCCCGCCCGTGCCTTCGCCGAGCACGACGGCTAAGGCGGATTGCGACCTGACGAAATCCGCAAGGCGGAGACAGCTTCCATGAGAATCAATGAGATAGAGCAATCATCCATTGATGAAGTCTTCTGACTTCGTCGCAGAATACTCTTGCGTATATCGACCTCTGTTGGTCCCGTCGCCGCTCCGATGGTGAGGCTTTGGTCGGTCGTGTTCATAAATTCGCGACGCTAAATTTTTCGTGGGCCTTGCCTCCTACTAAAGTCCTGTGCACTGTCGCCGTGTTTTTGGATGCTCGATTTAGGTTAGATCAAGATGGAAAACATAGCAGCTCGTGCCGACGATTCGGCAGTTTCGATGCGCTTGTCCTCTATCGATCTCTTAACGCTGCAAGATCTCGCCAAGAATTTTCGGGCCGTTATTGCTGATACGGCTACGATGCAGCGGCTTGAGAATCGCGGCCTTATCTCGGGAGATTGGTGCGTCACCGATCACGGCCGCGAAACTCTTGCCTCATGGCAGGATAGAGGCGCAGAAAAACGAAGTCGTTTTCACGGATAGTCCGGTTTGAATACAGAGGTCGGTGTACAGTGCCGATTCGCGCAGTCTTGCGCACTTCCAAGGCAATTCCTCCGCCGGGTCCCGGCGGGTTTGAACCTGTGCGTTCTGGAACAGGACGCGCTTCAGCTTGGTTGGGCCCGTGCCCGTCAAGCCGGCGGGCGAGTGCCGAGGATATGCGCCATGAACTCCAAAATCGCGTTTTGCGCCGCGCTTCTGGCTGCCGGATTAGCCGGCTGCCAGAACCCGATGGCCTCGAACGGCCCGATGGACTCCCTGATGTCGAGGCCGATGACCGCGATGGATTTCGTGCCGGCAGCGGCCTCGGCCAACACGTTTGAGATCGAAACGAGCCGTCTGGCTCTCGCGCGAAGCCGTGATCCAGAAATTCGGCGGTTCGCAAGCCGGATGATCGCGGATCATACCGCCGCCACACGCTCCTTGACGGTGGCGGCGCGCGCGAGCGGGATGCCGGTTGGGCGGGTTTCGCTCGATGCACGCCAGCGCGATGTTCTCGATGATCTCGAAGCGGTTTCGCCAGGCGAATTCGATGGCGCCTTTATCGATACCCAGGTCATCGCCCACCAGGAGAGCGTGGCCTTGTTCGCCGATTTCGCCCGGCGCGGCGACGACCCCGCCCTCATGCGCTTTGCCGCCGACACCCTGCCGACGCTTCAGCGGCACCTCGACGAGGTCGAAGGCATTCAAGGGCGCATCGTAAATGTCGGGCCGATGTCGCGGCAGGGCACAGGCATGGGTCCCGGGGGCATGACAGGCGCCATGTGACGCCGCGCGTCGGCGGCTGGACAGCGAATCCCCATGTTCCGGCGGGCGGCGCATCCCTTCAAAAGCGTAGATCCCAAGCGAACTACTTCGGCCTGGAACATTCCATCAGGGCGGTGCTTTGGCGCGTGGAAACCGCTTAAACGCCGTTCGTCGTGCCGGAGGTCATGATGGTGCCGGGGATCTCGAATCGTGATCCTGTTATCTTATGTTTATCGCATCTGCGCTGGGATTTTGTCTTTCAAAGACCGCATCACATTCTAACGAGAGCAGCGAACACCTATCGGGTCTACTTTGTGGAGGAACCCGTTACAGCCGATAATGGCGCCAAGCAGCGCGTCCGCTTCGAGCAGCGGGGCGGCGTAACGGTCGTCGTTCCGGTTCTGCCACCGGTGATCACACCCGGCGAGGCGGCCGACGCGCAGCGCGGCATCATCGACCGCATCATGCGCGGCCATCGCGGCGCGCCGATCATCCTGTGGTACTACACACCGATGGCGCTCGCCTTTAGCGACCATCTGACTCCGGATCTCTGCGTCTACGACTGCATGGACGAGCTATCCGCTTTCCTCGGCGCGCCTAGCGCGATGACGTCGTTCGAGACCCGGCTGTTCGGC
This sequence comes from Oharaeibacter sp., assembly GCA_051861205.1. Classification (GTDB taxonomy): domain Bacteria; phylum Pseudomonadota; class Alphaproteobacteria; order Rhizobiales; family Pleomorphomonadaceae; genus JBHYDC01. Next base: position 278,296 of record JBHYDC010000002.1, read on the forward strand.
CGCGCCGATCTCGTCTTCACCGGCGGTCCCAGTCTCTACGAGGCCAAGCGTCGCTGGCACCTTGACGTTCATGCTTTTCCAAGCAGCATCGACCGCGCCCATTTCGCGGTGGCGCGCGACAGGCAACTTCGCGAACCGCCGGATCAGGCGCCGGTCGCTCACCCACGAGTCGGCTATTTCGGGGTGATCGACGAGCGGATGGACCTCGACCTCGTCGCCCGTCTGGCCGCGATCCGGCCGGAGTGGCATTTCGTCTTCCTCGGTCCCGTTGCCAAGATCGATCCGGCCTTATTGCCGAAGGCCGCCAATCTATATTGGCTTGGCCCGAAGCGATACGAAGACCTGCCCGCCTATCTTCAAGGTTGGGACGCCGGGATCATGCCCTTCGCGCTGAACGCCGCGACCCGCTACATCAGCCCGACGAAGACGCCGGAATATCTGGCGGCCGGAGTGCCCGTCGTCTCGACGCCGATCCGCGACGTGATCGCGCTTTACGGCGACCAGGGGCTGGTCGAAATCGCGGCCACCGCCGAGACCATGGCGACGGCCGTCGAGCGGTATCTCAAGCGGGATCGGGCGCCGTGGCGGAGCGCGATCGACCGCAAACTCGACGGACAGTCCTGGGACCGCACCTGGGCCGCCATGAATGCGCTTATCACACGGCGGCTGCGCCCTTCTGCGGCGGCCGTGGTGGCTCCCGTGCGACATGCGCCTCCTCGCCCTGTCGAGGTCTGAACCGCCGAGCAACAGGGGTGGGGAACACGAGGGACCTGCCCCTCGTTCCGGGACCATCATGGCGCACCACGCGGATTGCATCATCATCGGCGGCGGCCCGGCCGGGCTGATCGCGGCAACCTATCTCGGCCGGTTCCGGCGCCGTGTCGTGCTCGTCGACGCCGGTCGGAGCCGCGCGCGATGGATCCCGGTCAGCCATAACATTCCAGGCTTCCCCGCTGGCATTGCCGGCCCGGATCTGCTCGTGCTCCTGCGCGATCAGGCAAGCCGCTACGCCCCTTCGATGATCGCCGGGCGGGTGGATGAACTCACGCATGCATCCGGCTGCTTCCATGCGGCAGGCGAGGGGATCGACGTGACCGCGCCCACCGTCATCCTGGCGACCGGCATCGTCGATCTCGTGCCGGAAATGCCGCTGTTTGCGGCGGCGGTGAAGGTAGGCCGGGTGCGGCTCTGCCCGATCTGCGACGGCTATGAGGCGACCGGCCAGCGCGTCGCGGTGGTCGGACCGGCTGACAAGGCGCTGCGGGAAGGCCGCTTTCTCCGCGCCTTCACGCATGACATCACGCTCGCCCGGCTCAGCGATCACGAGGCGTCGGCACCCGATCTGAACGGGGCGGCGAAGGCGGCGGGCCTCAAGCAAATCAGCGCCCCGCTACACACGTTGGAATTGCAGTGGGACGGCATCGCGCTCACGTTCCAGGATGGTGGCCGTTTCATTTTCGATACCGTCTACGCCGCGCTCGGTGCGCGCCCGCGCTCGGAACTGGGGGCAGGCCTCGGCGTTTTCAGCAACGCGGAGGGCTGTATCGAAACCGATCCCCACCAGCGCACGACGATCGCCGGGCTCTATGCCGCCGGCGATGTGGTGAACGAACTCAACCAGATCGCCGTCGCCGCCGGACATGCGGCCATCGCGGCCACCGACGCGCATAACTGGCTCACGCAGCTTGAGGAGGGAACACCGCGCCCGTCGCGGGGTTGAACATGAACGGGCTGCGGGCCAAGCGATCTCAAACCATTTGAAACGGAGACTTGAAATGGGCGTTTTCAGCCGAGATATCAAAACGATGGACGACCTTTTCACCCATCAGCTCAAGGACGTTTACTACGCCGAAAATCGGATCGTGAAAGCGCTTCCCAAAATGATCCAGAAGGCGACATCGCCCGAGTTGAAGCAGGGCTTCGAGAAGCACTTGAGGGAAACCGAGACGCATGTATCGCGCCTTGAAGAGGTCTTCCGCCTTCAGGGCATACAGCCCGAAGCGGTGACCTGCCCGGCGATCGACGGCATCATCAAGGAAGCCGACGAGGTGGCCGGCGAGGTCGACGACAAGAATGTTCTCGATGCTGCCCTCGTTGCGGCGGCGCAGGCCGTGGAGCATTACGAAATCACCCGCTACGGCACGTTGGTCGCCTGGGCCAAAGAGCTTGGGCGCAGCGATATCGCCAATATCTTCAACCAGACATTGGCGGAAGAAAAGGCGACCGACGCAAAGCTGACCAAGCTTGCCGAAAGCCGCATCAACCGTACGGCCGCCTGACCGGACACCGGCAACGGCAAAAATGGCGGGGGCGGGCATCTCCCCGCCCCCGGTCCGCAATGGACGAAAAGTCCTTCTCTTTTTGGGAGGTCACAATGACGATTGGAGATTGGAACCACGATCGCTCTCTGGGAAACCGCAGCGGCGCGCAAGGCCGCTGGATGGGTGGCCCGGAAGACCGGGCGCGTATGCCGGAAGGGCCCTCATTCGCCGACCGCGGTGCCATATCCGGCCGCCCCCCGGCGATTCCCGGTGGCGGTTGGGGCGGCGGCTGGAGCCCTGAGGGCGACTGGTTCGACCGTGACGAGGGCCCTAACTATGGCGGGGGCGGAGCCTGGGGCTTGGAACCTGACCGCGAGCGGGGCTTCATCAAACGGGCGGCTGACGAGGTGGCGTCCTGGTTCGGCGACCGGAGCGCCGAACAGCGCCGGGAGATGGATCACCGGGGCCGGGGTCCTAAGGGCTATGTGAGGTCCGACGCCCGCATCGCCGAAGACGTCAACGAGCGCTTGAGCGACGACAATCTCGTCGATGCTTCGCAAATCGACGTCCAGGTGTCCGGCGGCGAGGTGACCCTCGCTGGAACGGTGACCGACCGCCGCCAGCGCCGCCGCGCGGAGGACTGCGCGGAAAGCGTTTCCGGCGTTCGCTATGTCCAGAACGATATCCGCGTCGAGGACCGTCAAATGGCCGTGTCGAGCCCGCAGCCGGGCGTATCGACGCGCCTTTGAACCCGTGTGCGACAAACCCATGGGCGGGGCGGGTGCCGCCCCTCTTTTCGAAGCGCCGTAGGCGGAGGCTCCATGATGCCTGATCAGATTCGCGAGGTTCAGATCGACCCCGTGGGACTTCCCGGCATCTTGGGTGTCCCGTCGGATCCGAGCGGCATCGTGCTGTTCGCCCATGGCAGCGGAAGCAGCCGGCTTTCGCCCCGTAACACACAGGTGGCGGCGGCGCTGCGCGAAATGGGCTTTGCGACCCTTCAATTCGATCTTCTCTTTCCAGAAGAGGAGAAGGACCGACACGCCGTCTTCAACATTCCGCTGCTATCGGAGCGCCTCACTCTGGCAACCGCTTGGGTGCGCCTTCAACCGGATCTGGCGGATTTGCCACTTGGCTATTTCGGGGCCAGCACCGGGGCAGCAGCGGCGCTCGTCGCGGCCTCGTCGGCCGATCTCGGCGTTCAGGCCATCGTTTCGCGCGGCGGGCGTCCGGATCTGGCGCGCGATGCGCTCGAACTCGTCACAGCGCCGACCCTGCTCATCGTCGGCGGCCTGGATGGTCCCGTGATCGGCCTCAACCAAGACGCGCTCGCCCGCCTTTCCGCACCGAAGCGGCTGGTGATCGTGCCCGGCGCCGGACACCTTTTCGAAGAGCCCGGCACATTGGAGGAAGTCATCCGGCATGCCGCCGGGTGGTTCTCCAACACCCTTCGGCTGAAGTCCGAGGAGGCGCGGCGATGATCGAAAACCAAGCGATCCGGCAGGGCGACGCACGATTTCACGACCGCCGGGACGCCGGCCGCCGCCTCGCCGGGGTTCTGGCTACCATGGAACTGGCCGATCCGGTCGTCTTGGCGCTGCCGCGCGGCGGCGTTCCTGTTGCCTTCGAGGTCGCAAGGGGGCTGAACGCTCCGCTTGATCTCTTGATGGTGCGCAAGATCGGCGCGCCGGGCTTTGAGGAATATGGCATCGGCGCGGTCGTGGATGGGGCGGATCCGCAGGTCGTGCTCAACGACGAGGCAGTGGCCTCGGTTCATCCGCCGAGCGGGTATGTCGAGCTTGAAACGCAGCGTCAGCTCCAGGAAATCGAGCGCCGGCGATCGCTTTATCTCGGCGAACGCCAACCGGTGTCCGTGGCCCGCCGAACGGCCGTTGTCGTGGATGACGGCGTTGCGACCGGAGGGACGGCGCGCGCGGCTCTGCTTGCGCTGAAGAAGGCTGGAGCGCGGCGCGTTATCCTCGCCGTGCCCGTCGCGCCGCCGGATGTGATCGCGGATCTCGCAAAGCTTGCCGACGACGTCGTCTGCCTGAAGACGCCGCCCGACTTCCGGGCTGTGGGGCTGTATTACAACGACTTCAAGCAGACCGACGACCGCGAGGTCATCGATCTGCTCAGTGAAAGCCGGGTTAGGCTGGAGCGGGAAGCGCTGGCTGGCCTCAAGCGGCCGCCACACCCGTGAGGAAGCGTTCGACCGAGGCGTTGAGGTCCCGGCTGCGGCCGGCAAGATCCTCGGCCATCCGCGTCACCATTTCCGTCGGCCGGGTCACGCCGTTGATGGAGCTCGCCACCGCCGACATGTTTTCCGCCGCGCGCGTGGAGCCCGCCGAAGCATCCTGCGCCGCCCGCGAAATTTCCGACGTGGACGCCTGCTGCTGCTCGACCGCCGAAGCGATGCCGACCGAAGTTCGGTCGACCGCCGACACCGACTGCGCGATTTCCTCAATGGCCTGAACAGTTTCGGCTGTCGCGGCCTGAATCGAGGTCACCTGCTGGGCGATTTCCTCGGTTGCCCGGTTGGTTTGCCCCGCAAGCGCCTTCACTTCCGACGCCACGACCGCAAAGCCGCGTCCAGCCACACCGGCACGGGCGGCTTCGATTGTTGCGTTCAGGGCGAGGAGGTTCGTCTGCGCTGCGATTTCCCGGATGAGCTCGACAACCGAACCGATCCGCCTTGACGTTTCGTCTAGTCCGGAAACGGCTCTGCGGGTCGCCTCGACCTTTGACGTGGCCACGGTGGCGGTTTCGCTGGAAATCGAGACCTGTTGAGCGATCATGTTGATCGATGCCGATAGCTGCTCGGTGGCGGCTGCCACGGCCTCGATCCCGTTGCGGGCATCGGTCGAGGCGTTGGTGGCGTTGCCGGAGGCGCCGAGCGTCGCGTTGGCGGCACCTACCAAGCTGGCTGCGGTGTCCCGAAGTGCGATGACAGACTCGTTCATGCCTTCGGTCACCGCTTTGACGTCCCGGCGGAACCGCTCGATTTCGGCATCGATCGCTTTTTGACGGGCCGCCCGTCCACTGTCGGCCGCTTCCTGACTGGCGCGGAGCCGTTGGCGCTCGATCGCGTTTTGCTTGAACACCTGCAGCGCCGAAGCCATTTGGCCGATTTCCGCGCCGCGGTTGAGGTAGGGCAATTCGATATCCATCTGGTCGTCGGCCAGCTTGTGCATGGTCGCGGCGAGAACCGGGAGCGGGCGCGTCATGCCGCCGACGATGAAGTAGGCCACGCCGGCGGAGAACAGGATCAGCAGCGCTCCGGCGATGAGGAAGCCGTTTCGAAGCACATGCAACTGGCTGGTGATATCCACTACGGGCACCGCAACATAGAGCAGCCCGGTGATCTTCCCTTCGGCTGAAATGGCGGGGATGTATCCGCTGATCGTGGCGTTTGTCGCATCGCCCGTCTCGGCCCATGCATTCGTTCCGGCAAAGAGCTTCGCCATGAGTGCCTCATCGGCCATCAGCGGCTCGCCTATGTCGCGGCTGCCCGTTTCGGCATTCTCAACGCCCGACGCTATGAAAAAATGCGGCGTGGTCGTGTCGCCCTTGGTCGTCCTCACCCAGCCCGGGCGGCTCTCGCCGACTTCAAAAAACGAATAGAGCCGAACCTTGGCTGCGGAGTAGCGCGCCATCTGTTCGACCGCCGTATGGATCATGACCTTCGCGACAACTACCGGCGTTTCCACCCAGGTGACGTTGCCCGCCTCGTCGGTCTTGACGACGACACCGTTCTGATTGTCCGCCAGCACATTGGCGGAGACGCGGATGGCTGCATTCAATCGATCTAGCTTGGAAGCCTCGACTGTCCCCGATGCCACAGTCCAGGCCACGCCGCTCAGACAGATCAGAACGACGGCGACCAATCCTGTAACAACGGTAATGATTTGAAAACGCAGGCCGAACTTCCACGCACTTGTCATTTCATTGCCCCTCCAAGGCAAAACATGACAAAACATAGTGTTAACAGCTTTAAGAATGCGTTTAATACGAATGCCGCAACAGAGCTGCCGGCCTCCGCTCGATAGTGAGCAGGCAATCGGCGGGCGTCCCACTTCTTCTTCTCACTCGTTATTGACTGGGGATAGCGGGATAACTGGCGGCGCAGATCGATCTGCATCCGCCAGCCCTCTTTTCGCATCGCACGCCCGAATTACGCATGCCCGAGGAAGAAGCGTACCATCTCGGCCGATGCGTCCGGCCCCTGCGGGTCGGTGTAGGATCCGCCGGCGTCCCCGCCCGACCAAGCATGCCCCGCCCCGTCAATAAGCCAATACTCAAGCACCGGGGCGCCCACGGCATCCTCCACGACGGTGCGCGTATAGCTGCGCCCGCCGGACGACCGCCCGCGCTCGGCACGCGGGCCGCCACCTTCGGGCTGGACGGCGTCAACGATCCGGATCGCGTTGGAGGGATGCACGGTCTGGTCCGAGCTGCCCTGAAACACCATGGTGCGGACGCCGGATTTTGCGCCTGCGCCGGTTCCTCGCACCGTTTGCGGCCCGCCCGCATCGCCCCGCATCGCCGCGAAGGCGGACATCACGTCATGGGCCGAGCGATAGGCCAAGCCGGAATGGACGCCGACGCCGGAGTAAAGCTCCGGATAGGTTTCGCCCATGACCACCGCCATCGCCCCGCCCGCCGATAGCCCCGCGACGAACACACGGTCGCGTTCAAGGCCGTGCTCGGCCATAACCTCTTGGGTGATGCCGGCGATGATTGCAGGTTCCCCCAAGCCCCGCACCTGATGCGCGGGCGTGAACCAGTTCCAGCAGCCCGATGAGTTGGCCGACGCAATTTGATTGGGATAGACGACGAGAAGGCCATGGGCCTCCGCGAGCGCGTTCATGCCGGTGCCGCGCGCAAAATCATCCGCGTTCTGCGTGCAGCCGTGTAGCATCACCACAAGGCCGCGCGCCCGGCCGGCCATTGATGCCGGACGGTAAAGCTTGTAGCCGCGCTCGCCCGCCGGACAAGCGAAAGGCCGGGCCGTAAAGAGCGCCCCCTCCGGGATCGGCGGCGGTGCCACGGGCCGCGCCTGTGCGGGGTGAATTTTGCCGAGCGGCGCAAACCCGCCCCCCGGCATCTTGGCATCGCGAAGAGCCTGAAGCACATCCCCCAGCGGCTGACGCGAACGGGCCCCGCCGGCCAAACCGGCGATGTCATCGAATTTTGGGGCCGGCCCCGGCCGTTGCGGCGGGGGCGTCTTGGAACCCGCGCCGTCCTGGGCGCTGGATCGGCGGTTGACCTCGCCGGCGTCGTCCACTTGCTCCGCCTTCGGCGTGATATCGCGCGGTTCGGGACGGGCCGTCTCCGGGTGAGCCTGGGGCAGCGCACGACCCAGCACGTCTTGGATGGCCCGTGTCGCGTCCGCGAGGCTATGGCCCCGGGTCGCCGCGAAGGCCCGGCGCATGGCGGCTGCGAAATCATGTTTCATGGGCTTGCGTATCCTTGGTCAGAGCATTTCCCGATCAGATGGATCATCGGATCGGAAAGAATGTCTCTACATTCAACAGCTTAGAGCGTTCCCTCGCCCGTCACCCGGCTTCTACTTGACGGAAACGCTCTAGCTCGCCCCCTGCGCCGCGGTGGTTTCCTCTCGAACGAAGCTGCCGAACCGTCATTTTATGCGCGCCGACAGCGCCGTCTTGATCTCAGGACTGGCCTGAAGCGCCCCCAGCACCGTGATCGATCCGATCGTCGCGAGGGCCAGATCCACCGTTACGTCGGGTGCGATCCGCGCAAGCCCGACCACCTTCACATGCAACATCTCCCCCGCCGCCCTTGCCGCCTCCAACTCCGCCCGCTCAATGTCTCTGAGCCCCAACTCCAGCGTATGCCGCGCGATCGTGCGCGTCACCACATCGGCATGGGTGCCAAGCTGATTGCGGATGGCGGTCCGGATGAAGTCGGTCCGGTTGGAGTAGAACCCCTCCTGAACCAAGAGATCGACCCGGCCAAGATCGACATAGCCGAGATTGATCGTGATCTTCTCACTCTCCCCGCCCCGCTCCCGAACCACCTGACCACCGGTCATGAAGCAGCCTCCATCCATGTGGATGGTATGTGGAGGGTGAAGAGGGGATATCAAGGGGGAGCGACGGGGCTTGGAGGGGATTAAAGTTCGGGGGCACCAATGGCAGATTGCCAAGAGCGCTGAATTCGCCAGAATACTGGCCAGCCAATCCTGGAAACTGCAGTTTCCGCCGATCAGGTCGATTATCAGACGAAATTGTCGATTGTTCGAAACCAAGCCGCCTACACCCCGCAAGCGGTAAAACGCTCCTAAGCACGTCCCACAAGCGCTAGCCACGACGCCCCAGCACTCCGGTCTCACCTAAAGTCCGTACTACGTATCTTGCGTACGTAACTCCTGTATGTTACATGTTCGTCAACGGCGCGCGGATAAGCTGGGTTCGCTTCACCGGAACGCTGATGGCATATGCAAGTTCCTTAGTGAGCCGTGATGCACACCGTATCTGAGCTTAGGTCGTTCCGCCGGGCAGCAAGCGACGCGGGCATGACAGAGGAGGAGATCGGCGATCTGGTGTCCTTCTTGTCTGAGAATCCGGACGCCGGCGATGAGATACCTGGAACTGGCGGATGTCGTAAGCTTCGCATCGGTGGACGCGGGAAGGGCAAGAGTGGAGGGTATCGCACGATCACCTTCTACTCAGGCCTAGACCTGCCGGTCTATTTGATCACGGTCTTCTCGAAGGGGGAGAAGGCCACGCTGACCAAGAAAGAATGCAATGCGCTGAAGTCAATAACGCAGAGCATCGTTGATGAATACAAGGTGAGAGTATCTTTGCTGGGTGAGAGAAGATGAGCAAGAAGGCGTTTGACAAAATCGCTGAAGGTTTGAACGAGGCGCTCGCAATAGCGCGCGGTGACGAGAAGCCCTATCGTCTTCACGTGCCAGCCGAGATCGACGTGAAGTCGATCCGCGCCAAGCTGAAACTTTCTCAGGATGCTTTTGCGTCTCGATTTGGCTTTACATTGAACCAAATTCGAGACTGGGAGCAGGGCCGTGCACGCCCGCTGGGCGGGGTGCGCGCCTATCTTATGCTCATCGACCGCGCACCGGCCGACGTTCTGAGCCTGCTTCGCAGAAACCTGCGTGATGAAGCTGCGTAAATCACCGCAACCGGCTCCGCAGGCAATGAACGGCAACGCCCGGCCAACTTGGCGGGCATTTGCTTTTCAAGGGCTTAGCCTAGAAAAATGGCGGAGAAAGATTCCGCCGAAGTACCGTTTTAGGCCGTATGCCATCTTCCAGACATCGCTCTGTTTTTAATCATTTTTCTGATGTAGACTGTCCATCATAGTCCACGATAATACGGCTCGATCCGGTTGAAGGTGGCGGGTAAAGTGGTGGGTGGAGAGGGGAGGCGCATGGCCGGCTTGAGTGATCGGTTCTGCCGCACCGTGCGTGACGACGGGCGCTATGGCGATGGCAAGGGGCTCTATCTCGTGGTTGACGGTTCGGGACGGCGCTGGCTGTTCCGCTACCAAATGGCCGGTCGGCGAAGGGAAATGGGCCTTGGGCCCTTTCCGGAGATCGGATTGGCCGCAGCGCGCAAGGCGGCCGATGACGCGCGGGCTAAAGCCAAGGCTGGCACCGACCCAATCGACGCCCGCCGGACCGTTCGCGCTGTTCCAACGTTTGGCGCCTTTGCCGATCAACTTCTGGACGATATCGAGGGTGGTTTCCGCAATGAGAAGCACCGGGCGCAATGGCGTATGACACTCGGAGATGCCTACTGCCGGCTGCTCCGTCCAAAACTCGTCGATGCCATTGAGACCGCCGACGTACTGCGTGTTCTCAAGCCGATTTGGCAGACGAAGCCGGAGACGGCCTCTCGCTTACGCGGCCGCATCGAGCGTGTGCTCGACGCTGCGAAGGCGCAAGGATACCGATCCGCCGATAATCCCGCCCGATGGCGCGGGCATCTCCAGGCGATGCTGCCAAGGCGCCAAAAGCTGACGAGGGGGCACCATGCTGCTCTGCCTTATCCGGACGTTCCCGCCTTCGTTGCGCGCCTCCGACGTCTGGAGGCCGTGGCCGCAAGGGCCTTGGAACTCGCAATTCTCACGGCAGCCCGCACCAGCGAAGTGCTGGGCGCCACTTGGCAGGAGATTGATCTGGCCAACGCTGTCTGGACCGTGCCGGCCGAGCGGATGAAAGCGGGACGCGAGCACCGCGTGCCGCTCACGACGCGCGCGCTCGCGATCTTGACGGAGATGGAGACCACGCGTGCCGAGGACGATCCAGCAGCCTTCGTGTTTCCGGGCGCGAAGAGGGGGCGGCCGTTGTCCAGCATGGCCATGACGATGCTGCTCCGTCGCCTTGAGATGAAAGTTACAGCTCACGGCTTTCGTTCGTCCTTCCGCGATTGGGCCGGTGAAGAGACCCTCTTCGCGCGCGAGATCGCCGAGGCGGCGCTGGCTCACACGGTCGGGGACTCGACAGAACGCGCCTACCGTAGGGGCGACGCACTGGAACGACGACGGGCCTTGATGGCAGCATGGGATTCGTTCGTCGGTGCGATGCCTGACACGAACGTAGTCCCAATCTCGCGTCGTCCGAAGACGTCCGCTATGGATTGACTAAGTGCAGTCGCACAGGCAAAGTATTGCAGTGGTGGAAATCCGCCTTGAAGCCCGCTTGGCCTGCGCTAGCGGGCTTTTTCGTTCCTGAAACATTTTCAGTCCCACTCCCGGCTGCCGGCGTTCGCGCCCGTGGTCATTTCGCGTTGGAGACAACCGTGAACTCCGTCCACAAGAAACTACTCACCGTCCATGACATGATGAAGCTCTATGGCATCGG
>JBHYDC010000003.1:0-158001 GCA_051861205.1 Oharaeibacter sp.
CATCCGTGCTCGGCGCGGCCCGCACCGCGATCGACAAGGGCGGCCACGCCCATGTGCTCGTACAGCCGGTGGCGATCGCCTATACGCGCCTGCACGGCATGCCACTCGGGCGAACATGGCGGCCGATCGTGGCCTGGATCGGCGAGGAAGCCTTGCTGCCTCACCTCTTGGCCATTGCCCGCGAGGGCGCGGTGGACGTGACCGTCGTTTTCGGCGATCCCATCGAATTCGACCGGGAGGGCGACCGCAAGAGCGTCACCGCCCATGCCGAGCGCGCGGTGCGGCACATGCTCTCGGCCGCCCTGTTGGAGCGCACCCCATGAGCGCTCTTCTCAGGTGATCCTTCTCAACCGGGCGGAAACGCGCTAGAGCACATGCAGCGCGCGCGGTTCGGCGCTCGCCATCAGGAGCTTGGACAAGGACCCGTGACGGCACCAAAGACCGTTTTCATCAAGACCTACGGCTGCCAGATGAACGTCTACGATACCGACCGCATGTCGGACACGTTGGCGCCGCTCGGATACCATCCCACGGACACGATCGAGACGGCCGATCTGGTGATCCTGAACACCTGCCACATCCGCGAAAAAGCCTCGGAAAAGGTCTATTCGGAGCTTGGCCGCATCCGCAAGATGAAGGCCGACCGGGCGCTCAGTGGCCATGAAATGCTCGTCGGCGTGGCCGGCTGCGTGGCGCAGGCCGAGGGCGAGGAGATCATCCGGCGCGCGAGCGTCGTCGACATGGTGTTCGGCCCGCAAACCTATCACCGCCTGCCCGAACTCATCGACCGGGTTAAACGGGGCGAACGTCCCTCCGCGCCCGGCGTCAACACCGCCGTGGTGGACACCGACTTTCCCGCCGAGGACAAGTTCGACCATCTCGCCGCGCCGACGCCGGAGCGCACCCGTTCGCGTGGGGTATCGGCGTTTTTGACGGTGCAGGAGGGCTGCGACAAGTTCTGCACCTTCTGTGTGGTGCCCTATACGCGCGGCGCGGAAGTCTCGCGCCCGGTTGCCAAGGTGATCGCGGAAGCCCGCGCATTGGCGGCAGCCGGCGTGCGCGAGGTGACGCTGCTCGGCCAAAATGTGAACGCCTACCACGGCGAAGGACCGGACGGCCGCGCGTGGACGCTTGCCGATCTTCTCCGCGCGCTCGCGGACATCCCCGGCCTCTCCCGCCTGCGCTACACCACCAGCCACCCCCGCGACATGGACGACGATCTGATCGCCGCCCACCGCGACCTTCCCGCCCTGATGCCCTATCTGCATCTGCCGGTGCAGTCGGGATCGGACCGGATCCTCGCCGCCATGAACCGGCGGCACACGGCTGAGGACTATTTCCGCCTCATCGACCGCATCAAGGCCGCGCGCCCGGACATCGCACTGTCCGGCGATTTCATCGTTGGTTTTCCAGGCGAAACCGACGCCGATTTCGAAGCCACGATGGATCTGGTGAGGCGCGTCGGCTATGCCGCATGCTACACGTTCAAATATTCGCCGCGCCCCGGAACGCCCGCCTCGGACATCGAAGAGCAGGTGCCCGAAGACGTCAAATCCGAACGGTTGCAGCGCCTTCAAGCGCTAATCAATGCGCAGGAGCAGGCCTTCATGGCCGGTCTCGTCGGGCGCACCCTGTCCGTGCTGTTCGAAAAGCTAGGCCGTCTTCCCGGCCAACTCGTCGGAAGGTCGCCGACGCTGCAGCCGGTGATCGTTACCGCGCCGGGTAACCTCATCGGCACCATCGCCGATGTAACCGTAGATAGTGTCGGCCACCACAGCCTGCACGGCCGGCTTGTGGAACCGAACGCGGACCTTCCCGTTCGGAAAACAGCATGACCTTGCGATTTGCCCCCGTCCTGCCTACCACCGTCTTGGCAGACATTCAGGAGACCGCATGACCCACGCTTCGGACATGACCCATGTGGTGCTGGTTTTCGACGACAATCGGTTGATCGGGCATCTCTACGGTCAGTTCGATCAAAATCTGGCCCTGATCGAGCAGCGGCTCGGGGTGGATGCCACCGCGCGCGGCAATCAGGTCACGATCCGGGGCCCGCATGAATCCTGCGCCCGTGCGCGCGACGTGCTGGAAGCGCTTTATGCCCGCCTCCAGACCGGCCAGGAGGTCACCACCGGAGATGTGGAAGGGGCCGTCCGCATGGCGATCGCCGTCGACGCGCAGCTTCCGCTGCCGACGCTGGAGCCGAAAACGCGGTTGAAACTCGCCCAGATCGCGACACGGCGCAAAACCGTTGTGGCCCGCAATCCCGCGCAGGACGCCTATATCCGCGCGATGGACCGCTCCTCGCTGGTGTTCGGGCTGGGGCCCGCCGGAACCGGCAAGACCTATCTGGCGGTCGCCTATGCCGCCGCTCTTCTGGAGCGCGGCGACGTTGCCCGCTTGATCCTGTCGCGGCCGGCGGTGGAAGCGGGCGAACGGCTGGGGTTCCTGCCGGGCGACATGCGCGAGAAGATCGATCCCTATCTGCGTCCCCTCTATGACGCGCTCTACGACATGATGCAGCCGGACAAGGTGGAGCGGGCGCTCACCTCCGGCGCCATCGAGATCGCGCCGCTCGCCTTCATGCGCGGGCGCACGCTCACCAATGCGGCGGTGATTTTAGACGAAGCGCAGAACACCACATCGATGCAGATGAAGATGTTCCTGACCCGCCTTGGCGACGGTTCCAAGATGATCGTCACGGGTGACCCGACGCAGATCGATCTGCCGGCCGGTCAGGTCTCGGGGCTTGTCGAATCCACACGGATCCTGAAGGAGGTTCCGGGCGTTGTTCAGGTGCGCTTCAGCCATGAAGACGTGGTGCGCCATGAACTCGTCGGTCGCATCGTCAAAGCCTATGACGACGAGAGCCGCAACCGGCTCGCCGCCCGGGAGATGGCACGGCCGTGACCGCGATCAGGCAGGAAGCCCCCGTAATCGTGACGTCCGACGTGCTCGTGGAAGCCCCGCTGTGGGGCGAGGCGGCCGAATGGCAGGCGTTGATCGACGGCGCGATCGCACAAAGCGCGGCGCTGGCCGATGCCGAAATCGTTGCGGGTTCGGAAGTCTCGATCGTTTTGACCGACGATGCCCGGATCCGCCGTCTCAACCGGGATCATCGCGGCATCGACAAAGCCACCAATGTGCTTTCCTTCCCGCAAGACGACCCGGACGCCGAGGCTTACGGGCCCCTTCTTGGCGATATTGTGATTGCACACGAGACCGTGGCTCGCGAAGCTGTCGACGGCGGGCTCAGTTTCCGGCATCATCTCACTCACTTGGTCGTGCATGGCTTTCTGCACCTGGTGGGTTACGACCACATGCACGACGACGAGGCCGAGGAGATGGAGCGTCTGGAGACGTCCATCCTCGCGGTGCTCGGTATCCCCGATCCTTATGCCGATCCGCCGATGTCCGGCGAGGGCCGCTGAGGTGACGGGCGGACGCCTATGACGAAATGAGCGACCCAGAGACCCAGAGTAGCACCGCGGCCTTGCCGGGCGTGGTCATGTCCACCGAACCCGGCACTGTGCCGCCTTCGCAAAGCTGGCTGGACCGCCTCCGCGAAGCCTTCGGCTTCAAGACGCCGGCCACGCTTCGGCAAGACCTGGAGGAGGCCCTCGGCCAGGAGGACGCGCTCGACGCGGCGTTCTCGCCCGAAGAACGCACCCTCATCCGCAACATCCTGACCCTGCGCGAAACCCGCGTCGACGACGTGATGGTGCCGCGCACGGACATCGACGCGGTGGAATGCGAGACCACGCTCGCCGATCTGTTCTTGATCTTCGAAAACTCCGGTCACTCGCGGATGGCGGTTTACCGCGAGACGCTCGACGACGCGATCGGCATGGTCCACATCAAGGACCTCGTGGCCTATGTAACGACGCGCGCCACGAAGTCGCAACCGGCGTCGGATCTAGAGTCCGGCCGTCCGTGGCTCGATCTCGGCACCGTGGACCTCAACCTACCCCTCTCGCAAACCGAACTCGTGCGCCCCGTGCTGTTCGTCCCGCCGTCCATGCCTGCGACCGATCTTTTGGCGAAAATGCAGGCGTCGCGCATCCAGATTGCACTGGTGATCGACGAATACGGCGGCACCGACGGTCTGGTCTCCATGGAAGACATCGTCGAGACCATCGTCGGCGAGATCGACGACGAACACGACGTGGAAGACGGCCCGCTCGTGAAATCGGTTTCGCCGGGCGTATTCGTCGCGGACGCACGCGCCGACCTCGACGAGGTGACGGAGGTTGCCGGATCGAGCTTCATCGCCGGTGAACACGATGAGCATGTCGATACGCTGGGCGGACTTCTTTTCGCCCTGATCGGCCGCATTCCGGTGCGCGGGGAAATCATCGTTTCGGCGGAATTTCCCGGCTGGGAGTTCGAGGTGTTGGACGCTGATCCGCGCCGCATCAAAACCGTGCGCATGGTTCAAACCGCGATCGCCGCGGACCGGGCGGCAACGCGCGGGCGGCCGGCGAACGGCCTTGGCTGAACGGCTCGGCGGGCGGGCCGGCTTGACCGCGAGCGCGAACACCCTCAACGCTCATCGCGACTGATGATTCGCGCCGCGGGACGGGAACCGCCCGTGCCCATCGCGTCAAGCGGGCTCGCTTGGGCGATAAGGCCATTCCAGGAGTGCTCGATGCGTTCGATCGCCCAGGCGGTGATCCTCCTGTGGGGATGGCGGCGAAGCGGCACCGCGTTTCTCGCAGGCGCCCTGTCCGCCCTGTCGCAGGCGCCGGTGCATGCAGCCCCCATCCTGTTCATTACGATCCCGATCCTCGTTTTCCTGCTCGACGGCGCCGTCTCGCCGGGTCGCCGGCGGATCCGGCGCCTTCGCCCCGCGGCGGTCGTCGGCTGGTGGTTCGGCTTCGGCTATTTCCTCGCCGGTCTCTACTGGATCGGGGCGGCTTTCCTTGTCGATGCCGATGAATTCGGCTGGCTGATGCCCTTCGCGGTCGTCGCCTTGCCGGCAGGCCTTGCGATCTTTTTCGCCCTTGGCACCGCTTTCGCCTGCCTCCTCTGGGTCGACGGGCCGCTGCGTATTCTGTCGCTCGCCTTGGGGCTGACGCTGGCGGAATGGCTGAGAGGCCACCTCTTCACCGGATTTCCCTGGAATCTGATCGGACAGGCGGTCGCCTTCACGGATGTGACGGCGCAGGCAGTCAGCGTCGTCGGCGTCTATGGACTGACGGCGCTCGGGCTTGTGGTGTTCGCGGCGCCGGCACTGCTGATGGAGGACATCAAGAGCGACCGGCGGCAGCGAGCCCTGATTCTCGGCCTTTGCGGGCTGCTTGTCGTCGCCGATGTCGGCTATGGCACCATCCGGCTCCGGAACGCCGGCGAGGAAGATGCCGGGATCGGCGGGGTCCGCGTCCGGATCGTTCAGCCCAACATCAATCAGGCCCAGAAGTGGAGCCCTGAATTCCGCCAATCGACGCTGGATACCCTGGCAGAGCTATCCGACCTGAAAACCGAGACGGAGCCGCTCGGGCTCATGGGCATTTCCCATGTGATCTGGCCCGAAACCGCGCTGCCCTTCTTTCTGACCGAGGAGCCGCAAGCGCTCGCCGCTCTCGATACGCTCTTGCCGCCGGGAGCCACGCTCATCACCGGGGCGCCGCGCATGGAGCGAACCTCTGAGGGGCGTCGTTTTTACAACAGTGTCTACGTGATCGACGACGGCGGGCGGATCTTGAGCGCTTACGACAAGGTCCATCTCGTGCCCTTCGGTGAGTATCTGCCCTTCGAAAGCGTGCTTAGGGCGGTCGGTCTCAGCGAGCTCACAAAGCAGATCGGCGGGTTCTCAAGCGGTCCGGGGTTGCAGACGATTTCCATTCCCGGCGGTCTCCGGGCCGGATTTTTGGTCTGCTATGAAGTGATATTTCCCTCGAAGGTTGTCGATCCGCAAGATCGGCCGGATTTCATCGTCAACCTTACCAATGATGGTTGGTTCGGCCTCACGTCGGGCCCTTATCAGCACCTCGATCAAGCAAGAATGCGTGCCATCGAGGAGGGTTTACCTGTTGTTAGAGCAACGAACACGGGGATATCTGCAGTGATCGATGCATATGGCCGTATCACTGGGTCCATACCCCTCGGCCAGGCGGGAGTGCTCGATGCCGTCGTACCGGCAATGCGTCCTATTGTGCTTTTTCCACTAATCAACGCATATTTTTTGTTAACGTGGTCGGTAATTTCGGTCATGGTGGCCACCACTGCATGGGGCAAGCTAAAGAGGCCGCGTTGACTTCGTTTTGACCTGCCACGACACTTATTGCGCGCATCGGTTGGTGTTCGGTCGCAACGAACCAGACCGACTGCTCGAAGACGGCTAAATAGTCTCCTTTCGAGGTCTTCCGATAACGAGAAAAAAAATGGCTAGCAAGAAATCACCTAATCCCATTGACGTGCATGTAGGAAGTCGCGTGCGACTTCGCCGTATGATGCTTGGCATGAGCCAGGAAAAACTTGGCGAGGCGCTCGGCATCACATTTCAACAGATTCAGAAATACGAAAAAGGCACGAACCGGGTCGGCGCAAGCCGCCTGCAACACATCGCCACCGTACTCAAGGTTCCTGTTTCTTTCTTTTTTGAAGATGCACCGGGAACGCCGGACGAGGCCCTCGGCTTTGCCGAGCATCAGCCTCATTCCTACGTGGTCGATTTTTTGTCGAGTTCGGAAGGGCTGTCGCTCAACAAGGCCTTCGTTCGGATCAAGGACGCGCGGGTTCGCCGCCGGATTGTGGATCTCGTCCAGTCGCTCTCCGGCGACGAAGCTCAAGCCTGACATGTCGCGGCGGTCAGCCGGTCAGTCTTCCCGCGGGGCCGCGCTCCGCGGGCGGCTTCTTGTGACCGAACGGCCGCACCCCTACTTCAAATAGACGGTGCCCTGGATCATCCCGTGATGAGCTTGATCTCTGGCATGCGCCCTGCCAAAAGACGATGCCGCACTGCGGTTCGCCGCCTGCGGGAGACGCAACGCTTTCTTTGAGGGGTCAACCCTGATGTCTCGGCGCAATTATCTGTTCACCAGCGAATCCGTATCCGAAGGTCACCCGGATAAAGTTTGTGACCGTATCTCCGACACCGTCGTCGATGCCTATCTCGCCGCCGCGCCCGAAGCGCGCCTCGGCGTCGAAACGCTCGCGACCACCAACCGCGTCGTGATCGCGGGCGAAGTCCGTGGCCCGGAATCAATCACCAAGGACATCATCGAGCGTCTGACGCGCGAAGCGATCCGGGATATCGGCTACGAGCAGGACGGATTTCACTGGGAAACCGCCAAGATCGACGTATTGCTGCACCAGCAGTCGGCCGATATCGCTCAAGGCGTCGATGCCGGCGAAGATAAGGACGAGGGCGCGGGCGATCAGGGCATCATGTTCGGCTACGCCTGCTCGGAAACACCCGAGTTCATGCCGGCGCCGATCTACTACGCCCATCGGATCCTGAAGCGCCTGTCCGAAGTGCGCAAATCAGGCCAAGAGCCGCGCCTCGGCCCGGATGCCAAGAGCCAGGTCACCCTGCGCTATGAGGACGGCAAGCCCGTGGAGGCCACCTCCATCGTGCTGTCGACCCAGCATCTCGACGCGACCATGACGTCGGACGACGTGAAGGCGCTGGTGAAGCCTTATATTGCGGACTCCTTCCCGGCCGGCTGGATCAACGAAAAAACCGTCTGGCACGTCAATCCGACCGGAAAATTCGTGATCGGCGGCCCGGACGGCGACGCCGGCCTCACCGGCCGCAAGATCATCGTGGACACCTATGGCGGGGCCGCTCCCCACGGCGGCGGCGCCTTTTCGGGCAAGGATCCGACCAAGGTCGACCGCTCCGCCGCCTATGCCGCCCGCTGGCTCGCCAAGAACGTGGTCGCCGCCGGTCTGTCGGAACGCTGCACCATCCAGCTTTCCTACGCCATCGGCGTGTCCGATCCGCTGTCGATCTATGTCGATCTGCACGACACGGGCCACGTCGAGGCTGCCAAGATCGAAGCGATCTTGGCGGACGCGTCCTTCGTCAGGCTGTCGCCGCGCGGCATCCGCGAGCGGCTCGGTCTCAACCGGCCGATCTACGCCCGCACCTCAGCTTACGGCCATTTCGGGCGTGCCGCTGAAGTCGACGGCGGCTTCTCCTGGGAGAAGCTCGATCTTGTCGGCGCGCTCCGCTCCGCGCTCGGCTGACCTGCTAGAGCCTTTCCGTCCGATCGGATGATTCCATCTGATCGGGAATCCTCTAGGCACTGACGATCGTCATGCGGCGCCGGGCACCCTGGCGCCGCATGTCTTTGAACGGGACCTGCCCTAACCGGACGTCCCTCGAAACGGGCCCCTCCCACATGACCGCCGACGACGTCCGTTCCGCCGCCTTTTTCGGCCGCCGCAAAGGCAAGCCCTTGCGCGCCGGTCAGGCCGAAACCCTAGCGCAGACGATGCCGCGCCTCGCCGTCGATCTGGCCGAACCGGCACCCGCCAGCCTCGCCGATCTCTTCGCGCACGCCCCAAGCGAGATCCGCCTTGAGATCGGGTTCGGCGGCGGCGAACACATGATCCACCGGGCGACTGAACGGCCGGACGTCGGCTTCATCGGCGTCGAGCCCTTCCTGAACGGCATGGTGAAGGCGCTCGTTGCCATCGAGAGCCGCGGCCTTTCCAACATTCGGCTGTCGGATCAGGACGCCATCAAGATCCTCGACTGGCTACCCGCCGCTTCGCTCGATCGGATCACCCTGCTTTATCCGGACCCTTGGCCGAAGAAAAAGCACTGGAAACGGCGCTTCGTGCAGCGCGATACGCTGGACCGCTTCGCCCGCGCCTTGAAATCCGGCGGTGCCTTCCACTTTGCCTCCGACATCGAGAGCTATGTGGACTGGACGCTCACCCATACACGCCGGCATTCCGCCTTCCAATGGACCGCGACCGCTCCGGCCGATTGGCGCGAACCCTGGGAAGGCTGGCCGGGAACGCGCTATGAAGCCAAGGCCTTGCGGGAAGCCCGCACCCCCGCCTACCTCACCTTCCGGCGGTCATAACGAAAAGCTCCGGGCTTCGGCTTGATTTGGCGAGGCCGCGCGCGTATATCGGTCTCAACAGTTCTGATGCGCTCGTTGGAGCGGATTGGGAGTGGGTCCGACGAGGATCCGCTCCTTTTTCTTATCCGCCTACCGACGTTCGGACCCTTTGAACCGGTTTGTTTGGACCCTGTGACCGCCTCTATGACCGCCGACGAAATCCCACATCCCCCTTTGACCGGACAGCCGGTTGAAACCGATCTCGACGAGCCCCGTCTCGTCACCGAGACCGGCGTGGATGCGCGCGTCGCGGCGATCGTGGACCCGGTTCTGCGCGATCTCGGATACCGGCTTGTGCGGGTGCGTCTCCTCGGCCAAAACGGCTTGACACTGCAAATTCTGGCCGAAAAGCCGGACGGCACGATGGCTGTTGAGGATTGCGAGGCCGTTTCGAAAGCGGTATCGCCGGTTCTCGACGTGGACGATCCCGTCGGCAAGGCGTATCACCTCGAAATCTCGTCGCCGGGCATCGATCGACCGCTTGCGCGTCGCTCCGATTTCGACCGGTGGGCGGGTTTCGAGGCCAAACTCGAACTCAGCGTTCCCGCCCATGGGCGCAAGCGCTTCAGGGGCTGGGTGATCGGCACACGCGGCGACGAAGGCGGCTTCCGGCTGTTTCAGGCGCTTGAAGACGGGACGCAGGAAATCTGGTTTCCGCTCGATACCGTGGCGGAAGCAAAACTGGTGCTCAACGATGCCCTGATCCGGGAATCGTTGAAGGCCAACAAGACGTGACGTGAAACGAAAGGCCGCGCGGCGTGATCCGCGACCGGCCGACCGGACGGGTTCAGGAGACAAGAGACCATGGCCGTCAGCGCGAACCGACTCGAACTGCTGCAGATCGCCGATGCGGTCGCACGCGAGAAGTCGATCGACCGGCAGATCGTGATCGCCGCGATGGAGGACGCCATTCAAAAGGCGGCCCGCTCGCGCTATGGCTCGGAAACCGATGTGCGCGCCGAGATCAATCCGCGCACCGGCGAAATCCGCCTGCAGCGCCTGCTTCAGGTGGTCGAAGCGGTTGAAAACAGCGCGACCGAGGTCGATCTGGCCGAAGCCCGCCACCGCAATCCGGCCGCGCGCCTCGGCGACTTCATCGCCGAACCGCTGCCGCCGATCGATTTCGGCCGCATCGCCGCCCAGTCGGCCAAGCAGGTCATCGTGCAGAAGGTGCGCGAAGCCGAGCGCGACCGCCAGTTCGACGAATTCAAGGATCGCATCGGCGAAGTCGTCAACGGCGTCGTCAAGCGGGTGGAATACGGCAACGTGATCGTGGATCTGGGCCGCGGCGAAGCCATCGTGCGCCGCGACGAACTGATCCCGCGTGAAAACTTCCGCTACGGCGACCGCATCCGCGCCTTCATCCACGACGTCCGGCGCGAGCAGCGCGGCCCGCAGGTGTTCCTGTCCCGCACGCATCCGCAGTTCATGGCAAAGCTCTTCGCCCAGGAAGTGCCGGAGATTTACGACGGCATCATCGAGGTGAAGTCCGTCGCCCGCGATCCGGGCTCGCGCGCCAAGATCGCGGTGATTTCGAAGGACAGCTCCATCGATCCGGTCGGTGCCTGCGTCGGCATGCGCGGCAGCCGCGTTCAGGCGGTGGTGCAGGAGTTGCAGGGCGAAAAAATCGACATCATTCCCTGGTCGCCCGACGCCGCCACCTTCATCGTCAACGCGCTGCAACCGGCCGAAGTGTCGAAAGTGGTGCTCGATGAAGACGCCGAGCGCATCGAGGTCGTGGTGCCGGACGAGCAGTTGTCGCTCGCGATCGGCCGCCGCGGCCAGAACGTGCG
The DNA here is from genome assembly GCA_051861205.1 of Oharaeibacter sp. Lineage (GTDB taxonomy): Bacteria > Pseudomonadota > Alphaproteobacteria > Rhizobiales > Pleomorphomonadaceae > JBHYDC01. Next base: position 10,874 of record JBHYDC010000003.1, read on the forward strand.
CCTTGCTTCCCAGCTCACCGGCTGGGCGATCGACATCATGACCGAGGCCGAAGAGAGCGAGCGCCGCCAGAAGGAATTCAACGAGCGCACCGAACTCTTCATGAACGCCCTCAACGTCGACGAAGTGGTCGGCCAGTTGCTGGCGACCGAAGGCTTCAGCAGCGTCGAGGATCTGGCTTTCGTCGACCGCGACGAAATCGCCTCGATCGAAGGCTTCGACGAAGATACCGCCGACGAGATCCAGGCCCGCGCCCAGGAATTCCTGGACGCCAAGGAGCGGGAACTCGACGAGGAGCGCACCAAACTCGGTGTCGACGATGCCCTGCGCGAGATTCCGGGCGTGACGACCGCGATGATGGTCGCGCTCGGCAAGGACGGCGTGAAGACGGTCGAGGACCTTGCCGGCTGTGCCACCGACGATCTCGTCGGCTGGACCGAACGCAAGGGCGGCGACACGACGCGTCATAAGGGCATTCTCTCCGATCTCGACCTGTCGCGCGCCGATGCCGAAGCCATGGTGATGGCAGCGCGTGTCGTCGCCGGGTGGATCGAGGCGCCCCTGGAGCCAGCCGAAGAGGCTGGCGCGGATGACGAAACCGTCGAAGAAGCCGGTGAAGACGTCGCGGACGAGAAGGCCTGACGGCTTGCTCTGAAATAGGCGTAAAGACCTGACGGCCTTTTCGTCAAGGAAGGATCTGGGGCGAGACATGGCGCCGAAGTCGGAAACGGCGGAACGCACCTGCCTCGTCAAACGCGAGGCGGGTCATCCCGATCGGCTCATCCGCTTCGTGCGCGGGCCGGACGGGCGGGTGGTTCCGGATATCAAGGGCAAGTTGCCGGGTCGCGGCGTCTGGATCACCGGCGAGCGCGATACGGTTGCCGAAGCGGTGAAGCGCAAGCTTTTCGCGCGCGGCTTCAAGGCGGAAACGGTGGCGGACGACGCGCTGCCGGACCTTGTGGACCGGCTCCTTTACGAGGCCGCGCTGAACTCGCTTTCGATGGCCCGTAAGGCCGGGCTGGTTCTGACGGGAATGACGAAAATCGCGTCGGCGCTGGCTCGCGAACCGGTGGTCGCCGTGATCCACGCGGTGGAAGCGGCCGGCGACGGGCGCCGGAAGCTTGCGCAGTCCATGCGGCGGCGCGCCCGCGCGGATCTCGACCTCGGCCACGAGGACGCGGACGACGATGAAGGCGACGACGACGGAGACGAAGACGAAACAGGCGTAGGACAGGCTGAACAGCCGGCCCCGCCGACGGAAGAACCGGCACTTGAACTGCCGCTGGTGATATCCGGATTGTTTTCGGTCGCCGAATTGGATTTGGCATTGGGCGGTTCAAATGTGATACATGCTGCACTGCTCGCCGGCGGAGCGAGTACCAGCTTCCTGAACAACGCCGCCGCTCTCGTCCGATACAGGGGCGCGATGCCGGGGACGGATTGGACGGCGGACCTTTAAAACGGGACCGCGATACGACAGGTCATACGGTCGGGCTGACCGTTCCGGTATGACCCGCGAGGATTGAGCACGTATGAGCGATACGAAGAACACCGACGACAAGACGCTGAGCGTTCAGCCGAAGAAGACGACACTTTCCTTGGGGCGGCGTACCGTCGAACAGGGAACCGTTCGGCAGAGCTTCAGCCATGGCCGGACGAAGGCCGTCGTCGTTGAAAAGAAAAAGTCGCGTGGACATGGAGAGGGAGCGCCCGCACCGGCTGCACCCTCCACGCCCGCACGCGTTGCCGAAGGGCTTCAGCCCCGGCGTGAGCCGGCGCCTCCCCAGGCAGCCCCCCCTCCCGCGCAGTCCCGCCCCGCCGATCGCCGGCCGGGACCGGGTGGCATGGTTCTCCGCTCGCTGAGCGCCGACGAAATCGGTGCCCGCCAGCAGGCGCTCGTAGAAGCGCTCGCCCGGGAAGCGGACGAGAAGAAGCGCGCCGAGGAAGACGCCAAGCGCCGCATCGAAGAGGAAGCGCGCGCCAAGATCGATGAAGCGGCCCGCCTCAAGCGCGAAGCCGAAGACGCTGCCCTGCGCGCCGAGGAAGACGCGCGTCTGGCCGCGGAAGAAGCCGCTCGTCCCAAGGACGTCGCTCCTCCCGTCGTCGCCCCGAAGGAAGCGCCCGCAGCGCCCTCCGTCGCCGCCAAGCCCGCAGCCGAAGCTCCCAAACGCCTCGGTGATGTCGCCCCCACCCCTGGCGCGCGCGGCCGTGTCGTGGCCGAGGAAGAGGACGAGGCTCCGCGCGGCAAGGTGGTTTCGCCGGCCGTCAAGAAGGCTCGCGTTCCCGCCCCCGCCCCGGTCAAGCGTGCCGAAGAAGATCGCCGCAAAGGCCGTCTGACGATCACGACCGCGCTGACCGACGACGAAGGCGAACGCTCCCGCTCGCTGGCCGCGCTGCGTCGCCGCCGCGAAAAGGAAAAGCGCGCCCAGCAGACCGGACCGCGCGAGAAGGTTCTGCGCGAAGTCGTGTTGCCTGAGGCGATCACGATCCAGGAACTCGCCAACCGCATGGCCGAACGCGCCGTCGACGTCATCCGCCTGCTGATGAAGCAGGGCCAGATGCTGAAGATGAACGACGTGATCGACGCGGATACCGCCGAGTTGATCGCGACCGAGATGGGCCACACCGTCAAGCGCGTGTCGGAATCCGACGTCGAGGAGGGCCTGTTCGCCGCCCCCGACGTGATCGAAGACACCGTGCAGCGTCCGCCCGTCGTCACCATCATGGGCCACGTCGACCACGGCAAAACGTCGCTCCTCGACGCCCTTCGCCACGCCAACGTGGCGGCCGGCGAAGCCGGTGGCATCACCCAGCATATCGGCGCCTATCAGGTCGATATGAACGGCCAGAAGATCACCTTCATCGACACCCCCGGCCACGCCGCCTTCACGGCGATGCGGGCGCGCGGCGCTAAGGTGACGGACATCGTGATCCTCGTGGTCGCCGCCGACGACGGCGTGATGCCGCAGACGATCGAAGCCATCGCGCATGCCAAGGCTGCCGGTGTTCCGATCATCGTGGCGATCAACAAGATCGACAAGTCCGACGCCAACCCGGACCGGGTTCGCACCGAGCTGCTGCGCTACGAAGTGCAGACGGAATCGCTGGGCGGCGACATCCTCGAAGTCGAGGTGTCGGCCACCAAGAAGATGAACCTCGACAAGCTGCTGGAAGCCATCCTGCTCCAGTCGGAAGTCCTTGAGCTCAAGGCCAATCCGGACCGCGACGCCGAGGGCATCGTGGTGGAAGCCAAGCTCGACAAGGGCCGTGGCCCGGTCGCGTCCGTGCTCGTCGAGCGCGGCACGCTGAAGGTCGGCGACATCGTGGTGGCCGGTTCCGAGTGGGGCCGCGTTCGCGCGCTTCTCGACGATCACGGCCGCACCGTCACGTCGGCGGGTCCGTCCATGCCGGCCGAGGTTCTCGGCTTCCAGGGCACCCCGGACGCCGGCGACCGCGTCGCCGTTGTGGAAAACGAAGCCCGTGCTCGCGAGATCACGGAATATCGTGCCCGTCAGAAGCGTGATCGCGTGCAAAAGCGCGCGGCGGGAACGCGCGGCTCGCTCGAACAGATGATGAGCAAGCTCCAGACCGCCGGTCGCAAGGAGTTCCCGCTCGTCATCAAGACCGACGTGCAGGGTTCGCTGGAAGCGATCATCGGCGCGCTCGAAAAGCTCGGCACCGAGGAAGTCGCGGCCCGCATCGTCCATGGCGGCGTCGGCGGCGTGACGGAGTCGGATCTGTCGCTCGCCGAAGCCTCGGAAGCGGCCATCATCGGCTTCAACGTGCGCGCCAACAAGCAGGCGCGCGAAGCTGCCGAACGGGCCGGCATCGAGATCCGCTACTACAACATCATCTACAACCTCGTGGATGACGTGAAGGCGGCGATGTCGGGCCTCCTGTCGCCGGAGCGGCGCGAGACCTTCCTCGGCAATGCCGAGATTCTGGAGGTGTTCAACATCTCCAAGGTCGGCAAGGTCGCTGGCTGCCGCGTGGTCGAGGGCGTTGTGGAACGCGGCGCATCCGTGCGCCTCATCCGCGACAACGTCGTCATCCACGAAGGCAAGCTTGGTACGCTCAAGCGCTTCAAGGACGACGTGAAAGAGGTTCACTCCGGCCAGGAATGCGGCATGAACTTCGAGAATTATCAGGACATGCGGGCCGGGGACGTCATCGAGTGCTTCCGCGTCGAGGAAATCGCGCGCTCGCTCTGATCCCCATCCAGCGGATCCATCGGGTCCGGGTTCGGGTTTTCTCCCGGATCCGGACCCTTTTCCGTTCGGCGCCATAGCTCAAGAGAACCGCCATGTCCCGCAGATCTCATGAAACCGCGCAAGCGCACGGCCCCACCCAGCGCCAGCTTCGGGTCGGCGAGCTTATCCGGCACGCCATGGCGGATCTGCTGGCGCGCGGCGAAATCATCGACGAAGCCGTGACCAAGCTGATGATCACCGTGCCGGAGGTGCGGGTGAGCCCGGATCTTCGAAACGCAACGGTATTTGTGACCCCGCTCGCGGGGGGAGATCCCGACCTCGCGGTCAAGGCACTTACCCGGCACAAAGGCTGGATTCGCGGCCAAGTCGCCAAGAAGATCAACCTGAAATACGCGCCGGACCTCGTGTTCCGTCACGACGACCGGTTCGAGGAAAGCGCGCGGATCGACCAGATCCTGCGCTCGCCGGAGGTGGTGAGGGATCTTGGCGCTGGCGAGCCGGACGACGACGAACCGCACTCGTCCTGAGTTTCACAGCAACGTCGACCACAGCGCTGCGGCGGGGTCCAAATCCTCGGCGGCGCGGGAGCTTTGATGATGGCGCGCAAGCGGAAGAACAACTTCGTCCACGGCTGGGTGATTTTCGACAAGCCGGTCGGCATGACGTCGACCCAGGCGGTCGGCGCCATGAAACGGCTGTTTGGCACGTCCAAAGCCGGGCACGCTGGAACCCTCGATCCGCTGGCCTCCGGCCTGTTGCCGATCGCGCTCGGGGAGGCGACGAAAACCGTGCCCTTCGTCCAGGACGGCGCCAAGGTCTACCGCTTCTCCGTCCGCTGGGGCGAGGAAACCTCGACCGACGACGCAGAAGGGCCGGTGGTTGCCGCGTCCGAGGTGCGCCCGACGACCGAGGAGATCGAGGCCGTGCTCGACCGCTTCGAGGGCGATATTCTTCAGGTTCCGCCGGCGTTTTCCGCGATCAAGGTGGCCGGCGAGCGGGCCTATGATCTAGCCCGCGCCGGCGAAGAGGTGGTGCTTGAGCCGAGGGTGATCACCATTCACCGGCTCGACCTCATCGATCGGCCAGACGCTGATACGGCGGTGTTCGAAGCCGAATGCGGCAAGGGCACCTATGTGCGCGCGATTGCTCGCGACATGGGGCGCCTTCTTGGAACGCGCGGGCATGTCACGTCGCTCAGGCGCCTCGCGGTCGGTCCCTACGGACCGGATGACATGATTCCGCTGGAAACCTTGGAAGAGTTGCTTCATAAGGACGCGCGCGACGGCCTCATCGCCGCCGCGCTCCGCCCCATTGAGACCGCGCTGGACGACATCCCGGCGTTGGCCGTGACGGAAGCGGATTCCAATCGGTTACGCTCCGGCCAGCCGATATTGCTCCGCGGACGGGACGCCCCCGCGTTCGAAGGCCCGGCCTACGCCACCCTTAGCGGTGAGATCGTGGCGCTGGGTGAGATTGAACAGGGTCAGCTTCATCCTCGCCGCGTGTTCATCCTCACCGCAGCCTAAGAGGCGCGGCAACGAAAAAGGACAGCCCGATGTCGATTACGACCGAGCGCAAGGCCGCGCTGATTGTTGAATACGGCACCAAGGAAAACGACACCGGCTCGCCGGAAGTTCAGGTCGCGATCCTCTCGGAGCGCATCTCGAACCTGACCGAACACTTCAAGTCGCACGGCAAGGACAACCATTCCCGCCGCGGCCTCCTGAAGCTCGTCAGCCAGCGCCGTCAGCTTCTCGACTACCTCAAGCGGACCAGCAACGAGCGTTACGCCTCGCTGATCGCCCGCCTCGGCCTTCGCCGCTGAACCGTTGCAATCATATCGAAGGGTGCTGGACGCGTTCCGGCACCCTTCGTGTTTTTTAGTGCATCTGTTGTCCACGGCACGCTGCAAACGTGCTATGTGACCCGCTCGGAAGCGTGCCTCTATGGTAGAGGCGCATTCGGACCGCGACATCGCGGTCATCATCGGCGGCGAACGGCGGAACCCCACTGGAACAAAGCCGGGTTCATCGTTCAGCCGCTTTGCCCACCCGGCCCCAAGGCCATGGGGCAGGATCGCAGGGCGCTTCAAGCATCAAGAAGCGTCCCGCCGTCTTGCCCGTGGTCAAAGATCGCCGGACCTCTTTGACAAGACAGGACCACCTCACATGTTCGACATCCAGAAAGTCGAGATCGACTGGGCCGGACGCAAGCTGACGCTCGAGACCGGTCGCATCGCCCGTCAGGCCGACGGCGCCGTGCTCGCCACCTACGGCGAAAGCGTCGTGCTCGCCACAGTCGTTTCCGCCAAGGAACCCAAGCCCGGCCAGGATTTCTTCCCCCTGACCGTGAACTACCAGGAAAAAGCCTTCGCGGCCGGCAAGATCCCCGGTGGCTTCTTCAAGCGTGAAGGCCGCCCCTCCGAGCACGAGACGCTGACCTCGCGCCTGATCGACCGCCCGATCCGCCCGCTCTTCCCCGATGGCTACAAGTGCGACACCCAGGTGATCGTCACCACGCTCGCCCACGACATGGAAAATGCGCCGGACATGCTGGCGATGGTCGCGGCCTCCGCCGCGCTGACGCTCTCGGGCGTGCCCTTCATGGGCCCGGTCGGCGCTGCCCGCGTCGGCCTGATCGACGGCGAATTCGTTCTGAACCCGCTCGTCGACCGCATGCCCGACTCCAAGCTCGATCTCGTCGTCGCCGGTACGGGTGACGCGGTTCTGATGGTCGAGTCTGAAGCCAAGGAACTGGACGAAGACACCATGCTCGCCGCCGTGATGTTCGGTCATCGCGGCTTCCAGCCGGTGATCGACGCGATCATCAAGCTGGCCGAGCGCGCCGCCAAGGAACCCCGCGCCTTTACCCCGCCGAATGTTTCGGCGATCGAAGAAGCGGTGCTCGCGATTGCCGAAGGCGATCTGCGCGCGGCCTATAAGATCACCCAGAAGCAGGACCGTTACGTCGCCGTCGACGCCGCCAAGGCGAAGGTGATGACCGCCCTGTTCCCGGAAGGCGAAGAGCCCCGCTTCACCAAGGATCAGGTCGCCTCGGTGTTCAAGGACCTGCAGGCGAAGATCGTCCGCTGGAACATCCTCGACACCGGCACCCGGATCGACGGCCGCGACCTTGTCACCGTTCGCCCGATCGTGGCGGAAGTCGGCGTGCTGCCGCGTGCTCACGGCTCGGCCCTGTTCACCCGCGGCGAGACGCAGGCCCTCGTGGTCGCAACGCTCGGCACCGGCGAGGACGAGCAGTTTGTGGACGCTCTGGAGGGCACCTACAAGCAGCCCTTCATGCTGCACTACAACTTCCCTCCCTACTCCGTCGGTGAAACCGGCCGCATGGGTTCGCCCGGCCGCCGCGAAATCGGCCATGGCAAGCTTGCTTGGCGCGCCATGCACCCGATCCTGCCGCCCCATCACGAATTCCCCTACACCATCCGCGCGGTGTCCGAGATCACCGAGTCCAACGGTTCGTCCTCGATGGCGACGGTCTGCGGCTCCTCGCTCGCTCTGATGGACGCGGGCGTTCCGCTGAAGTCGGCAACCGCAGGCATCGCCATGGGCCTGATCAAGGAAGACGAGCGGTTCGCCGTTCTCTCCGACATTCTCGGCGACGAGGATCACCTCGGCGACATGGACTTCAAGGTCGCCGGCACGCAAGGCGGCATCACCGCGCTTCAAATGGACATCAAGATCACCGGCATCACCGAGGAGATCATGAAGGTCGCGCTGGAGCAGGCTCGTGGCGGGCGCCAGCACATCCTCGGCGAGATGGCCAAAGCCATCACCGGCGCGCGCGCCGAGCTTGGCGAGCATGCCCCGCGCATCGAAGTGATGAAGATCCCCGTCGACAAGATCCGTGAAGTGATCGGTTCGGGCGGCAAGGTCATCCGCGAAATCGTGGAAAAGACCGGCGCCAAGATCGACATCTCGGACGACGGCACGGTGAAGTTCGCGTCGTCGGACCTCAAAGCCATCAACGCCGCGATGAACTGGGTCAAGGGCATCGCCGCCGAGCCGGAAATCGGCGCGATCTACGAGGGCACGGTCGTCAAGATCGTGGACTTCGGCGCCTTCGTGAACTTCTTCGGTTCGCGTGACGGTCTCGTCCACGTCAGCCAGATCGCCTCGCAGCGCGTCCAGAACGTCAAGGACGTGATCAAGGAAGGCGACAAGGTCTGGGTCAAGCTCATGGGCTTTGATGAGCGCGGCAAGGTTCGCCTCTCCATGAAGGTCGTCGATCAGACGACCGGCCAGGAGATCAAGGGCGAGGAAGCCCAGGCGGTCTGATCCCGGCGATAGTCTGGAAACCGGCGCGCCCCCCCGCGCCGGTTTTCGTTTGCGCTTGACAGCGCCAAGTTTTCGTTTGCGCTTGACAGCGATGGGGTGGCAGCTCTTGATGCCGCCGTCAGCGGGAAGAGTTCAAGAATGTCCACGAGCAAGATCCACGTCGATACCACCAGCTTTTCCTTCGGCGAGACCGTGCTTTCCGCCGTCGGCGCCACGCTCCTGATCGTCACGGAGATGCTTGGCGCCGTATTCGCTTTCGCCTGGGCCTTGGCCGGCCTTCTGGGCGCCGGCGAGACCGCCACCTATGTGTTGATGGCGATCTTCGGAATTCCCGGCTTGATCGGTTCCCTGGCCCTGACGCGGCGCATCCTCAAGGTCGAGGCAAAGCTCCGGGTATCCCCGCCGACAGCGTAACCCCTATCGCGCGCCTCGCGTGATCGATTACGCGATGCGCGTGACCGGTCAATCCACCCAATCCATCACGAAATACGGGCTTTGCCCCGAAGGATCGGCGCTGATCGCCGCTTCCACGGTTCGCACCGCCCTGCCCTCGCGCCGCACCTCCAAGCGCAAGCGATAGATCGGCCCTTCATCCTCGGCGACGAAGTCGGCTTGATCCACGATAAGCGCCCTCAGCGCGGCGTCATTCTCCTCCGAGCGGCCCCTCCGCAAGGCGATGATCTTGGCCACCGTCGCAGGCGAGATTCCGGGCAAGCCGGCGAGCAGCGCTTTGGGTGCCGCGAAAACATCCAGCTTGCCGCCCGGATTATACACGGTCACGAAGTTGGCCAGCTTGGCGACGTCGGCCTGCGAAACGCCGAGCACCCAGCGCAGATCGTCCACGATCCGAAATCCATCGTTTTGCGGCTGCCGGCCACGGCCCGCCGCTTCATAGTCGCGCGCCTCCGCCCCGCCCTCCGACATTTCATCGTCGGCATCTCGCCAATCGATGACCCGCGCCGCGAAACTGTCCGCCGACAACCCGCCAAGCCCGGCAGCACGATAGGCCGCAGCCAGCAGCGCCCCGTCAGACGTGTTGAGATCGACCCGCGCGCTTTCGCTCGCCGCGAAAAGCGTGACGGTTCCAGCATCCAGCCGCACCTGTTGGCCAGAGAGGGCGGCGGGCGTCCGGCCGAGGTCGAAAAGCTGATAGGCGGCAAGGTCCACGCCGGCCCTAATGAGGCTTTCGTCGGCAAGGCCGTCCATCTGTACCACCGCGCTGCCGACAGCCGATCGCGTGACAAGCGAAACCGCCGCAATCAAACCCGATAGCAGGATCATGACCGTCAACACGGCGACGAGAACAAATCCGGCCGCCCTGTCCCTGTCTTGGGCACCATCACGGCTCATGGATCCGTCCTCCCGCCCGGTGCGTTTGCCGCAGCAGCAGGACCTTGCCGCCCCGCGCCGATCGTTCCGAAACGGCTGCACGGCGTCCCGCGCCGCAGCGCGCAGGCCGGCTCGGCATTAACGCGCAGCGATGCGCGGCGGAAGGCGACCTCGCCTCCGCTAGCCGGATCGATGAACGCGGCCCGCACAGCGTCCGGCAGGCGCCCTGCATCCTCCCACGTCGGCGTCAAAGTGCCCGCGTCGCTGCTCGCGTATTCGAAGCGCAGGGATAGCGCCCCTGCACAAATCTCCACTTCAGGGCCAAAGGCCAAAGGCTCGCGCAGCATGGCGCCCGGCATGATCGGCGCTTCCAGCCGTACGAGCGTGACACGCCCATCTGCGGTCCGCTGCCGATAGGCAACGACGACGGATCGGCGCAGACCCGTTTCGTCGCGGCGATCGACGGCAAACAAGATCCCGTCCCGCTCGCCCTGAAAAACAAAGACACCGCGATCATCGCCGGCCCAGCGAAGGCGTACGGCGGCGCCGAGTTCACGGGCAATGGCGTCCAAAGCCCGCTGTTCCCCCTCGCCTTGCTGCACCATCGCCGCGGTCCGGTCCGCCATGCGCACGACGATCGTCACCACGCCGGCAAGCGCGCCCAGAAGAATGGAGCCCAGAGCAAGCACGGCGAGTGCTTCGATCAGAACGAAGCCGTCCCGGCGCGGCCGGACGCTGCTCATGAGCCCACCTCCACCGGAACAAGGCGCACCGTCTGGAGAACGACCCTCCCCCGGCGCCCGGCCGCCACGCGAATGGTGACCAGCATCGCACGGTGCCGCGCGCTCGCCGGTGCCGGGTCTTGTCCGGCTATGGCGGCGGAAACCGGCTCCATCGTCATGGCCCAGCGGTGGCTCAGCATGGTCCCTTCGGCCCGTCCTGTCCGTTTCAGACCTTCAGTGAGCGGGCCATCCATCAACGCGCGCGCGATCGCGGCAGCGGCCGATCGATTCTCCACGGCATCGACGCCGCGCCGCGCCTGCACAAGCCCCTCCGTCACGACGCCGAAAAACACCGAGAGCACCACGAAAGCCGCCAGCACCTCGATCATCGTAAAGCCGGAACACCGATCAGACCTTGCCGGCCGCAAGGAACGCAGCGCGCGGCGGATCACGGTTGCACCATCAGGATCCGGACGGCCGCCGTTGCCGGATTGATCGCCACGCCATAGCCGGCACGGCCGCGCCCGAGGATCAGCAGTCCGCCGCTAGACCGTCCGTCCGGCGTAAAGCGCACGAAGCCGTTCCGCCCGTCCCAGCGCAGCGCAAGATCATCCGGCAGACCAATCCACCGGCCGTCTACGCCGGAGCGCACCGTTCGCCCCACGACGTCTATGGCCGTCTCCACCGGGCGGCGCTCGGCTTCGGCAACCGTGCGGTCGGCACGCAGCAGAGCCGCCACGGCATAGGCGCGGATGCGGATCTCCGTCGCGCTCCGGCCCGGCAACGCCGCCGGCAGGGCCAAGGCGGCGACGAGAGCCAGCACCACCAGCGCGAGCGACACCTCGATCAGCGTAAACCCGGCACGCGGATCGCTACGGGGCGTTGGTGATGTCGGTGCCCTCATCGGATCCGCCCTTCTGCCCGTCGGACCCATAGGATACGATGAGATAGGGCGTCTTCGAGGCCGCCCCCGCCGCGCTATAGTGATAAGGATTGCCCCAGGGGTCCGGCGGCAGTTGCTGGAGATACGGCCCGCCCCATCTCTCCGCGCCGGTTGGTGCGGTCACCAGCGCGGCCAGCCCCTCGGTTTCCGTGGGATAGCGGCCGTTATCCAGGAAAAACAGATTGAGCGTGCTGTCGAACGCCTTGATCTGAAGCTTCGCCGCCCGCTCGCGCGAGGACGAGAGGTAACTGAGGACGCGCGGACCCACGAGCCCCATCACGAGCGAGAGAATCACCAGCACCACCAGAAGCTCCACGAGCGTGAAGCCGCCTATGCGGTCGCGGCGCGCACGGGGAAATTGAAAAAGAGCGTGTTTCATGGGCCTTCTCACACCAGGAGGTCGTTGATGCTGATGAGCGCCGTCATCACCGAAATGATCAGCCAAGCGACGAGAAGGCTGACGAGGATCATCATCGCCGGTCCAATGATCGCCGTGGCGCGACCCATCGCTGTATCGAGTTTGGTCTCGTAAAAGCCGCTGATCCGCTCGGCGCTATCGGCCAGCTTTCCGGCTTCCTCACCGACCCGGAGCATCTGAACGACGTGACCCGGCAAGACCGGCCGGCGCGATAGCGAATCCGCCAGCCGCTGGCCCTGCCGGATATCGGCGACAACCTTGTCGATCTCCGCCGCCGCAGCCGGCACGCGCACGACGCCTCGAATGAGCCTGAGACCGGTGGAGATGTCGACGCCGTTCCTGATCAGCACGGCAAGCGTGCGGCAGAAGGTCAGCGTCAGATCATAGCTGACGATCGTGCGCGTGACGGGAAGGCGCGCGAACATCCGCATCCAGATCCCGCGCGCGCGCCCAAGCCGCCCGATCACCAGGGCCGCTGCCACAACGGCGATCACCGCCCCGAGAACGACGTCGACATTCTCCCGAAACAGCCGCGATAGCTCGAACACGCGCAGAGCGGCAGGGTCCAGCTTGTCGCGAAATCCCGCGATCGCGGTCTCGAATTGCGGGATCACGTAAAGAAGCACGAAACACAAAACGCCGAGCGCGGCGACCACCAGGAACAGCGGATAGGCAATCGCCGAAACAAAGCGGCGGCGCAGGTGCTCGGCGCGCTGCCGCTCGCGGGCGATACCCGTCAACGCCTCCTCCATCCGCCCCGCCGTTTCCGCCACCTCGATCATCTTCACGTAGAGCGGAGGAAACAGCTTGGGGTGCTTGGCGATCACGGCGGAGAAGGATTTGCCGCCGGAAAGCTCGCCATGGAGGGTCCGGATCAGGGCGGCCAGCCAGCGCCGGCTTTCCATCTGTGAAAGGATCAGCAGCGCCTCGTCGAGCGTGACGCCGCCGCGCAGCAGCATCGCAAGGTCGAGCGTGAAACCAGTGATATGCTGGGGGCCGGATGCGGGCGTCAGCCGCTGCCGCCAGCTTCGTTGAAGGGCGCCGGCCGTCTCCTTGGTCGCGATCGGCGTATAACCGGCCCGCTCCAACTCCTGGAGAACCTCGGCCTTGCTCGACGCCTCCATCGTGCCATGAAGCAGCTTGCCGGCCGGATTGAGCGCGCGATACTCAAAAAAGCTCACGGCGCGCCTCCAAGGAAAAGCCCTGCAGCGGGAATATGCCGGCCGGCGAAAATGGCGAGGATTGCCGGAGCAAGCAGAACCCCGAAGGGGATCTTGCGGCTCCTCACGTCGCCCCCGCGCAGGACGATCCAGCCGATCCCGGCAAGGCTGGCGCCCCCCAGCGCCAGGGAAAATCCGCCGAGACCGACCAGCCCTGCACCCGCCGCCCCCAGCTTAACGTCGCCAAGGCCGAGCCCATCGAACCCACGGCGGCGGAAAAAGCCCTCGCGAACGGCCCATAGCGCAATCCCCGCAAGAGCGGCATCGGCCAGAACAAGCGCAAGCTCCGGCCAGACCGGGAGGCCGAAAGCGATCGGCTCGGCCATGCCCCCGGCGAGCGCCAGCGCGAGAAGTCCGGCCGCCGCCCCATCGGGAAGGGTGAGGTGTCGAAGATCGTCGACCACGATCCAAATCGTCAGCAGGGCCACAGACATCACCGCCGCGCCATCGGCCGAACCTGGATCGAGTACGATCCAGAACGCGGCCATCATCGCGAGCGCGAACCCGGCCAGATCGTGCCGGACGGCGGCTTGCCGGTTATCACGGGCTCTGTCGTTCACGATTTCCGATCGCCCACATCCGGGACCGAAGGTCCTCCGCCACGGCCTGCGCGTCATCGCCGCCTTCGATCACCACCGGTTTGATGAGGACCACGAGTTCGTTGCGCGAACCGTTCTTTTCGGTGTTTCCCGTCACATCTCTAAGACCCGCCATCCGGTTCAAAAGCGGCAAGCCCGCGCGGGTGAGATCTTTCTTCGTGCTGATGAGGCCGGCGAGCACGACCGTCTGACCGCTCACCACCGATATCTGGCTGGACACGCTGCGTTTGGAGAAGGTCGGCCCCAGTTCGTTCCGGCCGCTGACGTTGGAGATTTCCTGGTCGATCTTCATCGTGACGGCGCCGTTATCGCCAATCCTCGGCGTCACCTTCAAAATGATGCCGGTATTGCGATACTCGATCTCGTTCAGGATGATGTTGGGATCGTCGGCGGTGGATGTGCTCGTATTCTGGCGCTGGGTCACCGCGACGGGAACATCGTCGCCCACCTGAAGCGCCGCCGTCTGGTTTTCCATCACGACCAGCGACGGCGACGACAAGATCTCCACATTGGTGACGCTATCGAGCGCGTTGATGATGAGATCGGGATTGGCGCGCGAGCCGACCAGGAAGTTGAATCCCGGCACCTGTCGCCCAATCACGGCGCCGGCGGCCTTCTGGAAGCTGATCGAGCCTTCGTCGTCATCCGCGCCGATCGCGTTGCTCTTCAGGAAGTATTGCACGCCGTATTTCAGATCGTTGTTGAGTTGAACCTCCGCGATCGTCGCCTGGATCGCGACCTGAAGCGGGGCGCTATCGAGTTGGCGCAGGGTGGCGAGCACCTTCCGGTAGGTTTCCTTGTCCGTGAAGGTTACGACCGAGTTGTTCGCCAGATCCGCGCTGATTCGGATCGCGCCGGACGCCGCCTGCTGCGTGGTGAGATCGATCACATCCGGCGCCGCGAAGGCGGCATCGATGCGGCTATCGACGCTGCCGCCCGCTGTGTCGGTCGGCGCTTCTTCGCCGGCAAACGCGCCGGACGAGCCCGCCACGGAAGCTTGCGCCCCGCCGTCCACAGCAGAGGCACCATCCGCCGTCGCGGGCTCATCGGGCTGCGGCGTAGGTTGAGACTGAGGCCCCCCCGCATTGCCGCTGGTGTCGCCGTCGGCACCGAACAAGCCCTGCAGAAGGCGCGAAAGCTCTTTCGCGTCGCGGTAGCGCGCGCGGTAGACAAAGATGTTCTCGCCAGTTTCCTCGCTTTGCCGGTCGAGACGGCGCACCCAGGTCTCGGCACGGGCGATCAGCGCCGGGCTCTTGGAGATCGCCATCACGGCGCGCAGCCGCTTGATGGCCTGGAACTGAATGACACCGGACCCGCCGCCGGCTTCCTTGCTGTCGAACAGCCGTTCCAATTCCGCGATGATGGGCTCGGGGGTGGAGCGTTGCAGTTCGAAGATCCCGACCGTCTGCTTGGCCATGAAATCGGCGTCGAAGGAAAGAGCCGTGCGAATCACCTCGTCGCGTTTGGGGCCCGGACCCATCACCACAAGGGCATTGCGGGCGGCATCGACCCGCACGCCTTCGCTGTCCACCACGAAGCCGCCGAGCAGGCGCATCATGGTTTTCGCCGACACATAGGTCAGCGGCAGGATCGAGATGCCGTAGCCGGGCGTCGTGCGGGCACCCACGTCCACGGTTCCCGCGCCCGGCGCGGCCGGTCCCACCTTATAGGCTTTGCCGGACTTGGCGAGTTGAAACCCCTGCGCCGACAGCACGGTTTCCAGGATCCCAAGGAGTTCGCCCCGCGCCACCGGCCGGGCGGACGACACGGTCACCGCGCCTGAAACATCCGGACTGATCGTGTATTCCACCTGCAAGGCGTCGCCGAGAACTGCACGGACCACGTCCTTGATATCGGCATTCTCGAAATTGAGCCGGTAAGCGCCGGGTGCGTCGCCCCCGGTCTGGCCGGCCGCGCCGGTGACGGTTCCGTCACCTCCGGCCGATGCGCCGCCATAGACTGCCGAGCGCCCGGGCGCGCCGCCCACCGGGATGAGCCCCCTCGCCTCATTCGTATCGGGGGCGGGGCTGCGGGCACGCAAATCGCCCCAGACTCCAGCCTCCATCGGCGAACCGCGCCCATTAGGTTCAGTATCCAATCCTGCGCAGCCGAAGACTGTTCCCAATAAACAGAATACGGCAAGAAGTTTAGCAGTGTTAACCGCCATACGACATCAACCTAACTTCACTCGCTCGGTTGGAAGGATTACCCTTTATGGGCGGATCAATTCTAACAAACTTTTGCTGAAATCGGCAACCGTATACTTACTTATCGCAATATGTGGCGCATTAAATCGTAAGTAGATCGATGTTTTCTGAAATAATTTAATGTTCTGCTTGAGATTGGGCATCACGCCGGATTGAACTCCGACAACTGGAATCAGGATCGCGAATGACTTCCATCAATCAGGCCGAGACCGATCGAAGTGCGACCTTTGCGCGGTTTTTGTCGGAGTATTCGGCAGTCGGCAGCGCGAACACGTCCATCCCCAGGGAATTCGATCCTGAATTCCCCCAGGATTTCAATTTCGAAATCCCGGAGATTGCCGACCTGTGGCAACGCGGTGTGATCCCGGCGGACGTGCTTGCCGGCGCGGTCGCCGCCTATTTTGCCCTGCCTCGCGGCGATCTGACGGCGGTCGGCCGGCATACGCCGCTCTTCAAGGATCTCTCGCGCCGCTACCTGCGAGACGCGCGGATCTACCCCTTCGACGATGAGGGCATCCCCACGCTCGCGGTGGCGGATCCGAGCCGCAGCGAGACGATCGAGGCCGTGCAGCTCGCCCTTGGGCGGGAAAGCCCGCTCGTCGTGCTGTCATTCGACGAGATCGAGCTTCTCTTCGAGCGCCAGGGAACCGGCGAGCCTGACGACGCGGCGGCAGCCCTTGAGCCTGCGCCGGCCGGCATAGTGTTCGACGAAAGCGTCGAAGTGCTCCAGGACCTCGCCCGCGGCGCGCCGATCGTGCGCACCATCGACATGCTGCTCGAACGCGCGCTGGAGGTCGGCGCGACCGATATCCACCTGGAAACCGGGCGGGATAATCTCAAGGTTCGTTTGCGCGTCGACGGCCATCTGAGGCAGGATCAGCTTCTGGCCAAACATCTGGCGCCCGCCGTGATCTCGCGCGTCAAGATCCTGGCCGGGCTCGACATCGCCGAACGCCGGCTGCCGCAGGACGGCCGGGCGAGCGTCAGGGTCGGCCATCAGGAGGCGGATCTGCGCGTCGCGATCGCGCCGACGCTTTACGGCGAGACGGCCGTGATGCGCATCCTCGTCAAGGATTCCCGGCTGTTCGATCTCGCCCGGATCGGCATGTCGGGCCACGACCAGACCGCCTTCGAAGCGCTCCTGAGCGAACCCCACGGCATCGTCATCGTGACCGGACCGACCGGATCGGGAAAAACGACCACGCTGGCAACCGCCATATCCAAGCTGAATGACCCGTCTCGCAAGATCGTCACGGTCGAGGATCCGATCGAGTATCAGATCCCCGGCATTCACCAGACACAGATCAAACCGGCGATCGGCCTCACCTTCGCCTCGGCGCTGCGGTCCTTCCTCCGGCACGATCCCGACGTCATCATGGTCGGCGAAATGCGCGACGGCGAAACCGCCGGCATCGGCATTCAGGCCGCGCTGACGGGCCATCTCGTTCTGACGACGCTCCACACCAACACCGCCGCCGACGCCGTCATACGGCTCGCGGATATGGGCGTGGAGCCCTACCTCATCGCAACCACGCTGCGCGGCGTGCTCGGCCAGCGGCTGGTGCGCCGGCTCTGCGAGCGATGCAGGAGGCCCGATCGCCGGGAGGAGGAAATCGCCCATGACGTGGCGGAGCGATGCGGGCAGCCGGTCGACCCCTCATGGTGCTTCTTCGGGCCGCAGGGCTGCGAGGCCTGCGGCCATACCGGATACCGGGGCCGCGTCGGCATCTTCGAGACCTTGAAGGTCGACGAGACGCTGAGAACGCTCATCCGGCGCGACCCCGATCCCCAAAAGATCGCGCAGGCGGCCGAGCAAGCCGGCATGGTCTCGATGCTCAAGGACGGGCTCGCGAAATCGGGCGAGGGCCTCACGGCCATGGAAGAAGTGCTGCGCACCACGGGATGACGTAAGGCACACAGGCAACGAAACACCATCCGGCACCATCCCACCGGTCAATTTCAGCGGATCCCAGGCTTCATGGCAGTTGCGATCACAGCCCTTGCTTCCGACCTCCTCGATGCCTTCATCGACGGGGTCGAACCTCTGTTCGCCCGCTTTTCAGCCAAGAAACGCCTCGTCGTCGTGGAGGGCGAGAGGGGCTTTCTTGTCTATTGGGCAGAGGGTGGAACCGTCACGCCGCTTGGCGCGCTCGGCAGCGATATGGAACCCCTCCCCAAGCGCGCCGCCGCTGCCGCCGTGGAACTACGGCTCGCCCCGCACCGCCTGATCAGCCAAACACTGGCGCTGCCGGCCGCAGGACGCGCCTATATCGATGCCATCATCGAGCACAGGCTGGACCGTTTGACACCCTGGCGGCCGGACAAAGTCCTCCACGGCTTCGCGGTACCCTGCGAAGCGTCGCCGGAGGGAACGCTTCAAGTTCGATTCGCCGCCACCTCCGACGACATCGCCTCGGCCGCCATCGAGCACCTCGCCGCCTTCGGGCTAACCCCGACCGCGCTTGGATCGGCAGCCGATCCGATCGACGAACCCTTGTCGATCGATCTCTACAAGGGTCAACGAAACGCGCCCCGGCTCCATCTCAGACGCAGGATCGGCGTGCTTGCAACCGCTTCCCTGATCCTTTTCGTCACCAGCGCCGTGCTCTCGGCGGCCTTGTCGGCGATCGCCGCCGGGCGGCTGGAAGACGTCGAGACCAAACTGCGCGACAGCCGCGACGCGGTAACGGCCGCCTCCGGCGGAGGGCAGTCGGCGGGGCGGGACAGGGACCTGATCGCGGCGAAAACGCCCGGCTCGGCCGTGGTTGTTCTCGTGAACGGGCTCGCAGGCGCGATCCCGGACGGCACCTATCTGGAATCCCTCTCGCTCGACGGCGGCACGGTACGGATTGCCGGATTATCCTCCGACGCGCCGGCCCTCATCGGCCTCCTTGAAGCCGGCGGCAGGCTGACCGAGGTCCGGTTCGCAGCACCCGTGACCCGGACCGACGACGATCAGGATCGGTTCGACATCACCGGCCGGTGGACCGGCATCGCGGGCCCCACCGAGAGCGGGCAGGCAAGCCCATGACACCTCCCATGACGATCGAGCGCGCGCGTATCCTCCGCTGGGCAGCCATCCTGGTGTTCCTGGCGATACCGCTGGTCGCGGCAGTCGTGACGGCGTTCAATATCGCGCTCTACAGCGAGACAAACCGCTTGATCGAAGATCAGGAGCGAATGCTGGCAGACTTCACCACCCGCCTCGACCGGCTGAAACGAGCCGGAACGGCCGGCGTGGATGCCGGCGCGATCTACGTCGCGGCGGCGTCCCGTCCGCTGGCGGGCGCGGCGTTGCAGCAGCGCTTGCGCGGTGCAGTCGAGGCGGCGCAGGGCAAGCTGATCGAGACCCAGCAAAGCGAAGCGGGCGCCGAAGCCCCGGCCGACGAAGTCTCCGTCCGGGTCACCCTCGACGCGGACAACGAAGGTCTTCTTGCCCTTCTCCACAGCCTGGAAAGCGGTTTGCCGCTCTTGACCATCGACGCCCTCGCCATCCGCCGCCTGCCGGACACCGATGCGACCGATCCCGGCAATCCGTCCTTGCGTGTCGACCTTGCCGTCCGCGCCCATTTCAGAGCGGCCTTATGAAGCGAATGTCCTCTGTCCAGCCTTTGCCCGCGCTCATGCTCGGCGTCTTCGCGCTATCCATAGCCGGTTCGGCGAGCAGGGCGGACATGATGGCCGCCGCCACGCCCGTCGAGGGCGAGCGGCTTTTCCTCAACCCGGTCTCCGGACTTGAAGTGAAGGATCTGAGCGACTTCCAAAATCGCCCGCTCTTCAGCCCGGCACGGCGCAACCTGCCAGCGCCCGCCGTCGAAGAGGCCGCCCCCGCGCTTCAGGACACGGTGACCGAGGCCCCCGAAGAGGTTAGTGCTGCTCCGAACATGCGTCTGAGCGGCGTCATGGAAGCCGGCGCGGAGGCCGTGGCCGTGTTGCAGGATCTGGACGGCGGACCCAGTCAATCACTGCGGCTTGGAGACATGCTCGGCGCGTGGACCGTGACGAGAATAGGCGTAGCCTCCGTCACAATGTCGGACGGGAACCGGGCGGAGGAATTTCGCCTGTTCGAGAAAGCGGAGACGCTTGATACGACGGATGCGCCTGGGGAATCGGCCGGACAGGAGCAAGACTCAGCCCGTGACCGAGGAGAAAAGTCGCGCTCCAGCCGAAGCATGCCCGCAACCTTTGCAGCCGACGAACCGTGACGACCCCGGCATCCCCTGGACGTGGACGGCATCATGGGGCGGCGCACGGCAATCATAGCCGCGCCGCGCGATCTTGCCCGCCCTTATAGCTTACTCGATGACGCCCCGGCGAATGGCCTCTGCAATAGCCGAAACCCGGTTAGCTGCACCAAGCTTTGCCGCCGCGCTGCGAAGCTGCGCCGTAACGGTTGCGGCCGCGAGCGGCATGACCTCGGCGATCTCTTCGCTGGTCATCCCTGTCGATGCATGGCGCAAGCACTCGATCTCGCGCAACGTCAGCTGAGCCCGGCCATCCAAACCGGCCCGCAATTCGCGCGCGAAGTCACGGTGGAAGGCGGGTGCCACGAGGCTCAGATAATAGGATTCGTCAGGGTGGAACGGCTTGTGGCGCGAAAAAGCAACCGCACCACAGAGCCTCTGGAGATGAAATATAGGAACCGCAAGGGGAACCGGAACGCCAAAACCAGTCATAATTCTGAGGAGTTCGTTAGCTTTTTCGAGGTCAGCCGTGCTTTCGATGATCTCGGCGGGGCTCACCGCAGAGCGCTTTTTCAGCAGAGCGGCTTGCACCGGATCGTTCAGAAACCATTTATCGTTGGAAACGACGGCTAGCAGATCTTCCGGCCAGTCCGTGTAAAGAATCGTACCAGTCCCAAGTCGTCTTCGATCGGAATTGGGGCCGGTTATGCAAATATGCTCGAAGTAAACGGCTCGGCGCACGAATTCGACCGAAGCAGCCAACTCCAGTCTGCCTGACCGTGAACCGTCAAATTTTGGGGATTTAGTTCCCGTCGCCATGGTCACAGGGTCAACACTCGATTTTATGTTTGGCACGGGTTGAGAGGCACTGTCGTAAAATAGCGGGTTCACTGGCGTGAACATGACTACCCCCCCCCCCTATTCCTGATAGCCAAGGAGCGTCCGAACCCCTCCGACCCGCAGGCATATTCATGCCGCATATTTCCGCATCATGCAATCTTTTCTCGAATAAACCCGCAAATAGAGAGGTTTTTCCAACAGGAATCCTGGTCGCTCCCGCGCTGGAAGTAGATCAAAACAACATGTGATTTCGCGAAAAAACGATTCATCACTGTTTCAGCTATCAAACGCATGAAAAAGCGCGCGCTCTGCATTTCTATCGATCCATGGCTGCGACAAGCACGGCAGATCGGCGCATATGGTGCGCCGTATAAGCGCTAACCATGGCAGCGTCCACGAGGTGGACGATTTCAGTCTCGAATAAAGGATTGGTGGAGCCAGGCGGAATCGAACCGCCGACCTCTTGAATGCCATTCAAGCGCTCTCCCAACTGAGCTATGGCCCCACACGAGGTCTACTCCGGCGATGCGCCGGGTTTCGTCTATGCCCGAAGGCTGCGCCGGAATGGGATCCGTCTCGACGCGGCGGGGTATACGAGTCATAGCCCCGAGGATCAAGCCCCTTTTTTCAGCAAGCGGCAACAAAGCTTCCAGGACATCGCTTTAGGCGGAAAAACAGCCGAAAACAAAAAAGGTGCGACCGCGGCCGCGCCTTTTCAAAACCCTGGAGAAGGCGCCTCAGCGCTCCTCTTCGTCCTCGACGTCGCCGATGATGTCGGACACGTCGCCCTCGTCTTCGTCTTCCTCTTCGAGGAACGTATCGTCTGGACCTTCGTCCTCGATCTCCGGATCCTCGATATCGGGCACGGTGTCGCCATCGGCCTCGTCGGCCTCTTCAAGCGGCACGAACACGGGACCGGTGTCCACCTCTTCCTCTTCTTCCTCGACCTCTTCGACGGCCGCGACAGCGCGGGCGCGAGCAACAAGGTGCGGATCGAAGGGTGCACCGCAGCGCGGGCACAGAATCGGGTTCCGGTTCAAGTCGTAATACTTAGCGCCGCAGTTAGGGCAGAGGCGCTTGATCCCAAGTTCGGGTTTCGCCACGGGTTGCCTCGCATCTGAAAGGGAATCGGGGACCGGACATAGACTCCAACGGGCAAGGTGTCAAAGCCGTTTTCGGCACAGGGGTCGCAAGCTCGCTTTGAAAGAGGCCGAATCGGGTTCGCGCGGGCGGTGACGGATGCCAGGCGGTGTGCTAGAGGGGCGCCGGATCATTTGCGCCGCCGCGCGCACCCTGAACGTCAAGGCTCCACAGATGGCCTCTCACGCCGCCACCTCCCGCCCCCTATCCGCCTCGCAAAGCGGCCCCCTGACAGGCCGCATCCGCGTGCCAGGCGACAAGTCGATTTCGCATCGATCCCTCATGCTGGGTGCCGTCGCGATCGGGGAAACCGTGATCGAAGGCCTTTTAGAAGCGGAAGACGTGCTGAATACGGCCGCCGCGATGCGGGCGCTCGGCGCCGGCGTCACGCGGGATAGCGAGGGGCTTTGGCATGTGAACGGCCTTGGCGTCGGCGGCCTTCTGGAGCCGACCGGCGTGATCGATTTCGGCAACGCCGGTACCGGTGTGCGCCTGACCATGGGGCTTGTCGCCAGCCAGCCGATCGCCGTCACCTTCACCGGCGACGTCTCGCTGGTGAAGCGCCCGATGGGCCGCGTGCTCGATCCGCTCCAGGCGATGGGCGTTGAAGTCATCGCACGCTCTGGCGGGCGCCTGCCGCTCACGATTCGCGGCGCCGAAACCCCGCTGCCGATCACCTACCGCGTGCCGATGGCGTCGGCCCAGGTGAAATCGGCGGTGCTCCTCGCCGGTCTCGGCACGCCGGGCCTCACCACTGTGATCGAGCCGATCTTCACGCGCGACCATACCGAGCGGATGCTCGCCGGTTTCGGGGCCGCGATTTCGATCGACACCGACGCGGACGGCGTGCGCACTATCCGCCTCGAAGGCCGGCCGGAGTTGAAGGCGCAAAAGATCACCGTTCCCTCTGACCCTTCATCCGCCGCCTTCCCGATCGTCGCGGCCACCGTGGTGCCAGGCTCCGACATCACCGTCGAGGGCGTCCTCATGAACCCGGCGCGCATCGGCCTGATCGAGACCCTGATCGAGATGGGCGCGAACATCGAAATCGTCGCCGAACGCGAGACGGGCGGCGAGCGTCTGGCCGATCTTCGGGTCCGCCACGCCGAACTCAAGGGCGTCAAGGTTCCTGCGGCCCGCGCGCCGTCCATGATCGACGAATATCCCATCCTCTCCGTCGCCGCCGCGGTCGCCCGCGGCGAGACCCGGATGGAGGGCCTGGAGGAAATGCGCGTGAAAGAGTCCGACCGGCTGTCCGCCGTGGCGAACGGGCTCAAGGCCAACGGCGTCGATTGCACGGAAGGCCGCGATTGGCTGTCGGTGCGCGGCGGCCCGGTTCCCGGCGGCGGCCTCGTCGCAACGCACCTCGATCACCGCATCGCCATGAGCTTCCTGATCCTCGGCTTCGTCGCCAAGTCGGCCGTCACCGTCGACGACGCCGCCATGATCGCGACCTCCTTCCCCACCTTCGAAACCCTGATGACCGATGCCGGCGCCGCCTTCGCCGAGCCTGAGGCGCGAGCCGCATGAGGGAGCGCGGATTGGTGATCGCCATCGACGGGCCGGCGGCGGCGGGTAAAGGCACGCTCGCCGAACGTCTGGCGGCCCATCTCGGCCTTCCCTACCTCGACACCGGCCTCCTCTACCGCGCCATCGGCCGGCAAATGGCGGATGACGGCGCCGATCTCGACAACGCCGAAATCGCGGGCGGCTATGCGCGGCGCTTGAGGCCGGAGGATCTGACGCGCGACGATCTTCGCGGCCGCGAAGCCGGCGAGCTTGCCTCCTGCGTCGCCGTGCACGAGCCCGTTCGCTCCGCGCTCGTCGCTTTCCAGCGCGACTTCGCCGGCAGGCCCACCGGCGCCGTGCTCGACGGCCGCGACATCGGCACCGTGATTTGCCCCGACGCCGACGTGAAACTCTTCGTGACGGCCTCCGCCGAAGTCCGCGCCCGGCGCCGCACCGATGAACTCGTCGCCAAGGGGCGCGATGCGGATTTCGAACGGATCCTCTCGGAAATCCGCGCCCGCGACACCCGCGACTCCGAGCGCGCCGAAGCGCCCCTGAAGGCCGCTGCCGACGCCATCGTGATCGACACGAGCGCGCTCGACCGCGACGGCGCCTTTCATCAGGCGCTCAAGCAAATCGAGAAAATGTGCGGAGTTTGATGCCTTTAGCATCCGACCTTGCCGGCATTGGCCAAAGATACTGTTTCTCGCTACTCGAACAGGTCGATCTCTTCGTTGATCTGGTCGATCACGGCTAGTCGTTGCCGGGCCGGCTCACCGGCCAGTCCGATGAAGGCAACCGACAGCAGGCGGATTAGGCTGGCCAGTGTTGTATGGCTCGGCACCGCACCATAGGTCGCCACATGGCAGCCGATCACAAGGCGCGAGAAGCGCTGCGCGCGCGCGAGGTAGCGGTGATCGGTCACAGTGATCACGTTCATGCGCGAAGTGCGGGCATAGGCGGTCAGGGCTGATTGGAACTTGGGGCGCGGTTCAAGGGTCAGTAGTAAAAGCACATCGCGCGGGCCTGTCATGGCAAGGTCTTCGGCCCAGGCACCGGGACTTGCAGCGAGAAGATGCACGTCGGGGCGCAGGCGGGCGAAAGTCAGCCGTGCGAGGCGCGCGAGGCCTTCTTCCGCGCCCAATCCCATGCACCAGACACGCGGCGCGTCCAAGATCAGCCGCGCGACCTCGGTCAAAAGGTCGGCGCGCATTTCCTCGAAGGTGCGGGTCAGGTTGAGGAGTTCGAGTTCCAGATGGTCGGCGATGGAGCGACCAAGCGCTCCGGGCTCGGCTGCGGTCTGGGAATAGGCATAGGGCTGGGTGCGGTTGCGTTCCTCGCGCGCCTGCGTACGGGCCTCGTCGAAATCTGTGTAGCCGAGATTGCGGAAAAAGCGCGCCGTCGTGGCCTTGGATACGCTCGCAAGGCCCGAAAGCTCGGTCGCACTGTGGGTTTCGATCAGCGCCTGATTTTCGAGCAGCAGGACGGCCAGATTCTGCTCGGATTTTGTGAGCCGAGAAATTCTTTCCTGAATTCTAAGGGTTAGTCGTGTCGCCATTTGCCTGAATGTTGCGCATCAGCGCGCTTGATTTTATGAAACCATCGTTTCAATGTTGTGAAACAATGAAACGACACGGGTCGATCATGTCTAAATCCAAGATAATCCGCCAGCAAATTTGGTCGAAGCTGCACCATGTTGCCAAGCCCGACACGCGCTTCCACCTGAACTTCGCCGAGGTTATCCCGGATTTTGACGGGTCGGAAACCGCGACCGACCATCTGGTAACGATGCCCGCGTATGGAGCGACCCAATTCGCCTTCATCACGCCCGACAACTGCCTTGTGGATCTGCGCCGCCGGATGATCGCGGCGGGCAAGCCCTTCGTCATGTCGACCTACGGCATCTATCGCGGCTTCCTCATGATGGAACCGGGGATGGTGCCAAAAGGGGCGGAGCTTTACGCCGCCTGGCTGGACGGGATGGAACATTTCGCACGCCCTATCACGCTGGAAGAGATCGCCCGGCGCGGACGGTTCGATTTCCTGGTGACTGGGGCATCGGCGGTGTCGGTGGATGGCGTGCGTTTCGGCAAAGGGCACGGGTTCTTTGACCTTGAATGGGGCATGTTCACCGACCTTGGACTGGTGGACGAGACCACGCCCGTGGCCGCGGTGGTGCACGACTGCCAGATGGTTCAGGAGAAACTGACCCCATCGGAGACAGACATCTTGGTCGACTGGATTGCCACGCCGTCCGGGCTTCACAAGGTGGAACGCCGCGCCAAGCGCCCGTCGGGTGTGAAGTGGAACCTGCTTGAACCGCAACAGATCGCCGATACCCCGCCACTGCAGGAATTGCAGCGGATTCAGGGGATTGCCTGAAGACCTCCTCACCCTTCAACCAAAAAGGACTGCTGCCATGAGAGTCTCCTTGACCCGCCGAGCCTTCCTATCGACGGCAGCCGCCGCCGCCTCGCTGCCGCTAATTCCGCGCTTTGCGCGCGCCGCGACGCCCTTCGCCATGCAAGCGGCCTGGATCAACGATGCCGAGTTCGCAGGCTATTTCCTTGCGATGGATCAAGGCTACTACACGGCCGAGGGGCTGGACCTGACCTATCTGCCGGGCGGCCCGGACGTCATTCCCGA
The DNA here is from genome assembly GCA_051861205.1 of Oharaeibacter sp. Lineage (GTDB taxonomy): Bacteria > Pseudomonadota > Alphaproteobacteria > Rhizobiales > Pleomorphomonadaceae > JBHYDC01. Next base: position 37,138 of record JBHYDC010000003.1, read on the forward strand.
AAGCACCATCGTCGCGGGGCGGGCGGACCTTGCGCTGACCACCCCCGACACGACGATCAAGGCGATCACCGACCAGGGCGCGAAGTTCAAGATCATCGGCGCGCAGTATCAGAAGAACCCCATTGGCATCGTCAGCCTCAAGAAAAACCCAATTTCCTCACCCATGGAAATGATCGGCAAGACGATTGCCGTGCCGCCGGTCAACACAATCAGCGTCGAGGCGATGCTGGCCATCAACGGCATCGACAAGTCACAGGTGAACATCGTTCCCTATGCCTATGACCCGACCCCCCTCATCAAGGGCGAGATTGACGCAAGCCTCGATTTCACGACCAACGTGCCCTACACGATCGCGCAGGCCGGCGAAGAGGCAACCTCGTTCCTGCTCTATGATTTCGGCTACACGCTGTACAACGACACCGTCGTCGTCACCGAAGAAACACTGGCAGCCAAGCGCAAGGAACTGGTCGCGTGGCTGCGCGCCAGCCGCAAGGGCTGGGATGAAAACAACGTCGATCCTGCTATTTGGCCGCCCAAATGGGCCGACACCCATTTTGCAGGCACCGGCCGAACGATTGAGAACGAAGTGTTCTTCAACACGGCGCAGAAGCCGCTGATCGAGGCCGCGAGCGGCGTCTTTTCAATGACCGAGGACGGCATCGCCGCGAACATCGAGGCGCTCTCGAAGGTGGGCATCAAGGCCACCCGCGAGATGTTCGACACGACGCTTCTGGAAGAAATCTGATGACGGCACCCGCAGGGATCGCGCTAACCGGCCTGACCAAGACCTTCCACGGTCGCGGCAAGGTGGTGGAGGCCCTGCGGGATGTCACTCTGACCTGTCCGCCCGGCAGCTTCACGGCGCTGATCGGCCCGTCAGGCTGCGGCAAATCCACCATCCTGCGCGCGTCACTGGGGCTGGAGCCGCTTGACGCGGGCGGGGTGGAAATCGGAGGCCGGACGCCCGCCCAGGCCACAAAGGACGGAACAACCGGCGTGGCCTTTCAGGATGCGGGCCTTCTGCCCTGGCGGAGCGTGACGCGCAATATTGCGCTGCCGCTGGAAGTGCTGGGCCGCGACGTGGCCCCTGCGAGGGGCCGCATCCGCGACCTGATCGCGCTGGTGGGGCTGAAGGGCTATGAAGAGGCGCTGCCGGCCGAGCTTTCAGGCGGGATGCGCCAGCGCGTCGCCATTGCCCGTGCTTTGGTCAGCGAACCGAGGGTGCTGTTTCTAGACGAACCCTTCGGGGCCCTGGACCAGATATTGCGGCGACAGATGAACATCGAATTGCAGCGCATCTGGTTAGAGACCGGAGCGACCGCGCTTCTGGTGACCCACGGGATAGACGAGGCGGTGTTTCTGGCCGACCGCGTTGCGGTCATGCAGGCGGCGCCGGGGCGGATCGTGGATGTAGTGGAGATCGATCTCCCGCGCCCGCGCGACCGCGCGCTGTTCTCGGCCCCGCATTTCCACGAACTCTGCGACCGCATCGCCGGAGTGCTTCATGGCGGCTGACCTGCGCAGGATGCTCCCACCGGTCCTGCTGCTGGCCGCATGGGAAGTCGCGGGGCAGTTGGACCTCGTCGCCTCTGGCGCGCTTCCAGCCCCCACCGAAATCCTTTTGCGTCTCTGGCAGGACCGCGCCGATTATCCCTCCCATGTGGCAGCCACGCTCGCGGCATCGGGGGCGGGCTTTGTCATCGGCAACTTGCTCGCCGTGCTGGCGGGGCTTTTGTTCGTTCTGTCACCCCGGTCAGAGCGCCTCGCGCGGGGCCTGAACATCGCCATCTTCACCCTGCCGCCCATCGCCATCGCCCCGATCCTGACCTTGACGCTGGACGGGATGACACCGCGGATCGTTCTTGCGGCACTCGGGGTCTATTTTGTCACGATGCAGGCCACGGTGACGGGGCTGACACAATTCGACAGCCGCGCTGCGGACGTTGTGCACGCCTATGGCGGCGGGCGATCGGCGGTCCTGCGCCTGATCCAGCTGCGCGGCGCAGTGCCAGCCATTCTGTCGGGCTTGCGCGTCGCGGCCCCTAATGCCGTGCTGGGCGCGATCCTCGCCGAATTCGGGGGCGGCGGGCGGTTCGGTCTGGGGACCTATCTCCTCGGCTCGCTGGGCCGGGCGGAACCCGACCGTCTCTGGGGCATCGGTCTGGTCGCAACACTGATCGCCGGCCTGTCCTACGCTGTCTTCGCGGTGATCTCGCGCCGGATGCTGGGTGTGTCCCTCTCGCTCAGCCTGAACCCCGCCGCCCCGCCGCAAGTCGCCACGGGGGTCGCTTCCCCTTGGCTTTCGCTTGGTGCGTTCATCGTGCCCTTCGCCGTGTGGTGGGCGATCCTGTGGGCCTTGCGCGTGCCGGACATGCTGGGAAAAACGCCTTGGGGCGTTATCCAGTATCTCTTCCTTGCCGACAGTGCCCCCTCGGCGCAGGAGAGACTTTTGGCCGCTCTCGCCGAGACAGTGCCGATCACCCTAGTCGGAATGGCGGGAGGGCTGGCCTTCGCCTTCGCGCTTGCGGTCGCCAGCCGACTGACACCGTCCTTCAGCCGTGCCTTCCTGCCCATCGCTTTGGTGACGCAGACCATGCCGCTTGTCGCGCTGACACCGCTTCTCGTGCTGCTTCTGGGGCGGGGCACGGCGGTGACGTTGTGGATCACGATCTCTGTCACCTTCTTTCCGGCCTATGTGATGATCGCCCAGGGCATCGCGCAGGTCCCCCGGGCCGCGCTGGAACTGCCGCGTGCCTATGGCGCATCGGGGTGGCGGGAATTACGGCTGGTGACGCTGCCCGCATCGATGCCGTGGCTCTTTGCCGCCATCCGCCTCACCGCGCCGCGTGCACTGCTGGGCGTGATGATCGCCGAATGGCTGGCAACCGGGCGAGGGTTGGGCAATCTGCTAAACCATTCCCGGGGCTATCTGGACTTCGGGATGATCTGGACGGTAGCCTTGGTCAGCGTGCTGATTTCCGTGGGATTATACGCCGTTGCGGGATTGGTGGAGAAGAAGGTTCTCAAGCAGATGGGAATGGCGGGACGAGAATGAATCCCCCACGCGCGCCTTGCCCCAAGCGCGCTAATCCACTATACGAGCGCAGCCTTTGGGTGGATTCTGCATGGATCTGCCTGTTTGGCGTTTTTGAATAGCTCGTCGCCTGCGCCCGTTCTGCGTCGGCACGCACCCTAACCGGTGCTGCGGCCCGAGAACGACAGATATCCCGGGCCCGGTCGCCCGCGACGAACCCGCAACACGAACCCGCCGACGCCGCCGGACCCCCGGCATCAGGAGTTTCAATGGCACTGCAAAATGTAACCCGTGACGACTTCGCCGCCATGCTCACCGAAAGCCTGATGGCAACGGACGTGATGGAAGGCGCCGTCGTCAAGGGCCGCGTCGTCGCGATCGAAAAGGATCTCGCGGTCATCGACGTCGGCCTCAAGGTCGAAGGCCGGGTCCCGCTGAAGGAATTCGGCGTGCGCGGCAAGGACGGCGAACTCAAGGTCGGCGACGAAGTTGAAGTTTACCTCGAACGCGTCGAGAACGCGCTCGGTGAAGCTGTCCTGTCGCGCGACAAGGCTCGCCGCGAGGAGAGCTGGGTTCGTCTCGAAGTTGCCTTCGAGAAGAACGAGAAGGTCATCGGCCACATCTTCAATCAGGTCAAAGGCGGCTTCACCGTCGACCTCGATGGCGCCACGGCCTTCCTTCCGCGCAGCCAGGTGGACATTCGCCCGGTTCGCGACGTCGCACCGCTGATGCACACCCCGCAGCCGTTCCAGATCCTCAAGATGGACAAGCGCCGCGGCAACATCGTCGTGTCGCGCCGCGTCGTTCTCGAAGAGACCCGCGCCGAACAGCGCTCCGAGCTCGTGCAGAGCCTCGAAGAAGGTCAGGTTGTCGAGGGCGTGGTCAAGAACATCACCGACTACGGTGCGTTCGTGGACCTCGGCGGCATCGACGGCCTCCTGCATGTGACCGACATCGCTTGGCGCCGGATCAACCATCCGACCGAAGTGCTGAGCATCGGCCAGCAGGTTCGGGTGCAGATCATCCGTGTCAACCAGGATACGCACCGCATCTCGCTCGGCATGAAGCAGCTCGAAGCCGATCCTTGGGATGGCATTGAGGTGAAGTATCCGGTCGGCGTGAAGTTCACCGGCCGCGTCACCAACATCACCGACTACGGCGCGTTCGTGGAACTGGAGCCGGGCATCGAAGGCCTGATCCACGTTTCGGAAATGTCGTGGACCAAGAAGAACGTGCACCCCGGCAAGATCGTGTCCACCTCGCAAGAGGTCGACGTGATGGTGCTTGAGGTCGATCCGGTCAAGCGCCGCATCTCGCTCGGTCTCAAGCAGACGCTTCAGAACCCCTGGGAAGCCTTCGTCGAGAAGTATCCTGCCGGAACCATCGTGGAAGGCGAAGTCAAGAACAAGACCGAGTTCGGTCTGTTCGTTGGTCTCGACGGCGACGTGGACGGCATGGTCCATCTCTCCGATCTCGACTGGAACCGTCCGGGCGAGCAGGTCATCGAGGAGTTCTCCAAGGGCGACGTCGTCCGGGCCATCGTGCTCGACGTCGATGTCGAAAAGGAGCGCATCTCGCTTGGCATGAAGCAGCTTGGCAACGATCCGCTGGAAAGCGCCGGCGAAATGCGCCGCAATTCGGTGGTCACCTGTCAGGTTACCGAGGTCAAGGAATCGGGTCTCGAAGTGCAGATCGTCGACACGGACATCACGGCGTTCATCCGCCGGGCCGACCTGTCGCGTGAACGCTCCGAGCAGCGTCCGGATCGCTTCGCCGTCGGCGAGAAGTTCGACGCCCGCGTGACCCAGTTCGACCGCAAGACCCGCAAGGTCGGTCTGTCGATCAAGGCGCTCGAAATCGCCGAAGAGAAGGAAGCGGTCGCGCAGTTCGGTTCGTCCGACTCCGGCGCCTCGCTTGGCGACATCCTGGGTGCGGCCCTGAAGGCCCGTCAGGATACCGGCGAAGAGTGATCGGCACGCCCCCGGGCGACGCCGTCTCCAAACACAACGAAAGGCTCGCCTCGCGGCGGGCCTTTTTTCATGGACGGAGAGCCATAGAGCCATTCAGTCCAGCAACAAGCCTTAGTCGTTACACCACCACTGTTGACGTTCACCGTTTTCGAGCGCACTCTTATAGTATCCCTCGCTTATGGCGACTAGGGATACTTGACTGGCTTCCTCGTCGAAGCTGGCCGGTTCCTTGATGACGCTGTTTCATCGGAACCTGAACGAGGGCGTCGCTTATGCGGCGCCCTTTTTATGCTGACGAAGCGCAGCACTAACGTTCTGCTATACCGTCTCCAACTGAACCGAACGGCGAAAGCGGGACAGTAAGGACGGGGATGCCAAGAGGCAGGGCGCGGTGTATAGAGCGTCTTGATCCTGGCTGGAGAGGCCCTGTTGATGACCCTCGATGCTGATGTTCTGGTCGACCGCCGCCGCACGCGCCGCAAGCTCACCTTCTGGCGCATCGCCGCTTTCGTCCTTCTCGCCGTCGCGCTTCTTGGCGCGGCCGCGCTGATCGGCGGCGACCAGCTCGGTTCACGAACCTCGCCCCATATCGCGCGCATTACGGTGTCCGGCGTCATTCTCAGCGACCAAAAGGTCAACGAGATGCTGAAGACGATCGCCGAAAGCGATGCGGTGAAGGGCGTCATCGTCAGCATCAACAGCCCCGGCGGCTCCACCACCGGCGGCGAGGCGCTTTATGTCGGCCTACGCGAGATCAGCGGCAAAAAGCCCGTGGTCGCGGCCGTCGATACTCTGGCGGCATCGGCCGGATACATGGCGGCGATCGCAGCCGATCACATCGTGGCCCAACGCACCTCGATCACCGGCTCGATCGGCGTTCTGTTTCAGTATGGCAATGTGACCCCGTTGCTCGACAAGCTCGGCATCTCGGTTCGCACGATCAAGTCTGCCCCCTTGAAGGCCGAGCCGTCGCCCTTCACCGAGCCCGAAGTTCCAGGTGCGCGTGAAATGATCGGCCGGCTCGTGGACGACACCTATCAATGGTTCGTCGACATTGTCGCCGAGAGGCGGAACCTCGACCGCGCCGAGGCGCTTCGCCTCGCCGACGGTTCGATCTTCTCCGGCCGGCAAGCGCTGGATTTGAAGCTGATCGATGAGATCGGCGGCGAGCGCGAAGCTGTCGCATGGCTGGAAGCCAAGCGGAACGTGACGAAGGATCTACCCGTCCTCGACTGGGAAGCGGAGGACGGGTTCGACGGCTTCGGACTTGGATCGGCAATCCTGACCGGTGCCGGCCGCTTGGTCGGCCTCGACCTCTCCGGAATGCTGGCCGAGCCGGCGCTTGACGGCCTCGTCTCGGTTTGGCACCCTCAAATGTCGGGGCTATAATGATAATTCGCAAACTTCGACCGTCGGGGGAGGTGCCTTACCGTGATTAAATCCGAGCTCGTGAGCCGTATCGCGGCCCAGAATCCGCATCTCTACCAACGCGACGTCGAAAACATCGTCAACACCATTCTCGACAAGGTGGTCGAAGCGCTTGCGAACGGCGATCGGGTGGAGCTGCGCGGGTTCGGCGCTTTCTCCGTTAAGGCGCGCCCGGCCCGCGTCGGCCGCAATCCGCGCACCGGCGAGAAGGTCCCGGTGGACGAAAAATCCGTGCCCTTCTTCAAAACCGGCAAGGAAATGCGCGAGCGACTGAACGACGGGAACGACTGAACGACCGGAAAGAATAACCGCCGCTTCGATCGCCATGGCGGCGGCCCCTTGAAGCGCCGCCCCCTTTCAGCCCGACCAGGAGATGAGGCTCATGAAAACCCTTCTATGGCTTCTGATCGGCGGGCCGGTCGCGGTGATCGTGATCGCTCTGGCGGTCGTCAACAATCAGCCGGTCACCATAGCGCTTGATCCGTTCACCCCGCAAACTCCCTGGTTCGCCTTCACCATTCCGCTCTATGCCGTGTTCTTCGTGGCTCTGATGGCCGGCATCATCCTCGGTGGCATCGGCACCTGGACGAAGCAAGGGCGCTTCCGCAAAGCCGCACGCCAGAACCGGCGTGAAGCCGCGCGCTGGCGGGTCGAGGCCGAACAGTTGAAGGGCGCGGCCGTCACCGGGCCGTCTGGAACCGCTCTCCCCGCCCCCGCGTCCCGCCGCGCGGCCTGACCGGCAGTATCGCACCACAGAGTTTCCGTCATGATGGTCCTCACCGCAGCGGACGTCGACGCTGCCCTTCGATCGGGCGGGCTCGTCGATGCGCTGGATCAGGGCTTCAAATCGCCGATCGAAACGCCGGTCCGTCACCACCATACGATCGATCGGAAGGGCGAACCTCCCGCTACGCTGCTCTTGATGCCGGCGTGGCACGGCGCTGACGCCGCCAAAGGCGGCTATGTCGGGGTTAAGATCGTGTCGGTCGTGCCCGGCAACGCCCGGCGGGGCCTAGCCACGGTGGTCGGATCCTACCTGCTTCTTTCCGGCGAAACAGGCGAGCCCGTGGCGGTGATCGACGGCCGCTCGCTGACCCTGTGGCGCACCGCTGCCGCCTCCGCGCTCGCAGCCCGCTATCTCGCCCGTACCGATGCGTCGCGCTTGCTGATGATCGGCGCCGGGGCCATGGCGCCCCACCTCATTCGTGCCCATGCCTGCGAACGGCCGATCCGCGAAGTGCGCATCTGGAACCGGGATCCGGCCAAAGCGGATGCGCTTGCCGCGTCCCTCCAAGGCACCCTCGGATCCCTCTCCATCTTGGCCGTCACCGATCTCGAACAGGCGACCGGCGACGCCGACATCATCTCGGCCGCCACGCTTTCAACCGAACCGCTGGTGCGCGGTGCGTGGCTGTCTCCCGGCGCCCACGTCGATCTCGTCGGCGGCTTTACCCCTGAAATGCGCGAGGCCGACGACGACGCCATCCGCCGCGCCGAGGTTTACGTCGACACGCGCGCGGGCGCCGGCCACGAGGCGGGCGACATCGTTCAGCCGATCAAATCCGGCATCTTGAAGCCGGACGGCATCAAGGCCGACCTCTTCGAGCTTTGCCGAGGCATCAAGCCAGGCCGCACCGACGCAGCGTCAATCACGCTGTTCAAATCGGTGGGAACGGCGCTGGAGGATCTGGCGGCGGCGGCGCTGGTCGTCGAGCGGGTCTCGTCCTAACCCGGTCAGGGTAGATCCGCGTAGACCGCCGGATCGAAGTCGTACGTCGTCGAGCAAAACTCGCAGGTGACTGCGATCTTATCGTCCATCACCATATCGTCCCGCTCCTGGCGGGTGAAGGAACGCAGCATCTCGTCCACGCGCTCGCGCGAACAACGGCAGCGCTCCACGATCGGCTGACGATCGAACACGCGCACCCCGCGCTCATGGAACAAGCGGTAGAGCAAGGTTTCGGCCGAAACTTCCGGATCGGTCAGTTCGTCGTCCTGCACCGTTTCCACAAGGCTGCGCGCCTCGGTCCAGGCGTCATCTTCCTCGACGTCCTCATAGCTTGCGCCTTCCGGAAGATCGCCCGGCGGCAGGTCGCGCACCGGCATACGCTCGGGCGCCTCCGGCAGGAACTGCACAAGAATACCGCCCGCCCGCCAAAGGCGGCGCGGCTCGCGGCCGGGATCGCGCGTGATCACTTCCGATACGGCAAGCCGGACGCGGGTCGGGATCTGCTCCGACTGGTCGAAATACTGGTGCGCGGCGTCTTCCAGCGAGCGCCCGTCGAGCGGAACCACGCCCTGATAGCGGCTGCTGAACTCGCCCTGGTCCACCGTCATCGCGAGATGGCCGGACCCCAGAAGCTGCTCCGGCAAATCGCGCCCCGCCGCCACCGCCGCATTCACCGCATCGCGGTCGAAGCGGGCGCAGGCGCGGATCCGGTCCGGCGTTTCGAAATCCACCACCAGCATATGCACCGGACCGTCCGATTGCGTCTGCATGATGAAACGGCCCTCGAACTTCAGCGATGTGCCGAGCAGAGCCGTCAGCGCCACCGCCTCGCCGAGCAGCCGTGAGACGGCCGGCGGATAATCGTGCCGGTGCAAAATGGAATCCACGGCCGCGCCGAGGTGAACCACCCGGCCGCGCGCATCCAGCGCCTCGACAGCGAAGGGAAGCACGCGGTCGTCGCCGGCCGCATGCCCGAAACCCGTCTCGACCTCACCCATCAGTCCATCGCTCCCAGGCACCAAGCGAGAATGCCTTTTTGTGCGTGGAGGCGGTTTTCCGCCTCATCGAACACGATGGACTGCGGACCGTCCATCACGGAGGTGGTCACTTCTTCCTCGCGGTGCGCGGGCAGGCAATGCATGAACACAGCATCCCGCTTGGCCGCCCCCATCAAACGATCGTTCACTTGATAGGGTTGCAACAGCGCATGCCGGCGCTCGGCATCCTCGTCGCCCATCGAAACCCAAGTATCGGTGACCACGCAGTCCACCCCGTCCACCGCCTCGAATGGATCGGTGGTGACATGCACCGTGCCGCCATTCGCAAGCGCCCAAGCGATCGGTTCAGGGCGCGGCGACAGCGCGGAGGGCGCCGCGATCCGCATTTCGAAGCCGAAGCGTGCAGAGGCATGCACCCAAGACGAGAGCACGTTGTTGATATCACCGACCCAAGCCACCTTACGGCCCGCGATCGAGCCGCGATGCTCCTGATAGGTCATCACATCAGCCATGACCTGGCAGGGATGCGAGAGCCGCGTGAGCCCGTTGATCACCGGCACCGTGGCGTTTTCGGCAAGCTCCGTCAGAGCCGCATGATCCAGAATGCGGATCATGATGGCGTCGACATAGCGCGACAGCACGCGCGCCGTGTCGGCGATCGTCTCGCCGCGGCCAAGCTGCATCTCATCGCCGGTCAGCATCAGCGTTTCGCCGCCAAGCTGGCGCATGCCGACGTCGAAGGAAACGCGGGTGCGGGTGGACGGACGCTCGAACACCATGGCGAGCACCTTGCCGGCCAGCGGCCCGTCGCCGCGCCGGGTGCCGGTTCGTTCAGCCCTCCGTTCCGCTTTCAGCGCAGCGGCTTTGGCAAGGATGCGCCGCAGTTCCGGCGCGGACACATCGGTGAGGTCCAGGAAATGCCTGGGGGTCGTTTCGGTCATGGCGCGGCCCTCCTCAGCCCGTCTTCGCCGCGTCGGCCGCAAGCTTGGCCTCAATGATCTGCGCTGCCCGGTGGATACGGGTCACGGCCTCGCGCACCTCATCGTCGCCGATGATGAGCGGGGGCAACAGGCGCACCACATTGTCGCCCGCGCCGATGGCAAGCAGCCGCTCGCCCCGAAAAGCCGCCGCGACCTCGGCCGGCGGCAGCTTGCATTTGAGGCCGATCAAAAGCCCTTCGCCGCGCACCGCTTCGAATACGGAACCATGACTATCGAGCACTTCGGCCAAACCCTGCTTCAGGCGCAGCCCGACGTGGCGAACATGGTCGAGGAAGCCCGGCTCCAGCACCACATCCAGCACCGCATTGCCAACCGCCATCGCCAGCGGATTGCCGCCGAAGGTGGTGCCGTGTGAACCGGCCGTCATGCCTGCGGCGGCCTGTTCGGTGGCAAGGCACGCGCCAACCGGAAAACCGCCGCCAAGCCCCTTGGCAGCCGCCAGAATATCAGGCGTGACGCCGGACCATTCATAAGCGAACAGCTTGCCGGTGCGCCCGACGCCCGTCTGCACCTCGTCAAAGATCAGGAGAATGCCATGCTCGTCGCAAAGTTCGCGCAGGCCCTTGAGGCAGACGGCCGGAACTGGACGTACACCGCCCTCGCCCTGGATCGGCTCGATCAGGATCGCCGCCGTTTCCGGCCCGATCGCGGCTTTCAGAGCCTCATGGTCGCCGAACGGCACCTGATCGAAACCTTCGACCTTGGGTCCGAAGCCTTCAAGATACTTCTGCTGCCCGCCGGCGGCGAGCGTCGCCAGGGTCCGGCCGTGGAAAGCACCCTCGAAGGTCAGGATCCGGTAGCGCTCCGGATGACCGGCGGCATAGTGGTAGCGCCGCGCCGTCTTGATCGCGCATTCCAGCGCTTCAGCGCCCGAATTGGTGAAGAACACCCGGTCGGCGAAGGTGGCATCCACCAAGCGCTGCGCGAGACGCTCCTGATCCGGGATCCGGAAAGCATTTGACACGTGCCAAAGCCGCTCGGCCTGTGCCTTCAACGTGTTCACCAGATGCGGATGCGCATGACCGAGCGCGTTGACCGCGATGCCCGAGCCGAAATCGAGCCAGCGCTCGCCGGAGGTATCCACAAGCCAAGCCCCCTCGCCTCGCTCGAAGGCCACGTCCGCGCGTGCGAAAGTCGCAAAAAGCGGAGAAGCGGGACCTGAAGCGGCGGACATGGCGGGGTTTCCTTGGAAGGTTTCCTTATGGCGTTCGCCGGCGTCGCACGATGGCGGACCCGACAAAAACGTCAAGCCGCGCCCCCAATCCGGCGGCGCGGCCTCTAAGCTTGTGTATAGCATGGACACGGCCTCGACTGTCAATGCTTTTAGCCGAGCAAGGACAGACCCGATTCATCTTTGCGGGATTTAGGCAACACCTCTGAAGAATTTAGATTCGTCTGACGGAACGCGCCGCGAAGCGGTCAGGATATTTGGGGAAAACTCCATTCATCGGCGGGGATGAGTCGCGGCGGCGTTGCCACGGAGTCTATGGGTATTGTAGATTCAGCGAAGTCGCTACGAGATGTCGTAGGGCCACCCCATCACCGGGTCATTGATTAAGCGTTGCATTCGCGTCTCCGAGCTTAACGATTTCGGGCGAAGCATTTCGGATTCCGCCGCTTTGCGGCCCACGACGAGGATTTGAAACATGTCCTGGACCGATGAACGCGTCGAACGGCTGAAGACGCTCTGGTCGGAAGGCCTCAGCGCAAGCCAGATCGCCGCTGAACTTGGCGGCGTGACGCGCAATGCCGTTATCGGCAAGGTTCACCGGCTGGGGCTGTCCGGCCGTGCCAAGCCCCAAGCCCAGGCCGCCCGGCCGGCCCAGGCCGCGCGCCACAAGCCCGCGGCGCCGAACCGCCCGGCGCAGTCACCGGCCCGCCCGGCCCGGCCGATCACCATCGGCAACGTCGCCCTGAAGGCCGACGCCAGCCCGGATGAAGCCCCGCTTCCCGCGCCTATCCGCGCCGCCGACGTGGAGCCATTGCAGTTCGAACGCGTGACGATCCTTCACCTCACCGAACAGACCTGCAAATGGCCGATCGGCGATCCCGGCCGTCCGGATTTCTTCTTCTGCGGCCGCAAATCGGACTCGGGCGTGCCCTACTGCGCCTATCATTCGCGGATCGCCTACCAGCCGTCGAACGAGCGCAAACAGCGCGAGCGCCGCGCCGCCGGTTGACACCTTTCCCATCCCTATCAGCGCGCAAGAGCCCCGATGCCTCCGCACCGGGGCTTTTTTCATCGGCGAACGGCGGTCAAAGCTTGCGCAGCATCACCGTCTCGATGGCGTGACTGGCGTCCTTGCGCAGGATCAGGTCGGCGCGCGGGCGGGTCGGCAGAATGTTTTCGCGCAGGTTCGGCAGATTGATCCGGTTCCAAAGGCCGTTCGCGATGGCGATGGCCTCACCCTCCGAAATCTCGGCATAGCGGGCGAAATAGGAGCGCGGGTCGCGGAAAGCCGTCTGGCGCAGATGCATGAAGCGCGAGACATACCAAGCGCTTAGATCATTTTCGTCCGCGTCGATATAGATGGAGAAGTCGAAGAAGTCGGAAACAAACGGGACCGCCTTGCCGTCGCGCGGAAGGCGGCTTGTTTGCAGAACATTCAGCCCCTCAAGGATGAGAATATCCGGCCGGTCGATCGTGACAGTTTCACCGGGCACGACGTCGTAGACGAGGTGCGAATAAACCGGCGCGGCGACATGCGGCTTGCCGGCCTTGATATCGGAGAGAAACGCAAGCAGCGCACGCTGATCATAGCTTTCCGGAAAGCCCTTGCGCTCCATCAGCCCCTCGGCCTTCAGGACCGCGTTGGGCAAGAGGAACCCGTCGGTGGTGATCAGATCCACCTTGGGGTTCGCCGTCCAGCGTTGCAGCATGGTCTTCAAGATGCGCGCCGTCGTCGATTTTCCGACCGCCACCGACCCGGCGACACCGATGATGAAGGGCATCTTTTCATCGGAATGCCCGAGAAACTTCCGGGTGGCGTTATGCAGCCCCTGCGTTGCCTCCACGTAGAACGACAAGAGGCGCGAGAGCGGCAGGTAGATATCTTCGACCTCGTCGAGTTGCACCGGATCGCCCAGGGAACGCAGACGGATCACGTCCTCCAAGGTCAGCGTCATCGGCGTACCGCGACGAAGCGCCGACCATTCGGCCTTGGAGAACACCTGATAGGGCGAAAGGGTGGTCCGGGCGACCTGATCCATGACGTCCACCTCGGCGCGGCGGCTGTTCATCGGCGGGGCTTTTCCCTGAAAAAGACCCGGCCAATAAGGCTAAATCAGTTGCGTCATATCACGAGAAACATGGAAAGCGGCGCTAGTCTTTAGAACGGGATGCCTTTTCGTCGAGCCCGGAACGGCCGGTTCGCCGGGCAAGTTCCGCCATCACTTCCCCCACCGACACGCCGGACAAACGCAGCACCACGATCAGGTGGTAGAGAAGATCGGCCGTCTCGGCTTTCAGCCCCTCCCGGTCGCCCTGAACGGCGGCGATCACGGCCTCGACGGCTTCCTCGCCGAGCTTCTGCGCGGCCTTCGGCAGACCTTTGGCCGCAAGCTGACGGGTGTAGGAGCTGGCATCACCCTCGGTCAGCCGGTCGTCCACGATGGCTTCGAGAGCGTCGAGCGTGAAATCGGCCATATCGGCAGTCCTCAACTATCAAGCCGCATCGCAATGCCGGCCGCCGCCATGTGCTCTTTGGCCTGGCGAACCGAATAGGTGCCGAAATGGAAGATGGAGGCGGCAAGCACCGCCGCCGCATGGCCCTCGCGCACACCGGCCACGAGATCATCCAGCGTTCCAACCCCGCCGGACGCGATCACCGGCACCGGCACAGCATCGGCAACCGCGCGGGTGAGGCCAAGATCGAAGCCGGCCTTGGTGCCGTCGCGGTCCATCGACGTCAGCAGGATTTCACCCGCGCCGAGCCCGACCATCTGCCGCGCGAAGGCGACCGCATCAAGCCCGGTCGGGGTGCGCCCGCCATGGGTGAAAATCTCCCACCGGGGCGTCTCGCCCTCGGCCGAAACCCGCTTTGCGTCGATCGCAACCACAATGCACTGATCGCCGAACTTGTCGGCCGCCCGGCCCACGAAGGCCGGACCGGTCACGGCGGCCGTGTTGATCGAAACCTTGTCGGCGCCAGCCAGCAGCAAAGCGCGGATATCCTCGACCGTGCGCACGCCGCCACCCACCGTGACGGGCATGAAGCAGCGCTCGGCGGTGCGCGATACCACGTCGAGCAGCGTTCCGCGCGCCTCGACGCTGGCCGCGATATCGAGAAAGCAAAGCTCGTCCGCGCCGGCCGCGTCATAGGCCGCGGCAGCTTCCACCGGATCGCCGGCATCGACGAGGTCAACGAAGTTGACGCCCTTGACCACACGGCCGTTCTTGACGTCGAGGCAGGGGATGACACGGGCCTTCAGCATCAGCCGGCCCTCCGGATCAGGCTCAGCGCTTCGGCCGGGTCGAGGCGCCCGTCGTAGAGTGCGCGGCCGGAAATCGCGCCGTTGAGAAGCCGGGCGTCGGGCTTAAGCAGGCGCTCGATATCGGCGAGGGAGGCAAGACCGCCCGATGCGATGACGGGGATCGACACCGCGCGGGCTAGCGCCAGCGTCGCCTCCACGTTGATGCCGGCCAGCACGCCGTCTCGGTCGATGTCGGTGTAAACGACGGCGGCAACGCCGGCATCCTCGAACCGGCGGGCGAGATCGGCGACGCCAAGCTCGGCGGTTTCCGCCCAGCCCTCCACCGCCACCTTGCCGCCCCGCGCGTCGATGCCGACGACGATGCGGCCGGGATGATCGCGCGCCGCATCCCGCACCAACTGCGGATCGCGCAGAGCAACGGTGCCGAGAATGACGCGTGCGACGCCCCGGTCCAGCCAGCCGTCGATCGCCTGCCGGTCGCGAATGCCGCCGCCGAGCTGCACCTTCATGCCGGGCGAAACGGCGGCCAGAATGGCTTCCACCGCCCCCCCGTTCACGCTGCGCCCGGCAAAAGCGCCGTTGAGGTCCACGACATGCAGCCAGGGAAAGCCGAGGGCGGCGAAGTCGCGCGCCTGCGCGGCCGGATCCGCATTGTAGACGGTGGCCTCAGTCATATCGCCGAGCTTCAGGCGCACGCAGGCGCCATCCTTGAGGTCGATCGCGGGGTAGAGGATCACGGACGCCACCTCAGGAAATTGGCAATCAGTCCAAGGCCGAGAGTCTGGCTCTTTTCCGGATGGAACTGCGTGCCGACCATGGTATCGCGCGCCACGATGGCCGTGATAGGCCCGCCATAGCCGGCGGTCGCGAGCGCGTCGGCCGGATCGTCCGGGATAAGGTGATAGGAATGCACGAAATAGGCGTGCAGCCCGCCCTCCCCGGTCGAAAGGCCGGCCAGCACCGGGTGGCCCCGCGCGGCATCGATCGTGTTCCAGCCCATATGCGGGATCTTGAGCGCGGGATCGGCCGGCGTGATAAGGCGCACCTCGCCGGGGATCCAGCCCAAACCTTGCGTCACGACCTTCTCAAGCCCCCGGCTGGCCATCAACTGCATGCCGACGCATATGCCGAGAAACGGACGCCCGCCCACCCGGACCGCCTCGTTCAACGCGGACACCATGCCGGGCACCGCATCGAGCCCGGCGCGGCAATCGGCGAAGGCGCCAACGCCCGGCAGCACGATGTGATCGGCCGAGCGAACGACGTCCGGATCCGACGTCACGGCAACCGTTCCGCCATATCCGCCTTCCCGCGCGGCGCGCTCGAAGGCCTTGGCAGCCGAGCGGAGATTGCCCGATCCGTAGTCGACGATCGCAACGCTCACCGTCCGCCTCCGGCGCTGGGAAACAGCCCGATGATGCCGCTCGGCGCTGCGCGCGGCGGAAATGAAGCGGGTGGCGACAGGTTCGGCGACATCGGCGTTTGTGGGGGTTGCCGCCGCGCCCAAGCCTCAAAGAAGCGCTGCTCGGCGACATCGAATTCACCACCCTCGACCAAGCCGACCAGCGTCCAACCCCGCCGCGACAGCGTCCAGCGCTGAATTTCCCGCGCTTCTAGCGCGAACCAGATGCCGAACGCGAGCGACAGCACCACCGCATAGCTCTCGCCCGCAAAGCGCCCCACCGCCTGGATCGCGACGATCACCGCGAACCAGCCGAGAAGCGCCAGCCAAAGCCGGTTCCAGATCAGCCATAGAAAAGGCGCCACCAGCGCCCAGAAGGCGAAGCCCTCTTTCACGAAGCGCACCTTGTCGGTTGCATCCGGCGCGGTGCCGCCGCCGGGCGGGGCATGAACGGTGTAAATGGCCATGGCGCGGTTCCGTCAGGCTTCGAGAACGCCCTTGGTGGAGGGCACGCGGTCCGCTTGGCGCGGATCGATCGCGACGGCGGCACCCAAGGCGCGGGCGAGCGCCTTGAAGCAGCTCTCCGCGATATGATGATCATTCGCGCCGTAGAGCGTTTCAAGGTGCAAGGTGATTCCGGCGTGGATCGCAAAGGCCCGGAACCATTCCTCCACCAACTGCGTGTCGAAGGTGCCGATCTTGGCCGTGTGAAAGACGGTGCGGAATACGAGAAACGGCCGGCCGGAGATATCGATGGCGCAGCGTGTGAGCGCCTCGTCCATCGGCAGATAGGCATCGGCGTAGCGCGTGATGCCGCGCTTGTCGCCCAGCGCCTGCCGCACGCATTGGCCAAGCGCGATCCCGACGTCTTCGACCGTGTGGTGATCGTCGATATGCAGATCGCCCTTCGCGCGGATATGGAGGTCGATCAGGCCGTGGCGGGCGACCTGGGTCAGCATGTGGTCGAAGAACCCGACCCCAGTCGCGATATCGGCAGCGCCGGTACCGTCAAGGTCGATGCGGACGGAGATCTCGGTCTCGCTGGTCTTGCGGGTGAGGCTTGCGGTGCGCATGGCCGGGGCCTCGCTCCTTCTTGGGATCAACGGTTGCCGCCCTTCTATCAGGCCAATGCACGCGGGGAAACAGCGGCATTATCGATCGCGGCCGTCCATTCCGCCCGCACATCGGGATCGGCTTCCGCCTCGAAACGGCCGAAACCCATGGATAGGCGTTGCGGCGCGAGACGAGAAAGCGCCCAGACGGCCGCTCCGCGCACGATCGGAGCGGGGTCGCCCAGCAGCCTTTCCGCGACCGGAGCCAAATCCGGCGCACCGCTATTGCCGATCGCGATCAAGACGTTGCGCACGAAGCGATCGCGCCCGATCCGCTTGACGGGCGATCCGGAAAACATCGCCCGGAACGCCGCGTCGTCAAGCGCGGCCAGGGCCGCGAGGCGGGGCGCCTGCCAATCGGGCGCGGCCAACTTTTGCTCGCGGGAGGCGGCGGCGAACTTGTTCCAGGGGCAGACGGCGAGGCAATCGTCGCAGCCGTAGATCCGGTTGCCGATCGGCGGGCGAAACTCATGCGGAATGGGGCCGGGATGTTCGATGGTGAGGTAGGAGATGCACCGGCGCGCGTCGAGCTGATAGGGCGCGGGAAAAGCGTCCGTCGGGCAGGCGGTGAGGCAGGCGTTGCAGGATCCGCAATGGTCGATCTCCGGCGCATCCGGCTCAAGGTCGGCACTGGTGAAGATCGCGCCGAGAAAAAGCCAGGATCCAAAGTCGCGGGAGACGAGATTGGTGTGCTTGCCCTGCCAGCCAAGGCCCGCCGCCGCCGCCAGCGGCTTTTCCATCACCGGCGCCGTATCGACAAACACCTTCACCTTTCCCCCGGTATCCCGCTCGACAAGATTGGCGATCTCTTTGAGACGGCCCTTCAGCACTTCGTGATAATCGCGGCTACGCGCATAAACCGAAATCGCCCCGCCTAGCCGGTCCGCCAGAACGTCCAGCGGGTTTGCCGCGGGGCCGTAGTTCATGCCCAGCATCACAACGGATCGAACCTCCGGCCAGAGCACGGCCGGATCGGCGCGGCGGTCGAGCGTGTCCTCGAACCAGCCCATATCGCCATGACGCCCAAGCGCCACGAACGCGCGCAGCCGCTCGCCGGCCTCGCCGATCGCCGCCGGCGTCGTCACGCGCACGACGTCGAAACCGAGCGCGAGGGCCCGTTCGCGAAAGCGCGTCAGAAGTCGAGATCCGCGTAGACCGGCGAGGCCGGCACCCCCGGCACCCGATCCGTCAAAAGGCCCCGGAAGCTCGGACGCGATTTCACCCGCGCGTACCAGTTCTTGGCGTGGCCGTCTTCGTCCCATGGCACCTCGCCGAGATAATCGATCGCGGAAAGCTCGGCCGCGGCCGCCAGATCCGCGAAGGTCAGCCGTTCGCCGGCCAGCCAATCGCGGCTGCCGGCCAGCCAGCCGATGTAGCGAAGATGGTGCTTCACGTTGAGGCGCGCCACCCGCAGCACCTGACTATCCGGCGCCCCGCCGCCGCGCGAAGCCGGCATCTCCAGCTTGTAAATTTTCTCATGCACGAAGTAATGCGTCACCTCGTCGTGCATCTTATGCAGGAACCACTCCACGAGCCGCCGCATCTCGGCGCGTGATTCGGGATGGTTCGGCATCAGGCGGCGATCAGCCAGCGCGTAACCCCTTGTCTCGTCGACGTATTCCATGATGGTGGCGGCACCCACGATCGGCGGGCCGTCGTTCTCCACCAAAACCGGCACGCCTGCGGCCGGGTTCATCGCCAGAAAATCCGGGCGGCGCTCCCACGGGCGCTCGATGACAAGCTCTACTTTCGCCTCGTGTTCGGCCAGGATCAGCCGAATGAACCGGGAGGCGGGGGAGAAGGGATGATGATAAAGTTTAAGCATATCGTCCTGACCCGGCCGCCCATACGCGGCACACAAAACCGGATTTTTCGCGCGAAGGAAATCGAAGCCATCCCGCGCAGCAAGCTTTAATCCTCGTCGGATAGCTGCGCGATCTCAACTGGCCACAGACCTTTGCGGCTTGGGTATAGAACCGGCGGAAAATGTGAACAAATGGTTTCCGATTCGTCGATGAAGCACAGGCGATCCGTCGCTGGGATGAGGTGGTCATGGACTGGATGACGTTGCTGAAGGCGCTGGTGCTCGGGTTCGTCGAGGGATTCACCGAGTTCATCCCGGTATCATCAACCGGCCATCTCCTGCTTATCGGCCATTTTCTCGGCTTCAAATCGACGGGACGCGCCTTTGAGGTTTTGATTCAGCTCGGCGCGATCCTCGCCATCCTCTCCGTCTATGCCGGGCGGCTCATGCAAATCGCCAAGGCGCTGCCGGTCGAACCACTCGCCCGGCGATTCGTCGCAGGCATCCTCATCGCCTTCTTTCCGGCGGTGATCGTGGGCGTGCTCGCTCATGAATTCATCAAGACGGTGCTGTTCGAAACGCCCGTGCTCGTCTGCGCCATGCTGGTTGTCGGCGGCTTCGTGCTGCTTGCCGTCGACCGTTGGCCGCCCACCGTGCGTTTCAAGGATCCGGCGCGCTATCCTTGGGCGACCTATCTCGTGATCGGCCTTGCCCAGTGCCTCGCGATGGTGCCGGGGGTATCCAGATCCGGCGCGACCATCGTGGGCGCGATGATGCTCGGCGTTTCCAAGCGATCGGCCGCCGAGTTCTCGTTCTACCTTGCCATGCCCACCATGGCCGGCGCCTTCGCCTACGACCTCTACAAGAACCGCGACCTGCTATCGATGGACGACGCGGCCGTGATCGGCGTCGGCTTCGTCGCGGCCTTCATCGCGGCGCTCGTGGTCGTGCGTGCGCTGTTGGACTTCGTCGGGCGCCATGGTTATGCGCCCTTCGCCTGGTGGCGGATCATTGTTGGAACGGCAGGACTGGCCGCCCTTTACGCCTTCGGCTGATCGGGGCTGTGCCGGTCGTATTGGCCGCGCGCACGGTAACGGTAGAGATAGGTCGGCAAAATGGCGGCGAGCGTATGAGGCTCGACGCCAAGGCCGTCAAAGGTGCGGCCCTCGGCGACGGCCTCGTCGGAGACCACATTGTCCGACTTCAAAAGCTCGACCTGATCGGTGCTGAGCGGCGCGCCGGGCAGCCAGCCGGCCAACTTGGCGCCGAGTTCGGCAAGCGGGAAGGGAATGGACAGCAAGGCGCGCTTGCGGCCGGTTTCCTTGCAGACCAGTTCCATGCAGTCGCGGAAGGTCTTCACCTCAGGGCCGCCGAGTTCATAGACCTTGCCCCCCTCGACCGCTCCATCCACGGCACGCGCCACAGCTTCGGCGATATCGCCCACGAACACCGGCTGGAAGCGCGTGTCACCACCGCCGATGAGCGGCAGAAACGGCGAGAAGCGTGCCATTTCGGCAAAGCGGTTGAAGAAATCGTCCTCTGGTCCGAACACGATCGAAGGTCGGAAGATCACGGCCCCTGGAACCGTTTCAAACACCGCCGCCTCGCCCGCCGCCTTAGTGCGGGCATAGACCGAGGCCGAGGCCGCGTTTGCCCCGATCGCGGACATATGGATCAGCTTGGTTATCCCGGCGCCCCGCGCGGCTTCGGCAACGGCCCGCGCTCCGAAGGCCTGAACGGCGTCGAACGTCTGCCGCCCCGAGGGGTTGAGGATCCCGACGAGGTTGATCACCGCATCGGCGCCCTGCACGGCCCGGTCGACCGACGCGCGGTAACGAAGATTCGCCTGCACCGCATGGATCTGGCCGACGGTTCCCAGCGGCTGAAGATGCCCCGCAAGATCGGGACGGCGGACGGCCACACGGATCCGGTAGTTGCGCCGCGCCAGCGCGCGAACGATATGCCGCCCGAGAAAGCCCGAACCGCCGAAAACCGTCACGAGCCGCGTCTTGTCGCCGATCTGTGCCATCGTCTGAAGTCCCGGTTTATCCTGCATCACCAAGCCATTATAGGGCGGATGCCGGCGAAAGATGATGCGAGTTCAAATCAACGCGTCCCTCACACCGCGCCTAGCCAGCGATCAACGCCGGCGGCAGATCGCCATGAGGGCCTTCATGCGCCTCTTATGACAGAGCGGCCCGCTCTGTACAGCCGCATTTCACGATCGCGATTGACAAGGCGGCGGCCATTCCGTATTCACCCCGCGACCACAGCCCCCTGCCCAGGTGGCGGAATTGGTAGACGCGCAGGTTTCAGGTACCTGTGCCGCGAGGCGTGAAGGTTCGAGTCCTTTCCTGGGCACCAGGCGGCAGTTTTCCAAAGCCGGCCTCCCGATCGCTTTTGCGGTCTGGATGGCCGGCTTTTCTACTTTCAGCCCGCGTCGTATCCTCAATGCTTGACGGAAAGACCACCATGACCGCGATCCGCACCCATGTCGGCGACCTTCCCGATCTCGATCGCTACGGCGACGTGGTGGCGATCGATACGGAAACGCTGGGGCTTCAGCCGCACCGGGACCGCTTGTGCGTCGTCCAGCTTTCACCGGGCGACGGTTCGGCCGACGTGGTTCAGATCCTCAAAGGGCAGAGCGAAGCGCCCAATCTAGTGCGGCTTCTCGCCGATCCGGCCCGCGTGAAGATTTTCCATTACGCCCGCTTCGATCTGGCCGTCCTCTATAAGGCCTTCGGGGTCACCGTCACGCCCGTGTTCTGCACCAAGGTCGCCTCGCGGCTAACCCGCACCTACACCGACCGGCATGGCCTCAAGGACGTGACGAAGGAACTTCTCGGGATCGAGATTTCCAAGCAGCAGCAGTCGTCCGATTGGGGCGCTCCCGAACTGACCCCCGCGCAGCTCGACTATGCCGCATCCGACGTTCTGAACCTTCATGCGTTGCGTGAGCGCTTGCTGACGATGCTCGCCCGTGAAGACCGAATGGAATTTGCCGAAAGTTGCTTCAAGTTCCTGCCGACGCGCGCGCGTCTCGATCTTCTGGGATGGGGTGAAGAAGATATCTTCGCCCATAGCTGATTTCGGTCGATTATGAAAAATGCGCAATCGACCTGACTTTTACCGATTGTTGTCGAAAATTATTCGCCCTGCTACATTGGGTTGGCATGTTTAATGCTGGCTTTTAAGCGCTTTCTTGTGTCCGCATCGCCTATTCGTGAATTGATGAGGCGCGCGGCGCCCTAGGATTTCGGTTACGTCTACAGCATATGGTGGGCATGATCGGCGTCCGCTTCATGAGCATCATAGAGGTCGACCATAGCAAGATGAGGCCTTGAACCCGATCGTGACCTATGCCGACGTGAACGATACGCCCCCCTACAGCGACGGTTTCGCAGCCGATCGCGCGCGTGCCTTCGCGGCGGCCGCGCGCCATAGCCGGCGTGTGCACTTTCTCCGCTTGGCTCTTCCCGCGTCCGGCCTCGCAATCGCCGTCCTCGTGGTCGGCATCAGCATCGTATCGAAGATCGAGATCGCCTTTTCCATTGGGGATCTGAAGATCACGGCGGAGGGCTTGTCCATGGACGCCCCGCACCTTTCCGGCAGCGACGGCAAGGGCCGCATCTACGACGTGAACGCCACCCGGGCCGTGCAGAGCCTTAGCGATCCCCAAAAGATCAAACTTTACGGAATCACCGCCTTTGTACAGCAACCGGACGGCCGGTCCGCCAATTTTTCCGCCGCCTCCGGGCTTTACGACGCCAGGGCCCAGAAGCTGGCCCTACAGGAAGACATCGAAATCCGGTCCAATGACGGTTCGTCGGCGGATCTTCAGCATGCCGAGATCGATCTTTCCACCGGTGAAGTCGTTTCGGACGCGCCCGTCGCATTTTCCTCCAGCCTGGGTGCCGTTGAAGCCGACGGGATGACCGTGGGCGAGAAGGGCGGGACCGTCACATTCCAGGGCGGCGTGAAAATGACGGTCGACCCAAATGCGATGAAGAATACCGGCACAGGCAAGGATGCGGCACGATCCGCCGACACGGGGAACACGTCACCATGACGATCGAAAAAACCAGGATAGGCCGCGGCCTTAAGGCTCTGATGGTCGCGGCCGTGGTCGCGGGCGCCGGGCTCAGCTCCGCCCACGCTCAGACCAAGCCCAAGCAGACCGGCACCCTGCCGAGCGCCTTCCAAGGCCTCGGTGTGGCGTCCAACAAGCCGATCCAGTTCGAGGCAGAAGCGCTTGAGGTCCGCGATCAGGAGAACATGGCCGTGTTCTCCGGCAACGTCGTGGCCCGCCAGGAACAGACCATCCTCAAAACCGATCAGCTCTACGTCTATTACCTCGAAGATCAGGCGAACCAGGCACAGCCCGGCCAGGGCGGACAGCAGGTGAAGCGGCTGGAGGCCAAAGGCAAGGTGCTGGTCACATCCGGCCCGCAGACCGCCAGCGGCAACGAAGCCGTGTTCGACACCGCCGCCAATACGATCGTTCTCACCGGTAATGTGGTTCTGACGCAGGGTGAAAACGTGATTCGCGGGCCCAAGCTGGTGATCAACATCGATAGCGGGCAAGCGCGGATGGAAGGCGGCCGCGTTCAGATGCTGATCGAGCCGAAAAGCGTTGACGAACCCAAGAGCGGAGGCTGAGACGTGTCCGGAGCGAAGCCGTGCTGAACCGCTTGTGGAAAAAGCAGCCCGAGTATGCCTATGGCGATGAGGGCGATGCCTATGGCCATGACGCCGTCGAGGCGGATCTTGCGGTCCATAACCTCGCCAAGAGCTATCGCAAGCGGCAAGTGGTGTCGGACGTCAGTCTGGTCGTCCGGCGCGGCGAAGCGGTTGGCCTGCTCGGACCGAACGGCGCTGGAAAAACGACCGTCTTTTACATGATCACGGGCCTTATTCCGCCGGACAGCGGCCGGATCCTGCTCGACGGCTATGACATAACCCCCTACCCGATGTACCGCCGGGCCCGGCTCGGCATCGGATATCTGCCGCAAGAGGCCTCGATTTTCCGGGGGCTTTCCGTCGAAGGCAACATCCGCGCCGTCCTGGAAGTGATCGAGCCGAACCGGGACCGCCGGGAAGCCGATCTCGACGCGCTGCTCGATGAGTTCGGGCTGACCCACCTGCGCCGCCAGCCGGCGATCGCGCTGTCGGGCGGTGAGCGACGGCGGGTGGAGATTGCCCGCGCGCTGGCGACACGGCCCTCCTTCATGCTGCTCGACGAACCCTTTGCCGGCGTGGACCCGATCGCCGTCGGCGATATTCAGCAACTGGTGAGGCACCTGACCGCGCGCGGGATCGGCGTGCTGATCACCGACCATAACGTGCGGGAAACGCTGGGTTTGATCGACCGCGCCTACATTCTCCACTCCGGCAAGGTGCTCGTCGAGGGCCACCCCGAGGACATCATCGCGGACCCCGACGCACGGCGCGTTTACCTCGGTGAGCAATTCAGCCTTTAAGGGCGCAAGGATCTGCGGTAAAGAAGCAAGAATCGGACCAGTAGGTTCGCCCCTAATCTTTATCCAGAGGTCCCGCTCGCTCATGGCGATTTCGGCTCGGCTCGAATTCAGACAAAGCCAGTCGCTCGTCATGACGCCGCAGTTGATGCAGGCCATCAAGCTGCTGCAACTGTCGAATATGGACCTGATGGCGTTCGTGGACGCCGAACTCGAACGCAACCCCCTTCTCGAACGCGCCGACGACGCCCCCGACCGCGACCGCCCCGACGTGGACGATCCGCCCGCCGTATCCGCACCGGACGGCGATAGCGCCGACTGGTTCGAAAGCGACGGCGCGCCCTCGCCTGAGCGAGTCGCGAGTGCTCTCGATACCGATCTCGCCAATGTCTACCCCGACGAGGCAAGCGGCCCCGGCGAACGCGGCACGCTGGACGCCGGTGCGCTTGCCGGCGGCAGCGACTGGTCGGGCGGAGGCGGCAGCACAAGCGGCGGCGGATCGGAAGACTATAATCTCGAAGCCTTCGTCTCGACCGAGATCGGCTTGCACGATCACCTGAGCCGGCAGCTCATTCTCGCCATCAAGGATCCGGTGCGGCGCATCATCGGACAGGAGTTAATCGATTCGGTCGACGACGCTGGCTACCTCAGGACAGATCTGGCTGAGATCGCCGAACGGCTCGGCTGCGATGTTGCGCTGGTCGAAGAGGTGCTCGGCGTCCTTCATGGTTTCGACCCGACGGGCGTCTGTGCGCGTAACCTTGCCGAGTGTCTGTCGCTGCAACTGGCGGAGCGCAATCGGCTCGATCCCGCCATGAAGGCGCTGATCGCCAATCTGGGCCTTCTGGCGCGCCGCGATTTGGGGCAACTCCGGCGGCATTGCGGCGTGGATGACGAGGATTTGCAGGATATGATCCGCGAAATCGTCGCGCTCAACCCCAAGCCCGGCAATGCCTTCGGCGCCATGGCGATCCAGCCCGTGGTGCCGGATGTCATCGTTCTGGCGGGACCGGACGGCGGCTGGCTGGTGGAACTCAATACCGAAACATTGCCGCGCGTGCTTGTGAACCAGACCTATTTTGCCACCGTTTCGAGAAGCCCCGGCGCGGAAGCCGGCAAAGGCTATCTCACCGATTGTCTGCAAACCGCCAACTGGCTGGTGAAAAGTCTGGATCAGCGCTCCAAGACGATCCTCAAGGTCGCAACCGAGATCGTCCGGCAGCAGGATGCGTTTCTGGCGCGCGGCGTGGCGCATCTGCGCCCGCTCAATCTGCGCACCATCGCCGAAGCGATCGGCATGCACGAATCAACGGTTTCGCGGGTCACCTCCAATAAATACATGGCGACGAGCCGGGGTATCTTCGAACTGAAATACTTCTTCACCTCGTCCATCGCCTCGGCGGAAGGCGGCGACGCCCACTCGGCCGAGGCGGTTCGCCATAAGATTCGTCAGTTGATCGATGGGGAAAAACCCGACGATATCCTCTCCGACGACACCTTGGTGAAGCTTTTGCGCGACGCGGGGATCGACATTGCCCGTCGAACCGTCGCAAAATACCGAGAGGCGATGCGGATTTCTTCCTCCATCCAGCGTAGGCGCGAGAAAAAATCCTTTGCCGCCGAGACGGTGAACTGAACGATGGGACGGATGGCCTTTCAGGGAGGGCAGCTACGCAGGCTCGGTTGACTTTGAAAACACGCGTCCCTAAACACTCCCGCCGGCACGAAGGATCCTCGTTCTCCCAAGTTCGAGCCTTGCTCCGGCGGCGATCAGCAATGTCGAGTGACGACGGCGGGCGCCGCGCGCGCCCGTTGGTCCAGTAGACGAGCCGGCCGATCGTCCGGCGCGCCATGATCGCGCGCAACCACGGGGAAGTTGCAATGCCGCTTCGCATCACGGGAAAGAACGTCGATATCGGCCAAGCGCTGCGCGAGCACATCGCGTCTGAGGCGGCCGAGGAAATCGGTAAGTTTTTCGACGGAAGCTATACCGGACACGTGGTCGTTGAACGCGAGGGAACGGGCTACAATGTGGATTGTTCGATCCAACTGAGCACCGGAACCATGCTCCAGTCGCATGCCATGGGGCACGACGTCTATCCGGCGGTCGGGCAGGCGATCCAGCGCATCGGTAAGCGGCTGCGCCGTTACAAGCACAAGCTGAAGAGCCATCACGCAAGCGATGGCCAGCGCGACGCGCCGGCCTTCGAGGAACTGGATGCGCAGTATCAGGTTCTGTCGGTACCCGATGAGGACGACGAACTGCCTGACGATTTCGCCCCGCTCGTCGTTGCCGAAACCACGCGGAAGATCGCGACCGCAACCGTCGGCCGCGCGGTCATGGATCTCGATCTCACGGGCGCGCCGGTCCTTGTGTTCCGGAACGCGGGCACGGGCGGCATTAACGTGGTCTACCGGCGCACGGACGGCAACATCGGCTGGATCGATCCGTCCCTTAACGACCTAGCCGGCGGATAACATCCCTCGGTGCGGCCCCATATCGGCTGCACCCATTTCGAGGTCAATGATGGATTTAAGCGACCTCCTGCGCATCGATGCCGTCCTTCCCCACTTGAAGGCCAATTCGAAAAAGCAGGCGCTTCAGGAAATGGCGGTCAAGGCCGCCGCCGTGACGGATCGGTTGGACCGGGAGATCTTCGACACACTGCTTCAGCGCGAGAAGCTCGGATCGACGGGTGTCGGCCACGGTGTGGCGATCCCGCACGGCAAGCTGGCCGGCCTCGACCGGCTGGTCGGCGTATTCGCACGCCTGGACAAGCCGGTCGATTTCGACGCTCTGGACGACGAGCCGGTGGATTTGATGTTTCTGCTGCTTGCCCCGGAAAATGCCGGGGCAGACCATCTAAAAGCGCTTGCCCGCATAGCCCGCGTCCTGCGCGAGCCATCCATAGCGTCCAAGCTCAGAGCGGCAAACGACGCCTCGGCAATCTATGCACTGCTCACCCAGCCCGTTGCGTCCAACGCCGCCTGAGTGCGGCGGCGTTGGCCTTTGTTTAATGCACGCTGACGGTCGTAAGCTCGGCTTCCATGGCGTTCGCCAGGGCCGCTTCACGGCTGTCGGTCAGCATGATGGGCGTACCGTCTGCGGCAAGCAGGGCCCAAAGCTTCAGGCCGGGCGCAAGATGAGGCGCCTCGGGAAACAGGGCGTGCACGTCGTCGGACGTAATGCGCCTGATATAGGCGACCTTGCCGTCGCCGAGTTGAAGGAAAGCCGCATCCGGCATGACCCGGTGGAGGGCGGCCTTTTCAAAATTGAACTCATTCATGACGCACCTCCTCTGTCCGAAGAAGACCGTAGCGGCGCCTTCGAACGTGACTCGTTTGTTCTGCGAGCGTTGGAGGACCCATTCGCCCTCTCCGGATCGCCGCCTGCGGATTGCTCCGAGGGATGGTCCGAGCCGATGACCGAGTTATCGGCAGCGGCCCCATATTCGTTCGACCCCAGTATGCGATCTGCCATGCCACGTTTGATGCTTATTGCTATATCTGACGCTCAAAAGACTTAGGTCAGATTAACGATGCAACGCTCGTTGACGGCAGAGACTCTTTTCCCAGCAACGGGGTCATCCGGGCGTCGGTTCCGTTGCCTATGCCCGTTGTACGCTGTGAGATCAGCTTGGATTGGAACCGCAAACGATACGGCGGTTGTTTGCTGCTTGTTCAATCGCGCGCGTTGATTTCGATTCGCCGCACGACCCGCTCGGGTTGGGGTCTCACCAGATCGATCGCAAGCAGGCCGTCGCGCAGGTCAGCGCCAAGGATTTCAATGCCTTCGGCCAGCACGAAGGTTCGCTGGAACTGCCGCGCGGCGATGCCCCTGTGTAGATATTGGCGAGCCCGATCTTCCACTTGCCGGCCCCTGATCACAAGCTGATTTTCCTCGACGGACACGTCGAGTTGATCGCGAGTGAACCCGGCCACGGCCAGAGTTATCCGGATGACGTCTCCATGCGGGCCGTCAGCGGGGATCCGCTCGATGTTATAGGGGGGATATCCGTCGTTTGCGGATTTCGAGACCCTATCGAGAGCCCGCTCGATCTCGTCGAAACCAAGCAAAAAAGGGCTCGAAAACGAAGTCATACGCGTCATCGATCAAAGTCCTAGCAGAAGCGACCTTGAAAGCCGGACCCGTGAGCGGCATCCGGCCGGGGCATTGCTGCCCGTCGAGTTCGAATATGGATGTGAGACCGCACCTCTTCAAGGCTGCATCGCGATCACACGGCGGAGAGCGCCATTTCAAGCGAAACCGGCGCATCCAGAAGCACCAAACGGTTGCCAGAGGGATCCAGCACCGAGACCGAGCCGTTGGCGGCCTGATGCGCGATGCCGGACGCCGTCAAACGGCCGACCAAGGCCTTTTGGGCGGCGGGCGGCATGGTGATGGTGGCGGAGCGCAGACCCGTCGCGCCGGGAACGCGGGCAGCACCCGCGCTTTCCCATGTGTTGAGCCCGAAATGATGATGGTAGCCGCCGGCTGCGATGAACAGCGCGGATGGATAGCTGTCCACCATCGGCTCGAAACCCAGCGTATCGACATAAAAGGCCCGGCTTGCCGCGATGTCGGCGACCTTCAGATGAACGTGGCCGACGATTGTCCCGGCAGGAGCGCCAGACCAGACCCTATCCGCGGCGTCCCCATCCGCGACCACGCCCTTGAGGTCGAATGGAGCGTTGTCCATCTGGAGTTGGCCGTCGCGGCGGGGCCATTCGGGCCTTGGGCGGTCCCGATAGACCTCGATGCCGTTGCCTTCCGGGTCGGAGAGATAGGTCGCCTCCGACACGAGATGGTCGCTCGCACCTTGCAGGCGGACGCCGATTTCGGCTGTATGCCGTAGCCAGCGCCCGAGGTCGGCGCGCGAGGGCAGCAGGATCGCGATGTGATAAAGGCCGGGCGAGCGGCGCGGGGCGAGGGGCGCTGCGGGACCGCTGACGAGCGTGACGATCACGGTGCCGTCGGATCCACCGAGGACCGTCGCCGGGCCGTCTTCGACCAGCACGGAGAGGCCGAGAACGCGGCGATACCAGTCTACCATGACAGCGCGATCACGGACGGTGAGCGCGACAGGGCCGACGGCGGTGGCGGGGTCGAGAGCCTGAAGGGGGGACGTTGCGAGCGCGGACATAGGTTTATTCCTTGGAGTTGGGCGAGAAGCGACCCAATTTTCCTGGAATATACACCTCACGTGAACAGTTGAGCAGGTCGCGGCTGTTGAACACCATGTTCAGGAAACAATGACAGTGCCATTGGTTCCTGAACGGCGGTGCTTGATGCCGCTTAGCGGTCGAGGCCGGCAACGAGCATGTATTTCATCTCAGTGAACTCGGCGATGCCGTGATGGGAGCCTTCGCGCGAGTTGCCACTTTCCTTGATGCCGCCGAAGGGGGCAAGTTCGGTGGAGATCAGCCCGGAATTGATGCCGACCATGCCGTATTGCAGGCGCTCGCCGACCCGGAAGATGCGGCCGACATCGCGGGCGAAGAAATAGGCGGCAAGGCCGAATTCGGTGTCGTTGGCGTAACCGATCACCTCGTCTTCCGTGTCGAATGGGAAGATAGGGGCGACGGGACCGAAGGTTTCTTCGCGGGCGACGATCATGTCCTGCGTAACGCCGGTCACGACGGTGGGCTCGTAGAAGGTTTTTCCAAGTTCATGGCGGCGTCCCCCCAGCACAATTTTCGCACCCTTGGAGGTGGCGTCGGCGAGATGCTCCTCGACTTTGGCGATGGCCTTGTCGTTGATGAGCGGACCTTGGGTGACGCCCTCGGCAGTACCATCACCAACCCTAAGTTTTGATGCGGCGGCGGTAAGCTTTTCGACGAAGGCGTCGTAGACGCCGCGCTGGACGTAGAGCCGGTTGGCGCAGACGCAGGTCTGGCCCATGTTGCGGAACTTGGAGACCATCGCGCCCTCGACCGCCTTATCGAGATCGGCGTCGTCGAACACGATAAACGGCGCGTTTCCGCCAAGTTCCAGCGCGACCTTCTTCACAGTCCCGGCCGACTGGCGCATCAGGAGCTTGCCGATTTCGGTCGATCCGGTGAAGCCGACGAGGCGAATGGCGGGGTGGGAGGTCATGACCTCGCCGATCGGCGCGGCCTTGCCGGTGACGACGTTGAGAACGCCGGCGGGGATACCGGCGCGGTCCGCGAGAACCGCGAGGGCGAGCGCGGTAAGCGGCGTTTCCATCGCCGGCTTGATCACGGTGGTGCAGCCGGCCGCGAGCGCGGGGGCGACCTTTCGCGTGATCATGGCGGCCGGGAAATTCCACGGCGTGATTGCAGCGACGACGCCAATGGGTTGACGAATAACAAGAATCCGGCCGTCGGCACGGTGCGAGGGGATAACCTCGCCGTAGATGCGCTTGGCTTCCTCGGCGTAGAACTCGATGTAAGCGGCGGCGTAGTCGATCTCGCCCTTGGCTTCGGCAAGGGGCTTGCCCTGCTCGGAGGTGAGGATGAGGGCGAGGTCGTCGCGGTTGGCGGTGATCAGATCGAACCAGCGGCGCAGGATCGCCGAGCGCTCCTTGGCGAGCTTGGCGCCCCATGATTTCAGCGCGGCGGCGGCGTGGTCGATCGCTTCGGTGGTCTCGGCGGCTCCCAGATTCGGAACGCGGGCGATCACGCCGCCGGTGGCCGGATTGGTGACGTCGACCGCGCCGGTCCCGACGAAGGCGCCGTTGATATAGGCGCGGGATTCAAGCAGCGTGGGGTCTTTGAGAGCGAGCGTCATGTGGGTCAACCCTTCGCTTTGATGAGGGCCGCTTCGAGCTTGTCAAGGCCTTCGTTTAGGATGGTGTCGGAGGCGGTGAGCGGCACTAAGATACGGATAGCATTGGAATAAACGCCGCAGGAGAGGAGGATCAGACCTTCTTCAAGAGCGGCGGCGGTGGTGCGTTTCGTGGCGTCGGCATCGGGCTCGTAGGTGCCGCGGCTCTTGACGATGTCAAACCCGATCATGGCGCCCTGCCCCCGGATTCCGGTCATGGCGACGACGTCGTTGCGGCTGGCGATCTTGTGCAGGCGGGCCTTGATGTGGGCGCCCATGACGTTGGCGCGCTCGCACAATCCTTCGTCCGCGATGACGTCGAGGACGGCGAGGGCGGCGGCGCAGGCGATCGGGGAACCGGCGTAGGTTCCGCCCAAACCGCCGGGTTCGGCGGCGTCCATGATGGCGGCTTTGCCGAGGACGCCGGCGAGGGGGAACCCGCCGGCGAGCGACTTGGCCATGGTCACCAAATCGGGCTCGACGCCGGAGTTCTCCATGGCGAAGACCTTGCCAGTCCTAGCGA
The DNA here is from genome assembly GCA_051861205.1 of Oharaeibacter sp. Taxonomy (GTDB): domain Bacteria; phylum Pseudomonadota; class Alphaproteobacteria; order Rhizobiales; family Pleomorphomonadaceae; genus JBHYDC01. The sequence continues at coordinate 68,840 of JBHYDC010000003.1, forward strand.
ATCCGGTTTGGACCTCGTCCGCGACCAGCACGATTCCGTGCTCGTCGCAGATGGTGCGGAGGGCAACCAGGAGGTCTTTCGGGGCCTCGTAGAAACCGCCTTCGCCCTGGACGGGTTCGATCATGATGGCGGCGACGCGGGAGGGTTCGACGTCGGCGCGGAAGAGGAATTCCAGCGCGCGCAAACTATCGGCGGTGGTGATGCCGTGGTCGGCGACGGGGAAGGGAAGATGGAAGATCTCGCCCGGCATCGGGCCGAATTTCTTCTTATAGGGCAGGACCTTACCGGTGAGGGCCATGGTCATCATGGTGCGGCCGTGGAAGCCGCCGGCGAAGGCGATCACGGCGGAGCGGCCCGTGGCGGCGCGAGCGATTTTCACTGCGTTTTCAGCAGCTTCCGCTCCGGTGGTGAAGAAGATCGTCTTGGCCGGCCCCTTGAACGGGGCGAGCGCGTTCAGCCGCTCGGCAAGCGCGACATAGGGCTCGTAGGGGGTAACCTGGAAACAGGTGTGGGTGTAATGATCGAGCTGTTTGCGGACGGCTTCGAGCACGCGGGGGTGCCGGTGACCGGTGTTGAGGACCGCGATGCCGCCGGCGAAATCGACGTAGCGGCGACCCTCGACATCCCAAAGCTCAGCGTTTTCAGCGTGCTCAGCAAATACGGGATAAGCAACGCCAACGCCGCGCGGGATGGCGAGATGGCGGCGGGCGAGGAGTTCGGCGTTCGACGTCATAGTCGTCTCCGGTCGTATTGAGTGTAGTCATTTCAGTGTTTCGATCTAACGACGGAAATGACGCGCGCGGGAGAGGTGAAATCGACGCCTGGTGGTGACCTAAAGGCGGCAGCTAAACCTGTAGATCTTCTCTAACGCACAATTCCAGCTCGGTTTTCAGCCAGCGGCGGAGCTTTACAAGCACCGGCTCGGACCAGCGATCGGCGGCGGCTTGGACCGTATAGGCACCGATTTCGATATGGGTGTGTAGTAGCTCTAGTAGTGTTCCGTCGGCCAGTTCGGGGGCAACTTGTAGGCGGTTCACCAAAGCGGCGCCCTGCCCCATCAACGCGGCTTCTATCGCAACGTTCGCATACCACAAGCGCGGACCGTCGAGAGGGGGGACGGGATTGAGACCGGCGCTCTGAAGCCAGACACGCCACTGCTCGCGCGTGTCTTCGTGAATGAGAGGAAGGGTCGTGAGATCGGCGAGGGTGCCGACCGGCGGGCGGGTTTTCAAAAAAGCGGGCGAGGCGACGGGGAAGAAGCGGGGGGAGATGATGTCCTCGGTCTTGATGCCGGGGGCGGGACGGGCCTTGAAGCGGATTTCGAGATCAGCCTCCCCGCGGATAAGGTCCGGGGCCTGATCGGTGGGGCGGAGTACAATCTCGCGATCGGGGACGAGGGCCTGGACTTCGGAGAGCCGCGGCATCAGCCAGCGGACCGCAAGGCCGGGCACACACCAGATGCGAAGCTCGCCATTGCGGCGGGCGGGGCTTAGACTTTCCGTGACGTCGGCGATGAGGTCGAAGGCGATGGCGGATTGATCGGCGAGGCGGCGGCCTTCGGCGGTCGGGAGCGAGCCGCGACTATCGGTCTCCAGCAAGCGGAGGCCGAGCACTGCTTCGAGGTTGCGGACATGGCGGCTGACGGCGGTGTGGTCGACGCCAAGCTCGGCGGCGGCTTTGCGCATGCCGCCGAGGCGGACGACGGCCTCGAAGGCCTTCAGGGCGACCAGCGGCGGCAGGCGACGGCTCACGGGGTGGGCTCGGCTGGGACTACCGGAATCACGAGGCCACCGGCGGCGTCAAGCGCGCCGAGGCGGGTGAGCAGGCGCGTCATGTGGGACGGGATCGGCGCTTCGACGGCGACGGGCGGCTTCTTGCGGTAAAGCGGCACGACGACGCGGCGGGCGTGAAGGTGGAGGTACTTGTCGACGCCGCGCGCAAGATCGCCGCCGTAGACGCCGTCGCCGACGATGGGATGGCCGAGATGGGCCATGTGAACGCGGAGCTGATGGGTGCGGCCGGTCTTGGGCGAGAGATCGACGACGGTGAGCGTTTCGCCGCGCGCGACCACCCGGAAATGGGTGACCGAGGGCTGGCCGGCGGGATCCACCTTCATCCACCAGGAGCGGCGCTCGTGGGTGACCTTAGCGAGCGGAGCGTCGATGATGCCGGCATCATCCGCAACGGCCCCGCAAACGACGGCGAGATAGGTTTTTTCGACCTTCTGCTTGGCGAAAAGCTCGCCGAGTTCGGCCGTGGCACGGCGGTGACGACCCAGCACGAGGCAGCCGGACGTGTCCTTGTCGAGGCGATGGGCGAGCGCCGGGGGATGGGGCAGACCGAAGCGGAGGGCCTCGAAATGAGCGTCCAGGGTTTCGCCGCCGCCGAAACCGGCGTGAACGGGAATGCCGGGCGGCTTGTCGACGACCAGCATCAGGGCATCGCGGTAGAGAAGGCGCTGAAGGAGGTCGTCGTCGGTCATGGCTCGCCCGCTGCTCAGGGGACCATGCATAGCCGCAAGGGATCAAGGGCGAAAGGTCGGCAGGATCATTCTGCGGCGAAGTTGAAGGACGTCTTCGCAGAATTCTCCAGCTTATCAATGCGGTGTCCGGTTATTCCACGATTTCGCTGCCGTCACAGGCGACACCTGCAACGGAAACATCGAGCCGTCCCGGTTCGAGGCCGACACCCGCAAGCGCGGAGGCGACGAGCGAGCCCGTAGCGTCGGCATTATCGCGCAACAGCGCGGCTAGTTCCTCGCGCAGCGCGCCATCGGTCGTGGATTTCGCCTCGGTTTCTCCAAGCAGGATCTCGGCGCTGCGGAGCTGGCGGGCGATAAGGTTCGCGATCGTCATGGGCGACTGGATGCCCTTGTCGCGATCTTCGGGATCATCGACCAGGAAGGTGAGGCGGGAGACGGGATCGTTGGCGGAGGTAACGAGACCCTTGGCCCAGACCGCCAAGCGGCGCGTCGACAGCACCGGAACGGCGCCATCCTCGCCAAGGTCTGCTTCGGAACCCGGGAAGGGAGCCACCCGGATGTTGGCGCGAAGCGGCCTCACATCCAGATCGACGCGGCGCCGTTCGGTCTTGTTTGAGCAGACCGTTTCCACCAGCCGCACGGCCCCGCCGGTAAGGTCGATATGGAAGGGGAAGCTGAAGGGGGCGCCACCCGGCAAGGCGGAATTGCCGATTGTGGCGCGGACCGACAGACCCAAGGCCGGAAGCGCGACGATGCCGCCTTCAGACGCGGTTTTGGCAATGACCGGCAGCGGGGACAGAGTGCCCCGCAGATCGAGTTCGAGCAGGCTCAGGCCTTCGATCGGCGCTTGGACGAAAATGGTGAGCGGACGCATGGTGGCAAGAACGCGCACAAGCGCCGACAGGATTTCGGCGGCGGACAGAACCGGCGTGGGACCAAGCTTGGATCCTGGAACCGGACTGGGCGGAACCAGGAGATCGAAGAGATCGGTGAGCGGGATCGGTGGCAGGTCGGTGGGAACGGTGCCGGCGATGCGGGTGAGAATTTTAGTGGCCCCGACGTTTTGGTCGGCCACCACGATGGCGACGGCCCGAAGGATATCCCCGATCGGGCGGGGTTCGGAGAGCAAGGCCGCAAGCTCCGGCCCGGTGAGGCCTTGGCCGAAGGTCAGGCGGGTGATGATATCGCGCACGGGAACGGCGGTCTCGGACAGGGCATCCCGCTCGGCAGGTCCGATCCGTGCGCCGGGCCCGAGCGCTTCGGCGTAAAAGATATTCTGAAGCGGCGATGCGCCGGTGATCTTCGGCGTTCGGATCGCGATCGCCGCGCCGCCGACGCGCCTTGCGATGACAGTGCTTTCAACCGTGGTGCTGCGCCATCCGACGATACGGGGCAAGCGCAACCTGACCAGCGCTTCAACCCTGACGCGAACGGCGTCGGGATCGCTGACAAGCATTTGAAAGCGGGCCTCGGCCGGCTCGGAACCGGGAAATACGGAGCCGGTTTCGGCGGTGCCGCTAAGGTTCGGATTATCGGCTTTCTCAAGGATCTCCGAGAGAACCTGGTCGGCGCGCGCCGGGTTGGTTGCACTTTGGAGAGCCGCTTGCCGCGCAAGCTCTTCGATGGCGCGGCTTGATTCCACAACGCGCCAGATATCGACGCTGGCGAGGCCAAAGAACCCGGCGAGGATGACAAGCGCAAGGACAGCCGCCGGCGAGGCTATGCCGAAGCGAAGTCCCGACTTGAGGCGGCGAAGCGCGATCGGCCCCATGGATCTGACTATCATGCCTGGGCGCGGTCGAGGCTGATGAGCCGGACCGCATGCAGCGGGCCGGGCTCCAACGTCCAAGACGGAGCAAAGCGGATCGTCATCGGGACCATGGCGCCTTTTTGCTGATGCGGAACGTTACGAACGATATCCATGCTCCTACTCGCAACCTTGTAACCGACCGTAAATTCAGCTCCCGGCGGTGGAGGATGACCGCGGCCAAATCCAGACTGGCTGGGGGAGTGTTGCGCCTTGCACCTGGGACCAGGGCAGACACGACGCAGAATGCCGTTGGGCTTCCCGAACTCCATGGCCCGTCAGTGATTTCGTGAGCGACATAGGGGTCCCGAGCGGCCCAAACGCGATAAAGACGAGCCTTTGAGGCATAGTAGATTTGATAGGGGCTTAAGCGTTTCCCAAGCCTGCAACCGAGGAGTGAGCACGTGATCGTGATCATTAGTCTCAATTGTAGTGAACAAGAGGTAAATGCATTCGATCAAGACGATGCATTGATTGCAACCGTCTCTAGAGCACGCTTGTTGGCTCAAGATTCATAGGCTGCATGTAGGTTCGGGGTCGTAACAACTCCGGATGGTCCTTGCGTATGAAAGCCCTCCTCGTCGACGACAACCCGAGCAACCTCTTCATGCTGGGCAAGCTGGTACAAAATGCCGGCCTGAGCGATGTGATCTCATATCGAAGCCCCTTGGAGGCGCTGCAATCGGTCCGGTCGGTTCAGTATGACCTGATCATCGTGGACTATATGATGCCGGACCTCGATGGATTGGGCTTCATCCGCGAGGTGCGGCGCGAAGCCAACTATGCCGACGTTCCGATCGTGATGGTGACGACCGTCGACCAGAAGGAAATCTGCTATGCCGCGCTTGAGGCCGGTGCGACGGACTTTCTGAGCAAGCCGATCGATATGGCCGAAGTGAAGGCGCGGATCCGCAATCTGGCGGCGTTGCGGGATCTGCAGAACAAGACCAAGGACCGCGCCTCGTGGCTGGCCGAAGAGGTGCGCAAGGCAACGCATGAAATGGCGCTGCTGGAGGAGGAAATCATCCTTCGCCTTGCCCGCGCGGCCGAATACCGCGACCGCGACACCGGCGCCCATGTGGTGCGCGTGGCGCGCATGTGCCGGGAAATTGCCGAAGAACTGGGGCTTTCGACCCAGCTTTGCCGCGATATCTATCTGGCCGCGCCGATGCACGACGTGGGCAAGATCGGCATGCCCGACGCCATTTTGCGCAAGTCCGGATTGCTGACCGAAGAAGAGCGCCGCGTGATGGAGACCCACACGCTGGTGGGCGGCTCGATCCTGGCCGGATCGGACTCGCGGTTGATCCGGCTGGCGGCGGAAATGGCCGAAACGCACCACGAGCGCTGGAACGGTACGGGCTATCCCAAGCGGCTGTCAGGCGAGGCGATACCGCTGGCAGGCCGCATCGCCGCCGTGGCGGACGTATTCGACGCGCTGGTATCACCCCGGCCCTATAAGGACGCCTGGTCGCTGGAAAAGGCCGTCGCCTATATCGCGGATAATGCCGGCGCGATGTTCGACCCGCGGGTCGTGCGGGCGTTCCAAGCGCGGCTGAACCGCATGATCCGGATTTTTGAAGAAGCGCCGGACCAGCGCGACAAAGCCGCTTGAGGGCGGCCGATTTGGACGGCACCGCTTTCCTCCCAACCGCGCGCGACCGTGCCTTTTGGGTCGGTCCCGCGCGAAATCAAGCTTTTCACTTGGGCTCGGCGCAAGACCGCGGCGGCCGTAACAGAGGTGCTTGAGGATCTTGGCCCCCGCGTCCACACCGGCAGAGCCGGCCAACTTACCTTTACCACCGGCAGAGCCGGGCAACTTGGCTTCCCTACCGGCAAAGCCGGCGAATCCCCAATCGTTGAAGCTGCTGGCGGTGCTGGCTGTCGTTTTCATCACGGCCGCCATTGCCGTGTTCGGCTTGATCGTGAAGGAGCAGCACGACATCCGCTCCAGCATTCAGGAAGATGCGCTTTGGGCGTCTTATCAGTTGGACCGGGAGACGATGAAGCTGGTGCGGGCGATCGATCAGGCGCACCGGCACGGCGTGGGCGCGGCGATCGGCAATATCTCGCTGCGGTTCGACATTCTCTACAGCCGGATGGACCTTTTGGAGAACGGCGCCTTCCCCACGCGCTTCAAAACGGAAAAAGGATTCGCCGACGATCTGGGCTGGGTAGCGGCGACCGTCGAGAGCTTGACGCCCACATTCGATGCGATCGCGAGCGGGGTGATACCGACGCTGGCGGAGCTTTATGCCATCGAGAGCATTCTCATCGACGTCGCCGAGGTGACCGAGCGGGTGGTGACGGCCGGCAATGCGCTGGTGGCTGAAGAACGGGTGGAACGGCGCGCAAAGACGCAACGGCTTTACATCATTCTCGGTGCTTTGATGCTGGCCGTGACGCTGACCATGGGCGGAGCGATTACGCTGTTGGCGCGCCATGTGATCGAGGTTTTGTCTTCGCGGCGGCGGCTGGAGATCATGGCGGACGATCTGGTGCGAGCGGCCGAGGCGGCCGATGCGGGCAACCGGTCGAAATCGGTGTTCCTGGCGACCATGAGCCATGAGATCCGAACGCCGATGAACGGTGTGCTGGGCATGGTGGACGTCTTGATGGACACCGAGCTGACGGCCGAGCAACGAAGCCATATCGATACGATTCGCACCTGCGGGCTGACGCTGGTGGAGCTGCTCAACGACGTGCTGGATGTTTCCAAGCTGGAAGCGGGGCGGCTGGAAATTGAAGAGACCCTCTTCGATCCCATCGCGCTGGCCGAAGCCGCGCTGACCATCGTGGAGCCCAAAGCGCGTGAGCGCGGGCTGACGCTGATCCTGGCGCCGGACATTCCAGCCGGTACGCGCTATCTCGGGGACGCCAGCCGGATCCGGCAGGTACTGCTCAACTTTGTGTCGAATGCGGTGAAGTTCACCGAACGCGGCACCGTGGTGGTGCGAATCGCGCGGCGTGACGACGGAACGGCGGGGCTGAGGTTCGCCGTCGAGGATACTGGGATCGGGATCTCGCCGGAGGGGCAGATGCGGCTGTTCCAAGATTTCAGCCAAGTGGACGCGACGATCACGCGCCGGTTCGGTGGAACGGGCCTCGGGCTCGCGATCTCCCGGCGGCTGGCGGAACGGCTCGGCGGATCGGTGGGCGTGACGAGCGCGGAGGACGAGGGCAGCACGTTTTGGTTCGCGCTGCCGCTTGCGGGGGCTGACCCGGTTGCCTGCGCTCGGCCACTTGCCGACCGGACCGTGTTCGTGGAGGCGCGGTCGGACCAGGAGCGCACGGCGATCGCCGCCTGCGTGGCCCATGCCGGGGGAACACCGGTGCCGACGCAGGGCATCGCCAACCTGAAGATCACGGTGCGGACGACCGATCCGGACGCGATGATGGCGCGCGTCGAGTTCATTGGGCCGGGCGACCGCGTCGCCGAGGCGCACGGCCACGAGGTTCTGATCACGCCCTCGGTTCTGGCCGACGTGATGGCGGAACGGCGCGGGGCGCAAGCTCCGACCCCCGTGAGCGACGTGCGACCCATGGCCGGGCGGGACATTCTTGTGGCCGAAGACAACCGGGTGAACCAGGAAGTCGCGGTGCGGCTGCTGACGCGGCTCGGGCACCGGGTGACGCTGGCCAACAATGGGGCGGAAGCGCTGGCGCTGGTCAACGCGCGGCCGTTCGATCTCGTGCTGATGGATATGCAGATGCCTGTGATGGACGGGCTGGAGGCGACGCGGGCGATCCGGCGGTCCGATTCGCGCAGGCGCGCGATCCCGATCCTGGCGATGACGGCGAACGCCTTCACGACCGACCGCGACGCCTGCCTCGCCGCGGGGATGGACGGCTTCCTGCCCAAGCCGATCGAACGGACGATGCTGCGCGCGGCGATCGAATCGCTGATGGAGGGCGGGCGGCCAGCGCAAGCACAGGGTGGGCGGACGGACGGGCGGACAGGTGAGCGCGATATCATCGACATGGGGCGGGTGGCCATCATGCTGGCCGAATTCGGTCCCGATGGGATGGACATGCTGTTCACGACCTTCCTGGAGGATGCGGCCGCGCTTCTCAGTGACCTGTCCGATGCGCTCGGCGACAAGGATGGGGACGCCATCGTCCGGGCGCTGCATACCTTGAAAGGGGCGGCGGCGAATGTGGGCTTCAGACAGATCGCGACCTTGGCGGCGCAGGTCGTGGGCCCGGACGGAGAAGCTGACACGTCGGTGTTGTCGCGGCTGGTGATGGCCGTCGCCTCGGCCGAAGGGACCGCCCGCGACATGCTCCGGACATTGTCGCCGGAGGATGCGAAGGTGGCTTGAGGTTGGACCTCCTTGGCGCGGCGACGGCGTCAGCACCTAGCGGCAGGGCGGCGTCAGCGCCCGACGGCGAGACGGAGGTCTTTGATAAGGCGGTCCAGGTCTTCTTCGCCAAGACCGGCGATCGTTTCGGCGAGAAGGTTGGCAAGCTCGGTCGCGCGGGGATCGAGACCGGCGGTGTCGATGACGACGCGCGGGTGCGAGAGATCGGCGAGGCGCTGAAGCGCCTCCGCCTCGTCCCAGATGATGTTGAAATAGCCGATGATGCGCTGGAGCATCATCCAACTCGGACGGCCGCGCCGGCCATGTTCGAGGGCTGAGAGATAGGCGCTGGAAACGCCGAGCGCTTCGGCCATGTCTTTCAGCGTAACGCCGCGCTCGGTTCTGAGCTGCCTGATCTTAGCGCCGAAAGGGGTCATGATCCGATCCCGTGATCCCTGCGTTTGCGGATGCGGATGTAGATGGCCCCGCCTCCGCCATGGGCGAGATGAGCCTCTTCAAAGCCGAGAACATAGCGCCGAAAATCGGGAAGACTGAGCCAGAGCGGCACCACCCGGCGCAGCACGCCGCGCTCGGGCCCCGCAAGGCTTTCAAAGCCAGTGCCAGAGCCGCCCTTGCCGGTGATGACCAGAACCAAACGCCAGCCGGACGACTGGGCGAGCGCAAGGAACCCGGCAAGGCGGGCATGGGCCTCGTCCTGGCGAAGGCCGTGCAGATCGAGCCGGGCGTCGATCGGCATCGATCCCCGGACCACTTTTTGGCGCTCGCGCCGGCCGAGCGTATGCATCGACGGGATCGCGGGGCGAGCCGGAACCGGCGTGACCAAGGGGCTCTTGGTGGTCGATGCCGCAACGTCGCGCGGCGGCAAGGGCGCGGCGGCTGCAACGGGCGGCGCGGCGGGTTTGGCCGGCTCCGGCGGAACAGGCCGGAGCGGCTTCACCGATCGCTTCACTGCGCCCCACAGCGCCTCTTCCTCGGGGCCGAGGCGCCGGCGGTCACGCGCCACGGCCGGCATCTCCCGTTGGAACCAAGAGCGTGAAGCGCGCGGGGTGGCGCACGCGGGCGGCTTGGCGCCAAGCGTCTTCTCCGGTGCCGAAGAAAATGTCGCCGCGCGAGGGCCCGAGGATGGCGGACCCGGTGTCTTGTGCGATCATGAGGCGGCGGAAGGGCGTTGGATGGCCCTCGACGCCGTCAAGCCGGGCTTCGATGAAGACAGGCACGTGGAAGGTGACGAGGTGGCGATCGATCGCGAGCGAACGGCCGGGCGTGAGCGGCACGCCCGCAGCGGCCACGGGACCGAGCGCCGGATCGGGCACGGGGGCCTCGCGGAAGAAAATGAACGACCGGTTGCGCGCCATGACGGCAGGCGCCTCGCCTGGATTTTCGACGAGCCAGCGCTTCAGAACATCGGCCGTCGCCTCGGCCGGCGTCATCAGGCCGCGTTCCACAAGCACGCGCGCGATCGGGAAATAGGGATGACCGGTCTTACCCGCAAAGCCGATGCGAAGTACCCCGCCGCCCGGCAGCCTAACGCGGGCCGACCCTTGAACGTGGATGAAGAAAGCCTCGACCCAGCTTTCGACATAGCAAAGCACGGGCACCTTGGCGCCGAGCGCGCCGGCCATGATGGCGGCCCGGTCGGGATAGGCCTCCAGCCGGCCGTCGGGCAGACGGCGCGCCCAGGTGAGTGCGGGATCGAGATCGCCGCGCGCGTCCTCCGGCTTCACCTCGTGAAGGTCATCGGGGCGGGCGTAGATCGGGATGGGAAAGCGCGGGGAGGCTTTGAGGGCGCCATCGATTTCCGGCTCGAAATAGCCGGTGACGAAGCCCTGCCCCTGATGCGGGTGGACGCGAAGCGGCGTGAAATGGGCCTCGAAGAAGCGGCGGGCGGCGGCGGCGGCTTGCGAACCGAGCGCAAGCGCGGCCCTTGCCGCAGGGAGGAGCGATTCGCCGTCCGGGCCGAGGGCTCGCGTTTTTGGCGGCGAAGCGAGGATCTTCTTAGCGGAGAGGCGAAAAGCGGCGAGAGCCTGCGCGGCATCGTCCTCGCCCCAGCCTTCGAGACGGGAAAAGGGGACCGGCTCCAAGCGAGCCGGACTTTGGCTTTCCGTCATGGCTCAGCCGTCGGCTTCGGTCGCGACGAGTTTCCAGTTCGGATCGCGGGAGCGAACGTCGCGGGCGAAGGTCCAGACGTCGGTGACATCGCCGACCTTGGCCGGGTCGCCGTCGATCACCTTGCCGCTACTGTCGCGGGTGACGGAGATGAGCTGCGAGACGAAGCGCACGGTGATCTGCGCGGACCCCGCTTTCAACGCGGCCTCGGTGATCTCGGCCTTGTCGATGCCCACGAAGGTGGTCTCGACGGTTTCGCCCCGGCTCTCGCGATCGCGGATGGCCTCGGCAAAGCCGTCGTAAACCTCGGATCCGAGGAGACCCTTCAAGGTTTCGCGGTCGCCGGAGGCGAAAGCCGAAACGATCATCTCGTAGGCGGCACGGGCGCCGCCGAGGAAATCCTCGGCGTCGAAATTCTTGTCGGCCGAAACGATCGTCTTCAAGGCCGTATTGAGCGCGCTTCCAACAGGCGCGACGGAATCGATACGCCCGCCCGACGCTTCGGTTGCCATGACAGGCGTCTTGGTCCCGCGCGGCAGCGCAACGACATTGTCGTTGGTGTCGCCGGCAACGGGGGCCTGACGATCGTCGGACCGGCTATAGGGATCCGTGGGCGGGCGTTCATTGCCCGTCCGGCGCCCCAGCACGCTGCGCAACCGCCAGAAGACGGCGATGGCCACGACCAGGAAAATCAGACTTGTGACGTCGAGAAATCCACCCATCCCGGCAATCCGGCCTCCGGTCTCGCGCAGGTCCCGGTTTGGAACCTGCTGGCGACACGCTTCCATACCACCTATGTAATGCGTGGCGAGCCAGCATAAAGGGCCGGACCGCCGCAGTGAAGCATGATGGAGGTTTGCCATCTCGCGGCGCCGCTGGCAACGAAAGATCGTGCCGCCCATCACCCCTTGCCGTCCGGAGACGCGAATGCGCCTCGCCCGCCTCATTCCCCTCGTCTTTCTTTTCATTCCGATCCTGGAAATCGCGACGTTTATCTTCGTCGGATCCCGAATCGGCATTTTGGCGACGATCGGCCTCGTGATCGCAGCCGGGCTGATCGGCGTCGCCTTGGTGCGCCTTCAGGGCTTGCGCTTGATCAAAGAAATCCAAGCCGACATCAAGGCCGGACGCTTGCCGGCGGAAAAGCTTTTGAACGGCGCGATGATCGCATTCGCGGGGCTCTTGTTCCTGCTGCCGGGATTTCTTTCCGACATTGCCGGGCTCCTGTTCCTGCTGCCCTTCGTGCGAGGGGCGATCATCCGGGTGATGCGGGCCAACATGACCGTGGTGACGACCGCAACGGGCGAAACATGGACGCGGACCAAGCGCGAGGACGGCGTCGTCGATCTCGAACCGGAGGACTGGCGCCGGGACGACGCCGGCTCGCCCTGGTCGGGCGTGCCCAAGGAACCGCCGGTGATCGGGCGGGAGTGAAGCGGACCGGCGCGGGAGGGGCTCTTTGGCAAGGCGGACTGCTTGCGCGATGACGCCTTGGCGTGATAGCCGTCCCGCGACTTCGGGCGATTTTTCAGCCCGGCCACCCGGTGCCCGGACCGGCTTTCCGGCCCTTGAGGAGATGACAGGATGAGCTCGCTCAGTCCCGACCAGCAGGGCAGCGCGCAGCCCTCGCTCAACGTGGTCGCGCAATATGTGAAGGATTTCTCCTTCGAAAACCCCAAGGCGCCGGACAGCTTGCGCCCACGCGAGGGCGGGCCGCAGATCAGCGTGGGGGTCAACGTATCCTCGCGTCAGCGGTCGGCAACGGAATACGAAGTCGATCTGAAGATGGAAATCACCGCGAAGGCCGACGGTGACGTGGTGTTCAACATCGAACTGCTCTACGGCGGGCTTTTCCAGGTGCAAAACGTGCCCCAGCAGCATCTGCACCCATTCGTCATGATCGAATGCCCGCGCCTTCTCTTCCCCTTCGCGCGGCAGATCGTGGCGGATGCGGCGGTGCGGGGCGGCTTCCCCCCGCTGATGATCGACCCGATCGACTTCGTTTCGCTCTACCAGCAGTTCGTGGCGCGCGCGCAGCAGCAGCAGTCGGTGAACTGAGCGGCGACAGGGCTCTTGTCGTTATTTGAAAATGGCGCCGGAGCGATCCGGCGCCATTTTCGTTGAGGCGCACCGAGATGCACAGGTCTTTGCGATTTTTTTACCAATAATTTGAGGCATTTGGATCTTTTTCCGTGGCAGCGGGTTTCCCGTGCTGATGCCGCCAGACGGCTTCGAAATACACGTAACGAGGCCGGTGCGATGACGCAGCCCGCAACGCCTAAACTTTCCCCTGACTTGCAGCGTCACCTTGGACGGTGTCTGAGAGCTGGAACGAACCAGATCTTGCATGAACCGTTGCGCGGTCGGATCGCGGCGCTGATGGACGAACTCGACGCTGTAAGCGCCGACGACCAGCGCGAGCGGGGTTTGGTGTACGAGCTCGGATTAGAGCGCGCCGACCGTGGCTGAAGACAGTCGGCGCTTCTCCGATGTCGACGGCACACTCCTAACGAATGGCCGCAGCAAGAACCGGGGTGGACGCAAGTTCGGCCGGACAGGGTGCGCTTGGAGCGCGGCCGGAGGCCGACGCACGCCCGGCGATCCGCGTGAGCCGATTTTCGCAGATCATGCGCTGGGCGGGGTTGACGTCCTTGATCCCGTGGCCGGCGACATCGCGGATATCGTTGCCCCGGACGATGTTGTCACGGCCGTGATCGACGGTGTCGCCGCCGATGCGGATGCCAGCGCCCGCGATCGGCCCTATGATTGCGTTTTCCACGATCGCGTTGGCGGTGCCGCGCGAGGAGATGCCCGCGCTTTCCGGATCGAGGTTGCCCCGGCAGGTGTTGGCCGACACGACATTGTCGTGAGAATACTCCTTCATATCAACGCACTCGGCGGGCGCGACGATGGTGTTGAAGGCGATCAGGTTGTCGTGGGACCGGTCGGGTAGGTTTGTGGGGAGCCCGAGCGGGGCATTGGCCGGAACGCGCTCGGCCGCATTCTTGGCAAGCTGCTCGGGCGCGGTGCCGATATAGATGCCCTCCCCGTTCTTCGTGCCGGCAAGATCAAAGCCCGTGGCCCCGCAGCCGGTGACGGTGTTGTCGGTGATGCGGTTGTAGCTGGCCTGATAGCGGATGCGGATGCACTCGCCGCCGGCATTCTGGAACCGGTTGTTGCTGATGACGACGCCGCGCGTTCCAAACATCCAAAGCAGGATATCGGCATCGCGCAATGTGAACCCCGTCATGGCGATGTGATCGTGGTAGATGTTGACGAGGCGCCCGCGCATTGGCTTTGGTGACTTGATCGACACCGCGCCCTCCGCCCGAAGCAGGATCGGCTTTTCCGCCGTGCCGGAACGGACGGTGGTGACGATTTCGGCGTAGACGCCTTCGCCGACGATCACGGTGTCGCCGGGGCCGGCGATTTTGAGGCCGGCGGCGATAGCGTTGAACGGCCGCGCGAGCGAGCCGTTTCCGCCCGTAGGCGCCGAGCGGCTCACATGGATTTCCGCAGCGCTGGCGGGCAAGGCCGATATTAAGCCGCAGAATGCAATGGCTGTCAGGACGCGCATGTCTTGCTCTCCTCGTATTTGTGAGAGACACGCTACCGATTACTTTTATACGTCTTTTGAAGAACGCTGCTAAAATGCAATGTATGCAATTATAGACAAAGAATGACTTGAAAGGTCTAAGGTTTAGCAGTTACCCTTGCGAATGATGCGGAGCGTCCCCGCGCGTGGGCGGGCAGACGGCGCGGCGGTGCTTGCTCGCGGTGGTGCAACAACTCCAGATCATTCGCGTTGTTTTTAGGTTGCGTTCGCACAAGGCGGCTTGCGTTTCCATGACTTCAGGTTCGCGAGGTTAAGGGCATGTTTCTCACCGACGGCGGATCAATGGGCGAGCTGATACGGCGCCACGACTGGTCGCAAACCGAGTTCGGGCCGCTGGAAAACTGGCCACATTCGCTGCGTTCGGCGGCGAACATTTGTTTGAGTTCGCTTTTTCCAACCGCGATCTACTGGGGGCGGAGCCTCCGGCTGCTCTACAATGACGCTTGGTCGGCCATTCCCGGACGGCGGCACCCCTGGGCGCTTGGGCGGCCGGCGGAGGAGGTGTGGAACGACATCTGGCATGTCATCGGGCCGCAAATGCGCGGGGTGATGGAAACAGGACGGGGGTTCGCCACCTACGACGAGATGCTGCCGATGGAGCGCGGCGGGCGAGCCGGGACGCAAATATTCTGGAACTACAGCTTCACGCCGATCCAGGGCGATGACGGCCACGTGGAAGGGATTCTCAACAGCGGTCACGAAACGACGGAGCGCGTGCGAACCGAAAGGCGGCTGGAATTTCTCTTGGAGCTTGGCGACAAGCTGCGGCCGCTTGACGAGCCATCCCTGGTGATCGAGGCGGCAGCCGAGGCGCTCGGGCGCCACCTCGGCACGACGCGCGTGGGCTATGGCGATGCCGACGAAAGCGGCGACTATGTAACCCTGGAGCAGAACTGGACCGACGGCACCGTACCAGCCAAAACAGGCCGCTATCGGCTGACCGATTTCGGGCGCGACCTTTTGGACACCCTGCGATCGGGACGGACCGCGGTGGTCAACGACATCAGCTCCGACCGGCACGTCAAGGGGTGGCGGATCGACGCCTTCGAGACGGTCAAAGTCGCGGCGATGATTACGGTGCCGCTGGTCAAGAAGGGGCGGCTGGTGGCCCTGCTCTACGTCGTCCAGAACACGCCGCGCGAGTGGACCGACCTTGAAATCTTGATCAGCGAGGAAACCGGCGAGCGCATTTGGGAAGCAGTGGAGCGTGCCCGCGCGCAGCAGCTTCAAAGGCTGCTGACCCATGAACTCAACCACCGGGTGAAAAACACGTTGGCGACCGTGCAGGGCATCGCCATGCAGACCCTGCGGCAGGCCCAAACGTTGGAGGATGCCCGCGAAGCGCTGGTGGCACGCCTCGGCGCGCTGGCCAAGGCGCATGATGTTCTAACGCGCGAAAGCTTCGAGGGCGCGATGCTAGCTGATCTGGTGGAAGCGGCCATGAGCGTGCATGCGGCCGGGCCGGACAGGGTTACCGCGTCCGGACCGGCGGTACGCTTGGCGCCGCGCACAGCACTACCGATCGCGATGGCGCTGCATGAGTTGGCGACGAACGCGGTCAAGTACGGTGCGCTCTCCAACGACACCGGCCGGATTGCGATCACTTGGTGGAACCCGGCGGAGCCGCGCGGCGAACGGTTGCATTTGCAGTGGGCCGAATCCGGCGGGCCTGAGGTCACCCTGCCGACCCGTCGCGGTTTCGGTGTGCGGATGATCGAGCAGGGGCTGGCGGCCGAGCTTGGCGGCGATGTGCGGATCGAGTTCAGGCCGGAGGGCGTGGTCTGTACGATCGATGCGCCGCTGCCGCCAGAACAAGACCAGCGGAACCAGCAGGATCAGTTGCCGATCGGGGCAAGGCCGTTGATGAGAGCGCCAAGTTCGTCATCGTCATAACCGAAGGCAAGCGCGGAGGCCGCCATGGGCGTTTGACGCACGGGTGCAGGCGGCGGCTGAAGCAGCGGCAGCGCGGCGCCCGCAACCTCCAGATTTTCACCGGCAGCGGGCGGCGGGGGAGCCGATGGTATGCCGCCTCGACCGCAGCGGCCGACAAGATTGAGCGTGCCGGCGCTGCGCGGATCGCAGCCGGTGGCAAGGAAGGATGCCCAGTCCGCGTCGGAACCGTAGAAGACATTCCGGTCGACCTCGTGGTCGATGCCCGGTACGACGCCGGTTTGGGTCCACTGCCAAAAGGTCCAGCGGCGGTTACGGTAGCGCTCCTGCGGTTCGGCGGCGGTGGAGCGCAGCCAGAACGGGTTGTCGAAGCGTTCTCCCTCCATCACGTCGCGATGGAAATTGATGTCGGTGTAGATGATCGGCACCTTGCCGGTATGCCGCTCCATGGCGGCCAGCATGATGCGGATCTTGGCCATGGCATCCTCACGCGAGACCTTGCGGTTGCAGGTGCGCGAGTGATTGTTCCATTCCACGTCGAGGACCGGGGGCAAAGCATCGGGTTCGGCCGGAACATTGCGGATGAACCAATCGGCCTGCTCGTGGGCGGGCCGGCACCAATAGACGAAGTGGTAGGCGCCGCGCGGAACGCCCGCCGCGCGAGCCGAAGCCCAGTTGCGGCGGAAATAGGGATCGATGTAATCGCCGCCCTCTGTGGCCTTGATGAAGGCAAAGCGGGTGCCGGCGCGCTTCACGGCCGGCCAATCGACCGTGCCCTGGTAGCGCGCGAGATCGATGCCGTGGATCGGGTGGGCATGGGCGCGCGAAACGCCGGGGTGGGGATCGTTATCGCCCTTGGCGGCATAGCGATTATGCTTGCCATGCTTGACCGGCGCCTCGGCCATGTCGTCGCTGTAAATCGTGCCGCAAGCGGCGAGCGCGAGGGCGAGCAGCGGAACGATGGCCAACCGCACAAGAGAGTGGCGAGCCGTTAGGACGAGCGACGACGGACGCATGGAACCTGCAATGACGCTTGTACAAACCAGTGTCGGACTTTGCAGGCGTCGCCGTTAACGTTGCGCTAACGCACCGGACTTGGCCGGACATTCCGGCAGGCAGGAACTTTCGCCGGCAGAACTGAATTTGTGCGGAATGCAACGTGAGTACGATCGGCAATGGGACCGTTTGCCGGCCAAGGCGTCCATGTCGCCGTGGATCGGCGTGTCGGCAGAGGGCCGCTATTTCGTGAACGAAACCGGCCAGTCTTGGCTGCCGATCGGGCATAACGAGGCGCTAAGCTGGGTGACTTTCGCCGGCTTGGTGGGCCGCAAAGACGTGCCGGGGGTGCGCCGGAGGCTGGAGGGGCTGCGGGCTTGCGGCGTGACGTGCCTGCGCATGATGCTGGAGTGTGCCCATCAGCCGCACCGGCTGATCGAGCAGCCGGTGGGGCGGTTCGTGCCTGACATCGTGCGGTTCTGGGATGATCTATTCGCGCTGTGCGAGGACATAGGCCTGCGCCTGCTGATCACGCCTTTCGATACCTACTGGACTTGGATGCGATGGCGCCATCACCCCTACAACGCGGCTAACGGGGGGCCGCTGACCCATCCCTCGCGGATGCTTTTGTGCGAGGGAGCACGAGCCGCGATCAAGAACCGGCTTGATTTCGCGGTGCGGCGATGGGGGGCGAGCGGCGCTCTGTTCGCCTGGGATCTATGGAACGAAATCCATCCCGCACAAGCGGAGGGCAGCGCGGAGGGCTTCGGCGCGTTCATCGCCGATTTGAGCCGGCATGTGCGGACACTGGAAAAAACGCTTTACGGCCGCACGCACCTCCAAACGGTTTCTCTGTTCGGACCGGAGCTGCAATGGCGACCGCATATGCCGCTGGCCGAACCGATCTTCCGGCATCCCGATCTCGATTTCGCATCGATCCACATCTACCAGGAAGGCGCGATCGACGATCCCGTCGACACGGTGGGCGGGGCGATCGCGATGGGCCGGATCGTGCGGGATGCGCTGGCCGAGATCGAGGACGGACGGCCCTTTCTCGACACCGAACATGGCCCGATCCATCGCTTCAAGGACAAGAAGAAGACGCTGCTAGAGGCTTTCGACGACGAATACTTCCGGCATATTCAATGGGCGCATCTTGCCTCCGGAGGCGCGGGCGGCGGCATGCGCTGGCCGAACCGCCATCCGCATTGTCTGACGCCGGGCATGCATGCCGCGCAGGCATCGCTGGCCGCGTTTTGCGAAGGAATCGATTGGAAACGCTTCTGGAGCGTCAACGTTAGTGACCGGCTGGCCGTGGACCGGATCGGCGTGGTGCCGTTCGGATGCGCGAGCGACGCCCAAGCGGTGGTCTGGCTCCTGCGGGACGACCGGATCGGAGCGGACGGGCGGCTGGACCGGGCGGCTGCGCCGGTTGAGGCAGCCATCACCATACCGGGGCTTAGTGCCGGGGCTTACCGGGTGGCCCCCTGGAACACCAAACGAGGCACACCGGAGGCCGCTTTCATCCAAGAGGCGGCCGCCGGAGAACTGACGGTGCGGGTAAACCTCCGCACCGATCTTGCGCTTGCCGTCCGCAGGCTTTGACGACCGGCTCGCAGTGCGCACCGCCCATTTTTACACCGAGAGAATTGATACCTCGCCGGCAAACCCGGAAGCGGCCAGAGCTTGAACGAGGCTTTGACTAAGTTTCTTGCATCATGGTGCCTTGACGACGGCTTTGTTGGGCAGATATGGCTATCCGAAGCGGTTTGGAACCAGTGAAAAAACTGGCAGACGCGTTTCATATCGTTTGTTCGTGGAGGACGAACAAGCGGGCGGAACGCAGACAAATCGCCTTGACGAACTTCGTTGGGAGGATCGGGTCCATGTTGAACAAGATCATTGCCGGGCTCTTGCTCGGAACGTCAGTCATAGCCGGTGCGGCCCATGCCGCCGACCTGCAATTCGTGTCGGGCTCCGTGGGCCGGGACATCGAATTCCTGCAGGAAGAGTTCAAGCGCTTCGAAGCCGAAACCGGCAACAAGGTGACCGTGGTTCCGATGCCGGCCTCCACGACCGACCAGTTCGGCCAGTACCGCCTGTGGCTTGCCGCCGGCAACAGCGACATCGACGTTTATCAGACCGACGTGATCTGGGCGCCGCAGTTGGCCGACCAGTTCCTCGACCTGACCGAAGCCGCCAAGGACGTGGCGAAGGATCACTTCCCCTCCATCATCGAAAGCCAGACCGTCAACGGCAAGCTCGTCGCCCTGCCGGCGTTTACCGATGCCCCGGCGCTCTACTACCGCAAGGACCTTCTGGAGAAATACGGCAAGGCCGTGCCGAAGACCTGGGACGAGATGGCGGCCACCGCCAAGGAAATCCAGGACAAGGAACGCGAAGCCGGTTCGAAGGACCTGTGGGGCTTCGTTTGGCAGGGCAACGCCTATGAAGGCCTGACCTGCAACGCGCTGGAGTGGGTGAAGTCGTCCGGCGGCGGCCAGATCGTGGAAGCCGACGGCTCCATCTCCATCAACAACGAGAAGGCCGCAGCCGCGATCGATCGCGCCAAGAGCTGGGTCAGCGCCATTTCGCCTCCGGGCGTTCTGGCTTACGGCGAGGAAGACTCCCGTGGCGTGTGGCAGACCGGCAATGCCGTGTTCATGCGCAATTGGCCTTACGCCTACTCGCTCGGTAACGGCGACGATAGCGCCGTGAAGGGCAAGTTCGACGTGACCACCCTGCCGGTGGGCGCGGAAGGCGACACCTCGGCCGCCACGCTCGGCGGCTGGAACGTGGCCGTTTCGAAATACTCCAAGCACCCGGAAGAGGCGATTGCGCTCGCCAAGTTCCTCGCCTCGCCGGAGCATCAGAAGCGCCGCGCGATTGCCCTGACGCAGCTGCCGACCATCGTGTCGCTCTATGAAGATGCCGATATCGCGGCCGCGGCTCCGATCATCCCGCGCTGGAAGGACGTGTTCCTGAGCGCGGTGCCGCGCCCCTCGGCTCCGACCAAGGTGAAGTACAACGAGGTATCCTCGCTGTTCTGGAGCGCGGTGCACGACACGCTTTCGGGCAATGGCACGGCAGCGGAAAACCTGGAACTGCTGGAAGCCAAGCTGACGACCCTGAAGGGCGAAGCCTGGTAATCAGCTCCGCTTGAGAGACGGCGCGAGGGGGTTTTTTGCTCCCTCGCGCATTTTGCGTTTCCTCTCGACCGGGCCGATCGCCATGACAACCGCAGGGGTAAACATCGACGCCCGTCCGCTGAAGCAGGGCGACCGCGTCAAATCCGAGTTGTTGGCGCAGCGCGCCCGGGCGGCCATGTTCTTCCTGGCGCCCATGATCGTGGCACTGGCCGTGGTGGCGGGATGGCCGCTGGCCCGGACGATCTACTTCTCCTTCACCGACGCTTCGCTGACCAATCTGGAAGGCGCCCGCTTCGTCGGCTTCGACAATTACCTGACGTGGATCACGCTGAAGAGCGGCCGCACGGTCTATTCCGGGTTGCTGGTCGATCCGGCGTGGTGGAACGCGGTGTGGAACACCGTGCGCTTCGCCGTGGTGTCTGTGACGCTGGAGACCTTCTTCGGGCTTCTGATCGCGCTGCTGCTCAACGCCGAATTCCGCGGCCGGGGCATCGTGCGCGCGGCCATCCTGATCCCCTGGGCGATCCCGACCATCGTGTCGGCCCGGATGTGGGGCTGGATGCTGAACGACCAATTCGGCATCATCAACGACGTGCTGCTTGGCCTGGGGCTGATCAGCACCAAGATCGCGTGGACCGCGACCGCCGATACCGCGATGATCGCCGTGCTGATCGTGGACGTTTGGAAAACGACGCCGTTCATGGCGCTGCTCATTCTGGCGGGCCTGCAAATGGTGCCGCGCGACATCTATGAGGCCGCCGAGATCGACGGCGTTCACCCCGTGAAGCAATTCTTCCGCATCACGCTGCCCTTGGTGCGGCCGGCTATCATGGTGGCGGTGATCTTCCGCCTGCTCGACGCGATGCGCATTTTCGACCTGATCTATGTGCTGACGCCCAACAGCGCCCAGACGAAGACGATGTCGGTGCTGGCGCGGGAAAATCTGATCGAGTTCGACAAGTTCGCCTATGGGTCGGCGCAGTCGACGCTTCTGTTCGTGCTGATTGCGCTGATGACGATGGCGTATATCTGGCTTGGCCGGGTGAAGCTGGACGGGGGAGACCGGTGATGCTCTGGAGCTATGCCAAGCGCACGGCCTTCTATGCCGCCGTAATCTTCGTGGTCGTGGTGTGCGTGTTTCCCTTCTACTACGCGATCGTGACGAGCCTCAAAACGGGCACGGATCTGTTCCGGGTGGACTATTGGCCGGTCAATCCGTCTCTGGCCAATTACACGTCGGTGCTCAGCCAGGGCAGCTTTCCGCGCAACCTGTTCAACTCCGTGCTGGTGGCGACGCTGGTGGTGGCGCTGTCGCTCCTGATGGCGGTGACGGCCGCCTTCGCGCTGTCGCGGGTGCGGTTCCGGGGGCGGGGATTGCTCTTGATGACGATCCTCGCCGTGTCGATGTTCCCGCCGATCGCGGTGCTGGCGGGGCTGTTCGAGCTCGTCAGGTTCTTCGGGCTGTTTAATTCGATTTGGTCGCTGGTGTTCAGCTACACGATTTTCACCCTGCCCTTCACCGTATGGGTGCTGACGACCTTCATGCGTGATCTGCCGGTGGAGATCGAGGAAGCGGCGATCGTGGACGGGGCGAGCCCGTGGGTGATCATCACCAAGGTGTTCATGCCGCTGATGTGGCCGGCGCTGGTGACGACGGGGCTGCTGGCCTTTATCGCGGCGTGGAACGAGTTCCTGTTCGCGCTGACCTTCTCGTCGTCGAACGAGGTGCGGACGGTGCCCGTGGCGATCGCGCTGCTTTCGGGCAGCACGCAATATGAAGTGCCCTGGGGCAACATCATGGCCGCGTCAGTGATGGTGACGCTGCCGATCGTCGGCCTGGTGCTGATCTTCCAGCGGAAAATCGTGTCCGGGCTGACGGCCGGCGGCGTGAAGGGGTGATTGGCGTAGAACGCCTTGGCATTTCCCGATCGGATGGGATCATTCCGACCGGGAAGAAATTTCACACTTTCAATAACTTAAGGCGTCTGGTCCGCCGTGAAGAGCGCGAAGACGGACGGCGTTTCGATGCCCGTGAAGAAGGGCTGAAGCTCGGGAACCGCCATCATGGCCTCGCCGGTGGCGGCCCAGCTTGCTTCGTCCTGCCAGAGCAGCAGCTCGCCAAAGGCGCGGGTCGCGGCGTCGCCCGTGGTCTTCATTCCCATATCTTCCTTTCAAGTACCCCCGGACAAAGCCGGTGTGGGGACACTCATGCAGAAAGGTACTGACAAAACATGTCAGTATCAGGCGATGACCAGATCATAGACGAACACGCCGTCCAATCCGCCGGTGGTCTCGACGATCAGGGCGCCGACTTTGGCGTGCTCGGGGTCGGCAAGGTATCGGTCGCGGGCGGCGGAGCCGTCGAAGATGACGATGAAGCCGCCGGTGTGGCCTTTGTGGAGGCCTTCAGGCGAGACGTTCGGGCCGGATGTTACGGAGACGAAGCCGGGGATACGGGGTTTGAGGGCGGCGACGGCGGCGTAGATCGCGGATTTGTCGGCGGCGGTGACTTCGGGGCGGAACTTCAAGAAGACGCAGTGTGCGATCATGCGGCAAGGTCCTTGGTACGCGGGCTGAGGTCGGCGCGCGGGAGCGGGGGAAGGCCGCGAATGTGATCGGCGGCTTTTTCCGCGATCATGATGGTGGGCGCGTTGGTATTCGACGAGTTCACACGCGGCATGACGGAGCTGTCGCAGACGCGGAGGCCCTCAAGGCCGTGAACGCGAAGGTCGGGTGCGACGACGGCATCCGCATCGATGCCCATCTTGCAAGTGCCGGCGGGGTGGTGGTCGGTCTTGGCGTGGGCGCAGCCGTAATTGAACAAATCCTCGTCCGAGAGGACGCCGGGGCCGGGCAGAACCTCGCGCTGAACGTAGGGTTTCAGCGCGTTCTGGCGCATGATTTCGCGGGCGAGTTTGAGGCCGCGGATGGACATCTCGCGGTCGTAGGGATCGGCCCAGTAGTTGGGGTCGATGAGGGGCATCGCGCGCGGATCGGCCGAGGCAAGGCGGACGGTGCCGCGCGAGCGGGGGCGCAGGAAGGCGGAGTTCAGCGTGACGCCGGGGTTGTTCATACGGGCGACGCCGGCTTCGATGCCGGAGCCTTGGCCGAGGTGGAACTGGATATCCGGCGAGCGGGCGGCGGGGTCGGCATACCAGAACCCGCCCGTTTCAAAGAGGCTGGAGGAGACCGGGCCACGCTTGAAGACGATGTATTGCAGGCCGGCCCAAAGGGTGCGGTGCCATTTGGCGACGTTATCGTAGGTGTGATCGCCGGT
Source organism: Oharaeibacter sp. (assembly GCA_051861205.1). Taxonomy (GTDB): domain Bacteria; phylum Pseudomonadota; class Alphaproteobacteria; order Rhizobiales; family Pleomorphomonadaceae; genus JBHYDC01. The sequence continues at coordinate 92,485 of JBHYDC010000003.1, forward strand.
GCATTCGGCGATGACGAACAGATCGAGATGGTCCTGCATGTTGGAGCCGACGCCGGGCAGGTCGTGCACGGGGGTGATGCCGACGGATTTCAGGTGATCAGCGGGGCCGATGCCGGAGAGTTGCAGGAGGCGGGGGGAGCCGATGGCGCCGGAGGTGACGATGACCTCGCGGTCCGCGCGCAGGAGCTTGGGCAAGGTTTCCTTGCCCTCGACATATTCAACGCCGACGGCGCGGCGCTTTTCCAAGACGACGCGCAGAACATTCGCGCCGGTGACGACCTTGAGGTTCGGACGGCTGGCGGCGGGGCGGAGGTAGGCGGTGGCGCCGGACGAGCGGCGGGCGTTCTTCTGGGTGAGCTGATAGGGGCCGACGCCGTCCTGCACCGCGCCGTTGAAATCGTGATTATAGGGGATGCCGATTTCCTGGGCGGCGCGGAAATAGGCATCGCAAATCGGGAGCATGCCGAGCGGGTTGGAGACGCCGAGCGGGCCGCCGTAGGAATGATAGGCGTTGTGGAAGCTCTGGTTGTCCTCGGCGCGCTTGAAGTAAGGGAGCACGTCTTCGTAGCTCCAGCCGGTGCAGCCGTGATCGCTCGCCCACTCGTCATAGTCGAGGCGATTGCCGCGCGTGTAGAGCTGGGCGTTGATCGAGGATCCGCCGCCAATGACCTTGGCTTGCGTGTACCAGAGCACGCGGTTTTTCATGTGGCGCTGCGGGACCGTCGACCAGCCCCAGCTTGCGATGCCCTTGGTCATCTTGGCGAAACCGGCAGGCATGTGGAAATAGGGGTGGCGATCCGTGCCGCCGGCTTCCAGGAGGACGACAGAGACGGACGGATCTTCCGTGAGACGATTGGCGAGGACGCAGCCGGCCGGGCCGCCGCCGACGATGATGTAGTCCGTCATATCCCGTCCTCTTGAAAGGGAGGGGTCAGAGCCGGGGGAGGCTGAGACCGCCGTCGATGTCGATGATTTGGCCTTGCGAGAAGGCGAAGGCGCCGCCCGCGAGCGCGACGATGGCACGGGCGATATCGTCCGGATAGCCCCAGCGGGCCTGCGGGACGAGGCCGGCTTCGATGAGACGGTCGTATTTATCGCGCACGCCGGCGGTCATGTCGGTGGCGATGATGCCGGGGCGGATCTCGTAGACGCCGATCCCGGTGGAGGCGAGGCGGAGCGCCAGCGCCTTCACGGCCATGGAGAGGCCGGCTTTGGAGACGCAATAGTCGGTGCGCTCGGGCGAGGCGGCTTCGGCGCTGACGGAGGTGATTGTGATGATGGCGCGGGGGTACGGAGAGGGCGCGGCGAGCATGCGCTTTACAACGGCCTGGGTGAGGAAGACCGTGCCGCGCAGGTTGACGGAAAGCACCGTGTCGAAGTTTTCAGGGCTTAGATCGAGAAGATCGCCGCGAAGCACCGAGCCCCGGCCGGCGTTGTTGACGAGGAGATCGACCGGGCCGACCGTGGCTTCGATGCGGGCAAGCGCGGGGGCGTGGCACGAGAGGTCGGCAAGGTCGAAGGTTTCGCCGTGGGCGCGGACGCCGAGCGATTGGAGGGAGTAGACGGCCTCGGACGGGTCTTCGACGTCGGTGATGGCGAGATCGTAGCCGGCGGCAGCGAGCGCGTGGGCGACGGCGTGGCCGATGCCGCGGGCGGCGCCGGTGACGAGGGCGACGGGGCGGGTCATGAGCTGCTCCGAAGGTCGGTGCGGCGGAGGTGGTTGGCGGCGCGCAGCGCCTGCGCGGCGACGGAGAGGGCCGGATTCACGGCGGCGGACGTGGGGAGGTAGGAGGCGTCGACCACGAAGAGGTTTTGGTGCTGGAAGGCGCGGCCGTAGGTGTCGATGGGGGCGAGCGCTGGATCGGTGCCGAAGCGGATAGTGCCGCATTGGTGGGAAGGGGTGCGCCGGTCGAAGGCGCGTGAGAGGACGATTGGGAAGCCGGCGGCCTTGCAACGCTCGCGCATGATGTGGACGAGGCGCTGGTGGGGTTTCAGGTTTGACCGGCGCCAGTCGAGGTGGATGCGGCCGTCTTTCAGCCAGACGCGGCTTTCCGGGTTCGGCAGATCCTCGCTCATCAAATACCAGTCGACGGCGCGGTCAGCCATGAGCTTCAGGGCGAATTCGGGGGCGCGCGGGACGTTGGCCTTGAGGATGGGGGCGGTGACGCGGCCGAGGAGCTGGACGTTGCCGAGCGGGGGGCCGCCGTTTCCGTCCGACAGGTAGAAGTCGTTGATACCGATCGTCTTTTGGTAGACGGACGTGTTGCGCCAGCGCGGGTCGATCGCGAGCATGGCGGAGGAATTGTGGTTCATGAAGTTGCGTCCGACCTGATCTGACGCGTTGGCAAGGCCGGTGGGGTAGGCGTCGGTGGCCGAGGCGAGCAAAAGGACGGCGGATTGGACTGCGCCGGCGGAGAGGACGACGAGCCCCGGCGTGAGACGGTGGGTTTCGCCGGCTTTTTCATATTCGACGGCGACGATGCGGCCGCTCTCGCCGGGAATGAGGCGGGTGACGCGCGCGCCGGTTTCGAGCGTGATGTCCGGATCGGTGAGGGCGGATTTGAGGCCGCAGCTTTCCGCGTCGCTCTTACCGAAATCGGTGTTGGGATAGGCGTCCCACGGGGTGGCGGCGCGCTTCAGCCAGCGCTCGATATCGACGCCGAGCGGGAGCGAGAAGGGGTGGAGACCGGCGCGCGCCATGCGGCGGCGCACCTCGGCGATGGCCGGCTCGTCGGGGACGGGCGGGTGCGGATAGGGGGCGGAATGGGGCGGCTCGGTCGGGTCGCCGGCGGTGTCGCCGCGCACCTCGTAGAGGCGTTCGGCGGCAGTGTACCAGGGCTCGAAGTCGTCGTAGGAGATCGGCCACGCCGGCGAGACGCCCTCCTCGTGCTGCATCTCTGCAAAGTCTTCGCGGCGGTAGCGGATGAGCACCGCGCCGTAGAACTTGGTGTTGCCGCCGACGTTGGCGTAATTGCCGGGGTTGAACGGGACGCCGGCGGCGTCCAGCCACATTTCCTTCGGGCGAAAATGGCCGCGCTGGAAGATGGCGCGGGGGTCGCGGTTCTCCGGGATATCGGCGAGATGTTCGCCGCGCTCCAGGATAACGACCTTCGCGCCGTTGCCCTTGATGCCGGCGGCGAAGGTGGCCCCGCCCATGCCGGAGCCGATAATGACGATGTCAGGCGAGGTGTTCGAAACGATGTTCGGCATGGGCGTCAAGCCACCCGCTGCTCCGTCGCGGGGTCGAAATACACCGCTTTGTCCATGTTGAAGGCGAAGTCCATCCGGTCGCCGGCGCGGATGGCGACGTCCGAACGCATGCGGGCGATGACTTCCTTGCCGCCGAGTTTCGTCACGACGAAGGTGTCGGAGCCGGCCGGTTCGACGACGTCGACATGACAGGGCGCGTGTACGATGGTCTTGGCCGTGCGGTCGGCGCCTTCGATGTCGGTGATCGCTTCCGGGCGAATACCGAGGAGAACCTCGCGGCCCTCCAGCGCGCGAAGACGGTCGGCATCGCGGCCGGGTTCCAGCGCGAGTTCGGGCTCGTTCGCCCGGCCTAGAACGACTTTGCCGGACTTGACCTTGGCTTTGATGAGGTTCATGGACGGCGAGCCCATGAAATCGGCGACAAAGACGTTGACCGGGTCGTTGTAGACCTCGGCGGGGGTGCCGAACTGCTGGAGCACGCCGTCGCGCAACACCGCGATCTTGCTCGCGAGCGTCATCGCTTCGACCTGATCATGCGTGACGTAGACGATGGTGGTGCCCATCTTCTGGTGCAGACGCTTGATCTCCGTGCGCATGTCGACGCGCAGCTTGGCATCGAGGTTCGAGAGCGGCTCGTCGAACAGGAACACCTGCGGATCGCGCACCAAGGCGCGGCCCATGGCGACGCGCTGGCGCTGGCCGCCGGAAAGCTGGCTGGGCTTGCGGGCGAGGAGATGCTTGATCTGCAGCATATCCGCGACCTTGGACACGGCCGCATCGCGATCGGCCTTGGGCACGCCGCGCATTTCGAGGCCGAAGGCGATGTTGCCGGCCACCGTCATGTTCGGATAGAGCGCGTAGGACTGAAACACCATGGCGATGTCGCGCTGGCTCGGCGGCAATTCGTTGACGCGCTTGCCGCGAATGCGAACCTCGCCGGACGAGATGGAGTCGAGACCCGCGATCATCGAGAGCAGAGTGGACTTGCCGCAGCCGGAGGGCCCGACGAGGACGAGAAAGCCGCCCTCCTCGACCTCGAGATCGATGCCCTTGAGGACATCGACATGGCCGAAGCGCTTCACGAGGCGATCGATTTCGAGAAACGCCATGGTTTTTAGCCTTTGACTGCGCCCGCCATCAGACCGCGCACGAAATAGCGGCCGGAGACGACGTAGACGACGAGGGTGGGAAGGGCAGCGAGAATCGCGCCGGCGAAGTGGACGTTGTATTCCTTGACCCCGGTCGACGACGACACGAGGTTGTTGAGTGCGACCGTCATCGGCAGACTGTCGAAATCGGCGAAGGATGCGCCGAAGAGGAAGTCGTTCCAGACATTGGTGAACTGCCAGATCACGGTGACCACGATGATCGGACCGGACGAGGGCAGCATGATGCGGCCGAAGATCTGCCAGAAGCTGGCGCCGTCGATCTGCGCGGCTTTCACTAGCTCGGTCGGGAAGGCTTCGTAATAGTTTCGGAAGAACAGCGTTGTGAAACCGATGCCATAAACGACGTGAACCATGACGAGACCCGGCGTGGTGCCGGCAAGACCGATGAGGCCGAGAATGCGCGCCATCGGGATCAGCACGATCTGGAAGGGAATGAAGCAGGCGAGCAGCATCATGCCGAACACGATGTTGTGGCCGGGGAAACGCCACTTCGTCAGCACATAGCCGTTCATCGCGCCAAAGAGGGTGGAGAGCGCGACGGCAGGCACCACCATCAGGATGGAATTGATGAAATAGGGCGAAAGGCCCGTGGGCGAGACGCCGATCTGGGCGGAGTTCCAGGCGCTGCGCCACGGGTCGAGCGTGAAGACCTGCGGCAGGGCGAGCATGGCGCCGCCGCGGATCTCGTCCAGCGGCTTCACCGAATTCACCAGCATCACATAGAGCGGCAGCATGTAATACACGGCGAAGAAGACGAGCGCCGCGTAGATGATCCCGCGTGCAAGACGCGAGGTGCGGACGGCGGTGTCCGGCGTGCTAGCGGCCATGGCCCTGCCCTCCCTTAACCTCTGCATAGATGTAGGGAATGATCACGGACGCGATCATGATGAGCATGATGACCGCCGAGGCCGAGCCGACGCCCATCTGGTTTCGTGTGAAGGTGTAGGAATACATGAAGGTGGCGGGCAGTTCGGTGGCCCGGCCCGGACCGCCGTTGGTGAGCGCAACCACAAGATCATAGGACTTGATCGCAAGGTGGGCGAGCACGACAAAGGCGGACAGGAACGCCGGACGAAGCTGCGGGATCACGATCCGCCGGTAGAGCTGGAAATTCGACGCGCCGTCGATCTGGGCGGCCTTGATGATCTCGTTGTCGATGCCGCGCAGTCCAGCCAGGAACATAGCCATCACGAAGCCCGATGACTGCCATACGGCGGCAATCACCACCGTATAGATGGCCATGTCCGAATTCTTGATCCAGTCGAAGGTGAAGGTCGAAAAGCCCCAGGACCGGACGATCGCCTCGACGCCGATGCCCGGATCGAGAAACCACTTCCAGGCGGTGCCGGTGACGATGAAGGACAGCGCCATCGGGTAGAGATAGATGGGCCGCAGAACGCCTTCGCCGCGGATTTTCTGATCGAGGAGAATGGCAAGCCCGAGGCCCATGATCGTGCAGATGACGATGTAAAGCCCACCGAAAACCGCGAGGTTTTGAAGTGCCGTCCACCAGTTCGGCTGGGCGAAGAGGCGCCGGTAGTTCTCCAAGCCGACAAGATCGAAGTTCGGCAGAATCTTCGAGTTGGTGAAGGAGAGATACAGCGTGAAAAGGATGAAGCCGTAAACGAAGACCAGAACCGCCGCGAAGCTAGGCGCGAGCACGAGGCGCGGCAGAGCACCTTGCAGCCGCTCGCGAGCGGACGATTTCGTCACGACCGGGATGACTTCGGTCTGTGTGATGGACACGGCGGTGCGGCCTCGTTTCGGTGAAGGGTGCCGGCGGCGGATTACAAAGCCATGGCTCGGTCGGCGTCTCGGAAGCTTGGTGCATGCACGGACGAAGTTGAAAGACTTCGCCGGCGAGAGAATGCTTCCGCTTATGGACACTAGAGCCGCTTCTTAACCGGCCTGACGATCGCGTCAGGCCGGTTAAGCGCTCTTGTGGCAGCCGTTACTGGGCGGCGGCGACCGCTTCCACCAGCTGCTTCGTGGCGGCGTCGGGAGCGAGCTGGCCATTGAAGGCAGCCGTCACGACGTCATACACCGCGTTCTTGACAGCGGCGGGCGCGGCATGGCCGTGGGCCATCGAGCCGAGGAGCTTGCCGGAGGCCGACGCTTCCGCCAGATCCTTCATGCCCTTCTTGCCGCAATCGTCGAAGGCTTCGTCCGACACGTCGGTGCGGGCGGGAACGGAGCCCTTGACGACGTTGAAGGCGGACTGGAACGAGGGATCTTCGATCGCCTTGGCGAGCTTGATCTGAGCGTCCTTCTGCTCGTCACCAACCTTGAACAGCGCGAACTGGTCGGAGTTGAAGGTGACGATGCCCTGGGTGCCGGGGAAGCGGAAGCAGGAGAAGTCCACGCCCGGCTTCTGACCGGCCTTCAGGAATTCGCCCTTGGCCCAGTCGCCCATGAACTGCACGCCGGCCTTGCCTTCGATGACCATGGCCGAAGCAAGGTTCCAGTCGCGGCCGGAGAAGTTATCGTCGACGTAGGACCGGATGACGGCGAGGCGCTCGAAGGCGGTCTTCATCGTATCGGAGCCGAGGGCTTCCGGATCGAGGTCGACGAGGGCCTTCTGGTAGAACTCGGCGCCACCGGCCGACAGCACCATGGAGTCGAAAATGGTGGCGTCCTGCCAGGGCTGGCCACCGTGGGCGACGGCGGTCAGGCCGGCGGCCTTGATCTTGTCGAGCGCGGCGACGAGTTCGTCCCAGCTCGTGGGTTCGGCGATCTTCAGGTCGTCGAAGATCTTCTTGTTGGCCCAGACCCAGTTGGTGGAGTGGACGTTGACCGGGGCGGCGACCCAGGTGCCTTCATACTTGGAGAACTTCTGCAGAGCCGCCGGGACCACAGCATCCCAGCCCTCGGCGGTCGCGAGTTCGTTGAGGTCGGCAAGTGCGCCCTGCGACGCCCAGTCGGTGATGTCGAAGCCGAGCATCTGGACGGCAGTCGGGGGATTGCCGGCGGTGACGCGGGCGCGCAGCACCGTCATGGCTTCGCTGCCGCCGCCGCCGGCGACCGGCATGTCCTGCCAGGTGATGCCTTCCTTCTCCAGGTTGCCCTTGAGCACGTTGAGCGCCGCGGCCTCGCCGCCGGACGTCCACCAGTGCAGAACTTCCACCTGCTCCGCAGCCATTACGGACCCGGTGAGCGCAACCGAGAAAACGGTCCCCATCAGAAGCTTAATCATGTGTTTTTCTCCTCCCATGCCCTTTCGTAGAGGGCTTCGGCCATATGGCCTGTGCTACCTGTAACGTTGCAGATGACCGCCTGTCAACGACCCAGGATCTCTCATCCGACCGCCTACAGGGCCGGCTCGAACCGTTCGGCTCCTTCGGGCCGCTCGACCCTCTGCAACGTTGCCGGGTCCTCGCCCGCGACCGCCCGCAGCAGCAAGGACGCCAACTCGCGACCGGCGAGGCGGATGTCCTCGGCGATCCGCCCGACCGCCGGCATCTGCCTGCTGAGGATCGGCAACGTCTGCTTGGCGACGATGTGGAAATCGCGGCCGATCGCCAGTCCCTCGGCCTGGAAGGCGGAGACGATGGCGGCGGCCGACACGTCGCCCGGCAGCACGAAGCCGTCCGGCCGGTTCGGGCTTAGGGCGATGCGCCTCGCCTCGGCGACGATCGCGTCGACCGGCGTGTCGAGGTCGATGCCGGCGAGGATCTCGCCGGAGACGCCGTTCGCTTCGACCGCCGCGCGGAAGCCGTCTACCGTGTGGCGGTGGAAGGTGAGCGCGGGCGGCGGCTCCAGCAGCGCCAGGCGTCGCGCGCCGGCCGCTGCGAGCCGCTCCACCGCCATCGCGGCGAAGGCCTCGTTGTCGTAGTCGTAGAAGGCGTGCGGCTCGGGCAGCGCGGACCGCCCGTGGGTGACGAAGGGAAAGCCGTTCCGCTGGAGATAGGCGATCCGCTCGTCCCCCGGGGCGGTGCGGGTGAAGATCACCCCGTCCGCCGACTTGGTCTCGACGAGATAGCGGATCGGGGCCATCGGGTCGCGGTCCAGGAAGTGCGGCGTCACCAGTAGGTGGTAGCTGGAGCCGTGCAGTACCTCGGAGATGCCGTAGATCAGCTCCAGGCCGAAGGAGATCAGCTCCTCGTGCGGGGAAAGCACCAGGCTGATCACGTTGGTGCGCCCGGTGCGCAGGCGCACGCCGGCCCGGTTCGGGCGGTAGCCGATCTCGCTGGCGATCCGGCGGACGCGCTCCTTGGTGGCCTCGCCGATGTCGGGGGCGTCCTTGAGTGCCTTCGACACCGTGGTAACGCCCAGTCCGGCGATGGTCGCGATCGTGCGCAGCGTGGCGGACCTGGGGCGCGCGACGGCGGCGTCGGTGGTCGACATCGGCTCCTCTGTCATCGGGTCCTCTCCCTCGTTCACGACCATCGCTCTCAGTCGACCGTGGCGGGTGTCGCCCACCACGCGGTGCGCGGGCCGGCGTGGAACTGGATCGTCTTGGTCTCGGTGTAGTCCTCCACGGCGGCCTTGCCGAGTTCGCGGCCGAGGCCGCTCTGCTTGGCGCCACCGAAGGGCAGCTCCGCATAGCCCTCCATGAACGTGTTGACCCACACCGTACCCGTCCGGGCGGACCGCGCAAGGTTCATGCAGGTATCGATGTCGCGGCTCCAGACGCCGGCGGAGAGGCCGTAGTCGGTGCCGTTGAGCAGTTGCGCCGCCTCCTCCGCTGTCCGGAAGGAGAGCACGGAGAGCACCGGCCCGAAGATCTCGTCGCGGGCGACCTGCATCTCGGGCTTCACGCCGGCGATCACCGTCGGGCCCATGTACTGGCCGGCCGAGGCGCCGACGGAGCGACCGTCGGCGAAGACGCGCGCACCGGCGGCCTCGGCGGAGGCGACCGCGGCGTGGATCTGGCGGAGGTGGTCCGGCGTGATGATCGCGCCGACCTTTGTGCGGGGGTCCAGGGGATCGCCCACCACGACGTTGCTGGCGCGCGCTTCGAAGGCCGCCAGGAACTCCGCTTCCAGGCCCTCCTGGAGGATCACGCGGGAACCGGCGTTGCAGCATTCGCCGGCGTTGAAGAAGGCGCCGAATACAGCAGCGTCGACGGCCGCCTTCAGGTCGGCGTCGCGGAAGACCACTTGGGCGTTCTTGCCGCCGAGCTCCATGGCGACCTTCTTCAAGGTCGGCGCGGCGGCCTGCATGGTCGCCCGGCCGACGCGGGTGGAGCCGGTGAAGGAGACCATGTCGATGCCGGGATGGGCCGTCATGTGCGCACCGACGTCCGGACCGGTACCGAGCAGGATGTTGACGGCACCGTTCGGCAGGCCGGCTTCCATCAGGATTTCGCCGAGCACAACGGTGGAGGCGGAGGTCATCTCCGACGGCTTCACCACGGCGGTGCAGCCGGCGGCGAGCGCGAAGGGCAGCTTCTGAGCGATGATGAGGAAGGGGAAATTCCACGGCGTGATGAGTGAAACAACGCCGATCGGCTCGCGCAGGACGACGCCGAGCATGTCGTCGCCGAGGTTGGCGTAGCTTTCGCCGTGGAGGGTGCGGGCAAGCGAGGCGGCGTAGCGCCAGATGTCGGCGGCGCCGGCGACCTCGGAGATAGCTTGCGAGATAGGCTTGCCGGATTCGATGCAGTCGAGGCGGGCGATCTCGTCGCGGCGGGCGTCGATCAGGTCGGCAGTGCGCAGGAGGACGGCGGCGCGCTCGCCGGCTTTCATGCGGGGCCAGGGGCCTTTGTCGAAGGCGCGGCGAGCGGAGGCGACCGCGCGGTCGACGTCGGCGGCGGTGCCGAAGGCGTAGCGGCTGACCTCGACGCCGTGGCCGGGGGAGAGGCGGCTGCCCTCGCGGCCCTCCACGCCGTCGGTGGCGAGGCCGTCGATCAGCATGCGGTAGCGGGTGGGGCCTGCGACGGATTCGCTGAGGCGGGCGAGATCGATGTGGAGCGACATGTCAGCGGTCCTCGAAGGAGGGGGGGCGTTTTTCGCGAAAGCTCGCGACGCCCTCTTGCAAGTCTCGGGTGGTGGCGACGAGGCTGCCGGCGATGGCCTCAAGCGCGGCCGCGCCCTCTTCGCCCTCGGCCGCGTTGATGAGGGTTTTGGCGATCTGGACGGCGATGGGGCCGCGCGCGGCGATGGCGTCGGCGAGGGCGCGACCGCGGGTGAGGCCCTGTGCGCGCGGGACAACCTCGTCGACAAGGCCGGCGGCGAGAGCTTCGGGGGCGGTGAGCATGAGGCCGGTGAGTGACATGCGCTTGACGATGCGGGGGCCGAAGCGGCGGACGAGACGCTGGGTTCCGGACCAGCCGGGCACCATGCCGAGGCCGGTTTCGGGCAGGCCGAGGCGGGCGTGGTCCTCGGCGACGATGACGTCCGCGCAGGCGGCAAGCTCGAGGCCGCCGCCGAAGGTGGCCCCGTTCAGGACGGCGACGAGCGGTTGGCGGAGACGGGCGAGGCGGTCGAACACGCGGTGGCCGTTTCGCACCCACTCGCGGCCGAAGGTGACGGGGTCGAGGCCCGCCCACGCGGTGATGTCGCCGCCGGCGGAGAAGGCGCGCTCGCCGGAGCCGGTGATGATGGCGGCGCGGATGGCGCGGTTTTTCTCGACGCTGTCGATCCAAGCCTCAATCGCGTCGATCAGGGGTTGATCGAGCGCGTTCAGCTTGTCCGGCCGGTTCAACGTTAGGACGGCGACGGGGCCGTGGATCTCGGTGAGGACGCGGTGAGTCATTTCACGGCCGCCTTGAGGTCGAGGCCGATCGGAGCGGGATGATAGAGGCGGTCCGGCGTGCGGGCGAGAGTGGGCGAAACGAGGAGCGGGAATTCCGATTGGGCGAGGACATCGCGGGCAAGGTCGACGCCGGGGGCAAGTTCCGTGACGACGACGCCATCCGGCGTCAGCTTCATGACGCAGCGCTCGGTCACGTAGGTGATGTCCTGGCCTTGGAGGACCGCGCGGCGGCCGGAGAAGGAGACGTGCTCGACCTCGCCGACCAGCTTCTTGACCTTGCCTTCCCGGTCGATGCGGAGCGCACCGTTTTCGATGGCAAGCTTCGCACCGGCGTTGAAATAGCCGGAGAAGACGATCTTCTTCGCGCGGCTCGTAATGTCGACGAAGCCGCCCGCGCCGGCGGTGACGTGGGGGCGGGCGGAGAGTTTTGAGACGTTGACGGAGCCGAAGCGATCGATCTGGAGGAAGGAGAGCAGCGAACAGTCGAAGCCGCCGGCCTGGAAATAGGTGAAGTTATAGGGGCTGGGGACGATGGCCTCGGCATTCGAGGCGCAGCCGAACTGGAAGTCGAGGAGCGGGACGCCGCCGACCGCGCCTTGCTCGATAACCCAGGTGACGGCGCCGTGGCAGCCTTCCTCGATGAGGATGCGGGGAACGTTGGCGGAGATGCCGAAGCCGATATTGACGGCCCAGCCGTCTTTCAGCTCCAGCGCGACGCGGCGGGCGATGACCTTCGCCGGGTCGAAGGCGGGGATCTCGAAGCTGTCCAGCGGGCGGAAGATCTCGCCTGAGATGGCGGGCTCGTAGGCCGTTTGGGTCGTCTGCATCTGGTCCGGAGCGACGACGATGTGGTCGACGAGAATGCCGGGAACGTAAACCTGCTGCGGCTTCAAGGTACCGGATTTGGCGACGCGTTTGACCTGCGCAATCACGATGCCGCCGTTGTTGTGGACGGCCATCGCCTGATCGAGCGGGCCGAGGAATGCGCCTTCGTGCTCATAGGTGAGGTTGCCGCGCTCGTCCGACGTGGTGGCGCGGATGATGGCGACGGAGGGGACGATGGCGCGGAAGTAGAGCCAGTCGTCGCCGTCGAAGGTCGTGCGGGTGACGACGGGGCGCGCGGCGGCGCGGGCGTTCATGGCGCAGCCTTCGCGGGCGGGATCGACGAAGGTGTCGAGGCCGACCTTGGTGAGGACGCCCGGCCGCTTGGCCGCCGCCTCGCGGTGCATGTCGAACAGGATGCCGGAGGGGATGTTGTAGGCGGCGACGCGGTTGTCGCCAATCATGCGCCAGATCGCAGGCGGTTCGGACGACGACGGGCCGGAGGGGTAGGAGCCGGCAAGGACGGTGGAGAGAAGGCCGTCTTTGGCGATGTGGTCGATGCCCTTGACGCCCCACATGTCGCCGGCGGCGATGGGGTGAAGCGTGGTGAGCGCACGCGGGTGGCCCTCCGCCTCGAAGCGCCGGCCAATGGCGGCGAGCACAGCATCCGGGCAGCCGAGGCCGGAGGAGGAAGAGACAGTGACCACGGCCTCGTCCGGGATGAGACGGGCGGCCTGATCCGCGGTGATGATTTTGGACATGGGCTGGCTCAGGCTCGTGAAGGTGCGTCAGACGGCGATTTTGACGGTGGTTCCGGTGCGGGCGGCTTCCAGCACGGCGAGGCCGAAGGCGAGGGAGCGGATGCCGTCGGCGGCGGTGGCGCTGGGCGGCCCCTCGCCACGTATGGCGGCGTGGAAGGCACGGAGCGCGCGGACGTAAAGGTTCTCGCGGTCGATATCGAGTTCGCGCTCACCGCTCGCGGTGCGCAGCGTGACGGTGCCGGTGGGCTTTTGCGTCATGCAATCGCGGCCGATCAGGGAGCCCTCGGTGCCGTGGACCTCGAAACCGGTGCCGGCGTATTTCGTGGTGAAGGCGTCGTGGGTCTGAGCGATGAGGCCGGAGCGGAAGCGGACGGTAGTCATGACAGCGTCTTCGAGGCCGGCGGAGGCCATGCCGGAGGACTGGGTAAGCGCGGCGACCTCGTCGGGTTCGTCGTTCAGGACGAAGCGGAGCGTGTCAGCGTCGTGGACGGCGATGTCGAGGACGACGCCGCCGCCGGCACCCGGATTGGTGATGCGCCAGCCTTGCAGGTGGGGCGGCAGGAACACGGCGTGGAAGACGCGGGCGGCGAGCGGGCGGCCGATCAGGCCGTCGGCGATGGCCTGGCGCATGGCGCGGTGGGTTCCGGCGTTGCGCAGGTGATGATTGGTGGCCATGACGACGCCGGCGGCTGCGCAAGCATCGCGCATGGCGGTGGCGTCGGCGATGGTGAGGGCGAGCGGCTTTTCGGCGAGCACATGCTTGCCGGCGCGGGCGGCGGCGATGGCCTGATCGCGGTGAAGCTCGTTGGTGGTGGAGATGTAGACGGCGTCGATCTGCGGATCGGCAAGCAGCGCGTCGAGGCTATCGTACGCCTTGGGGATGTTGTTTTCGGCGGCGTAGGCGCGGGCGCGGTCGGCATTCGAAGACATCACAGCGACGACGTCGCCGTCCGGCTGAGCCCGGATCGCGCCGATCATCCATTCGCGGGCGATGGTGGAGGCGCCGATGAGGCCCCAACGGATGGTGGTCATGATCGTAGCTCCTCCCCTGCCCCGCAGCTTTCCCGGATGACGAGGGCGACGTCGCCGACATAGTCCTCGGCGCGGGCGTCGCCGTGAATCATGCGCAGCATCGCGTGGGCTGCGCGCTCGCCGAGCGAGCCGCTGTCGACGGCGACGGTGGTGAGCGGCGGCCGGGTGTGGCGGGCCTCGCGGACGTCGTCGAAGCCGATCAGGCCGAAATCGCGGCCGGCGGCAAGGCGGCGCCGGGAGAGGCCGTCGAGCACGCCGAAGGCGACCACGTCGTTGAAGCAAAGGGCTGCGGTGGCCGGTTCGGCGGCATCCAGCATCCGGTCCACGGCAAGCAGACCGGTCTCGCGGTTGGGGGCGCCTTCGATGACGAGCGACCGTTCCGGCGCAAGGCCGGCAGCGTCGAGCGCGGCCCGGTAGCCGCCGCAGCGTTCGTTCTGAGCGATCATATCGCTGTAGCCACCGATGAAGGCGATGCGGCGGTGGCCGAGAGAGAGAAGATGCTCGGTGGCTCGGCGCGCGCCGCGCAGGTTATCCGGCACGATGGTCGGAACCTTGAGACCGGCGAGGCGGCGCATGGCGAGGATGACCGGCGTGCCGCCGCCGGCAAGGGCGGAAAGATCCGCCGCGCGGGTGCCTCTGGCCGGGCAGATGATGAGACCAGCGATATCATGCTCACGCATGGAGCGAAGCACGTCGGCCTGGCGTTTGGCATTCTCGGCGGTGTTGGCGATGAAGGGAATGAAGCCGGCAGCCTGGAACACCTGCTCCATGCCGACCGCGAGTTCGGCGAAAAACGGGTTGCCGAGGTCGTTGATGACCATGCCGACGATATTAGTGCGACTACGGCGCAGGTTGGCGGCGCCGCGATTGTAGACGTAGCCGAGGCGGTCGATCGACTGAAGAACGCGCTCGCGGGTTTCGGCCTTCACCAGCGGGGAGGCCTGGAGGACGAGGGACACGGTGGACTTCGACACACCGGCGTCGCGGGCGATGTCGATCATCGTCACCCTCCCGGCGCTTTCGGTGTCGATGTCGGACGCATTCATCGCTTGTGTCTCTACCCCTAGAAAATTGGAACGTTCCAGTTTGATAGCGCGGGTAACGTTCGGCGTCAAGCGCAGGCACGCCTGTTTTACAGCAGAGTAACGGGTGCGGGCTTGACATTTTTGGAACGATCCAATTCCTTGAGGTCAAGAATGGGAGTCTTGTCCATGGCCGTCACGATCCATCTTCCCACTTTGGGCGGTTCGCTGGAGCCGTTCACCCTGCCCGAACCCCGGCCGGTTGCGGCGATCGATCCGGGCTCGTTTCCGCGCATCGCTTATGCGGCCGCCCATATCGTGGCCGACCCGATGGCGACGGTGGATCCGTGGTCGGGCGGCGCGGTGGACTGGGATGCGACGATGGCGTTCCGGCGCCACTTGTGGTCGCTCGGCTTCCGCATCGCCGAAGCGATGGATACGGCCCAGCGCGGCATGGGATGCGATTGGGCGACGGCGCAAATGCTGATCCGGCGGTCGATCGCGGAGGCGAGGACCGTGCCGGGGGCGGATCTGGCCTGCGGGGCGGGAACGGATCACCTCGACATCGCCGCCGTGCGGACGGTCGACGAAGTGATCCGGGGCTATGAGGAGCAGCTTTCCTTCATCGAAGGGCTGGGCGGGCGGGCCATCATGATGGCGAGCCGGGCACTGGCGCGGGTGGCGCGGGGGCCGGAGGATTACGACCGGGTGTATGATCGGATCTTGTCGCAGGCCGCAAGACCGGTGGTGCTGCACTGGCTGGGACCGATGTTCGATCCGGCGCTTGGCGGCTATTGGGGATCGGACGCCTTCGAAAAGGCGTTGCCGGTGGTGCTCGGAATCATCGAGCGAAACCGGGCGAAGGTGGAGGGCATCAAGATCTCGCTCCTTGATGCCGCCTACGAGATCGAGCTGCGCCGCCGGTTGCCGGCGGGCGTGATGATGTTCACCGGCGACGATTTCAACTATCCCGATCTGATCGCCGGCGACGATCAGGGGCACAGCCATGCGCTTTTGGGGATCTTCGCGGCGATCGCGCCCGTTGCGTCCGAGGCGCTGATGCTGCTGGGGCAAGGCGACCGGGCGGGATACGACCGGCTGATGGCGCCGACGGTGCCGCTGTCGCGCCGGATCTTCGAGGCCCCGACACAATACTACAAGGCAGGCATCGTGTTTCTGGCATGGCTGAACGGCCACCAGAGCCATTTCACCATGCTCGGAGGCGTGCAGTCCGCGCGCTCGATCCGCCATTTTTCGGACGTGTTCAGACTGGCGGGTAACGCCGGGCTGCTGGCGGACCCCGATCTCGCGGTGAGCCGGATAAAAGGTCTACTTAAAATTTACGGGGTAACGCCCTGAAGGGGGTCTAGATTTTTGACAGTCAGGTTGCCAAAAGTTGCCGTAACGTTGATTCAAGGCAGGCGTTCCGCAGAAAAATATATTGTTCGCTTAGTATATGATGTTTTCAAACAGCTATCCGGATTGTAAATTGCGGCCTTATCTAGACACGCGCCAGGGAGCGCTTGGCGCGCGAGATAGGCTTTATCCGGAGTATCGTCATGCCTTTTTCGGGCGCCGAACTCTCACTTTTGGAATGGCTGGCCGCTGAGGAATGGGAGGCCATGCCCACGTTTTGCCCGGTGAGCGCACAGCTTGTCGATGCTGGACTTGCCGATCGCAAACCCGGCCAAGACGGGGGGGTGCTACTCAGCATCACGGCCAAAGGACGGGCCGTATTGCGTCAAGCACGAACCAGGCCCCTGGCAAGCACGGCCGACCCGATCGCGGCTTATTCCTGAAGCCTTCCACGGCGAAGTTGGAAGACTTCGCTCGTGCGAGAACGCTTCTGCGTCTTTCCGGCCCGGCGATCCCGTCAGGTCGCAAAATGGGTGCGCGCGCTTGCATAAGCGGTCAAGGCTGATCACCGTGACTGCGCTTCACCCTTATGGGAACGCAGGCGCTTGGTGAAACGCATTTTGGGCTGCCCGATGCCGCCTTCGCGCTCGTAAAAGCGGATCGCGTCCAAATTCCAGGCTGGCGTTTGCCACTCCATCCGCTCCGCCCAGACCTCCGCGGCGAAAAGCTTTGCCCGTTCGAAGAGTTGCTTTCCAATCCCCTGTCCGCGTGCGCTTTCGGCAACGAACAGGCAGTCGAGATGAGCAAACGAAGAGGCGCTCCAGAGCGCGTAGTCGAAAGTGACGGCGGCATAGCCGATCAGGGCAGTTTCATCCTCGGCCACGATAAGATGTGTGGGGGGCTTTTGATGAGCAAGAAGGGCGGCGAGATCGGCTTGTGTCACGCGCGCGGCCGCCTTCTCGAACGCCGCATGGCGCTGGATCAAATCCAGTAACTGTGCGGCATCCTTGAGAAAGGCTGTTCTGATTTGCATCGTCACGCAATCTCGACCACGGCAAGCTCGAAGCCTTCGTCGAGCCATCCGGTGATGCCGCCGGCCATGATCTTGACGGGACGCCCCAAGTCAGCAAGCCGCAAAGCGCCGCGTGCCGCGCCGTTACAGTGAGGACCGGCACAATAGGTCACGAATACCGTTTCGTCGGACCATGTGGCCATTTTCGAGCGGACGATCTTACCATGCGGAAGATTGACGGCGCCGGGTACATGGCCCTTGGCAAACATCGCAGGGCTGCGCACGTCGAGAAGCACGAAGTCAGCGCCTTTACCGAGCGCCTCATGAACGTCCCAGCAATCGGTTTGGAAGGTGAATTCAGCAGCAAAATGGTCACGGGCACGGTCGCTTGGAGCGGGCGGGGCGGCGGTCACGGATGTGGTCATGTCAGTCTCCTTGTTCGCGCGCTCTTTTTACGATTTGGCGCCGTGCTTGCAATTGGCGCGGATGACAATATACGTAAAGATCATGCCAAACTTGACCGGACCCCTTGTTGTCGCGCTGCTCTATGACGGGCTGTGTACCTTTGAATTCGGCATCGTGGCCGAAATCTTTGGACTATCCCGACCTGAAATGGGATCGGGATGGTATCGTTTCGCCAGTTGCGCGGTCGATGAGGGGCCGTTGCGTGCTCATGGCGGGTTCGTCATCGTGGCGGACAATGGCCCCGAGGTGCTTGAACAGGCCGACATGATCGTCGTGCCCGGCTGGAAGGGCGCCGATGTTCCCGTTCCCGAAGCCCTCTGCCAGAAACTCCGTGCCGCACACGCGCGCGGGGCCCGCTTGGCTTCAGTCTGCTCGGGCGCCTTTGTTCTGGCCGCGACGGGCCTGCTTTCGGGCGGTGTGGCAACAACGCACTGGCGCTATGCCGACAAGCTGCGCGGCAAGTATCCGGACGTCGAGGTTGACGACACCTCGCTCTACCGCGCTCATGACCGGATATACACGTCTGCGGGAAGCGCGGCGGGTATCGACCTTCTGATCGAGATGGTCAGGCAGGATTTCGGCGCGAGTACCGCGAACTCGGTCGCGAGACGTTTGGTGATGCCGGCGCATCGAACGGGAGGGCAGGCGCAGTTTCTGGATCGCCCGGTTCCCGCGCGCGAGGGCCTGGAAATCGCTCCGCTTCTGGACAGGATTCGGGCCGATCTGGCGACCAACTGGACCTTGCGGCGAATGGCGGACGAAAGCCGCATGAGCGTGCGCACATTTCTACGCCGGTTTTCCGAAGCAACGGGACAGACCCCTGGGGATTGGATCGCGGCCGAGCGCATCAGCGAGGCGAAGCGTCTCTTGTGTCAGAGCAATGCGGGCATGGAGGCGGTAGCCATGGCCGTGGGATTTGGAAGCGCCCATACGCTTCGGCACCACTTTCGGACCAAAATCGGCATCAGTCCGGCTGACTACCGCGCCCGTTTCATGGCCGAGATGCCCGGCCAAACGCTGACACCGGCTTAAGGTAGAATTTCGCCTGAACGTCCTGTGACGGGCCGGACCGGGCGCGCGGTGTATGGATGCGGGCTCGTGTTCGCCGCCTTGCCATTCCCGCCGTCCCCCGCCATCACTCGTGCCAGCATGGGGAGAGGATCATGACGGTTTCGCGGATTGCGTTTCTGGGGACGGGGTTGATGGGGTCGCGGCAGGTGGCGCGGCTCCTGAGGGCGGGGTTCGCGGTGACGGTTTGGAACCGCTCGCCGGAAAAGCTGGTGCCGCTGGTGGCGCTGGACGCGGTTGCGGCCCCTTCTCCGGACTCGGCGGTGCGGGAGGCGGAGGTGGTGATCACCATGCTTTCGGGCGGGGCGACGGTGGCCGACGTGCTGTTTGGCAGCGGCGCGGCTGACGCGATGGCGCCGGGGGCGATCGTGGCCGATATGTCGTCGATCGCACCGGCGGAAGCACGTGAGCATGCCGCGCGGCTGGCGGAGCGGGGGATCCGGCATCTGGACGCGCCGGTTTCGGGCGGAACGCGGGGCGCGGAAGACGGCACGCTCGCAATCATGGCGGGCGGCGAGGCGGCGGTGTTCGAGGCGGTGCGCCCGGTGTTCGAGGCGATGGGGCGGCCGACGCTGGTGGGGCCGTCCGGATCCGGCCAAGTGGCCAAGCTTGCCAATCAGATGATCGTGGCCGTCACAATCGGCGCGGTGGCCGAGGCGCTGGTTCTGGCCGAGCGGGCGGGCGCCAATCCGGCCGCGGTGCGCGACGCGCTGCGCGGCGGGTTCGCGGAAAGCCGTATCCTGGATTTGCACGGCGCGCGCATGGTCGCGCGCGATTTCGTGCCGGGTGGCAAGACCTCCATGCAGATCAAGGATCTGGAGAACGCTACGGCGACGGCGGATCAGGCCGGGGCGCCCTCGCCCTTCTCGCAGCTTGCGCTGGATCTCTTTCGCCGGACGATCGCCGATCACGGCGACGTGGATCACGCCGGCCTGTGGCTGACGCTGCATGGCCCGCAGGTGTGACGCAGCAAGGCCCGCATGGAAATTACAACGGCAAAGTAACCACTCGTTAACCATCTCGCCCCTAACGTTGAAAAGGATTTGTTAACCAATTCGGGGCGGTAACGAGACATGCAGGAGGGCGGCCCTGACGGCGAATCCGGAGACGGAGCCGCCGTGGTCGATACTGCGCTGTCGGCGCTGGCGGTGATCGCCGAGCGCCAGGGCGTAGCATTGACGGCCGCGCGGCTGGCGATCCGCCATGGGGTCACGGAAAAGCCGTCGCTCGATAAGCTCGTGGCCGTTGCCGAGGCGGAAGGGTTCAGGGCGCGTTGGTCGCGGCTCACCTTTGAGCATTTGAAGACCCTGGACGATGCCTATCCCGTGATATTGCGCCTCAAGGACGGGGCCTGCGTGATCGCGGAACGCGCGGTGCGGCAGGGCAACGTCGAGGCGATCATGGTGCGGGACCCTCTGGCGCCGAGCGCGCCGCAGGTACCAATCGACGCGATCCGCCTTGCCGCCGCCTGGACCGGCGAGACGGTGTTCCTGCGCCGCCGGCATGACGCGGCGAGCGACGATCAACCCTTCGGCTTCCGCTGGATGGCGGGCATGGTGATTAAGGAGCGCAAGCTGTTTCGCGATGTCGGCATCGCGGCGCTCGTGCTCTCCGTACTCGCGCTGGTGCCGCCGCTGCTCTACATGGTGGTGATCGACAAGGTGCTTGTGCATCAGCGCGTGGAAACGCTGATCGTGACCTTCGCCGTGATCGCGGTGATCCTGGCCTTCGAGACGGCGCTCGGTGCGATCCGGCGGGCTATGGTGGCGGTGGCGACGGCGCGCATCGACGCGCGCGTTCAAGTTGCCATGTTCGACCGTATGATCGGGCTGCCGATCGATTTCTTCGACCGCACCGCGACGGGCATCATCGCCTATAAGCTGGCCGAAGTGCGCCGCATCCGGACTTTTCTGACCGGGCAGCTATTCTCGACGCTGCTGGATGCGACGACGCTGATCGTGCTGATCCCGGCGATGTTCCTTCTGAACTCCATTCTCGCCAGCTTCGTGCTGACGGTGGCCGCGATCATGGCGTTGGTGGTGACGCTCTATATCAAGCCGATGGCGGCGGCCTATACCCGCGTGATGACGGCCGAGCACAAGAAAAACTCCTACCTCATCGAGATCATCACCGGCATGCGCACGGTGAAATCGCTGGCGCTGGAGGCCCGCAAGCGGCGCGAATGGGACGTGCGTGTGGCAACCTCCGTGCGCGAGGCGACGGCGGTGCAAATGCTGTCCAACGTGCCGCAGACGATCCTGCAACCGCTGGAAAAGCTGATCTATGCCGGATCGCTCGGGCTTGGCGGATGGCTGGCGATCCAGGACGAAAAAGCGATCTTCGCGGGCACCTTGGTGGCCTTCACCATGATCGCGACGCGCGCAACGCAGCCGATCGTGCAGATCGCGGCCCTGATGCAGCAGGTTCAGGAGATTCGCGGGGCGGTGACGCAGGTGGCCTCGGTGGTGAACGTGGCGCCGGAGCCGCGCCGGGTGGGCGGCGCACGGCCCGAGATGAACCAGGGCATCACCTTTTCCGACGTGCGCTTCTTCTACCCCGATAGCCGCACCCCGGCGCTCGACGGCGTGAGCTTCACGATCGAGCCGGGCACGATCGTGGGTGTGATGGGGCGATCCGGGTCGGGCAAGACGACGCTGACGCGGCTCTTGCAAGGCTTGCACCAGGGCTATGAAGGGCTGATCAAGCTGGACGGCGTGGAACTGCGCGAGATTGATCTCGACCATCTGCGCTCGCGCATGGGCGTCGTGTTGCAGGACAGCTTCCTGTTCCAGGGTACCATCCGCGAGAACATCCTGGTCGCCGCGCCCGAAGCAGGCGTGACGGGAATGATCGAAGCGTCGCGCATGGCGGGCGCCGAAGAATTCATCGAACGGCTGCCGAAAAGCTACGACACGATGATCGAAGAGCACGCCTCGAACCTGTCGGGCGGTCAGCGCCAGCGGATCGCGATCGCGCGATCGCTGGTGACGCAGCCGCCGCTGCTTGTCTTCGACGAGGCGACGAGCGCGCTGGATCCCGATTCAGAGGCGATCATCAATGCCAACCTGCGCCAGATGGCGGCAGGGCGGACGGTGATCGTGATTTCGCACCGCCTCGCCTCGCTGGCCGATTGCGACCAGATCCTGGTGATGGAGCGCGGCAAGCTCATCGACACCGGACGCCACGAGGACCTGCTGCAACGATCAGACGTCTATGCCCATCTCTGGTTCCAGCAGAACCGCCACATTGCCCAAAAGGACCGTCATGACGGCACGAAGCCAGACGCTGTCCGCCACGGATGAGGGCGCGGCGCGGCGCGCCATCGCCGATTTCCAGTCCGACACCGCCGAGCTGATCGGCGCGCCGGTTCCCTTCATCGCGCGCGCGACCTTGCACACGATCACGGTGATGATCGCGGTGCTCATCATTCTGGCGGCCGTCGTGCCGGTGGACCGGGTGGTGAAGGCGCGCGGGCGGATCGTGAGTGAAGCGCCGACGATGCTGGTGCAGCCGCTCGATATCGCCATCATCAGGCAGATCAATGTTCGCGCCGGCGAGATCGTGAAGAAGGGAACGCTGCTGGCGGCCCTCGACCCGACCTTCTCGACGGCCGATTACACCCGGCTGATGCAGCAGCGCGCGAGCCTGACACAGGAAGTGGCGCGGCTGCAGGCCGAATTCGACGGCAGCCTCTATATGCCCCCGGCGGACGACCCCTGGGCGCGCGTACAAACCGCGCTCTACGAGGCGCGCAAGGCCGAATACAGCGCCGCATTGGCCCGCTTCGACGAGAAGATCGCGGCAACAGAGCAGACGATCGCCCGCATGCGGCACGACCTGACCTATTTCACCGAACGGCTGGCCCTTTACGCCGAAGTGGAGGGAATGCGCTCGGCACTGGAGAAGAAGCAGGTCGGCTCCAAGCTTTCCAAGCTGGTGGCCTCCGACAGCCGCATCGAAATGGAGCGCAACGTTTCCACAACCAGCGGCAACATTCTGGCAACCGGCCACGAGTTGGAAGCGCTGCGGGCCGAGCGGATCATGTATGAACGTGGCCGATCGGCGGAGGTGGCGCGGGCGCTGGCGGACCGGCGCGGGGCGCTGGAGCAGATCCGGGAGGAAACCGCCAAGGCCGACAAGCGCCGCCAACTCGTGGAGTTGCGCGCGGTCGAGGACGCCGTGGTGCTGCAAGTCGGCCAGTTTTCCGTGGGGTCGGTGGTGCAGCCGGCCGAAAAGCTCTTCACACTGGTGCCGATCGAAACCAAGCTGGAAGTGGACGCCGAAATCGAGGCGCGCGATCAAGGCTCGGTGCAGGTGGGCGACGCCGTGGAGTTGAAGCTCGACGCTTGGCCCTTCGTGGAACATGGCGCGGTGAAGGGCACCGTGCGCTCGATCAGCGCCGACAGCTTCACGCCGAAGGACGGGGCGGGCAAGGCCTACTACATCGCCAAGGTGGAGATCACCAAGGCGGAACTTCGCAAGGTTCCCAAAGACTTCCGCATGATCCCCGGCATGCCGCTGACGGCGGACATCGCGGTGGGCACGCATACCATGCTGGCCTATATGCTGGATGGCGCTCTGAAGACCGTGGACGAGGGGATGACCGAGCCATGATCGCAAGCGGCCTGTTTCGTCCTCTTGCAGCGGTCGGCGGAAACGTGTGGCGCCGGCTGTTTTCGAGTACGGAAAAAGCCCGCCGCCTGGGCGAGGCCGCGCTGGCCAACGGCCGGGCGGACCTTGCGGCGCCGCTGCTTTTAAAATCGGCACGGACCGGCAACCGGGAGGCCGCGTTTCAGCTCGGGCTGCTCTATCTCGGCGGTAACGGCGTGGCCGCAAACCCGGCCGACGCGGCTGCATGGTTCCGCACGGCGGCCGCGACCGGGCATTCAAAAGCAGCCGCGCGGCTGGCAGGACTGCTGCTGGCTGGCACCGGCGCGGGGGCTGCGGCCAGCGACAGAGGTTCGCTCAAGGCGCTCTTCCCGAACGGCACCACCGTTGCGGCGGACCCCGAGGAGGCGCGCCGCTTCGCGCGGATGGCGGCGGAAGACGGCGATCTCGACGGGGCGGCGACACTGGGTTACGCGCTGGCGGCGGGGCTCGGCGGGCCGCCTGATCCGAAGGAATCGGCGATCTGGTATCGCAAGGCCGCGGAGGCCGGCAACGTCGAAGCCGCGCTTGGCCTTGGGACGCTTTTGGCGGGCGGTCATCTCGGCTCGCCCGACCATGGCGAGGCGAAAGCGTGGTTTGAGAAGGCGGCGGAGGCCGGCAATCCGACGGCGCTGATGTCGCTCGGCGCGCTCCACATGTTCGGGCTCGGGGTCGAGATCGACACGGAAGCGGCAGCCCATTGGCTGATGAAGGCGGCGGAGCGCGGCAACGCCCAGGCAATGCGCCATCTCGGCCAGCTTCTCGTCGAAGGCCGTGGCATTCCGCGCGATCTGGAACGGGCGGAAAAGCTGATGCGCGCGGCCGCGACACGCGGCGACGCGGAAGCGATGGCGCGGCTCGGCGACCTCTTTTCACGCGGGATCGGCCGACCGATCGATACCGCCGAGGCCGCGCGCTGGTATCGCTCGGCGGCAGCCAAGGGCCACGCGGGCGCCCGTCAGAACCTTGCACAGATGACGCTGGTGCCGCGCGGGGCCCCGCGCGAGACGGTGACGCCGGAACCACCCGAACGCTCGCCCTTGCACGCCAAGGCCGAGGCCGGCGACATCCAGGCGCAGGTGGATCTCGGCGTCGCCTATGCCACGGGAACGGGCATTCCGGCCGATCCGGCGCAAGCCGCGCTGTGGTGGTCGCGTGCGGCGACGGCGGGGAGCACCATCGCCATGGTCAACCTCGGCCGATTTTTGATCCGTGGCTTCGGCGTTGAAAAAGACCTGGAGGCTGGCCGCAAGTGCCTCGAAAAGGCGCTCGCCAGCGGCGAACTTGCGGCGGCGGTGGCGCTTGGCGAGTATCATGCGTTTTTTGCCGTTCACGCTGATCTCGCACTTGCGAGAGATTATCTTGCGCGCGCGGCCGATGCGGGGGATGAAAGAGCTCGCAATCTTTTGCGAGAAATTGCCACCCGAACCGGTTGATCATTCATATAGGATTTTTACTATGACACTTATCAACGCTTCGTCGCTCTTTCCAAGCCGCGTTCTTGTGACAGGTGGCGCCGGCTTCATCGGTTCGCATCTTTGCGACCGGCTGGTCGCACAGGGATCAGAGGTGCTCTGTGTCGACAATTTCTACACCGGCACCCGGGCGAACATCGATCATCTCCTCGACAACCGGCACTTCGAACTGATGCGCCACGACGTGACATGGCCGCTCTATGTGGAGGTGGACCAGATCTTCAACCTCGCCTGTCCGGCTTCTCCGGTACATTACCAGTTCGACCCGGTGCAGACGACGAAGACCAGCGTGCTCGGGGCGGTCAACATTCTCGGGCTTGCCAAGCGCTTGCGGATCCCGGTGTTGCAGGCATCCACTTCCGAAGTCTATGGCGACCCATCGGTACATCCGCAGCCGGAAAGCTATTGGGGCAACGTCAACCCGATCGGTCCGCGCTCGTGCTACGACGAGGGCAAGCGCTGCGCCGAAACTCTGTTCTTCGATTATCGCCGCCAACATAATGTGGGGATCAAAGTGGTCCGGATCTTCAATACCTATGGGCCGCGCATGCACCCCAACGACGGGCGGGTAGTGTCCAATTTCATCATGCAGGCGCTTCGGGGCGAGGACATCACACTCTATGGCGAAGGCACGCAGACCCGCTCGTTCTGCTATGTCGACGATCTCGTCGAGGGCATGTTGCGCATGATGGCGACGCCAGACGAGGTGACCGGGCCGATCAACCTTGGCAACCCCGGCGAGTTTACGATGCGGGAATTGGCGGAACTGGTGAAGGATCTCACCGGGTCGGCTTCCAAGCTGGTGCACAAGCCGCTGCCGCAAGACGACCCGAAGCAGAGAAAGCCGATCATTGCCGAAGCCAAGTCAACGCTTGGCTGGGAACCGACGGTGTCGCTACGGGAGGGTCTGGCCCGAACGATCGCCTATTTCGAGGGCGTGATCGCCCGGGCGGCGGCATAGCCGCCGAGGTTCCAAACGCGGCCGCACGCGGGTGCGGTCGGTGACGGTTATGGTGGAACTGGTGGCCTGAGGGGCGGAACCTCGGGGGCCTCTCGCGCGTCGTAAAGCGAGGGCGAAACCAGGAGAGCCGCGCGATGGAAACCAAGACCGGGCCAGAGGCCAAGACCAAAATCTGGGACATGATCAATACCATCAAAGTGGCGATGATGGCGACCCACGCCGGCGGCGAGCATATGCACGCCCGGCCGATGGTGGCGGCCCAGACCGAATTCGACGGTGAGCTTTGGTTCTTCACCGATCGCCGGTCTCGCAAGGTCGACGAACTCGGCGAGACCGGCCGCGTGCTCCTGACTTATGCCGATTGGGACAGCCAGACCTACGTGTCCGTGGATGGGGTGGCCGAAGTCGTGGACGACCGCGCAAAGATCGCCGAATTGTGGACGGAAGCCATGCGCACCTGGTTCCCGCAGGGGCAGGACGATCCCAACATCGCACTTTTGAAGGTGCGGGCCGATAGCGCGGAGTATTGGGACGCCCCGTCATCGACCATGGTGCATGCCTATAACTTCCTGAAAGCCGTGACCACGGGCAGGCGCCCGGCACCGGCGGAAACGGGGCGGGTTCTGTTTTAAAGCGGGGGCGCAAGACGGGGAGGACCCGGCGATGAGAAGAGCGCTTCTGGCGGCGACGATCGCCGCGTTAACGCCCTTCCAGGCAAGCGCGCAGGCACCGCAGACCGTGCCAGAGGCCGACCCTTGCGTGAAGGGCCGGACCGGCGACGGCTCGCCCTGCGGGACTTTGAGCGAGAAGCTGAACGAGACCGGTGGCATCATCCGGCCGCCGGCGGGCATGGATCCGGAGATCAGCCAGCAAGCTCCCGATCCTGATCCCGGTACGACGCCGGTGATCCCGCCAGGACAGTTGCCGCCGCAGCAACTGGGATCGGACGAGGACAGTCTGGCCGTTCCAAAGTGAAAGCGGGTATGAGATTTAATTCTTCGTTAAGGTAAACGCGTCGTAACGAGCTACGATTGCCTTTTCGACGCATCGAATTTAACCACAGTTGCGATTAGTGAGATGATTTAAGCGAGATTAACTATACCAGTGATGGCGATGGTCTAAATTGAAGCCTCATTGAAGAGGGTGCCTCCATCCGCGAGGCACCAGCATGCGATGAGGTGCTTCGATGACCGTTTCCGTGAGAGATCTGCTCGCAAGCCATGGCGGACTGTCGGGCGACGTGGCCGATCTTGCCGCCGACGCCGATCTTTATGCCGCCGGCCTCTCCTCCTTCGCCTCCGTTCAATTGATGCTGGCGCTGGAAGACGCGTTCGACGTGGAGTTTCCCGACCGGATGCTGAACCGGCGGTCGTTTCAGACCATCGCTGCGATCGAAGCCTGCGTGGCTGAGCTGACCGCCGACCGAAAGGCCGCGTGATGAACGCCCCCCTGACGGCAATCGGAAGCCGCCTCGCCGATCGGGCGCGGCGGGCGGCGGCCGTGGCGGCGACCTTCGCGGATGCGGTGGACGCCGAAGGCCGTTTCCCCCGCGAGGCGATCGAAGCCCTGCGTGCCGAGCGGCTGCTTGGCATCATGATGCCGGTGGAACTTGGCGGCGAGGGCGCTTCGACGCGTGAGATCGCCGACGTCGCTGCGATCCTTGGCGCGGCCTGCGCGGCCTCGGCGATGGTGTTCGCGATGCACCAGATCAAGGTGTCGAGCCTTGTCGAGCACGGACAGGAGAGCGACTGGCACCGCGCGTTCATGCGCCGGGTTGCGGGCGAGCAATTGCTGATCGCCTCGGCGACGACCGAAG
The DNA here is from genome assembly GCA_051861205.1 of Oharaeibacter sp. Taxonomy (GTDB): domain Bacteria; phylum Pseudomonadota; class Alphaproteobacteria; order Rhizobiales; family Pleomorphomonadaceae; genus JBHYDC01. Next base: position 119,997 of record JBHYDC010000003.1, read on the forward strand.
CGGGCATCGGCGGCAATATGCGCAATTCGCTCTGCGCGATCGAGGTGACGGACGGATTTTTCCGGCTTGGCAAGGACGCGAGCGTGATTTCCTACGCCCGCGAGGCCGACGCGATCATGGTGACGTCGCGCGCCCATGAGGCGGCGCCGACAACTGATCAGGTGATGACCGTCGTCTTGAAGCACCAGTTTACGCTGGAGAAGACCCACGACTGGAACACCATGGGCATGCGCGGAACGTGCTCGGAAGGGTTCCGGTTCGAAAGCGAGGGCGACGCAGCGCAGATCGTGCCGAAGCCCTTCGCGGAAATCGCGGCGCAGTCGATGCTGGCCAACGCGCATCTGCTGTGGGGCGGCCTTTGGTACGGCATCGCGGCGGATGCGGTGGCGCGGGCGCAGGCATTTCTGAAGGCCGAGGCGAGGCGAATGCCGAACCAGACCCCGCCCGGCGCCGTGGCCCTGGCGGGCGCAATGGCGACGCTGCAAATGCTGCGCTCGACGCTTCTCGTCTCGATCGAGAAATACGAAGCGGCCAAAGGCGAGCCGGACGTGTTGTCGTCGGTTTCGTTCGGCGCCTCGATCAATCTTCTGAAGGTTTCCATGTCTCAAAAGATCCTTGAGATCGTTGAGACGTGTCTGCGGATCTGCGGCATTGCCGGATACAAGAACGGCACGCCCTATAGCCTTGGCCGGCACCTGCGCGATGCGCATTCGGCCGAACTCATGGTCTCCAACGACCGCATTCTCATGAATACCGCCAGCCTGGTTCTGATGGCCCGGCCGGACATGAGCCTGATGGGGTAACGCGCATGGATATGGCTGCTGGACTGCTGGACAAGCTGTTCGCCTCCGGTCTCCTGGTGGAAACGGGGGTTCAAGGGCTCTATGGCCGCTCGGGCGTGTTCGAAGACGTGATCACGCGCTTTGACGCGCTGGTGACGGGCTTCGGAGCGGACGAAGGTGCTGAGGTGCTGAGGTTTCCGCCCGCGATGAACCGGAGTTGGTTCGAGCGGTCGGGCTATCTGAAGAGCTTTCCGCAGCTCGCCGGAACCGTGCACGCTTTTTGCGGCAACGACCACGACCACGCGGCGCTGCTGGAATGCCTTGGCGCGGGCGAGGACTGGACCGATGGGCAAAAGGCGACCGACGTGGTGCTGACCCCGGCGGCCTGCTACCCGCTCTACCCCATCATCGCGCGGCGGGGGCCGATGCCGGCGGAGGGTGTGCTGTTCGACCTGCAATCCTATTGCTTCCGCCGCGAGCCTTCGAATGAGCCGACGCGGATGCAGATGTTCCGCATGCGCGAATATGTGCGGGCCGGCACGTCTGAGCAGGTGGTCGCTTTCCGTCAGATGTGGCTGGACCGCGGACAGGCCCTGATTGCGGCGCTGGAACTGCCGTTCACGGTGGACGTTGCGAACGATCCCTTCTTCGGGCGCGCGGGCCGGATGATGAAGAACAACCAGCGCGACCAGGGGCTGAAGTTCGAGCTACTCGTGCCGGTGAATTCGGTGGAAAGCCCGACGGCCTGCCTGTCGTTCAACTATCATCAGGACCATTTCGGCAAGACCTGGGACATCAAGACCGCCGAGGGCGAGACCGCGCACACCGCTTGCGTGGGCTTCGGGTTGGAACGGGTGGCGCTCGCCCTCTTCCGGCATCATGGGCTGGACGTGACGGCTTGGCCGGCGGGGGTTCGCCGCGCGCTATGGGGCGCGGCGTGAGCGCGCTTCAAGCCGAGACGGCAACGGCGGTGTTCGCAGGGCTGGACCCGGCGCGCTACCGGCCGCACGCGCTCCACGGCAGCGACCGGATCTGGCCCGAGACAAATTGCTCGGTCGACCTTTGGATCGAGGTGATCGCGGCGCTCGGTCTGGAGCCGGCGGCGGCGATGGGCTTTACCGTGACGATGGACTTTGAGGGCGACCAATTCTCGTTCTTCAAGATCCCGCCCGAGGATATGGAAAGCCTTTATGGCCTCAGACTCGGCGAGCTTGCGATTTTTGACGCACCCGAACGCCATGCCGCCGAGCAGGTTGGACGAGGCCGGCTCGTGCTGATGGAGGTAGACGGCTTCCACCTTCCTGATACGCGGGGAGTGTCCTACCGGACAGAGCATGGCAAGACGACGGTCGGGATCAACCGCATCGATCTGGATGCGGGGCGCATGGAGTATTTCCACAACGGCGGCTATCACGCGCTGGCGGGCGAGGATTTCGCCGGCGTGTTCCAGCTCGAAAGCCGCACGGCCGAGAGGCCGTTTTTGCCCTATACCGAGTTCGTGAAAATCGGCCGGGCCCCCGGCGGCGACGTCAGGGCCAAGGCCGAGGCGTTGTTTGCCCGGCATTGGGCGCGGCGGCCGGCGGATAACCCGGTCCGGGCGTTTCAGGGACGGTTCGCGGCGCAGGCGGTAGCGCTTTATGAGCGGCCGGCGTTCTTTCACAAATACGCCTTCAACACGCTGCGCCAGCTTGGCGCGAACTTCGAGTTGATGGCAGCGGGGCTCGATTTCTTGGGTGCTACGGATGCGGCCGTTCCAGCGCTGGCGATCGCGGAAGGGGCGAAAACCGTTCAGTTTCAGCTTGCACGCGCAGTGGCACGGCAGCGGGCGGAGGCCTTGCCGGCGATGCTGGCGGGCGCGGCGGATGCCTGGGATCTGACGATGGAGCGGCTGAACCGCCGCTTCGGGTGACGTATGCGCTGGCAGCCCGCGACCGGCGACAGGATCATGCCGCTGACCTGGCGGATGACCGTGACCGAGGCGGGCGTAATCGCGCATCCGGAAAGCCTGGACGCAGCCGGGCTGTCGTGGATAGGCGCTCCGGTGCCGGGAACTGCGGCGTCCGCGCTGGAGGCGGCGGGGCACTGGCAGCGGGGCGATGCGCTGACGCTGCATCACCGCGATGTTTGGTATGTGACCGAGAGTGCCGAAACCGGGTCGCGGCGGCTGGTCTTGGTGGGGCTGGCGACCCTCGCCGAGGTTTATCTCGGCGGCGAATTGATTGTCACATCAAGCGATTTCTTCCGGCGCCATGACCTTGACGTGACCGTGCAGGCGGGAGACCGGCTGGCGATCGCCTTTCGCGCGTTGGCTCCCGCGCTTGCCGCGAAGGGGCCACGCGCGCGCTGGCGGGTGCCGATGATCCCGAACCAGGGCCTTCGCCATGTTCGCACGACGCTGTTCGGTCATATGCCGGGCTGGTGCCCCGCGATCGATGCGGTGGGACCGACCCGCGCGGCGATGCTTGTGGAGCGCGGACCCGTGACGGCCGAGGACATGCGGGTGTCCGCGACAATGGCGGGGACGACGGGTGTGCTCGCGGTGTCGCTCGCAATGGTGGGAGCCGAGGCGGCGACGCTGCTGTGCGGCGGGCAGCGGGTGGAGATGCAAGCGGACGGCGGGCGCTGGACGGGGAGGATCGAACTCCCGGACGTTCGGCGGTGGTGGCCGAACGGATATGGCGAGGCGGCGCTTTATGACGTTAGCGTCGAGGCCGGCGGCGTGGCGATCGACCTTGGCCGCGTGGGTTTCCGCACGATTGAGCGCGATGCCGGCGACGGATTCGGGCTGATCGTGAACGGCGTGCGGGTGTTCTGCCGGGGCGCCTGCTGGACCAACGCTGACGTGGTGGCGCTGCCCGGAACGCGGAAGGCCTATGAGCCGATCCTGCGGCGGGCGCATCAAGCCGGAATGACGATGATTCGCGTGGGCGGGACGATGATCCCGGAAACGCGGGCGTTTTTCGACCTGTGCGACGAGCTTGGAATCCTCGTTTGGCAGGAGTTCTCTTTTGCGAATTTCGACTATCCCGCCGCCGATGAGGTCTACCGCGCGGAGGCGATGGACATGCTGGCGGAGATCGGGGCCGCGCCATCACTCGCGGTGCTCTGCGGGGGTTCGGAGAATTTTCAGCAGGCGGCGATGATGGGCCTGCCGGCGGATCGCTGGCCGGATCAGCCGTTCACGACGGTGCTGACGGAGGTGGCGGCGTCGGTCAGGCCGGACGTTCCCTATGTCGCGAATTCGCCGATCGGCGGCGCATTGCCCTTCGCAGTGGACCGGGGCGTAGCGCATTACTATGGCGTTGGAGCCTATCGCAGGCCACTGGAGGATGCCCGGCGGGCAGAGGTGACATTCGCATCGGAATGTCTGGCGTTTGCCAATGTGCCGGCAGATGGAAATCTGGGCGGCGGGCCGCGCGATCTGGGCGCCGACTGGGATTTCGCCGATGTGCGCGACCATTACGTCGGGCTCCTGTTCGGCGTCGATCCCGCGCGGCTGCGGGAGGAAGACACGACGCTCTATCTGGATCTCGCGCGCGTTGCACCCGGCGCGGCGATGGAGGCGGTGTTCGCGGAATGGCGGCGCGGCCGCTCGCCGACGCGGGGCGGGCTCGTCTGGACGTTGATGGATGTAGCGCCCGGATCAGGATGGGGCGTTTTGGACCACTTGGGCCAGCCGAAAGCAGCGTGGTATGCCCTGAAACGGGCGTTCCGCCCCGTGCAGGTGACGCTGACCGACGAGGGCGTCAACGGGCTGGCGATCCATCTGATCAACGATACGGCAGACACGGTGGAGGCCGTGCTGACGCTGACCTGTCTGCGGGACGGGCGCACGCCTGTTCTGACGCGCTCCCGGCCGGTGACGCTTTCGCCTCGCAGCGCCGAGGAGATGGCGGCCTTCGACGTGATCGGCGCGTTTTTCGACCTGACCTATGCCTACCGCTTCGGGCCGCCCGGCCATGATGTGACGGCGGTGCGGCTGACGGGCAGCGACGGGCGGACGATCGCGGAGGCCTTTCACCATCCGCTGGGGCTGAAGCAGGGCTTTCCCGATCCGGCGATCAGCGCCGCCGTGGAAATCGGCCCGGAGGGCGCGGTGCTGGTGCTGCAAACAGACACCTATGCTCCCTTCGTGTTCGTGACCGGCGCGGGATTGACGCCTGCCGACGATGGCTTCGCGCTGATGCCGGGCGTGGAGAAGCGGGTGCCGCTTGGGGGGCAGAATGCTGTTTCCGGCGAGGTCCGGACGCCTGGCGCGCGGGTGCGCGTCTCGTTCGCGTGATTTAAAGGACAGCTTGCAAGAGCCACAAAGCCTCTGATTCTTCCAGATTTGCGAATTTCAGCCCATGAATTCAAGGCACAACGGATCGCGCGCCTGTTTGGCCGCGAGCGCCCGAGTAGGCCCTTTGCGGCAAAGAGCTTAAGGCGCCTACTCCGGATTGGGGCCCCCCTCGTCCAGATCACACGACCTATCGTTCCGGTTGCAGCCAGCAATCAAGCGGCTGCGATAGGAGGCCACAATGTCGGTGACCAAACATCTGCTCGCGGTGGCGGTCGTGACAGCACTGTCCTGCGCGCCCGCGTGGGCGGGCCACAAGCACAAGCCAGGACGCGGCGCACCGCTGCCGATCACAGTGCTTGCCCTTCCGGCCCTGATCGGTCTGGGTGCCTATGGTCTAGTGCGGGGCCGGCGGCCCTGAACGTCCCAGAAAGTGGCGGCCGGTCAAGCGGTTTGCCCATGGCGGCTGGAGAGTTTTATGGCGACAGATCGCTCTCTTGTAGTCCTCTGGAATTCTCCAGCGCGCGCCTTCGTTTTTTCCGCCTTCTTCGTTGTCGCCTTCTCAAGCGCCATAACGCTGTCGGTCCACGGTGCGCTGTCGGGCAGCGAGCCGCTGCGGGCAGCGTTCAGGCTGTTCGACCTTCACCCCGTCATCTGGCTTGCAGCCGCGGCAGGGCTCGTTTTGCTGACCGAAATACCCGGCGAGGGGAGACGTTCAGATGCCGCGCTGCTCGGTATCGTCGCACTTTTGGTTCTCGCGCCGGTGGGCTGGGCGAGTTGGCTCGCTGTAACTTTGATCGGCGCGGCGCTTGTGGTGACGTCAAGACCAGGCAGCGTGGGTGCGCGCGCCGGGTGGATCATCGCGGCGCTGAGCGTGCCGAAGTTCTGGGCAGCAGCGGTGGTGATGCTCATCGGTCCAACGCTGCTCGCCCTTGATGCGGCGATGGTGTCGGCGCTGACCGGAGCGGCGCGCGACGGCAATACGTTGCTTCTTGCCGAAGGCGAGACGCCCGTGGTGGTGTTCTGGGCGTGCTCGTCGTTCCACGACGTCTCGCTGATGGCGCTCGCCTTCATCACCTATACACGCTATTTCGCCATTCCTAGCCGGATGACGGATATCGCCTGGGTGCTTGCCGGGTGCGTCGGCGTGGCCGCGATCAATATCCTGAGGCTGGCCGCAATGGTGAGCTGGCCGGATTGGTTTGACGTGATCCACACGGGGTTTGGTGCAGAGATCGCCTCGATCGCCTCGCTAACGTGGATGTTTGCGATTTGCAGGATCGGAGCCGGCCCACCCCGCCCTGAGCAGCGGCCAAAGCGGAGCACAAACGAAGATCGTCGCCGGAAAGGCGCGGCGAGCGTGATCGTGGGCGTGCTCGCGTTTGCCCTTTCCGGTGCGGCGGTGGCCAGCAAGACGACCTCGGCGGCACTGCAGGATCGCGCGGCAGTGGAGCCATTGATCGTGGCGCCAAAACTCGGGCCGTTCCTGGCGGATGAGGGCTTCATTCTGGACAGTGCCGACTTCGGCGACTTCGGACTGGCAACCATGGCTCAGTCGGGCGCGTGCGTGCTCACGATCCTGACCAGCGATCCACGCGGCCAGACCGCTCACCGGCTGAAGGCGCTGGAGGGCGTGCATGAGACGGTCATGTTCCTTTATGGCGGGCAGGTGATGACGGAGCAGCCGGTGCTGAGGACAACCGTGCGCAACCAGATCGAGGGCGTGCTCTATGCCTTTGGCCTCGGAGACGCACCCGCGCCGGTGCTGGCGCTGTTTCGCGCGCGGACCTGCACGCCCGATCAGGCACCGCCCCAAGCGCTCGCCGAGGCGGCGCGCTGAGACGCACTTGGAGCATTTCCCGATCAAGCGGCGGCGGGGCTCGCGTGCCGGCTCACGACCTCGTCAGCCAAACGGCCGGTCAGCTCCTGGAGATGGCTGAAGCGGCGGCGGAAATGGGCGACGCCTTGCGTGGCCGAGCGCAATTCCACGATGAGGTCGCCAATCTCGGATGCCGGGATCATAGCTTCCACCACATCCCACCCGCTCCAGCCCGGCCGACCGTCATAGCCCATCAACTGGCCGCGCCGTGACGAGACGATGGCGTTGATGCGGGCGGTTGCGTCGGAGGGGCAGTATACCTCGACCTTTTCGATCGGTTCGAGCAGAACGGGCTGGCAGGCGGCAAGCCCTTCGCGCATGCCGAGCTTGGCGGCCATCTGGAACGCCTGATCGGAGGAATCCACCGTATGGTAGGAACCGTCGACGAGAGCCACCGCAACATCGACCACAGGAAAGCCGAGCGGCCCGCGCTTCAGAGCGTCGCGCACGCCGGTTTCCACGCCGGGAATGTATTGCTTGGGCACCACGCCTCCGGTGATGCGGTCGAGAAAGGCGAAGCCCTCGCCTCGCGCCATCGGGCGGATTTCAAGAAGGACGTCGCCGAACTGGCCGTGGCCGCCGGACTGCTTCTTATGCCGGCCGCGCTGGGTGACCGCGCCGCGAATGGTCTCGCGGTAGCCCACGCTGGGGCGGCTCGTGGTGACGGTGAGCCCGTGGCGGCTGGCAAGGCGCTCGGCGGCAACGCGCAGGTGCATCTCGCCGGCCCCTGCAATCAAGGTTTCGCCGGTTTCGGGCAGTTGGGTGACGTGTAGCGCCGGGTCTTCCTCGCAGGCACGGGCAAGGGCCGCGGAGAGCTTCACCTCGTCCTTGCGCTCGCCCGCGTGGATGGCGAGCGCCATCGCGGGCTCGGGCAAGGCGAGCGCGGCGAGATTGGCGCGGGGTGTGCGGCCGGCCGATAGCGTATCGCCGGTGCGGGCGTGATCGAGCTTGCCGAAGGCGACCGTATCGCCCGCCAAAGCCGTATCGCGCTTCACGGTGTCGCGGCCGATCAGCCGGTAGACGCCGGAGATGCGGTCCGCCGCGCCGCCGGAGCGGGTGAGCGTGGCGTTGTCGGCGATCTCGCCGGCAAGCACGCGGGCGACCGACAGCTTGCCGCCGTGGGCGGTGTGGACGGTCTTGATGACCTGAGCGACCGGGTCGGGGCCGGGGGTGAAGCCGAGGCGGCGGTGAAGGTGGGCGAGGTCCGGTGCTTCGTGGCGGATCGCCTTCAAGAGGCGCAAAATGCCGTGGCCGCGCTCGGCGGAGCCAAGAAAAACCGGGCAGATCTGGACGTTGCGGAACTCCTCGACGAGATCGGTGAAAACTTGGCGCTGCGGCGGTTCGATGTCGCCGATGAGTTCCTCCATCAGCTCGTCATCGTGATCGGCAAGGCGTTCGAGCATGGAAAACCGGGCTTGTGCCCCGCGCGAACGCTCTTTGGCGGACATGTCAGTCGCCTCGCTCGGCGCGTGGTCGCGGTAGGCAAAGGCCCGTTCGAGGGCAAGATCGATGAAGCCGGCCGCCACGCCGTCTTTCAGGACGGGAATCTGGCGGACCACGAGCGGCAGTGGCGAGGCAGGCGACAGGATGTCGAGCGCTTCGCGCAGACCCGTCGAGCCGCCATCCATCTTGCTCGCGAAGGTATCGATTTTGTTGAGGAACATCAGATGCGGCACGCCGGCATCGACGAGGCGCTTCATGATGAGCTGGAGGGCCGGGACCTTGCGGGGGTCCGGCTCGGAAACGACGATCGCGCAGTCGATAGCAGGCAGAACGCCCTCGGCCTCGCCAAGGAACTCGGTGGAGCCGGGGCAGTCGATGAAGGTGTAGTCGTCCCCCATGAAATGAGTTTCGGCCACATTCAACTCCACGCTCATACCGTGCGCGCGAGCCTCCGGCGAGGCATCGCCGACCGTGGTGCCGGCCGATACGGAACCCTGCCTTGGGATGGCGCCAGTGCGGGCGAGAATAGCTTCGAGCAAGGTTGTCTTGCCACTCGCGAAGGGCCCGACCAGCGCCACGCATCTGGCTCCGGCACGGTTCGGCCGTGATTGTCCGCTGTGATCTGCCATGTGCTCTCTCCCTCCAAAACGTTAGGCGAGGAGCCGTCTTGCGATCGACACGAGCGGCAAGCCGGCTCGAAGTCTTTGCTGGACCATGCTGTTTTCAAACGGACGGCCAACGAGGCCGGATGCGGTGTTCAAATTATCGGAGCGTCACCTTTTCTGCCACAGTAAGCATACCATAATTGAATGTATCCTGCCTCGTAACCCGGCGCATTCGATTCGCAAAATGCCATGTATTTCGCCTTAGGGGTCGCAGGTGGGGGTGCCGAAGAAGGGCGAAGCCCTTATGTGCTGGGGGTGAACAGACGTCGGGAATTCAGGTCGCGCGGGCTGACGGAACCGCTGACTGGACCAAAGTAGGGACCGTACTTACGCCCGGGCAGCGATCGAAAAGGCGGTTCGGCGCGTTAGTGCTTAGAATGACGTGGGCTTTCCGCGAGAGCGGTGAACGGTAGGTATCACCATGATCGAATCGGATGTGTTCTCGAACTTTTCTAGGATCTACAGAGACAAGCGAGCGAGCGAGATGTCGCTTGCCGACTATCTCGACCTGTGCAAGAGCGACCCCAAGGTTTACGCCACCGCGCCCGAACGCATCTTGGAAGCGATCGGCGAAGCTGAGATGGTGGATACGTCGCGCGATCAGCGCCTCGGCCGAATTTTCATGAACCGGACGATTCGGGTCTATCCCGCCTTCGCCGAATTCTTCGGGATGGAAGAGACGATCGAGCGCATCGTGAGCTTCTTCCGTCATGCCGCGCAAGGCTTGGAGGAGCGCAAGCAGATCCTCTACCTGCTCGGACCGGTGGGGGGCGGCAAGTCGTCGCTGGCAGAGCGGCTGAAAGCGCTGATGGAGGTGGTTCCCATCTACGTGCTGAAGGCGGGAGACGAGGTGAGCCCGGTGTTCGAAAGCCCGCTCGGGCTGTTCGACCCGCTGACGGCCGGTGACATGCTGGAGGAGACCTACGGCATTCCGCGCCGGCGCCTCACAGGCTTGATGAGCCCGTGGTGCCTGAAGCGGCTGGACGAGTTCGACGGCGACATCACCCGCTTCAAGGTGGTGAAGATCACGCCCTCGCGCCTGCGCCAAGTGGCGATTGCCAAAACCGAGCCGGGGGACGAGAACAACCAGGATATCTCCTCGTTGGTCGGCAAGGTGGATATCCGCAAGTTGGAACACCTCAGCCAAGCCGATCCGGACGCCTACAGCTATTCCGGCGGGCTGAACCGGGCGAACCAAGGGCTTCTTGAGTTCGTGGAGATGTTCAAGGCCCCGATTAAGATGCTGCATCCGCTGCTGACGGCGACGCAGGAAGGCAATTACATCGGCACCGAGAACATCGGCGCCATCCCCTTTTCCGGTATCGTGATGGCCCATTCCAACGAGGCGGAATGGCAGAGCTTCAAGGCCAACCGCAACAACGAGGCCTTCATCGACCGTATCTACGTGATCAAGGTGCCCTATTGCTTGCGCGTGACGGAAGAACAGAAGATCTATGAAAAGCTGATCCGGGGATCCGAGCTATCGGATGCGCAGTGTGCGCCCTCGACGCTGGAGATGCTGGCGCGCTTTGCCGTGCTGTCCCGGCTGAAACCGCATGAGAACTCCAACGTCTTTTCCAAAATGCGTGTCTATGACGGCGAAAGCATGCGGGAGGTGGATCCCCGCGCCCGCTCTATGATGGAATACAAGGAGGCGGCGGGCGTTGACGAGGGCATGGATGGCGTTTCCACCCGCTTCGCGTTCAAGGTGCTGGCGGCGACGTTCAACCATGACACGGTGGAGGTGGCCGCTGACCCCGTGCACCTGATGTATGTCCTCGAACAGTCTTTAAAGCGCGAACAACTGCCGCCGGAGACGGAAAAGCGGTATCTGGAGTTCATCAAGGCCGATCTTGCGCCGCGTTACGCCGAATTCATCGGTAACGAAATCCAGAAGGCGTATCTGGAATCCTATCAGGACTACGGCCAGAACCTGTTCGACCGCTATATTGATTATGCCGACGCCTGGATCGAAGATCAGGACTTCAAGGACCCCGATACCGGACAGATGCTCGACCGGGAACTCCTCAACCAGGAACTGACCAAGATCGAAAAGCCGGCCGGCATCGCGAACCCCAAGGACTTCCGCAACGAGGTCGTGAAGTTCGCGCTGCGCTGGCGCGCCGCCAACAAGGGGCGCAATCCGTCCTGGGCGAGCTATGAGAAGATCCGCGACGTGATCGAACGGCGCATGTTCAGTCAAGTTGAAGAACTGCTGCCGGTGATCTCGTTCGGATCGAAGAAGGACAGCGAAAGCGAGAAGAAGCACGGTGAATTCGTGGAGCGGATGATGGCCCGCGGCTACACCGAGCGCCAGGTTCGACGTTTGGTGGAGTGGTACATGCGGGTGAAGCAGGCCGGTTGATCGGGAGCGCGATCGCAAACGCTGGAAGCGGTTTTTGGGGTCGCGCCGAGCAAGAGTGGTGGAGCGATGCACATCATCGATCGACGGCTGAATCCAGGTGGCAGAAGCTTTGCCAACCGGCAGCGATTCCTGAGGCGTGCCAAGGAGATGGTGAAGCGGGCGGTGCATGAGGAAAGCGCCGACCGCGGCATCGGCGATCTCGACGCCTCCGGCGAAGTGACCATCCCCGTCGACGGTATCCGGGAACCGACGTTCCGGCGTGGGCCCGGCACACGCCGGGACTTCGTGCTGCCCGGCAACCGCGACTATGTGGAGGGAGACCAAATCGACCGCCCACGCGGCGGCGGCGAGGGGCCGGGTGGCGCCGGCCGAGGCGAAGACGGCGAGGACAGCTTCAGCTTCGTCCTGACGCGCGAGGAGTTTCTGTCGATCTTCCTCGACGATTTGGAGTTGCCGGATCTGGCCAAGCACCGGGTCGCGGAGATAGAGACCGAGGGACTGCGGCGCGCCGGCTACACCACTACGGGTTCCCCGGCGAACCTGTCGCTGGCGCGGACACTTCAAATGTCGCTGTCGCGCCGCATCGCGCTCGGGCGGCCGAAACTGACGGAAGCCGAGGCGCTGGAGGAGGCGCTGGCCGAAGCATTGAGCGTAGGGGATGCGACGGCGGCGGACCGGCTGGAGGCAGAGCTTCGCGAAATCGTGCGGCGGCGGGCGCGGATCCCGTTCCTCGACCCGATCGACCTGCGCTACCGTCGCTTCGAGCCCTTCCCCAAACCGATCACCCAGGCCGTGATGTTCTGCCTGATGGACGTGTCGGGATCCATGACGGAGCATATGAAGGACGTCGCCAAGCGCTTTTTCATGCTGCTGCACGTGTTCCTGACCCGCCGCTACAAGCATGTGGATGTAGTTTTCATCCGCCACACCGACAAAGCAAAAGAGGTGGACGAGGACACCTTCTTCCGTTCCGCCGAAACAGGCGGAACGATGGTCTCATCGGCGCTGGCGGAAATGGCTGGCATCGTGCGGGAGCGATATGATCCTGCCAACTGGAACATCTATGCAGCGCAGGCCTCGGACGGCGATAACCTGCCGGGCGATAATGAGCGAACGCGGGATTTGCTATCGAAGCAGCTGCTTCCGGCTTGCCAGTACTTTGCCTACATTGAGGTGAGCGAGCCGAGCCACGGATCCTCGCTCTCGATAGCACATCCCGGTGCGACCACGTTGTGGCGGACCTATGCAGGGCTGAAAGACACCAGCGGCCGATTCCAGATGCGGCGGGTGTCGCGGCGTGAGGATATCTACCCCGTGTTTCGTCAACTGTTTCAAAAGCGCGAAAGCGCAGGGGAGACAGCGCCATGATGCAGCCAAGCGGTGGTGGAAACCTGCTCTTCACCGGCAAGGACTGGGACTTTAGCACAATCCAGCGTATTCACGACGCGGTGGAAAAAATCGCGATCGGCGAATTAGGTCTCGATGTCTTCCCGAACCAGATCGAGGTGATTACGGCGGAGCAGATGCTGGACGCTTATGCTTCGACCGGGATGCCCCTATTCTACAAGCACTGGAGTTTCGGCAAGCGCTTTGCTCAGCACGAGGCGATCTACAGAATGGGTCTGCAAGGGCTTGCTTATGAGATCGTGATCAACTCCAATCCCTGCATCAGCTACATCATGGAGGAAAACTCCGCCACGATGCAGACGCTGGTGATTGCGCATGCGGCGTTCGGACATAATCATTTCTTCAAGAACAACTATCAGTTCAAGCAGTGGACCGACCCCGACGGCATTTTGGACTATTTGGCCTTCGCCAAAAGCTTCATCGCATCTTGCGAGGAGCGGCATGGCCGAGTGGAAGTGGAACGTCTTATCGATGCCGCGCATGCATTGATGCCGCAGGGCATCCACCGCTATCCCCGCAAACGCCGGCTGGATCTGAAATCCGAAGAACGGCGCGAGCGCGACCGGGTGGAGGAAAGTCAGCGGTTTTACAATGACTTGTGGCGCACGGTGCCGGGCAAGCCGAACCGTCACCGCGAGCTGACCGGCGCGCGCCGCCGGGCGCTGCTCGGCTTGCCGCAGGAAAACATCCTGTATTTCCTGGAGAAGGTCGCGCCGAGGCTAGAGCCGTGGCAGCGCGAAATTTTGCGCATCGTGCGACTGATCGCTCAGTATTTCTATCCGCAGCAGCAGACCAAGGTGATGAACGAGGGCTGCGCGACCTTTTGCCATTACCGCCTGATGACCCGCCTGCACGAAACCGGGCAGATCGACGACGGCAGCTTCCTGGAGTTCCTGCAGTCGCACACAAACGTCGTTCGCCAGCCCTTCTACGACGATCCGTCCTATGGCGGGATCAACCCCTACGCGCTCGGCTTCGACATGATGCGCGACATAGCCCGCATCGTGCGCGAACCGACGGAGGAGGACCGCACGTGGTTCCCCGACGTTGCGGGAACGGGGGACGAGATGGCTGTGCTGCGGGAGATTTGGGCGAATTACCGCGACGACAGCTTCATCGGACAATATCTCAGCCCCAAGATAATGCGGGACTGGCGGCTGTTCCATGTCGTGGATGATGCCGCCGAAACGCACCTGAACGTGGAAGCCATCCACAATGAGCGCGGCTACCGCACCATGCGGCGAACGATCGCCAGCCAGTATGACGTGGGGGCGCAGTCACCGGATATTCAGGTGGTGGATGTGGATCTGGCGGGAAACCGCACGCTGATGGTGCAGCACCGCGTGGTGGGCGGAAAGCTGCTGGAGCCGGCGGACGCCGCACTCGTACTATCGCACCTTGCGATGTTGTGGGGGTATGAGGTGCAGCTCGTGGAAGTGGACGCGGTGACGGACCGCGTACTGATGGACCACATGGCCGTGCCGGACTAGCATTTCCTTATTTCGGGAGAACCTTCTTTTTCCTTCTCCCCTTGTGGGAGAAGGTGCCACGGAGGGGCCGATGAGGGGTCGTCGGTGCGATCTGACGGGGAGGCAGCGATTGCCGCACCGTCTGCACCAACCCCTCACCCGGTCGCGCTTCGCGCGCCCACCCTCTCCCACAAGGGGAGAGGGTAAGCCGTTATCGCTGATTGCGAATCACCCGTGCTGCGGGCGGCCGAAGTAGCCGGCGATGGTGCCGCGGGCCTTGTCCCACATCTGGCGCATCGTGACGTGGCGCGCGGTGACGCGGACGCGCGAAGCGAGGCCGCTGGAGGTCATCGGGCCGTGATAGTGGCAGTCGCACAGGAGATGGTGGGCTTCGTCCTCGGTAATCTCGAAGAAGCCGATAGCCTCGCCGAGCCGATCATCCGAAAGACCCGCGGCCCGGAGCACCGGATCAGCGAAAGCGATCGAGAGGGCGCTATCATCAGAGCGAAGCGCGGCGCGCTGTTCCGAGGATAGATATTCGATGCGGTGCAGGACCTTCAGCGGTCCCCGATGCTGTTCAAGCACCGTTGCCCAGCGTTCGAGCTTCTCCTTTCGCGTCAGGGGAACCTTGGCAGGAGCCCCGAACTCGATTTTCTCGAAAGACTGGGGCAAGATTTCATGTTTCATTGCCGCCTCCATTCACTCAAAATCCGTCCTCGAAACAGCGAACGGTACCGCCCGCATTGCTGCGGATCAAAGACCACTGCGGTCTTCCATACGGCTCGATGCTTCGTCGGTGAGCCGCCTGTACAACAGTATAGGCTAGTTTGAATGCATGCCAACCCGGGACCAACTTTTGTCGTAGACGCGACGACTTCTAGCTTGAGCTAAAGCACGGCACTTTTACTGTGCCGGGCACGAAATGCTCTTTGCGTAAGGACAGCATGCAGCCAGGGACCGAGGCGGCGAGCGAGGTGTCCGATCCATACGAAAAAGACCGCCATCCCGGATGGATGCGGTCTAAGCGGCGCCCAAACATGGTGGCTTGAATGGAGAGCAGCGAGGCTGCTCGAAGGCGACCAAGGGGGGATTGCAACCCGAGGCGGACGTGAACCGTCGCTGCTTGCGCGCCAAACAGTCCACATCCGCCACGGAATCTGAAATCAGCTGCTCGGCAGCAGCACCTTGTCGATGACGTGGATCACGCCGTTGTCGGCAGCGATGTCGGCGGATACGACATTGGCGCCGTCGATGGTGACGCCCGAGGCGCTCTTTTCGACGCGCAGGGTACGGTCGCCACCCGACTTCAGGGTCTTCACATGAATGGCATTGCCGGGAAGCTGGTCCGAGGTGAGCTTGCGGCCAAGGACGTGGTAGCTCAGCACTGCGACGAGCTGGTCCTTGTTTTCAGGCTTCAGAAGGGTCTCCACGGTGCCCGCGGGCAGTGCGGCGAAGGCTTCGTCGGTGGGCGCGAAGACGGTGAGCGGACCGCTGGTCGCCAAAGTATCGGCAAGACCGGCAGCGGTTGCGGCGGCGAGCAAAGTCTTGAACGTGCCGGCCCCATCGGCAACTTCGACAATATTGGCGGCTTGAGCAGGAAGTGCAGCAAACATCAGGGAAGCGGCGAGAGCAGATTTGAGTGCGAGGTTCATAGTTGAATATATCCTTGTCGTTTCTCGTGAACCGCACTGTGTTGCGGTATCTGGCTTTCTACGGTGAGAAAACGACGTGGATCATACGATCACGGTCTTGTTAGGGACCGTGATCGAGCGCGTTACCAGTGCAAGATAGCTGGAGGCTAGGCCAGTTCGCCCTCAGGCCAGCTTTCGCCGATGCGGCCGCGCGCGAGCATATGGACTTTCGGGGTGTTGATGGTGTCGACGGCGACCAGGCGTCCGGATCGCCCGTAAGAGACCGAGAAGCGGCCGGACGCCGGGTCGCCCTCAACCAGGGTGCGATCCGCACCATCCGACAGACCGGCGATCTGGAGCTTGACGTCGTATTGATCGGACCAGAACCACGGGACGGGGTCGTAGGACACATCGCCTCCGAGCAGCGCCGCGGCGGCGATCTTGGCTTGATCGATGGCGTTTTGCACACTTTCCAGCCGGATCATGCGGCCGAAGCGGGCGGAGGGGAAGCGCGTGCAATCGCCGGCAGCGAAAATGTCTGGCGCGCTGGTGCGGCCTGCGGTGTCGACCAGGATCCCGGCATCGACGGCAAGCCCGGCGGCTTCGGCAAGCCCGGTTTCCGCAATGCCGCCGACGGCGAGGAGCATGGCATCGGCGGGGATGAGCGTGCCGTCCGCAAGGCGAACGGCGGTCGCGCGGTCGGTTCCCTCAATGCCGGACACGGCGGCGTTCAAGCGGATATCGACGCCCTCGGCCCGGTGGAGATCGGTGAGGAACGTTGAAACCGGCGCAGCGACGACGCGGGCGAGAACGCGCGGAGCGGCTTCGAGCACCGTGACGTCAAGGCCCCGGCGGGCAGCGACGGCCGCGACTTCAAGGCCGATATAGCCGCCGCCGATGACGACGAGGCGAAGACCGTGCTGGAGATTGGGACGGATACGGTCGACATCCGCGATGGTGCGAAGGCCATAGACGCCGGGCAGGTTCGCCCCGGCAAGCGCAAGGGCGCGGGCGCGCGAGCCGGTGGCAAGCAGGAGCTTGGAATAGGCCAGACTCTCGCCGCTTTGGAACAGAAGACGATGGCCGGGCACGTCGATTTCTGAAACGGATCGGCCCAGCGCCAAATCGACGCCGAGCTTTTCGTAGAGGGCGGACGGGCGCAGCCACAGCGCTTCTGCGGCAATCTCTCCGGCCAGGAATTTCTTGGAGAGCGGCGGGCGCTGATAGGGCGGATGAGGCTCATCGCCGATCAGGACGAGGGGGCCGTCATACCCGAGCTGGCGCAGGGTCTGGGCGGCTTGGGCACCGGACTGTCCGGCACCGACGACGACGATCGGATCGGTCATGAAGGTCTCTGAAGGAGCAACTATCCTGACATAATGGACGAGGACGCCGGCGGGAAGAGGAAGATGACGCCGAGGCCGGCACCGAGCGCCGGATGGCGGAGGGGAGACGGCCAGCGAATTCGGTGGACGAGCCGGTTCTGGTTAACGCGGCGTTAACTTGCGTCAGCGAATCCTTAGCAATACGTGCCCGCATGGGACGGTTGGGGGACTGCGATGCGCCGGCGGGTCGTGATTCACTGGGGCATATCCAGCTTTTTCGGCTGGGGGATTTATGGGCTCAATCTGGCGCTGGCCTGGTCGGGCGATGGAGAAATCGAGCCGATCTGCTCTCTGCCGATCGCGGATGGTCAGATCGCGGTGGATCCGTTGAAGGCGCTGGCGCTGGCGCCGTTTCGCAAGGCATCGGCGGAGCTTGACGGCAAGCTGAGGGGCTATTCGAACGGGACGGTGGCTCTGGATGTGCCGCTGCTGGCTGCGCTCGGCAACTCGCTTGCCGTGGCGCCGGCGGGCGGCAACGTGCGGCTGACGGGGCGGCCGACGGTGGGCGTGGTGTTTTTCGAAATGCCGCAGCTTTCGCCCGAAGCGGTCGAAAACGCGCGGGCACTGCCGCTGATCGTGGCGGGATCCACCTGGAACGAGCGTATTTTGAGGGAATGGGGAATCACGAGCGTGCGCACCGTGATTCAGGGCGTGGACCCGACGGTGTTTCACCCCGCGCCCCGCTCCGGCGTGATGAAGGACCGATTTCTGGTGTTTTCCGGCGGCAAGCTGGAACTGCGCAAAGGGCAGGACCTCGTGGTCGCGGCGTTCCGGATCTTCGCCGCGCGCCACCCCGAAGCGCTGCTGGTGACGGCATGGCACAGCCCCTGGCCACAGTTTGCCCGCACGCTCGACCATTCCGGACGGGCAGCGCCCGTGGTGTTTTTCGGCGACAAGGTGGACGTGACGGCCTGGGGCGCGGCAAGCGGCATTCCGGCCGGCCAGATCCTCGACCTCGGATCCGTGCCGAACGCCTTCATGCCGCCGATCCTGCGCGAGATGGACGTGGCGCTGTTCCCCAACCGGTCGGAAGGGGGCACGAACCTAGTGGCGATGGAATGCATGGCCTGCGGCGTGCCGGTGATCCTGTCGAAAAACACCGGACATCTCGACCTCGTTGACGGCGACAATGCCTTTTGGCTTGAGCGCCAGATGGACGTTTCGGGCCACGGCGCGGGCGTGGGCGGCACGCCGGGATGGGGCGAAAGCGACGTGGAGGAGATCGTGGCGGCCCTCGAAACCGCCTTCACGAAGCGGGAGGACGCCAAGCGCCGGGGGCTTGCGGGGGCGGAAACGATGAAGCGCTTCACCTGGGCAAATACGGCGGCGGCGATGAAGGACATCGTGCTGGCGCTGTGAGGGCAGGCGGGCTGCGCAGGGATGGAAGGAACTGGCCGAGCCGCTGAGTTTTCGCGTGCCAAAAACGAGTATTGGAGGGAGTAAGCCGCCTGCGGCGTGAAACATGAGATGCTGCGTATGTTAACAGGGGAAAAACCCGCAGAAAACTGCGGGCAATGCGCTGCCCTTCTGGACACTCGCGCCTTCATCCTGCAGCCTCGACCTTGGTTTGGCCGGTCTTTATGAACGACCGGCAACCCAACTGGACAAGAACCGAGCCCACCCCCTTGGAAAGCCCCGCCCTTTCGCCCGCAGATGCCCGCCCGGTGACCGTGAACGAAGGTCGGCGGTTGCATGCGTCTGCCGATTGGTCGGGCGCCGAGATGATCTATCGCGCGGTGCTGGCGGTGGCTCCGGAGGACCCCGACGCGCTGCATCTCCTCGGCATTCTGCGCCATCAGCGCGGGGATAGCGCGGAGGCCGTGTCGTTGATCCGCCGGGCGCTGGCGCTGCGGCCGGATCACGCGCCCTCGTGGTCCAACTTGACGCTGCCGCTGGCGGCCGAAAAGCGCTTCGGGGAAGCGGCGGAAGCGGGGGCGGAAGCCGTGCGACTGGCGCCCGAAAACGCCGGTAATTGGGTGAACCTTGCCATGGCGCTGAACGCCGGCGGGCGCCCGGCCGAAGCGGCGGAGGCGGCGGAGGCGGCCATCGCAATCGAGCCGGGTTTGTCGCTCGGATGGCAGCATCTAGGGCAGGCGCGGCTTCTGGAAAAGCGGTTCGGGGCGGCGGAACGGCATTTCCGCCGGGCTATCACGCTTGCCGCCGCAAACGGATCTGCACCGGGCGAAGCGCAGGCCGGGCTGGCGCAGGCGCTTTACGGCTTGATGCGCTATGGCGAAGCAACGGCGGTATGGCGCAGCCTTTTGGACGCGGACCCGGCAAGCCGTGTGGCGCGGCTGAACCTTGGCGCCTCGCTGCGGGCCGAGGGACAGTTCGCCGCCGCGCTCGGCGTTTGGAGCGAAGGCGAAAGCGGACCGGAGACCGAGTTCAATACCGGCTGCACCTATCTGCTGCTCGGCGATTGGACGCGCGGCTTTGAGGGCTATGAGCGGCGCTACGACGTGCCGATCGAGCCGGTTCCAGCCAAAGTGGCGGGTGTTCCGCTCTGGACCGGCGAGCCACTGGCCGGAACGCTGCTCGTTCACCATGAGCAGGGCCTTGGCGATACCATTCAATTCCTGCCGCTGATCGCAAGATTGCTCACCCGCGTTGCGCGGATCGTGATGGTCTGCCAGCCCGCGCTCGCGGCCTTTCTGGGAACCTGCCAGCCGGTGAAGGCCGCCGGACGGCGGATCCTGATCCTGCGCGACGGCGAGCCGCTGCCGGCGGTGGATGCGTGGCTGCCTTTGCTATCGGCGCCTCATAGGCTGGCGTTGCAGCCGTCGGATCTGAAATCGGAGCCGGCTTATCGGCCAGATCCCGCCCGCGTACGGGCCTGGGCGGAACGCCTGGAGCGGCTGGAAGGCGGCACACGGCGCTTCCGCATCGGCATCAATTGGCAGGGCAACCCGAAAGCGCCGGCCGAGGTGGGGCGGTCGATCCCGCTCACCTGTTTTGCCCCGCTCGGGACGGTACCCGGTGTGTCGCTGGTCGTGCTGCAAAAGGGCTTTGGCCGCGAGCAGATAGCGCAAACGGCGCTGGCGCTCATCGATCCCGGCACCGAGTTCGATGCGGGGCCGGATGCGTTTCTGGATACGGCGGCACTGGCGGCCTCGCTGGACCTTGTGATCACCAGCGATACGGCGGTGGCGCATGTGGCAGCGGCAACTGGACGGCCGGTGTGGCTGATCCTCAAAAGCGTGCCGGATTGGCGCTGGGGCGCGTCCTCGGATCTGACGCCTTGGTACCCCTCCATGCGGCTGTTCCGGCAGCGAATGGCCGGCGACTGGGCGGAGGTGATGAGCCGCGTGGTGGAGGCTCTGATCGCGCTGCTCGGCGCACGCGGCGAGGACGACCCCGACGGCGCGGCGAGCTTTGCCGAAGGACTGGCGGCCCATCAGGCCGGGCAGTTTGTCTACGCCCTGAAGCATTACGAGCGGCGCTTGCTGCTGGCACCCGGCGACGGCCGCGCGGCCAATTTCGCGGCGCTGGCGACCTATGAGGCCGGCGGGCGCAGCCGCACGGCAATCGATGGGGCGCTGGTGCTGGCCCGCCGATCGGTGGAGTTGATGCCCGCCGATCCGGACATGCTGGCCAATGCGGCGGTGCTCTTCAAGGCGGCGGGGCGGCTGGATGAAGCTGAAGACGTGCTGCGGCGCGCGCTGACGCAGCAGCCGGCCAATTCCGCCGTGGTGCAGAACCTGGTGAATACCTTGCTCGGCAAGGGCAAACCGGACGACGCGGTGCGGGTCGCCTCAAAAGCGGCAGCGGCCGCCCCGCGCGATCCGGCCGTTCTAAAGCCCCTGGCAGAAGCACTGCGAGCCGCCGGACAGTTGACGGAAGCGGCGGCGGCATTCCGCCTTGCGATCTCGCTCTCCCCCGCCGATCTGGCGCTCCGGGTCACACTGGGCGGGCTCCTCGTCGAGATGAACGACCTGCAAGGCGCACGCGCCACCTTCGAGGAGGTGCTGGAGCGCGACCGCCGCAACGTCGATGCGCTTTCCAACCTCGGCGTGGTGGAAAAGCGGCTGACGGGCCCGGCGCTGGCGGTTTGGCTCTACGGCCTTGCCTTGCGCACGCAGCCCGGCCATGCCGACGCGCTGGCCAATCTTGGAAGCGCACTGGCCGATCTGGGGCGCGGCGAGGACGCGCGGTCGGCGCTGGAACGCTCCAATGCCGCCGGGGGCGACCGGCCCGAAAGCCTGATGGCGATCGGCATGACGCTGCTGGCCGAAGGCCGCTTCGACGAGGGTCTTGCTACCTATGAACACCGGCTGAACGCCGCACGCCTTGGCATCGGCGGAGCCGAACCGCCGCTGCCGCGCTGGACGGGCGATAATCTGGCCGGACGTTCCATCCTGATTCTCTGCGAGCAGGGATTTGGCGATGCCATCCAGTTCATTCGCTATGCCACCGAGTTGAAACGGCGCGGTGCCGGCCGGGTGGTGGTGGGGTGCCGGGCGCGCCTGGCCGCGCTGCTGGCTAGCGCCGACGGCGTGGACGCCGTGATACCCGAAGGCGGCTCGATTGCCGGTGTCGACGTCATCGCCTATGCGATGAGCCTGCCGCACCTCTTGGGCACGCGGCTCGAAACGATTCCGGCCGCCGTGCCCTATCTGCACCCCGAACCCGCGCGGGCGACGCGCTGGGCCGAGCAGCTCGCGATCCGCAACGGATTTCGCATCGGCATCAACTGGCAGGGAAATCCCGATCCGGCGGTCGACCGCGGCCGGTCGGTACCGCTGGCCGCGTTGGAGCCGCTGGCGCGAATACCGGGCGTGCGTCTTATCGCGATCCAGAAGGGGGCGGGCACCGAGCAGATCGCGGCCCTCGGCGGCCGGTTCGAGGTGGAGACGCCGGGGCCGGAGTTCGACGAGGGCCCGCACGCCTTCCTCGACACGGCTGCGGTGATGGCGAGTCTCGATCTGGTGATTTCCACCGATACCGCCGCGCTGCATCTTGCAGGCGCGCTTCGCCGCCCGACCTTCGCGCTGCTGAAGGCCCATCCGGAATGGCGGTGGCAGCGCGAGGGGTGTGCGAGCCCGTGGTATCCCTCGATGCGGCTGTTCCGCCAACGGGCGGACGAAGCGGAGGACGCATCCGCACCTTGGCGGGGGGCGGTGGAGCGGCTGTGCGAGGCGGTGGCGGGGTTGGTCGCCGGTAACCGCCGGGCTTTGATCCCGGAAATCGGGCCGGCCGGCCCGGTTCCTCGCGAGGATCCGGACAACCGCTTTCTGCGGGCGCTGGCCCTTCACCGCGAGGGGAAGATCAGCCACGCCGAGCAAATCTATGCCAGCATATTGTCGGAGCATGCAGGGCATGCCGAGAGCATTCACATGCTGGGGGCGATCGCCTTGCAGCGGCAGGCGTTCCGGCGCGCGCTGATCTTCTTCCGCGAGGCCGAAGCGCTGGGGCTTTCGACACCGGAGTTTCGCACCAACCTTGCCATTGCACTGCGCCGTGTCGACCGGGCGGCGGAAGCCGAGGCGATGTTGAGGGGCGTGATTCAGACCGCACCGACGGCGGAGGCCTACATCAACCTCGGCGGTCTGCTCGCCGATAACGGCCGGCCGGAGGAGGCGCTGGAGCATTTGGCAGAGGCCGTGCGGCTGAAACCCGCGCTGGCGCTGGCGCACCGCCTGCTCGGCAATGCACTGCGCGACGCAGGCCGGCCGGACGAGGCGCTGGCCGCGCTGGACCGGGCCGTGGCGCTGGCGCCGAACGATGCCGAGGCACGCATCGACCGTGCCCACGCGCGGCTGGCGGGGGGCGATCTGCGCGGCGGCTTTGCTGACTACGAATGGCGCTTCGGCGGGCAGGAAATGGTGGAACGCCGGTTCGACGCACCGCGCTGGACCGGCGCGCCGTTTGCCGGGACTCTGCTCGTGCACGGCGAACAGGGGCTGGGCGATCACCTCCAATTCGCACGCTTTCTCGGACCGGCCATCGCACGCTGCCGCCATCTGGTGCTGGAGGTGCGGCGCCCGATGATGGCGCTGTTGGCGACAGCCCATCCTGGCATCACCGTCGTCGAACAAGGCGCACCCCTGCCCGCTTACGACGCCGAAGTGGCGATGATGTCGCTGCCGCATGTTCTGGGCCTAAGCGCCGGTCTCGCCATGGGTCTGGTGGGAGGCACGGCGATGGCGGCGCCCTATATCGCGGCCGATCCGGCCCGCGTGGCGCAGTGGGCTCGGCGGCTGGATCTGCGGGCGGATGGCGCGATGGCGAAATCCACCGCCCGCAAACAGACCCCGACCGTGGGACTGGTATGGCAGGGCAACCCGAAAGCGCGCGCCGACAAAGGGCGTTCGCCGCCGCTTGACGCGCTGAAGCCCATGCTCGCCATTCCCGGCGTGCGTTTCCTCGCCTTGCAGAAGGAGCACGGGCTCGACCAATTGGCGGCCTATCCCGGCATTCTTCATCCCGGCCATGACTTCGACGCGGGCGAGGACGCCTTCCTCGATAGCGCCGCGCTTTTAACGCTTTGCGACCTCGTGATCACGTCCGACACCGCGCTTGCGCACCTCGCGGGCGCGCTGCTGCGGCCGACCTGGATCATGCTGAAACGCGTGCCGGACTGGCGCTGGGGCACCACCGGCGACAGTTCGCCGTGGTATCCCTCGATGCGGCTGTTCCGCCAGTCGCGCGCAGGCGATTGGGCTGGCGTGAGCGAGGATCTCGCCGCCGCGCTGATCCGCTGGAAGGATGGCCGATGAACCAAGCGCTGCAATCGGCTTTTGCCGCCCATCAGGCCGGAAATCTTGACAGTGCCGTCGCCGGCTATCGAAAGGTTTTGGAAGAGGACCCGGCAAACGGCGATGCGCTGAACCTTCTCGGCGTGGCGCTGAGGGCGCAGGGCGAGCTTGATGAAGCCCTGATATGCGTCGCGGAGGCTGTGGCCGTGGCGCCGGGCCATGTCGATGCTTGGTACAACTACGGCAATGCACTGTGCGCGGCCGGACGGCGCGAAGAAGCCGTGGCGGCTTACGGGAAAGTCATCGCGCTCGATCCAAGCCGGGCCACCGCGCACGCCAATATCGGCGTGGTTCTATCCGAACTCGGCCGTCCGGAGGAAGCTGTGGCCTCCTATGAGGCGGCACTGGCGCTGAGCCCCGGCCACGTCATTGCTCGCCATAACATCGGCAATCTGCTGCCGGAAATCGGGCGCTTGGACGACGGGATCCAGCATCTGCGCGAAGCGGTTCGGATCAGCCCCGAGCTTGCCGAGGCGCACTATAATCTAGGGCTCGCGCTTTTGAGGGTGGGCGACTATGCCGCCGGATTTTCCCATTACGAATGGCGGTTCAAAGCCCCCGCCTTTACCGGCAAGCGCTATCACACCCATCTGCCCGATTGGACCGGCGCGCCCTTCGACGGGAAGCGCATTTTGATCCACACCGAGCAGGGACTGGGTGACACGCTTCAATTCGTGCGGTTCGCGCCCATGGTGCGCTCGCTCGGCAGTCTCGTGTCCCTGCAGGGGCCGAAGGCTCTGAAGCGGCTGCTCGGCCGGGCGGCAGGCATTGATCATGTCTATGGCGAAGCGGACGACGTATCGGGCCATCAACTGGTGGTGCCGCTGATGTCGCTGCCGAACCGGCTCGGCCTGACGCTGGGATCGATACCGCGCACCGTGCCCTATCTTTCAGCCGAACCTGAACGGTTGAAGATGTGGCAGGACCGCCTCGCGCCGGACGGACGGCGGATTGTGGGGGTGGGTTGGCACGGCAATCCAGTCGCGCCGATCGACCGGGGCCGAAGCCTGCCGGGCCCCGAACTCTTGATGGCGCTGGCCGAAGCGGTGGGTATCCGGCTTGTTGCGCTTCACAAACTCGGCGCTGAGGAGTTGGTGCAATCTCAGGACGGCACCGGCTGGCGGGTGGCCACCGCGCCCTTTCTGGAACATCCCGGACCCGGCTTCGACGCCGGACCCGACGCCTTCCTCGACACCGCCGCCGTGATGACGCTCGCGGACATGGTGGTGACGACGGACACATCGCTCGCCCATCTTGCCGGTGCCCTGGCAAGGCCCACCATCGTGATGCTTCGTCATTTGCCCGACTGGCGCTGGATGATGACCCGCACCGACAGCCCGTGGTATCCGACGTTGACGCTGGTGCGGCAGAAAACACCCGGCGATTGGGCGGATGTCGTTGCCCGCACGGCAGGTCTCGTCCACGGACGGGCGCGGCCGGCGGCACGCGCGGCGTAATGCACCTGAGCGATCGGCTCAGCGTCTGATCGGTGCAGCTAGATCCGGGGTGCTTATGACATTATCAATCCGCCATCGACGTTGATCGTCTGGCCGGTGATGTAAGCGGCATCTTCGGAGGCCAGGAACGCGACCAGGCCTGCTACTTCGGCAGGCGTTCCTGCACGTCCCATCGGAATGCCTCGGACCCATTCCGCCATCAATTCGCCGGGGCCGTAGTCACCCAGCATTTTTCCCCATACGCGGTCATTATAGTCCCACATGTCGGTGTGGATGATGCCGGGGCAGATGGCGTTGGCCGTTATGCCTTCGCTCGCGAGTTCTTTTGCCAGGCTTTGGGTCAGGCCGACAACGCCGAATTTCGATGCGGCGTAATGGGGCGTGTAGATGAAACCCTGGCGGGCCTGACCGGAGGCCGTATTGATGAGGCGGCCCTTAGTGCCACTGGCGCGAAAGCGGCGGATCGCTTCCTGGCAGCACAGAAAGACGCCCTTGGTGTTCACGTCCAGATTCAGGTCCCATTCGCGTTCGGTCAAATCCTCGACCTTTGCGATGGTGATGACGCCCGCGTTCTGAACCGAAACGGAAACAGGGCCAAGGGTTGTCTCGACCTGGCCAAAGGTCTCTCGCACGGCTGCGGCATCCGTCACATCAAGGACGAAGCCCCTGACGACCGCTCCGGTCTCGTCGGCCAGCGCTTCGGCGACGGCGATCGTGTCCTTTTCGATGGCCGCGATGGCAACCTTGGCGCCTTCGCTGGCAAAGCGCACGGCGATACCCCGGCCGATTCCCTTGTTTCCGCCGGTCACGAAGACTGTCTGGCCTTCAAAACGTCTCATAGTCTTCACCTTTGAACCCAGTCGTCCGAGCGGGGATCGAAAGATCACGCGGTCAATCTGGCTGCCGTAAACTTGTCGGTCACGAGCACGTCGATGAGGCCTGCCCTGAGAGCACCAGCGATGGCTTCGGTCTTTGACGCGCCTCCGGCCAGGGCCATGACGCGATCAGCCTTGCGCAAATCTTCGAGCGAGATGCCGATCACGCGGTCGTTCAACGGCGTGATGACCTCCTGCCCGTTCCGGTCATAAAACCGGAACGAAATCTCGCCCACGGCGCCGGCCTCATAGAGCATCGCCATTTCCTCCTTGGAAAAGACGTTGCCGGAGCGGGCGAGAAGTTCCGACGGCTCCACGGCCCCGATCCCGATGATCGCAAGGCTGAGACGACCGTAAAGGTCCATCGTGCCGCGCACGAAGGGGTCCGAAAGCATGACGAGCTTTGCCTCGCGGGACGATGTGACGCCCTGAACTAATAGCGAGCGCGGCTCACCCCCCGTCAGCTTTGCCAAGCGCGCCGTCAGTTCGGTCGCATGGGTCTGGACCGAGGCATCGCCCATACCGCCTAAGATTTGGACGATGTATTTGGCCTTAACGCCCTTGAAGGGATGGATGTTGTCGACCATCCGCAAGATCGTCTGGCTCCAACTGGATACGCCGATGACTTCATGCAGTTGGAGCGTCGCTTCCAAAAAATGCGCGGCCGCCTCGCCGATGCGGGCCATGATTGCACCGTCGCGATCCTCCGAACAGTCTACGACGATGGCCTCGGTGAGCCCATAGCGCTCACGCAAGGCACTCTCAAGTTCGGCGAAGGTACCGGGAGGGGGGATCACCGTGGTGCGAACGATGCTTTCCTGACTGGCGCGTTTGAGCATGCGCGAGACGGTCGCCTGCGACATGCGCAGCGTCTCGGCGATCTCGGTCTGGCGCTTGTTTTCAGTGTGGTACATCTGGGCAATGCGGGCGATCAGGCGCAATTCGTTGGTCCGACCCATGGGTACCTCGTACGTGAATTTTTATTCATTCTTAATTGAAAGGGCAGGCAGCGTCGAGCGACTGATCGCATCCTGCCAAACGCGAAGCCGGTCTGGCGCATCGAGAGCCTGCGGCGAAACGAGCTTACCGGTTCGTGGCAAGTTGGCGATCGCCTGCAAATCTGGCCAGATGCCGAGCGAAAGCCCCGCCAGATAAGCCGCGCCGAGGGCTGATGCCTCGGCTGCGTCGCACTGGATCAAGTCGTGACCTAGGATGTCGGCGACCGATTGCATGAGGAAATCGTTGCGGCTTGGACCACCATCGGCATAGAGCCGTCCCAGCGGAACTGGAGATTGCGAAGACATAGCGGCGACGACATCATGCACTTGGAAAGCCAGTGAATCTGTCACCGCACGGGCCAACTGCGCGCGCGTCGTGGTGAAGGTGATGCCGCAGAAGAGGGCGCGCGCGTCCAAAGCCCAATAGGGGGCGCCCAGTCCGACAAAGGCGGGCACAAAGCCCGGACCACCTGGATCCGCAGAAGCCGCAAGTTCGGTCAGGGACTGAACGTCGGGCAAGCCCAAGATCTCGGCCATCCAGGGAAGGGACGCCGCTGAGACGAGTATATTGCCCTCGAAAGCATAGGTCGGCTGCCCGGCGATCGACCATGCGATCGTCGTGGTAATGCCGCGCTCCGGGGCAATGTAATGCGGAAGCGTTGTCATGATCGACGAACCGGTTCCGAAGGTAACCTTGCCATCTCCAGGGGCGAAGGCGCCGTGGCCGAACAGGGCTGCATGGCTGTCGCCGATGGCCGAGCAAATCGGAATTCCGTCTGGTAATCCGATCACATGACGGGTTTCGCCGAAGCGCGCAGCACTGTCGCGCACCTCTGGCAGCATCGATTTCGGCACGCCGAAGAGCGCGCAGAGCTCGTCGCTCCATGTCTGCCGGTTAATGTCGTAAAGCTGGCTTCGGGCAGCGTTTGACGCATCGCAGGCGTGAACCATGCCCCCGGTGAAGCAGTGAATGAGCCAAGCGTCGATCGTTCCCATGCGCAGCTGCCGGTCAGCAGGCGCGCGGTCCACCAACCACTTCATTTTGGGGCCGGGAAACATCGGGTCTATGGGCAAGCCGGTCAGGGCCAGAACACGGGGCGCATGCCCCGCCGCGATCAACTCACCGCAGGTCGAAGCGCTACGGCGGCATTGCCAACTGACCACCGGTCCCAGCGGTTCGCCGGTTGTCGCATCCCAGATCGTAACCGACTCTCGCTGGTTGGAAATGGCGATGCCCACCACCTCGACTGCGGGCCCTGCTTCAAGGCAGACGGTGATCGCCTCTTGTACGGAGGCCCATATCCGAAGCGGGCTCTGCTCCACCCAGCTGGGTTGCGGGTGATCGATGCCGACCGGTACCGCGCTGCGCGATAGGATTTCTCCGGTCGTCGATACAAGCACCGCTTTGGAGTTCGTGGTGCCTTGGTCGATGGCTAGAATGGCGCTCGTCATGGCAACTCCGCTTGTACGAAGCATCGGGCACGGCGACAGGAGGGGCGCCCCGACCCGGATCTGACCGGATCGCGCGGGCTCAGAGACGCGCCGACTTGCGAGAGATGAGAATTTTGGCCGCTTCGGCAACTGCGGAAGGGGCCATGCCAAACTCGTCCAGGAGGAATTCGGCGGACCCGGTGGGCGCGAAGAGGCCCGGCACTCCCAGAATCTTCATAGGCACGGGCGCTTCGGCTACGACAACCTCGGCAATGGCAGAGCCAAGACCGCCGAAGGTGGAATGCTCTTCGGCAGTCAAGATCGCGCCGGTATCGTGGGCCGCCGCGACGATGGCGGCCGCGTCGAGGGGACGAACCGTGGCCATGTTCAAGACTCGTGCCTCAATCCCTTCGGCCGCAAGCAAGTCAGCCGCCTTCATCATGCGGTGCGTAAGCGTGCCGTTGGCGATGAGCGTGACCGCATCCCCATCGCGCAGCACATTCGCCTTACTGAGGACGAACTTGTGCCCGGCCGGCAACAGGTCGGGCACACCCACTCTGGAAAGACGCAGAAAAACCGGGCCGTCGAAAGCGGCGGCCCATTCAACGGCGGCAGCGGTTTCGATGGAATCGCAGGGCGCGATGACCGGAAGATTGGGCAGGACGCGAAGCCATGCAAAATCCTCGACGGAATGGTGGGTTGGACCAAGCTCCCCATATGCCATGCCGGAGGATATCCCGATCAACTTCACGTTGGCATTCGAATAAGCGATATCCGCCTTGATTTGCTCCAGCGAACGCCCCGTCAGGAAGCACGACGCACCGCAGACGAAGGGAAGGAGCCCGCCATTGGCAAGGCCCGCCCCCACTCCCACCATGTTCTGTTCGGCGATGCCCACATTCACAAGGCGGTCGGGCCACTTTGCCTTGAACCCGCCGAGTTTGGAGGATCCGACCGAGTCGTTGCAGACCGCGACGATCCGTGGATTTTCTGCGCCAAGCCGTTCCAGCACCGCCACGAAGGCGTCCCGGCAATCGTGCAACTTCACAGATGAGGCGGACATGCTCACGGCAGCACCTCCGAAAGCTCAGCGCGGGCTATTCTGTACTGTTCGGCATTGGGCACTTTGTGGTGCCAGTCCACTGTGTCCTGCATGAACGAGATGCCTTGGCCCTTGTTGGTGTGCGCGACGATGCAATGCGGCCGCGAGCCGCGATGCTCCAGCGCCGGCACGATCTGATCCATGGCGTTGCCGTCGATCTCGGCGACGCTCCAGCCGAACGCTTCCAGCTTGGGCCGGAATGGGGCGAGGTCATTGGTATGTTTTAGAGCTGCGCCCTGCTGAAACCGGTTGTGGTCGATGATCAGCGTCAGATTATCCAGATTGAACTGCGCTGCAGACGAGATGGCTTCCCAGTTCGATCCCTCCTGCATCTCGCCATCGCCGGTCATCACATAGGTGCGATAACTTGCGCCGATAAGCTTGGCGGCTTTGGCCATACCGACCGCCACGGGAAGGCCGTGGCCCAAAGGGCCGGTATTTGTTTCTACGCCAGGCACCTTGTTGCAGTTCGGGTGCCCGTTCAACCGCGAGTGCGGTTGAAGAAAAGTCGAAATCTCGTCCTCTGGCAGGAAGCCGCGCTTTGCGAGCGTCACGTAGAGCGCAAGGGCTACATGGCCTTTCGACAGCACAAATCGGTCGCGGTCTGGGTGTTTGGGATCGTCCGGCCAGATGCGCAGGACGCGGAAGTACAGGGCCGTCAGGATGTCGATCGCCGACATCTCGCCGCCGATATGTCCAGCGCCGGCCTCATAGACCGCCTGCAGATCGCGAAGGCGAATCAGACGAGCGATGCGTTCGAGATCGTTCGGCTGCATGGATTCCTCTGTGTGAATAAATATCCAACAGATGATATAGTTGCACGACAGGGGGGTAAGTCAAGTGGAAATGAATTGGAAGCAAGGCACTGCGCCTGCAATGGCGTATTGACATCCTACTACGGCATCAGTTACGAATTTACAGGCGGTATTGAATATTTATTCTACGTGCGGTGATCGGCTCACGTCAGGGAAGCAAGGGAGAAGTCCATGGCGGTAACGATGAAGCGAGGGGAATCGCGCGCCGGGCTTGGGATTCTGTCCTCGGTGAAAGGCGCGACGGGGCCGTTGATCGGTCTCATTTTGCTATGTCTTTTCCTGACCCTTTGGACAGACACGTTCTTCTCGGTTCGCAACTTCCTGAACATCCTCGATCAAGTCACCGTTCTGGGAATCATGGCGGTTGGAATGACCATGGTCATTCTGATCGGCGGGATCGACCTTGCTGTCGGATCGGTGCTTGCGCTGACGATCATGGTTCTTGGCTACCTCAACATCGAGGCGGGTGTTCCCATGGCAATCGCCATCCCGCTCTCGCTAGGAGCTGCTGCGCTGAACGGCCTGATCGCGGGCGTATTGATAACACGGTTCAACGTGCCCGCTTTCATTGCGACGCTGGCGATGATGTCGATCGCTCGCGGCCTTGCCAACATGATTACTAATGGCCAGCAACTCATCGGCTTTCCTGCTTGGTTCAACATGTCGGCCATCATTCGCTACGGTGGCTTCCTGACACTGACGGTCGCTTTGATGCTCGTCGTGTTCATTGTCGCGCTTCTTTACCAGCGTTACCGCTACGGCGGGCGCACGCTCTATGCCATCGGCGGCAATCCGGAAGTCGCGCGACTGGCGGGCATCAACGTCAATCGGGTCACCATTCTTGTCTACGTCGTGGGAAGCGTGCTGGCGGGGCTTTCAGGCATTGTTTTGGCGGCACGCCTTGACTCGGTGCAGCCCTCGTCCGGCGTGGGTTACGAACTGGATGCAATCGCTGCGGTCGTGATCGGCGGTACATCGCTCTCGGGGGGAACCGGTGGCATCGGCGGAACGATCATCGGCGTGCTGATCATTGGTGTGCTGCGCAATGGACTGAACCTGCTCAGCGTATCGCCGTTTCTGCAGCAAGTCGTCATCGGCCTGGTAATCGTCCTTGCCGTAACGGCGGAAACCTTCCGCAAGCGGAAGTGACAAGGCTTCGCCTGGTGAAACCTTTCGTCAGGTGTGGAAGACGGCCAGCAAATCTGCAGGTCGTACTGGGAGGGGCTAAGCATAAGATGGACGCCCCAGAATTCATCGCGGAGGAGAAAAAAGTGAAAATTTCAAAGATATTGATGGCTGCTGCCGCCTGCGCAGCATTGCTGTCGCCGCTCAGCGCCTCGGCGCAGGACGTCAAGAAGATCGGCCTCGCCGTGCCGAATCTTCAAGCTGACTTCTTCAACCAGATCAAGATCGGCGTCGAGAACTATGCTGGCTCGAAGGGGATCGAGGTCATCGTGGTCGATGCAAAGAACGACACCGCGACCCAGGTCAGCCAAGTGCAGGATCTGATGACCCAGGGCATCGACGCCTTCATCTACATCCCGGCCGGAGCCGCTGCCGCTGCCGTTCCCACCCGTCTGGCCCGCGAGGCCGGCATTCCCGTGATCAACGTCGACCGTTTCCCGGAAGGTGAGCCGGGCGATACCTTCATCGGGGGCGAAGGTGTCGAGTCTTCCTATGCCGTCTGCAAGACGATCATCGAGCGCGCCGGCGGATCGGGCAAGATGGTGATCATCCACGGCCAAAAAGGCACGACCCCGGAAATCGACCGCACCGAAGGCTGCATGCGGGCGATCACGGAAAACACCGGAGTCGAGCTGGTCGACCAACAGTGGTCCAACATGTGGTCGGCCGACGAAGGGTTCACCATCACCCAGAACATGCTGACAGCGCATCCCGACATCACGATGATCTTCGGTCAGGCCGACGGGCTTGCGATGGGTGCGGCGAAGGCAGTCGACGTCGCCGGGCTTTCTGACAAGGTCGTGATCGGCGGATATGACGGCGACGGCAGTGCGCTCGAATACCTCGCCAAGTGCGAAGGACCCTTCGTCGTCACCGCGACGCAGAGCACCCGCAACATGGGCGTTCTTGCCGTGGACTCGGCGATCGCAGTCGCAGCAGGCCAAAAGGTGCCGGAGCGCCAGGTTTCCGAAGCCGTGCTCACCACATGCGAAAACGCTCCGCAATTCGTGGCCAACCACCCGTAACGCTGACGGAGAACCAAAAGGGCAGCGCCATGATCAGCACGTCTCCCATTCTATCGCTCGGAGGTATTCGCAAATCCTTCGGATCGATCGAGGTCGTGCGGGGAATTGATCTCGACGTTTATCCAGGCGAGGTCGTGGCGCTGCTTGGTGAGAACGGTGCGGGAAAGTCGACGGTGTCGAACATCATTTCCGGCACCGTGCAGCCGTCCTCCGGCGAAATGACATGGCTTGGGGCGCCCTACGCCCCGGCCAACCCCCGTGCCGCGATGGACGCGGGCGTGGGTATGATCCACCAGGAACTGAAACTGCTGCCGCAACTTTCCATTGCAGAAAATGTCTTCGTAGGGCGCTACTTGACAAAAGGCGGCCGGATCGACCGGAAGGCAATGGAGAACCGCGCGCGACAGGGGTTGCAGCGGCTCGGACTTGAAATTCCGCCTTCGCGCATTGTGGAGGGCCTATCAACGGCGAACCAGCAACTGATCGAGATTGCCAAGGCGCTTACGCTGAACGCGCGTATGCTGATCCTTGATGAACCGACGGCGGCCCTCGGTGGTGACGAGACCCAGCTTCTGTTCCGCCAGATCGAAAGGCTGACCGCGGACGGCGTCGGGATCGTCTATATTTCTCACCGGCTTGAGGAAATCCGCCAGATCGCGGACCGCATCATCGTCATGCGCGACGGTTCGAAGGTCCAGGAATTCAGCAGTGGTGACGTCCCTGTCCGGATTATCGTCGAGGCGATGGTCGGCCGCTCGCTGGATCGCATGTTCCCTGCCGTACCCGATCCGAAGGACGAGGTAAATCTTGAGGTCCGCGATCTCGCGTCACCCAACAACACCTTTCGCGACATCAGCTTTTCGGTCCGCCGAGGTGAGGTGTTCGGCATTGCGGGCCTAATGGGCGCCGGTCGGACCGAGCTGGTCCGCGCGATCACCGGCGCCGATCCAATATCCCGGGGCAAAATCTTCCTGAACGGCAGAGAGATCACCCCGCGCTCGCCGATCGACTCGATCCGGAACGGCATCGTTCTCGTGCCCGAGGATCGAAAACTACAAGGCGTCGTGCTGGACCATTCCATCGCCGAGAACATCGGCTATGCCAACCTCGACGGAGTTTGCCGATCGGGCTGGATCACATTGTCGCGGCTCAATAAATTTGCCGATGAATACATCAGGAAATTCGGCGTCAAAGGCTTCGGCAGTCAGGACGCAGGAGAGCTTTCAGGCGGCAACCAGCAGAAGGTGGTGCTTGCCAAATGGCTTGCTCGCAAGCCGCAGGTCGTGGTTCTGGACGAACCCACGCGCGGCATTGATGTTGGAGCCCGTTCGTCGATTTACGAGCTGATCATGGACCTAGCCCGCGAAGGTGTTTCGGTCATCGTCGTCAGTTCCGACCTGGAAGAGGTTTTGGGCGTTTCGAACCGCATCATGGTTATGGCTCAAGGCAATCAGTCAGGGATCCTTGACCGCAGGGACGCGAACGACGTCTCGGTTATGGAACTCGCCACGCGCTGAACAAGGAATCACTATGTCTCACATCACTCTGGACGCCCCGAAGCTATTTGATCTTTCCGGCCAAGTTGCGCTGGTCACGGGCGCCGGCAGCGGTATCGGCCAGCGCATCGCTCTCGGCCTCGCCCAGTGTGGGGCCGATGTTGCGCTCCTCGACCGGCGCACCGACGGCGGGCTGGCCGATACGGCATCGTTGATCGCTTCTGTGGGACGACGAAGCCTCATGATCGCGGCCGATGTTACGAGCGGCGCCGCCCTGACTGAGGCCGTCGCGCAGACCGAAGCCGAACTCGGAAATCTAACCCTAGCGGTCAACGCGGCAGGCATTGCCAATGCCAATCCGGCCGAAACGATGGAAGAGGCGCAATTTGAGACGTTGATGGACATCAACCTGAAAGGCGTCTTTCTGTCCTGTCAGGCTGAAGCCCGCGCGATGCTGAAAAACGGACGGGGGGCGATCGTGAACATCGCCTCAATGTCCGGGGTGATTGTGAATCGCGGCCTTAGCCAGTGCCACTACAATGCCTCGAAGGCCGCGGTGATCCACCTGTCGAAATCAATGGCGATGGAATGGGTCGGCCGCGGTATCCGCGTGAACACGATCAGCCCCGGCTACACTGCTACGCCGATGAACACCCGCCCGGAAATGGTCCACCAGACCAAACTTTTTGAAGAGCAGACGCCAATGCAGCGGATGGCCAATGTCAACGAGATGGTCGGACCCGCGGTTTTTCTGCTTTCGGATGCTGCAAGCTTTGTGACCGGTGTCGATCTCATTGTCGACGGCGGTTTCTGCTGCTGGTAGCCGTTTTGCCCTGCGTTGACGTGGGCTGCTCGGTCGTTTGGCCCCCTCGGGGCCGAACTTCCCACTCATGCCAAACGATCATTTCAGTACCGATTATTTCAGATAGCCGCATGCTCTGACCGGCCGTGAGGTACTCTTTTGCCGGAGCGAAACGAAAGCGGGGCACCGCCGTTCCCGGCGATGCCCCGCTTCGATCAGATCTGAAGCCGCGCTATCAGCTCCAGGTGAAGTCTCCGGCCACGATGCCTGTATTGGTCTTGCCGGTCAGCTTGATCTCCATGTCAACCGTTCCGTCGCCGTTGGTATCGACCTGAAGAATGTTGGTCGCATCGTCGACGCGGGCTTGCGAGTTAGAGCTGTTGGTGAGCGCGGCGGCGCCGACGTAGGAGAAGGTTCCGGTCAAGAGCCCCTCGAACTTCAGCTTGTCCGTGCCCGACACGAAATCTGTGATCGTGTCCTTGGTCGATCCGGTTGACTGGTTTGTCGCGGTGAAGACGAAGGTGTCCACTCCGTTGCCACCGGTGATCGTGTCAGCCCCTGTGCCGCCCCGGAAGGTGTCGTTGCCCTCTCCGAGGTTGACCGTGAGGCTGTTCGAACCGGTAGCGACGACGCCGTCATCACCGGAAGACCCCGTGATCCGCTCGGTCAGCGAGACCGTCGCCGTCGTCGCCGAGCCGAACACCAAGATGTCGGTGCCCGACGACCCGATGACGGTCTCGGTGTTCGACAGGGTGTAGGTGCCTGTCGCTCCGAGTGTCAGCGTATCGTTTCCGGTGCCAAGATCGATGACCTGACCGCCGCTTGTGAGCACGACGGTATCGGCCCCGGTGCCGCCGGTGATGGTTTCGGTGCCGGCCACGGTGACAGTGTTGGTGCCGTTCGCAAGCGTGAGCGTGTCGCTCCCGAGCCCCAGGTTGACGGTGCCGCCGGTCCAGGCGTTGCCGAGCACGACCGTATCGCCCGCAGCACCGCCGAGGATCGATTCGGTATTCGTGGCTGTCACTGTATTTCCGGCGGCTCCAAGGAGCAGAGCGTCGGTGCCGCCGGCAAGGTCGATGACGCCGGTGCCGGTGAAGGTGACGATGTCCGCACCGCTACCGCCCGTGACGGATTCCACGGCGGAGACCGTGATGTTTCCGCCGGCATCGGCCAGCACGATGCGGTCGCTGCCGCTGCCGCCGACCACACTTTCAATGCTGGCGACGGTTACGAGGTTCGTGCCGCTGGCGAGCGTCAGCGTATCCCTGCCGCCCGCCAAGTCGATCGTGCCGGTGAATGCAGCGCCGAGAGTGACAACATCATTGCTCGTCCCGCCGGTTATAGCCTCGACCGCCGTCAGAGTGACGAGGTTGGGTCCATCGCCGAGGGTGATCGCATCCGCACCGGTGCCAAGGTCGATGACGGCCGTGACACCGCCGGAGAGCGTGACAATGTCGATGCCCGTTCCACCGTTGATCGTTTCGACGCTGGCGACCGTAACGGTGTTCGCGGCGTTGGCGAGCGTCAGGCTGTCATTGCCGGCTCCAAGGTTGATGACGGACCCGGTGGCCTGACCACCGAGGGTCACGACGTCGGCCGATGAGCCGCCGGTGATGCTTTCGGCACCGGTTACCGTGACGGCGTTTACCGTGTTGCCAAGGATCAGGCTGTCGATGCCCGCGCCGAGCGTCACGACCGACGAACCGCTGAGCACGATCCGATCATTGCCGGCCGTGCCGGTCACGGTTTCCACCGCCGACAGGGTGGACGTGATGCCGCTGCCGGTGAAGACAACGCTATCGGCCCCGGAGCCTCCGACGATCGACTCGATGGCCGCCGCCGTGACGGTGTTGCCGCCCGCCGCGAGCGTCAGGCTATCCACGCCGCCGCCGAGATCTATGGTGCCGCCGGTGAAGGCAGAACCGAGCGTGATCTTGTCGATCGAGGCGCCGCCGGTGATGGCCTCCACGTTGGAGACCGTCAGCGTCGAGCCGCGCGCGTTGGTGGAGAGTGCGTCGCTGCCACCGCCCAGATCGATGGTTCCGATCTGCTCGGTCGAGAGCGTCACGATATCGGCCGACGAGCCGCCCGTGATGGTCTCGACGTTTCCGGCCGTGACGGTGTTGTCGGTGCCGGTCGCCAGCATCAGGCTGTCATTGCCCCCACCGAGCGTGATGACCGACCCAGTGGACTGGCCGCCGAGGGTCACGATGTCGCTGGAGCCGCCGCCGACGATCGAATCGGCGCCTGTCACGGTCACCGCGTTGTTAGCGGCCCCAAGGGTCAGGCTATCCGCGCCCGCGCCGAGGTCGACCACGGCGTTGCCGGTTAGCGTGATCTGATCGTTGCCGGATCCACCCGTGACCGTTTCGATCGCCGAGAGGGTCGCGGTGACGCCGGTCGCCGCAAGCACCACCGTATCGGCGCCCGAGCCGCCGGTGACGGACTCGATGCCTTGCACGGTGACGGTGTTGCCGCCCGCCGCCAGCGTCAGACTGTCGACGCCGGCGCCCAGATCGAGCGTGCCGGAGGTGATCGCGGTGCCGAGCGTGACCGCGTCGCGCCCGGTCGAGCCGGTGATCGCCTCGACGTTGGAGACGCTGACCGTGGCGCCGATGCCCGTGAGGGTCAGCGCGTCGCTGCCGGCGCCAAGGTTGATGCTGCCGCCGGTCGCCCCGCCGCTCAGCGTCACCACGTCCGCCGACGAGCCGCCCGTGACGGTCTCGACCCCGGTGACGGTGACGGTGTTGTCGGTGCCG
>JBHYDC010000003.1:158100-223069 GCA_051861205.1 Oharaeibacter sp.
GGTGTTGTCGGTGCCGGTCAAAAGCGTCAGGCTGTCATTGCCCGCGCCGAGGTTGACGGTGCCGCCGGTGATCTGCGTTGCCAGCGTCACCGTGTCGGCCGACGCCCCGCCCGTCAGCGTCTCGACGTTGGAGACGGTGACGGTGTTGACGAAGTTGCCGAGCGTCAGGCTATCGCTGCCAGCCCCAAGGTTGATCGAAAGCCCCGCCGCCTGACTGCCGAGCACCACCGTGTCGGCCGCCGTGCCGCCAACCAGCGTCTCGACGGACGAGACCGTGACGGTCGCCGCCGTGTTGGCCAGCACCACCGTATCGGCGCCCGAGCCGCCCGTGACCTTCTCTACGCCTGATATCGTGACCGTGTTTGTGGCGTTGGCGAGGGCCAGCGAATCAATGCCTGTGCCGAGATCGATGGTGCCGGCCGTGTAAGCAGTATTCAACGTGAGAACATCGGCGCCCGTCCCGCCGACGATAGTCTCCACATTGTAAAGTGTGGCCGTTAGTCCGTTACCCGTCAGAGTGAGCGTATCGTCGCCCGCTCCTAAATTAATTTTGGAGCCGGTGTTGCTGCCGGTGAGCGTGATGACATCGTTCCCTGAACCAGTAGACAGGGATTCGACAGCAGGCATGGTGCTGGTGTTATTGCTGTCGCCGAGTGTTATTGTCGCCACGCTACAACCCTCCAGGGAAGGGTCAGTTTTTTTGAGCGGTGGTCGGGACACACTCAAAGGCCGAATACCGGCAAAAACTGACACCCCTGGATCGACGCTAGGGCGGATGTTTTTAAATTTAGGTTAACATGCCATTCGGATTAATTTCCATTTTTTCTCCTTTAGTTACTATGTTCTTGTGGCAAATGCCGGTTTTCCGGGCTTTCGCGAATAACTGAAGGGGCCCTGTGCCGCGAAAACAGCGTTTAGGAGGTTTACTGCCCGACAAATATAAGAAATCTTCTACGGATTTTTTGTGCCCCGCCGCAGGAACTTGCAAGATCAGCCCGGTCAGGTCTTTACCAGTGCATCCACTGGCCGGTCATCCGTAGGTCTTGCCGGTAGCAAAGCAAAGCGGTTCCTGAAATAAGGCGGGTGGACAGCGGCAAGCCGATGCAGCCGCTTGGCGACGAAGAAGGCCAGAGTGGATGATGACCGAACTCTTGACGCTATTTGCCGATCCGGCCGTTTGGGTTGCACTTGCGACACTGATTGCGATGGAAGTGGTGCTGGGGATCGACAACCTGATCTTCATTTCCATTCTCACCAACAAGCTGCCGGAGGCGGACCGGGAGCGAGCGCGGCGGATCGGGATCGGGCTTGCATTGGTGATGCGGCTGGGACTGCTTTCAACGGTGGCCTTCATCGTGCAGCTGACGACGCCAGTGTTCGAGATTTTCGGACAGTCGTTCTCGTGGCGCGACCTTATTCTGCTCGCCGGCGGGCTATTTCTCGTTTGGAAGGCGACCAAAGAGATCCACCACAACGTCGATCCCGAACATGGACCCGATCTATTCGAGGGACGAACGGTGACGTTGACCTTCGGAGCCGCGATCGGACAGATCCTGATTCTCGACCTTGTGTTTTCGATCGACAGCATCATCACGGCCGTGGGCATGACCGAGCATATACCTGTGATGGTGATCGCGGTGATCGTGGCGGTGGCGGTGATGCTGCTGGCGGCGACGCCGCTGGCAAACTTCATCAACAAGAACCCGACGATCGTGATGCTGGCGCTGGGCTTCCTTCTGATGATCGGCATGACGCTGATTGCCGAGGGTTTCGGAGTGCATGTTCCCAAGGGCTATATCTACGCCGCCATGGCATTCTCCGCGCTGATCGAGGCGCTAAACATGATCTCGCGCCGGCGGCGGGCGAAGACCCGGGCCGACAAGGCGGGTAAGTAAGCGGGACAGCATGGGGCAAGGGCGGGTGCGCCCTGCCCTTCTCCAGCTTTGCCCCTATTTGAGCTCGGAGAGGAGGATGCTCGTCTCCGAGAGTGAAACGCCCTTAACCCCCCTCATCTCGTGCAACACGCGATCGAGGGCGCCGAGATCGGACGTATTGATCTCCACGACGAGATCCCACCGGCCGTTGGTGGACCAGATCCGGCCGATGTCCGGCATGTGTTTGAGCGCGGCGACGACGGTCTTGGTGTCGGCGGAGCGCACCTCGAGCGACGCGATGGCGCGGACCTCACCGGCGGCGATGTCGCCGCGCAGGCGGATGGTGAAGCCGGCGAGCACGCCTGTTCCGACGAGGCGATCGATCCGGTTCTGGACAGTGCCCCGCGAAACACCCAGACGCTTGGCGATTGTGGACGTCGGGAGGCGGCTGTCGGCTCGCAGGAGCTGGATCAGCCGCTTGTCGGTATCGTCGAGGGTATCGGCTGCCATTTAGTGAGTCCGTTCTGACATTCTGTCAGGCTATCACGCAAAACGAAGCAGTTCGCTGGCTATCTGTTGGCAGACGTTTCGGCGATCCTCAGGGATAGACGCGAACCGGATTACAGCCATGTCCCGACCAGCCTCTCTAGTGTCCGAACGGCGCGGCCAGATTTCGCTGATCGGGCTGCCGATGGAGCGGGGGGCGGGCACAGCGGGGACGCTGATGGGACCGGCAGCGCTGCGGACGACTGGCTTGCCGGCGCTTCTCATGGATCTCGGCTATGTCGTGGAGGATCACGGCGATATGGCCGCTCCGGCGCCCTTCGCGCCTGCCATGAATGCGGCCGATGCCGCGCGCTGTCGCAACCTCGACGAAATCGCGGGCTGGCTCGGCGTGGTGCATGACAGAGCCTATGAACTGATGGCGGCCGGCGGCGTGCCGGTGTTCATGGGCGGCGATCACGCGCTGTCGATGGGGACGATTTCGGGCGTGGCGCGGCATTGCGCCGAAGCCGGCCGCGAACTCGCGGTTCTATGGCTGGACGCGCATGCGGATTTCAACACGCCGGCGACGTCTCCGTCCGGCAACATGCACGGAATGTCGCTGGCGCATCTGACAGGCGAGCCATCGCTGGACCCGCTTTTGGGCGGACGTGCTTTTCCGATGGTGAAGGCTGAGAATGTGCACCTATTCGGGGTTCGATCCGTGGACCGGGAGGAGCGGCGGGCGCTGCACGAGGCCGGTGTGAACGTGACGGATATGCGCGCGATCGACGAGTTCGGCGTCGCGATGCTGCTGCGCGATCTCCTGAAGCGGCTGGAGGGGCGCAATATGCACCTTCATGTGAGCCTCGATGCCGATTTCCTGGATCCGTCGCTGGCGCCGGGGGTCGGCACGGCGGTGCCGGGCGGGGCGACGCACCGGGAGGCGCATCTCGTGATGGAGATGCTGCATGATTCCGGCTTGGTCGGATCGCTGGATCTTGTTGAATTGAACCCGTTTCTCGACGAGCGCGGACGGACCGCGACGATCGTTTCGGATCTGACGGCGAGCCTTTTCGGGCTCACCGTTCTTCACCGCTAATCGAGCCTCCGTCAGCCCGGCTTTTGCGAGATCATTATGGAGCCCACCATGAGCCTGCATACCTCCGACTTCATCTCGATCGAGCATCGGCTTGGCGCGCATAACTACAAGCCGCTGGACGTGGTCCTGTCTCGGGGGGAAGGCATTCGCCTTTGGGACGTGGACGGCAAGGAATACATCGACTGTCTTTCGGCCTACTCGGCTGTGAATCAGGGTCATTGCCATCCGAAGATCCTGGCGGCGATGGTGGAACAGGCGAGCAAGCTGACGCTGACCTCGCGGGCGTTCCGCAACGATCAGCTTGCCTTGTTCTACGAGGAACTGGCCGTGCTGACCGACAGCCATAAGGTTCTGCCGATGAATTCAGGCGCCGAAGCCGTGGAAACGGCGGTCAAGGCGGTGCGCAAATGGGGATATGAGGTGAAGGGCGTGCCCGAGGGGCAGGCCGAGATCCTGGTATGCTCCGACAACTTCCATGGGCGCACGCTGGGGATCGTGTCCTTCTCGACAGATCCGGACGCACGAGGCGGCTTCGGGCCGTTCGCGCCGGGGTTCCGGTCGATCCCGTTCGGGGACGCGGACGCGCTGGAGGCGGCGATCGGGCCGAACACCGTGGCGTTCCTGGTGGAGCCGATCCAGGGCGAGGCGGGCGTGATGATACCGCCGGCCGGCTATTTCACTCGCGTGCGCGAGCTGTGCACGCAAAAGGGCGTGATGCTGATCCTTGACGAGATCCAGACCGGACTTGGACGCACCGGCAAGCTTTTGGCCGAGGAGCATGAGGGCATCGTTGCGGACGTGACGCTGATCGGCAAAGCGCTGTCGGGAGGGTTCTACCCCGTCTCCGCCGTGCTTTCGAACACGGATGTGCTCGGCACGCTGAAGCCCGGACAGCATGGTTCGACCTTCGGGGGCAATCCGCTGGCCTGCGCGGTGGCACGGGCGGCGCTGAAGGTGCTGGTGGAAGAGGACATGATCGGGAATTCCGCGCGGATGGGCGCGGTGTTCAAGACGGGCCTCGAAGGGATCCGCTCCAACCTCGTAAAAGAGGTACGCGGGCGCGGGCTGATGCTGGCGGTGGAACTGCACCCGGAAGCCGGCGGCGCCCGGCGCTATGTGGAAGCGCTACGCGAACGCGGCGTGCTCGCC
Organism: Oharaeibacter sp.; assembly: GCA_051861205.1. Classification (GTDB taxonomy): domain Bacteria; phylum Pseudomonadota; class Alphaproteobacteria; order Rhizobiales; family Pleomorphomonadaceae; genus JBHYDC01. The sequence goes on from JBHYDC010000003.1 coordinate 162,709, forward strand.
AAAGACACCCACGGCCATACGATCCGCCTCGCACCGCCGCTCGTGATCACGGAGGCCGAGGTAACGGACGTGGTGGGGCGGATTGCCGATGCGCTGATGGTGTGAGGGGGCGACCAAGGGCATGGAGGGTAGGCCATTTCGAGGTTTTCTTGACGCGGCCCTCCCCGTCACGTTTGAGGGCGTAAGCGTGACCAGATCGGCGGGCGAAAATCGTCGATTGCAGATCAGCGACGATCGGGCGAATGTTGCCGTAGGGAGCGACGAAGTCGATCAGCCATAAGACGTCGCCGGCGTTCCACTCATTGGGTTCGGGGTCGATGTGCTCCGAAAGGATTCGTTTTGATGTCTCCTCCGTCAAGAAAGCCCATGTTGCAAAGGCGACAGGCTCGCCGTCCTTAAGGTAGATCTTCGCCTGTCCGAGCTTTAGCGGAGGAATGAAGAGCCGACCGATGCCCTCCATCGTCCAAAATGAATAATGGCCTGACACTGCGCAAAGCGCGACCATGTAACCTAAAGCATTGGGGAGCGAAAGACTGACCATTCTCTCACCACTCATCTCTCTGAATGTCCTTGTTGAAGTGTTCGGTAAATCGGTTCGAAGAAATAGGCGAGGATCGGCCGATCCCCAGTAACGATGTCGGCGCTCAGTGTCATTCCGTTGACCAGAGGCACGGGTCCGGTTTTGAGACTCAGAACGGGATTATCAAGTTCAATCCGGATGAGGACGCCGCTGCTCCGGGTTATCGTTTCGGCAGGTTCCGCTGCAATGTCGCGGACACGTCCGTGGGTAAGCGCGTATCGTTCGGGAGGATAAGCATCGAGGCGGATGTAGGCCTTCTGACCGATAGCCAGAAAACCCGCGTCCATGCTCGGAATCACAACCTCGACCTCGACAGGATCGTCGACGGGAACGATCTTCGCGACGATGTCACCAGGTGCGAGATAGGCTCCTAGGGTCCGAACTTTGAGATCCTCGACCTTGCCGTGTGACGGCGCCGTGATCACCGTAAATGCGAGTTTCTGCTTTGCAACTGTTCGGCGGGTGTTCAACTCGTTGAGGCTGCGTTCCGCATCCTGAAGCCTGGTTCGCCAGTCTTGCCGCGCAGTGGCGATTATTGTGCGTCGTGACGCACGCTGTGCCTCGATCCGCGCTTCCCTTTCACGAAATTCGCCGCTGGCGACCCCATTTTCCTGCCTGAGTTGCTCGACAGTTTGTTGCGCTCGTGCGAACTGGACTTGGCTGATCGTGGCTTTGTCTAAAAGTCGTTCAGCGCCACTAAGAATCTTGGTTTCGATCTTAAGCCGCGCGGACGTACTTTCTATACGGGAACGAATGGCGGCGAGCCCAGCGATCATTGTATTCATTTCGGCATCGTTTTGAGCAACGGTGGCGGCCAGAGCGGCCAATTCCGTTTCGAGACGTGTCTGATCGGCATGACCATCGAGACGGTTAACGGCCGTTTTGATGAAGGCGGGGGAAGCAGGATCGACCGTTTCAAATGCATGCAGTGTGGCCTGTGCCCGGACCTTAATCGACGTCTGTTCGGCTATCTTGTCTTCAATATCCGCTAGTTCGGCCCTTTGCGTGGTGTTGTCGAGTCTTAGAATCGGATCGCCCTTGGTCACGATCTCACCGTTTTCGACGAGAAGCTGCGTCACCACTCCATCGATCTGGCTTTGGATGATGCGGACCGCGCCGACGGGAACCACGCGCCCCTGACCCCGCGCGACGATCTCGGTTCGGGCGATCCATCCCCCGGCAAAAACGAAGACGATCAGCAGGGCGAATGTAGCTGCTGTCCAACGCAACGTCGGCGAAGGCCCGTCGAGGCGCAAGGCGATGTCGGTCATGCCGAACCTGCCGTGGCCGCTGCGAGATTGATGACGACAACGGGGTTTGGGACAAGCTGCGGACGGTGAGTGACAAGCACGACCGACTTTGTCCGTGCCCGAACGGCGAGGCGTTCGATGACCCTTTCCTCTGTGTCCGAATCCAATCCGCTGGTCGGCTCGTCAAGTATGAGGAAGGGAGGATCGGCAAGGAGCGCGCGGGCGAGCGCCAGCCGCTGGAGCTGACCGCCTGAGAGGGCCACCCCGCCCTCGCCCACCTTGGTGTCGAGCCCATTCGGCATGGCGGCGATGGTTGCCGTCAGTTGAACTTCGCCGAGGATCGCCCACAATTGGTCGTCCGTCGCGTCCTTCGCGATCAGCAAATTGTCGCGAATGCTTCCGTTGAAGACATCAGGCGCTTGGGGCACGTAGACGACGCGGCCGCGTACCCCCGCTCCACCGACCTTGATTTCCCCGGACGTGGGCGCGAAAAGGCCGCCCATGACCTTGCAAAGGGTCGTTTTCCCCACTCCCGACGGCCCGATCATGAGCGAAATGCCGCGGGGCGGGATGCAGAAGCTGATCGCCTTCAGGATCGGCGGACACTCGGGATAGGCGAAGCTGACGTCGAATGCGATCAGATCCGCGTCGGATGTGGCTCCGGTTTGAACGGACACGCACTCTTCCCGCTTTTCCATCAAGAGTTCGCCGGCCCGGCGGCGGGCGACGCCGACGTTGAGCCAATCATCCCAGAGACCGGCCAGCGCCAGAAGCGGTCCCGACACGCGGTCGGACAGGAGATGAAAGGCTACGAGTTCGCCAAGCGTCATCTCGTTGGCAAGAACGAGCGATGCTCCGAAGTAGATCACGAAGGCTGAGAGCAATTGTCCGAGGAGGTCGGAGATATTGCCCGCGTAGATCCCAACGTTTCCGGCGCGAAGACCGAGCTTGATGGAATTGGTCAGGGTCTGCTCAATCCGCTGCTGCGCCCTCAGCTCAAGGCCAAGCGCCTTGATCGTCGTCGACCGGCCATCGTCTCGACGACCCGGGTGCTGTGCGCGGTTTGGCCCATGAATGAGGCGTCGAGGCGTCGGCGGTGGATGGGGCCGGACACGATCAGCACGGCTGCCTGCACAGGCGCTGTGATCAGCAGAATGGTGGCTAATGTGGGGCTAATCGTGAAGAGAACCACGAGGAACACCAGCGCGAACACAAGGTCGAGCACGAGACCCATGAACACGCCGGACAGAAACCCGGAAATCTGGCCGACTTCGCCCATCCGGCCGAACACGTCACCGATCGTCCAGCGCATGAGAATCGGCAGCGGCAGCGCGAGCACGTGTTCCAGCGCCCGCAACCCGAGGTCGCGCCCGATGCGCGCGCCGGCCCACGCCCCGACCCGCGCGGCGGAAATCGAGAGCAGCACGTCGAACACCGCGACGCCGATGAGAACGGCCAGTACGATCGTGAGGCTTGCCTCGCGCTGGTAGGGCAAGACGCGGTCGATGATCGCCTGCATGGCGAACGGACCGACGAGGCCGAGCAACCGGAGAACGACGGACAGAAAGAGAATTTCGGCAAAATAGCCGCCATGTCCAGCAAATGATTTTGTCACCCAAGATAAGGGAAGAAGGGTCGCCGAAGATTTGCCTGCATCATGCATGAATATATTAAACTGACTAGATGATGGTTAATTTTCTATTTGACATTTCTACTATGTGGGGGGGGGATTATAAATGTGCAACCTTAATCCTGCGCAAGGAGAAAGGTTTTGCAGGCCGGCGTTTCGCAACAATCGTGAGGTGTGCTATGATTGGAACTATGTCAGAAATACTCGGAATCCGCTTGGCGTTTGGTGGTGGGGGCGGAAGTGCGGGGGGGGGGGGGGGGGGGCCGGACGGGCGGGGGGTGGGAGTTCGAGCAACAAGCAAGCTACCAAACCGAATAGCAAAAGCCCTGCTACTGTCAAGTCGATGACCAGTACTGACAAGAACGTTATGGTCGGGGGATCAGCGGCTCTCTGTGCTGTTAGCACCTATGTAGCTAGTACTCTTCCTCCAGTATCTCCCCCAACAGTAGTTGCCAAGGTGACGGCCGCTGCTGTCTCCCTGATTTCGTGCAGCGTAGCAACTGAACCAATCGTCTCTAAAATGACAAACTAAAAAACTCCTGCCCTCCTCCAAAAAATAGGGGGGGGGCAACGCCGCGACAAAGGCAAAAGTCATGAATAAAACGCTTGTATTCATCATCGTTGGGGTAGCAATTATAGTAGGAGCTGCGCGGAATTTTCCAGAGACCTGGAATGCATTACTGGAATTTATAATGCACGAGATACTGATCATTGGCCCTCTGGTCGTTGGCTTTTTGATTTGGGGACTTTGGCTAGTTTTTCAGTACAAACGTGGGAGCTAGGCCTTGCAAAGCAGCTTGCAACGGGAATCTCAATTAGTACCAAGGGTCCAAGTGTAACCCCCAATTGCGCAAGTTGCCATTGGCCAGATTCCATGGGTGACAAAAAATAAGGGCCAAGCGTCGCAGTTTCGGTGAAGCTGCGACGTCTTTGGGAAGATTTAAAATGAAAAAGCGATATATAATACTAGTTGCCTTCTTATTATTGGCCTTGCTGTCGGTGCTAGCAATCAAGCTGCATGAGTACAGGCAGATTAATGATTTCAAGGCGTTTTTTCACCGTGCAACCGCTCAGGGTTTGGGCGATGAAGACAGTCTAGTTGCAAGGTGGGCAAATAGATGGTCAGCTTGTATTGTGTCACAAGGAATTAATAGTGAATATCTGCTTTATGTCAAAAATTTCATGAAATTTATATCGGAGCAGACTTATCTTGAGCCAAGATTAATCTTTCGTTATCAAATTGAGAACTGCCCCAAAGACACTTTTTTTTACATTCGAGTTCATCGTAATGTCTCTAACGCATTTGATATGATTATTAGCGACTTAGATAAGATTGGCGATTATGGAAAATTAATGCTGAATAATACTTTAAGCTTCAATGGTTACGGAATGGGGGCATTTCTGGGAAGTGAACAAAAACCCCGTCTTTATGCTTCTCTTTATTGCTTTTGCGAAAATGAGGAATCAAATGCTTTATGGAAATTGGTTGTACAAGAAGAGCTATTTCAGCTGATTACCGGTTCAATTGACATTGAAGGCGTATTGGCTCCAGCCTCAATTGTTGAGGAAGCACCGCCGGTAGATCCTATGGACGAACTGTCGGTTGAAAATCGGGGACTATTTTTAAATCACAATGTAAAAAACATGTGCAAGAAAGACGTGGAGCTTTTAATTACGCTCTATTCCGGTTCGGAGCTAACTTACAATTCAAGAATGAAAGATTACATGAATTATATTGATTTATACTATAGTGAAGTTAAAAAAACGCAGATAGAATAATGTCTATGGGACGGTATAAAGATTTGTTCATTCATAGATGTTGAGCGAAGGACGGGCATATGAGCGAGTTGACCCGCGCGGGGGCTATCAAATGCGACTTCACATAGTCAATCGATAGTCACATCGCCTACCAAGTTGGCTATATTCAATACTCGCCCTCGTAGAACACGCCAATCTTTGATCACGAGCCTGCATCAACCTCGCCTCGCGCTTTCACGTTCCTTGTGAGGTGGAGGTTTGCCGCGACGTTGGATTAGGCGTTCGCGACGGGGTTTCAGTCGATCCAGTTCGGCTACGTCGAGCCGCTGATGGTTTGAGCGGTGGTTACACTCAAGTTCCGTCCCCTCAAGCACGAATAGCCACTTGTGGCGGCGGTGCTATGCGGAAAAGGCGAGGGAGTTGGTGGAGCCGAGGGGACACTCTGATTTGCTCTTCACCATCCGCAGAAATCAGCCAACTATCGACAACATAGGCGCTTTCGGGTACGTTTCGGGGGTACGCAACGGGGTACGCAAAGGATTGAACCCTTGGCCCGATCGCAAGAGACTGACAGGCGCTATCTGGAGCAGAAGAGTGGAAAGTGGCGTGTCACGGTGGCTGTACCGCGCGACCTCCAAGGCACGCTGGGCACGCGCCTCAAGCGTTCATTGAACACCGACAGTCTTGCCGTTGCGAACGCTCTTAAGTGGCCTGTCATCGCGGAATTCAAGGACGAAATTGCCAAGGCGAGTAGCACAAGCAAACCGAAGGCCCTTCTTGTCGAAGCAGTGGAGATCGCCCGCTATCGATCGTTGGCCATAGATGCGGCTGAGTTAGCAGTCATAGACGAGGCCATCGTACTTCGGGCTGAAGAGATCCAGGGTCCACCGATCGGTTTTGACACCGATGAACCGCTCTTCGACCCCGAGCGGGAACAGGAAGCTTTCCGATACGTGGCTACGGCGAGGGGCGAGGCGACACCGCTCGACCTCCACCACCAGCGCTACCTCGACGGCTCCAACGTGAAGCCCCGTACAAAGGGTGATGACGTTCGAGCCCTGAAGTTCCTCACTGAATGGTGCGTAAAGAACGGTGTTGAGCAGACTGTCCAGGCCATCACGAAGAGACGTGCTGTCCGTTTTATGGATGATCTTCCTGCCCTAATGCCCGGGCGCGAGTCCGCGACATTGCAGAAGTACCTGAACCGCCTCTCCCGGTACTGGCAATGGCTGAATAGACGAGACGTTGTGGAGACAGACGTCTGGTCGGGCTTAAAGCTCCCGACAAAGTCTTTAGAGCGGGGAACGCAGGAGCGACCCTTCACAGATGCGGAAATGACGAAGCTTCTTGAGGGCGAAGCTGCGCAGGTGCTTCACGACTTGATGCGGATCGCGGCTTTGACGGGTGCGCGGCTCGAAGCGATTGTCGACCTTCGGGTTGACGGTTGCAGCGAAGGTTTGTTCCTCTTCAAGCCGCAGAAAAAGGAAAGGGGTGAACGAGCGGTGCCGATCCATACGGAACTCTTTGAGATTGTTTCGCGCCGCTGCGCCGGTAAGGCGGGGCAGGACAGCTTGTTCCCGGAGTGGCCACCGCCGAAGAAGTCTACAAGCGAGCGGGAGCGATCTTTTAAGGCATCGAATGCCTTCACCGACTATAGGCGCTCGGTCGGCGTCGAAGAAATGGTGGAGGGAAAGCGCCGATCCCTTGTCAACTTCCATAGCTTCCGTCGCTGGTTCATCACCAAGGCAGAACAGGCGGGACAGCCAGAGAGCATCATTGCTGCTGTCGTCGGGCACAAGCGGCAGGGCATGACACTCGGGCGGTATTCGGCGGGACCGTCGCGGGAGCAGGCGAGAGCGTGTGTGGAGGCGGTGCGGTTGCCGGAAATGACGGACACGCCGGACGGAAACGGACGGGCTAAGGGCGCGTGAGGCACACTGCCGGAGTACTGACGAGAGAACTTCCCCCTCCGCTGTCACAGAAACCGCAAAGCCTCACAGACTTTCCGTGTTCCGAACGGGTTAGCTAAAGGAAACGCCGGAGATTGCTCCCCGGCGTTAAGGCAACCTCAGACCGCATATCGCAGGCCCGAAGTAGGCAGTGGCGTCAGCCGGCTACCAGCAGCAGCGCCAATGACCGCATACGCGCTCCCACCGGTCGAACCGGTAGCGCAGGTATGCGTTGACCCAATGGCAAGCTCGATGGCTGCTCAAGGGGCGCACTCCTCTTCTGAGGGCGTGCCGTTGCGGTCTCAGGGCAAATCGCGTATACGCAGGATGCATTATCTGCGTTTACGAGCTTCGCCTTCGCCCTCGGTTTGGCACTGAAGGTCGCCGAGGGACGCTGGCGAGAATGACGGCCTCGGGGTACCAGCCCGGGGCCGTTTCTCGTTCCAGGCACCGCACCCTGACATAGCACAAGCGTTGTCCAACTCCAAGCGGACCACTCAAAGTGCTACATGTTGTATGAGGAGTCGTTAAGACTCCGTTAACCATTTCAAGATGCGATTGAGTTTCCAGTGGAAAAGCACTCCGCCTCATGCATAATGGTTATGAGGCCGGCGGGTGCGAAAAAATGGCGGAATTCTCGGTCACTTTGGCTGAATTGCAGCGAGAGAAGGAGCGTCTCACGACGCGACTTTCCGAAGTTGAGGCTGCGCTGAAGGCGATTCAGCGGGCGGCTGAGGCCATGAACAAAGTCGGACCGCTATCCACAGATGATGCATCCGCTGTGGACACAACTCATCCAAAAGGACCGAATCGGCGGTTGCGCCATCGGTCCCCGATTCGCCCGGCTGAGATTGCTGAGCACGCTAGATCAATCCTGCTGTCGCATGGCCAGCCAATGACCCGTGGTGAATTAGCGCATGCTTTAGAGCAACGCGGCGTCCTTCTAGTTGCAGCAGATAAGGGTAAAAATGTAGGTACTATCCTATGGCGTCATCCTGGAATGTTCATAAATCTCGATAAGCTCGGGTATTGGCTGCGTGACGTTGCATTACCCGGCGTTTACGAACCTAGAGAATAGAGCTTCCCGGTTGTTCCTCTAGCACCACTCGCGTGAGAGGTACCCCCTTACGTGGCGACGGCGAGGATTTACCCCCGTGCCGGTGGCCGAAAAGGGGACCCGAAGGCTTGGCGGTCTCCCTCGGGCGGCACTCCGGCACGTCCCTGCGCTTCCCCTCCGTCCAATAGACCCCGCCCTCTCGGACGTGTCCGCCGCCTCCCGTTAGCTGCGTCCAAAACGTGGCCGTTGACTTCTGGACGGAACCGACTCAACATCTCTAGACCTTTTGGACACCACCGAGAGAGGATCAAGGATGCTGATTGGATACGCACGCACCTCCACCACTGAACAGAAAGCCGGGCTTGAAGCCCAGCACCGCGACCTCTCCGCCGAGGGATGCGAGAAGATCTTCGCCGAGCATGTCTCCTCGGTGGCCGAACGGGCGGAGCTTGAGCGAGCACTGGAGTTCATCCGTGAGGGTGACACGTTGGTTGTCACCAAGCTCGACAGGCTCGCAAGGTCCGTCACCACCGCTTGGCACGTGGTGGAGCACCTGGAGAGGAAGGGGGCGGGGCTCCGCATCCTCAACCTAGGTGGCGACCGTGTGGACACCAAGAGTGCCACGGGCAAGCTCATCCTCACCATCTTCTCGGGCTTCGCGCAGTTCGAACGCGAGATGATGCTGGAGCGCCAGAAGGAGGGCATCGCCAAGGCCAAAACAGAGGGCCGCTACAAGGGGCGGCCACCAAGTGCCAAGCTCAAGGCCGACTTGGTGCGGACCCTAGCGGCGGAGGGCAAGACCCCGACCGACATCGCCAAGGCCCTCGGGATCGGGAGAGGCAGTGTCTATCGAGCCCTCGCCACCACCTGAAACGAAGAGGGCATGGCCCACTCGCTAAAGCGCTCGACGTGGCGGACTTCTAGACACCCTAAGGAACCCAAAGGAATAACTCCATGCGCCTGTTCTATATGTTCGTCACCATCGTGGCCTTGGTCTTTGCTGCCCACATGTTCCGCTATGAGGTCCGGTGGATGCAGACGGGGAAGTTCACGAGGCACGACCGATGGACGGGCCATACGGAGTATTGTCTCTACAACGGAAGCCAGTCGGCTTGCCGCGTCATGTTCTAACTTTAAGGAGTTCGCTATGAGCGAGTGTTTTGATTACTTCGGAAATGTCGTCTCGGTGGGCTACACGGTCCGCATCGGGCATGGCGCGAAAGGCGGAAAACCGCAGAAAACCGCCAAAGTTCGTGCCCAGAGATAGGCCGATCGCTATATGTGAGCCGCACGATTTACACGAACTTTGAGGTCAGACCCAATGATTTCAATGGGTTACGGGTTTTAAAACAACCAGTATAGAGGCAGAGGCTCAAAGTAGTAATAGAGCAGTCTAGACCCATGGTACGGATCAACCTCCTCACCCTTCTAACCAAGCGTCCAGGCTGTAGCGCCTATGTGAATTCGGTACTGAAGTTCTCTCCGAGAGAGCGTGCACCGATCCGCATCGGGCATAGCGCTGAAGGCGAAAAACCGCAGAAAACCGCTAAAGTTCGTGCCCCGGGATAGGCTCATCGCTATATGTGAGCCGCACGATTTGCACGAACCTTGAGGTCGGTCTCAATGATTTCAATGGGTTACGGGTTTTAAAAAGGCCCGTATAGAGGCTGACGCTCCAAGTCGTAATTGAGCAGTCTAGACCCATGGTACGGATCAACCTCCTCACCCTTCTAACCAAGCGTCCAGGCTGTAACGCCTACGTGCAGTCGGTGCTGAAGTTCTCTCCGAGTTTGCCTGAGGTGACCATGGTGAGGGAGGCGGGAAGAGAGTGATGCACCTCCTCAAGGTCACCCCCCTTAGAGCACCAACCTCAAAGCCCCGCCCCTATCGTCTCGCCATGCGGGACCAGCGACAGACCTGACCACCAGAGCCCCTTCGATAGCAACTTAGCTTGGCTCCTACAACTCCGGGTTATGCCATAGAGCGCCCGAGGCACCACCTCCCTTGACCACCTTGAGCAAGCCAAAGGGTGCTCCAGACGAAGCGCGGAGCTTCGCTCAAACCTATCCAAGCGATAGCAAGGCAGTTCTCTTGGATAAGCCATAGTACTATGCCGATGAAGTTCAGACCTTCAAGGCGAATTATATGCCTTCTATAGGCAATACCTCCGAACACTACACAAGCCGAATACAACGATATGTTTGATGTGCAATGCCGGTGTTGTGTAGCGATCCGCCGTTTCTAGGCAATTCACAGAAATATTGTTTACAAAAGTGAGCAATATCGTACCGTTTAAGTTGCAGGCATCAACATCGCTTAATGAATGATGCTGCATGAACGCAAATAGGAGTTCTCATGTCTCAAAATGTGTCTAACCGCCGCTATACCGCGCCTGCCGGACTTTTGGATGCGCTCGAACGTTGTCTGGTGGCTTGTGAGGTAAGCCCTACAAGTCCGAGCGTTGAAGAGCTCTCGCGAGCTTTCACCCTGCTAAAAGACAATAACCGCATTCCGGCTGTCCAAAGCTTCGAAGAGCGCACAATCGACGAACGAAAGGCCATCGTCTTCCACGTGAAGAAACCTCGTGACAGCGCAACGACGCTCCGGATCATGGACCCGCCCCTCGCCGCGGCCCTTCTTCTCCATGTTTCCTTCTTCGGATCGATCGATATCCACGTTCCAGTAGACAAGACCAGTAAGGATCTCTTCTACCTGAAGCTCCATCTCCGTGATGCCCAAGACACTTCTGCCGATTCTCCTCGTTCAAAACCTTACGCTCATCGCTTAGCAGTGGACGCCCGCGTTACAGAAAATGCATTGCTGAATACGGACTACCATGACATTCGCAGAAGCAAACTTGGACGGTTCTTGAAGCCGTCGAAAGAATACATGCCAAACGAAACTCGGAAGGAAGCCATCGAGGCAAGTTGCTATCACGCGAAAGAAAGAGGTAAGGCAGGTGAAGACGTGCGCCTACTGGCTCTTCTGACACGCGCCTACGACCTCCTCGACGCGCAATATCCCGTCGGAGGGAACGGAGGCTAATCACTGCCTCTCCTCACATGCGGTTACTAATGAATAGGGCGGATCATAACATCTCAAAATGAAAGGCCGCTTGATGAGTTTAGAAAGGCCCGTAGAGGGGCAGGGCGAAGAACCGCGCGTGAGTGACCTTATCTGTGAGACCTCTCTAGGTCCCGCCCCCTCGGACCTTTCCACCCTGCCGTGGTTCGATCCCTATTGGACCACCGCTAATCCCGCCCTCCTCGCCCTCGCCGATCGTCTCACCGACCTTCACGACGCCCTCAACCCTCGCCAGCGCAAGCGCAAGGCCACCGACGCGGCTCTCCTCCGTAAGTCCGTCCTTGCGCTTGTCTCGAACGCTGCCCTGGAGCGGCTTCAAGGCACCACCGAACCCGCCTTCGGCATCGCGCTCGCCAAGCCCCGCACCAAGCTCGCTCCAGGCATACCCTCGGGCCAAGCATGCCTCGCCAAGCTCCTGCACACGCTTGATGCGGCTGGCGTGGTCTCCCTCACCGCCTCGCCGCGCCTCAAGGGGAAGTCCGCCGCACCGTCCCGCCTCGACATCCCCGCTACCTTCTTCGATCCGCCATTCCCCGCCTCCCTCTCGCGTGGAGACTTCACCCGCACGTCCGACTTCGCGCCGATCATCCTGCGGGAGACCTTCCGCAAGCCCGATGGCACGTCCGAACGTGTCCCTGTGCCCTTCCGGGAGACACGCGAGGTGAAGCGCATGGCGGCGGAGGTGAAGCGGATCAACCGAGCGCTCTGGACTGCCGAGATCGGCTTCAAGCCCGACCACGAGCCCGCACCTTGCCTGAACCAACGCTTCCTCAGCCGCCGCTTCGCAGTGCCGCGCGACGAGCCCGGCCGCCGTGCCCTGGATCACGCGGGGCGGCTCTACGGAGGCTTCTGGATCAACATGCCGAAGGAACGCCGCTTCCGGCTGACGTTCGCCGGGGAGGCGGTGGCGGAGGTGGACTTCTCGGCCGCGATGCCCCGTCTCGCTTACATCGACGCTGGCCACCCGCCCCCCGAGGGAGACCTCTACGACGTCGTCCTTCCTGACTCGCTGGAAGGCTGTACACGGGACATCATAAAGAGGGCCACCTCTGCATTGCTCACCGCCAATCGGCCGCTACGGCGCTTCCCTAAGTCAATCGATGGCAATGCGCTCACGAAGACGGGCATCACGTGGTCCGTGCTGCGGTCTGCCATCCTCGGCCGCCATCCGCTGATCGCGGAGAGCTTCGAGACCGGCGCGGGGCTCCGCCTTCAGAAGACCGAAAGCGACATCCTCGTGCTCGCCCTTCTGAAGCTCCTGGACCACGGAGTTATCGCCCTGCCGATCCACGACGCCGCCCTGGTGCCGGTCTCCAGAGTTCAGGACGCAGAGGCCGCTATGCGAGAAGCGGCGGAGGCGATCTGCCGCTTTCCCCTGCCACTGAATACCCGAGCCGCGTAACTCCTTCGGTAAAGCGATCCGAAGAAGCTCAACCTTCTGTTCCACCTAACGAATTTGCGCTATCTCCTGGTTACGCAACTCGTAATGTGCCCGTGTCGTCTCTCCGCCCTCTCAAAGACCTCTTCTCCTCCGCTATCCACCACCACCGCCGAAGCGCATGGAGCCTCACTCAAAGCCTGACCTGAAGCCCTCTTCAAGCCTGCCCGAGGTCTCCATGGCGAGGGGAGGACAGAGAGGCTCTATGTTCCAAGTGACCAGGATGACACCGGCCAGTGGTCTCCAGGTGATAGGCGGTGGAGGGGGAGAGGAGAGAAGGACATATCCCCTCAAGGTCGGTCCCTCGGAGCACCAACCTCAAGCCTTGCCCGAAGTGCTGGTGGAGGCGAGGGGTCCGCAACACGCGAGCGGAGCGAGCATCCAAACAAAGGACCGAGCGAAGCGAGGACCACCTAACCAAGGCCCTGCATCAAGCCCCGCGCGAGGTCTTCCTCAAGGCCACGGGACGGCCCGGCCTCCAGGTCAACCCTGAGAGATCTACGGGAGCCTGGAGCTTGTCCATCATCACTGCCGACCGAACCACTTGGACCATGCCATAACAGTCGGGTGTTCAGGATCGAGCCTCAATGTCGGTCACGCGGAACTTAGCGCCCGGCTCAATGGAAAGTGGTCAAATGTAGACAGCCCGATCCGCTCAAGTTCGGAACGGGAGGAACCACCTGCCTTGAAATCGCAGTCTGCAATTGCCGCTCACATGCGAACACCTAGAAGACTGCACTGTCCGAAATCGCTTACGCTCTGTCAGGGGTACGCAACCAGGGTACGCAGAAGGGTACGCAATCGAAATAACCAATGCGCTAAGACACTGAAATATCGACACTAATCGTCAAAGAAAGGAAATTGGTGGAGCCGAGGGGAATCGAACCCCTGACCTCTGCAGTGCGATTGCAGCGCTCTCCCATCTGAGCTACGGCCCCAATGGGGTGAGGCTTTACGGGAGGCGGGGCGCTTCTGTCAAGCGCTGCGGCGAAGCGGCGGGATGCGGCGGCTTGGGTGTGGGGTTGCGAGGGGGCTTGGCACCCGTTACATCGGGAGCACCCATAACGCCGGAGCCTGCTTCATCATGCTTGCCATACTCGACGTTGTTGAAGTCGCTCTACAATTTTATATGTATGTCATTGTAGCAGCAGCCGTTTTTTCATGGCTTTTTGCCTTCAATGTAGTAAATCCAAGAAATCCCGTGGTTTCTACTATTGCAAACGCACTTTATCAAATGACAGAACCGCTTCTTCGTAGAATTAGGGTCTTCATGCCTAATCTTGGTGGCCTAGACCTTTCCCCAATTATTTTGATTTTTGCTATTCTACTCATTCAGAGTATGATTAGCCGCTACAAATACGTAGTTCCTTTCTAGTTTTACATGCACCCCCTTCGCCGTGACGGCACCGATCTCATCGTCGACGTGCGGCTGACGCCGCGCGCCGGCCGGGACGCGGTGGACGGCTTCAAGACGCTCGCCGACGGGCGTGTGGTTCTAGCTGCGCGTGTGCGGGCGGTGCCGGAGGACGGCAAGGCGAACGCAGCGCTGGAAGCCTTGATCGCGGCGGCGGTGGGGGTTCCCAAATCAGCTGTCAAGCTTGTCGCGGGAGCGACCAGCCGGCTGAAAACGGTTCGGGTGAGGGATGCCGATCCTGATGCAGAGGCGGCGCTGAGGGCGCATATCCTTAGCTGAGACCTATTCGCCGTCTTCGAGCGGCCGCGCCTCGTCGGGCAGCATGATGGGCACGCCGTCGCGCACGGGATAGGCAAGACGGGCGGACCGGGAGATCAGCTCCTGCGCGTCCGGGCGCCATTCAAGCGTGGTCTTCGTCAGGGGGCACACGAGGATTTCCAAAAGTTTGGGATCGACCGTTCCCGCCTGCCGCGATTGACCGTCAGCCATCGGCGCGCCTCACTGAAGCTGCGGCGCGTCGCCGCCCGAACGGCCGCGTGCCAGCGCCATCTCAGTGATGGCGACGAGGGTATCGGCGCGGGTCTTGAGGTCGGGGGCTTCGAGAAGCGCCTGCTTCTCCGGCGGGCCAAACGGGCTCATCATCGACAAGGCATTGACGAGCGCCTCGGTGGAGGCCTGCTCCACGCTTTCCCAGTCTGCTTCCAGATTATTGGCGTCGAGATAGGCCTGGAACGTCTTCATCAAGCCGCTACGGTCTACGGCGGTTTCACCGGCCCGCACCACATAATCGGTTTCGAACTCGGCCGAAGATACCCGCGCGACCCGGTAGAGCCGGCCGGACGGGGGCTCTTCCAGGATGCGGAACCGGGTGATGCCGGTCAGCGTGACGAGATAGCGTCCGTCGCCGCTTTCCGACCAGGCGGTGATGCGCCCGGCGCAGCCGACCGAGCAGAGTTTCGGTTCGGCGCCGGGCCGGCCAGAGCCCGCATCGAAACGGGGTTGCACCATGCCGATCACGCGCTGGCCGGCCAGAGCCGCGTCGAACATGGCGACATAGCGCGGCTCGAAGATGTTGAGCGGCAGTTGACCGCGCGGCAGCAGCAACGCGCCGGAGAGCGGGAAAACCGGAATCTCCGTCGGCAGATCGTCCGGTCCGTTGTAGATCGCGTTTCCAGCCATCATGACGGTTGTGCATCCCCCGAGCGGCCGCACCGGCCGCTCCCATGATATAGCGCGGGGCGCGCCGTTCGGCGATGCCCCACCCAACGATGCCACGCTTCAGGCAAAGAGCACGGACGATAGGCGGCGACGACCGTAGAGCGTCATCGGATCGGTCGGCCCCCAGGCCTCGAAATACTGAACGAGTTGCTTGCGGGCGGCCTCTTCGTTCCACGCGCGCTCGCGGCGGACGATCTCGATGAGGTGATCGACCGCCTTTTGACGATCGCCGCCGGCGGCAAGGGCCAGCGCAAGCTCGTAGCGGGCTTCGTGATCGGTGGGATCACTTTCCACGCGGGTGGCGAGACCGGCGGTATCACCCAGACTGGCGGCCTGCTCGGCAAGCTCCAGTTCGGCGAGGGCGCCGGAAAGCGCGATGTCGCCGCGCTTGGGTTCGGGCACCTGCTCCAACACGGCGCGCGCGTCTTCAAGCTGTCCTGCGCCCACCAGAGCACGGGCAAGCCCGGCGACGGCGGGAAGGCTTTCCGGCTCGATCTGCAGGACGGCCATGTAGATTTCAGCAGCCGCCTCGAAATCGCGGGTGGTCAGGGCCTCGGCGCCGGATTCCAGAAGCTGTTCGGTTTCACTCGGTCCGGTTGGCCCGGCCACGCGCTCGATGAACTGTTTCACCTGGCCTTCCGGCAGCGCGCCCATGAAGCCGTCGAGCGGGCGGCCGTCCACAAAAGCAATGACGGCTGGGATCGACTGGATTCCGAGTTGACCGGCGATTTGCGGATGATCGTCGATGTTCATCTTGACGAGACGAACCTTGCCGGCCGCCGCCTGGACCACCTTTTCGAGCACAGGGGTGAGCTGCTTGCACGGACCGCACCAGGGCGCCCAGAAGTCCACCAGCACAGGCGTATGGCGCGAAGCTTCAAGAACGTCGCGGGGGAAATCGCGCGTCGTCGTATCCTTGATGAGATCGCCGGCAGGGGCCGGTTGCGGGGCCGGCGCGGCGCCGAACCCATTTCCGAAGGTGAATGTCGGGTTGCTCATGACCCCTCCCGGTTCCGGGCGCTGTCGCCCTTGCGTCTCACGCATGTCTCAAGTCGTCTCGTCGGCCTATCCGGCGAGGGTCGATCGGCTTGGTCCTGACATCTTTGCCGGGACTTGGCCGAGTATTCTTAAAAGGCCTATGTGGCGTCAACCAAGCGCGATGGCAATTGCCGGATCACTCCAAACTCGGCAGATCGAGAATGAGGGGAGCGTGGCCGGTGGCATTCAGAAAAGCGATGAGGTCGTTTGGCTGAAGCGTGGTGGTGGCGGTGTTGATCAGCGGGTGGAAGTTCACCGGCGTCTGTTCGATCAGGGCCCGTTCCAACACGACGGTGACACGGCCGGCTTCGTCGTTGATCGCGCCGAAGGGCGTCACCGAGCCGGGCTTCACGCCCCACACCTCTTCGAGCTGATCGCCCGAGCAGAAAGAGACGCGGCCGGACGCGCCGATCGTCTCATGAAGGCGCTTCAGATCAACCCGCGCGTCCTCTCGTACCGTGACGCAAAAGATGCGGCTCTTCTTGTCCTTGACGAAGAGGTTTTTGGAATGCCCACCAGGGATCTGGCCCCGCAGCGACTGGCTTTCCTCCACGGTATGGAGCGGGGGGTGCTCCACGGTCGTATGGACAATGCCGAGCCGGTCGAGAAAGGCGAACAGGTCGGCGGAGCTCTTGGGCATGGTCGGGGTTCCGAGGCGATCCGATTTTATGTGCATCGTTCTATCCGCCCCAACGCCGTGCGCAAGCCCCCGCCGCCAGGGGTTCAAAGCGCGATTGCCTGTTGCAATCGGAATTGGATTGGTTCATATACGCCTCGCTTCGGCAACGGAGCGCCCGGAAACGGGGCGTGCGGGTGTAGCTCAGGGGTAGAGCACAACCTTGCCAAGGTTGGGGTCGTGGGTTCGAATCCCATCGCCCGCTCCAGTTTCCCCTCATAAACGACAAAAGCCGCGGCGATCCGCGGCTTTTGTCGTTTATGGACTCCGAGCTGAGCAAGCGGCCGGGAAGCAAGCCCTTCCTGCTCTATGAATTCGCCCCGTTGAGTTGGCGGGCGGGATGTTTGGGCTTTTCGCCTTCGCGAGGGGATTGGCCGAAGAGGAGCGGGGAAGCCATGACGGCGATCAACTCTTCCGGATAGGGCGGGCTTTCCAGATCCGGCGGCAGATCGAGCGTGGCGGAAAGAGCGGCCTGTGTTCGGTTGGCGGCCCCCAGTTTCTTCATGATTTGGCGGACGTGAACCTTGACGGTGCTTTCCCGCATCCCGAGTTGACGGGCGATCACCTTGTTGGATTTGCCTTCCCTCAGAGAATTCAGCACCGCCTGCTGACGGACGGTGAGCGGGCTCGACCGCAGCCGCGCCTTGGCCTCCCGAGGTTTGGATCCCGGTGAAAGAGGGCTGCTTGCCTGCGAGGCGCGGTTTAAAAGCGCGGCGGGGGGAAAGAACGACCCGCCCGCCATGATGAACGAGAGCGCCTGGAGGGCGATCTCCGGCTCGGTGCGGGTCGGCAGGAAACCCCGCGCCCCGCCGCGAAAGGCCGCGATGACTTCGGCGGGATTGTCACGATCCGAAATCACGGCGACCGGCGCCGAAGCGAATGTCTGAATCACCGCCCGGAGCCAGCCGGCAGGCTCGGCATCCGTCAGCGAACCGGATCCGACATTGAGCACCACAAGGCGGATATCGCGGTCGGGCGCGAGGACCTCGCTGGCCAAATCGGGCGGCCTTGAAAGCACATCCACCTGATTGGCCCCCGCCCAGGGGCGCAGGAAACCGGCGACGCCGGCGCGACGCAGATTGAGCGGATCGACGATCACGATCGCCGCCTGTCTCATGGGATTCAACGTATCATTCAAAGGAGCACCCGGCGGTTTTCGGAATATGCGATGCCATGAGGATAAGTCGCGTTGATGAAGTGCGCCAATTCGGGCAGATGAAGTACGGAATTCATGCTGGGATCATGGCATCGTATAGAATGGAGGGGTCTGGTCTGCTGCTTTCGAAACAAGGTGACGTAGCCATCAATTGAAGGCCTGAAATGAAGAAACCCGCCGCGAGCATAGCTCGGCAGCGGGGTTCTTCATGAATACACGTTTGCTCTTAGTGACTCATCAGGCGGGCAGAGAGGTGTTCTCCAGCGTACCGCTAGCGCCATCGGCAATGCCGAGCTCAACGGCGCAGAGTGCTGCTTGCGTCCGGTTCGAGGCCCCCAGTTTGCGCATGATCTGGCGAACATGCACCTTCACCGTAGACTCGCACATCCTCAATTCGCGGGCGATATGCTTGTTGGACTGCCCCAGGCGCAAGAGATGCAGCACCTCGCTCTGCCGCAGCGTCAGCGGTGAACCATTGCTGGACGCGCTTCGACCGGCGTCATAGGCGATCGGAGCGCTCCAAGCCGGTTCGGCCTGCGTTTCAGCTGCGTGAAGCAAGGCCCCCGGGGGAAAGAAGTAACCGCCGCCGAGGATGAATTCGAGCGCCCGGAACACGATCTCCGGGTCGTTTCGTGTCGTCACAAAGCCGCGCGCGCCCGCCTTCAGCGTAGCAACGACGTGCGCTGTCTCGTCACGATCGGAAAGCACGACGAGCGGGCAGGCTGGGAAAGCCTTTCTGAAATCCTCAACCAAGGCGATAACGGGCACCGAATCGGCCGGTAGCCCGCCGATGCTGAGAAAGATCAGGCGCACATCGGGCGCACCCGCATCGATTGCATCGAGACTGGCCGGATAGTCTTCCAACACATATCCCTTGTCCCGCGCCCAGTCTTCCATGAGACGCGCCAAACAGGCACGTCGAAGGACGAGGTCGTCAACCAGTAGGATTTTGAAGTCTTCCTGTGAGACTGCCCCACCTGCTGTCATGGTACTACTCCGTCAACATGAGTGAGCGCATCGGCATTGCCGGCCGGGCGAGAACCCAGTCAACAAGCCGAACCGCGCATACGGTCGATTGAGAGCCTCTTGTCGGGCTCCTTGGCTTGGTGGCTCGCCGGAGGGAAACGGCGGCCGTGGAAATCGGATTGGCGGGCAGACGCGATACGACCGGTAGAACCCGATCGATCCAAACGCCTACCCGTCGCTGCCAACCCGCGACGGCGAACTGGGGCCCAGGGCCCCTGGTTCGCACGGTGGCAAGCCCTTGCTCTTGATGGATGAGATCACCCCCAGCAACCTCTTTGCGAATCTCTAAAAGCGCCACTCCGGCGACCCTCCCCCCAACTTGCCCCAAGCGATCCAGGTCCTTCGTGCAGTTCGCATCCCCAAACGCGGCCCACTTGAAAATCGAACGACCGGCTGCCCTACTCTTTAGCAACAGGCCCATCATCCAGTTGAAGTCAGACGTCACGTACTCAAGATAGTCAGCTTAGATACGAAAACAGTACATAACATAAATCTTGCAATTAAACCCGTCAACGACAGTTATCAGCACGAATTCATGACATGGGTGTAGTTACTTTATGCAGGTCTATCCATCCAATTCGCAATACAACCGATCATTGTTGCCTCGACGTGCTGTATGGCTAAGTACCAAAGATGCCCAACCGTTCCGACGTAGGTGTTAAACCGGACCTCGATTCTACCCTGATCAAAACTATTCGTAATGAGTAGCATTTAGGGGATGATCGGCGCAGACCTTGACCGGATGCAAGATCAGGAGCATGGGACTCTTACGGATGCTGTTCTGCGAAGAGCGCGCCGAGCAGAATCTCCGACCATTTACAACCTGCCGATGCCCCGTCTCGGTCTAGGGACCGTGATTCCCCCTCCCAGAAGTTTCGGTCCGACCTATGACGACACCTCCGACCGGCGCTGGCAGCCCGGCGCCCGCCGTTAGCGAAACCCTTGTCGACATCGAAATCGAAAGCGTACCGGCCCCTGGTCCAACACCGGTTGGGGGGCCGGGCGGACGCATCCTGCTCGGGGTCAGCCTCGTGCTTGTCGCATTCAATTTGCGCCCGGTGTTCGCAAGCTTGTCGGCGGTGCTGCCGGACGCGGCACGGGATCTGGCGCTGTCGCCGGCATTCGTCAGTCTTATCACAACGTTGCCGGTGCTCTGCCTCGGACTATTCGCGCCCGCCGCACCCGGCCTTGCGCGGCGCTTTGGGGCAGAGCGCACCATTTTGCTGTTGCTCGTGCTGCTCGCGGCTGGAACCGCGCTTCGAGGATTGCCTGCCGGCATCGCGATGATGCTCGGATCGGTGATCGCGGGGGCCTGCATCGCGGTCGGCAATGTGCTGCTCCCCGGCCTCGTGAAGCGCGACTTCCCGGACAAGGCGGCGCTGATGACGGGCTTCTACACCATGGCGCTATGCGGGGGCGCCGCGTCGGCCGCAGGCTTCACGGTTCCAATCGAAAAGGCGCTCGGATCGTGGAATCTGGCACTGGCGGTCTGGGCTATTCCGGCGGCTATGGTTGCCATTCTCTTCGTCTTTCAGATCCAACCGGCCACAGCTCACCGGATCGCCCGGCCGGCTGTAAAGGGGCTCTGGCGCGATCCGCTGGCGTGGCAAGTGACACTGTTCATGGGCTTTCAGTCATCGCTCGCCTATTGCGTGTTCGGATGGCTGGCCCCGATCCTGCGGTCTCGCGGTATGGACGCGGTGGATGCCGGTTTCGTGGTTTCGGTCTCCGTGCTCGTGCAGACAGCCTCTTGCCTGCTCGCGCCGACGATCGCGGCGCGCGGGCGCGACCAACGACTCTTCAACGTCGCGCTGCTCGCGGCTGCGGTCGTCGGCCTGCTCGGCTGCCTTTATGCGCCGCTGTGGTCGATCTGGGTCTGGGCGGTGATCCAGGGCGTCGGCCAGGGTAGCCTGATCGCGGTAGCCATGACGCTGATCGTGCTGCGCTCGCCCGATCCGCATGTGGCAGCGCAGCTTTCCTCGATGGCGCAGACGGTCGGCTATGCGCTCGCCGCGGTCGGACCGCTGCTCGTTGGCGCGCTCTACGGATGGACCGGGGGCTTCGAGATCACGGGCATACTCTTCGTTGCGCTCGGCCTAGCAGGCGCGGCTGCGGGGCTCGGGGCCGGGCGGGCGCTACAAATCGTGGTTGATGACAAAGCAGATCGATGATCCGAGGATCGATCACTGACAGATCCGCGTGCCGTTTTCGCGCTCGATCAGATCGAGATGCAAATGGCCGGCGTGCGCCACGTCAGCGCCTGGACCCAAGACGGTGGTGAAATAGGCGCAGGCGCCTCGGCGAATGGCGCGGCGAAAGCCGGTTGTCGCATCGTCCGCGTCCGGTCCTGCCACGACGACCGGCTCACGGCCCTCGAAAGCAAAAGTTCCGACATCGATCGCATTCCCAGCTGCGTGCTCACTTGGCTTGGCGCCCTCGATTCCGTTGCGGGTTCGGCATTCGTAGCCGGAGACATCGGAGAGCCGGACGAGGCGGCTCTTGAAGTGGGCCTGCGCCTCCGGTGCGACCACGTCTTGAGCCCAGCGAGCGAGCGCCTCGGCCGCCTCGCAGTTCATGGTGGCTCTTGCAAGGGCGAGCCCGTCGCCAAGGCCGCTGATTTCGAGGGGTTGGCTCAGCGTGCACCCCGGCTCGCTCACCGACGGGAGCGCCGTGAAGGAGAGGCCGAGCCGGGTGATGCGTTCGCGGCACGCCTCGGCGGTTGTCGGAGCCGGCTCCGGTACAAGCTGACCCGACGGGGCAAAAGCGGCGGGCGGCTCGGCTGGCGGGGCGGATTGGTCGGGTGCAGCCTCAGGAAGCGGCGGGGACTCCGGCGGAGATGGAAGCGGCAAGGGGGCAGGCGTGTCTTCGCCAAGGGATCCTGGTCCGGGCGATGTCTGGTCGGGCGGAACGTCGGCCTTCGGCTTCGCCGGGGGCAAGGGTGGTGCGGGACCGGGGCGATCGGCACCTGGCGCTTCCTGTTGAACGGGTGGCGGCGTCACCGGTTTGCTGTGCGGCAAGGGCGGGCGTTCCGCCTTGAGCCCCACGCCGCCGGGCGCGGCCATACCGGGAGCAAGCGCCAGCAGTAGAAGGGCAATAGCACCACCGATCCGCTTCATGGCGTCTCCTTCGCCGTCGAACGATTGGTGGTGCCTAAGTCGGCAGGGCGCGTTTGTGTTTCGGTGAAGCGGTTCTGAGGGCCTCGTCAGGGCAGGAAATCCACGGGAATGCCTTTGGAAACGAGGTTGGCGAGTTCGTCGGCATCCCAATTGGTCAGCCGCACGCAGCCGTGACTGAAGCCTTTGTCGATCTGGTTGGGATTGGGGGTGCCATGGATCCCGTAGGTCGGCTCGCTCAAATCGATCCAGACGGCGCCAACGGGACCGTTCGGTCCGGGCGGTAAGCGTAACGGTCTATGGTTGTCGCCCTGCTTGAAGTTGACGTACGGCCGGTACCAGTATTCCGGATTGATCGCCACGGCCTCGACCACATGTCGCCCGGTCGGCGAGGGAAGCGCGTCGCTGCCGATGGTCGCGGGATAGGCGACCACGATCCGGTCTTCGCTGTCGTAGCCGATCACCTGTTTCGTCGTTTTATCGGCGACGATGGAAGTAACCTTGACCCTAGCGGGACCGCCCGGCGCGGCAACGATGATCTCGGCCCCTGCGCTGGAAAAATCGGTATTTGGATTGAGCTGGAGCAGGAATTCCGGGTCCATGTGGGTTCGCTCCGCGATCGCCTCGGCGGCGTCGCGGTAGGCAAGACGATCGAGCTTGGCCATTTCCGCGTAATTTGCCGGCAGATGGAGCACGAATGGCCCGGCCACGTCTGCTGCGATCAGGGTGTAGGAAACAAGGCCCGGCTCGCCGCTCGCCGCGTCAAGCAAGCGCCAGACATCCGCGTCGAGAATACCGTCGACCGGCAGTCCGTTCATCGCTTCGAAGGCGGCGACGGCCTTTTGAACGTTGAAGCCGTAGTAACCGTCGATCACGCCAGGGGAGAGGTGAGACCGGTCGAGGAGGACCTGGAGCTTCATCACGAGAGGGTTTTGGGAGAGCTTGCCCGGCACGCTCACGCCAAGGTCGGCGTCCCCGTCGAAGGCGGCGGCGTTGACAGCGGCGATCATTTCATCGGGGGACAGGGTTGGCGGTATCGCGATGCCGGACGGCATCGGTTCGCGGACCGTGGGAAGTCCCGGTCCGCGCTCTGGCATAGGCTGGGCGCCAGGGCGGCCTGGAGTTTCGGGATAAGCGGGATAGGCATCTTGTGGAAGCGGCTCTAGCGGAGCCCGGTCGATAGGAGTTTCAGGACCGAGATCATAAGGCCCCTCGTCGGAAGGTGCGTCCAGGAACGGACCCTCATTATAGCGCGGGTCATCATAGGCTGGTTCGTCGTAAGACGGCTCGCCATAGGGACTTTGGACATAGGAGTCTTGACTAGGCACGCCCCAACCACCGTCTGGCCGCCAATCGTCCCTCTGTGCCCAGGCGGGAAACGCCGCGAGCGCCGCTCGAGCAAAAAAGGCGAGAGCAAGCACAGGGGATCGCACGTCAGTCTGCTCCGATGACAAGGCACCCATGCGAGCTTGCACCACCGGAGCTGGGCCGAACCATGGCCGCGCCGCTTGGTTCTGCTTCAATCGACGGCGGGATCCTCATCCTCGACGAGCTTTCGCGTGACGCCCCAGCCCGCGAGGACGGTTTCCATATCCTCCACAACGAAATGACGGGCGCTTTCGGGGTCATAGCCCTCGTTCAAAAGATCCTCATAGTCGGTGAAAACGTGCCTGACATAGGCCACAAGCGACAGCCAGGCGGCCTTATCGGGCGTGGCTCGCTTCAAACCCGGACTGTCGAGAGCGTGATCGAGCACGGCGCCAAACTCATGCCGGGGCATTTTCGGCGCAAGCTTCAACAAGGCTTCTTGAAGACCGTCTCGCCTGTTCATGTCGTCCGAGTCTTTCTAGTGTCGAGCTTGGATGTGACATCGATTCGGGGGCAAGGCCATGACTGCGGATGCTAAGACAATCCAAACGCCGGTCGTGAAGGTGTCCTGGGGCGAGCTGTTCGACAAGATCACGATCCTTCGGATCAAGGTCGCGCGTCTCGCCAATCCCGTTGCCGTGAAGAATGCCGGGCATGAGCTGGCGGAACTCGATGCGGTGACGCAGACACTGAAGCCCTTCGGCGAGGATTTGACGAAGGCGATCGCGGATCTGACGGCCGTCAACGAAACGCTCTGGGTCATCGAAGACGATATTCGCGACTGCGAGCGCGCCAGCAATTTTGGGCCGCGTTTTGTCGAGCTTGCAAGATCCGTCTATCACCGCAACGACGAGCGGGCGGCCGTGAAGCGGCGGATCAACGATCTCCTAAAGTCTGAAATCATTGAGGAAAAATCTTACGCCGCTTACTGAGGCCCGGCGGTGCGAGGTGGCGATCCTTAAGAGGCCGCTTTCAAAGAAAGATTGCTTAACCTTTATAGACAGTCGGCCAACTATAAAGACATGACACGTCACACCGACACCAAGCAGACCCTGATTGAAGCCGGCCTCGCGACCTTCCGGGCGAACGGATATGACGCGACCGGCGTCAAAGAACTGACCGATGCGGCGAAGGTGCCCAAGGGCTCGTTCCATTATCATTTCCCGGATGGCAAGGAGGCCTTCGCGGCCGATGTGGTGGATCGATACCGCACCGATATGCTGACCCATGGCGAACGAGTGCTTGCCTCCGGCGAGGCGCCGCTCGTTCGGATCTGGCGCTACTTCGACGAGGTGATTCCGGTCTATGAGGTCACCTTCGGCTGCGCTCAGGGCTGCCTGCTCGGCAACTTCAGCGCGGAAATGGCCGATCGGAGCCCGGCGATCAGGCAATCGGTGAAGACAGCCTTTGCCGCTTGGCAAGAACAGTTTGCTGCGGTTCTAGCCGAGGCCAAAGCAGCCGGCGCGCTTGGCAGCGCCATCGATCCGCAAGAACTGGCCGGGTTCCTGATCGATGCCTGGGAGGGCGCGCTGCTGCGTATGAAGGCCGAGCACAGCGTTGCCCCGCTTCGCCGGTTTCAAACCTTCGTTCTTGAGCCCTTTATGCCGCGCTGACTGGGTCACCGCGAAAGAGAATTCCGCATCCGGATAAGCATACCGGATCGGATAACGCTGGTCATTTTACTAGTTGACCGGCCGACTATAGGAGAGAAGGGGCGTGGACCTTGATAGAGCCTTCAGAGCGCAACCCTGACCGACCGGCTAGCACGGATCCGGGTCAACACATCGACCGCAGGCAACTTCTCACCGCCGGCGCCGTCGCGGTCGGCGTCATCGCTTGGGCTGGCTCCCCAGCCATCGCCGGGCAAACCCAAACTCAAGACATCGCAACAGGACAGACAGCCATGACCACATTGCAACATTTGATCGACATCGAAGCTATCCGCCAGCTGCGCTACCGCTTCGCCGCCGCGCTCGACAACAAGGACTGGGCGGCGCTCGCCAGTGTCTTTACCGAAACGGTGGACGCGGATTTCTCGGCCTATGGCGTTCCCAAGGGCAATCTCACCCGCGATGCTCTGACGTCGCTGTTCTCCAAGCCATTCGGCAAGCCGGAGCTTGCCACCGAACACATCTATTCCAACTTCTTGATCGACGTCACAGGCGATACCGCGACCTCGACTTTCAACTTCGTCGGGCATCACAAGATCGCGGGCTTTGCTGGTGGCGAGGAGTTTACGCTACACGCCCAATACACCGACGGTCTCGTCCGCGATCCCGCGTCGAAGTCGTGGCTGATCGCGAAGACGACACTGCGGATCTTTTACATGAGCGGAAATCCCGCGATTCTGGCGTAACAGGTCCCCGCAAAGCCGGTTCGGACCTTCGGACCGGCTTTACGGCTTCTCCGACCGGGCGGCCTCGGCTAGTGTTCTCCATCATCCTGGAGGATGCGCTCGGAGGATCGGATGGCTGGACGTTTGCAAGGCAAGGTCGCACTGGTTTCGGGCGGTGCGACGGGAATGGGCGGCGCCGCGTCGCGGCTGTTTGCCGAGGAAGGCGCGGCCGTCGGCATCGTCGATCTGAACAGAGAGGCCGGCGAGAGCCTTGCGGCGGAGCTGGTCGCAGTTGGCCACCGCGCGGTATTTGCGGCTGCCGACGTGTCGAAGGCGGACGCGGTTGCGGGCGCCGTCGATGCCGTTTCGGCGGCGCTCGGGCCTATCACCGTGCTGTTCAACCACGCCGGTTCCATCGTGGTGAAGCCCTTCCTTGATACGAGCGAAGGCGAGTGGGACAGGCTGTTCGACATCAACGTCAAAAGCATGTTCCTGGTCACGAAAGCCGTGCTGCCGCAGATGATTGCGGCGGGCGGCGGGTCGATCGTGTGCACCTCGTCGATCTCGGCCGTCGCAGCGACGCCGATGGAGGTTCTCTACGATGCCACCAAGGGCGCCTGCCACATGTTCGCCCGCGCGATCGCGGTGGAGTTCCGGGACAGAAACATCCGCTGCAACGCGATCTGCCCCGGCTTCGTGCGCACCCCGCATGGCAACCGCGAGGTAGAGCTTTTGACCCGCTACGGCGTCGACGTGTCGGATGCCGCGCTCGCCGCGCAGCAGGGGCGCATGTGCGATCCCATGGAGGTGGCGCGCGCCGCACTGTTTCTGGCGTCCGACGACGCGAGCTTCGTGAACGGCACGCATCTTTTCGTCGACAACGGTTTCACGGCGATCTGAAACGCGCGCTTTACACGGCGATCTGGCAGCGCCGCGCGCGAATTCGCGATTGCCCGCAAGCCGCTTCGGTGCGAAGAAACCTCGCGCTCAGTGATATGCGCCTTGTTTCGATCCGTTCGCCGCAGGAGACCTGCCCATGACCGCCCCATTCCGCAATTTCATCGCCGGTGAGTGGGTCGCCGTTTCCGACGCGGCGCCCAACGTCAACCCGTCGAACGTCGCTGATATGGTCGGCGATTTCGCCCGCGGCGGTGCGGCGGAAGTCGACGCAGCGGTTGCGGCGGCCAAGGCTGCGTTTCCGGCTTGGTCGCGGACGGTGCCCTATGCGCGCCATGAGATTTTGAAGAAGGTCGCGGCCGAAATCTTCGCCCGTAAGGAAGAACTCGGCCGGCTCCTCTCTCGCGAGGAGGGAAAGACGCTACCTGAAGGCATTGGCGAGGTGACGCGCGCGGGCCAGATCTTCGAGTTCTTTGCCGCCGAAACGCTTCGCCTTGCCGGCGAGACGCTGCCCTCGGTGCGCCCCGGCATAGGCGTCGAAGTCACGCGTGAGCCGCTCGGCATCATTGGGCTGATCACCCCGTGGAATTTCCCGATCGCAATTCCCGCGTGGAAGATCGCGCCGGCGCTCTGCTACGGTAACTGCGTGGTGTTTAAGCCGGCCGAACTGGTGCCGGGATCGGCCCATGCGCTAGCCGAAATCATCGTGCGTGCAGGCGTTCCGGCCGGCGTGTTCAACCTCGTGATGGGCAAGGGCTCGGTCGTCGGCCAGCGCATGCTCGATCATCCGGATGTTTCGGCGGTGTCCTTCACCGGCTCGGCCTCGACCGGACGGCGCCTTGCCGCCTCCGCCGTCGCTGCGGAGCCAATGAAGAAGATCCAGCTCGAAATGGGCGGCAAGAACCCGCTCGTCGTGCTCGACGACGCGGATCTTGGCGTCGCGGTCGAAACGGCCGTCAACGGCGCGTTTTTCTCCACCGGCCAGCGCTGCACGGCCTCCTCGCGGTTGATCGTGACAAGCGGCATTCACGACCGTTTCGTGGACGCGGTGAAGGAACGGCTGGCGACGCTGATAGTGGACGACGCGCTGAAGGCGGGGACGAACATCGGCCCCGTGGTAGACCCGAGCCAGCTTGACCAGGACCTGCGCTACATCGACATCGGCCGCCAGGAAGGCGCGACGCTGGCCTTTGGCGGCGAGCGGCTGAACCGGGAAACGGAGGGCTACTATCTCCAGCCCGCTCTCTTCACCGATGTGACCAACACGATGCGCATTGCCCGCGAGGAGATATTCGGGCCGGTCGCCGCCGTGATCCGCGTCAAGGACTATGACGAGGCGCTCGCGACCGCCAACGACACGCCCTTCGGGCTTGCCTCGGGCATTTGCACCACCAGCCTGAAGCACGCCACCCACTTCCGCCGCAACGCGGACGCGGGGATGGTGATGGTGAACCTGCCGACCGCAGGGGTCGATTTCCATGTGCCCTTCGGCGGCCGCAAGGGCTCGTCCTATGGCCCGCGCGAGCAGGGGTCGTATGCGCGCGAATTCTTCACGCAGGTGAAGACCAGCTACACCTTCGCCTAACATGAACAGCGCCGTTACGATATCGGGATACGGGCTGGCCGCGACCATCCTGCCGCTGGGTGCTCGCATTGCGGACCTCACGATCGAGACGGCGGGGGGCCCGCACTCGGTGGTGCTCGGCTATGAGAAGCTGGACGACTATGCCGGGGATACATCCTATCTCGGCTGCGTCGCTGGGCGCTGCGCGAACCGGATCGCAGGCGGGCGGTTCGAGCTTGACGGCAAAACCTTCCAGCTCCCGCTCAACGACGGCAACCGCCATCACCTCCACGGCGGGCCGGACGGCTTTTCCGCTCGAAACTGGACGGTGGAGCACCGGGACGATCGGTCGGTGACGCTGTCGCTCGTGTCGCCCGACGGGGATCAGGGCTATCCTGGAACCGTGCGGGCGACCTGCACCTATGAGGTCAGCCCCGGACAGAGGCTCAGCATCCGCATTGAAGCGGTGGCAGAGACGCCGACGCTGGTGAACCTTGCAACCCACAGCTATTTCGCCCTCGACGACACCGGCACGATCCTCGACCACTGCCTGACCGTCCCCGCCGAGCATTTCACGCCCGCCGGGCCCGATCTGATCCCGACCGGCGAGATCGCGCTTGTCGCCGATACCCCCTTCGATTTCCGCAGGAGTCGGCCGGTCCGTTTCGAAACGGACGGCGCACATCTTTGCTACGACCATAACTTCGCGGTTTATGCCGAGCCATCGACCGTGCCTCGCCGGATGGCGGCGCTGCAAAGCCCCATCACCGGTATCGCGCTGGAAGTTTGGTCGACCGAGCCAGGGCTCCAGATCTATGACGGGAATTTCCTGCCGCCGCCGCACCCTCTACGGGGCGGCCGTCCGGCGGTTCGACACGGCGGACTATGCCTGGAACCACAGCGCTACCCGGACGCCATTCACCACCCGAATTTCGCCGGAGCGGTTCTAAGGCCGGGCGAAACCTATCGTCAGATCACCGAATACCGGTTCGCAGTCTGATCCACCGGCGGCTTTCGCGTTTGGGTTGATTGCCGGGCTTCTGTCACGCCGCCAAGGCGAAAGGGAGCGTAGTGGCGCCTTGCCCAAGCCCGCCGGCGAGATAGAAACCCTCGGTCCAAGGACCAAAGCCGCTATCGATATTGATATGCCCGGCGTTTCCCAGATCGACGAAGCCGGAACCCCAGTCTGCCGCCAACGCTGCGGCGCGCTTGAACTCCATATAAGGATCGTTGCGGCTCGCCACGAGCACGCTGGCGAAGGGAAGCGGTCGGCGGGGAAGCGGCGCGAAGGAGCCGAACGGCCCGCCCCGCCGGCTGATCCGGTCGACATCCGCAGGCGCGACTAGGAGTGCGCCGCCGATGGGAGCGTCCGGATAGCGGGCGGCGAAATGGGCGACGAGGGCCGTGCCCAGACTATGCGCGATCAAGACCGCGCCGGGGCTCTCGGCAACGGCACGGGCGAGCGCGATGAGCCACGCTTCCAGCTCCGGCGCATCGAAATCCTCCTGCTCGACCATGCGGGCCGTCACATCAAGGTCGAGCCAATGGCGCTGCCAGTGGCCAACCGGCGATCCCTGATAACCGGGCAGTATGAGGCGGGTCATGGCAAAGCTCCATGCTTCTTGTCCAGCATGCAGAAAGCTTAGCGGCGCGGGAACGACTGAGGAAAGCATCGAACTTGGAAAATCTGATAGACGACAGAATTTCGATCCAAGAACGCCAGAAACTTAGGGATTGATTTCTCCCGAAGTTAGCTAGTGACTTCAAAACTGAAATCTCATTCCAGTTCCCTGAGCATTGGCCGCGATGCCTCCGATCGCAACCCGCGTTGGACACTCAAGGGGCCACCAAACCGATCGATTGGAGGGTTGAACGCCCGGTGCTATAGAGCGCCGAGGGACTGCCACCGTCGCGATCTCATTCGGGAAGGCCTTGCACGCGTCATGCTGTTTCCCCGCCAGCTCTCCATTCTCGACCTCGTCAAGCAAACCGGGCGGGTCACCGTCGAGGATCTCGCCCTTCGCTTCGATGTCACGCCCCAGACCATCCGCAAGGACCTGAACGAACTTTGCGAGCGGCGTCTCCTAGCCCGCGTCCACGGCGGAGCGATCCTTGCGTCCTCCGTTGAGAACGTCGGGTATGATGCCCGCCGCCAGATTGCAGCGCGAGAAAAAATGATCATCGGCCACGCCGCCGCCGCGCTGATTCCGAATGATGCCTCGCTGTTTATCAACATCGGAACGACCACCGAGGCTGTAGCCCAGGCGCTGCTTCAGCATACAGGTCTGATGGTCATCACCAATAACATCAACGTCGCCAACCTGATGCGCGCCTATTCGCAAATCGAGGTTGTGATCGCGGGCGGCGTGGTCCGCCGTTCCGATGGCGGCATCGTCGGCGAGGCGGCGGTGGACTTCATTCGGCAGTTCAAGGTGGACTTTGCGATCGTCGGGACATCCGCGATCGACGAGGACGGCTCACTGCTTGACTACGACTTCCGCGAGGTGAAAGTTGCGCAGGCCATTATGGCCAATGCCCGGCAGGTGATCCTGGTCGCAGACCGGACGAAATTCGACCGTACGGCACCGGTGCGGATCGGTTCGGTTTCGCAGGTTGATGTTTTTGTCACCGACATCTGCCCGAGTGAGCGTGTCCGGGCCTTGGCGGCGGCCTCGGATGTTACGATCGTGGAAACTGCGGCTGAGCAAGAATTCAGCGAGCAACACGCCTAGGGCAAAGCGCTTGCGGCCCGCACCGCAGTACGGTGCAAAAGTAGGATTGCGTAACCCCGAAGCGGGAGATCGATCGGGGTTACGCTGGGCCGATCCGAGGAGGGCAAGAGCCCGCCCCCTTCCACTTTACGATTTGGCGGCAACCCTTCGGCGGCACGTCATCATTGCGCCGTATGGCCTGGTTTCTTTTGGCCACTCGACAAGCTTTGCCGCGCTCTGTATGCCGCATGTCCGGCGAGCAATCATACGAACGGGAACGGAGTTCGAACGGGCAAGTTCGAGCGATGCGGGTTCAAATTCGTTTGCTATCCGAAGGGTGTATGCAAATAGCTGAGCATGGTCATGGCAGGACCGTATTGCGCTGCACAATTCATGCTACGCTCGCGCCGCTGGACGGCGACGCCGAAAGGCGGCGCTGCGGGCCCGAACGTCGAAATGGTAGTGGAGAAAACGTGGACGCCTTGTTCGGATCTGACGAGCCCAACCGCCGTGCCGTTCTGCGGACCGCCGCATCAGCCATCGCCTCCGTAGCGCTTTTGACCGGGATTTCACCGGCACGAGCTGCTGCTCAAGCCAATTTTGCGGTGACTGGACCCTTCACCCGTTCGACCGTGGGTGAGATTGCGCGCAATCTGGCCAAAACGCCCTTTCAACCGCTCGAATCATCCCTGCCGCCGATCCTCGACCAACTGACCTACGATCAGTATCGCGATATCCGCTTCAAGCCCGAAGCCTCGATTTGGGCCAATACCGGGCTGCCGCTGCAAATGCAGCTTTTTCACCGCGGGTTTTACTACAAGGACCCGGTGGAAGTGGCGCTGGTGGAAAATGGCGAGGCCAAGCATCTCGCCTACGATCCCTCGATGTTCAACTACGGCCCGCTGGTGCCGCAGCCGATTCCGACCGAGGATATCGGCTTTGCCGGCCTGCGGATGCACGGCCCGATCAACCGGCCGGATTACTTCGACGAGGTTCTGGTCTTCCAGGGCGCGAGCTATTTCCGCTCGCTCGGGACCGGCCAGCTCTACGGCCTGTCCGCGCGCGGCCTTGCCCTGAAGACCGCCGATCCGGAGGGAGAGGAGTTTCCGGTGTTTCGGGCCTTTTGGGTGGAAACGCCCATCGCCGGCAGCCAAACCTGCGTCGTGAGTGCGCTGCTCGACAGCCCCTCCACCACGGGCGCCTATCGCTTCACCATACGTCCGGGCATGCCGACGCTGATGGACGTGGAAGCGCAGCTTTTCCCGCGCGTCGACCTCAACAAGGTGGGTCTGGCGCCCGGAACATCCATGTTCTACTTTTCGGCCAACGGTCGGCAGAATGTGGACGACTTCCGCCCGGAAGTGCATGATTCCGACGGCCTCCTGATGGTGACCGGCCGTGGGGAACGGCTGTGGCGGCCGCTCGCCAACCCGCGCGACCTTCAGATATCCGCCTTTGTGGATCAAAGCCCACGCGGTTTTGGACTGGTGCAACGCGCCCGCGACTTCCAGCGTTATCAGGACCTGGAAGCCGCCTACGAGCGCCGGCCGAGCCTCTGGGTGGAGCCGGTGGGCGATTGGGGCGCCGGAGCGGTAACGCTGGTCGAAATCCCCACGGATGCCGAGATCCACGACAACATCGTCGCCTACTGGTCACCGAAGGACAAACTGCCGGCCGGCTCGGAGTTTTCCTTTGCCTACCGCCTGGAGTGGGGCGAGGACCCGCCGATGGCGCTGGGCTCGGCGGTGATCGAGGCGACGCGCTCCGGGCGTGCCGGGATCGGGGGGCCGACTCCCGATCGGCTGTTCGTGATCGATTATCTGTTCGCGGCAAACATCGATCGGGCGAAAATCGGTCCGCCCAAGGCAACGGTGAACGCCTCCAAGGGCGCGATCCGAAACGTGGTGATCCACGATAATCCCGCGACCGGCGGTTTGCGTGTCTCGTTCGAACTCGACCCGCAAAACGAGCCGCTGATCGAACTGCGCGCGACCTTGACGTTCGAGACCGGCGCACCCGCCGAAACCTGGGTCTTTAGATGGACGGCGTGATCACCCTGGCAGCAGTCGTGGACCACGAGGCACCCGCCTCTGTGGTCCACGGCATGCCGCCGGAAACGCCCGGCGAGATGCCGGCTCAGTCGCTCGACCGGTTCGACCGGTCGGCACGCCGCCGCCTCGTCGATCCGAAAAACCGCTCCAGCCGCCTGCGACGGTTGGCTGTGGGCGGCGGTTCGCTGCTTCTGGTGGCGGGGGCCGTCTATGAGATGATCGAGGTGCTCTCGATCGGCGATCTCACGCCGGTCGAGGACGTGGTGCTCGTTCTTTTCACCATCACCTTCGCCTGGATCGCGATGTCCTTCGTGGCCTCGTTCGCCGGGTTTTGTAGCCTCCTTCGCCGCCGCTTCGCCGGGCCGCGCATCGCACTGACGGGCCCGCTTTCCAAGCGGACGGCGATGTTGATGCCGACCTATAACGAGGATCCATCGCGGATTTTCGCGGCCATCGAAGCCATGGCCTCCCATGTTCACGAGCTTGGGCAAGCGCACGCCTTCGACTGGTTTGTCCTGTCTGACACCACCGACCCCGATATCGCGCTTCAGGAGGAGGCGGCCTTCATTGCCGCCCGCCAACGCCTGGGCGAGCGCGCCCGCGTGTTCTACCGCCGCCGCCGCAACAACACGGCAAGGAAGTCCGGCAATGTCGCCGACTTCTGCCGCCGCTGGGGCAAAGCTTATCCGCATATCCTGGTGCTCGACGCCGATAGCCTGATGGATGCCGAAACCATCATCGAGCTTGCGCGCCGCATGGAGGCGGACCCGGACGCCGGATTGATCCAGACCATTCCGATGCTCGTGAACGGCACCACCATCGTGGCCCGGATCCAGCAATTCGCCGGACGGGTCTACGGGCCGGTGGTGGGAACGGGGCTGTCGTGGTGGGTGCAGAAAGAGGGCAATTTCTGGGGTCACAATGCAATCATCCGGACCCAAGCCTTCATGTCGGCGGCGGGACTGCCGGATCTGAAGGGCAAACCGCCCTTCGGCGGTCACATCCTCAGCCATGATTTCGTCGAGGCCGCACTGATCCGCCGTGCCGGCTGGACGGTCATCATCGCGGACGATCTCTCCGGCTCGTTCGAGGAAAGCCCGCCGTCGCTGGTGGATCTTGCCATACGCGACCGGCGCTGGTGCCAGGGTAATCTCCAGCATTCCAAGGTGATCGGCGGGCGGGGCCTGCACTGGGTGAGCCGGACGCATCTTCTCACCGGCATCATGTCCTACGCCGCCTCGCCACTCTGGCTGCTCCTGATTCTCGCCGGCTTGGCGCTCTCGCTGCAGGCGCATTTTATACGGCCGGAGTATTTCAAGGACGAATTTCAGCTGTTTCCGTCCTGGCCGCGCATCGATCCGGAACGCGCATTGATGCTGTTCGGCATCACCATGGGCGTGTTGTTCGGACCCAAGCTGATGGGCCTGACCGCCTTCATGCTGGACACCAAGGCGCGCCGGGCCTCGGGCGGCGTGTTCGGCTTGATCAAGAGCTTCTTCTTCGAGGTGGTCGTATCGGCTTTGATCGCGCCGATCATGATGCTGATGCAGACCGGCGCGATCTCGGAAATCCTGATGCGGCGGGATGCCGGCTGGAAGCCGCAGCGCCGAGATGACGGCGGCTTACCGCTGCGCGACCTCATCCATCGCCATCGTTGGCATGTGATTTCCGGCTTCGCGTTGGCGTTTGCCGCACTGGCGGATAGCTGGGTGCTGCTCGCCTGGCTCGCGCCGGCCGTCGCCGGGCTCGTGCTCGCCGTTCCGATTTCCGCACTGACGGGCTCAGCGGCGCTCGGGCGCTGGGTCAGCCGTGCCGGATTTCTGCGCACGCCTGAAGAAAGCGAGCCGCCGGAAATTCGCGGGCGCATGGCGGCCGCTCGGCCGTCTTACCAAGCCGCGATCGACCGCACGCCCGATCTCGTGCGGATCGTGACCGACCCCGTCTGGAAGCGCCAGCACCTCGCGCTCGTCGATCGGCTCGGCGATCGGCCGCGCGGCAAGGTAGACCCGCTCGCGGCCCTCGCCGCCGCCAAGATCGCCGAAGCTGAAACGATCGAGGAGGCCGTATCCTTCCTGGATTCCAAGGAACGCGCCACCGTGATCGCGACGCCGAGGCTGGTGGAAAGCCTGTCGCGGCTGCCGCGTGCGGGCATCGGTGCCAAGGCCGAAGCGGCCGCCGAATAGCACGATACTTGCAAAATACGCATATCTGCCATTCTCGCAATGCATGAAGAACAAGATTCGGCGCCCAGCTTCTTGAGAAATGTCGCGGAATGCATCACGGCGCCTTTTCGGGCAGGTGAGCTTCGTATAAGCCTCAAGGGAGAGAAGTCCAACGTGTCAGAGGTGAAGCGTGGCG
The DNA here is from genome assembly GCA_051861205.1 of Oharaeibacter sp. Taxonomy (GTDB): domain Bacteria; phylum Pseudomonadota; class Alphaproteobacteria; order Rhizobiales; family Pleomorphomonadaceae; genus JBHYDC01. Next base: position 198,380 of record JBHYDC010000003.1, read on the forward strand.
ATCAAGAAGTTACTCGTCGCGAACCGCTCCGAGATCGCAATCCGTGTGTTCCGTGCGGCGAATGAACTTGGTTTGACGACCGTCGCGGTCTTCGCGGAAGAGGATAAGCTAGCCCTTCATCGCTTCAAGGCGGACGAAGCCTATCAGATCGGCCGGGGTCTCGGGCCCATCGAGGCCTATCTGGCGATCCCGGAAATCATCCGGGTTGCTCGCGAATCCGGCGCGGATGCGATCCATCCGGGCTACGGGCTCTTATCGGAAAGCCCCGAATTCGCCGAAGCCTGCGCCGAGGCCGGCATCACCTTCATCGGTCCCTCTCCGACGACAATGCGCCAGCTCGGCAACAAGGTAGCGGCCCGCAATCTTGCGATCGCGGCGGGCGTACCGGTCATGCCCGCGACGGATCCACTGCCGGACGACATGGAGATCGTGAAGGCCGAGGCCCTTCGCATTGGCTATCCCGTGATGCTGAAAGCGTCGTGGGGCGGCGGCGGACGCGGCATGCGCGTCATCCGCGACGAGCCGACGCTGATCAAAGACGTGGTCACTGCCAAGCGCGAAGCCATGGCCGCATTCGGCAAGGACGAGGTCTACCTCGAAAAGCTGGTCGAACGCGCCCGCCATGTCGAAGTACAGATCCTGGGCGACACCCACGGCAACATCGTCCACCTGTTCGAGCGCGACTGCTCTGTGCAACGCCGCCACCAAAAGGTGGTCGAACGCGCCCCAGCGCCTTACCTCAATGCTGAGAAGCGAAAGGAAATCACCGATTACGGCGTGAAGATCGCCAAGGCGGCGAATTACTACGGGGCAGGCACCGTCGAATTCCTGATGGATTCCGATACCGGCGCCTTCTACTTCATCGAGGTGAACCCGCGCATCCAGGTCGAGCATACCGTCACGGAGGAAGTGACGGGCATCGACGTCGTGAAAGCGCAGATCCACATCCTCGAAGGCGCGGCGATCGGAACGCCGGAATCTGGCGTGCCCCTTCAGGCCGACATCCGCCTCACCGGCCACGCCCTGCAGTGCCGCATCACGACCGAGGATCCCGAGCAGAATTTCATCCCGGACTATGGCCGGATCACCGCCTATCGCGGCGCGACCGGCTTCGGGATCCGGCTCGACGGGGGCACCGCCTATTCCGGCGCGGTGATCACGCGCTTCTATGATCCGCTGCTTGAAAAGGTGACGGCCTGGGCCCCGACGCCCGAGGAAGCCATCCACCGGATGACGCGCGCGCTGCGCGAATTCCGCATCCGGGGGGTCGCGACCAACCTCACCTTCCTCGAAAACATCATCACGCATCCAAGCTTCGTCGGGAACACCTACACCACCCGCTTCATCGACGAGACGCCGGAACTCTTCGCGGCCGTGAAGCGGCGGGACCGGGCGACGAAGCTGCTCACCTTCATCGCCGACGTTTCGGTGAACGGGCATCCGGAAACCCGCAACCGCCCGAAGCCGACATCGGAAGCAAAGCCTCAGATCCCGCCGTTCAACCAGCCGATCCGGCCGGGAACGCGCGACTATCTCGCAGCCCATGGGCCGCAGGCGCTGGCCAAATGGATGCGGGCCGAAACCCGCGTGCTCCTGACGGACACCACCATGCGCGACGGTCACCAGTCGCTGCTGGCGACGCGCGTTCGCACGCACGATATCGCGGCGATCGCCGATACCTATGCCCGCGCCCTGCCCGGCCTCTTCAGCCTGGAATGCTGGGGCGGCGCGACCTTCGATGTCGCGATGCGGTTCCTGACCGAAGATCCTTGGGAACGGCTGGCGCTGGTGCGCGAAAAGGCGCCCAACATCCTCCTCCAGATGCTGCTGCGGGGCTCCAACGGGGTCGGCTATACCAACTATCCCGACAATGTGGTCCGTTTCTTCGTGGCAAAAGCCGCGGAAGCCGGGATCGACGTGTTCCGCGTGTTCGACTGCCTGAACTGGGTGGAGAACATGCGCGTGTCGATGGATGCCGTGGTCGAGGCCAACAAGGTCTGCGAAGCCGCGATTTGCTACACCGGCGATATTCTCGACACCGACCGCGCCAAATACAGCCTCGGCTACTATGTGGCGCTCGCCAAGGAGCTGGAAAAGGCTGGCGCGCACATCATCGCGATCAAGGACATGGCCGGGCTGTTGAAGCCGGCGGCCGCCCGCGTGCTGTTCCGTGCGCTGCGTGAAGCGACGGACCTGCCGCTACACTTCCACACCCATGACACCTCCGGCATCGCCGCCGCTAGCGTGCTCGCGGCGGTGGAAGAGGGCGTCGACGCGATCGACGCGGCCATGGATGCCTTCTCCGGCAACACCTCGCAGCCCTGCCTCGGCTCAATCGTTGCGGCGCTTGAGGGAGGGCCGCGCCAGACCGGCCTCGACCAAGAGGCGATCCGGCGAATTTCATTCTATTGGGAAGCCGTGCGCGGCCAATACGCCGGTTTCGAAAGCGACCTCAAGGGTCCGGCCTCGGAGGTCTATCTCCACGAAATGCCCGGCGGGCAATTCACCAACCTGAAGGAACAGGCCCGTTCACTCGGCCTCGATGCCCGCTGGCATGAAGTCGCCCAGATGTATGCCGACGTGAACCGCATGTTCGGCGACATCGTGAAGGTGACGCCATCGTCTAAGGTGGTCGGCGACATGGCGCTGGTGATGGTGTCGTCCGGCTTGACGCCGGCGGATGTGCTCGATCCGAATAAGGACGTCGCCTTCCCCGAATCCGTCGTTCAGATGTTCAAAGGCGATCTCGGTCAGCCCCCCGGCGGCTGGCCAACCGAATTGCAGAAGAAGATCCTAAAGGGCGACGCACCCATCGTCGTACGCCCCGGTTCGCTGCTGCCGCCGGCGGATCTCGATGCGATCCGGGCTGAGCTTGCAGGCAAGCTCGGCTATCCCGCAAGCGACCAAGACCTCGCGTCCTACCTCATGTATCCCAAGGTATTTTCCGACTTCGCCAAGTCGCGTGATACCTACGGCCCGACGAGCGTGCTGCCGACACCCATCTATTTCTACGGGATGACGGCCGGCGGCGAACTGACGATCGAGCTTGAAAAAGGCAAATCCCTCGTCGTGATCTGTCAGGCCATCGGCGACGCCGACGAAGACGGCCGTGTGCGCGTCTTCTTCGAGCTGAACGGACAGCCCCGCATGATCAAGGTGCCGAACCGCGCGCTCGCGGCCTCGTCGAAAACGGCGCGCCGCAAGGCCGAGGAAGGCAACCCGAACCATGTGGCGGCGCCCATGCCGGGTGTGATCTCAACGCTGGTCGTGAAGGCGGGTCAGCCGGTGAAGGCCGGCGACGTGCTGCTTTCGATCGAAGCGATGAAGATGGAGACCTCCATCCACGCCGAACGCGATGGCACGGTGACCGAGGTCGTCGTCAACCGGGGGGCGCAGATCGACTCCAAGGATCTCTTGGTCGTTTACGGCTGACAGAGGCCGGGGCCGGCAAGGCCCCGCCCGCCGCGTCCTTTACCGACTGTCGAGCAAGCGCCGCGCGATGACTTGCGCCTGTATTTCCGCCGCACCCTCGAAAATGTTGAGGATACGGGCGTCGCAGAGAACGCGGCTGATCTGATACTCCAGCGCGAACCCGTTGCCGCCGTGGATCTGCAGCGCGTTGTCGGCCACAGCCCAGGCGATGCGCGCGGCAAGGAGCTTGGCCATCCCCGCTTCCAGATCGCAGCGCTTGCCTTCGTCTTTCTGGCGGGCGGAATGATAGGTGAGTTGACGGGCAATGTTGATCTCCACCGCCATCATCGCCAGCTTGTCGGCCACACGTGGAAACGCGATCAGCGGCTTTCCGAACTGCACGCGGTCCTTGGCGTAGGCAAGCCCGATGTCGAGAGCCGACTGCGCGACACCGACGGCCCGCGCCGCCGTCTGGATCCGGGCGCTTTCGAAAGTCTGCATCAGCTGCTTGAAGCCCTGCCCCTCGATCCCGCCGAGAAGGCCGTCCGCTGGCACGGAAAAGCCGTCGAAGGCGATCTCGTATTCTTTCATGCCGCGATAGCCGAGCACCTCGATCTCGCCGCCGGTCATGCCGTCTGCCGGGAAGGGATCGGCGTCCGTGCCGCGCGGTTTGGGTGCAAGGAACATCGAAAGGCCCCGGTAGTCCGTGGTTTCGGGGTCGGTGCGCGCAAGGACGGTCATCACATCGGCGCGAACGGGATGGGTGATCCAGGTCTTGTTGCCGGTGATGCGATAGATGTCACCGTCGCGAACGGCTCGTGCGCGTAGCGAGCCGAGGTCCGACCCCGTATTAGGTTCGGTGAAGACCGCTGTCGGCAGAACCTCACCGGCCGCGATTCTTGGGAGCCAATCGGCCTTTTGCGCTTCCGTTCCACCGCAGAGGATCAGTTCCGCCGCGATCTCGGAGCGCGTACCGAGCGAGCCGACGCCGATATAGGCGCGCGATAACTCCTCGGACACAACGCACATAGACTCCTTACCGAGCCCAAGGCCGCCGAATTCCTCGGGGATCGTGAGTCCGAACACGCCGAGTTCGGCGAGCTTGTCGATCACCTCCATGGGGATGTAGTCGTTGCGAAGGTGCCATTCGTGGGCGTTGGGCAAAACTTCACTTTCCGCGAACCGGCGCATCTCGGCGCGGAAGGCTTCCAGCGTTTCGTCCAGCCCGGAGCGGCCGACGATCTCAGCGTCGGTCTTGCGAGCCATGGCGGCAACAAGGCGCGCGCGAAGATCCGGGCGGGTGCCGGTTTCGATCAGACTTTCGACGGCCGGCGTGTGAAGGGACGCAATGGCGCGCCGATCGAGGCCGAGGTCGGCAAGGCGCACGAACTCGCCCTGGTTCATCGCAATGCCGCCGAGGATCTGCGCGCAGTATTCGGCGGCACCGATCTCGACGAGCATGGCTTCCACATCGCCATACTGTCCGTTGGCCGAAAGACGGCTGCCGTATGCGAAAAGCTGGCGTAGGCTTTCGACATAGGTCGCCAGCCAAGCGAGGCCGTGGACCGCGCGCTGCTCGCGTTCCATGGCATCGGCGGAAATCTTACCCGCTACCGTGACCTTGCCCGCGACCGACCGTCCGGCGGCGGTAAGCACACATTCGAAAACCGGCAACGCTGCGGCGAGGCGGTCGAGCGCCGGCGGAACAGTGTCGTCAAGGGCAGCGGCGGCGCTCATTTCGGATCTCCTGACGAGGCTTGGCATTAGGTCGTAACAGTCAATGATCGAAAACCTGGAGTAGTCTCAATCCACCTTTAGTAACGGTGGGCATCATTGGTAAGGGTGGGGCATCTCTAGTAAACAGGGCGAGTGAGACCCGAGACACGCTGCTGCGCGGATTCGGAGTACGGGAAACGAAAGGACTGCGCGGTCGGATCCATGAAAAAGCTGCGACGTTCATTCTCGATCGTTTGGCGCGCGATTGACCTCTTCAACGGCACGGACGGCTGGGCGATCGCCAGCCACGTGGCGTTGACGTCGCTGATGGCGATTTTTCCGTTTCTGATCTTCCTAACCGCCGTTGCCGCCTTCTTCGATCTGCGCGATCTCGCCGAAACCGTGGTGACGCTGCTGTTCGAGACAGTGCCGGCGGGCGTCGCAGGGCCGATCGCGCAGGAGGTGCGCAACGTGCTCTTGATCCCGCGCGGCGACTTGCTGACGATCGGCGTAGCGCTCGCGGTCTGGTTTGCCTCCTCGGGGGTGGAAGCACTCCGGGTCGGGCTGAACCGGGCGTATGGGTGCACGGAAAACCGGTCTTTCGTGCTCTTGCGCATCGAAAGCATCGTCTTCGTGCTGATCGGTACGATCGTGCTTCTCACCCTCAGCTTCCTTGTCGTGCTTGCGCCCGTGGCGTGGCGGACTGTCGCGAATTACGCGCCGGTGCTCCACGGCTTTGAACGCTCCTTCGATATCGTCCGCTATGTCGTGACGATCCTCATTCTTGGAACCGCGCTCATCGTCGCCCACCTCTGGCTTCCCGCCGGCAAGCGCCATGTGCTGGATGTCCTGCCCGGCATCGGCATCACCCTGTCGGCCTGGGTGCTCGGCGGTGTGGGTTTTGCAACCTACCTCGCCGATTTCGCCAGCTACGCCACCACCTATGCCGGCCTTGCCGGTGTAATGACCGCGCTGGTTTTCCTCTACCTGATCGCGGCCATCCTGCTGTTCGGCGCTTCCATCAACGCCGCCCGCATAAAGCTGCGCGACGAGCGCAACCTAGCCGAGCAGATGTCCGAGGCTGCGGACGCGCCGTTACCCGCGCAATAGCTCAGCGCGCAGCGCTGGCCTCCAAGACGTCGTCAAAGGTAACAAGGCCGGTGCGCGGGGCGTTCACGAGCACGGCCATGTTGCCGGGCGCATGCAAGTTCTTCCACATCTTGGTATGCGCGGCCGGGATCTGGTCCCAGGCGAACACCTCGGACATGCAAGGATCCACCCGGCGTTCCAAAACGAACCGGTTCGCCTCGGACGCCTGCTTCAGATGGGCGAAGTGCGAGCCCTGGATGCGCTTTTGGTGCATCCACACGTAACGCGCGTCGAAGGTGATATTGAAGCCGGATGTGCCGGCGCAGAACACCACCATGCCGCCCCGCTTCACCACGAAACACGACACGGGAAATGTCGCTTCGCCGGGATGCTCGAACACGATATCGACGTTGTTGCCCTTGCCGGTGATGTCCCAGATCGCCTTGCCGAAGCGGCGCGTTTCGGCGAGCCAAGTGTCGTATTCCGGTGTGCCGACGGTCGGCATCTGGCCCCAGCAGTTGAAGTCCTTGCGGTTGATGACACCCTTGGCGCCGAGCGCCATCACGGTCTCACGCTTGGATTCGTCGGAGATGACGCCGATGGCGTTAGCACCGGTCGCGGCGCAGATTTGAACCGCGAACACGCCGAGCCCGCCCGAACCGCCCCAAACGAGCACATTCTGCCCAGGACGCAGCGTGTGAGGGGCGTGGCCGTAGAGCATGCGATAGGCGGTGGCGAGCGTCAGCGTATAGGAGGCAGCTTCTTCCCAGGTGAGGTGCTTGGGGCGGGGCAAGAGCTGGCGGCTCTGTACGCGGGCATACTGGGCAAACGATCCATCGGGCGTCTCGTAGCCCCAGATCCGCTGCGAGGGCGACAGCATGGGATCGCCGCCGTTGCATTCCTCGTCGTCGCCATTGTCCTGATTGCAGTGAACGACGACCTCATCGCCGACTTTCCACCGCGTGACTTTGGACCCGACGGCCCAAACGACGCCGGATGCATCCGATCCGGCGACATGAAACGGCAGCTTGTGGCCGTCGAACGGCGAGATCGGTTTGCCGAGCGCGGCCCAGACCCCGTTGTAATTCACGCCCGCCGCCATAACGAGGACGAGCACCTCGTTGCTGTCGAGCGTCCATGTCGGAACCACTTCGAGCTGCATGGCGGTATCCGGCGGGCCATGGCGATCCCTGCGGATCGCCCAGGCCCACATCCGCTCCGGCACATGGCCGAGGGGCGGAATCTCACCGACATCGTAGAGGTCCTTGAGCGCCGGTGAAGCCGGCTTAGCCTGTGCCGCGATCATCCCTGGTGTCCCCTCATCCGCAAGGCCGGTTCGTTCGATATGAGGCAGTAACGTCCGGCCCGTTTCATGTTGCAGTGCGGCGATAATCGACCAGTCCGCGCTTGCCACCAATACGACCTTGGGTGATGCGGCCGGCCACGGTCGCGACCATTGGACGGCTTTTCAAGGCCCATATCCCCACTAGAGTGGAAACAAGCGACATTCGGGCGCAGCGGTTCGCCGCCGTGCGTCGGGTGGGCACTGCAACACGGAGAGGCCGGGATGGCTGAAGCGAACAAGACCGACCCGGTGCATGATCAGCCCTGGATCTTCCGTACCTATGCCGGCCATTCCACCGCCGCCGCCTCCAACGCGCTTTATCGGTCGAACCTTGCAAAGGGTCAGACCGGCCTCTCCGTAGCGTTCGACCTGCCAACCCAGACCGGTTACGATCCAGGCGACGCGCTTGCCAAGGGCGAAGTCGGGAAAGTCGGCGTGCCTGTCGCGCACCTCGGCGATATCAGGAGGCTCTTCCAGGGCATCCCGCTCGATCGCATGAATACATCCATGACGATCAACGCCACCGCGCCCTGGCTGCTGGCGCTTTATTTGGCGGCGGCCGACGAGCAGGGCGTGGACCGCGCGAAGCTCAGTGGTACGATCCAGAACGACATCGTGAAGGAGTATCTTTCGCGCGGGACCTATGTGTTCCCGCCCGCGCCCTCGATCCGGCTAACCACCGACGTGATTGCCTGGACCTTTTCGGCGATGCCGAAATGGAACCCGATGAACGTGTGCAGCTATCATTTGCAAGAGGCTGGCGCGACACCGGTTCAGGAACTCGCCTTCGCGCTTGCCACCGCCTGCGCGATCCTGGATGGCATGAAGGGCTCCGGGGCAATTCCGCCGGCGGAATTTCCGGCCGCCGTCGGGCGCATTTCCTTCTTCGTCAACGCCGGCCTGCGCTTCATAACCGAAGTTGCCAAAATGCGGGCCTTCACCGAGCTTTGGGACGAGATCCTGGAAACCCGCTATGGCATCGAGGATCCCAAGCACCGCCGCTTCCGATATGGCGTTCAGGTGAATTCGCTTGGCCTGACCGAGCAGCAGCCGGAAAACAACGTCACTCGCATCATGATCGAAATGCTCGGCGTGGTGCTCTCAAGGAATGCCCGCGCCCGCGCGGTTCAGCTTCCTGCTTGGAACGAGGCGCTTGGCTTGCCTCGCCCGTGCGATCAGCAATGGTCGCTGCGGATGCAGCAGATCATGGCGCTTGAAACCGACCTGCTTGAACACGGCGACATTTTCGACGGCTCCGTGGTGATGACGGCGAAGGTGGAGGGGCTGAAGGATGAAGCCCGCGCGGAACTCGTGCGCATCGCGGCCATGGGCGGCGCGGTGGCGGCAGTCGAGAGCGGCTACATGAAGCGAGCGCTGGTGGAGAGCAACACGCGGCGGCTGTCCCGCATTGAAAGCGGGGAGCAAACGGTCGTCGGCGTCAACCGCTTCACCGAAACCGAACCCTCACCGCTCGCAGCCGGTGCGGACGGCGGGATCTTGACGGTTCCAGAACATGTGGAAGCCGAAGCGATCGAAGCGCTCATCGCGTGGCGGGCCGCGCGGGACGAAACGGCTGTCTCAAAGGCTCTCGAAGCGCTACGAAGCGCCGCCTCGGAGGGCCGGAACATCATGGAACCGTCGATCGCTGCGGCCAAAGTGGGGGCGACCACGGGCGAATGGGGCCGTACGCTGAGGTCCGTCTTCGGCGAGTATCGCGCACCGACGGGCGTGGGCGCCGCCGCGTCGGCCTCGGCAGGCGAGATCGAGCGGGTACGGGCCGATGTCGATGCGCTGTCACAAGCGCTTGGGCGCCGGCTGAAGTTCCTCGTTGGCAAGCCCGGTCTCGACGGCCACTCCAACGGCGCCGAACAGATCGCGGTGCGCGCGCGCGATTGCGGCATGGAGGTGGTCTATGAAGGCATACGCCTCACGCCCGCAGAGATCGTCAACGCGGCGTTGGAAGAAAGCGTGCACGTGGTCGGGCTTTCCATTCTGTCGGGCAGCCATGTGCCGCTGGTGCGCGATGTGATGACGCGGATGCGAGCGAATGGCCTGGAGGATGTGCCGGTCGTCGTTGGAGGGATCATCCCCGATACGGACGCCGAAGCGTTGAAGGCGATGGGTGTCGCGGCCGTCTACACCCCGAAGGATTTCCAACTGACCAGCATTATGGAGAGTATCGTGCGCCTCGTGGACGCGGGCCGGCAGCGGGCGGCCTGAAGCTGCTCGGAAAAACTCCGGCATCAAGACGAAAAGCTGCATTGTTATGGTCGACTGATTCGCTCGCGGCTTGGCTTTCAAGCCGCGGGGAGAACGTCACCCATGAGATGCTGTTAAGAAGCCCCCAAAATGCCGATGAGACGCTTGGTCCTTGCACTCTCCGGACTTCTGGCGGTCGCGGCAGTGGCCGTGCTGGCGGTGCCGCTGCTTGTGCCCGCCGATTGGATCCGCGACCGGATCATCACCGTGGTCGAAAGCGCGACGGGTATCGAACTGACCCTCGAAGGCCCTGTGTCGCTCACCGTCGTCCCCTCGCTGGCCTTGGAGATGCACGATGTGGCGATCAATCAACCCGGTCAGCCGACGTTCTTGACGGTCGAGACTGTTCGGATCGGTCTGGACCTCGGCCCGCTGCTGAACGGCGCCGTCGTCATTTCGGGCTTCGACCTGATCGAACCCCGCCTCGATCTAGCGATCGACGAGACGGGACAAGCGAACTGGCAGAAGCCCGATGCGATGGGCGCGGCGCAGACGGCGCCGGGGGGAGGCCTGGGCTTCGGCATTTCCCATCTCACCGTTAGCGACGGGCGCTTGTCGTGGGCGGATGCGCGCACCGGGTCGCGGCAAGAGATCACGGCGGTATCCTTCGAGACCGGCTTCAAGGATCTCGCCGCACCGCTCCAGGCAACCGGCCGGTTCACCGCCGCCGGATTGGAGCAGAGCTTCGATGTGACGCTGCAGGAACTGGCGAAACTCCTCACCACCGGTCGTTCAAAGCTGGACCTAAGCCTTTCCGCGCCGGAGTTCCGCTTGAACGCGGATGGCGAGATATCGGCCGGCGACATCCCCTTCAGCGGCAAAGTCGATCTTTCGGCGACTGACCTACCCGCACTGCTTGCAAAGCTCGGGCAGGCGCCTCCTCCAATGAAATCCTTGACGGCGAAAGGTGATGTCTCGGTTTCAGGCGGCAGCATCGATGCCACCAATCTCGATCTCGTCATAGACGGCATGACCGGTTCAGGTGCAATCAAGATTGCAACCGGCGGACGGGTTCCCCGCATCGACGCACAGTTGGACCTGGCGGCCGTGAACCTGGACGACGAGCCGATGCTCTCCGAAAGCGAAACTGCGGGCCCGGATTTCGCACTTCTGTCGCGCTTCGACGCCAATCTGGATGTATCAATCCGCGAAATCCGGTCTCCAGCGCTTGGGCGTTCCGGGCCGATCCGCGACCTTCACGCGGTGATTACGGTTGAAAATGGGCGCGCGACGCTCGATCTCGATCGCATGTCGGCTGAGGTGGGCACGGTATCCGGCCGGTTGACGCTTGAACCGGCGGACGAGGCCTATCGCATCGACGGCCGGTTCGAGGCCAAGGGGCTGGATGCAGCAGGTGTTCTTGCGCTCGCCGAGGCCGATCCTGCCGCCAAAGGGCGGCTCTCCGCCCGCCTTGGCTTTTCAGCCAGCGGACGCTCGGTCGCCGAACTTCTCGCGACCCTTGATGCATCGGGCGCGATCCGGCTTGCTGACGGTACAATTGAGGGAGGGCCGCTGTCGTCGCAGAATGGTGATCCCAGCGCTCGGCGGCTGACATCTGTCAATATCGAGGCGGTCTTTCCCTCGCTCTCCGATCAGGTTCGCGTCACCGGAACGGCTTCGTTTGCGGATCGGGCGATGGACGTCGATGTGACGATGAACCTGCAACGGCTGATCGAAGGCGGCGGCGTTCCGGTTTTGGCAAAGCTCCAGTCTGATCGCTTGAACGTTTCATTCGAGGGCACGGTCATCGCAGCCGACCCGAGCGCAAACGGGCGGATCGAGATCACGGCTCCCTCGCTGAACGAGGCCTTGAACGGTACGCTGAACCGAGGCAATCGCTCGGCGGACGGCCCTTTGCGGCTATCCGGATCGCTGGAAGCCTCACCCCGCCGCGTCCGGTTCGAAGACGCCGACATCGTGATCGGCAGGAGCAAGCTAGGTGGAACCCTGACGCTGGCCATGACGGAGCGGCCGCGTGTGACCGCCCGCTTTTTTGGAGAAGCGGCGGATATCGGGCTTGTTCTTGCGGGCGTTGCTGGCGGCGACACCGGGACAACCGGGTGGAGCGATGTTTCGCTAAACCTCGCCCCGCTTCGCGATTTCGACGCGGACATAGCGCTCGACGTCGATCAACTGCAAATCGCCGATTTGACCACAGGACCGGCTAAAGTATCGCTCACCCTGGCAGCCGGTGTCCTGAGCCTCGATCTGCCGGCAGTATCTCTGCATCGCGGCACGGCGGCAGGCAAGGCAACGCTGGACGCCTCTTCCGATCGCGCTGTAATTGCGATGGATGTGCGCCTTGCCGAAGTGGACGTATTGCCGGTGCTGAACGGCGTGATTGGGCTGGACCGGATCGGCGGTACGGGCGATCTGGCGATCGACGTGAGGAGCCAAGGGCAGTCGCCGCTGGCGATGGCACAGGGCCTTGCGGGGACGGCGTCTCTGTCGGTCCGTGACGGCGTGCTTCAAGGCATCGACCTCACGAATCTCATGGAGTCGGTGGCCCGATCGGTGACGACCGGGTTCGGGGAGAGCGGATCCACGGCGTTCGAACGTTTATCGGCCTCGTTCCGGATCCAGGCGGGGATCGCATCGAACGATGATCTGAGGCTGGACTCGGCCAGTATTCGGGCAACGGGGGCCGGGCGCATCGACATTCCCGGCAGAGCCTTCGACTATCGCATCATCCCCGTGCTGGCGCCAACGCCAGGTTCGGGCGGGGAGGCGGTGGCCTTTGAGGTGCCGGTGATTGTGAAAGGTCCCTGGAACGCACCTCGGCTTTACCCGGATCTGGAAGGAATTCTCAGCAATCCCAAGGCCGCTTATGAAAAACTGCGGGCGCTTGGCGGTGCTTTTGGTCAATTCTCAGCCTCGGACGGCCTCGGTGCTGCTGTCCCTGCCCTCAGTGAGATGATTGCTCCGGCGCAGGGTGATGGATCAGACCCGCTGCAATCAATGGTACGAGGCATGCTGACAGATCAGCTAAACCCTGCGCTTGGCGTGCCAGTGCCCCGCGCGCGGCCGGATGAACCGCTTGGCGGGGCCGAGCCGGTAGCGTCTGTCGACAATCCCACAACCGCCCTTCCCGAGAATGCGGCAGCGCCAGATCAACAGGAATCGGCAGAGGTGCAGGAGGGACCGGCGGAAACCGCCCCTGCCGCGCTGGATCAACTGGATCCGGGTGTACCTGTTGCCGAGCCGGTTTCGAGTAAGGAGGTCGCGCCTGAAACGGGGGTGCCCTGCACACCGGCCGAGAGCGAAGCTTGCCAGGGTCTTGCCGCGCCCCGGTCGATGGACGATCCGCTCGGGCAGTTGATCGAGGGCGTCACCGCACCGGCAGAGTGAAGGCTAATCCCGCTCGATTTGCTCGGCAACCAGACGAGCCACGGCTGCAGGCGTTTCCAAATGCGGCATATGCCCGATGCCGTCGAAGAGATGCACGGCAATCGAACCGGGCAAGCTTGAAGCCTGGGTAACGGGCAAGACGCGATCCTCGCGTCCCCATATCACTTTGACCGGCACCGCTAACGCCCCAAGACCTGCCACATCGACAGTTCGTTGCGCCTCCCCGTCCAAAATAGCCTCCGCGATCGCGATGAGCGCATCGGAGCGCGCGGGTTCAGCGCGGCCAGCAGCGACCTGCGCGGCCATCCGGGTGGGCAGGCGGGCAGAAAACCCGAAGAACTGTTCGAGAAGCGGCGCGATTTCGGGCTCCTGGGTTGCCTGCGCGAAGCGGCGGAGCAGCCGATGATTGATCGCTGGCCCGAACCCGCCGGGAGCGAGAAGCGTGAGGCTTGCGATGCGCTCAGGATTGCGTAGGGCCATAAGACTGGCCACCGCACCGCCCATGGAGTGCCCCGCGAGATGAACGCGTTCCAACCCCAGCGCATCAAGACTGGCGCTCACCGCGCGGGCGGATACGGCGGCATTGCCGAGATCCGGCCAAGCGAAGGCACGTCCATGGCCGGGAAGGTCAAACGCGATAGACCAACGACGGCGCGCCAGCGCGAGTTGCACGCTTGTCCAGCCCATCGCATCCCCGCCGAAACCGTGGAGGAAGACCACAGGAGGTCGCGCATCGCGCTCGCCGCGTAGGGTGTAGGGCAAGGCGGGCGCCAGCGAGGCGCCCGGCAAATGCGGGTTCATTCAGCGCTCGCTTTGGCAATCAGCGCGTCGGCAAGTCCGTCGCCGGAGGCCCATGCAGCTTCAACGCGCGGGGCGATCAGCCAGTCGCCGCACACACCGATCAGTCCGTCGGGCGACATGAGAAAGGTTTCGCCGACAGCCTTTTCCACCAAGGCATAGCGCCAGCGGTGCGCTGTGAGGAAGACGGGGGTGGGAAGCGGGCCGGTTGCTTTTTCGAGCATACCTAGCATTACGGGAATAACGGTTTCGGCCGGCTCCTCAAGATGGCGGCGCGACCAATCAGGGCTTGCCTGCGCCAGCCATATCTCCCCCGCGCGGCCCGGTTTGGACAGTGACCTAGCGATCCACTGGAGCGCATCCACACCGCGCCGCATGTCGAAACCCGGATCCACGGTTTGATCGAAACCCGCGATCAGCGCCCAGCAAGGCGCCATCACCACGGAACCGATCTTGTCGAAGGGAGCGCCGAATGCCCCTATCAGGGCTTCGGCCTGCGGCGCCGGGACGGCGACCACCACGCGCTCGAAGCCGCCGATATCGCCGGTGTCCTTGAAGCTCAGGACAAAGCGGCCGTCCACCGAGAGGATGGAGGTCACCTGGTGTTCCATCGCAACCTTGAACCCATCGATCAGCGCATCGACCAATTGGCTCATGCCGGGTAGTCCGACGAGCCATTCGTCCTCGCTGTCCTTGCCGCGCGGCGTCCAGGCGCCAGCGGCCCCTTCCAGCTTGGCACGGGCAACCCAGGCCTTGAAGCCGGGCTCGCGTGCGGTGAAGTATTGCGCCCCATGATCGGCCGCGCCGCCGTCGATCCGCCGGGTCGCAAGCCGCCCGCCACAGCCCCGGCTCTTCTCAAAAACGGTGACCATCGCCCCGGCTTTGGCAAGCTTGCGGGCAGCGGTAAGCCCGGCCATGCCGGCTCCAATCACGGCGACGGATTTGCCGTCGAGCGGCAGGACATCGGGGTCGGCCATCGATGGGCCTTTCATCTGCGTGTCAAGGGATGGAAAGAACGGGCGATCCCAGGTGAAAGCTGACACATGATCTATCGGTTCGGGCGGTGTTAGGCATGATTGTCGCGAGTGGACGCAAACGAGGGCACACATAAACGCCCTGTCCAGGCTAAGCTGGCATCATAGGGTTCCGCGCGGCGAAAACCAGTCACGAACATATTCGGCTTGGAACCGCATCCGCTCCAGAACGTCGTGAGGATAGGTTGTGTTCGACGCAAACGCGGCGCGCTCTATTTCATGGTTTGAAGCCGGTTCTTTACGTGCCCGCGCGTTCGCCGGGCAAGAACGTCGAATTTGAACACATCGCGCGGCTGTGCTTCGGATCCAAGAATGGGAATGGCTGAATGGATATGACACTCGCCCGGGTAAAGCCGAGATCGATCGGCGCGCTCCTCCTCAGCGCCGCACTTTGCTTTACAGCCGCGGCGATTGGCGGCGCGGTCACGGCGCCACGGATCGACAACTGGTATGCCGATATCGAAAAGCCTTGGTTCACGCCCCCGAATGCCGTGTTCGGCCCCGTCTGGACCGTGCTGTTCTCGATGATGGTGGTGGTACTTTGGCAAATCCTTCGCACCCCCGCTCTCGATCAGCGCGGCCGCGACCAGCGGCGTTGGGCGCTTATCGCCTTCATGGTTCAACTGTTGTTGAACGTCATGTGGTCGGTCGTCTTTTTCGGATTGCGCTCGCCCGTTGCTGCGGCATTCGAGGTTGTTCTTTTCTTGGGAGCGATCGTTTGGACGATCATGGCCGCTCGCCCTGTAATCGGCGCCTGGACATGGCTGCTCGTCCCCTATCTCGCGTGGGTCTCCTATGCGGCGGCCTTGACGGTGGCGATCGCTTGGTTGAACGCCTGAACCTCAGCGCTTGATGTTCAAGGCGTCGAGGCTGGCGGCGATCGCGGCATCGAGCGGTGTCGACGCGATGGGCCCGCAAAGGGTTGCAAAGCTTGGGTCTTCGAGGCGATGTGGGCGGTCCCAGAGGTATTTCATCTCCACCACATCACGCATCGCTGGCGAAACAATCGCCATCAGGCGCATCGCCCACCACGGTAATGCCTTCACCTTGACGGGGTGCGAAGCGGCGCGCGCGACGGCTTCGACGAATTCGCCGATGGTGACTCCGTGCCCGGCAAAATGAAATGTGGAGGTCGACTCAAGCCGATCACGCTGTTCGGCAAGAGCGCAGAAAGCATTGGCCAAATCCGGCAAATAGGCAAAGGCATGCGCGAGAGGAAGCGGGCCGGGCGCGACGACAGTGCCCTTCGCCAGATCCTTGGCGATGACAAGATCCAGCCAAGAACCCGGCAGCGATCCACCGAAAAAGTCGCCCGCCCGCAGGATCGCCAGCTTGAAGGCGCCGCTGGCCGCTGCGGCTTGCAAACGATTCTCGATTTCGACTCGGATACGGCCTTTCCCGGTCGTTGGTGCGAAGGGCGTGCCGGGGGTCAGGCACAGCGGCATTCCGGCGCCGAAATTGTAAACGTTGCCCGGAAAGAGCAAAAGGCCGCCGCTCGCCGTTGCCGCTGCGATCGCGCCCGATGTAAACGAGCCCGCCAATGCCGCCCATTGCGTGTAGACCGGATTCAGGGCGTTCATGATGACATCGACGCCTTCTCCGGCGCGTGCCAGCGCCTGAACGTCACCGGCATCCGCCTCGACAGGCACCACGCCTTGAGGCAACCGCGCAGCTCCGCCTGGGCGTACGAGGCCCTTCACCAGGTATCCCGCGTCCCGAAAGGCTTCCGCTGACGCTTTTCCAAGCCGCCCCGTTGCCCCAAGCACCAGCACTATAGCCATAGTCTTTGTCGCTTTCCGGTCTTTAACTGAAATACGCCCCACTATGAACGAATGACAATCGACCGCGAACCCACGGAATGCGATGATGTGTCATACGGAAATGTATGGGACTGATCATGGACTGGACACTGGTACGATCGTTTCTAACGACGGCAGAGACCGGAAGTCTGTCGGCCGCCGCCCGCAGGCTGGGACTCACACAGCCGACCCTTGGCCGCCATATCCAGGAACTGGAGCAGAGTCTCGGCGTCGTTCTCTTCATCCGGTCGCAGCGCGGCCTTGAACCGACATCGTCGGGCGAAGAGCTGATCGAAACCGCACGGGCCATGCGCGAAGCGGCAGAGGCCTTCGAGCGTCAGGCGACAGGGAGGGCGGAAGCCGTTGCCGGGTCCGTTCGGATCACCGCCAGCGAAATGGTCGCGACGTTTTTACTGCCGGACATTCTCCTGCCGATCCGGCTGGCGCATCCGGAGATCCAATTCGAAATCGAGGCGACGAACGCCATCGGAAATCTCACGCGGCGGGATGCCGACATCGCAATTCGCATGGTGCGACCGACGCAGCCGGACCTCATCGCACGGCGTGTGAATACGATGGCGGTCGGTCTTTTCGGCGCGACCAGTTATCTTGACCGCCGTGGGCGCCCGCGCAGCGCGGCGGATCTAGCGAGTCATGATCTGATCGGGCTCGACCGGAATGACACAATCATCCGCGGCTTTGCGGTCGGCGGGCTGCCGGTGGAGCGCTCGCGATTTGTGCTGAGATCGGACGATCAGATCGTGGGTTGGAGCATGATGCAAGCCGGGCTTGGCCTCGCCTTTGGGCCGTCCTATCTGAGAAGCCTGAGCCCCGGTATCGAGCAGCTTGAGCTATCCCTGCGGGTTCCTGCTTTGGAAATGTGGCTCGCCTCCCACCGCGAGGTGACGACGAGCCGACGGATGCGGCTCGTGGTCGATGGACTGGCGGAAGGCCTGTCCGCCCTGCCGCTGAGCGGGTGATGGTGCCTTTCACCGGTTGATCGGCCGGAAACCGACGACGATCCGGCGGCGGCCCACAAGGCGGCTCAAGGCCGCGCGGAGCGCTTCAAGCGGGGCAGCACGCCGTAACGCTTTGACCGAGCGCTTGATGGCTTTTTTAAAATGACGGCGCGGCCGAAGACCCTCCATGGCCTCCGCCCCCCGAAGTGTGCTCTCGCCAATAGCCGACGGATCGATAATCATGTCCTGCGCGCAAAGCGCCGGGACGACCTGCCAAACGGTAAGGCCTGGAACGGGGCGCCGGCGGGGGTCGAACAGCAGGTGGTCGATCGGATAATCCGCAAGCGCCTGACGTTCGCCGAGCAGGCGGCGCGCGGCCGATCGACCGATGATGTATCCGGCGCTGCCCGAATGCTTCCCTAGCAGCCGGACGAGACGCGTATCGCCGGTTAGCTCAATGCCAGATGCCGAAAGGATCGTGGTCCGGCCATAGGTCTCGATCTTGACGATATCCGCACCGGGTGGAATCCAGTCGCTACGGGTCAGGAGGTCCGCAGCAGCCGGAGCGAGAAGCACGTCGTCTTCAAAGACGGCGGCAAAGTCGTCACCGGTTTCAAGAAAGCGGCGGAAGACAATTTCGTGGCTGAGATTGCAGGAGAGGGCCAGAACAGGCAGTGCGCCGGTTCGGTCGGAGGGTCCGAGGGCCCGGCCATCAACCGCCTCGATTCGCTCGAAGCTGAGCCCGAGCGCGGCGAAGCGGGCCTCCATGCGCCGGAGACGGTCAGTGCTGCGGGTTAGATTGATGAGATAAAGTTTCATGACGGCCGATGATGACAATCATGGCCGTTCCAACCAAGCAAAACCTTGGGATCAGGCCGCGCGAACAGCAGCCGCCGTGGTGCGAAGCTGGTCGAGCTTGCGCTCGGCTGCCTGCCTTGCCTCCGGCGTTTTCGCGTCCGCTACGTCTTCTTCGGCGTCGCGAATTGCAGATTCGATTTCGTCCGGCTTCAGTTCCGACACGGGAACGGCGCGTTCGGCCAGAACGGTCAGGCCCGATGCATTCACGTCGGCAAAGCCGCCGAGCACGAAGATCCGGTTGGTCGCTCCGGCGCTGCGGACGGTAATCAGTCCGGGGCGCAGGGTGGACAACACCGGGGAATGGCCAGCGAGTACGCCGAAGTCGCCGTCGGCACCGGGCAGATCGACCTGATCCACGTCGGTCGAAAGGACCAGACGCTCGGGACTCACCAGTTCGAACTTGAACGTTGCCATCTCGCAAGCTCCAACGCGGCGCCAATCGGCCGCTGGTCTTAAACGCTGTAGAACGGCGGCCTTTCGTGGGCCGCCGCCTCATTCAATTCGAAATCACGCTGCCTGCGCCGCGAGGCGCTGAGCCTTTTCGATGGCTTCGTCGATCGAGCCGACCATGTAGAAAGCCGATTCGGGCAGGTGGTCATACTTGCCTTCGACGAGACCCTTGAAGCCCTTGATCGTGTCTTCGAGCGGCACGAGCTTGCCGGGCGAGCCGGTGAACACTTCCGCGACGAAGAACGGCTGCGACAGGAAACGCTCGATCTTGCGGGCGCGCGCCACCGTCATGCGATCTTCTTCAGACAGTTCGTCCATGCCGAGAATGGCGATGATGTCCTGGAGGGCCTTATAGCGCTGCAGGATTTCCTGAACGCGGCGAGCGACGGCGTAATGCTCTTCGCCGATGATTGAGGCGTCGAGCATGCGCGACGTCGAGTCGAGCGGATCCACGGCGGGATAGATGCCCTTTTCGGCGATCGAACGCGACAGAACGGTCGTGGCGTCGAGATGGGCGAAGGACGTGGCAGGCGCCGGGTCGGTCAAGTCGTCGGCCGGAACGTAAATGGCCTGAACCGAGGTGATCGAACCGCGTGTCGTGGTGGTGATGCGCTCCTGCAGGGTGCCCATGTCGGTCGCCAGCGTCGGCTGATAACCCACCGCCGACGGGATGCGGCCAAGGAGAGCGGACACTTCGGAACCGGCCTGCGTGAAGCGGAAGATGTTGTCCACGAAGAACAGCACGTCC
Source organism: Oharaeibacter sp. (assembly GCA_051861205.1). GTDB lineage: Bacteria > Pseudomonadota > Alphaproteobacteria > Rhizobiales > Pleomorphomonadaceae > JBHYDC01. Next base: position 218,194 of record JBHYDC010000003.1, read on the forward strand.
TGGCCCTTGTCGCGGAAATGCTCGGCAACGGTGAGACCGGAAAGGGCGACGCGAGCGCGGGCGCCCGGCGGCTCGTTCATCTGACCGTAAACGAGTGCGCACTTGGAGCCCTCGCCGCCGCCGTGCTTGTTCACGCCGGATTCGATCATCTCGTGATAGAGGTCGTTGCCCTCGCGGGTGCGCTCGCCAACGCCGGCGAACACTGAATAGCCGCCGTGCGCCTTTGCGACGTTGTTGATCAGTTCCATGATCAACACGGTCTTGCCGACGCCGGCGCCGCCGAACAGGCCGATCTTGCCGCCCTTGGCGTAAGGCGCGAGCAGATCCACGACCTTGATGCCGGTGACGAGGATCTGCGCCTCGGTTGACTGGTCCACATAGCTCGGCGCGGGCTGATGGATGGGGCGGGTCGTCTCGCCGACTATCGGGCCGGCTTCGTCGACCGGCTCGCCGATGACGTTCATGATGCGGCCAAGTGTCGCATCGCCGACGGGCACCGCGATCGGCGCGCCGGTGTCGAACACCTGCTGGCCGCGAACGAGACCTTCGGTGGTGTCCATCGCAATTGCGCGGACGGTGTTTTCACCCAAATGCTGAGCGACTTCGAAAACGAGGCGGTTGCCACCGTTGGTCGTCTCAAGCGAGTTCAGGATCGCCGGCAGGGCATCGTCGAACTTCACGTCGACGACGGCGCCGATGACCTGGGTAATCCGTCCGGTCTTTGAGTCAGCCATCGTTCTGGTCCTTGAACAAGCGGTTCGGTCAGAGCGCCTCGGCGCCCGAAATGATTTCGATCAGTTCCTTGGTGATCATTGCCTGACGCGTGCGGTTGTACTGCAGCGAAAGCTTGTTGATCATGTCACCGGCGTTGCGCGTGGCGCTGTCCATGGCGGACATGCGCGCACCCTGCTCCGACGCGGCGTTTTCCAGGAGTGCGGTGTAGATCTGAACGGCGATCGAGCGCGGCAGCAGGTCTTCAAGAATTTCCGCTTCGCTCGGCTCGTAATCGTAAAGCGCTGCGGTATCCGACCCGTTCGGATTGACGACCACAGGGATCATCTGAGTTGCGGTCGGGATCTGCGAAATGACCGACTTGAAGCGCGAATAGAAAAGAGTGCAAACGTCGAAGGCACCCTCGTCGAACAGCGCCATCACGCGCGCTTGGATCTCGGCCGCATTGGTGAACCCGATCGATTTCACATTACGAAGTTCGATCCGCTCGATGATGCGACTTGCATGATCGCGGCGCAGCGAGTCGGCGCCCTTCTTGCCGACGGCCAGGATCTTGACGTCCTTGCCTTCGGCGAGAAGCCTGTTGACATGCTCGCGCACAAGCCGGACGATCTGCGCGTTGAAACCGCCGCAAAGGCCGCGCTCCGCCGTGCAAACGACGAGCAAATGGACCTGATTACGACCGGTTCCGGCCATCAGGCGCGGTGCATCATCCTGGCCCTGGACGCCATTGGCGAGATTGCCGAGCACGGCCGCCACACGCAAAGCATAGGGACGCGCAGCCTCAGCCGCTTCCTGAGCGCGCCGAAGCTTCGCCGCGGCGACCATCTGCATCGCCTTGGTGATCTTCTGCGTCGCCTTGACCGAGGCGATGCGATTCTTGAGGTCTTTCAAGCTCGGCATATCGGCTCCTGCCCTCGAAAGGGCCAGACGTCATGTCGTAATCGGCGCCCCGCGAAGGCGGGGCGAGGGCGAGGCACGTAATCTCAGGCGAAGGTCTTCGCGAACGCGGAGATCGCGTCCTTGAGCTTGCCGCGCAGAGCATCCGTCAACGCCTTCTCCGCCCAAATGCCGTCGAGAATGGCGGCATGCTTTTCGCGGAGGAAGCGCAGGAGACCGTCTTCGAAGTCGCGAACCTTGCCGACCGGGATCGGGTCGAGGAACCCGTTCACGCCGGCGAAGATCACCGCAACCTGCTCCTGGGTCTTCAGCGGCGAGAACTGCGGCTGCTTCAGCAGTTCCACGAGGCGGGCACCGCGATTGAGCAGCTTCTGCGTCGCAGCGTCGAGGTCGGAACCGAACTGAGCGAAGGCGGCCATTTCGCGATACTGGGCAAGCTCGCCCTTGATGGTACCGGCAACCTGCTTCATCGCCTTGATCTGAGCTGCCGAACCCACGCGCGACACCGAAAGACCGACGTTCACCGCCGGGCGGATGCCCTGGTAGAACAGGTTGGTCTCAAGGAAGATCTGACCGTCGGTGATCGAGATCACGTTGGTCGGGATATAGGCCGACACGTCGTTGGCCTGCGTCTCGATCACGGGAAGCGCGGTCAGCGAGCCCGAACCGTTGTCTTCGTTGAGCTTAGCGGCGCGCTCCAGAAGGCGGGAGTGCAGGTAGAACACGTCGCCCGGGTAGGCTTCGCGGCCGGGCGGACGGCGCAAGAGCAGCGACATCTGGCGATAAGCGACGGCCTGCTTGGACAGATCGTCATAAGCGATCAGCGCGTGCATGCCGTTGTCGCGGAAATACTCGCCCATCGCGCAGCCGGTGAAGGGCGCGAGGAACTGCATCGGCGCGGCATCCGAAGCAGTCGCAGCGACGACGATGGAGTAGGGCAGCGCGCCGGCGTCTTCCAGCTTCTTCACGAACTGGGCAACGGTGGAGCGCTTCTGCCCGATTGCGACGTAGACGCAATAAAGCTTGATCGATTCGTCCGTGCCCTGGTTCAGAGGCTTCTGATTGAGGAACGTGTCGAGGATGATCGCAGTCTTGCCGGTCTGGCGATCGCCGATGACCAGCTCGCGCTGGCCGCGACCGACCGGGATCATTGCGTCGATCGCCTTGATGCCCGTTGCCATCGGCTCATGCACGGACTTGCGCGGAATGATGCCCGGCGCCTTGACGTCAACGCGTCGGCGTTCGACCGCTTCGATCGGGCCCTTGCCGTCGATCGGGTTGCCAAGTGCGTCGACAACGCGGCCGAGGAGGCCCTTGCCGACCGGAACGTCCACGATGGACCCAGTCCGCTTGACGGTGTCGCCTTCCTTGATGTCGCGGTCGGCGCCGAAGATCACGACGCCGACGTTGTCGGTTTCGAGGTTGAGCGCCATGCCGCGAATGCCGCCGGGGAACTCGACCATCTCGCCCGCCTGGACGTTGTCGAGCCCGTAGACACGAGCAATGCCGTCACCGACGGACAGAACTTGGCCGACTTCGGAGACCTCGGCCTCCTGGCCGAAGTTCTTGATCTGCTCCTTGAGGATTGCGGAAATTTCCGCGGCGCGGATGTCCATCAGCCGACCTCTTTCAGGGCTACCTTGAGCGCGTTGAGCTTCGTCTTCAGCGTCGTGTCGATCATGCGCGATCCGAGCTTCACGATGAGCCCGCCGATCAACGAGGGATCGACCTTCGCATTGACGCGAATGTCTTTGGACGTAACACCCTTGAGAGCCGCCTTGATGTCGGCCACCTGGGCCGGCGAAAGCGGTTCGGCCGAGGTCACGTCGGCGGTTGTCTCGCCGCGATGGGCGGCGAGCAATAGGCGATAGGCCCGAATCATATCGGGAACGGCAAACAAGCGGCGGTTCCGGGCGGTGAGCTTCACGAAATTGGAGAGCAATCCGCCGATCCCGGCGCGCTCGAGCACCGCAGTCACCGCGCGCAGTTGCTCGTCGGGCGTGAACACAGGCGAACGGACGAGCCGTCGCAGGTCCGCGCTCTCGCCGAGAATGGCGTCGAGACGGTCGATGTCGCCAGCAACAGCGTCGACCTGACCGCTTTCAACAGCCAGCTCGAACAGGGCGCCGGCATAGCGTTCTGCAACGCCGGAGACGACCGATGCCGTTTCGCTCACTGAGGATAGCCCCCTTGTATCACACGCCTGCGCCGCCCCGGCATATCCGAATGCGTTGAGACGGTTGCGAATTTCGGTAATTTGAAAGCCCCGCGAAGAAGGCTGTTCGTCAATTCGGCTCCGTCTAGCATAGGACTGTGCCGGGCGCAACCAACGCTCATGATTCAAAAATCCGCGTATTTCCGGCATTTATCTCGTGACTCGCACCCGTATGCGCAACATCGCGGAATAAATCGGCAGAAGAGCGAAACTGGATCGTTTTAACCACCCGGACTCAATCGCGAGCCCTCAAAGAAAGCTCTGAGGATCGACATCAATGTGCACCTCGACCCCACCGGTGGGCTTTGGAGCCGAGGCAAGCCACTGCCGCAGCCAGCTGGAGAGATCATGGCCCTGCGGGGCATGCGCGAGCAGGCGGTAGCGATGCCGGCCCCGGATAACAGCGAGCGGGGCCTCGGCCGGACCTAGAACCTCCACGATACCCGCAGGCGGCACGGCACGGGCGAGTGCGCGGGCGTGATCCTGCGCCCGCTCGGCGATAGCCGCCGATACGATCACGGCCGCGAGCCGTCCGAAGGGCGGCATATGCGCGGCCTCGCGCTCCTTGAGTTCGACCGCATAGAACCGCTCGGGATCGCCCGACACCAGCGCCTGGATCACGGGGCTTTCCGTCGAATAGGTCTGGAGAATGCCGACACCTTTGCCGAAAACCCGCCCGGCGCGCCCCGTGACCTGGGCGAGGAGCTGAAACGTGCGTTCGGCCGCTCTCGGATCGCCCTGGGCCAGCCCGAGATCGGCATCCACCACACCGACCAGACTGAGCTTTGGGAAGGTGTGACCTTTCGCCACGAGCTGAGTGCCGACGATGATGTCGCACTCCCCTCGCCGCACGGCCTCCAGCTCGGCCCTGAGCCGCTGCACGCCGCCGAGCATATCCGACGAAAGCACGACCGTGCGCTTGTCGGGCAGCAGCGTTTGCAGCTCCTCCGCGATTCGCTCGACGCCAGGACCGCAGGCAACCAGGCTCTCGAAGCTGCCGCAGGAGGGGCATGAGTCCGGCCGGGGTTC
>JBHYDC010000004.1:0-219532 GCA_051861205.1 Oharaeibacter sp.
CACAAACACACCAAACCCCAAACAGGCTAACCCCTGCGAGGGCCACTCGTGTGTCGATCCGCAAGAGAACAAAACAAGAAAACAAGCTGAGGCATTCAAAACCTCCCGCGCCAGCCCCTGAGCCCGAGCACTGCACAGACGCAATCGCCGTAGGATCGCATCAACAGCGGGAAGGACATTGCGGAGAGCGGGGAGCCCCAAGACCGAATGATGACGCCGGACACGGGCAAGAGGCGGTGGCCAACTAAAAGCCGCGCCGCCCGCACCGAGCGCCGTTGCGCTCAAGCCCGTAACCCAAAATCAGCCGATCCGATCCAGACGCTGCGCCAGGCGCAGGTCCGGAAACCATTTGGCCCAAACCGCCGCCACCAAAACCGTGCCAGCGCCCCCAACCACAACAGCCGGAACAATCCCGATCAGCGGAGGCGGGGGAGGTGCGAGACACACGGCGGGCGGCGGGGAGAGGCCAGCGCAGTTTCCATTCGGCCCATTCCCGAAAGAATTCAAGCCGTCTGGTCCGACGCCGCGCTACCAATCGATTGGCACGGCCGCCATGGTGCCGCGGCGGTGGACGGCGCGGCTGACGGGGATCAGGGTCGGAGGGCCTGAAACGCGCCAGTTCGGGTTGGCTGGGTCATCGTTAGGCTCGATAGCAAGCATGCCCGGCGATGGGAGGGAGGGCGTAAAGGGGCGGGTCAGCTGGAAATGGTTGGCCGGTATGCCGGACCGGCTCGCGACGACGGCGAATGTGAAGTCGGTGCTTCGCAGATAATAGAGTGAAGCGGCGATATCGGCGCGCCGGTCTAAGACGATCGTCTGCGCGCCGGCCGCTGTTGCTGTCGCGCCGAGTTTTTCGGCAAAGTCTTGCCAGCCGAGGACGCGCTCGAACGGTCGTCCGATCATCGGGAGCTTAAGAACAGGGGCGAAGGCGGGGGCGATCAGCATGGCCGCGACGGCGACGCCGTGGATGGTGAGCGTGCCGCGCAGCCAGAGCTTGCGGGCGGGATTGGCCAGCAGAGCTGAAACGAGAACGGTGGCGGCGGGATAGGCGGTCGCGGCCCAGTTTGCGTTTGCGTCCGAGGCTAACGACTGGACGAGCAGCGCGGCGATGATCGGCACGGATAGGCTGAGAAGGAAGCGGTCGGTTCCGGGGCGGTCGGTGCGTAGGCGTCCGGCTAGGGTGACCAGAAGCATCAGAAAGAGAATGGGCCCGAAGACGCCGAACTGCCCGCCGAAGAACTCAAGCATCGAGAGCGGCTGTAGTTTCGCCTCCGCCCATCCGGTGTTGTCCCCTGTGTGCCGGAAGGTCACGTAGGCGTGCTGCGCGTTCCAGATGAGATTGGGGATGAACCCGAGCGCGCCGATCGCGATGCCCGACCAGAGGCGTGGGGACGCTAAGCGGTTCCGCAAGGGCGATGCGGTTGCGATGGCCAAGACGAGCACGGCGGGGAAAAAGGCCATTGCGTATTTCGCGTTGACGCCGACGGCGATAGCCGCGCCGAGCAGAAATGCAGAACCCCAATCGTCTCGATCGATCAGCCGCACGGCGGCAATGAGCGCGGCTGCCCATGCGAAGAGCAGCGGAACATCCGTCGAAATCAGCGCGGAAGAGAGCGCCACAGCGGGCAGTGTTGCGAACAGGATCGCCGAGAGGCCGCCGGCACGGCCGCCGTAAAGTCGGTTGCCGAGTGCCATCAAAAGCAGCGACGTGCCGCCGTGGAGCAGGGGGGCGGAGAGGCGAACCGCCCATTCCGCATTGCCGAACACGCTCGTCGTTGCCGCGATGAGTAGCGCGATCAAGGGCGGTTTTGAGTAATAGCCCCAGTCGAGCGCTTGCGACCATGACCAATACTGCGACTCGTCGACGAACAAATCCGTGCGGTTGAAGACGAGCGAGATGACCCGCGCCGCCGTCAGGGCCGCGACGATGAGAATAGCAAAGCGGCAAAAGCCGGTGTCGATGGGCGCCGGAGCGTCGAGTGATTTGTGAGGCGTGCGCAAGTGGGTGTCCGAATACAGGGTCGCGATGGCGGGGGAGCGCGGTTTGCTCGATGAGCGAAGCCTTGCTCCTCGCAAGGCCGTAGGGGTTTCACAGCCATGCGGCTCCTGCAAGGCGGGAGCGGGGAAAAATTCCGGATTGTTCAGTCGGTTCGGGCCGTGGCTGGCGTTTACGGGGCACGCCGTGCGTGGCACTTACCCGCTCGGCGGGTTGATCTCACCCTTCTCGCGTCTCATCAGCCTTGCGGAATTCAGCAGGAACACGAGTTCGGATGAAACATGGATGAAGGCCGCGAATAGCGGCGTTAGGAAGCCGGTCGCGGCCAGCGCCATGCCGAGGACGTCGACGCCGAGCGTGCCGGCGAAGTTCTGCCAAATGATGCCGCGTGTGCGCCGTGCGATCCGGATCGTTTCGACGAAGCGCACGAGATCGTTGCCGATCAGCATGACATCGGCGCTTTCCTTGGCGATATCGGTGCCGGACCCCATGGCGACGCCGATCGAGGCGCGGGTGAGGGCGGGGGCGTCGTTGATGCCGTCGCCGACCATGGCGACGATAAGGCCCTTGGCCACGAGGTCTTCGATCCGTGCCAGCTTCTGCTCGGGCAGCATGTCCGCTTCAAAGTCTGTGATGCCGATGTCATTTGCGATGGCGCGGGCAACCGGCGCGACGTCTCCGGTCAAAAGCAGGGTGCGGATGCCGAGCGCGCCGAGATCGGCGACCGCCTGGGCGGCTTCGGGGCGCACGACGTCGGCGACGATGATGCGGCCGAGAAACTGCCCCTCGCGCGCGACGAGAATGTCGGAAGCGGCGAGCCCATCATCGAGATCGGGGAGGGTGAGCCCGGCGCTTTGAAGCATCCGCCGGTTTCCCACCATCACCGGAATGCCGTCGATAACCGCCGTTATGCCTTGGCCGGGCGTGTAGGTGAAATGCGCGGGATCCGGCAGCACGATGCCGCGCTCGCGGGCGGCGGTCACCACGGCGCGGGCAAGCGGGTGCTCCGAATGAATCTCGGCTGCGGCGGCAAGGCGCAGAAGTTCGGTTTCATCGACACCGGGCACAGGCTGGATCTGGCGGACGGCTGGCGCGCCGAAGGTCAGCGTGCCGGTTTTGTCGAGGACGACGATTTCGACGCGCCCCAGCGTTTCCAAGTGGATGCCGCCTTTGATGATGGCGCCGCGCCGCGCGGCCCTGCCGATGCCGCCGAGAATGGCGAGCGGCGTTCCGGCGGCTATGCCGCAAGCGCCGGCCACGATCACCACGGAAATCGTGTCCTCGATGTTGCGGGTGATGAGATAGGTGAGCGCGGCGGCGCCGATCGCGAACCAGACGAGGTATCCCGCCAACCGGTCCGCGAGCTTTTGCACCGGTGCGCGCGAGCGTCCGGCGGTTTCCACGGCGTCGATGATGCGGCCATAGCTCGTATCGCGGCCGATCCGCTCGGCGGATATCTCCAGCGCGCCGGCTTGGTTGATGGAACCAGCGTAGACGGCTGTTCCCGGCTGCTTTTCCGCCGGCATGGATTCGCCCGTGATGCGCGATTGGTCGACGGAGCTGATGCCCTCCACCACCATGCCGTCCACGGGAATGTTCTCGCCGGGGTTGACGAGCACGCGGTCGCCAATGGCGAGCGTTTCAACGGGCACCATCGCGGTCGAACCATTGCGCCGCACCCGAGCCTCGCGAGGGACGAAGGCCATGAGATCGCGGATGGCGGTTCGCCCGCGTGCAACGGTGAGATGTTCGAGTTCCTCGGCCACGAGAACGAAGAGAGCGATGACCAGCGCGGTGAAGAATTCCCCGATTCCGGCCGCCGCGACGATGGCGATGGCCATCGAAAGCTCCATCGTCATGCGGCGGGCAAGACTGTTGAGCGCGGCCTCGCGGAAGATCGGCCATCCGCCGACGGCAAGACCCGCGATGCCGATTGCCATGAGTATTTCGGCGGGGAACGGCTTGAACCAGACCAGCGCGGCGGCAAGCGCGATCACGGCGATGCGAAGGAGGGCCAGGGGCGAGAATGCCTGTGCCGCTTCGCCGTCGGGCTCCGGCACGGCGTGCTCGGAGATTTCGGCTTGCGATGGGCTGGTGGTCACGGACATGTCGACCTCATGGGGCCACGCCGGGTTGGGCGAAGCGCTTTCCATAAGTGAGAGCCGCTTGCTCGTTGCTCAAGCCGGGAAAGGTGCGTATGCCCCTCACTTCGCCGTCCAGGAAGGCCGGACGGGGATCAGACTTTGTAGAAGTCGCGGTACCAATCCACGAAGGCCTGCACGCCGTCGGCGAGCGGCGTCGCCGGTTTAAAGCCTGTCAGCCCTTCCAGAAGCCCGATGGCAGCGAAGGTGCGCGGCACGTCTCCAGGCTGCATCGGCAGCATCACGCGCTTTGCAGGTTTGCCGACGACGGCTTCCACAGTATCCACGAAGTCGATCAGGCCAACGGGCTGACCGCCACCGAGATTGACGACGCGAAATGGCGCGACGGGCGACAGAGTGTCGATCACTCCCGGCGCGTCCGCCCGGTTCTCCGGCGCCGGTGGCACGCCGAGGAGGCGCACGATGGCTTCCACGAGGTCGTCGATATAGGTGAAGTCGCGCTGCATGCGGCCTTCGCCGTAAATCTCGATCGGGCGGTCACTCAGTATCGCCTCGACGAATTTGAAGAGCGCCATATCCGGGCGCCCCCACGGACCGTAAACCGTGAAAAAGCGGAAGGCCGTGGTCGGGATCGCGTGGAGGTGGGAATAGGCGTGGGCCATGACCTCCATCGCCTTCTTGGAAGCGGCGTAGAGGGTCATCGGCTCGTCCGCCCGGTCGTTTTCGGCGAAGGGAATCAGTGTGTTCGAGCCGTAAATCGAGCTTGTGGACGCGAGCAGCAAGTGCTGCGGTTTCAGGATCCGCGCGACTTCAAGGAGGTTGAACGAACCCACCATGTTCGCGTCCACATAGGCTCTTGGATTTTCCAGGCTGTAGCGCACGCCGGCCTGTGCGGCGAGATGGATGATCACATCCGGCGCTGCCGTCTCAGCCGCTGCCTGAAGCGTCTCTAAGTCTTCGAGGCGCGCGACCACAGGCATGAAATCTTCGAACTCTCCCAGGTGAAGATGCCGGGCTTCCTTCAAGCTCACGTCGTAATAGGGGGTCATCGCGTCGTAGCCGACGACCGTATGTCCATCAAGGAGAAGGCGGCGCGCGAGATGAAAACCGATGAAGCCGGCCGTGCCGGTGATGAAGTATCGCATGAGCCTGTCAGCTGCGGGATGGGCTGGAGGACATGATCATAGGGAAGTTCACAATACGTTCCTATCGTGATGTTTAACGTCGAACCCTTAGCCCTTCCCGCGAGCCTTTGCCAAGCGCATACGGGTTCGACGGACCTGTTATTCGCAAATGCAAGAAATGCCTAATACGAAGATCACTCCGCCGCTTGCGTCAGCGAGGGTCTAACGTCCTCATCCGGCCGACCCACGGACACGTATTCGAATCCGTGACGTTCGATATCGTCGCTCCGATAGACGTTCCTGAGGTCCACCAGCAGCGGTTTGCGCATCATCGTCTTCAGGCGCTTGAAGTCGAGCGCGCGGAACGCGTCCCATTCGGTGACGATCACCAGGGCATCGGCGCCGTTGGCGGCATCATAGGCGCCGGAGGTATAGGCGATGTTGTCGAGGAGATCTTTAGCTGCCTCCATGCCTTCCGGATCATAGGCCCGTATCGTCGCTCCGGCGTCCTGAAGGGTTTGGATGATGGACAGCGAGGGGGCCTCGCGCATGTCGTCGGTATTCGGCTTGAAGGTGAGGCCGAGCACCGCGACGGTTTTGCCGCGCATGTCGCCTCCGCAGGCCCGAATCACCTTGCGGCCCATGGCCCGTTTGCGCTGATCGTTGACGGCGACGGTGGTTTCGATCAGCCGCAGCGGCGCGCCATAGTCCTGCGCGGTCTTGACGAGCGCCAAGGTGTCCTTGGGAAAGCACGAGCCGCCGTATCCGGGGCCGGCATGCAGGAACTTCGATCCGATGCGCCCGTCGAGCCCTATACCGCGCGAGACCTCCTGCACGTTGGCGCCGACCTGTTCGCAGAGATCGGCGATTTCGTTGATGAAGGTGATCTTCATGGCTAGGAAGGCGTTGCCTGCATATTTGATCAGCTCGGAGGTGCGCCGGGTGGTGAACACCAGCGGCGCCTGATTGAGGTAAAGCGGCCGGTAGACCTCCGTCATCACGTCGCGGGCCCGCTCGTCCTCAAGGCCGACGACGATGCGGTCCGGGCGTTTGAAGTCGGTGATGGCAGCGCCTTCGCGTAGGAACTCCGGGTTCGAGACAACAGCGACATCCGCGTTCGGGTTCTCCTCGCGCAGGATCCGCTCGACTTCGTCGCCGGTGCCGACCGGAACGGTGGATTTGGTGACGACCACGGTGAAGCCGCTGAGCGAACGCGCGATCTCACGCGCCGCGCCGTGGACGTAGGAAAGATCGGCGTGGCCATCCCCGCGCCGCGATGGCGTGCCGACGGCGATGAAAACCACATCCGCCGCCGCGACCGGGCCCGCAAGCTCCGTGGTAAAGGAAAGCCGGCCTGCCTTTACGTTGGACGCGACCAGCGCATCGAGGCCCGGTTCGAAGATCGGAATCTCGCCACGGATCAGCGCGTCGATCTTGGCTTCCGCTTTATCGATGCACGTGACGTCATGGCCGAAATCGGCAAGACAGGCGCCTGAAACCAGGCCAACATAACCAGAACCAATCATCGCAATACGCATCGGACGTTCCCTTTGAAAAGCGTAGGGAGCAGCCTTTAGGCCGAGAAACCGCTACAGTGCTTTTTGCACTGCGGCACGAACAATGGCAACACCGCAATGTGTGCCGCGCTCGGATCGCCCCTTGCCGTTTCCTTATAGTGGTAAATGATGCGGCTCTTGGCGAAGATGGATCTGGAAGCCCGATGGTCGCTCCTGAACACACGCAAAGCAGGCTCTTCGGCCAGGGAACTCCGGCTGGAACGTGGATCGCCCTTGTCGCCGGGGCGGGGCTTTGGATCACGCTCGGTGCGCTGATCGCGGCCTCCACCGGGCTCGGCAACCTGTTCGTTGCCGTTTCGCTGATTGTGTATGGCGCCGTGTCTTTCGTTGTCGCGGTTCGCATCGGCGAACATCACCCCGCCGCCGTGTTCGGGTGGCCGAATGCGGTGACGCTGGCCCGCGCCATCGCAACCGCTTTGGTCGCAGGCTATGCCGCCGAATCCTTGGCCGGACAACCGTCCTCGGACCCTCTGGCCTGGAGCTTTGCGATCCTCGCCGCCGCTTCCATTGCCGCCGACGGTCTCGACGGCTGGCTCGCTCGCCGCCGTGGTCCAGCGACCGCCTTCGGCGCAAGATTCGACATGGAAATCGATGCGCTCATGATTCTGGTGCTCGCGGTACTTGCCTTCGCGCTCGGAAAGGCGGGCGGCTGGGTGATCGCCATCGGCGCGCTGCGCTATGGCTTCGTTGCGGCGGCCTGGGTGTTCCCATGGCTGGACGGGCCTTTGCCACCCTCGTTCAGGCGTAAGCTCGTGTGTGTGATTCAAGGGGCAGCACTTTGCATTTTGGTCGTTCCACCGGTCGGACCCGCAGGCGGAGCAGGGCTTGCGGCGCTCGCGCTGGCATCGCTGGTCTGGTCCTTCGCCGTGGACGTGCTTTGGCTCTACCGCCAGCGCGGAGCGCGCTGATGGCTGAGATTTCAGCACTGATCGGTCTCGCCCGGTCGATCGCCATCTATTATGGCCAGCCGTGGAAGCGGCGCGGTCTCCGGCGGTTCTATGCTGGGCTTTTGAAGCCCGGTGATCTCGTGTTCGATGTCGGCGCGCATGTCGGCAGCCGTACGCGCTTGTTTCATGGGCTCGGGTGCCGGGTCGTTGCGCTGGAGCCGCAGCCGCTGTTTCATCGCTTTCTGGCCAAAACGCTTCCAAGCGGCGTCACGCTGCTGCGCCAAGCGGTGGCGGCCGAGCCTGGGCGGATGATGCTGAATGTCTCCAGCCGACACCCCACGGTTTCCACGCTGTCATCCGATTGGATCGGGAAGGTGCGCGGCGATGCCGGGTTCGGCGGGGTCGATTGGGATGATCGGGTCGAAGTTACGGTCACTACGCTCGACCAGCTGATCGCCGCTCATGGCCGGCCCGCCTTCGCCAAAATCGATGTGGAGGGCATGGAAGCGGCGATTCTCAAGGGGCTTTCGCAGCCGTTGCCCTTGCTTGCGGTGGAGTATCTGCCGGCCGCGCTCGATGTTGCCTTTGCCTGCGTCGACCGGCTCTCGCATCTCGGTTCTTACCTGTTCAACGCCGTGGAAGGCGAGGCGGCGGGCTTTGCGTGGCCCGATTGGTTGGACGTTACTGCGACGAAGGCGGCGCTTGAGGGGGCCGCTCGCAATGGGCGATCCGGTGATCTCTATGCGCGCCTCGTGGACCCGTGACGTTAAAATAGGTCTGGAATTGCGAGCGGATCCCGAACAAACGCGATAGGCTGCGGTGGTCTCGGCGGGCGGGGGGAATGCCGACATGGACGCAAGCGTTGAATCCGGTTTGAACTTGAAGCCGCAGTCCGCGCGCCGATCCGGCTTCGCCCCGGTGTTGACGGGCCTTGCGGCGCTGATTCTTCTCGCCGCGCTGCTCGCCCCCGGCAAGCCGGGCGATTGGACGGCGATGGCCATCCCCTATGGTCCGATCGATGTGGCGTTGCTGGTCGCCCTCACGGCATTGGCTCAGGTGCGTTTCGGCGTCCTCTTCAGGGTCGCCGGCGGTCTTTTGATCGCCGCGCTGGTGGTGATCAAGATCGCGGATATCGGGGCCTATCTGGCGCTTGCCCGCCCGTTCAATCCTGTGATCGACGCCTATCTGCTCGGCTCAGTGATGAACCTCCTTACCGGAGCCATCGGCGTGCAAGGGGCCTTCGCGGCCGCGGCGGGGGCGGTGTTGGCCGTGCTTACAATCGTTGCGCTCGTCATCTGGGCGGTTGGCCGTGCCGGCCGGATGATACCGGCGCGATGGCGCTTGGCGGTGGCCGCTTTTGCGCTGGGGCTTTGGGGCACCTTGGTGGTTGGCGCCGGTCCTGGTCCGAATGTGCTTCTGGCGAAAGCGCATATCGAGACAGCCATCGCCAGCATCGGCGATATCGACGCCTTCCGCGCCGAGGCGGCCATGGATGCGTTCCGCGACAAACCGGCGGACGCTTTGCTCGGGCGGCTGAAGGGTAAGGACGTAGCGGTGATTTTCGTGGAATCCTACGGCCGCACGGTTCTCGACAATCTGGAATTCGCCCCCTTCGTGCGCCCGGTTTTGGAGGCCGGTACGCGGGTTCTTGCCACGGCGGGCTTGTCCGTTCGAAGTGCGTTTTTGACGTCGCCCACCGTAGGCGGCTTGTCTTGGCTCGCCCATGGAACGGCAATGTCGGGCCTTTGGATCGACAATCAGCGCCGTTACGACACGCTTGTCACCAGCGACCGCTTCACGCTGAACCAAGCGTTTCAGCGGGCAGGTTGGCACACGGTCGCGGTCATGCCGGCGATCACCACGGCGTGGCCCGAAGGCGCATTCTTCGGCTATGACAGCATTTACGGCGCCGGCGATCTAGGCTACCGGGGCAAGCCCTTCAACTGGGTGACGATGCCGGACCAGTACACCCTATCGGCCTTCGATCGCCTGGAGCGCCCGGCAGGTCCGCGCAAGTCGGTGATGGCCGAAATCGCGCTGATATCCTCGCACGCTCCGTGGACGCCTATTCCAAAACCCGTGGATTGGCTGGCCGTTGGCGACGGTACGATCTTCAACGATCAGGCGACGGCCGGCGACCCGCCCGATGTGGTCTGGCGCGATCCGGCGCGGGTGCGCACGCAGTTCCGGCTTTCGATCGACTATGCGATGGGTAATCTCGTGTCTTATGCGCTCGCCAATGCCGGACGCGACATGGTTCTGATCGTACTGGGAGATCACCAGCCGGCGCCTCTCGTCACCGGCCCGACGGGCGATCGCGGCGTGCCCGTTCACATCATCGCAAGCGATCCCGCCGTGCTCGCGGCGATCGACGACTGGGGCTGGACGGAGGGGCTTGTGCCCGCGCCGGATGCGCCCGTCTGGCGCATGGATGCGCTGCGGGACAAGATCCTCACCGCCTTTTCGGACTGAACGCCTCACATCGGTTCGGCGTAGAGGTCGACATGACCGACACTCACCGTGCCATCGCCGGCGTGGGCCAGCCTGAACGCCAGCCACTCGTCAACCGCTTCCGCGTCAAGCGCGCCGTCCTCGACGACGGCGGACGCGATGCCGCGTGCGAGGTCTCCGACCAGCGGCTTGTCGTCCGGTCCTAGCGTCCATGGACTGGCCGCCGTCTGCACCACATAGCCTGCGCGGTTCAATACATCGGATAGCATTTTGATCGCCAACGGGCCGAGCGCCGGGCCGAAGCCCTTGTCGTGCCGCTGATGGCGGTTGAAGGCGGCGAGCACCGGCTCATCCAGGCCATGCGGCGGCGACCAGACGGTGGTGCCGTCATAGGTGAGCGCGGCATAGAGCGCGCCGCGCCTGGACGCAAGGGTGGCCACCAGCCGGGCAATCCAGGGTTCCGATACAAGATCGAACAGAGCGGAGGCGGTGACGAGCGTTGCGCTTTCGAAGGGAAAGAGCACGTTGCCGGAAAGATCGAGCTGCAAGGTCTCGACCTGAGCCTCACCCTCGTTTCGCCGTTTGGCCTCGGCGAGAAGGTTGGCGTCACTATCGACCAGCAGCCATGAGGCTGGTTTGCCGATGAGCGGGGCGAGCGCCCGAAGCGTGGAACCGGTGCCGCAGCCAAGGTCCACGATCAGCGGATCGTCCACGGCTTTCACCCGCTCCGCCGCCGCGCCGGCCAAGGCGGGATCGCGCGCCGCATGGTCGGCGGGTTCGCGCAGGTCCAGCCAGGATACTGAAAAGCCGCTCATTATTTCTCCAAGCGCTGTAGCGCACGAATGACGGCTGCGGCCGTATCGTCCCACGTCGGCAGATGGTCCGCTGCCGCGCGGGCTCCGGCGCGCGCGCGGGCACGCACGCCGTCATCGTCCAAAACCGCGGCGATGGCCTCGGTAAGTGCGCCGGGATCGTCGGGCGGCACGAGAAAACCGGCCTCCGGCGGAACCACATCCGCCACCGCGCCCGTCCGCGCGGCAATCACCGGCAGACCATGCGCCAGGGCTTCGGCGAAAGCCATGCCATAGCCCTCATAGCGCGACGGCAAAACGAAAACGTCGGCGGCGTCCATCTCGGCGTGGGCATCGAGCACCGGGCCGGTGAAGGCGATGCGATCGCTAAGGCCGCGCTCCGCCACGTCGGCTTTCAGCCGCGCCGTCCAGGCCGGGTCGAAATGATCGCCGCCGACGAAGCGGGCGGTCCAGCGCCGGTCGTGCAGCTGGTCCAGGGCCTCGATCAGCACGTCGTGGCCCTTGCGGGGTATCAGCGTCGCGACCGTCAGGAGCACGGGAGGATCGCCGATGCAGGCGGCTGGCGGGCGTCGGTCGGTGCCGGGCAGGGCTACCGAGAGGATCGATTCCGGCACGGCGAACTGCGTCGCCAAGGTGCGCGCCGTGGCCATGCTGGTCACGATCACCTCCCGCGCGCAGTCCAGCGCCGCGTGCTCCGAGGCGATCAAATGGGCGGCCGTTTCTGCGTCGAGACCGGTTTCCAATCCGAGCGGGTGGTGGCAAAGGGCGACGAGGCGCAGCCGCTCGCGGTGGCGCCGGGCGACCTCCGGCATCGCCCCAAAGGCGAGGCCGTCCACGAGCACGAGGCTGTCGCCGGCTATCGCCCCGAAAACGCGGTCGGTCTGGGCAAGATCCTCAGTGCTTGGGGCGGGAAAACCGGCGGGCAGCGCGAGCACTTCGACCGTGACCCCGCGATCCCGAAGCGCCGCGATCAGGCGGCGGTCGTAGCCGTATCCACCTGTCCGTGCTTCAAGATCGCCGGGAATGGCGAAGTGCACATGCATCGTCACAGCGCCCCTTCATACCAAGCGCGCGCGACGTGGCTTTCGTGCAACTGAACGCGCATCCGGCGAATACGCCCGCCGCCGGGGCCAAGCTTGCCCTCGGCGATTTCGCCTTTGAGGCCGTCGAAGATGACCTTGGAGAGAAACTCCGTCGTGGTCACCTTGCCGCCGAACGCCGGTATCCTGTCGAGATTCTGATAGCGCAGCGGCGCGAGCACGCGGGCGAGCGCTTCGGTGGCGAGCCCGATGTCGACCACGAGGCCGTCTCCGTCCAGGTCTTCGGTGAAGAAGGCGGCATCCACCACGAAGGTCGCGCCGTGCAGACCTTGCGCGGGGCCGAACACGGCACCCGGCAGCGAGTGGGCGATCATGATGTGGTCGCGAACTTCAACGGCGAACATGGCAACTCCTTCTCTTCAGTATGTGAAGATATGGGCGAGCGTAGCCGGGTCTGCCAGGACGCGCGGATAATCTTCCGCCGCATTCAAGAACGGGCTTTCGTCGGAGATCAGGGCGTCCAGTCTTTCATCCCTGAGGAGATCGAGCGCTTTGGCCAGCCGCCGCCGATGCGTCCAGCGGGCGCGGCGGGCGGGCGCGACCAGTCCCACTTGCGAACTTACGATGCGAAGCCGCCGGCTATGGAAGGCCCCGCCAAGCGGCACCGTGACCGGCTTGTCGCCGTACCAACTGGCCTCCACGATCGTTGCTTCCACGCCCGCCGCCGCGATGGCGCTTTCCAGCCCGGCGGCGGATGCGCTGGTGTTGATCGCGATATCGCAGTCCTGCGGGATCCGGTGGTGCAGGGCAAAGGCGATGCCGAGTTTGGCGCAGATCTCGGCCTTGGCTGCGTCGATGTCGACCATCGTAACGTCGGTGCCCGGAATGGCCGCCGCGAGAAAGCCCGCTAGTAGCCCGACAACACCCGCGCCGATGATGGCGACCCGGTCGCCAGGGCCGATCCCGGCATCCCATAGGATATTGAGCGCGGTTTCCATATTGGCGCCCAGCACCGCCCGGCGCGGCGGAACCCCGTCTGGAACGGGCACCGCAAAGTCGCCGGGCAAGACGCCTGCGCTCTGGTGCGGGGATAGGAAAAACACGGTGCGCCCGATCAGATCGGCCGGTCCGTCCTCGACGACGCCAACAGACATGTAGCCGTATTTCACGGGAAAGCCGAAGCTGCCCTCCTGCATCGGGCAAGCCATCGTTCCCTGTTCGGAAGCAGGAACACGCCCTTCGAACACCAGCCGCTCGGTGCCCCGGCTGATGGCCGTGAACAGGGTGCGGACCAGAATTTGGCCGGGCACCGGAGCGGATAAGGGCGCCGTGCGTAGCTCCACCCGGCCGGGAGCCGTGATCCAAAGGGCCGTCGACGCAAGCAAAGCCAAGTCTCGAACCCCTCGATCGGCGGCCTAAACCATACGGTACAGCGTCGTATCCCGCCGGATCACGTGGTGGAAAATGACGCCGAGGATGTGCAGCGCGAACAGCACCAGGATCGCCCAGCCGAGCACCACATGCACCTCGAGCAGCCTTGGCGCGAGGTCCGGACGCTTGCCGATCGGGCTCCAGACTTCCACGAGGTTGAACCAGTGCAGCGGAAACCCGAAAGCATTGGTGGCGAGAAAGCCGAAGATCGGCTGAATCAGCAGGGCCGCATAGAGCAAGATGTGAACGATGCGCGCCGTGTGCACGAACAGCGCCGGCATCGGCGGTTCGGGCGGCGGCGGTATGAGAAGGCGGATCGCCAACCGCGCCAGCATCACCCACAGGATCAGAAATCCCAGGCTTTCATGGAGAAGATAGAACGTGAGTTTCACGTCCTCCTTCACGAATTTGATCACCATTCCAAGCGGCCATGCGGCTAGCACGAGCACGGCCACCGTCCAGTGCAACAGGCGGGCAACGGGGTTGTAGCGATCTACGGCGGCAATCAGGCTCGGATGCACCATGGTCAACCCTTCTTATCCCGGGAGAAAGATACATTAACTCCGGCCCCCACACATCGACCCACTGATGAACGCCGCTCAGATCATCTCCAGCGGCTCCCGGTGCGTCGGTGGGGGAAAGGCGCGGTCGATGGCGGCGAGATCGTCGGCGTCGAGCACTAAGTTCAGCGCCGCTTGGTTTTCCCGAACGCGCTCCGGCTTGCCGGTTTTGGGGATCGCGATCACGTCGCTGTCCCGCATCGTCCAAGCCAGCGCCACCTGCGCGGCCGATGCGCCATAACGCTTGCCGATCGCGGCGAGAGCCGGATCGTTCACAAGGCGGCCTTGCTCGATCGGCGAGTAGGCCATGGTCGGCCATCCCAAGGAGCGCGTCCATTTCAGCGCGCCAAGTTCCGCGCCCCGCCGCATCGGGTTGTAGAGAATCTGGTTGGTGAGGCAGGCCTCGCCGCCCTGACTGGTTGCAAGGTCGTCGAGGTCGCCGACGTCGAAGTTGGAAACGCCCCAACCGCGAATTTTGCCCGACGCCTGGAGTGCTTGGAACCCCGCGATCGTTTGCTGAAGCGGCACGTCGCCCCGCCAATGCAGGAGATAAAGGTCGATCCGGTCGGTGTTCATCCGGCGCAGGCTGTTTTCCGCAGCCTGGATGACACCCGCCTTGTCGGCGTTGCTCGGCAGCACCTTGGAGACGAGATAGACCTCATCGCGCCGCCCTGCGATCGCCTCGCCCACGATCCGCTCGGCCTCGCCGTTGGCGTACATTTCAGCGGTGTCGATCAGCGTGAGGCCAAGGTCGAGACCGGTGCGAAGGGACGCGACTTCGTCGGCGCGCCTGTCGCGCCTGTCGCCCATCATCCAGGTGCCCTGGCCGAGAACCGGCACCATATCGGAGCCGAGCAGGATCGATGAATGTGTCATGGCGAGGATCCCTTTTGCGGAGCGGACTGCCCGGTGCTCAAGATCATATCCGCGTCGGCCTTCAGCGCCCGGCGCGAGTCAGGCCGAAGATACATCATATGACCGCCCTCGTATGTCACGATCCGGATCGGCGCGGCGCCGGCGAGCGGCGGCATTTGGTCCACCAGAAACCGGCTCGCCATATAGGGCGTGACGAGGTCGGTGTAGCCGTGCACGATCAGCACCTGGAGCTTCGGGGTGAGTGCCCGCGCCCGCTGCAAATCCCCGGTGACGCCCGCAAAACCCTGACGGCTGGCGCTGGTGCCGTAATCCCAGCGGCCGCTCACCTCGCGGTTCAATACGCGGTAGCTGACGTCGGTCTTGAAGCCAAGCTCGTCGCGGGCGTAGGCGACGAAGGCGCTGGTGAGCGCGGGCACACTGCGGTCCAGCACCGGGTCCGGCGCATCCAGCGCGTTGGACTCCGGGCTCGTGTCGGCGCTGTCGACCAAGCCGTCGTAGCGGCTGAGCACGAGGCCCTTCGCCCGCTCGTATTCCTTGATGAAGACGGAGGGCGAGACCCGCCCGAACCGCCGTCGCACCAGGTCTTCCGGCAGGCCGATCATGTCCGCCACGCGCGCGCTGACGGCCGCCCCGCCGCTTACAAGGCCGCCCGCGATGGCGACGAGATAGTCCGTCATCGCATAGCGCTCCACGGCCGTCAGGCGCGCGGCAAGCGCCTCGCGGCCGCGTATGCCGCTCCGCTCAAGATGCGTTGCGGCCATCGAGGGCAGGGCGAGCGCCCACTCCATCGGCAGGAAATCGTCGCCATAGAGGAGCGCGAATTCGAGCGCCGGCGAAATCAGGATGAGGCCGGACGGCGCGATGCCGACATCATGCTGAAGCGTGCGCGCCAAAAGCGCCGCGCGGAACCCGCCGTAGCTCTCGCCGGCCAGAAATACGCGCGATCCGGTGCGCCCGTTGTTCTGCAACCAGAGCCGGATGAACGCCCCGAGCGAGCGCGCATCCTGCTCTACGCCCCAGAACTGCGCCTTGTCAGTGCCCTCCGCCGCGCTGCTATACCCGGTGCCGACGGGATCGACGAAGACGAGATCGGAGGTGGTGAGCAGCGTATCCGGATTGTCGATTATCCGCTGCGGGGGCTCCTTAAATCCGCCGTCCGGCGTGGTTTCAAGCACCCGTGGCCCGAGCGCCCCAAGATGCAGATAGGCCGACGCCGCCCCCGGTCCGCCGTTGAACACGAAGGTGACAGGACGGCTGTTCGCCGGTGCGTTGAGCACATAGGAAACGTGAAAAATCTCCGCCGTGACCTTCCCCGACGCCTCCCGCAGCGGCTGCATGCCGGCCTCCGCCGTGTATCGCAGGATATCTGCGCCGATCCGGATTTCGTGGCGCGATACGGAGGACGACGGCAGAAGATCGAGTATGCCACCGCCGGACCCCTGCGCTTCCGCCGGCTTCGGCTGGCCTTGAACGGGCAGGGCTAGAGCGCCGATCAGGGCGAAGGCGATGAGGATTGGCCGCACGCGAGGGCTCCGGGAAAACCGATGGAGCCCGAACATCTAGGGCGCCGTCAGGCCGTTGCCATGGCGCGGCGATGGGCCTTGCACCCGTCGCCCCGCCACATAAGTTGCGGCAACGGATCGGTCGTCGCCCATCGTCATCAGCACGAAGAGTTCCTCTTCAAGGTCGCCGGTTACGGCTTCCATCCGATGCGCCATGGCGGGTGTTGCGCGGGAATCGAGTACGGCGAGATCTGCTGCCATGCCGGGTTCAATCCGCCCAATATCCGGCTCACCGATCGTCTCGGCGTTTGCCCGCGTCATCTGGTCGAAGGCTTGGAGGGCGGAAAGGGTCTGGCCGTTCAGTTGCATCACCTTGTAGGCTTCGGCCGCCGTTTGCAGCATGGAATAGCTGGTGCCGCCGCCGATATCGGTAGCGAGCGCGATCCGAACGGGATGCGCGCCGCGCTCCAGGCCGTCGTGGTCGAAGAGGCCGGATCCGATGAAGAGGTTGGACGTCGGGCAGAACACCGCGACGCAGCCGGTTTCGCTCATGCGCGCGATTTCGTCGGGCCTAAGGTGGATGCAGTGGCCGAGCAGCGTGCGCGGCGATAGCAGGCCGTAATGATCGTAGACGTCGAGATAGCCGGCGCGCTCGGGGTAAAGTTCGCGCACGAAGGCGATCTCGGCGCGGTTTTCGGACATGTGCGTCTGCAACAGACAATCCGGATGCTCGCGCATCAGCGCACCCGCGACGGCGAGTTGCTCCGGCGTGGACGTGATCGCAAAGCGCGGCGTGATCACCACGCGCTGACGGCCCCGGCGATGCCAGCGCTCGATCACGCCCTTGGTGTCGCGGTAGCTGCTCTCGGCGGTGTCGCGCACGGCTTCGGGGGCGTTGCGGTCCATCATCGTCTTACCGGCAAGCATCAGTGTTCCCGCCCGCTCGCTTTCCGCAAAAAGCGCGTCGATGGCGGACGCATGAACGGACCCGTATACGACGGCCGTCGTGGTGCCGTTGCGCAGGAGTTCGCGGATGAAGAAAGCCGCGCCGGCCTTGGCGTGCGCCGGATCGGCGTAACGGGCTTCGGCGGGGAAGGTGTATTTGTTCAGCCACTCCAGAAGCTGCGTACCATAGGAAGCGACGACCTGCGTCTGCGGAAAATGAATGTGGGTGTCGATGAACCCCGGCAGGATCAGGCGCTCGCCGTGATCGTCGACGATGGTTCCTGCCGTGCGGAAGGCGTCGAGGTGGTCGGCGGGTTCCACAGCCAAGATCCGCCCGTCTTCGACGACGACGATGCCGTCCTTCAGATGGTGGTAGCTGCCGGCGTCTCCAGCAAAGCCCGGCCGGCGGACGAAGGACAGAACCTGCCCGCGCAAAATTCGCCGTCCGTCGCTCATGTCGTGCCCTCGCTTGATCGATGATCCCTGTTGTAGCCAGAGCCGCACCCGCCTGACCAGCCTTCACAAGGTGGTGACAGATCGTCACGCCTGCCTGTGGCGCGCAAGCTGGCGGCTTGTTTCTTCGCCCCAGGTTTTCCCAGACGAATGCGGAAATTCAAATTTTAGAAAGGGCGCAATAGAAAATATGAGCGCGCCCGCGCTTCCCCCCTGCCGCTCCGTCGTGCACCTTCAACCCCGGCATTCCGTCGCGGGACGGCAGGATTCCGGCTTGGACATGCGAGGAGACCATCCATGCTGACCGACATCGAGATCGCGCGCGCCTCCAAGCTGAAGCCGATCGGCGAGATCGCCGCCCGCCTCGGCATTCCGGACGAAGCTTTGATCCCCCACGGTAAGCACATCGCCAAGGTGGATCACGCGTTTATTCGGTCGGTCCAGGATCGCCCGCGCGGCAAGCTGGTGCTGGTCACCGCGATTACCCCGACACCGGCCGGTGAGGGCAAGACGACCACCACCGTCGGCCTCGGCGACGCGCTGAACCGGATCGGCCGCCGCGCGGCGATCTGCCTGCGCGAGCCCTCGCTCGGCCCCTGCTTCGGCATGAAGGGCGGCGCGGCGGGGGGAGGCTATAGCCAAGTGGTGCCGATGGAGGAGATCAACCTCCATTTCACCGGCGATTTCCACGCGATCACGTCGGCGCATAACCTGCTCTCGGCGATGATCGACAACCACGTCTATTGGGGCAACGAGCCGAAGATCGATGGCCGCCGGCTGACATGGCGCCGCGTGATGGACATGAACGACCGCATGCTGCGCAACCAGATCAACGGCCTCGGCGGGCCAAGCAACGGTTACCCCAAGGAAGACGGCTTCGACATCACGGTGGCGTCCGAAGTGATGGCCGTCTTTTGTCTGGCGAAAGACCTGCACGATTTGGAAGCCCGGCTTTCCCGGATCGTGATTGGAGAGAGCAACGACAAAAGCTTCCTCACCGCCGAAGCCGTAGCCGCGCCGGGCGCGATGGCGGTGCTGCTCAAGGATGCCCTGCAACCCAATCTCGTGCAGACGCTCGAAGGCAACCCGGCCTTCGTCCACGGCGGCCCCTTCGCCAACATCGCCCACGGCTGCAATTCCGTGATCGCGACCAATACCGCCCTGCGCCTTGCCGATGTGGTGGTGACGGAGGCCGGCTTCGGGGCGGACCTTGGCGCTGAAAAATTCATGGACATCAAATGCCGCAAGGCCGGCCTTGCACCGGACGCTGCCGTGATCGTCGCCACCATTCGCGCGCTGAAAATGCACGGCGGCGTGGCGAAGGAGGATCTTGGGCGCGAAAACCTCGCCGCGCTCGAAGCCGGCTTCGCCAATCTCGCCCGACATATCGAGAATGTCGGCAAATTCGGCGTCGAGGCCGTGGTGGGCATCAACCGTTTCGGATCGGATACCGACGCCGAGGTCGAAACGCTGCAACGGCTTTGTGACGAGCAGAAGGTGCGCTGTGTTCTTTGCACGCATTTCGCGGACGGGGGGCGGGGAGCGGAGGCCTTGGCGCGCGCCGTATCCGAAATTCTGGATACGCCGCGCCGGGCTCCGTTCCAAATGCTCTACCCCGACGATCTTCCGCTGTTCGACAAGGTCGAGACCATCGCCCGTGAAATCTATCACGCCGCCGAGGTCGAGGCCGATCCGAAGACGCGGGCGAAGCTGAAGGACTTGGAGGCACGCGGCTACGGGCACCTGCCGGTCTGCATTGCCAAGACGCAGGCCTCCTTCTCCGCCGATCCTGCGTCGAAGAACGCGCCCTCCGGCCACATCCTGCCGATCCGCGAGGTGCGGCTTTCCGCAGGCGCGGAGTTCGTGGTGGTGATCTGCGGGGACATCATGACGATGCCTGGATTGCCCAAGGTTCCCGCCGCCGTTCACATCCGCCTTGACGAGGCCGGCAGGATAACCGGGCTGAGTTGAACCGGCTCCGGGCTTTGCCGGCACGCGGATGGGGCGGATAAGGCAGGGTTGCCATTAAGCTCACCCATTGTTTCTTGGGACAAGCCGTATTCAGGGTGTAGAATTCGTGATATCGCGATCGAAGGGGGCATCCGTGTTTCGCCCCGCTGTAACTTGCGTTCGGACCATGATTTCTCAAAAAGCGAAATACGCGTTCAAGGCGCTTGTCGAACTTGCTTGCGCACCGCGTGGCGAAGCCATGCTGATCGAGGATATCGCGCGTAAGGCACAGGTTCCGCGCAAGTTCTTGGAGCATATCCTGCTTGCGCTGAAGCATCACGGCGTCATCGCCAGCCGTCGAGGCCGGGGCGGTGGCTATGTGCTTCTTAAGGATCCGCGCGAGATCAGTATTGGCTCGGTTCTGCGTGCGATCGACGGACCGATCGCGCCTCTCGGTTGCCTGTCGCGGTCGGCATACCGGTCTTGTGCGGACTGCCCGGACGAAGCGGCTTGCGCCGTGCGCAAGATCTTCGGCGACATTTTTGCCGCCACCATCATTTTGATGGACGCGACAACGCTCCATGATGCGGTGCGCCACACCCGCGCCAATGAAGCGATCACGCCAACGGCTTTGGTGGTGCAGGATCTTTTGGCCGGCTGATATCTAGGATAATCCTTTGCGGGACCGGCGGCATCGTCCCGCGTATGACTTGAATCGATCCGGAGCGGTCTATTGAACCCCATGGTGCGCCAGGGCCTGATCAAGGGTGGCATGGGCATTCTGACCGCCCTATACGCCGATCGTTGGCTCACATGGCCCTCCAGGTGGGCGGGGGCCATCTTGATGATGCACCGGGTGCGGCCTGCCGGGCACGATCCGTTTCAGCCCAACGCTCACTTGCAAATCACGCCGGAATACTTGGACTGCATGCTCGCGCGTCTTGCCGAACTTGGCATTCGCGTCGTCTCCTTCGAGGAGGCGCAAGCGCGTTTGGCGAGCGGATATTCCGAGCGCTTCGTGGTTCTGACCTTTGACGACGGTTATGCCGACAATTTCGAATTCGCATGGCCGGTTCTAAGGCGTCACGGCGTGCAATTCACGGTTTTCCTCGCTACCGGTTTGATGGACGGCACGGCGAGCGCGTGGTGGCTGACGCTTGAAGAGATCGTGCGGCGCTCGCAAACGATCCAGGCCTGGATAGGCAACACCCGCTTTGCGTTGGACTGCTCATCGCGAAACGCCGCGATGACCGCCTACACCCAACTGGCGGCCGCCCTGGCCACGTTGAGCGAAGCGGAGCGCGATCGCTGCGTGCGCGAGATGGCAGCCCGCGTCCAGATCGACGTATCGCGAATGGTGGCGTCGCAGATGATGACATGGGATCAGGTGGCCCTCATGGCCGCCGACCCCGCCGTGACCCTTGGCGCGCACACCGTCGATCACCCGTCCTTGGCTGGACTGGCAGATGCCGAGGCGCGGGATCAGATTGCCCGGGGCATCGACATTATCGAAACCCGGACCGGACGCAGGCCGGCCGTGTTCGCCTATCCCTTCGGAGGGCCGGAGCACGTATCCAACCGGGATGTTGCGATCGTGCGCGACCTCGGCATCTCGCTCGCCGTCACAACCACACCCGGCATTCTTTATGCGGGCACCCCGGTCGATCCGCTACGTCTGCCTCGCGTTTCGATCAACGGCCATTTTCAGACCCGGCGATCGCTCGACATGTTGTTGTCGGGCATACCTTTTTTGATCGCGGGTATGATGCCGCGCCAATCACAGCCGCTCGTCGCACGAGGGGCGACGGCCTGATCGCTCTCGCCGCATCTCGGGTCAAGGAATGCGGCGAATGTCGCCCTCGAAATTGGCGGCAACCGTGGGGCCGCCTTGAAACACGTTTTCGATGATGTTCCCGGACCGCTGGCCACGCAGCGCGTCGGCGAAGACCTCCGCACGATCGGCCGGGCGATAGCCGAGCCGCAAGGCATTGGCGTTGTCCCACCAGCCCCGCGCATTGGCGGAAATGCCGTAGACGATCTCGCAGGTGTAATCCACGGTGAGGCCGACGCGGATCAAGCGCAGGAAATCTTCCGGCGAAATCCAGGTGGATAGCATCCGCTCGTCGGTCGGTTCCGGCCGGCACGATCCCATGCGAATGCACAGCGCCGATATGCCGTGCTTATAGGCATAGAGCGAGGCCATGGATTCGATGAAGGCACCTCCAACGCCCGCCGGTCCGTCCGGCCGCGGCAGCGAGAGATGATCGAGCACGGCCGAGCGGCGATAGAAGCCGACGACGCCGTCCGGTGTCGCCGAAATCACGCGCCGAACCTTGCAGCGCCGAGCGGCCTCCCAAAGGTTGGCAACGCCCGTGGCATAGTAAGCAAGGTCACCGCCACCCCGGCGCCCGAGATCGAGCTTGGAGAGATCGATGACGATGTCGATGTCGCGGCAGGCGGCTTCTAGAAAGCAAAGATCGGTCAAACTGCCGACCATTACTTCTTCTTTCGCTGAAGCTGCCTCGAACGCCGCATTTTCGATCGCGCGGACACTGAAACCCCATTCGGGTAAGCGAGTCCGAAGAATTCGGCCGAGGAACATATCTCCACCGACCACTAGCACTTTTAGTCCGCTCGTCATCAAGTCCCCACCTTATTGAGCAAGCGAAAGGATCATGTAACACCGAGGTACATATCGGATCTATGTTGTTAACATAACATGCCCCCTCCGTCAGCCGTATAAAGCCCGATCAATGCTGCGTATCGTCAATGCAGGTGTTTAAATTGCGACCAATTTGAGCTAACGTCTCGAACATTTACTCGTAAAACTGACATGTTTTTTGCTATAAATTCTCAAACGCTCCGCCGGCTACCGTTATAAAAGCGGATTGGTAGGAAGAAAAGGACGTGCGTCCGTTTGGATATTTTTTGTCCGACGATTGAACGATTTCTGTTTAAACCATGCGAAATTGACACACTCCGTTTGGTCCGAGGCCGCCTTTGATCCCGAGCCGCCGAACAGGGTGCCCTGCATATCAGCCCGCTCTCCGTCTTGCGCGGGCCTTCATGGCACCGTGATGCCCGCCACACAGTCGGACGTTGAATATGGTTCCGCTTGCCGTTAGCAAAGGCCATGAGGTGGTCACGCTGGCCGGGCGTGCATGTCGATGAGGTGAGGCAAGATGCTTCTGAGTTGCGGCGATGCGCTGATTGATTTCGTACCCGTCCGGTCCTCCGACGGCCGGGACGGATATGTGCCGGTCGTCGGCGGTTCGTGTCTCAATATCGCGGTGGCCATGGCGCGGCTCGGCGCTCCGACCGGCTTCGTGGGCGGCGTTTCAACCGACATGTTCGGCGAGATGATCGAGGGCCACATGGCCTCGTCCATGGTCGACCTGCGCTACGTCACACGTTCCGAAACCGAAACCACGCTCGCCTTCGTCCGATTCGTGAACGGCGAGCCGCATTACGCCTTCTATGATGAAATGACCGCCGGCCCTATGCTCCGGGCTCGGTCCCCTTTCCGGCGATCGATGCGGTCCATGTCGGCTCGGTCACCTTGATCAACGACCCGTCGTCTTCCGGCTATCTCGCGCTGGTGGACGCCGCGCGCGACCTCACGACGGTGTCGTTCGATCCGAACTGCCGCCCGAATCTCGTGCGCGACAAGGCCGATTACATCGCACGCATGGAAGGCTTCGCCGCACGGTCCGACATCATTCGCATGTCGGATGTGGACCACGACTTCCTGTTCGGTACCCATGACTACGCCGCGACGGCCGAACGCTACCTTAAAGGTGGCGCGTCTGTCGTCGTCGTCACGCGCGGCGGTAATGGCGTATTGGCTTGGCATCGCTCGGCCGGATTGGTCGAAGTGGCCGCGCCGAAGGTGGCTGTGGTCGATACCATCGGTGCCGGCGACACCTTCCAGGGCGCGTTCCTGGTCGCACTCAAGGAAGCCGGTCAGATCGAACGCGACCGGCTGGCAACGCTGACGGCGGGCGATATCCGAGCGGCTCTGACCTTCGGCGTCAATGCGGCGGCGGTTACCTGCTCGCGCGAAGGGGCCAATCCCCCCTGGCGCCACGAGCTTGGCTGATCAGACGAGACGGCTGACGTGATTGTCGAAAGCAAGGTCGGCGCGCCCGAGCAGTGAGGCGGCGACCCCGTTCGAGCCCTCAACCGACACGACCTCGCCCGATCCTGACGTTGCAAGGAACCGCGATCCGCTTTCCGCCGGAGACAATCCGCACCCGTCGTCGAACCGAATATCCCCTAGAAATTGCCCTGAACCCGCTTCGAAGGCGAAGATGAGTCCACCCTTCGGCGCCGAAAACGCGATAGCCGCCCCGTCCGCCGAGGCTGCGACGGAGCCGACGTAATTCTTGGCGAGCGGCGCGATTTCGGCGGGCAAGCCGAAGAGGTCCGGATCTCGCCCGAGCACCACCCGCCCGGCAAGCGGGGGAAGGTCGGCAGGGTCGCCCAGATGCTGGCAGCCGAACCACACCGACCCGGTTCGATCGACGGCGAGATGCCGGATCGACAATCCGCCATAGGCCGCGCCGAGGCTCTGGGTGGTTAGCACGCGCTGCGCCTGCGGATCGACGAAGCTGAGGCTCGCCTTCATATCCGCGCGGTTCAGGTTCGTGCGGCCACCCACCTCCGGTGTCGTATCGAGGCCACCGTTGGCGATGGCGAGGGTCGCCCCGTCGCCGCACCAGACGAGTTCGTGACTGCCGACGCCGCCCGCCGGAAATTCACCGATCCGCTCGAACCCGGCGCGCGTGTCGTAGATGCCGATAACGCCCTGGCCGCTGCCATAGTCGTTTTCGGTGGTGTAGAGCAGGCCCCCGCCCGCTGTGAACACGCCGTGACCGTAGAAATGCCGGCCCGGCGCGGCCGAAATCACGCGCGGTTCGGCCCGCCCATCTGCGTCGAACACGACCGCGAAGGTGCCGGGTCGCCGGGCAAACGCCACGCAGCGCCGGGAGGCCGGGTCGAACGCCACGTCGTGCCCGCGACCGGGCAGCGGATGCAGCCGCTTGATCCGGCCGGTGTCGTCCATCACCGCGACGGCGAACCGGTCGTCCGGCGTCTTCACGCAGCTTGCGTAGAGCGGCGATCCGCTGGGTTCGCCCGCGTGCAGCGCCCGCGTGCCCACCAGCGCGAAGCCGATTGAGCCGCCGGCAAGCTTTAGGATGGCGCGGCGGTCGAGATGGGGCATGCGTCAGTCACCGTCATTGGCGTTGAAGCCCTGATCGAGCCCGATGGCCGCCGTCAGTTCTCGCCCTATCGATCGTTTCAGGCTGTGGACAGCCACAAGCACATAGACGGCGATCTTCCGACTGTCGTTGTCCGCGACGGCATCCTCGATGGGCCTATCGATCTTGGCGAAAGTAGCGGCGGCGTTGCGGGCCTCGAACAGAATGGAGTTGCCGAGCCAGACTTCCTCCTCTTCCAGGAGACCCGCGACGTTGCCGACCTCGATCAGATGCTGTGTCGCCTCCAGCGCGGAAACCACCGCCGGCACGCTCTGGCCGCTTCGCCAGAAGAGGGCGAGCTTGGGTTTTGCCGTGTCGGGACTTTCCCCGAAGGGCGCGTCGATCATATCGTCCGCGATCGTCTCAAGGCTGGCCGCTACGGTGTTGATGATTTTGGAGGCGGCTTCCTTGTGCGTCTGGAAGAGGAGGTTTGCGGGGCCCGGCTGTTCGAACTGTGCAGCGCCCATGCCGTCCTCCGCCCAGTCGGAGGATAAGGCGTCCGCGATCGCCTTCACATTGGCGCCGATAGCGGCGCCGTAGCGGCAGCGGAACGCTCCCGCCTCCGTGCCGTCTAGCAGCGCCTGCGAACCGGTGCCATAAAGCAGGAATTCCAGCGCCGTCAGCCCTTGTACGCCGACGGATTTTTTGGCCAGCGTGTCCGGGCGGGTTGCGGTCTCGTCGGTGGCAGCCAGGATCTTTTGAACCTGCTTAAGCCCGAGCCCCCGTGGATCCGGCCAGAAGGCGAGCCGCTCCTGCCGGTTATCCCTGAGGATCGGCCCGAAGCGCACCGGAAACAGCCCGCCATATCCGCGCGCCGTTGCCTCGAAGGATCGTCTTGCCGTTGCAAGCGCGGTGTCCGACGGCGCATCGCAGAGTGCGGTTAGGTCTGCGTCGAGCAATTCGGCGGTCAGAGCGAAACCCTCGGCGGCCGGGCGAACGTGGCGCGTGATGACGTCGCGGACGAGTTCGGCGTATCTGGCATCTTCGACGGCCGTCTTGCGTTTGACGCCGTCCTCCTGCGCGTGCGCCGGGCGGCTCGCGAGCCCGAGCAGCGCGGCGGCCCCGACCACCGCCAGAAACGATGCGGCAAAGCGGGCGCGGCCGGATTGAAGGGTACGTATAGGCATCGACGGCCTCGTCAGAGTGATGTCAGGAATGCAAGAAGCCTCGCCTTGTCCGCCTTGTCCAGCGACAAGACGTGGTCGCGGGAAGGCGCCGCTTCGCCGCCATGCCAGAGCACGGCCTCAAGAGGCGTCCGGGCGCGGCCGTCGTGCAGAAAGCCGGCGTTCCCGTTCACGGCCTGAGCGAGCCCAAGACCCCAGAGCGGCGTGGTACGCCATTCCGTGCCCGACGCCCCGGCCTCCGGCCGCCCATCGGCGAGCGCAGGCCCCATATCGTGGAGCAACAGGTCCGAATAGGGCCAGATCAGTTGGAAGCGCGCAGCCGGATCCGGCGCATCGCGGCGCGTCACGAATTTCGGGGTGTGGCAGCCAGCGCAACCGGCCTCCATGAAGATCCGCTTGCCGGCGAGAACCTCCGGATCGGCAACATCGCGGCGGGCGGGAACGGCCAGCGAGCGGGTATGGATAAGCGCAAGATCGAACATCACCGCCGACACTTCCGCTGGCCCGAAGCGGGCTTGAACCCCGGACGGCGCGGCAAGGCATTCGGTCTGAGCCTCAGTGCAATCGCCCATCGCGGAGGGCAGCGTCGTCGTGGAAAGGCCCATGTCGAGCGAGAAGGCGCGGGCCACCTGATGCTGCAAATCGGCGGTGCCGGCCTTCCACCCGAATCGGCCGAGACGGGGCGTGTCGCTGGCCGCTACGATCCAATTCGGCCGTCCGGAAATTCCGTTGCCGTCGTGGTCGTCCGGATCCGCCCGCGCGAGGATGTCGCCCTGGTCGATCGCTTCGATAAGGCCAAGGCCGATCATGCGCGGGGCAACGCGCAGCGACGTCATTGCTCCTGTTTTTAGAGGCCCATAGCCAAGATCGGTGATGGTAAGGCTGGGCTTACGCAAGGATACGCTCGTGCCGTCCGGCATCGTGGCTTGTTCGTTCGCCCAAGCGACGGTGATCCGACCCTCGGCCTTCACGCCGGCAACGGCCGCATCTTGCAACTGCTCGCCATAAACCGGCTCCGGCCCCGCGCCCCCTCCCGGCAACGGAACGGCCAGCCCGACCGTGAACCCGGTCGCCGCGCCGTTCGCCGGGGCAGAGCCGCCGCCCCCGCGCGCGTGACAGGCTTGGCAGGAGCGGGCGGCGAAGAGCGGTCCGAGGCCGTCGACGGATTGCGTCGAGCTTGGCGCGGAGACCCAGAGCCGGTCGAATACCGCCTCGCCCAGACTGAATGTCGCCTTGTGATCGGCGGGCAGGTTGGACCCTGGCCAGTCGAACGCGTTCCGGTCTGGCAGTCTGAGGCTGGTGCCCGCCCCGCCGGCCATGGCCTCGAACGGCTCTGGCGCGGCGAAGGACGTTGCAGGTCTGGTCACGACGGCAATGCGTGCCCGGTCCTCGGCGGTCAAATCATAGCGGTGATCGAAGGGCGATGCCGCCGCGCCGCCTGCCATGAGTGCAAGCGCTACGAGCACTGCGGCACGCGCCCAGCCGAACGCGATTGCATGCCGCCAAACGCTGGAACCACCCCACCCCATCCGGCAAAACCTATTGAAAGACGGCCTGCGGGTCGTCGAGGCTGTCGGAGCCTTCGAACGCGATCGAGCCGAGCCCAAGCGCGGCCACGGCCCGCTCGATCGACGGCACCTGCCCAACCAGCGCATCGATCGCCGATTGCACCACGGCGTTCCCCTCAGCGTTGCCTTCGCCGATCATCTGATCATAGGCCTCGACCGTGTCGCCGCGCTCCTTCAGGCGCGTGAAGGCGGCCAAAGTCTGGTCCAGCTTGGCCGATAGCTCGGCATCCATGTCTGGTGCGGCTTCTTTCAAAAGCGCCGACAGAGACGCACCTTCGAGAAGGGTGCCGTCCAGCCGTTCATAGCGGCCGAAGTAGATGCCGTGGATGCCGACGACGTCGTTGTAATGAGAATTATGGGTGTTGTCGGAGAAGCAATCCTGCTCCTCCTCCGGGTCATGCAGCATGAGCCCGAGCTTCATGCGCTCGCCGGCAAGCTCACCATAGGACAGCGAGCCCATGCCGGTAAGAATGGCGGCAAGGCCCTGTTTCGGATCGCCGCTCAGCAGGCCCTGCCGGGCAGCGCCGCCCTCGGCCCAATTGGCCGCCATCTCTTCGAGATCGCTGACGAGCAGCGCGGAGGCGGATGCGAGATAGGCGGCGCGGCGATCGCAGTTGCCGCCCGTGCAGGCGTTGACGTCGAAGTCGGTCGCGGTGCGGTTCCCGGCGCCAGGGCCGGTTCCGTTGAGGTCTTGGCCCCAAAGCAGAAACTCCACCGCGTGGTATCCGGCCGCGACATTCGTTTCGACGTCACCGGCTTCTTGGAGTTCGTTCGAGATGAGGTCGGGTGTGATCGCGGCCGCGTCGATTTCGGATTTGCCGACCCGGATCTTGGCGTTGGCGATGATGTTCGCCGTATAGAGCGCGTTGGCGTCGGATTCGGTGCCGTAGCTCACGTCGACATAGTCGATCAGCCCTTCGTCGAGCGGCCACGCATTCACCCGGCCCTCCCAATCATCCACGATGGGGTTGCCGAAGCGGAACACTTCGGAGCGCAGATAGGGCACCCGCGCCTTGCGCCACGCCGCGCGCGCCGCTTCAAGCGTTTCCGCGCTCGGCGTCGCTATGAGCGCCTTGACCGCTGTGTCGAGTTCGCGCGCCGATGCGGCTGAATCCGAGAACACGGCATGGCCGATTTCGACGTAGGTTTTCACCACATCCGACGCCGTCGGAGCCGCCAGGGCCGCGCCCGTGGTGGTCAGGAGGCTCAAGAAGGCGGCTGGCAAAAGACGTCTCATCATCATCGGCTACCCCATGTCGTGGACGGCTGGACCCGCCGTCACCAAGACGGAACGACGGCATATCCGGCTACGCCCGAAACATGAATACAAAAGTCAAGTTTTAAGCGCAACCCGGAACTTTGACTTAGTCCGCGCTTTGATTGCGGCTTTTGGCAGGGGCAGTGCCAATCGATCGGCGCTCAGCTTCCAGCAGAATCCGCGTTGGGGAAGAACACTTGCGCCCCGTCTAAGGTGAAGCCGGCGATGGCGTCCTGACCTTCCTTAGACACGATCCAATCCACGAAAATCTGGCCGAGATCGGCTTTGACGCGTGGGAATTTGGCGGGGTTTACAACCATCACGCCATATTGGTTGAAAAGCGCCTTGTCGCCTTCCACGAGAACGGCCAGGTCGCCCTTGTTCTTGAAAGCGGCGAAGGTGGCGCGGTCGGTGAGGGTGTAGGCGCGCATGCCGGAGGCCACGTTGAGCGTCTGCCCCATGCCCGATCCGGTTTCGGAATACCACGTCCCGGAGGCGGCCTTGGCATCCACGCCGGCTGCTTTCCAGAGCTTGAGTTCAGCCTTGTGGGTGCCGCTATCGTCGCCGCGCGACACGAAGGGTGCCTTCGCCTCGGCGATCTTCGCCAGCGCATCCGCCGCGTTCTTGCCGCCCGATACGCCGGCCGGATCCGAAGCGGGGCCGACGATCATGAAGTCGTTGTACATGACCGGCAGGCGCTTCACGCCATAGCCCTCGGCCACGAATTTCTCTTCGTCGGCCTTGGAATGGACGAACAGAACGTCGCCATCGCCGTTCATCGCATTCTTGATCGCCTGGCCCGTACCAACGGCCACCACATCCACACGGATGCCGGTCTTGGCCTGAAAAATCGGCAGGAGATAATCAAACAAACCGGAGTTGGCCGTCGATGTCGTGGATTGCACGACGATGGATTTCTCCGCCGCTACTGTCGTGCCGAGCGAGGCAAGGCCAAGCGCGACCGCGCCGGCGAGAGCCATGAAAAAGCGCCGTGAAATCATGGTGAAGTCCTTGCTGTTTGGTGTTCAAAGGAAAAGTCGCCCCGCGAGATAGGCCTTTGCGGCCTCCGATCGGGGATCGTCGAAGAAGGCGCCGCCGCCCGCCCGCTCCGCGATGCGGCCCTGGCTGAGGAACACGACGTCGTCGCCAAGCCTGCGGGCCTGCGCCACGTCATGCGTGACAAGGATCGCGCGCGTTCCAAGCGAGACGGCATCCCGGATCATCGTTTCGATTGCGGCAACGGACGCCGGATCGAGGCTCGCGGTCGGCTCGTCGAGGAGCAGCACGTCCGGTTCGCTCGCCAGCGCCCGCACCAAGGCCAGCCGCTGCTGTTCGCCGCCGGAGAGAAGGCGGGCCGGTTGCCGCGCGAGGGCGCCAAGGCCGCCCCGCTCCAGCGCCGCAAGCGCCCGCCGGTTCACGTCGCGAACGCCGCGAAGGCGCAGAACGAAGGCCACATTGGCAAGCACGGATCGCCGCAAAAGCACCGGCCGCTGGAACACGAGCGACTGCCGCATGCGGACGGCAGGATCCCCCGCCGGCCGCCCTGCCCATCTGATGTGGCCGGAGGTCGGCGTGAGCAGCCCGTTGATCAGCCTGAGAAGAACGCTTTTGCCCGCCCCGTTCGGACCGAGCAGCACGGTGAGGCCGCCAGCCCCGAAGCTAAGATCGATGCCCTCCAGAATGCGCCGTCCGCCGATTTGGAACGTCACACCGTCCAGCACCAGCGGCAATATCGGTTCCCTTGCCACCTGGAGCGTGGCCGGCAGGGCCGGGATTCCCAGGAATCGCCGGGGCAGGGCGGAAATCGCGCCGACCGTCATGATGTGGCCCCTTCCGCCTTGAGGCGAAGACCCATGACGGCCGCGTTCACGACGAGGGCGAGCAGCAGGAGTACGAAGCCGAGCGCGAGCGCCAGCGCGAGATCGCCCTTCGAGGTTTCAAGCGCGATCGCCGTGGTCATCACCCGCGTCACGTGATCGATGTTGCCGCCCACGATGATCACCGCTCCAACCTCGGCAATCGCCCGCCCGAAGCCGGCGAGCGCGACGGTGGCAAGCGCCGTGCGCCCATCCCAAAGCAGCGCGGCCACGGCCGTCGGCGCCGGCACCACCATCGAGCGGAACGCCTCGTCATATTCGCGCGCGAGATGTTCGACGGTCTGACGCGTGAGCGCGGCGACGATCGGCGTGACCAGTACGGCCTGCGCGATCACCATAGCCGTCGGCGTATAGAGGAGACGGAAGGCTCCGAGCGGACCGGCGTTGGACAGCGCCATATAGATCAGGAGGCCGATCACCACGGGCGGCAGCCCCATCAACGCGTTGAGAAGCACCACGACCGCTCCCCGGCCGGGAAAGCGGGCAAAGCCGGTCAGCGCACCAAGCGGAAATCCAATCACGCAGGCAATGAACACCGCCGAGAGCGAGACCGCCAGGGAACGGCCCACCACTTCAAGCAGGTCCGCATCGCCCTGCAAGATCAGTGCGCCGGCCACGCGGAAGGCGGCCCCGAAGTCCTGCATGAATAAACCTCCGTTCCGTTGTTTCTTCCGCGCCGCGAACGGCTTTGTCCAATCGGTAGCAGCTATCGACCGATCGGAGCGGCGCACTCTCTGCGGGGTTTCGCGCGTCGTAACGGGCTTGACGATGTGATCCCTTAAAGATACTGAGGCAATGTCATCATTTTGTGAGAACCGGTTCGCTCTCGATGAAGGTCACGCTCAAAGACGTCGCCGATGCGGCCGGCGTTTCCGTCGCAACTGTGGACCGCGTTCTGAACGGCCGTGAAGGCGTGCGAACGGGAACTATGGAGAAGGTTGAGACGGCGATCCGCAGTCTTGGCTATGCGCCGTCCAGCTTGGCATCGCGTATCCAGCCGCCGAACCGGCGGTTCGTGTTCATTATGCCGGCCGGCCGAAACGCTTTCTTTTCCGCGCTCGCCGATAGTGTTTCTAAGCTCGGCGAATGGCTGCCGTTTTCAGGCTCTACCTATAGCGTCAAGCACGTCGACGTGTTCGACGGCCCGGCGGTGGCCGCAGCGCTCGCGGAAACCCGCTTCGCCGACTTCGACGGCGTGGCTGTTGCCGCGCTGGACCATCCTGCCGTGCGCGAGGAGATCAACTCCCTTAAGCAGCGCGGCATCGCCGTGGTGACGCTGGTTTCCGACGTGCCGAGTTCCCGGCGCGATTGGTATGTGGGCATCGACAACACGGCGGCCGGGCGCACGGCCGCAACACTGCTCGGTCGCTTCTTACCGAACCGCAAGGGAAAAGTGGCGCTGATCGCCGGTTCCCTCTCGCTGCGCGACCACGCCGAGCGCCGTTTCGGTTTCGAGCAGGTGATCGCCGAGGACTTTCCCGACGTCGAGGTGATCGCCGTGCGCGAAGGCCGCGATGATCCCACCCGCGTCAACACGCTGACCGCCGAACTTCTGCGCGACCATGGCGACCTCGCCGGTCTCTATAATGTCGGCGCGGGTAACGAGGGCGTCGTCGCGGCGCTGGAGCGGGCTTCGCGCACCGCGCATGTCGTTTACATCGCCCACGAACTCACCGACACCAACCGTGCCGCGTTGATGCGCGGCACGATCGATGCGCTGATCGGACAAGACGCCGGGAATGAGGCCCGCTCGGCGGCGCGGCTTCTCCAGGCGCTCGCGAACGGGTGGCCGATCGTGGATGATCAAGAGCAGATCGGAATCGATATCTTTATGCGCGACAATGTGCGCTGACGGCCCAGGAAGACCATAAAAGGGAGAGGCATCGTGGCCACATATCTTGGTATTGATATCGGCACGTCGTCCGTGAAGGCGGTTCTGAACGGGGCGGATGAGGTGATCATCGCCAGCGCGTCGGCCCCCCTTGAGGTGGCGCGCCCGCATCCTGGATGGTCCGAGCAGAACCCCGATGATTGGATCGCCGCAACCGCTGCGGTGCTCGACAGCCTCGCCGCCAGCCATCCGGCAGAGCTTGCCGCCGTTCGGGGTATTGGGCTGTCCGGTCAGATGCACGGCGCCACCTTGCTCGATGCTGCCGACAAGCCGCTCCGGCCCGCGATCCTGTGGAACGATGGCCGTTCGGCCGCCGAATGCGCTGAGATCGAGGCGGCCTGTCCGGCTTCGCGCGCGATTTCCGGCAACATCGCCATGGCCGGCTTCACCGCGCCCAAGCTGCTGTGGGTGCAAAAGCACGAGCCGGACATCTTCGCCCGCACCGCCAAGGTGCTGCTCCCGAAGGATTACGTGCGCCTGTGGCTGACCGGCGAACACGTGTCCGACATGTCGGATTCCGCCGGAACGCTCTGGCTGGACGTGCGCCGCCGCGATTGGTCGGACGACCTTCTCGCCGTCACGGGCCTTACCCGCCAGCACATGCCGCGCCTTGTGGAGGGCACGGCGGTGTCCGGCCGGCTGCGATCGGAACTGGCGTCGCGCTGGGGCCTTGCCGGCCTGCCGGTGGTGGCGGGCGGTGGCGGCGACAATGCCGCGAGCGCGGTCGGCATGGGTGCCGTCAAGCCCGGCGTGGCCTTCGCCTCGCTTGGCACATCCGGCGTGCTGTTTGTTTCCAACGCCAGCTTTTCCCCCAATACCGACGGCGCGGTGCACGCCTTCTGCCACGCGGTGCCCGGTACATGGCACCAGATGGGCGTGATCCTGTCGGCCACCGCGAGCCTGGAATGGCTGTCGCATCTGTTGCAGGCGCCTGCCCCCGAACTCACGCGCGGCCTCGATCCGAAACCGACCGCCCCGTCGCCCGTCTTGTTCCTGCCCTATCTTTCCGGCGAACGAACCCCCCACAACGATGCCCGCGCACGCGGCGCCTTTGTGGGATTGGCGCATGAAACGGGCCGGGAGGTGCTGACTCAGGCCGTTCTGGAAGGTGTCGCCTTTGCCTTCCGCGATAGTCTGCGCGTTTTGAACGACGCCGGCACCGACATCGACCGCGCCTTCGCCGTGGGCGGCGGATCGCGCTCGCAGGCGTGGCTGACGATCCTCGCCTCCGTGCTCAACCGCCCGCTCGACATCACCGCCGAGGGCGACTTCGGCGGGGCGTTCGGCGCGGCCCGCCTTGGCCGGGTGGCTGCGACGGGCGACGACCCGTTCGAAACATTGACCCCGCCGCCCGTCGCCCGCACCGTGGAGCCCGATCCCGGTCTCGTTTCGGCCTATGCCGAGCGTTATGAGACCTTCCGCTCGCTCTATCCCGCTTTGAAGCAAGCCTTCTGAAACCAACAATCGTGAAGTGAGGTAATGCCCATGTCCGCTCCCTTCTTCGGCTCCATCACGCCCGTTCCCTATGCCGGCCCCGAAAGCCGCAGCCCGCTTGCCTATCGCTGGTACGACAAGAACCACGTCGTGCTCGGCAAGCGCATGGAAGATCATCTGCGCTTCGCCGTGTGCTACTGGCACTCGTTCGCTTGGCCGGGCGGCGATCCGTTCGGCGGCGCCACCTTCGAGCGTCCCTGGTTCGGCGGCGGCGACGAGATGGCGATGGCGCGCCACAAGGCCGAAGTGGCCTTCGACTTGTTCACCATCCTCGGCGTGCCGTTCTACACCTTCCATGACCGCGACGTGGCGCCGGAAGGCGCGAGCCTTGCCGAGTCCAATCGCAATGTGCGCGAGATCGCCGAGATCTTCGCCCGCAAGCAGCAGGACACGGGCATCAATCTGCTCTGGGGTACCGCAAACCTCTTCTCCAACCGCCGCTTCATGGCCGGCGCCGCCACCAATCCGGATCCAGAGGTGTTCGCCTATTCCGCCGCGCAGGTGAAGAACGCGATGGACGTAACGCGCGAGCTTGGCGGCCAGAACTACGTGCTCTGGGGTGGCCGCGAGGGCTATGAAACCCTGCTCAACACCGACCTGAAGCGCGAATTCGCCCAGGCCGGTCGCTTCCTCTCCATGGTTGTCGACTATAAGCACCGCACCGGCTTCAAGGGCGCGATCCTGATCGAGCCCAAGCCCAAGGAGCCGACCAAGCATCAATACGACTATGACGTGCAGACGGTGTATTCCTTCCTGAAGGCCTATGGGCTGGAGAAGGAAGTTCAGGTCAACATCGAGCAGAACCATGCGATCCTGGCTGGTCATAGCTTCGAGCACGAGCTTGCCATGGCCGGCGCGCTCGGCATCTTCGGTTCGGTGGACCTCAACCGCGGCGACGATCGCCTGGGCTGGGATACCGACCAATTCGGTATGAACGTCGCCGAACTCACCCTCGCCATGGTCGAAATCCTGCGCGCGGGCGGCTTCACCACCGGCGGCTTCAACTTCGACGCCAAGATCCGCCGCCAGAGCCTCGACGCCGAAGACCTCGTCGTGGCGCACGTAGCCTCGATCGACGCCATGGCGAAGGCTTTGCTCAACGCCGCCGCGATCCTCGAAGACGGCACGCTGCAAGGCTTCGTCGACAACCGCTACGCCGGTTGGAATGGCGCTGAAGCCAAGGCGATCCTGGCCGGCGAGCGCACCCTCGAAGACCTCGCCGCCTATGTCGAGACCAACGGCACGAACCCGCAGCCGAAAAGCGGCAAGCAGGAATGGCTGGAAGCGCTGGTCAACCGCTTCTGCTGAGTGGGCTACGTCCCTTGATCACCCCTCCAGTTTGTAATACTGTGTATTACAAACTGGAGGGTCCGATGGCCAAAGAACAATTGTCTGACCCGATTGCGATCCGACTGCCCGTCGATGTGCTGGCGGCCATCGAAGAGATCGCTGAAACGACAGAGCGAACGCGCAGTTGGGTCATCGTTCGTGCTTTGAAAACATACCTCTTGAACGAAGGCGCCGACATCCTTGCCTTTCGGCGTGGCCGCGCCGAGATGGCTGATGGTCAATCGGAGGATATCGACGACGTCATTCGCGATCTTGAGCGCATTGTGGCCGGGAAGGCCGCTTGATGCGGACGCGCCTCTCGGCTGAGGCGGCTGCCTATCTTCGTGCCGAGGCGAACTACTTGCGTTCTCACAGTCCGAACGCGGCACGGGCGTTTCTGGCGGCGATCCTGGAGGCCCGGCGAAACTTAACGAGCTTTCCGGACATCGGGTCTGCTCGCGGGCGCCTTCCCATTCCTGGCGCGAGAACGCTCGTCGTCGGCGCCTACCTTCTGAATTATGTTCTGGTAGATGATGTTATCCAGATCGTTTCTGTACGGCACGGGCGACAGCAGTCGCTAACGCCGGAAGTCGAAGATGACGAGGGATATGAGGATTAAACTGGAAAGCCGGCCAATCGGGCCTCTAGTGCTAGTTCGGGTCTAAATCCCCAGCATCCCCGCCACCTCATCCGCCGCGACGCTGGGTGCGAGGAGGCCAGCTGCCACCTTCGCGTCGCGCTCCGCCACTGCCGCCCGCACCGCTGGATCGCGCGTCAGGCGTTCGTTGAAGCGTTCGGCGATCATCGCCCGCATCCAGCGCACGCCTTGTTCGCGGCGCTTTTCGTCGAAGCGGCCGCTTGCGGTCATGATGGACTTGTGGCGCTCCACCTCCGACCAGAGTTTGTCCAGCCCCTCGTTGGCAAGGCCCGATATGGTGAGAACCGGAACGGCCCAATTGGGCGATGCCGGGGCGAGGATGTGGAGCGCGGCGCGGTATTCCGAGGCGGCGGTTCGGGCGCGGATCGCGGCCTCGCCCTCGGCTTTGTTCACGGCGATCAGATCGGCAAGCTCGATGATGCCCTTCTTGATGCCCTGCAATTCGTCGCCGGCGCCCGGCAGCATCAAAACGAGGAACGTATCGACCATGTCGGCCACGGCCGTCTCGGACTGGCCGACGCCCACCGTCTCGACAAGGATCACGTCGAAGCCCGCCGCCTCGCACAGCAGCATCGTCTCGCGCGTTTTCGCGGCAACGCCGCCGAGCGTGCCGGCGGAAGGGGAGGGGCGCACATAGGCGTTCCGGTCGACCGCCAAGCGGCCCATCCGGGTTTTGTCACCGAGTACGGACCCGCCGGTTCTGGTCGAGGACGGATCGACGGCGAGCACCGCCACCTTGTGTCCGGCGGCCGTGAGATTGGTGCCGAGTTGATCGATGGCGGTGGATTTGCCCACCCCCGGCACGCCGGTGATGCCCACCCGAAGCGCACGCCCGGTGTGCGGGAGAATGGCTTGAACAAGCGCGCGCGCCGCTTGTGCGTGCGCCGGTTTGCGGCTTTCCACCAGCGTGATCGCGCGGGCAAGAACGGCGCGGTTTCCACCGAGCACACCGGCCGCCAGCCGCTCCACGTCGGGAGCGCCGAGCGCGGTTTTCACGTCGCCTCGCCGCCGAGCGTCGTCCAGATGATCCGCTGCAGCGTTGCCGAGCCGAGGGTTGCGTCGTCGGGAAGGCCGTCGGGCGAGATATAGCCGGGAATGGCGAACACGAGCGTGACATTGGGCGCGCCGCGCGCGGTGCAGATAGGCATGCCGAGCCAGTTACCGGAGCCTTCCCGGCAGGCCGAGCGGTTGATCCGGGCTTCGTCGAAGCTCATGCCGATGCGCTCGCCGTTCGGCCCGCTTATCCGCGCGGACACCCCGTGTATCGCCGACACGGTGCCGGCGCTGCCCGGCACGATCTGAAGCACCTGCAGCCCGTCCTTGAACACGGCTAGCGCGCTTTGCGTTTTCGATTCCGTTGCCATGGTGATGGATGATGCGTCATAGCCGGGCAGGGCGCGCTCGATCGAGGCTTCCGAATAGGCAAGCCCCTCCGGAATTCCGCTGACACCGGACGCTGTGATGCGGACGAAATCGGACGAGATCGATCCCGTCGGCGGCTCCACACCGACATCACCAACGGCCGAACAGCCTGCAAGGGCTAGGCCGAATGCCGGGATGAAATGGGTTAGTTTCAAATTCAATTTCTTGCGCATGTACCTGAATACCACGTTGGACCGGCCGGCGGAACGCGCCAACCGGCCATCGTCCCCAGAACATTCCCCAGAACTCGCCGAAAGCGCTGAGGCATCAGCCGGCTAGAGCGTGCAAGATGCGCGCCCAAGACCGAATACCGCCGTGAAAACTCGTCTTTTCGTATTTCTCGTTCGGCGAGTGAATCCGGTCGTCCGCCAGTCCGAATCCCACCATCAGGCTGTCCATGCCGAGGATCGTCTTGAACTGCCCGACCACGGGGATCGAGCCGCCCGAACCGATTACCGCTGCGGCCTTGCCCCATTCCGCTTCCAGCGCGGCGCGCCCCTTGGCGAGTGCGGGGTTGTTCATGTCGAGCCGGATCGCCGGGCTGCCGCCATGGTCGTGGAAGGTAGCTCGGGCGGCGGGCGGAAGGCGCGCTTCTACGAAGGCGCGGAAGGCGGCGCGGATCTTTACCGGATCTTGCTCGCCGACCAGCCGGAAGCTCACCTTGGCCGAAGCTTCGGCCGGCAGCACGGTCTTGAACCCGTCGCCGGTGTATCCGCCGACAATGCCGTTCACTTCGGCCGTCGGCCGCGCCCAGAGCTTTTCAAGAATGGTGCGTCCCGTCTCGCCGGCCGGAGCGGTCAGGCCAACCTTTGCCAGAAACGCGTCACCGTCGAACCCGAGGCCGTCCCAGTTCCGGCGCAGTTCACCCGGAATCTCCGAAACGCCGTCGTAGAAACCGGGCAGGGTAACGCGGCCGGTTTCGTCGTGCAGGTCGGCGATGATCTTCGCCAGCACATGCACCGGGTTCAGGGCCGGTCCGCCGAATAGCCCGGAATGCAGGTCCTGATCGGCGCAGATGATGGTCACTTCCTCGCCCACCAGCCCGCGTAGCATAGTGGTGATGGCAGGCGTCTGCCGGTCCCACATGGCGGTGTCGCAGACAAGCGCAACGTCCTTGGAAAGCTCCGCGCGATTCGCGGTGAGGAACGGGATCAGCGACGGCGAGCCGGATTCCTCCTCGCCCTCGGAGAGAATCGTCACATTCACCGGCAGCCCGCCGGTTTCCGCAATCAGCGCCCGGCAGGCCTCGACGAAGGTCATGAGCTGGCCCTTGTCGTCCGCCGCCCCGCGCGCGACAATCCGCTCGGACCCGTCCGGCTGGCGCTCCAGGCGCGGCTCGAACGGCGGCGTTTGCCACAGATCCAGCGGATCGACGGGCTGAACGTCGTAATGCGCATAGAACAGCACATGCGGCTTGTCCGCGCCCGCCTTATCCCAATGCGCCACCACCATCGGGTGCCCCGGGGTTGGACGGGCGGAGGCTGCAAAGCCGAGCCCGGTGAGTTCCCGCACCAGCCAATCCGCTGCCCGCGCACAGTCCGCCTTGAACGCCGGATCGGTGGAAATCGACGGGATTCGGAGGAGTTCGAACAGACGGTCC
The DNA here is from genome assembly GCA_051861205.1 of Oharaeibacter sp. GTDB lineage: Bacteria > Pseudomonadota > Alphaproteobacteria > Rhizobiales > Pleomorphomonadaceae > JBHYDC01. The sequence continues at coordinate 39,189 of JBHYDC010000004.1, forward strand.
AGGCTTTTTGGAAATTCGGCGTCGATGCGGGCAAGGGCATTATCAAGGGTCATCGGGCGTGCCTGTGTCGTGAAATCGCGCTTGGTATTGCAGAAATACGAGGGCGCAAGCAAGGCGGTGGCTGTGAACGTGGCGCCCCCTGTTCGTTATCGCCGTAGCAACCCGCCGAGAACGCCGCGTACGATCGCCCGGCCGATCTGACTGCCGACTTGGCTCGAAACCGATCGCACCACGGATTTGACCGCCGCTTCCACCACCGTCTGCCGTCCCGACGAGCGCTGTGGCCGGTCCTCCGCCTCGCTCCGCCGCCGGTCCGCCGGGCTCTCATACTCATCGAGCCGGGGGCGCCGGCCGGATCCAGCATCGGATGCGGTCTCTTCGGGAGCCGGGTTGGCGGGCGGTCCCCAGCCGAAATCGGGAAGCTGGAAGCCGCTGGACGTCCGCCGTGGCGATGATGCGGCCGGCGCATGGCGCTCCGGTGGCCGCCCCTCGGCGCGCGCCTTCAGGATTTCAAAGGCGGACTCGCGATCCAGGACCGCGTCATAGGCGCCGCCGAGCGGACTTGCCGCCAGCACTTGCGCGCGCTCCTCCGGCGTCAACGGCCCAAGGCGTGAGGAGGGCGGGCGGATCAGCGTACGCGCCACCATCGAGGGTACGGCCTTGCCCTCCAGCATGGATACCAGCGCCTCGCCGACGCCAAGCTGCGTGATCACCTCGAAGGTATCGAACGCCGGATTCGGCCGGAACGTCTCCGCCGCCACCTTCACCGCCTTTTGCTCGCGCGGCGTATAGGCGCGCAGCGCGTGCTGAATGCGGTTGCCGAGCTGTGCGAGCACGCTGTCGGGCACGTCCAGCGGGTTCTGCGTCACGAAATAGATGCCGACCCCTTTGGAGCGGATCAACTTCACCACCTGTTCGACCTTTTCCAAGAGCGCCTTGGGCGCCTCGTCGAACAGAAGATGCGCCTCGTCGAAGAAGAACACGAGCTTGGGCTTGTCGGGATCGCCGACCTCCGGCAGCTCCTCGAAAAGCTCGGAAAGCAGCCAAAGCAGGAAGGTCGCGTAAAGGCGCGGCGTCTGCATCAGCTTGTCGGCCGCCAGCACGTTCACCGCGCCGCGTCCGTCGCCGGTGATACGCATGAGATCACGGATATCAAGGGCGGGCTCGCCGAAGAAATTCTCGCCGCCTTGGGTTTCCAGCACAAGCAATTGCCGCTGGATCGCACCCACCGTTGCCTTGGCCACGTTGCCATAGGTGGCGGCCACCGCGTCAGCGTTTTCGGAAACATAGGTCAGAACCGCCCGCAAATCCTTGAGATCGAGCAGCAGCAGCCCCTCGTCGTCGGCGATCTTGAAGGCGATGTTGAGCACGCCTTCCTGAGTGTCGTTCAAATCGAGAAGTCGCGAAAAGAGCAGCGGACCCATCTCTGACACGGTGGTGCGGATCGGGTGACCTTGCTCGCCGAAGAGGTCCCAGAAGATGGTCGGCGCCGGGGCAAACTGATAATCGGCCTCCATGCCGATATCGCGCGCACGCTGTAGCAGGAAGTCCTTCGGCTCGCCGGGCGCGGCGAGCCCGGAAAGATCGCCCTTCACATCCGCGCAAAACACCGGCACGCCGGCCTCTGAAAGGCCCTGCGCCAGCACTTGCAGCGTCACGGTCTTGCCGGTTCCGGTCGCTCCGGTGACGATGCCGTGGCGGTTCGCGAGCGCGAGGGTGAGATACTCGGGCTTGGTGCTCGAACCGATGTAAACCTTGCCGCTTTCCTGCATCCGTCCGCCTCGCTTTTCACGCATCGCATGCGATCCATGCTGGTTATAGGCCGCGCGGTCCGCACCCTCAATGCCGCGCCGCCGTTCGGATGAAGCCCAAATGCAAAGCGGCCGCGCTCTCAAAAAGCGCGGCCGCTTGGTGTTGCCACGCTGAAGGACGGTCAGTCCTCCAGAGTGATCTGCCCGTAGCGCAAAGCTTCGACCACGGTCTGTGTCTTGTTCGAAGCGTCCAGCTTTTCGCCCGCATTTTGCAGGTGAGCATGCACGGTGCGCTGCGAAATGTTCAGGAGTTCCGCGATCTCCTGAGCCGTCTTGCCCGTAACCGTCAGTTCGAGAACCTTGCGTTCGCGCGCCGAAAGGTCGCCGGGTCGCGAGTCGATCAGGAAGCCGAGGGCGCGCAGCCGCCGGAATGCCTGATTGCAGAGGAAGTCGAACGCCACGAGGTCAAGCTCGGTCAGCGAGAGCGCTGTCCCAAGACCGATCACGGCAGCCTGATAAGGCTGGATTGACTTGACCGGAACCGCCACGATCCGCGCTGCGGCTTCCGGACCGGCGGCAGCCACCAAATCGGAATAGCCGGATATGCTCACACCATCCACAAGGAAGGGGCGATGCGCCACCCGGCATCGCTCCAGAACGGGATCGCCCTTGGAGATGGTGATGAGATGGCCGCGCTCGCTGCGCACATCAGGCCATTTCATGTGAAGGATCAGCGGCTCCACCGGTCGGCCCGGCATGGGCAGTCCAGTAACCAGGATGTGGCTGGCACCATGACTGATCAGTCGACGCTCGATGATGTCAAAGATCCGATTGGCGCTTGAGCAGGTCCTAAGTCCTACCGCGTCCGCCAGGATGTCATCAGGGGTATTCATGCTTGTTTTACCCGGTATCGCGAGAGGTATGTGACCGTCAGATTATGGGAAAACTACCGCCGCAGATAGTAGACTGTTATGTCTAAAATTTCCCGAAATCAAACGATCGACGATAAGTATTTGTGTTTGAGGGCTCCGTTTCTGTTTGAAACCGCAGAATGCTGTTCATCAGTCTTTTCGGGCTTTCAACCCGCGAAGTCCTTGATGACCTGAAGACCGGTATCCAATGACTGACATACGGCAGGATACGGTCGGTCTCTTTTGCCTCCTGACACGGTTTCTCCTTGTTGGCCCCTCACCCAAAGTTCATCTCAGTCATGCCGTGCCTGTCGCTAGACTTGGCCCGGCATCTACGCATCGTCCCCGAGTTCAAAACCGTCTTTAAGCTAGCTGTGCAGGCGTCTGGGAGGTCCCTATAAGTCTTGCACATCAAGCGACGTCTCAAAGCTCTTCACGCCACGGACCTCATGAAGCCCATGGACATTGATCTGAAACAGTTCGGCGAAATTGCCCCCGTCTCTCCTCAGGACTGGGAGGCTGCCGTGGCCAAGGCGCTAGGCACCTCGACTCTGGACCGCCTCCGTAGCGTGACGTCCGACGGAATCGCCATTCCGTTACTCGGTTCTTCTCATACCGACCGCCGACCCCTTGCCGGGCGCGGCGGCGGCAAACCTTGGTCTATTGTACAGCGCGTTGCTTTCGACGATCCCATTCGCATGAATGCCCAGATTTTGGACGAACTCACAAATGGGGCAACCGCCATCGACCTTTTTATTCCGCCTCTTTTGGCTCAGTCCAAGATTTGGTCTGATCCGAAGGCTGTTGCCGACAAATTAGAACGTGCGTTCGAAGGTGTCTACCTCGACATGATCTCTGTCCATTTCGACGGTAAGAATGACATTCTTAACATTCGAAATGGACTACTCCAAGTTGCGCGTTCCCAAGGGGTTCCCCCTGAGAGTCTACGAATCCGTGTCTGTGAGGACCCCGTCGCAGGCAGCACTAATATACATAGAAAAAACGCTATACAAAATGATGTTTTTCGTCGGGTCCTGCCGAATTTATCGGCTATTAAGAATTACACGCAAGACGCGAGTGGTCTGTCGTCCTCAGGGCAGTTCTGGCACGCGAATAGCGCAAGTGAATCGCAACAATTAGCAATAGCTCTTGCTACCGGCTCTGCTGCTATAGAACTTTCGTCTAATTCACGCGAAAACGCAATGGCGCCGCTGGAAATCGTCGGAAGAATCAGTTTCAGGCTCGTCGCTGACCAGAATCAGTTCCTGACAATTGCGAAACTGCGGGCCTTCCGGAGACTTTGGACACTGGTTTTAAACGCATGGGGCATCCCGGCGGTTCCAGCCTTCGTGCACGCGGAAACCGCATGGGGGATGCAAACGAAGCACGATCCCTGGGTGAACATTCTGCGCTCCACGATCGCTACCTTCGCCGCTGCGGTCGGCGGGGCGGATGCGATCACCACCATTCCCCACACGGCAGTCGTGGGCGAGCCGGACAAAGCCGCCCGGCGGCTGGCGCGCAATCTCCAATCCATTTTGCTAGAGGAGTGCAATCTCCACCGCGTCGCCGATCCCGCCGCCGGAGCGGGCGGCATTGAAGAACTAACGGACGCACTCGCCAGCGCCGCTTGGGCGGAGTTCCAGCAGATCGACCGGGAAGGCGGTCTGATCGCCAGCATCAACGGCGACCATATCACCGCGCGCATTCGCACTGTCGCCGAGGCGCGCCGGCAGGCTGTCGCAAAACGGCGCATTCCCATCACGGGAACCAGCACCTATCCGCTCCTGTCCGAACGCCAGCCCAAGGTGGATCCCGGCCCTATGATGGATCCGCCGGGTGAGGGGCTGACTCGCGACGCCGAACCTTGGGAAGCCCTGCGCGACCGGTCCGACGCGGCGCTCGCCTCCGGCGGACGCAGGCCGGCGGTGTTCCTGGCCAACCTCGGCCCCGTCGCCGCCTTTACCGCGCGGGCAACCTGGGCGAAAAACCTATTTGAAGCCGGGGGTTTGGAGGCTGTCGGCCGGGATGGGTTCGACGATCTGAGCGAACTTGCGGGCGCCATCCGCGCCGGCGCTTTGCGCATCGTCTGCCTCTGCTCGGACGACCGGACTTATGAGACGCTAGGCGCTAAGGCGGTAGCCGCCGTCAGGGAGGCGGGCGCCGACCTCGTCTTGCTCGCAGGCAGGCCGAAGGAGATCGAGGCGCAGTTGGTCGCGGCGGGTGTTGATCGCTTCGTTCACGAAGGGCTCGACATGCTGGACCTTCTCGGCGCGCTCCACGATCACCTCGGCACCCCCGCCGCGACGACGGTTTAAGGAAGGACCGGGCGACATGATCAAGAAACCGTCCTTCTCCGACATTCCCTACCGGGTTGCCGAGCCCGAGTTGCAGCAAAACGCCGCTGAACCTTGGCTGACGCCGGAGGATATCCCGGTCAAGCCGGTCTACGGTCCGGCCGATATCGCGGGAATGCGCCATCCTCACACCTATCCCGGCCTCGCGCCCTTCGTTCGCGGCCCCTATCCGACCATGTATGTCCAGCAGCCCTGGACGATCCGCCAATACGCTGGCTTTTCGACGGCCGAAGATTCCAACGCCTTCTATCGGCGCAATCTGGAGCAGGGCCAAAAGGGCCTATCCGTCGCCTTCGATCTGGCTACCCACCGTGGCTATGACAGCGACCACCCGCGCGTGACCGGCGATGTGGGCATGGCGGGTGTCGCGATCGATTCCATCTATGATATGCGTATTCTGTTCGACCGTATTCCGCTCGACCAGATTTCCGTATCGATGACGATGAACGGCGCAGTTCTGCCGATCCTCGCCCTTTTTGTGGTCGCAGCTGAAGAACAAGGCGTACCAGTCGAAAAACTATCGGGCACCATTCAGAACGATATTCTGAAGGAGTTCATGGTTCGCAACACCTACATATATCCACCGGCGCCCTCGATGCGGATCATATCGGATATCTTCTCTTATACTGCTACCCATATGCCGAAGTTCAATTCCATCTCGATTTCCGGCTATCACATGCAGGAAGCCGGGGCGACAGCTGATCTTGAACTCGCCTATACGCTGGCGGACGGTATTGAATATGTTCGCGCAGGCATGAAAGCCGGCATGCCGGTCGATCGTTTTGCGCCGCGCCTGTCGTTCTTTTGGGCTATCGGCATGAACTTCTTCATGGAAGTCGCCAAGCTGCGCGCCGCCCGCCTGCTCTGGTCGATCCTGATGAAGCGCGAGTTCAACCCGAAGGACGACCGCTCGCTGTCGCTGCGCACCCACTCGCAGACCTCCGGTTGGTCGCTGACGGCGCAGGATGTGTTCAACAACGTGGTGCGGACAACGGTGGAGGCGATGGCGGCGACGCAGGGGCACACCCAGTCGCTGCACACCAACGCGCTCGACGAAGCGCTGGCGCTGCCAACCGATTTCTCCGCCCGCATCGCTCGCAACACCCAGATCGTGCTGCAGGAGGAAAGCGGGACGACGAAGATGATCGACCCGTGGGGCGGCAGCTACTTCGTGGAAAGCCTCACCTATGATCTTGCCGCTAAGGCATTGGCGCATATAGAGGAAATCGAAGCGCTCGGCGGTATGGCCAAGGCGATCGAAGCGGGGATTCCCAAGCTGCGCATTGAGGAAGCCGCCGCCAAAACCCAGGCCCGGATCGACTCCGGCGCTCAGCCGGTGATCGGCGTCAACAAGTATCAGGTGACCGAAGACGCTGCGATTGACGTGCTGAAGGTGGACAATTCCGCCGTTCGCGTGGCCCAGATCGCCAAGCTCGAACGCCTGCGGGCCGAGCGGGACCCCGCCGCCGTGATCGCCGCGCTGGATGCCCTGACCCGGGCCGCCGGCGAGGGCGGCAATCTGCTCGCGCTTTCCATCGAGGCGGCGCGGGCGAATGCGACGGTTGGCGAAATCACGCTGGCCATGGAAAAGGTATTCGGTCGCCATAAGGCGGAGATTCGCTCGATTTCCGGCGTTTACAAGCGAGAGGCCGCGCTCATGTCCGATGGGATCAAGCGGGTGCAGGACGCGGTGGCGGTGTTCGAGGAGCATGATGGACGCCGCCCGCGCATCCTGGTCGCCAAGATGGGGCAGGACGGCCATGATCGCGGCCAGAAAGTCATCGCGTCGGCCTTCGCCGATTTGGGCTTCGACGTTGATATTGGGCCACTTTTCGCCACGCCCGAGGAGGCGGCGCGCCAAGCGGTGGAGAATGATGTGCACGTTGTCGGCGTGTCGTCGCTGGCGGCTGGGCACCTAACACTGGTTCCGGCGCTCCGGCGGGCGCTGGAGGCGGAGGGGCGCGGGGATATCATGGTCGTGGTCGGTGGAGTCATCCCCCCGCAGGACTATGATGCGCTGATCGAAGCGGGCGCCGCTGCGATCTTCCCGCCGGGAACGGTAATCGCGGACGCGGCGGAAAAGCTGGTGGCGAGGCTCAGCGCGCAGCTTGGGTATGAGGCTAAAACGGCGGCGGAATAAGGGCTTAGCCCAGCCCCGCCAACCCGGTGAGATCCTTCAGCACGGCGGCGGGCGGCATGTCGGGGTATTCGTCGACGGCGTCGGTGCGGTTGATCCAGACGGTGCGGAAACCGAACTTCGATGCGCCCGCGATGTCCCACCGGTTGGACGACTGGAACGAAATCGCGTTCGGAAATACGCGAAATTGTGTAGTCGCGATTTCGTATACTTGAGGGTCCGGTTTGTAGATCCGGATCTGGTCGACCGAGAGCACGTCGTCGATCACGCTGTCGAGCCCGGCCGCGCGCACGGCTTGGTCGAGCATGCGCGGCGTACCGTTGGAGAGGATCGCGATCCTGGCGCCGCCCGCCTTCAACTCCTTGAGGACCGCCGGCACCTCACGGTAGCAATCGAGCGAGCGGTAGGCCTCGATCAACTGGGGGCGGAAACTCCGGTCGGCGGTGGGGTAGGCGGCGAAGGCGGTGTCGAGGGCGTCTTCGGTGAGCTGCCAGAAATCGCGGTAGGTGTCGCTGAGCGTCCGGACCCAGGAGTATTCGAGCTGCTTGGCCCGCCACAGATCCGACAACCGCTGCGCGTCCGGGCCGAGGGCGGCGGCGTGGCGGCGCACGGCGGCGTGCACGTCGAACAGGGTTCCGTAGGCGTCGAACACATAGACCGAGGGCATCGGGCATACTCTGATGATAAAGATGGGCGCAGCCCTTCTTATCACCCGTAGCTTAGCTAAACCTTGCTGCGCTGCAACACCGGCCTTTGGCGCGATCCGAGTTGACCTGCCACAAGGAACGGCATTGGATGAGAGCCGATAAAAATCCAGAGGAGCGTTGCTGTCATGGCGGATTGGTCGCCGACTTGGACTTGGCTTGATGGAACGTGGCACCCAGGCAATGTGCCGATCTTCGGACCGCGCACCCATGCGTTTTGGCTGGGGTCGACGGTGTTCGACGGCGCGCGGTTCTTCGAAGGCGTGACGCCGGATCTCGACCAGCATTGCCAGCGCGTGAACCGAAGCGCCGGGGCGCTGGGTCTCAAGGCAACCAAACGCTGGGAAGAGATCTATGAGATTGCCCGCGAAGGCTGCACCAAGTTCGACGGCAAGACGGCGCTCTACATCCGCCCGACCTATTGGGCAGAGGAGGGCGGGTTCATGTCGGTGCCGCCGCTGGCCGAATCCACACGCTTTTGCCTGACGATCTATGAAGCCCCGATGCCGCCGCCGACCGGGATTTCGGCAACGACAACTCGCTTCCGCCGCCCCTTGCCGGAAACAGCCCCGCTGGACGCGAAGGCCGGATGCCTCTACCCCAACAACGGCCGGGCGCTGATGGAAGCCAAGGAAAAGGGCTTCGAGAACGCCGTGGTCTGCGATGTGCTCGGCAATGTCGCGGAGTTTGCGACGGCGAACATCTTCATGGTGAAGGACGGAGTGGTGTCCACACCGGCGGCCAATGGGACCTTCCTCGCGGGGATCACGCGGAGCCGGGTGGCCGATCTCTTGCGCAAGGACGGCAAAGAGGTTCGCGAGACTATTCTCCGCGTGGCCGATCTTTTGGATGCCGACGAAATCTTCGCCTCCGGCAACTACTCCAAGGTGATGCCGGTCACGCGATTCGAGGACCGCAGCCTCCAGCCGGGTCCGGTCGCGATCCGCGCGCGGGAACTCTACTGGGACTACGCCCACGCTTGAGCGGCCGGGTTGACTGGGCGGACGGGCGCACCATCTTCAAGGATAGGGCATAAAGAACCGTGTGATGAAACGACCGACCTGCCGCCCGCTCGTTGCCGTTGTTGCCGCCGGTTGCCTGATGGCCGGCGCGCAGCCGAGCTTCGCCATATCGCGCGACTTCATTGCCCGGCCGACGCAGCCCTATGAATGTTCGTCGCTGGTCGGAACGCCGGGCGAAAAGCGGGTGTGGACGGGCCTGTTCCACGGCCGCAAGGAGATCGATCAGGGCTTCTTCCGCTACGACGACGCCTTCGAGCGGCCCTGCTTCACCGACGAAAAATCCTGCCGCAACTGGCTCTACAACATGCAGAGCGAGTATCGCGACATGGTCTGGGCCGCCGAATGCCGACCGGGCTTTCCGCGCTGAGGCGGGGGCATGAAAAAGCCCGCGCGGGTGATCCGCACGGGCCTTTTTCGTTTAGGGCGAGCGCCTGAGATTACGCAGCGTTGTCGTAAAGCTCGGCCACGTATTCCCAGTTCACGAGGTTGTCGAAGAAGGCTTCGAGATACTTCGGACGCAGGTTGCGGTAGTCGATGTAGTAGGAGTGCTCCCATACGTCGACGCCGAGCAGCGGGGTGGCGCCGTGAACCAGCGGGTTCTCGCCGTTCGGGGTCTTCTGGATCACGAGCTTGCCGTTCTGGAGCGACAGCCAAGCCCAGCCCGAGCCGAACTGCGTAACGCCGGCCTGGATGAAGTCGGCGCGGAATTTCTCAAGCCCGCCGAGGTCTTCGTCGATCTTCTTGGCAAGCTCGCCGGGGATCGCGCCGCCGCCGTTCGGCTTCATCCACTTCCAGAAATGGACGTGATTGAAATGCTGGCCGGCGTTGTTGAAGAGGCCCGCGTTCTTGCCGAAGCTGCCCTTCACAACGTCTTCAAGGCTGGCATTTTCCCACTCGGTGCCTTTGAGCAGGTTGTTGCCGTTGTTGACATAGGCGAGGTGATGCTTGTCGTGATGATACTCAAGCGTCTCGCGCGACATGTAAGGGCCGAGGGCGTCGTGGGAGTAGGGGAGATCGGGCAGTTGGAAAGCCATGGTCGTCTCCTCGGAAACGTTTGTCAGTGAATGTGTTTGCGGCGGAAGTGCCGAGCCGGCGCGAACCTTAGAGGCTTACGCTGAGGCGAGCAACGCCGATGCCCGATGTAGGCATATTGAGCTTGATTTTAAAGGGTGATCAGCGCCGGAAAGTGATCTCGACGTTACCAACCGTGATCCCGAGGAAACTGACGCGCGCCGTGTTGACGGCGGTGCGTTCGTCGATCTGGCGGATCACGTCCTCAAAGCGCGCTTTTACCGGCTTTCCGCTTGGACCCGCGACTTCGGCGACATAGCTCATGACCACCGCGCCGTCCTTGACGCGAATGGGAACGACGCCGGTGACCTTGGTACGCTGGCCGTCATAGGTGGCGGGGCCGGTCTTGTCGAAACGCCAGATCGCTGTTTCGCGCGCGCCATCGTCATAGGTGATGTATTCGCGCAGGATCAGCGAGGAGCCCTCGACGGTGCCGACGGTATCCACCGTCAACCCGCGCTTGGTGCCGAAGAGGTCGGAGGTGAAGGTGCCCTCGCCGCGGGTCTTGCCGAGGAAGAAGTTTTCCAGCACCAGCGGCACGGCCGCTTCGGCCGGCACGATCAGCGAGGGCGCGGCCCAAGCACCGAGGGCGAGGCTGGCGAAGGCGCGGCGGGATATGGACATCAAGAACAACTCCGGTTTGTTCTTGGTACGCTGCAAGGGATAACCTGGATCAGGGCGTTACTGGCCGCCCTGGAGCCAAGCCAGCGTGTCGCTGCTGATCGAGAGCTTGGAGCCCGGTGCGTTGCCGCTCGGCTCGCGAGACTGGGTGGCCTCGGCGCGCCGATCGTCGGCCCGTTTTTCGCTCGCCTTTTCGGTTGAGGTTACATCCGCCTTCGCTTCGGCGGCCTTCGCTTCCGAGGCTTTCGCTTCGTCGGCCTTGACGTTCTCGGTCCGCGTGGCCGCGCGCGATTTGGGGTCGTACCCGGCCGAACTGCTTCGATCGATCGAAAGGCTCATGACCTTTGCTCCATTCCTGCCAAAGGAAAGAGCTAGCACGCCGCCCGGCAAGGACCTGTGAAGGGAATGGCTAAAATGCCGGGCATAGGTTTGCGGGGTCTCGTTATCCCGCCTTGCCCATCACCTTGAGCGCGAAGGCATATTCGAGGGCGTCTTCCCTCAGGCCCTCGAAGCGTCCGGAGGCGCCGCCGTGGCCCGCGTCCATGTTGACGTGCAGGACGAGGGGGCTTGCGTCGGTCTTCAGGTCGCGGAGTTTCGCCACCCATTTGGCCGGCTCCCAATAGGTCACGCGCGGATCGGTGATCCCGGCCATGGCGAGGATGGGCGGATAGGCCTTGGCTTCCACGTTGTCATAGGGGCTGTAAGAGCGGATCAGGTCGAAATCGGCCTTGCTCTCGATAGGATTGCCCCACTCCGGCCATTCCGGCGGGGTGAGGGGGAGGGTGTCGTCGAGCATGGTGTTCAGCACATCGACGAAGGGAACCTGCGCGATGATGCCGCCGAAATTGTCCGGCGCCAGATTGGCCGCGGCCCCCATCAGCATGCCGCCGGCCGATCCGCCCTGCGCCACGATGCGGCCACGGCTGGTGTAGCCCTCGCTGATCATGAAATCGGAAACGGCGACGAAGTCTTTGAAGGTGTTCGGTTTCTTCTCACGCTTGCCGGTCTTGTACCAGTAATAGCCCTTGTCGTTGCCGCCGCGCACATGGGCGATGGCGTAGACGAAGCCCCGGTTCACGAGCGACAGGACCTTGGTGGAAAAGGCGGCAGGGATCGATATGCCATAGGACCCGTATCCGTAAAGGAGCAGCGGGGCGGAGCCGTCGAGCGGGGTATCCTTGGCGTAGAGCACGGTGACGGGCACCGTTTCGCCGTCCGTGGTCGGGGCCTGCAAGCGGCGGGTCACGTAGGCGCCAGCGTCGTGGCCGGAGGGAACCTCCTGCGTTTTGCGCAGGAAGCGCTCACGCGTCACCATGTCGTAATCATAGACCTGCGCCGGGGTGGTCGGCGAGGAATAGCTGAAACGCATGACGGTGGTGTCGAACTCGTAGCTGCCGGAGAGGCCGAGAGAATAGGCCTCCTCGGCAAAATCGATGGCGTGTTCGTGGCCGTTCCCAAGCTCGCGGATGACGATGCGGGGTAGGCCGTTTTCACGCTCCAGGCGCACCATCCGGCCCTTGTAGATCGTCATGGATACGATGAGACGACCGGATTTGTGGGAGACCACGTCCACCCAATGCGAGCGATCGGGGGTGTCGAGCGGAGCGCTGACGATCTTGAAGTCGTCGGCGCCGTCGGCGTTGGTGAGGATGTAGAGGCGGCCGTTGCCGTCGTCGTCGATCGAGTATTCCACCTGCGGTTCGCGGGCGGCGATCAGGCGCGGCGCGGCGGTGGGATTCGCGGCGGGGACGATGCGCACTTCGGTGGTTTCGTGGTCGTGGCTGTCGATGACCAAAAACCGCCCGGACTGCGTTTTACCGACACCGACGAAGAAGCCGGCATCGGGCTCCTGAAACACGAGCGTATCCGTCGCCGGATCGGTGCCGACGACATGGTGAAACACCTTTTCGGTGCGGTGATTGTCATTGAGCCAAGTATAGTAGAACGACTTGCCGTCCGCCGCCCAGGCAACGCCACCGGCGGAATTGGAAATCTCATCGCTGAGATCCTTGTCGGTTTCAAGGTCGCGTACGCGGATGACATAGTATTCCGAGCCGTTGTCGTCGACGCTCCACGCCATCAGCTTGTGATCGGGGCTGTGGTCGGCCGCGCCGAGCTGGAAATAGGCCGCGCCCTCGGCGATTTCATCGGCGTCGAGCAGCACTTCTTCCGGTCCGCCGTCGCGCAGGGTGCGGACGATGCGCGGATATTGCGCGCCTTCCAGGAAGCGCGTGGCGTAGGCAAAGGGGCCGTGGGGGGCGGGAACGGACGAATCGTCCTCCTTGATGCGGCCGCGCATTTCGGCCACGAGCGCGGTTTGCAGCGCCTTGGTGTCTTCGAGATAGGCGTCGCACCACGCGTTTTCCGCCTCAAGATGCGCCCGGATGTCGGCCGGGAGCACGGACGGATCGCGGATCACATCCTGCCAAGCGTCGGCGCGCAGCCACGCATAATCGTCAACGATCTCAACGCCGTGGTGGACCGACGTTACGGGGCGCTTCTCGGCACGGGGCGGGGTGGGCGCGTTCATGGGTATCTCCAGGCTCGTCGACGATGGTCCGGAATGCCGCACCAAGTTTGCGCTTGGTTATCCCGTGCCGGGCGCGGGGGCAACCGCCCCTATTGCCGCCCCCGAGGCTGGGGCGGTCAGATGTCCACAAGGTCGAGATCGTGGCCGGCGCTGCGGTCCTCGCTTTCGACGACCCAGCAATCGGGATCGAAGCGGCGTTCCCGCGCGAGGCGCTGGTCTACGTCGGCTTCCGGCGCGGCGGTGAAAAGCCGCTCGAACAGCCGCCCTCCGGCGATGGCGGGATCGCCGTCTTCGATCAGGGATTGCGGGGCCGGGCCGTAAAGGTCGGCCGTGCCGTCGAGGCGGGAGATTTTGACGAAGATCGCCCCCGCCTCGGCCGCACCGCGATGAACGACGGCGGTGAAGCGGCCCGCGCCGTTGCGGCGGCGGACATAGGCGGAGACGAAGAAATCGGATGTGACACGCTGCATGGCACTGCCTTTACCCCATCCAAGCGGGCGGCGGTAGCGGCGGCGGGCGGGCGGATCAATTCAGCGACAGGCCGCCGATCATGATGAGTTCGGCGAGGAAGCGCTCGCTGATTTCGCCGGTGACGGGCAGTCCGCGATTTTCCTCGAAGCGCCGGATCGATTGCCGGGTCTCGGGCGTCCAATAGCCGTCGGCTTTCAGCGGGCCGTAGCCGAGCAGGTCGAGCGATTGCTGGATCTTCGACAGGCGCGGATCGGGCTCGATGGGCAACGGCTCCGGCGCTCGCCGCTGGACGGCCAATTCGGGCACGGGAGCGTCCTCCCGCGTCAACCGCACCGGCAGCGGAGGCAGTTCCACAGGCTCGGGTCCGGCGAGAATCGCGGCGATGGGGTCGGCTTCCGAGGACGGTTCGGCGGCCAGAACAGGGTTTGGGCGATGGGGTGCGCGCGGGGGGAGGGGCGGGACGGTCTGGCGCGGATCGAGGGCGGTCTGCGGCCTCTCGTCGCCGCGCCGCAGCGCCGCGAGAACATCGGCGGTGGGCTGGCCCGTGACGGCGAGATCCTGGTCGTGCTGGAAGGCGATGATGGCGGAAACGGTCATCGGTCCGGCCAGCCCGTCGATCACGCCGCTGTAGAGGCCGCGCGCGGTGAGTTCGGTCTGGATATCGGCTACGAGGCTGCGGTCGAAGGCATCGGGGGTGGTGGCCGAGTGGGCCACGAGTTCGTCGAGCGCGTCGGCCGGGTCTTTGCTGGCTTGGCGAACGCTCTGCTCGCCCTCGGTGTAGGGGCGCGTTCCCAGAAACAGCGGAGCCGGGTGCCGGCCGGGCTGCATGGCGAGCGCGTTGGTCAGGATCGCGCCGGCCATCGCGGTCATCACCACGCCGCCGAATGTGGCGGTGGGGTTGGCGGCAAGGGCGCCGGCGGCGGTTCGCCAGAGAACGGGACGTTTGGCCTTCTTCGGCATTCGCGCCATGGATCAGGCCCTCTTGGCCTGGCGGTTCGTACCGGCGGCTTCCATCCGGCGCTGCGGGCGGAAGGACACAGGTGCCGGCTCGCGGTCGCCGTTGATGGGGAGGTGGACGGTCACGGTGGTGCCGTGGCCGAGCTTGGAGTCGATCGTCATCGAGCCGCCGTGCAGGGTGGCAAGGCCCTTGACCACGGAAAGGCCAAGCCCGGTTCCCTCATGCCGCCGGTTGTAGCGGGAGTCGGCCTGGAAGAAGGGTTTGCCGAGGTTGGGAATGTCTTCTCCGGCGATGCCGATGCCCTGGTCCCTGACGAACAGAGCGATCCGGTGACCCTCGCGGCGCGCACCGCAGACGATGTGGCCGTTTCGGTGGGAGAATTTCACGGCGTTGGACAGGAGGTTGAGCACGATCTGGCGCACCGCCCGCCGATCCGCCACGAGTTCGGGCAGATCAGCGTCGAGCGCGAGCCGCACGTCCACACCCGCGGCGTCGGCCTGCGGGATCATGAACTGGCTGACACGGTCGATCACCGGGGCGAGTTCGAAGGGTTCGAGCGTGACTTCGAAGGAGCCGGCCTCGATCTTCGACATGTCGAGGATGTCGTTGACGACGTGCAGCAGGTGCTCGCCCGACTCCCTGATCAGGGTGGAATACTCGCGCTGCTTGTCGAACTCGAACTTGCCCATGATCTCGCGCGACAGAATGTCGGAGAAACCGATGATGGCATTGAGCGGGGTTCTAAGTTCGTGGCTCATGTTGGCGAGGAAATGCGTCTTGGCGAAGCTGGAGGCCTCGGCATCCTGGCGCGCCTTCAAAAGCTCGGCTTCCTGAAGCTTGCGGTGCCCGATGTCGCGGGTGACCGATACCACGCTGGCCGCGGCGCCGATGGCACCGGTTTCCATGCGGCGCAGAAGAGTCTCGACCCAAACCCAGCTTTCCACTTCGCTCTCGTCGCCCCGGCGCAACCGGAACTCGACGGCGGCTTGGCCCTTGTGAAGGGCTTCCGACACGGCGGTGAGATAGGCCGGCCGATCGGCGATATGGACGCGGCGAAACAGGCCGTCGGCGATGATCTCGCACGGTCTCACGCCGATCAGCCGCTCGACGGCGGGGGAGGCGAACACCACGTCGCCGTTGGGGCCGTGGCAGGCGACGACGTCGGTCATGGAATCGGCCAGCAATTGGTAGCGGCTCTCGCCGGCATCGGCCCGTTCGTCCGCGCGCACCGTCTCCCCTTGCATCTGGAACGAGACCCAGGCGGCATAGCCGAGCGCTGCGAAGCTGCCGAGCGCGTTGGCGAGCATCATTCCGCCGGGGATCGCAAGCGGCTCGGGCAGGGCGCCGAGCACGGACACGGCGATGACGACGGACAGCCCGCAGGCGCTGACGACGAAGGCCGATCCGATGGTGCCGCGCCGGCCGGAGAGGGCCGCCTCAATGGGGGCGATCGCGAACCACACGATCGCAAAGGACATGAGGCCGCCGGTGAAGAGGGCGAACCATGCCGCAAGCACGGTCAGCACGCCGGTCGACAGGAGGTGGCCGCGAAGCAGCGATCCGGTTCGCGAAACATAAAGAGCAACCAGCGCCTCGCAGCCCAAAATGGCGAGTGCGGCGGCGGAGAAGGCAGCGACCTGGCCTTCGAAGACGAATGACAACGGGATGAGCGCCAGGGCCACAAAGCCGCTGATCAGGTGCGTCGCGATGAAGCCGCGATGCTTGGCGGCAACCTCGGACGTTGCAACCGAGCCGTGTACGAACGGATCGAAGGCACGCCTTACAACGCCAATGAATTCACCGTTACGCAACACGCTTCCCCATCGGCACTGGCCGGATCGTCCGATCCTCGGCGACCCGGTAACGCTGCCATGACGCCCTTTATGGAGTGTTGATGGGGTGGGCTCGCAAGCCCCCCAAAAGGCGGTTCTGGAGGCGGTTTAGCGTATTCGAGCTAAAAGAAGGAAATCAGGGTTAAGCGCTGGTGAATCCTATTTCCAGGCTTCGCGGGGAATGCGTAAGTCATAGGGATTCAACGTCTTTCGTGGACGTGCCACAATTTGCTTCAAATTGTCAGCAATATTGATTCAAATTTGAGACAAAAACGCGGTGACTCAAGAGGTGATTTTGAAACAGCCGTCATCCTATGGTGTTGCATGACGGTTCGGCCGACGTTGTTGCCATGACGGCATGGAATTTCGGCCCGCCTGCAAGTGAATCGATCGGCGTTTATCGGGCGCCGAGGAGAATGTGGAAATGATGTTCTTGATCCGATCGGCGTTTTGGCTGTGCCTCGCGGTGATGTTCATCCCCGTCGATGACGAGGTGGCGCAGCAAAGCCTGGTTTCGGCCAAAGCCCCTATCGGGGCCTTCGAAGCGGTGGTCGCAGCATCGGCCACGCTCTCGGACGTCAACGGTTTTTGCGACCGCAATCCGGATGTGTGCGCCATCGGCGACCGGGTGGCGACCACCTTCGCGCTGAAGGCCAAGAGTGGCATGCGCTACCTCTCGGAAATGATCGACCGGCAGCTTGGCACGGCTCCGCAGGGGCGGGCCGAAGGCACGCTGACCCCGGTGGATTATGAGGCCGCCCCGGATGGGGCTCCTCGTTCGCAGGCGAACGCAATCTGATTAGGCGCGACAGCGCGGTTCACGGAGAATCTCTTTCGCCGGGCCGGTCCAATCGCTATATCCGGGATAGAATGCCGGAGGACGCCGTGGCCACCACGCTCGACGAGATACGTGAAAACTTCACATTCCTGGACGATTGGGAAGATCGCTATCGCTATGTGATCGAACTCGGCAAGGCGATGACGCCGCTGCCCGATGCCGATCGCACCGAAGAAAACAAGGTGCGCGGCTGCGCCAGCCAAGTGTGGCTTGCGACGCGGGTGGAGGCGAGACCCGTGCCGCGCCTGTCGTTCATCGGTGATTCCGACGCCCATATCGTGCGCGGTTTGATCGCGATCCTACAGGCGGGATACTCCGGCAAGACCGTAACCGAGATCCTCGATATCAATCCGGAAGCCATTTTCGACGAACTGCAACTGCGCGACCATTTGACGCCGCAACGCTCGAACGGGCTGCGATCGATGGTGGACCGGCTGCGCCGCGAGGCAAGAGCCATTTCTGAAAACGCGGCCTGAAGTGCGGTCAGAAACGGCTCTTGTCCAGGGCGCTCATGCCTTCGGCTTGTAATCCGCCGAGCCCCATTGGCGGATCGGCGCGCGCTCCCCGCCCGTTGCTTGGCGGTCCAGGCCGTAATGGCGCGCGAGCGAGGCGAGCGCTAGCCTGAGAACCACCTTGCCCGACCGTAGCGGCCAAGACTTCTCCCGCTCGATATCGCCGAGGCCCTTGAGGTGGCAGCAGACGTCGATCAGCATGCCGCCAAGTTCCGGGCCGATATCGGTGAGGGCGCGGTTGACGCGGGTTCGCGCCGCCATTGCCGCCTCGGTGATCAGTAGCCCGCTGCCCGGCCCCGACGATCGCCGGTCGGACGGGCCGCCGAAGCTCTCCCAGTTCATGGTGGTCCGCTGCACGAGGCCCGCGATCGTGTAGTCCTTACGGAAACGCTCGCCCGCTTCAAATTCGGCGGCGTTGATCATGGCCTCACCGGACTTGTCGCGGCGGCTGCGCAGCCAAGCCAGCGGGCTTTCCGCAAGATCGATGTCGACGGCCTGGCGTTCGCCGCTCTTGTTCGCGATGGTGGTCCGAACGATCCGCTCGGCCATGCCTGTGATGCCGCCGACGCTCATTGCAGGGTTCCCTCAGCCTGAAATGCCGGGTGAACGGCGGCGCTGAGGCTCCATCGTTCGATGGCCGTTTCGATCTCGGAAAGAACCCGGTCGAAGCGCCGGCTGTCACGGCTGTCCTCGACCTTCTGGCACGCATGCGCGGCGGTCGTCCGGTCGCGTCCGAAGGCCCGCGCGCTGGCCGTCAGCGATAGGCCGAGATGGACGTGGAGGACGTAGATCGCGACTTGGCGGGCCAGCGCGATCTCGGCCCGTCCACGGCTGGGAAGGCGCAAACTGTGCAATTCAAGATTGAACGCGCGAAGAACGACTTGCTCTACCAGATCGACATCGCGGCGGGCGCCGGAGCTTGGAAAAGGAGCGGAATCATCTTCGGAGACCCCATTCATCAACTCGAAAGTAGTCTTTTCCATGAAATGTCTCCTCTAGGTCGCAATTCCCACGATTTGATAGGAATAATTGCCTAGAAAGAGAAACATGAGCTGATGGGGGCGGGGATAACTTTTAGTTGTCTCAATCATCATTAAGGTTAGCGGCCACAACCGGGCCTATTCCCCATCATAAACTTATCCCCGCCTCTCCCCGCCGTGGGATGTTGAGAGAACTTCTCACACCTTGGGGATTGTGATGCTCGAACGGACCACTTCCACGTTTATCGCCTCGACCGTCGCGCGCAGCCTATCGCTGAGCGTGGAGCGGGGGGCTGCGCTTTATGAGCGCCGGACCATCTTGCCGCGATTGCTGCCGGTGATGGCAAGCGAGGTTGAGGGTGACGATCCCATGGTGACGCGGCGCATCTGCCGGCTCCTCGCGCGCGCCCTTCGGGCCGAACGAACACGCGGCCGGGCCGGCCACTGGACTTATGATCTGAACCGCCATTTCGGGCTATTGCAGGCCTATAAGGCCGAGCGCGAATGCCTGACGCGGCAAATGGGCGGGTGCAAAACGAAAAAGCGCGACCTTGCGGCCGCGCCTTCCGAACTGAGGTCTTGGTCGCTTGGTATCAGCGGCCGCGACGGCGCTGCTGGCCGAGGCCCATCTTCTTGGCAAGTTCCGAGCGAGCCTGCGCATAATTCGGCGCCACCATCGGATAGTCCGGCGGCAGGTTCCACTTCTCGCGGTATTCTTCCGGCGACATGTTGTAGTGGGTGCGCAGATGACGCTTCAGCGACTTGAACTTCTTGCCGTCTTCCAAGCAGATGATGTAGTCGGGCGTGACCGACTTCTTCACGGGGACCGCAGGCTTGACCGGCTCGGGCTCAACCTCGACCGGGCCGCCTTCAATCCGCTTCAGAGCGCCGACAACGTCGAAGATAAGGCTGGGAAGCTCGGACGCCGGGACCGAGTTGTTGCCGACGTAGGCCGCAACAATGTGCGCCGCCAGATCGATCACGGTCGTGTTATCTTCGATGTCACTCATGTCTTGACCATTCCTTCAAGGTTTCTTCGAGAATTTGATAGAACCAGCTATACGACTTGACCATTGATAAAGCGATGGGATTTACCGCCGCATCTCTGCATAGACCAAGTCGCGGTTAAATAATGATTTCTTCCCAATAACGCCGTTCGCTCAAGAATACAAGCGGACTTTCTCAACCGCAGGCAGTTTCCAGACCTTTAGGCGCCGCATACACTTCAAGAAAGCGCCAAAAGTGAGGATTCCTGTGATTCGAGCTTGCGGAGGTTAAGTCAGTCTGGGTGTTTGTTCGCATCGCGTGGTCAAGGTCAGCAACCTTGATCGATCCGGGATTATCAGTGATCTTTGCGATTCGCGGGTTTGTTTACGGTATTGGCCCCATATTCACCATTCCCGTAATCATTGACGCGAAAGACGCCGGGGTAGCCCGCTTTCAAAGCGGCGCGCGCCAAGAGATGTGCGGAAATCGGGGCCGTGAGCACGAAAAACAAAACGCCCATGATGGCCCGCGTCGTGACGTCCAATTCGGTTTCATGGATCGCTACGGCAAGTAGACAGAAGCCCGAACCCAACGTGCCGGCCTTCGAAGCCGCGTGCATGCGAGTATAGACGTCTGGAAAACGGAGCAGGCCGAGAGCGCCGACCAGCGCGAAACCTGCGCCGATCAAAAGAAACACGCCGCTGGTGATCGCAAGAAACGCCTGCATGCTTCACGACTCCCTGGGGTCCGCATCGCTGTCGGGCAAGGTGGAGGGCGCGTCGCCCGATTGCCCGCGCGTGAGCACATAGCGGGCGAAGGCGATCGTGGCGAGAAATCCCACGAGACCAAGCGCGATCGCTATGTCGAGATAGAAGTAAAACTGAGTTTTGAGGCCGATCGTGGCGATGAACCCGATCACGATGCCGACCAGAAGATCGAGCGCGACGATGCGGTCGGGCAAGGTCGGCCCGATGATGATCCGCGCGACGACCATGAGGAGCGCGAGCGACAGCCCGGCGAGCGCAATGGTAGCTGCGATATCGAAGAAGCCGGCCGCGCTCATCGAAAGGCCTCCAGGATCAGGCGCTCGAAGCCGTTGCGAATGTCGAGAATCACGGCTTCGGCGTCTGGAACGTCGACGCAATGGACGAAAAGGGTTGCGCGATCGTCCGACACGTCTACCGACATCGTACCGGGCGTGAGCGTGATGAGATTGGCGAGGAGGGCGATTTCGAAGTCGCTGGTGACCCGGAGCGGATAGGCGATGATGGCGGGGTTCAGCCGCATGTCGCGCCGCAGGACAATGATGGCGACGCGCACGCCGGATTTGATCAGCTCGACGACGAAGAGAAGGATCAATCGCGCGAGCTGGACCGGGCGCACCCGGATGGGCGATGCGGCCTGACCGTCACGCACCAGCCAGACTGCGGCGAGCCCCAAGAGCAGGCCGAACCCGAGGTTGGGTATGCTGAACGATCCGGTGACGCCCGCCCAAGCCAGCGTGAAGATCAGCGCGATGACGATGCGGCTGCTCATCGCGGGCCTCCGAAGACGGCGGCGGCGAAGGCGCCGGGATCGAGCAGGCCGCGCGCGGCGCCCTCTGCGAGCGCATAAATCGGTGCAGGGTAGAGCCCGAGAAGCACGACCGCGCCGGTGAGAAGCGCAACCGGCACGAGCCGGGCAGTGCGATCCTCCTTCGGGAGCCAGACGAGACCCACCGGCGCGTTGGTTCCGTCCGCAGTGCCCTCCGGCCCGCCGCGCCAGAAGGCGAAGAGGAACACGCGGCCCATCGCAAGCGAGGTGAGGAGCCCGCTGAAAAGGATGGCGACGGTGAGGCCGGACGATCCGGCGGCGAGCGTTGCCTCCACCAGCACGGCCTTCGGCCAGAAGCCGGAGAAGGGCGGCAGGCCGGCGACGGCGAAGCTGAGGACGAGAAAGACGCCCGCGAAGGCCGGGTTATAGGCGTAAAGCCCGCCGAGCTTGCGAAGATCGCCTGTTCCCGCGACATCCTCCACGATGCCGGCGGCCAAATAAAGCGCGGCCATGACGAGCATGGAATGGACGGTATAGAGCACGGCGCCGGTGATGGCGGCCTGATCGGCGAGCGCGACGCCGACCATCATGTTGCCGATGCCAGAAATCACCAGCCAGCCGATCAGGCGCTTCAGATCCGATTGCGCGAGCGCGCCGAGCGCGCCGACCAGCATCGTGGCGCCGGCGACGAACAGCATGACCGGCTGAAGCGCGGCGCCCTGCGGGCCGAGCAATAGGACCAGCACTTTCAAAAGCGCATAGATGCCGACCTTGGTGAGAATGGCGGCGAAGAGGGCGGAGACGCCGGTGGTGGGGGTGTGATAGCTGGCGGGCAGCCAGAAATTCAGCGGAAACGCAGCCGCCTTCATGCCGAAGGCCGTCAGAAACAGCGCGGCGATGGTGACCACGGGTGCGCCGTCCGGCACGGCCCGGGACATTTCAGCAATTTCGGCCATGTTGAGCGTGCCGAACACGCCGTAGAGCAGCCCGGTGGCGATCAGGAACAGCGTGGTCGCGATCAGGTTGAGGAGCCCGTATTTGACGGTCCCGTCGATCTGCGCCTTTTCCGAGCCGAGCACCAAAAGCCCGAACGAGGCGATCAGCAGCACCTCGAACCAGACGTAGAGGTTGAAGATATCACCGGTCAGGAAGGCGCCCGTCACGCCGGTCATCAGCAGCATGAGGAAGGGGTAGAAGCCGTAGCGCCGTTCGTGCGTATTGATCGACGGCCCGGAGAAGATGGCAACCGCGACGGCGACCAGCGCGGATGTGGCCGCGAAGGTGGTGCCGAGAATGTCGGCCGTCATGGCGATGCCGAAGGGCGGTTTCCAGCCGCCCATCATCATGACCACCGGCTGCCCGGTTTCGAGGATGCGCATGAGGAGCGCAAGGTCGAGCCCGAAAAGGACGAGCAGCGCCGCGACCGAGATGGCCGCGTGATGCTCCGTGCGGTGGCGCATCATGACGAGCAGCGCGCCCGTCATCAGCGGTACAGCGAGGGGCAGGATCACCAGCCAATCGGCGAAGGTGGTGGGCGCGGTGATCATGGCCGCTGCCACGTCGATCGAGCCGGACGCGGGGGCGGCCATCAATAGCCCTCCGGGGCGCCGAGCTCGTGAACCGGCTCGGCGACGCGCATGCCGTCGGTGTCGTCGGTTCCAAGGTCTTGATAGGCGCGGAAGGCGAGCACCAGAAGGAAGGCGAAGAAGGAGAAGGAGATCACGATGGCCGTCAGGATCAGTGCCTGCGGCAGCGCGTTCGCGACCACGCCGGCCGGAACGGTTTCGCCGCGCGCGACTACGGGTGCAGCCTCGCGAACCAAGCGGCCGGAGGCGAAGATCAAGAGGTTCACCGCATTGCCGAGCAGCGCCACGCCGATCAGAATGCGGATGAGCTTTTTGGATAAGAGCAGATAGACGCTGGCGGCGAAGAACAAGCCGACCAGCCCTGCGAAGGCGGTTTCCATCAGATCCCGCCCTCCCTCTGTTCAAGGCCGAGCGCGATCGAGGTCATTACACCGCTGACGACGAAGAACACGCCAATGTCAAAGAACATCGGGGTGGAGAGTGCGACCTCGACGCCGAAAAGCGAGGGGAAGGTCCATAGCCCCGTCATGAACGGCTTCTGGAAAGCGAAGGACAGGAGCCCCATCGCGCCCGCCAGAGCCAAGCCGAAGCCGGCGAAGGACATGGGGTGAAACCGGAGCGCCCGCCGCACGGTGGCGACGCCGTGCGACAGGCCGAGCAGCGCAAGGCCCGATGCCGCGATCAAGCCGCCGATGAACCCGCCGCCCGGATCGTTGTGGCCGCGCAGCGTCACGAAGATCGCGAAGACCAGGGTGAGGCTGGTGATGAAGGGCGCGAAGGCGCGGAAGATCACTGTGTT
Organism: Oharaeibacter sp.; assembly: GCA_051861205.1. GTDB lineage: Bacteria > Pseudomonadota > Alphaproteobacteria > Rhizobiales > Pleomorphomonadaceae > JBHYDC01. The sequence continues at coordinate 62,789 of JBHYDC010000004.1, forward strand.
CATGGCTGCGTCTCCCGCTCGCGCACGGCAATCGGCGCCCGCGCCTTGACGCGAACGAGGGCGAGGATGGCAAGCCCGGTGATCATCACCACCGCGATTTCCCCGAGGGTATCGAGGCCGCGGAAGTCCACGATGATGACGTTGACGATGTTGCGGCCGTGCGCGATCGAGACGCTGGTGGCCTCATAGAAGTCGGTCAGCCGCCGGTCGAACGCGCCTTGGGTGACGCTGAGGAGGAGGCCGGCGAAGCCGACGCCGGCGAGGATCGCCAACGTGCCGTCGAAGAGTGTTTGCCCAATCGGCCGGCGATCGCGCTCGCCCATCGACAGCCGCGTCATGACGAGGGCGAGGATCACCACCGACAGCGTTTCCACCATGAACTGGGTGAACGACAGGTCCGGCGCCCCGAATAGCATGAACAACACGGCCACCGCGAAGCCCTGCACGCCCAGCGAGACGATGGCGGTGAGCCGCGTTCGCGCGATCAGCACTGCGATAAGCCCGGCCACCGCAATCAGCACCACGGCCCACTCGTAGAACTTGAGAACCGGCATTTCGGGCCAGCGCGGCCCCTCGCCGAACACCACCATGGGCACCAAGAGGGCCGCCACGATCAGAACTATGGTCGCGGTCATATAGGCTTCGAGGCGGCCCGATTGGATGGAACGCGTGACCAGCCCGGAGAAGCGCAGCACGCCGTTGATCAGTTGATCGAAGCCCCGGTCCGGCCCCCAGCCGAGGCCGACCAGCCCGTCGTCGATCGCTTCGCGCAGCGGGCGGATGGCCCTGTAAGCGGCAACGCCGAGTGCGACGGTGAGCGCGGAAAGGATCAGCGGCATGCTGATATAGGTCGGCACCAGATGAAGTTCGGCAGTGACCGGATGCCCGGCCACCGCTTCGGCCATGGGGATCAGCAGGAACTCCGCAGCCGGATGAAGGAGAAGTGCGGCGGCGAGCCCGGCCGCACCCAGCACGATGGGGCCGAGGATCAATTCGAGCGGCCCCTCATGGGCATGACGCGGCAGCGGCACCGGCTTACCGAGGAAGGGCTTGAGGGCGACGGCGAAGGCGATGGCGAACATCATGCAATTGCCAAGCACCGCGATGACGACCGGCGTCCAGGCACCAACGTCGTAAAGGCCGAGATAGAGCGCTTCCTTGGCGACGAACCCGCTCATCGGCGGCAAGCCGGCCATGGAAACGCCGGCAACCAGAGCGGACGCGAATGTGATGGGCATCGCCCGCGCCAAGCCGCCGAGGCGGCGAACGTCGCGCGTGCCGGTCTCGTGGTCGATGGTGCCGGCCACCATGAACAGCGCACCCTTGAACAGCGCATGAGCAACGAGATAGGCGACGGCCCCGAGGATCGCGGCATCGGTGGAAAAGCCGACGAGCATGACGAGCAAGCCGAGCGAGGCCACTGTGGTCTGCGCGAGCATCAGCTTCAGATCATGCTGGCGAAGGGCGAGAAGGGCGCCGGTCAGCAGAGTCACGCCGCCGAAGAGGGGCAGGATCGTGGTCCATTCCGCCGTATCGCCAAGTGCGGGATTGAGCCGCATCAAGAGGTAGACGCCGGCCTTCACCATCGTTGCGGAGTGCAGATAGGCCGAAACCGGCGTCGGCGCTTCCATCGCATTCGGCAGCCAGACGTGAAGCGGCGCCTGGGCGGATTTGGTGAAAGCCGCCCCGAGGAACAGGATGAGGATCGGGATATACAGCCCCGACGCGCGAATAGCCTCGCCGCCCGCGACAATGCTGGAGAGCGAGCGCTCGCCCGTGACCTGACCGGCCAAAATGACGCCCGCCAGCAAGGCAAGCCCGCCCGCGCCTGTGATGATAAGCGCCTGGAGCGCCGCGCGCCGCGCCTTCGCCCTGGTATGATCGAAGCCGATCAGCAGAAACGACGAGATCGACGTGCCTTCCCAGAAGACGAATAGGGTGATGCCGTCGTCGGCCAGCACAAGCCCAAGCATCGACCCCATGAACAAGAGGAGGAAAGCTTGAAAACGCCCGATCTGGGCGTGCCCCTTCATGTAACCGCCGGTGTAAATCACGATCAGCGTGCCGATGCCCGTGATCAACAGCGCGAACAGCAAGGATAGGCCGTCGATGAGGAAGGAGAGCCGGACGCCGAAGGCCGGCAGCCAGTCGGCGCCCGCCGTGATGCGCGCGCCGCCGGAAACCGCACCGATCATGGAAGCAAAGAACAGGAACAACAGGGCGGGAACGACGGCGAGCGCGAAGGAACCGATCCGTCCCATGCGCGCCATGACGAATGGTGCCAAGCCGGCCGCCAAGAACGGCCCGGACACAGCAAGAAGAATCCACTCGTTGGTCATGCGCGACCGATCACCCTCTTTTTCAACTGTGCTCGGTGCCGGCACCGAATCAAAGTAGTTTGCACCCACAAGCGCATCACTATCGCACTGTTAAACGACCGTTCCCCCAGCCGCAAGTCTTGTTACCGCTTACACTTCGATTTCAGGGCGCGCTAATCAGCAACGTGAAGCAGAGCTGAATATGCGGGTGACCAAAAATAGATATGGAACGTACGACGACATTCGGTCTGACAAATGAACACCTGAGGGGAAAAGACTTGATGCAACCGGTCGGATTCGTCTTGCACAGTCCGCATATGCCCAGAACGGTGTTCTATGAGAGATTCATTGACGCGGTGCGCCGAAACTCATGGTTCCGGGAGGCTGGCGCCACACTGGTAATTCCGGCCGAGGACACGGCCCAGGAGACCAATTGGCCCCGCTACGGCGACCAGGCCAGCGCCTTCACGCGCGGCGAGCCGCCGGATTTGAAGCCGAACGGCGTGTTCGTGGGCTACCTCAACGCGGTCGTGCAGCATGCGCGGGCGAACCCGGCCGAGCGCGTGCTTGTGCTCAACATGCACCCGTTCGTGCGGCTATCGGCCTCGTTCAAGCCCGTGCGAAACGTGATCGTGGCCGATGGGTCGCTGGCGGCTTTCGAGCGCGCGGCGAATCCGCGCACGATTTCCTTTCCGGCCCTGCCGATCGTGCGGCCAAGCACGGGGATCGCGGGGCCTAGAACCATACTGGCCTCGTTCCAAGGCGCGGCGTCGCATCCGGTGCGGGCGGCGCTGGCGTCCTTGCATGACGGCAAGGACTTCGTGGTCAATCTGATCGATCCCAAGAACCACGCCGGGCGCATCGATGCGGAAAAGGGCCGGACCGATACCGGCTATGAGGATCTGCTCGACCAGTCGGAATTTTCCCTCGTGCCGCGCGGGGACGCCTTGTTTTCATATCGGCTGCTGGAGGTGATGGCGCGCGGATCCATTCCCGTCATCCTGTCGGACGGCTGGGTGCTGCCGTTTGACCGGACGGTGGATTGGCCGGCCATTTCGCTGTCGTTTCATCACGAAGCGGTGCCGAAAATCCCCGAAACCCTGCGATCGCTGACGCCGGCGGACCGGGACCGCTTGCGAACCGGCGTCATCGACACATATCAGAGGATCTTCGCCGATATGGACCGCATCGTTGATACCCTTCTTCGAGAAGCGGCCGGCATTCACCTCTAGCGGGAGCCGCGCTTATGTCTCAGACAACACACCGCAAGGTCGAGAAGTCGCTGGAGGAATGGAAGCAGCAGCTCACGCCCGAGCAGTTCGACGTGACCCGTAAGCATGGCACGGAGCGCGCATTTACGGGGCCATACTGGAACGACCACCGAACGGGCACCTATGTGTGCGTGTGCTGCGGCGAGCCGTTGTTTTCATCCCAAACCAAATTCGAAAGCGGCACCGGCTGGCCCTCCTTCTGGGCGCCGATCGCCGAGGGCGCGGTGGAGGAGCAGGACGACCGGTCGTGGTTCATGAGTCGCACGGAAGTGCACTGCGCCACCTGTGAGGCGCATCTCGGCCATGTCTTCCCCGATGGCCCGCAGCCGACCGGTCAGCGCTACTGCATGAACGGAAACGCGCTGAAGCTGAAGCTGCCGGACGGCAGTGTGGGATAAGCGGTTTGCTCAGCCAAACAGCACACCGGACGATTACGCCCGGTCGCGCAGAGCCGTTGCGGCGGCGGGCCTTGGAGCGGGCCGCGCGGCGGGCGCGGAGGCGCGAACCGGGGTTCCCGCTTCCGTGACCGGGATATGGCGATGGCGGCCGGGCAAAGGCAGCTTGACCGCGCGCCACTGGCTGACGAGAAGCAGCGCCGAGCGCAGCGACACGGTTTCGTAGACGTCGATCAAGCGCTTCACGTCGAAATAGTTGCGAACGTCTTCCAGGCCCGAGAACAGCAGCACCCGCGTCGCGAGCGGCGCGTCGAGGCCGACGGCCTTGAGGGCGATCGCAAGCGGCTCGCCGCCCTTGTCGGTGAGAAGGCGGAGCGCGACGGTGCGGTCGATTTCAAGCATGATCGCCAAGTGATGCGCGACCTGCTGAAGGTCGCGGGCGAGCGCAAGGCGTGCAAGTTCCTGAACACGATGGGCGTCGGGCGTCGGCATCGCGGGCAGGGGGCGCTTGGCGGCAAAGTCCCGGAGCGCGAGGATTTCAAGGCCTTGAACGACCCGCCGACGGCCGCGATCGTCCAGATCCAAGAAGAGATCGGTCAGGTCGAGATCGTCCACGTCCTCGTGGCGCCGTCCAAGGGCTGCTGCGACGATGGGGTTTTTGCGGGCGGCGTCTTTCACCACGCCGAGATGATCTTGCGGGATCCGGATCGTGGTGTTGGCAAGCAGGATCGGCAAGCTGGCGGGCCGCATGTTGCGGACCAGCGCTTCGACGAGGACGGGCGAGAGGTGCGGCCGCGCCGCGATGGCGTCGATATGCTCGTCGCTGGCGGTGGCGATGACGGCGAGGAGATCGACTTCGGCAAGTTGATCTGCCTCGCGAAACAGAATTTCGGCGACTTCCAGACAGTCCTGCATCAGCGCGCGCAAAGTAGCGGCGGGTGCTGCGGGATGTCTACTGAGCAGACGGGCAATCGAGCGGCGATCCGCGATCGGGGTGGACTTGAGAAGCTGGGTCGTGAGGTCCTCGTAAATGGCGATGTCGGCCCGCGTTTTGTGGGCACGCGACACGAAGACCTCGGTCGCCGAAAGGAGCGCGGACTGCTTCAGCTCCGTGGCGGTGCCACGGTCGGATTTCAGGACGCCGTCAAGAAAAGTAAGAGACGCCATGATGAAGATGCTCGGCTTTCTCAAAGACCGATTTCGGGAATCAGGACGCGGTGAAACCGCTAATGATGAAAATGCCATATGAATCGTAAACTGTTCCTTAACCGTCTTGCAGCTTTATGGACCTGCTGAACCGAAACACACTTCGTGTGTTGATCCCCTATCAGCCGACGATGCGACGACGGTTGATTGAAGGGCGGGCGGGCAATTTCCACGACACGGAGTTTCGGCCAACCCGGCTCGGAAAGATGAGCTGGCTCAGGAAGTGAGCCCTGGTTTCATACATCGCTTCAGTCTGTCGCGCCTGAAGCGCCCCAAGGAGACCGGCCATGGGCCAAGTCATCATCTTCGCCAAGCCGGCGGTCAGCCATCGGCGACGAAAGCTTGTTGATCGACCCTGCGAAGTGACGATTTTCCCAGGCGTGCGCTACGAGCGGCACGAGCGGATTCCCGACATCGCCCGTCCGGACTGGAACGCGGCGGTTAGCTCGCGTCCTTACGAAAACGAACAGGCCTGACGTTGCCGGGCTTGCCTCGGACTAGCGAATCCGTGGACGTTCCCACAAGTTGAGGACGACTGACGGGGCATGGCGACAATGCGGGTCCGAGCGGGAACGAGGTGCCGAACCTGGATGGTCGTCGGCGTTGTACTCGCCCTTGCCGCATGTGGACGGCCCACGGGCGATTTTGGCCGGGCCAAGCCCTCGGTTCTTCATGATGTGCTTTTGCCAAAGGCCGGCACAGTCTTTGCGACGCAGCGCGGCGAGCCGGTTTCCAGCTTCAACATGACGGACGACGAGCACGAATTGCGCGACCGCGCCTGGGCCTTCGTGCGCGCGCCCCATGTGAAGGACTGGTGGTTCGATACGCTGGCGGAAGGAGAGCGCACGCGCATTCTGCCGGCCTTGGAAGGTTCCGGCGGCCCGAGCGAGGCCGTTGCCGCGATGTTTCCGGAGATAGCGCTGCCGTTGCTTGCGCCGGCCTATGACGTGACGCGCTATTACAGCTTTTTGCGTAGCGATGATTTTCAGTCATCTGAAGCCAGATGGACCAGACTGAATACCGACATGACCGGAGATGCGCTTTTGGTCGAACCTTACTGCCGTGTTGCGGCGCGGGTGCGAAAGACCGATGCGGAACGTCTTGCCGTTGTCGGCCGCCAGCCGTCGATCGATCCGGCGTTCGGCAACGAAGCCATCGACCGGGTGGAGGAAAACGAGGCGGTGAATGCCTGGGTCTGGCGCGCGCTGCGGCTGCGCTTGACGTCCTACCGCGTCGCAATCGACCGGTTGCAGGTGGAAACGCCGTCGGCGCAGCTTTGGGAGACCAGCCGAACCTTCTCGGCGCTGGCCGCTCAACGCTGCGAAGGCGGACCGGCACTTCGCCTGCTGCCGAGCACGAAAGTGCCCCGCATGTCGCGCCTACTCAAGGGTCCGGACCCGTTCGACGAGCCGGTGCTTCAGAAATAGGCGAGCAAAAACAAGCCTATTCCTCGATCCGCTCGCAGCGAAGGGCGGCCAGCGTTGCCGTGATCGCGGCCCGGTCCACACTGGTGTCCACGAAGGCGCGGATGAGGACGAAGGCGAGATCCGGCCGCGTTTCCGCGTAAGTCGTCATCGAGCCTTCGCTGGCCCGCGCGAGGCGGATCCGTTCGACATCGGCGGAGCGGGCGACGACCAGATCGATCCGGTTATCCACGGCCGCGGCCCGCGTGGCGCTGGCAACGATGCCCTCGATCTTGGAAACGACTGCGAAACTCCAGATATCGGCGGGCATGGTGCCGGTAATCTCGATGGGACCGAGCCTGGAATCGAACGGGCAGATCGCGTGGGCGAAGGCGGGGTCGAGATCGGGCAGGACGCTGGCATCGGCGGGGATGGGGGACATCGCCAGCATCGGCCGGGCGGCATGGGCGCGGCTGACGGCGTCGCGGGGGGCGACTTGCGGGATAAGGAGGATGGTCACGACGTGGACGAAGCCGGCAAGGAGGAGGCCGGCGAAGATCGTGGCGAGGAAACGGCCGATCACTGGGGCCTCCCGGCGCATTCGGCGACTTCGATGCGGGGCAAATCTTCGGCTTTTGGAAGGCGCGTTGCTACATAGGCGGAGTAGAGGCGCAAGGTGAACTCAAGGCTGCGGAGATCACCGGTTGCAACGAAGTTGCCCGGGCGCGCGGTGCGGCCCACGATGATCTCGGTTGTACCATCAGAATTGCGGATGACATCGCGACTGGTGAAGCCGATACGGTTGGCGGGGTTGACCGGACGGTGGCCTTGCTCGTCGGAGACTGTGATCGTCCAGATATCGGAGGCGGGGATAGGGCCGGCGATGCGGTAATGACAGTTCGGATCGAGGCGCCGGCCGCCGGAGTCTTGACGGGCGACGAAGGCGACGCCTTCTGCCGGACCGAGGGCAATCAATCCGCCCCGGGCAGACCTTGCGCGCGCATAGGGATCCAGTCCGCCCGCCGCGCCGGAAATGCGCCAGGGACCGGCGGCGGGGGTAAAGTCTATGCGGTCATCGGTGAGGGCGAACCATGCGGAACCGAGGCCGAAACCGGCTCCGAGCAGCGCAATTATCAGAACACGGAGGGCGTGGAGCACGAAAAGGACTGGCGCTTGGCGGAGGCGGGGAGGGGAGGGGAGGGGATGTGGGGCCGGATCGGATCGCTTAACGTAACTCTCTGGTATCATTCGGGATTTCGGAAACCCGGACAGCGAGCGGAGGCGCGGCGTTCGTCTGTTTGGCCGGAGTGGGCGGCTTGAGGGACCCCGTGGAGAGAACGGCGGGCAGTTCCGGCGTGGTGGCGGTGGGACCGACCGGTAGGTCTTGGCCGGCAAGACGGGCTTCCATGATATCCCCGATCTCGGCGATGACCGCGATGGCGGCCGGGGACAAATTCTCCCGCTTGGTGGGTACAACCGTTGCCTCGGCCGTGGCGGGTTCGTCCGAAGGGAGCGGAAGCTGCGGATCGGTAACGCCGAAAATCTCTTTGGGTGCAAGGCCTTGATGGGCGGCCACCATGATCTCGTGCCACGTCATGGCGGGCAGGCTGCCGCCGGTCATGTTATTGGTCGAGGTGTAGTCGTCATTTCCGAACCAAACGGCGGCGGTGTAGTAGCCGGTGAAGCCTACGAACCACGCATCGCGATAGGCCTGGGTGGTTCCGGTCTTTCCACCGACGCGGAACCCGTCGAGACGCGCGCGTCCGCCGGTTCCCGCCTCCACAACCTGGACGAGCGCGTTGTTCATTTGAGCTGCAACGTCCGGGGGTAACACTTGCTCGGGCTTGGGCGCGTTGCGGGCGTGGTCGTAGAGGATGGCGCCGGCCCGCGTGGTGATCTGGTCGATGGCGTAAGGGGTGGACTTTATGCCACCGTTGGGGAAGGCCGAGTAGGCGCCGGCCATGTCGATCGCCGTGACCTCGGCGACGCCCAGCGGCAGGGCGCGGGTGATCTTCAGTTCGGTATTGATGCCGAGCTTATGCGCGGTGGCGACGATCTTATCCCGGCCTAGCGCTTGGGCGAGGCGAACGGGAATCGTATTGATCGATTTAGCAAGGGCAGTTGCCAACGTAACGCTGCCGGCATAGCTGCGGCCGTAGTTGCGGGGGCTCCAATTGCCGATGGTGATCGGGGCATCGGCGACGACGCTGTCGAGCCGGTAGCCGTTCATGAAGGCGGTGGCGTAGACGAAGGGCTTGAAGGAGGAGCCGGGCTGACGGAGCGCGCCGACGGCACGGTTGAATACGCTTTCGCCATAGTCGCGCCCGCCGACCATGGCGCGGACCGCACCGGAAATGTCTTGGACGACGACGGCGCCCTGGCTGACGCGGAAATCCTGTCCGCGCAAACGAAGACTGGCCTCGACGGCCTGCTCGGAAGCCTTTTGGATGGCGGGATCGAGGGTGGTGCGCACGAGAATGGTGCGCTCGCCCTTGGGGGCAATCTTCTTGACCTCTTCGAAAGCCCAGTCGAGATACCAATCGGGTGCGGTGTTCTGGCGGGTCGCGATGGGGGTGGCGGGATTGCGCCTGGCGGGGGCAACTTGACCTTCGGTCATAAAGCCGGCGTCGACGAGGTTTGTGAGGACCTGGCTGGCACGGGCGCGGGCGGCGGCAAGATTGACGTGGGGCGCGTATTTGGTGGGCGCCTTGTAGAGCCCGGCGAGCATGGCGGCTTCGGCCAGGGACAGGTTCTTCACGGATTTGCCGAAGTAGAACTCGCTGGCAGCTGCAACGCCGTGGGTGCCGCCGCCCATATAGGCCCGGTCGAGATAGAGCTTCAGGATTTCGCGCTTGGAAAGATTGGCCTCCAACCAAAGCGCCAGATAGGCCTCCTTGACCTTGCGCTCCAGCGTGCGCTCGTTGGAGAGGAAAAGGTTCTTGGCAAGCTGCTGGCTGAGCGATGACCCGCCCTGAACGACGCCGCCGGCGCGTGCGTTGGTGACGATGGCGCGCAAGGTGCCGATCACGTCGATGCCGAAGTGATCGAAAAACCGCCGATCTTCGGTGGCGAGCGTGGCCTGGATGAGGAAGGGCGGGAGTTCGTCGAGGGGCACGCTGTCGTCGAGAAACATACCGCGCCGGCCGATGATGGCGTCGTCCTTGTCCATGAAGGTGACGGCATACTCGCCTTGCGCGCGCCAGTTGGTCTCGGTGGCGCGAAACGCCGGCACGGCGAAGGCAAGGAGCACGACGGACGCGGCGGTTCCAAGCGTGGCGGCTTCGGAGAGAAGCTCGAAGGCGGCGCGCCGGGCCCCGCGCATGCGCAGGCGGCTCATTTGATCGGTTACGGCGGACCAGAATCGGCTGAAACCGGAGCGCGCGCTCCAAACGGCCGTATCGAGGCGGGCATCCGCTGCAAGCAGCCCAAACCGAACGCGACGACCGAGATCGGGTTTGCTATTGGTCACGTCGAACTCGATTGTTTGCGAACCGTCGGCGCGGATCGTCAATCATAGGATATCGATTCTTGCAGATGGGTTCAAAGGCCGGACGGGGTAAATGGTAAGCAAAATTGATAAAAATCTTCTTGTGCCGTTTTGGCGCATCAAATCCCTCGACGAGATGTCGGACGGGGAGTGGGAGAGCCTGTGCGACGGCTGCGCGCGCTGTTGCCTGAACAAGCTGGAAGACGAGGACACCGGGGAAATCGCCTGGACCGATATCGGCTGCACCCTGCTGGACGGCGAAACCTGCCGGTGCCGCGATTACACCCAGCGATCCCAAACGGTTCCCGACTGTATTCGCCTGACGGCGCACGAAGTGCGAACGCTATCCTGGCTGCCGCCGACCTGCGCCTATCGGCTGGTTGAAGAGGGCCATGATCTCTACTGGTGGCACCCCTTGGTTTCGGGCGACCCGGAAACCGTGCATCAAGCGGGAATATCGGTGCGGGGAAAAACGATTTCCGAGGACGACATTCCGCTGGAGCGCTGGGAAGAGCGGATCGTGGCTTGGCCAAGTTTAAAAGCACCGTGAGTGGTAGAAACTGCAACTCAGAGTATAGATTTTCACGTCAAGATTACTTTAAATATACGAGAGCATGCAAAGGGTGCATTTACAACCGTGAAATTGAGCCACGCGAATATCACAGAATGTCGCAAAAAAGCTAGGCTATGTCGGCAATATACAATTGCTACATGCGAATTTTTACAGACTGTTCATGCTGTCCCGTTACACAGGTCTTTGACTCGAGCACGGGGCTTGTAATGTGATGATCCAATTTTTGGCAAAATTGAAACTTGTAGTACAAGTCGCATTTATTACAGGTTTCGCTTTCGCGGGGCTATTCGCCCTCTCCGCCATGTTCATTCTCAGTAGCCAGTCGGAGGCCGACCTGGTGGATAAGAGCCGGCTCAGTGCTCAAAGCTCGACCCACGCGAGCGCCGTCGAAATCATCTTGCTGAATATGCGCCGCGCTGAAAAAGACTTCCTGCTGCGGGTTGATGCGTCCTATACCGAAAAGCATTCGTCTTTAAACGAAAAGCTAGGTAAGGAACTGACCAAACTGAACGACACAGTTCTTATGCAGGGAAACAGCAAGATTATAGATGCAGCGATAAAGCTGCCCTCGCTTTCCAAGAGTTATGTCGACGCCTTTCAGACTTTGGTCAAGATACGCGTTACGATGGGCCTGACTCCGGAAGACGGATTGGAAGGCAAGTTGCGCGCGGCCGTTCACGACATCGAAAAATTTCTGGAGTCTGCCGACAACGCGGAACTTTCGGTTCTTATGCTGCAACTGCGGCGAAGCGAAAAAGATTTCATGTTGCGCCGCGACCCGAAATACATCGATTCCATCAAGACTAAGTCGGAGCTTTTCAAAAAGACAGTTTCTGCATCAAGCCTACCGGATGACGTTAAAACGAAACTGAATGCCCAGCTTGCAATTTATGTCACGTCTTTTAACGACTGGGCTAATGCCGCAAACGATTTGGCCTCGCAGCAAAAAGTTATATCTAGCGGCTTTGCACAGATTGAGCCGGTTCTTACTACACTGATCGAGCTTTCCAACGCGGACCGCATTGCCGACGACGCGGCAATGATGGAGGATCTGTCGGGGTCGGTGGTTCGCAGCGCGACGACATCGGGCGTGATCGGGACGATCATCATCGCAGGCGCCGTGCTGATGAGCTTGGCCATGATGCGGGGCATCCGCGGGATTTCGGACGCGGCGAGTGCCATAGCTTCGGGCAGCCGCAGCGGACCCATTGCCGGATATGGCTGGCGCAACGAGATCGGTGGACTTGCGGACGTGCTTCACGCTTTGCGCGACGGTCTGGCCAAGGGCGAGGCGGCCGCGGCCGCGCGCCGGCAGGAAGCTGAAGCGGAAGCGCAGCGTCTGAACCGCCGTGCGGCTGTGGCAAGTAACTTCGTGGCCGACGTGGAAAAATTGGTGGCGGCTTTCGGGCGTTCGTCCACCGATACGGCGCATGCCGCCCGCAGCCTTTCCTCGGCGGCCGAGGAAACCACGCGCCAGACCATGACGGTGGCCCAAGCGGCCGAATCCGCCTCGTCGACGCTTGAGACGATCGCGGCTGCGGCCGAGGAGCTTTCCGTTTCGGTGCGCGCCATCAGCTCCGACGTGAGCCGCTCGGCGGGCGTTGCCGACGAAACGGCCGCGGAAGCCGACAATAGCGACCAGCGGCTTCAAACGCTGCTGGCCTCTGCCGACAAGATCGGTGAAATCGTGAACCTGATCAAAGGTATCGCCGAGCAGACCAACCTTCTTGCCCTGAACGCCACCATTGAAGCGGCGCGCGCGGGCGAGGCCGGACGCGGGTTCGCTGTGGTGGCCTCCGAGGTCAAGCAACTGGCCGTGATGACGGCCAAGGCGACCGAAGAAATCGCCGAAACCGTGGCCCGCATTCAGAGCGAAACCGCCACGGCGGTGGGCTCTGCAAGCCAGATCCGCGTGAAGGCGTCGTCGACCAAGGAAATCACCTCCATGATCGCGGCCGCAGTGGAAGAGCAGGGCGCGGCGACGGAAGGCATTGCGGCAAGCTGCCAGGAGGCATCGACCAGCGCCAGCGTCGTCACCGAGACGATCGCGGGCGTGGGACAGGCCGCAGAAATGACCGGCGCCGCCTCGGTGCAGCTCATGGGGCTTTCCGATGGATTGGCCCGGCAGGCCAGCGAACTGAGCGTGAAGGTGGACCAGTTCCTGCGCGATCTGGAAGCCGCGTAAGCGGGCTGCCGGTTTGGACAGGAGAAAGCGGCCCGGCAATGGGCCGCTTTCTCATGGATTGGGGCCAAGCTGCGCGGATTTGGTGCCCTGGTCAAAAATGCTGTTGACAGCGTTACGCTGAAACTGTAGGTTTAATACAAGATGCGGAAGTTTTGAGCGGCAGCCAAGTTTGGTGAGCCGCTTTTTTGTTGCCCGGAAAGATTACAGCGGTAGCCCAAAACGAACTCAGGTCTTTGCCTGTAACGAACTCAGGTCGTTACATCCAACGAACTCGGGATATTGCCTGCAACGGCCGGGCCTGCGACGAGCCCGGCATTTGCCTTTATCATGCCGAAGTTGGCAAGTGTTTCTCATCTCCTATGACCTGGGACGATGGGGAAAGCCATGGCGACCAAGACAAAGCCTACCGTGTGCGCGATTACCGGTGAGCCGGTGAACGAGCGGACCTCGGTGGTTCTGGACCAACTGAACCCGAGACTGGCGGACAGGATTTTGGCCGACCATCCGGGGCTGGAGCCCGGCGCCGTGATCTCACGGGCCGCGGTGAACCGGTATCGCACGCAATATGTCGAGGAACTGCTTCGGCAGGAGCGCGGCGAACTGAGCGAGCTGGACAGCCAGGTGGCGCGCAGCCTAGCTGAGGGGGAAGTGATTTCAACCAACGTGGAAGCCGAATTCGCCGGGCGCAGAACGCTGGGCGAAAAGCTTTCCGACGGGCTGGCGACCTTCGGTGGAAGCTGGGGGTTCCTGGGCGCGTTCGCCGCGTTCATGGCGGTGTGGATCGTGGTGAATAGGGGCGGAGCGGGGTTCGACCCGTTCCCGTTCATTCTGCTCAATCTGATCCTTTCGTGCATCGCGGCGATCCAAGCGCCGATCATCATGATGAGCCAGCGGCGGCAGGAGACGAAGGACCGGTTGCGGTCGCAAAGCGACTACCGGGTGAACCTGAAGGCGGAACTGGAAATCCGGCATCTGCACGAGAAGGTGGATCATCTGATCTCCCGGCAATGGCAGCGCTTGGCGGAAATCCAGGAATTGCAGATTGAACTGATGCAGGAGCGGCGGTGATGACGGCACGGCGGGTGGACTGGGCGGCGGTGCGGCTAGCCTATGAGGAAACCGCCGAGACGATCGCCAGTATCGCGCGGCGGTTCGGGACATATCCGGCATCGATCAACACGAGGATGCACAATGAGGGCTGGACGCCGCGAAACGGGGACCTCGCGGCGGCGCAGCAAACACGGAGGGTCAAGGAACGGCCGGCGCCCGATCTCGGCGCGCTGGTCGCCTCGCTGCAACGGACGACGGCGAGGATCGTGACGGTGATGGAGGCTCGGCTGGGCAAGGCCGAGGAGGGGATCGACGAGCGGGACGTGCGGGCGCTGGGTGCGCTGGCCTCGACGCTTGCCAAGGTGATCTCCCTCCAGCCAGAGCCGAGGACCGCGCGTGACGAAACGAACCAAGCCGATAATCGCCCCGCCGATGTCGATGCCGACGACGGACGGAACATCGGGCGACTTGTTGAACTTGCTGAACGATTTATCGCAGCGCGGGCTTCTGCCGGCGTTCTTCATCAGCTTGCCGCTGGGACTGCGGGCGTGGATGGAGGCGCTATGGTGGATGCAGGCGCGGCCGGACCAGACCGCACCGGAGGGTGACTGGACGGCGTGGCTGGTGATGGGCGGGCGCGGCGCGGGAAAAACTCGCACCGGGGCCGAATGGGTGCGCTCGCTGGTCTACGGCAAGCTTGGCGCGGGCGGGCCTTCCGCCGGGCGCATCGCACTGGTGGGCGAAACCTTCGCCGACGTGCGCGATGTGATGGTGGAGGGCGTATCGGGCATTCTGGCGGTGCATCCCGAGTGGGAGCGCCCCACGTGGTCGCCCTCGCGGCGGAAGCTGGAATGGCCGAACGGGGCGACGGCGCAGGCGTTCTCGTCTGAGGATCCGGAGGGGCTGCGCGGGCCTCAGTTCGACGCGGCCTGGGCCGACGAGATGGCGAAATGGCGCCATGCCGAAGCCACCTTCGACATGCTGCAATTCGGGCTTCGGCTGGGCGCGCGGCCGCGCCAAGTGGTGACGACGACACCGCGTGCTGTGCCGATCATCAAGCGGCTGATGGCGGCGGAGGGGACGGTGATCACGCGCTCGCGCACATTGGACAACGCGGCGAACCTTGCGGCGAGTTTTCTGACATCCGTGGTGGTGCGCTATGACGGCACGCGGCTGGGGCGGCAGGAGCTTGAGGGGGAACTCGTGGAAGACCGGCCGGATGCGCTGTGGACGCGGGGCGGGATTGACGCGATCCGCATCACGGGTAAGCCGGCGATGCGGCGAATCGTGGTTGCGGTGGATCCGCCGGCTTCGTCGCGATCGACGGCGGACGCCTGCGGCATCGTAGCGGCGGGGCTGGACGAGAACGGCCGCGCCGTGGTGCTGGCCGACGAGAGCTGCCAGGGCGCGCGACCTGAAACCTGGGCGCGGCGGGCGGTGACGCTCTACCACGAGATAGGCGCGGACCGGCTGGTGGCGGAGGTGAACCAGGGCGGCGAGATGGTTGCGGCGGTCATTCGCGAGGTCGATCCGGTGGTGGCGGTGGAGATGGTGCGGGCGACGCGCGGCAAATGGGTGCGCGCCGAACCGGTGGCCGCGCTCTATGCGCAGGGCAAGGTGCGCCATGCCGGCGTGTTCCGCGAGCTGGAAGACGAGATGTGCGATTTCGGCTTAGACGGCCTCAGCGACGGCCGCTCGCCCGACCGGCTGGACGCGATGGTGTGGGCGCTGACCGCGCTGATGCTGGGGGGAGGCGAGCCGCGTGTGCGGGGGCTGTGAGGGCGTGCTTGCCCTTGGCGCATTCGGGCGTTAACTCGTCGGCACGCTGGTTTAGCCTGGAGCACGCCGATGAAATCCCGTCCGTTTGGTCGCACCCCGTTCACCGTGTCCGAGGTTGGGTTCGGCGCTTGGCAGATTGGCGGGTCTTGGGGGGATGTGCCCGAAGCGGAGGGGCGTGGGGCGCTGAATGCGGCGCTCGATGCCGGGATGACGTTTGTGGATACCGCCGACGTTTATGGCGACGGGCGGTCGGAAATGATCGTCGCCGAGGTGCTACGGGCGCGCGGCGGCGAGCGGCCGATGGTGGCGACGAAGGCGGGGCGTCGGCTGTCGCCGCATGTGGCGGCGGGGTACACCAAGGCCAATCTGGAGGGGTTTATCGATCGGTCGCTGAAGAATTTGGGCGTGGATGCGCTGGATCTGGTGCAACTGCACTGCCCGCCGCATGACGTCTACTATCGGCCGGAGGTTTTTGCGGCGCTGGATGAGATTCAAGCAGCTGGGAAAATCTTGAGCTATGGCGTGAGCGTGGAGAAGGTCGAGGAAGGGCTGAAGGCGATCGAGTATCCGGGCGTCGTTAGCGTGCAGATCATCTACAACCTGTTTCGTCAGCGGCCGGCGGATTTGTTCTTTCGCGAGGCGAAGCGGTGCAATGTTGCGGTGATTGCGCGGGTGCCGCTGGCGAGCGGGCTGCTCACGGGCAAGATCAGCGGGCAGACAGCATTCGCGGCGGATGATCACCGGAATTTCAACCGCCATGGGGAAGCGTTTGACGTGGGCGAAACCTTCGCCGGCGTGCCGTTCGACGTGGGGCTGGCGGCGGTGGACGAGGTGCGGCGGCTGGTGCCGGCGGGCGCGGCCATGGCGGCCTTCGCGCTGAAGTGGATCCTGATGGCGGACGCGGTGACGGTGGTGATCCCCGGCGCGCGCAACGCCGAACAGGCACGGGCGAACGCCGCGGCGGCGGATCTGGCGGACATCGAGACGGACGTGATGGGCGCAGCGCGGGAGGTGTATGACCGGCTGATCGCGCCGCATGTGCATCATCGGTGGTGATGGGGGCTCGGGCTTACATCTTGCTAAAGGGGTGTTTCCGGCTATATTACTGGAAATAAGCGAGATATATCCATGGCAAGTTCACAAAAGCGCGCCCTTCAAAATTACCGATCCCGCCTTGGCGAACGTGGTTTGGCGCGTTTCGAAGTTCTTGGCCGGGACGCCGACCGTGATCTCATTCGAGCGCTTGCGCGGCGCCTGTCGGAGGATACGCCCGAGGCTTCAGAACTCCGCGCGACCGTAAACAAATCGATTGCTGGAGAGCCATCGACGCCCGGCGGGATTCTTGCCGCACTGCGTCGTTCTCCGCTGGTGGGTGCTGATCTCGATCTGTCCCGCCCCCGCGAAGAGGGGCGCAAAATCGACCTGTGACACGATATCTCCTCGATACCAACATCATCAGCAATGTCGTTAAAACGTATCCGTCGGAATCGCTCCTGGCGTGGATGTCTAGACAACGCGACGAGGACTTGTTTATCGCATCGCTGACTGTTGCAGAGATTCTTCGCGGAGTTCTGTAGATGCCGCGCGGGAAAAAACGCGACGCGCCGGATAAGTGGTTCTCTGGACCAGAAGGGCCGCAGGCGCTGTTTACCGGCCGCATCTTATCCTTCGACGACAAAGCAGGGCTGATCTGGGCGCGGTTGATGGCCGAAGGAAAGGCGGCGGGCAAGCCGCGCAGCGGGATGGACATGATGATCGCCGCAATCGCCGGTGCGAATGATTGCGTGCTGGTGACAGACAATGAAAAGGATTTTGCTGGCCTTCAGGTCATCAATCCGATCCGCGGACCGATCTGACGAACGAAAAGAATTTTGGTCCAAATTCAATAATTTATAGTGTTCCTCATCCGCCAACCGGCTTCCAGGTGACGGTGAAACGTTCTAATTCGAGTGGGATGGCTGAAATGAGAGTGGGCCGAGACGCTTGCCTCGGCCCGCAGGGTTTACTGGACTTCGGCCCCGCTCACACCACCGCGTGCAGGCCTACCCTGTTGCCCTCGGTGTCGATGATGTGGGCGAAGGCGCCCATGTTGCCGGGGAGTTCAACTTTGGGGGTGGCGATTTTGCCGCCGAGGGGTTCGACGCGGGAAAGGGCGGCGTCGAGGATGCCGTCGGCGTTGAGGTAGATGACGGGGCCGACGCTGCCGGGTTGGTAGTTCGGACCCTGGATGATCGCGCCGGAGATATTGGGCTTGGAATAGGCAAGGACGGCCATTTTCATGGGGCCCATGGTTTCGGTGGTCGTGGTGGTGCCGAGCAGGGCTTCGTAGAAGCGGACGGCGAGGGGCAGGTCGGTGGCGGGGATTTCGAACCAGACGCCGACGTGCGGGCGGTGATTTTCTGACATGGTTTAGCCTCCATCGCGGGGGCGCCGGAAAGGCGCCGACGGAGAGAGATTACGTTCCTATGCTGCCAGTTTTTGTCAGCAATCAGTTCTGGTTAGCGGCGCGGCGGGGTTGCTCTGCGGGCTGTTCGACCACGGTTTCGCGCCACTCCTTGAGAAGAACGCGGCGGCGGCGCGGGTAACGCTGGGCGAGGTCTTCGGCGGCGGATATGCGGTCGGTGCGGAAATGGCGGTAATCCTGGCGCAGCTCGCACCAGGCGCTGAGAACGCGCGCGCGGTCGAAAAAGGCGATGGCGATGGGCCAGACCGTGCGGATGGACGCGCCGCCGCGCTCGTCAACATAGGCGAGCTTGAGCTTCGTTTCGTTGCGGATGGCGGCGAGAAGCCGCTCTGCGCGGGACACGGGGCGGGCCTCCGGATTCGGGGGGCATCATGGCAGAGAGCGGATGGCGGGGCAAAGGCGGGCTGGGGCGCTGGTTTGGCGGTGCACAGATGGTGCTGCTGGCTGCTTTTAGGTTTGCGGTGGACCCCTCATCCGGCCCTGCCGGGCCACCTGGCCCCTGGGCCGAGACACGAGCCTCGGCCCGTCGCTTCGCGACCCCACAAGGGGAGAAGGAGAAGGCAAGCGTTGGGCAGTGAATAGTCTGGCTGTTTTTAGGTCGGCGGTGGACCCCTCATCCGCCCCTCCGGGGCACCTTCTCCCACAAGGGGAGAAGGGAAGAACATAAGGAAAATCATCATGGCGGGACGCTGGTTCAATCTGGCGGGGCGGGGGCGTGTCGAGGCGCTGGAGGGGAAGGCTTCGCGGACGGCAGCGCTGGTGGCGTGGTCGAGAGTGGGGCGGCCAGCTTGGACGCCCCGCGACTATGGCGCGCTGGCGAAAGAGGGCTATGCGCGCAATCCCTTCGTGCACCGCGCGGTGCGGCTGGTGGCGGAGGGCGTGGGGCAGGTGCCTTGGGTGCTGACGGAGGGCGCGCGAGAGCTTGATCGGCATCCGGTGCTGGATCTGATCGCCCGGCCGAACGGACGGGATAGCCGGGCGAGCCTGATGGAGGCGGTGGCGAGCCATCTTCTGGTGGCGGGCAATGCCTATGTGGAGGCCGTGGCGGTGGATGGGCGGCCGGCGGAGTTGCACGTTCTCAGGCCCGACCGGATGCGGGTGGTGCCGGGGCGGGACGGGTGGCCGCAGGGCTGGGACTATACCGTTGACGGGCGCAGCTTAAGGTTGCCGGTGGGCGAGGGCGGGGCGATGTCGCCGGTGCTGCATCTCCGCGCGTTTCATCCGCTGGACGATCATTATGGGATGGCGCCGATCGAGGCGGCGCAGGTGAGTTTGGATGTGCACAACGCCGCGGCGGCTTGGAACAAGGCGCTGCTCGATAATGCGGCGCGGCCGTCCGGCGCGCTTGTCTATGGCGGCCAGCATGGGCTTTCCGACGACCAGTTCGACCGGCTGAAGCGGGAACTGGAGGACGGGTATCAGGGCGCGAGCAACGCGGGGCGGCCGATGCTTTTGGAGGGCGGGCTTGACTGGAAGTCGATGTCGCTGACGCCGAAGGATATGGACTTCGTGGAGGCCAAGAATATGGCGGCGCGGGAAATCGCGCTCGCTTTCGGGGTGCCGCCGATGCTGCTGGGGATACCCGGTGATGCGACCTATGCGAATTATAAGGAAGCGAACCGGGTGCTGTGGCGCCAGACGATCCTGCCGCTGGCGGTGCGGATTGTGGAAGGGTTCGCGGGGTGGCTGCTGCCGGCTTACGGGCGGGATCTGGCGTTGACGCTGGACGTGGATCAAGTGTCGGCGCTGCACGGCGAGCGGGAGGCGCTGTGGGCGCGGCTTGCGGCGGCGGACTTCCTGACGGTGGACGAAAAGCGCGCGGCGCTGGGCTATGGGCCGATGGCGGAGGCGCGGTGATGGATGTAACGCGCGTCTTCGCCGAACGGGGCGATCTGGCTCACCTCGCGCTGTTCCTATGGGCGTCGGGCGCGAGCGGTTTGTTGATTTTCGTGCTGCGAGAACTGGCGGCACAGACGCGGCGTTTCGATGCCTTCGTGAGCGAGATCGCGCGGTTGAATCAACGCATGAACGGGCTCGAACACGACTGAAAGAACTGCGCGCAAAGCTCTGACCAGAAATAGCTATTCGCGTTAGTGCGACTTCCGTGAATTCCAAATTGACCCAAGTCCGCCGGGTGCAGCCCCGCGGGACGGCGGCGCCATGCCGATTGCGTGACGCCGCGATCTGAAGAGGAGCGGCGAAGTGATTCAAGGGACTCCGTTTTTTCATCTGATCCGGCGACTAATCGGCCTTGGCCGGCGCCCCGGATTTGACGCCGGAGAGGTGTTTCGCGGCTTCGCCGATGGCGTGGAGCGGCGCATCGCGGATGGGCACGGCGGCAGGCCGAAAGTGCGCGTGCCGCTGACGGGTACCGGCGGCGGGAGGCCGTGGCGATGAGCGGGCGGGCGCGGCTGGCGATGGACGCGACCGGCACCTTCACCGGTTACGCCAGCCTGTTCGGCGTGACGGATCTGGCGGGCGACGTGGTGCTGCCGGGCGCCTTTCGCGGGTCTCTGGCGGCGCGCGGGGCGGGGGGCGTGAAGCTTCTCTACCAGCACGATCCGGCCGAGCCGCTGGGCCGCTGGCTGGACATCGCGGAGGACGCCAAGGGCCTGCGGGTGACGGGGCTTCTGCACCCGGAGGTGGCGAAGGCGCGCGAGGTTCTGAGCCTGATGAAGGCGGGAATTCTCGACGGACTGTCGATCGGATTTCGCACCGTGAAGGCGCGCACCGACGCCAAGAGCGGCGTGCGGCGGGTGGCGGAGGTGGACCTTTGGGAAATCTCCATCGTGACCTTCCCGATGCTGCCAGGCGCGCGGGTGACGAGCGTGGAAAGCGAGGGGAAGGGGGTGGACCTGGCGGCCGAAATGCACGCGGCGGCGCGACGGATCCGCGCTGCGGCACGAGATCTGCGGGCGCAATTTTGAGTTGCAACGACGGTTTTCAAAAAAGGGATGACGAGATGACCAGCAAAGTGAATGCGGTGCCGGAAACCAAGGGCACGGGCGATATCAATGCCGCCTTCGGCGAGTTCATGGGGGCCTTCGAGGCCTATAAGGAAACCAACGATCAGCGGCTGAAAGAGATGGAGCGGCGCTCGGCGGATGTGGTGACCGAGGAAAAGCTTGGCCGCATCGATAGCGCGCTCGACCAGCAGAAGGCGATGATCGACCGGATGGTGCTGAAGGCCTCGCGGCCGGCGCTGGGCGGGGCGCGAGAGGTGCGATCGGCGGCGGAACTGGAGCATCGCTCGGCCTTCGATGCCTATTTGCGCGGCGGCGTGGAGGGGAACCTTCGTTCGATCGAGGCGAAGGCCATGTCGGCGGGATCGGGCGTTGACGGCGGGTTCGTGGTGACGCCGGTGATCGAGGACGAGATCGGGCGGCGCTTGCTGGCGCTGTCGCCGATCCGGTCGATCGCGAGCATCCGGGCGGTGTCGGTGGGCACGTTCAAGAAGCCGTATCGCACGACGGGTCCGGCGACGGGCTGGGTGGGCGAAACGGCGGCGCGGCCGCAGACCAACTCGCCGGTGCTGGCCGAACTGACGTTCCCGACGATGGAACTCTACGCCATGCCCTCCGCCACGCAGACGCTGCTGGACGATGCGGCGGTGGATATCGACACGTGGCTGGCCGAGGAGATCGAACTGGCCTTCGCGGTGCAGGAAAGCCAGGCCTTCGTTTCGGGCGACGGATCGTCCAAGCCGAGAGGGTTCCTGAGTTCGACGACGGTAGCGGAAGCGTCTTGGAGCTGGGGCAACCTCGGCTATCTCGTGACCGGCGTATCGGCGGCTTGGGCGACGACCAACCCTTCCGACGTGATGTTCGATCTGATCTATGCGCTGAAGGCCGGATACCGCCAGAACGCGAGCTGGGTGATGAACCGCAAGGTTCAGGCGCAGGTGCGCAAGTTCAAAGACAGCACCGGTAATTACCTCTGGCAGCCGCCGGCGACGGCGGACGGGCGGGCGACGCTGATGGGCTTTCCGCTGGTGGAAGCGGAAGATATGCCGGATGTGGCGGCCAACTCGCTTTCGGTGGCCTTCGGTGATTTCCGCCGCGGTTATCTGGTGGTGGACCGCATCGGCACGCGGGTGATCCGCGATCCCTACACCGCCAAGCCCTATGTGCTGTTCTACACGACCAAGCGCGTAGGCGGCGGCGTGCAGGACTTTGACGCGATCAAGCTTTTGAAATTCGGCACGGCCTGACCTCCCTCCGTCCCCCAAGGGCCGGCCGAAAGGCGGCTCCGGCTTACCCGGCCGGGGCCGCCGCTTTTTTCCCGATCACTCAAGATTTCCGGAGGCCATGATGGCCACAAGGCTGATCTCGGCGCCCGCCGCCGAGCCGCTGACGCTTGCCGATTTGAAGGCGCATCTGAACATCGATGGAACGCTGGACGACACCGCCCTGACCACGCTGATGGTGGTGGCGCGCGCGACCGTGGAGCGGCTGGCGCGCAAGCTTTTGATCACGCAGACTTGGCGCGTGACGCTGGACCGTGTGCCGCAAACCGGGCTGGTGTTCCTGCCGCTGACGCCGGTGCAGACGGTGTCGTCCGTGAAGGTGGCGGACGCGAGCGGGACGATGCAGACGGTGCCGGGCGCAAGCTATCTGCTCGATCTGACGAGCGAGCCCGCGCGGCTGCTGTTCACCGGAGCGGTGCCCCAGCCGGGTGTGGCGATGGGCGGCGTGCAGATCGAAGTCGTGGCCGGATATGGCGCGGCGGGGGCGAATGTGCCGGCGCCGCTGGTGCATGCGGTGCGGCTGCTCACCGCGCATTGGTATCAAACGCGCGGCGATGCGCCGGCGGGCGCAAGCATTCCCGATGACGTGGTGGCGCTGGTGGCGGACTGGCGCACGCGCAGGCTGGTGGCATGAGCGCCCGGCCGGCGGAGACCCTGATCGCGATTCAAGCCGGGCTGAAAAGCGCGTTCCAGGCCGACGCGGCGCTGGCCGCACTGGTGTTCGGGCGCATTCACGACGGAACGCCGCGCGCCGGGGTGCTGCCCTATCTGGCGTTCACCGATGCAAGGGGGCGCGACTGGGGCGGCGGCGAGAGCCTCGGCACACGGGCGAGCCTGACGCTGGAAGCGGTGGCCGGAGACGGCGAGCGCGGGCGGGTGATGAAGATCCTGGACGCGGCAAGCGAGCGGATCCTGGCAGCGTCGCTGACGGTGCCGGGGGGGTCGGTCGTGCTCGTGCAGGTGACGGATACGGCCGTGGAGCGAGCCAAGGACGGGCGGACGTGGCGCGGGCGGCTGGTCGTCGACGTGCTCGTCGATGCCTGACGTTTTGCAGCTGACACAAACTGACAGGAG
Source organism: Oharaeibacter sp. (assembly GCA_051861205.1). Lineage (GTDB taxonomy): Bacteria > Pseudomonadota > Alphaproteobacteria > Rhizobiales > Pleomorphomonadaceae > JBHYDC01. The sequence continues at coordinate 86,241 of JBHYDC010000004.1, forward strand.
ATGGCCATGGCGGCGCAGAAGGGGCGGGACTTGCTGCTCAAGGTGGATAGCACCGGGACGGGGTCGTTTCAGACCGTCGCGGGGCTGCGAACGCGCAAGCTGGCGTTCAGCGCGGGCACCGTGGACGTGACGGACGCCGATAGCCCCGGACGGTGGCGCGAGCTGATCGAGGGGACGGGCATTCGCCGGGCGAGCCTGTCCGGCACCGGCCTGTTCAAGGATGCGGCAGCGGACGCGACGGTGCGGACCGTGTTCTTCGACGGCCTGCTGCGCAACTGGCAGGTGACCATTCCAGACTTCGGGATCATTTCGGGGCCGTTCCAACTGACGGCGCTGGAATACGCCGGCGCCTACGACGGCGAACTCACCTACGACCTCGCGCTGGAATCGGCCGGCGCGCTTACCTTCACGGGGATCTGACCATGGCTAATTCCTATCGCGGAGAAATCGCGGCCGTCATCGGCGGCGTGGAGCGCACGTTGCGGCTGACGCTGGGTGCGCTTGCCGAACTGGAGCGGGCGTTCGGCGCGGAGGATCTGGCGGATCTGGCGCAGCGTTTCGCCTCCGGCAAGCTGAAGGCGAGCGATGCGATCAAGGTGATCGCGGCCGGTCTGCGCGGGGCGGGCGAGGCGCTTTCCGACGACGAGGTGGCGTGCCTGCACGTGGAAGGCGGTGTGCCCGGATATGCCGACATCGTGGTGCGGCTGCTTTGCGAGACCTTCGGCATGGGGGATGAGGGGGAGAAGCGCCCTTTGGACCCGGCCGCGCCGAGCGGTTTCAAAGCAAATCCGCCGACGCCTTTCCCTGGGACGGCGTGATCGGCTTCGGCTTCGGCGTGCTCCGGCTGGCGCCGGACGCGCTGTGGGCGATGACGCCGCGCGAGATGGCGGCGGCGATGCGGGCGGTGCGGGGGCAACAGGCCGCCGCGCCGCTAGACCGGGCAAGCCTTGCCGCGATGATCGCGGCGCATCCAGATAGCTGAGGGCCAAGCGATGGCGAACGGGGATCCAGACGCTGGATTTGACGAGAATTTGCGGACGCTGAATGCGCTGGAAGGCGCGGCGGACCGGGTGGGAACGGCCCTGACGCGCGGGCTGAAGGCGGCGGCGCTGGAGGGCAAATCGCTGGACGGCGTGCTGAAGGGCGTGCTGACGCGGCTGTCGTCGTCGGTGATCGATGCATCGCTGACGCCGCTGTCGGGGCTCTTGTCGCAACTGACGAGCGGACTGGCGGGGGCGATCGGCGGGGGGCTATCCGGGCTGTTCGGCGGCGGCGTGAAGGCCTTCGCCGACGGCGGCGTGATCTCGACGCCGACCTATTTCCCGATGGGCGGCGGGGGCACGGGCCTTGTGGGCGAGGCGGGCGCGGAGGCGATTTTGCCGCTAGCGCGCGGGGCCGATGGAGCGCTTGGCGTAAAGTCGGGCGGCGGGGCGGTGAACGTGACGTTCAACGTGACGACGCAGGACGCGGCGAGCTTCAAGCGATCGGAAGCGCAACTGACCGGAATGCTAGCCCGCGCCGTCGGACGGGGACGGCGCGGGCTATAGCGACATGGCCCTATAGAGGAGGGGGTCAGGCCACGGCGCGTCGACGGGCGGCGATAATCTCCGCAATCTCGTCTTTCAAATGCAGACGCTGGCGCTTCAACTCGTTCAGCGTTTCGTCGGTCGCCGGCTCGATCATGGATTCGATCCGGTGAATGCGCCGGTTAAGCTCGTGATAGCTATCCGCGAGGTGGGCAAAATGCGGATCCGACACCTTGAGGGTGTGCAGGATCGCGTGATCGGCCGGAAATTCCTCGGCGAGTTCGTGCGGCGTGTGGCCCACCTCGTTCCTCCCTTTTTGACGAATGAACAGACCATGGCCGCTCTCGGCCCGCTCCGCCTTGAGGTGGATCAATTCATGCGAGAAGGAGAACGCGATGCCCGCGCTTGCCTCGTTCCACGAGGTGTCGTTTCCACTTGCCGTCGCGCTGGGCGCGACCGGAGGGCCGGAGCGGCGCACCGAAATCGTGACGCTTTCGAGCGGGCGGGAGGTGCGCAACGGGCGCTGGGCCGACAGCCGGCGCCGCTATGACGCGGGGTCCGGCGTCAAATCGCTGGACGACCTGCATCAGGTGATCGCGTTTTTCGAGGAGCGGCGCGGGCGGCTGCACGGCTTCCGGTTTCGCGACCGGGCTGACTGCAAGTCCTGCGCGCCGGGCGGCGTGCCGGCGGCAACCGATCAGCGGATCGGAACCGGGGACGGCGTGACGAAGACCTTCGAGCTGGTGAAGCGCTATGGGGCGAACTTCGCGCCTTATGACCGGCGGATCGAAAAGCCGGTGGCGGGCACGGTGCTCGTGGCGGTGAACGGGACGGCGGCGACGGCGACGGTGGATAGCGCCGCCGGAACCGTGACGCTGGCGACCGCGCCGGCGGTGGGGGCAGCGGTGACGGCGGGCTTTATGTTCGACGTGCCGGTGCGCTTCGACAGCGATGCGCTGACGGCCAATCTATCGAGCTTTTCGGCCGGTGAAATCGCGGCCATTCCGCTGGTGGAGGTGCGGCCATGAGGGCGATACCGACTGAACTGGCGGGGCATCTGGCTGGATCCGCGACGACGCTGGCGACGTGCTGGATCGTGCGGCGGACGGACGGGACGGTGCTGGGATTCACAGATCATGACCGCACGCTGACCGTGGACGGCGTGGCGTGCGAGCCCGCATCCGGCTTCGACCGATCGAGTGCGACGCGGGGCGACGGGCTGGCGGTGGGCGAGGAGGAGGTGACGGGCGCGCTGACCTCGGGCCGCATCACCGAGGCCGATCTGGCGAGCGGGCGGTGGGACGGGGCGAGCGTGGAGGTGCACCTCGTCAACTGGAACACGCCGACCGAAAGGATGCGGCTGCGGACCGGTACCATCGGCGAAGTGACGCGTAGCGACGGGGTTTTTCGCGCCGAGGTGCGCGGGCCGGCGCATGCGCTGGATCAGCCGACCGGGAGGCTGTTCAACCGGACCTGCGATGCGGCCTTCGGGGATGCGCGCTGCAAGGTGCCGCCGGGTGCATACACCGTGGCGGTGACGGTGGCGGTGGTGAGTGGGACCAGGATACGGGTGAACAGCGCGGGGGCGTTCGCGGCGGGGTGGTTCGCGAAGGGGGTTATGACCTTCACAAGCGGGGCGCTGGCGGGCCGAGCGGTGCCGATCGACGCGCATGAGGTGGACGGGACGGGCGTATGGCTGACGCCGTGGCGGGCGCTGCCCAACGCGCCGGAGGTGGGCGCGGCGCTGACGCTGGTGGCGGGCTGCGACAAGCGCTTCGAGACCTGCGCCGACAAATTCGGCAACACCGACAATTTCCGGGGCTTTCCCCACATTCCGGGCCGCGACTTCGTGTTTTCCTACGCGCGCGGCGACGGCAAGGACGACGGGGGCGTGTTGTTCTGATGGCGCGCGACGACATTGTGAATGCGGCGATGGGGTGGCTTGGTACGCCTTATCGCCATCAAGCCTCGCTGAAGGGCGTGGGCTGCGATTGCCTGGGGCTGGTGCGCGGGGTGTGGCGCGAGGTGGTGGGGCCGGAGCCCGAAACGCCGCCGGCCTATACCCGCGACTGGGCAGAGGCGGGTGCGCCGGAAACGCTGATGGGCGCGGCGGGGCGGCATCTCCAAGCCATCGAAATAGACGCGGCGGAACCCGGCGACGTGGTGCTATTTCGCTGGCGGGCGGGATTTGCCGCCAAGCATGCCGGGATTTTGGCGCCCGGCAACCGGTTCATCCATGCCCATGAGGGCGCGGTGGTGGCGATGGCGCCGCTTGGACCGTGGTGGCGCGCGCGCATTGCGGCCGCCTTTCGTTTTCCCGACATCGAGTGAGGTGCCGACATGGCGACATTGCTACTCGCGGCCGCTGGAAACGCGGTCGGCGGCCTGTTCGGCGCGACGGCCGGGATCGTGGGGCAGGCGGTGGGCTCGCTCGCGGGCGGGCTCGTGGATCAGGCGCTGTTCGGCGGCGGAGCGGGACGGTCGGTTGGGAAGCTTTCCGATCTCGACGTGCAATCGTCGAGCGAGGGGGCGGTTATCCCGCGCGTTTACGGGCGGATGCGGCTGGCGGGCGAGGTGATCTGGGCGACGCGGTTCGAGGAAGCCTCGACCAGCGAGAGCGCGGGCGGCAAGGGCGGCGGACCGGCCGTGACGACCTATAGCTACTTCGCCAATTTCGCGGTGGCGCTGTGCGAGGGGCCGGTGGCGCAGATCGGGCGAGTTTGGGCGAACGGGGATCTGCTCGACCTCAACGACGTGATGATACGGGTGCATCTGGGCGGGGAGGAGCAGGAGCCGGACGCGCTGGTTCTGGCCAAGCAGGGGAGCGCGCCGGCCTATCGCGGCGTGGCCTATGTCGTGTTCGAGCGGCTGCCGCTGGACGACTTCGGCAATGCGCTGCCGCAACTGACCTTCGAGGTGATCCGCCCGACCGGACGGCTGGAGGGCATGATGAGGGGCGTGACGCTGATCCCCGGTGCGACCGAGTTCGGTTATGCGACGAGCGAAGTGACGAGCGAGCCCGCCAAGGGCGTGACGTGGGCTGAGAACCGGCACGCGGCGACCGCGACGAGCGATGTGGCGGCGGCGCTCGACGAGTTACAGGCCGTGTGCCCGCGCCTTGAGAGCGTGGCGGTGGTGGCGGCCTGGTTCGGCGATGACTTGCGCGCGGGAAGCTGCACGGTGCGGCCGAAGGTGGATCAGCCGGTCAAGACCACGCGGGGAATGGAGTGGTCTGTCGCGGGGGCGACGCGCGGCGCGGCCGCTTTGACGAGCCGGGTGGATGGCAAGCCGGCCTTCGGGGGCACGCCGTCCGATGCGTCGGTTTTGGAACTGATTGCGTCGCTGAAGGCGCGCGGGCTGGCGGTGACGTTCTATCCCTTTGTCATGATGGACATTCCCCAGGGGAATGCTTTGCCGAACCCGGAGGGAGGCACGGCGCAGCCGGCTTATCCCTGGCGGGGGCGGATCACGTGCCATCCGGGGCGGGGTGCGGTGGGCTCGCCCTATGGGACGGCGGCTGCGGCGGCGCAGGTGGCGAATTTCGTCGGGACGGCGCAGCGCAACCAGTTTGCCGTGGCGGGCGGGGCGGTGAGCTATTCCGGCCCGGCGGAGTGGAGCTATCGGCGGATGATTTTGCACTACGCCCACCTCTGCAAGGCGGCGGGCGGAGTGGAGACGTTTTTGATCGGATCGGAGTTGCGGGGGCTGACCTCGATCCGGGGGCAAGGGCGGGCCTATCCCTTCGTGGCGGCGCTGAAGACGCTGGCGGCGGATGTGAAGGCGGTGCTCGGTGCCGCGACCAAGGTGAGCTATGCGGCCGATTGGAGCGAATGGTTCGGCGATCAGCCGGCTGCCGGCGACGTGGCCTTTCACCTCGACGCGTTGTGGAGCGATGCCAACATCGACTTCGTGGGGGTCGACGCGTATCTGCCGCTGGCCGACTGGCGGGACGGCGACCATGCGGACGCGGAGGTTGCGAACGGGCCCACTGACCGGGCCTATCTGGCCGGCAATGTGGCGGGCGGCGAGGGTTTCGACTGGTACTACGCCAGCGAGGCCGACCGGCGGGCGGGCACGCGGACCGCGATCACCGATGGCGCGGCGGGCAAGCCGTGGGTCTATCGCTACAAGGACTTCGCGAGCTGGTGGGCGAACCGGCATTACGACCGTGTGGGCGGCGTGGAGCAGGCGAGCCCGAGCGGTTGGCTGGCAGGCATGAAGCCGATTCGCTTCACCGAAATCGGGTGTCCGGCGGTGGACGGAGGCGCGAACCAGCCGAATGTGTTCGTGGACGCGCAGTCGTCGGAATCGGCCGCGCCGTATTTCTCGCGCGGGACGCGGGACGATGCCATGCAACGCCGAGCGATCGAGGCCATACTGACGCGCTTCGACCCGGCCGCGCCGGGGTTCGTGGCGGCGCATAATCCGGTGTCGCCGGTGGACGGCCGGCGGATGGTGGACCATGCGCGCAGCCATGTATGGACGTGGGACGCGCGGCCGTTTCCGTGGTTTCCGCTGGCGAGCGACGTGTGGAGCGACGGGGCGAACTGGGCGACCGGGCACTGGCTGAACGGACGCCTGGGCGCAGCGCCGCTGGACGACACGATCGCGGCGGTTCTTTCGGGCGTGGTAGTGGGGACGCTGGATGTGGAGGGCCTTTCGCCGGTGGTGGATGGGGTGGCGATCACCGATCGATCGAGCCCGCGCGATCTGATCGAGGCGCTTGCGAGGCTCTATCGATTCACGGTGGTGGAGACGGCGACGGGGCTGCGGTTCGCGGACCGGCCGCGCCGGGTGGGGCTGACCATTAGCCGGGACGACCTGACTGACGACGGCGACGCGGCGGTGGTGGAGATGAAGCGGGCGCAGGCCGAGGATGTTCCCGGCGAAGTGGCGGTGAGCTTTCTAAACACGGAGGCCGACGGGCGGCAGTCGAGCGCGGTGGCGCGCCGGGACGGCCCGCCGCGCGTGCTGGATCTCGCCTTGCCGGTGGCGGGCTCGGCAACGGTGATGCAGGGCGAGGTGGAGGCCCTGATCAAGGATCTGGACGCCGGGCGCGAAACGGTGCGCTTCGCGCTGCCGCCGGCGATGCTGGCACCCGAGCCGGGCGACGTGGTGGATCTCGATCTCGATGGGGCGGCGGTGCGCGTGCTGATCCGCAGCATCGAGGATGGCGATGTGCGCCGGGTGGAGGCGCGCACGGTGGATGTTTCGATCGTGGCGCGGGCGGCCTCCGTGGGCGTGAAGCGGACCGGGACGGGCTTTGCGGCGGTGTCGGCGGCGCCGGTGGTAGCGGTGCTGGATTTGCCGGCGCTGGACGGGGACGACGCGCCATACCGGCCCTATCTGGCGGCGGCGGCCGAGCCGTGGCCGCGCCAGATGGCGGTGCACCGGAAAGTGGCGGGGGGATATCAGCTGATCGATACGCTGTCCGCGCCGGCCGTGATGGGCGAGTTGGATACGCCGCTTGGCGCGGGGCGGGTGTGGCAAGTGGACGACCGCAACACGGTGGAGGTGACGCTGGTGCGCGGAACGCTGGCGAGCCTTGCGATGGACGCGGTGCTCGACGGCGGAAATCTAGCCGCGATCGGCTCGGAGGCGGGCTGGGAAGTGGTGCAGTTCGCGGGCGCCGAACTGATCGGCGAGCGGCGGTATCGGCTGTCGCAATTCTTGCGCGGGCAGGGCGGGACCGAGGCGTTGGCGGCGGCGGGGCATCCGGCGGGGGCGATGTTCGTGCTGCTCGACGGTGCGGTGCGGCCGCTACCGATCGCGCGGACGCAGGTGGGCCGCGCGCTGACGCTGCGGGTGGGCCCGGCGCGGCGCAACGTGGGCGATAGCGCGATGACGGAACTGACCGTGACGCCGGCGGGCGTGGGGCTCACGCCGCTCGCGCCGGTTCGCCTCAGGGCCGAGCGCGATGCGGCGAGCGGGGCCGTGACGCTGCGCTGGACGCGCCGGACACGCATCGCGGGCGATGATTTCGCGGCGGTGGAGGTGCCGCTCGACGAGGCGTCGGAGGTTTACGAACTGCGGATTCACGACGGGACGGCGGTGCGGCGGGCCGTGACCGTGACGGCACCGGAGGCGGTGTATTCGGCGGTCGAGCAGGTGGCTGACTTCGGCGCGCTGCCGGCGCGCCTCGACGTATCGGTGCGGCAAATGTCGGCAACGCTCGGTGCCGGGCGTGAGGTGAGGAGGACGATCGATGTCTGACACGACAAGGCTGAAACTGCCGCTGCTGGCGGCGGCGCAGGCGCAGAAACATACGACGCACAATGATGCGCTGACCGTGCTGGACGCTCTGGTGCAATTGGCCGTGAAGAGCCGGACGCTTTCGGCTCCTCCCGCTACGCCGGCCGAGGGCGATTGCTACATCGTGGCGGCAAGCGCGACCGGTGGCTGGACGAGTAAAGCTGGGCAGATCGCGGCATTCCAAGACGGCGTTTGGCGCTTCTATGCGGCACGGGCCGGATGGCTGGTCTATCTGGAGGATGAGGATTGCCAGGTGGTATGGACCGGAACGGCCTGGGCAAGCCCGGCGGTGGTGGCCAAGCGGCTTGGCATCAACGCCGCGCCGGATGCGGCGAACCGGATCGTGGCGTCGCTGGCCGCCGCGCTGTTCACCGACGAGGGGGCGGGCCTTCAGATCAAACTGAACAAGACCGGCTTGGGCGATACGGCGTCGTATCTGTTCCAAACGGGGTATTCCGGACGGGCGGAATTCGGCCTCGTCGGGGGTGATGATTTCGCGCTGAAGGTGAGCCCGGACGGCAATACGTGGAACACGGGCTTCACAGTGGACCGGACGACGGGAAACGTGACGTTGACCAACGGCGCCTTGCGCAGCCAAGTCGACGTGATGACCGCGTCCGGCACCTGGACCAAGCCGGCTTGGGCGCGGCGCGTGACCGTGATGGCCGTTGGGGCGGCCGGTGGCGGGGGATCGGGACGGCGCGGCGCCGCGACGGCGGATCGCTTCGGCGGCGGCGGCGGGGGAGCGGGCGGCATTATCGTCAGCGAGTTCCTGGCGAGCGAGCTTGGCGCAACGCTGACCTGCACAGTCGGCGCCGGCGGAGCGGGGGGAGCGGCCGCCGCGGCGGATGATACGAGCGGCACCGCGGGCGGTGCCGGAGGCGCCTCCACCGTCTTCAACGGTTCGAACGAGATTTCCTTCGCAAACGGGGGAAACGGCGGAGCCGGCGGTTCGCTGACGGCCGGCGCGGGCGGCTCAGGTTTTCTTGGCTCGCCATCGGGCGGAGCCGGGCAAAAAGCAGCGGGAACTGATGGCCCCTATGGCTCCAACAGCCTCGCACCGGGGGCGGGCGCCGGCGGCGGTGGCTTGGCTGCATCCGCCTCGGTGGCGAGCGCGGGGGGTATCGGATCTTTCGGCGCGGCCTCGCAGGGCGCAAGCCGTCGCGGCCTGCAGGGCACGGCGGGCGCGGCGGGCGCCAACGGCGGCACGGGCGGCTCAAAAGGTTGGTCGCGCGGCGTTGGCGGGGGCGGGGGCGCCGGCGGATCCGGCAACATCGGGGGTACGGCCGCCGGCGGATCCGGCGGGGCAGGGGGCGTGCCGGGCGGCGGCGGCGGCGGCGGAGGGGCCTCGACCAACGGGGCGAATTCCGGCGCCGGGGGCGCTGGTGGACGCGGCGAAATCTGGTTTCTATCCTGGGGGTGATCGATATGGATAACGTGTATGCGCTGCTTGACGGCGACATCGTTGTGAACCGCGTGATCTGGGACGGGGGGCCGGGCTGGTCGCCGCCGGAAGAACTGACGGCTCTGCCATGCCCGGACCAGGTGGGCATCGGGTGGCGACGGCAGGGCGAGGAGTGGCTTATGCCGGAGCCTTCGAGCACCCAAGCGCAGCCGGCAGCGTGACGGGCGCATTCATGGACGGTTCAGGCGCGGCGCCGTATGGTCCGGCGATGATGAGGTATGAACATTTGTGGTCTCCGCTGATTGCAGTTTTGCTGGTTTCCGCCCTGTGCGTGCCGGCGGCTGAGGCCGCATGCCTGTCAGCCGGGGAGGCCCGGCAAGCGGTTGCGGCGGGGGAGGCGCTGCGCCTTGGCGCCGTCGCGCGCAGCGTGGGGGGTGATATCCTCGACGCGCAACTCTGCGAGCGCGGTGGCCAACTCGTCTATCGCCTGTCCGTCATGGTCGATGGCGGCCGGGTGACGACGGTGATCGTGGACGCCCGGTCCGGGCAAGTCATGAACTAGGGATGCCCGCTCATGCGCGTGCTGATCGTCGAGGACGATCCTGATTTGAACCGGCAGTTGGTGACGGCGTGCAAGGACGCCGGCTATGTCGTCGACAGCGCGGTGGACGGCGATGAAGGTCATTTTCTCGGCAACACCGAACCGTATGACGCGGTGATTCTGGATATCGGTCTGCCGAAGATGGATGGGCTTAGCGTGCTGGAGGCCTGGCGCCGGGCGGATCGGCGGATGCCGGTGCTGCTGCTGACGGCGCGCGATCGCTGGAGCGACAAGGTTTCAGGCATCGACGCGGGTGCGGACGATTATGTGGCCAAGCCCTTCCATATGGAGGAGGTGCTGGCGCGGCTGCGGGCGCTGATGCGGCGGGCGGCAGGGCATGCGTCGAACGAGATCGAGATTAGATCCGTGCGCCTGGACGGGAAGGCGGGCCGGGTGACGGTGGCCGGTAATCCGGTCAAGCTGACGTCGCATGAGTTCCGGCTGTTGCAGTATCTGATGCTGCACACCGACAAGGTGGTGTCACGGACGGAACTGGTGGAGCATCTCTACGATCAGGATTTCGACCGGGATTCGAACACGATCGAGGTGTTCGTGGGCCGTCTGCGCAAGAAACTGGGCGTCGAGCTGATCGAAACCGTGCGGGGGCTTGGCTACCGAATCATCGCGCATCCGGAGGCCTGAGGCTGCCATGGTGCGAGCGAAATTCCCGGTTCGGATGCCAAGCGGCCGGTCGCTCGCGGTTCGGCTGGTGATCACGGCCGCGATCTGGAGCGCGATCGCGCTGGCGATCGCGGGCGTGGTGCTGACCGAGCTTTATCGCTCCAGCCTGATCCGCAGCTTCGATGCCAGGATCGGGGTTTATCAAAAGACATTGGTTGGAGCAGTGGCGGGCACGCCGGCGGATCAGGTTCCGGAGCCGGGAAGCCTGGGCGAGCCCCGGTTTCTGCTGCCGCTGACCGGCTGGTACTGGATGGTGCTGGACGCGGCATCGGGATCGGTGGTGACGGCAAGCCGGTCGCTGTTCGGCGAGGTGCTGGATCTGCCGGTGCCGCCGGAGGATGGCACCGTCGCGGCGTCGTATATCAAGGGGCCGGCCGACAAGCAGCTTCGCTTGGTGGTGCAGCGGGTTCAACTGACCGGAGACCGCCGTTATGTGATCGCCGTCACGGGCAATCCGGATGAGTTGAACGCCGAGATTTCCGGATTTCGGCTGCGCGTGTTCATGACGCTGGCGGTGTTTGCCGGCGGGTTGCTGCTGGCGACCGTGTTGCAGGTGCGGTTTGGATTGAAACCGCTGGAAGAGATGCGCGCCTCGCTGGCGGCGATCCGGGAGGGCCGCGCGACTCGGCTGGAGGCTGAGCTTCCCGACGAAATCGCACCGCTTGGCGCAGAACTGAACGCTTTGATCGAGACCAACGTGGCGATCGTGGAGCGGGCGCGGGCGCATGTCGGCAATTTGGCGCATGCGCTGAAGACGCCGCTGAGCGTGATGCTGAACGAAGCGCGGCAGGAGGATGGACCGCTGGCAGCCAAGGTGGTGGAGCAGGTGGGCCTGATGCGGGCGCAGGTGGACTGGTATCTTGATCGCGCACGGATGGCGGCGGAGCGGCGTGTGGTGGCTTCGACGGCCGACGTGATGCGCTCGGTGGAAAGCTTGGAGCGACTGCTCAGACGGTCTTATCTCGACCGCGATCTCGATATCGAAGTGGCGGGCGACCCCGATTTGAAGGCGCGGATCGATCGCCGAGACCTGGATGAGCTTGTTGGCAATCTCATGGATAACGCCGCCAAATTCGGGCGTGGGCGAATCAGGGTTGTGGTGGCACGCGAAGATCCGGCTGATCGGCCGATGGTTACGATAACCGTGGACGATGACGGGCCCGGACTGCCGGAAGACAAGTATGCCGACGTGATCGGGCGGGGCAGACGGTTGGATGAAACGATACCGGGAAGCGGCCTTGGCCTTTCTATCGTGGACGAGGTGATTGAGGCCTACGCCGGACGGCTGATTCTGGCTGGCTCCGACCTTGGCGGGCTTTCTGTCACGGTTCAGCTTCCGCAGGGATAAATGGCCGAAATCCGCATTTCGGCCATTTTCATCAGCCAGGAACTTTTGAGATCACTGGCTATTAACAATGTTCGAGGATCCTGAGGCAATAGGCCACGGCCACCGAAATGCCAGGACAAGGAGACGGGAAGTTATGATCGTCAAGAAATTCATGATCGCCGGCTTGGTCGGCACCATGCTCGCCGGCTGCGCTTCGGACCCGACGATGGGGCAGAAGTCGACACTCGGCGCCTTGGCGGGTGCGGTTGGTGGCGCTGCGATCGGTTCGGCCTTCGGCGCAGGCTCCGGCAAGGTAGCGGCAATCGCGGCCGGCGCTCTGATCGGTGGTTTCCTTGGAAACCAGATCGGCGCGCGCATGGACGAGCAGGATCGCCAGTACTACGCCGTGGCGCAGTATCAGGCTCTGGACACCGGCCGCCCCTCGCGCTGGTCGAATCCGGAGACCGGTCTTTACGGCGACGCGCAGGCGGGCCCCGCTTATGTGGTCAACAACCAGCAGTGCCGCGAATACACCAACACGATTTATGTCGACGGAAAGGCGCAGGTCGCGCGCGGTACGGCTTGCCGCAATCCGGATGGCACATGGCGCCCTGTTGGCTGAAGGCTGCGCGGCGCGGGAATTCTGACGGGGGCGTAAAGACGCCCCCGTTTTTGTTTTTACAAAGGCTTAAACTTCCATCTGAGAAAGTTGATCTATCGTAAACCAATTTTTCGCAACATGCCCCTCGAACAGATGGCCTGGGGGCGCAGCGCATGGCTGAAGACGGCCTTATGCGAGAAAAGGTGCTGAATCATCTCAACGGGCTATCTCCTGCGGCCCGGAAGATCCTTCTTCGCCGCTTGGAAGCCGCGAACCGCGTGCATGGAAACGGCAGCGCACTGGATTCGCTGGTGGACGCGGCGCGCTTCTCCGTCACCGAGTTGGAAACGCCTGTAACCATTGACGTCAAGGCCATCATCTTCGAGCCGTTCGCGCCGTTCATCATTGAGGAACGGCTTGCGGTGAAGCAGCGGGGCTGGGTGTCGCGGCGATCGATCGACCAGATTTGGACCTATGTGACGACGTCGGCGATGCGGGAGGCGTTCGAGCCTTATTTGAACGGCACGCCTCTGGTTCGCGGGCCTGGTGAACGGCGAACGGTGACGGCCGCCAAGGCGCTTGGCGAAACCATGTGGCGCGAGCTTGCAAGGCTGGTCGTTGAATCGAACGACGACGGAAGCTCCGGCCAGCGGTTTCGCTCGCGGGTGGGCGGCGTTGATAGCTATGCCGATCTGGTCGACCTACTCGACCTAAGAAATCGCTGTGCGAGCGTGCAACGGTTGCTGGCACGCCTACCGGCGACGACGCATGTCGGTGAAGCCTCAGAGAGGATCCTATGCGAGCAGGTGGTCGCGCATGTGGCGGACCACCCGGATGAGGCGCCCTACATTGCCGCCGGTCTGGCGCTGAAGGTCACGTCTCCCTCAACGATGGTCAAGCTGGCGACGTTGATCGCCGAAACCGTGGATGTGGCGACGATCCGCCGGGGCATTGCCGGGCCGTTTATGGACGTTACGCTGTCGCTGGCCGAATGCAGCATCGCGCGGTTCGCCGAGCTTTCCCAGACGGCCGATTCGACAGCGGCCATGGTGACCCAGATCCACAGTTTTCACGACGCGGCACGCGCGCTCGTCGGCTCGGTCAACCTCGACAACGATCCGGATTCGCGTGCGCGATTGTCGCAGTTGCGCAAGACCATTTCGCAATTGATCGCCAACGAGTTGGACGGCGTGATGCTTGCCGTGCGACAGGGCTTGCGGATTGACGCTGACGAAAAACCGTCTGCAACGCAGTCTTTACATGCATTGCAGAAGGTCACGATATTGGCTGCGGCCATTCGATATCGCGAAAGTCTTGCGCTGAACGAACTGATCGGGCGACTTCATGTAGCGACCGGTCGAGCCATTGAGGTTTACGGCGGTCAATTGATTGATACGTTGCGAAAAGCGAAAGGCGATACGCTGAATGATTTGGCGGCTGTTTCGGAAATTCTTCTGTGCATGTCCGAGCAATTGCAAGGCGACGTCTATGCCCAACTGCTTCGCAAGCAGCGTGACCATGCCTTGAAACGGGCACCTTAAGGGGGCTCCATGAGGCGCGGCAGCGGCTGCACGTTGAGAAACGTGCCAAGCTGGCTTATGTCGTGACCGGACGGTTTAATCCGCGCCCCTCGGAGATGTTTCGGGTTCATGGTCCTCTGGATAATCTTCGCCTTCATGACCGCCGCCTCGACGCTGGCGGTACTTGTTCCGCTGGCGCGCCGCCGAAAGGCGGCTACGCCCGACGCGGCTTTCGATGCGGCGGTGTACCGGGATCAACTCGACGAACTGGAGCGCGACCGGGAGCGCGGGCTGATCGCCGAGGGTGAGGCGGAAGCGGCCAGAACCGAGATCGCGCGGCGGCTGTTGCGGGCCGGAGCCTCGGCGGACGAGAGCGTGCCGGTGCGCCGCTCGCTGGCGCGGCCGATCGCGGTGGCGGCTATCGTGCTGGTGCCGGTGATTGCAATCTCGACCTATGCGATCACGGGATCGCCGGATCTGCCGGGCCAGCCGCTTTCCGCGCGGATGAACGAGCAGCCGGATGCAAATGGCCTGGACGAGATGGTGGCGCGGGTGGAGCGGCACCTTGCGGCCAATCCTGGTGACGCCGAGGGCTGGCGGGTGATTGCGCCCGTCTACATGCGGATCGGCCGGTTCCAGGATGCGGCCGAGGCCTATCGCAAGCTGATGGTGCTGGAGCCGCCGACGGCGGATCTGCGCGAGACCTATGGCGAAGCGCTGGTGGCCGCCAATGACGGGCTGGTTTCGGCGGACGCACAGGCCGCTTTCGATGCCGTAGTGGCGGCAGACCCTTCGCGGATCAAGTCGCGGTTCTACCGGGCAGAGGGGCTGTTGCAGGCCGGCCGGCAACAGGAAGCGCTGGCCGATTTCGACGAGATCATCAAGCGCTCGCCTGCCGATGCGCCGTGGATCCAGCCGGTGATGCAGGGCAGGGCACGGGCGCTTGCCGCGCTGAAGCTGCCGGCCGATACGCCGGCCCCGCCGATGCTGCCGCCGGAGGTTGCCGTGGCGGCGGCGCCGGGACCCAGCGCGGACGACGTGCAGGCCGCAGCGGGCATGAGCGAAGCGGACAGGTCTGCCATGATCGGCGGCATGGTGGAGCGTCTCGCCGGCAGGCTGGCCGAGGATCCGAATGATGCTGAGGGATGGCAGCGGCTGATCCGGGCCTATGCCGTGCTTGGCCGCAACGATGACGCAAAGGCCGCTTACGAAAAGGCCAAGGCGACGTTTGCCGGCGATGCGGCTAAGCTCGAAGCAATAGAAACGGTTGCGCGCGACGTGGGTGTGGCGGGATGACGCGAAAGCAGCGGAGACTGACGCTTATCGGCGTGGCGGGAGCGGTGCTGGCTTCGGCGCTGGGGCTGACGCTGTTCGCGCTCAGCGGCCAGATCGCCCTGTTCAAGACGCCGACCGATCTGGTGCAGCAGACGATCGATCCGGGTCAACGACTTCGGATCGGGGGGCTGGTGAAGGACGGATCGGTGGTGCGTGGAACCGGTGCGACGGTGTCGTTTGAGGTGACGGACACGGCGAACGACGTGGCGGTGGTTTACACGGGGCTGCTTCCCGATCTCTTCCGGGAGGGCCAGGGCGTGGTGACCGAAGGCGTGCTTGGCGAGGACGGCGTGTTTCGCGCCGATACGGTGCTGGCCAAGCACGACGAGAATTACATGCCGAAGGAAGTCGTCGATGCGCTGAAGGCGCAAGGTCGGTGGCAGGAGGGCACCCCGATGCCGGCCGCGGTTTCCGATCCGGCAAAACCGGCGGATGCGCCGCTGACGAATTGAGACGGGCTTTGGAATTCGGGTTAGGTTTGCGAGCGCCGCCACGATGCGGCCGGGCTTACTCAGGCAGAGGATAGTCGAGCGATGATCGCGGAAATCGGCCATTACGCCCTGGTGCTTGCGCTGGCCCTTGCGATCATTCAATCGATCGTGCCGGTGATCGGTGCGAGGGTGCGCGACGGTGCGTTGATGGCGGTGGGATCGCCGCTGGCGTTTGCGCAACTGCTGCTCGTGGGCGTGTCGTTTGCAGCGCTGACGCACGCCTATCTCGTGTCGGATTTCTCGATCCAGAATGTGTTCGAGAATTCGCACTCGATGAAGCCGCTGCTTTACAAATGGACTGGCGTTTGGGGCAATCACGAAGGCTCCATGCTGCTGTGGGCGCTGATCCTGGTGCTATTTGGGGCGGCGGTAGCGGCCTTCGGCGGGAACCTGCCGGCAACGCTGAAGGCCAATGTGCTGGGCATACAGGGCTGGATCACGGTGGCGTTCCTCGGGTTCATTCTGGCGACGTCCAACCCGTTCCTGCGGCTCGATCCGGCGCCGTTCGAGGGGCAGGATCTCAACCCCGTGCTGCAGGACATCGGCCTCGCGATTCATCCGCCGCTGCTCTATCTCGGCTATGTCGGCTTCTCGATTTCCTTCGCCTTCGCCATCGCGGCGCTGATCGAAGGGCGGATCGATGCGGCTTGGGCGCGCTGGGTGCGGCCGTGGACGCTGGCGGCTTGGTGTTTCCTGACGGCCGGCATCGCCATGGGGTCTTACTGGGCCTATTACGAGCTGGGCTGGGGCGGCTGGTGGTTCTGGGACCCGGTGGAGAACGCCTCCTTCATGCCATGGCTGGCCGGCACGGCGCTGCTGCATTCCGCGGTGGTGATGGAGAAGCGGAACGCGCTTAAGGTGTGGACCGTGCTTTTGGCCATCCTGACCTTTTCGCTGTCGCTGCTCGGCACGTTCCTTGTGCGATCGGGCGTTTTGACGTCGGTCCATGCCTTCGCGACGGACCCGTCGCGAGGGGTGTTCATTCTGGCGATCCTGTGCGTGTTCATCGGCGGCGGGCTGACGCTATTCGCGTGGCGGGCCTCGACGCTGACGCAAGGGGGACTGTTTGCGCCGGTGAGCCGGGAAGGCGCGCTGGTGCTGAACAACATTCTGCTCACATCGGCCTGCGCGACGGTGCTGGTGGGCACGCTCTATCCGCTGGTGCTGGAAGCGACGACGGGCGGGAAAATCTCGGTCGGTGCGCCGTTCTTCAACCTGACCTTCGGGCCGCTGATGGTGCCGCTGTTGATGGCGGTGCCGTTCGGGCCGCTGCTCGCATGGAAACGCGGCGACATCGGCGGTGCGGCGCAGCGGCTTATGGCGACATTCGCACTGGCGATCCTGGTCACGCTGGCGACGCTTTGGTGGACAAAGGGCGGTCCGGTGCTGGCGGCGCTGATGATCGGGCTTGCGGTATGGCTGATCGTGGGGGCGTTCGCGGAATTGATCGGGCGGGCACGGTTCGCCGACGTGGGGCTATCCGTCGGGTTGCGGCGGCTGTTCGGGCTTCCGCGATCGGCGTTCGGCACGACCGTGGCACATGCCGGGCTCGGCGTGACGCTGCTCGGCATCGTGGCGGTGACGGCATTCCAGAGCGAGAATATTCTGGTTATGAAACCGGGTGAAACCGCGCGGATCGGCGCTTACGACGTGACATTCGACAGTGCGGAGCAGCGCCAGGGGCCGAACTATTCCGAACTTGTGGTGCATATGACGGCGCGCCAGGGCGGGGCCGAGGTGTTCAAACTCGACCCGGCCAAGCGGCTGTTCACGGCGCGGCAGATGCCGACGACGGAAGCCTCCATTAAAACACACGGCTTTTCGCAGCTTTACGTGACGCTGGGCGATGAGACGGCGGACGGCGGCATGGTGGTGCGGATGTGGGACAAGCCGCTGGTGACGCTGATCTGGCTGGGTTCGCTGGTGATGATGGCGGGCGGCGTGCTGTCGCTTTCGGATCGGCGGCTGCGGGTGGGTGCGCCCAAACCCGCGCGGACACCGCAAATGGTGGCGGCGGAATAGGGAGCAGAGAACCATGCGCCGCTTGATCTTCGCCATTCTGATGATGCTAGCGGCTGGGCCGGCTTTCGCGGTTCAGCCGGACGAGAAGCTGGCCGATCCGGCGCTTGAAGCACGCGCGCGGGTGCTTTCGGCTGA
This sequence comes from Oharaeibacter sp., assembly GCA_051861205.1. Taxonomy (GTDB): domain Bacteria; phylum Pseudomonadota; class Alphaproteobacteria; order Rhizobiales; family Pleomorphomonadaceae; genus JBHYDC01. The sequence goes on from JBHYDC010000004.1 coordinate 104,137, forward strand.
ATTGCGCTGCATGGTCTGCCAGAATCAGTCGATCGACGATTCCGATGCGCAGCTTGCCAAGGATCTGCGCCTTCTGGTTCGCGAACGCCTGGTTGCCGGCGACAGCAACGACGAGGTGCTGGATTTCCTGGTGGCGCGTTACGGCGAGTTCGTGCTGTTGAAGCCGCGCCTCAACGGCGAGACGCTGGTGCTCTGGCTGGCCGCGCCGGGATTGGTGCTGATTGGCGGGATCGCCGCTTGGCTGGCGTGGCGCAGGCGCTCTCGCACAGGTGAAGCGGCGCTGGGTGCAAAGCTCGATGCGGATGAGGAGGCGGCGCTGCAATCCATGCTCGGCAGTGGCACGAGCAAGGCAAAGCGCTGACAAATCCGTGATTTAGGGCGTGGAAGGATTACCAAGATTTAATCCGTCCGTCACTTTCCTGAAAACCAACATACCCCATCTTGAGGTCATCGGATGAGCGGCCCTTACGCCGCTACCGAACGAAATCTTGATGGAGCTTATGTCCATGTCGAACGAAACTAATACCAGCTCTCGCCGGTCGACCCGGCTGAAGGGCCTGCTTCTCGGTAGCGTCTTCGCGGTTGCCCTCGGCGGCATCGTAACCGGTGAGGCCACGTTCTTCAGCCATGACAGCGCCTATGCCCAGAACCTCTCGGCGCAGCCCGCACCGACGCAGATGGCACAGCCGTTTTCCTTCGCCGACGTGGTCGAGCGTGTTCAGCCCGCGGTCGTTTCCATCCGCGTGAAGGCCGACGAAGGCCAAGTCACATCGCAGCTCAACATTCCGGGGATGCCGAATATCCCTGAGGACAGCCCGCTCTACGACTTCTTCAAGCGCTTCGGGCAACAGCAGCAAGGCCCCGGCGGCAATGAGGGCGAACAGCGTCGGCAGTTTGCAATGGCGCAGGGTTCCGGCTTCTTCATCAGTGCCGACGGTTATGTTGTGACCAACAACCACGTGGTGGAGAACGCCTCGGAGGTTAAGGTGGTGACGACAGACGGTGCGGAATACACCGCCAAGGTGATCGGCACCGACCCCAAGACCGACCTTGCGCTGGTGAAGGTGGATGAGCGCGGCGACTTCCCGCATGTATCCTTTGCCAAGGCCGAGACCCGCGTGGGTGACTGGGTCGTGGCGGTGGGTAATCCTTTCGGCCTCGGCGGCACCGTAACGGCGGGCATCGTGTCGGCCCGTGGCCGTGACATCGGTGCTGGACCCTATGACGACTTCCTCCAAATCGATGCGCCGATCAATAAGGGCAACTCTGGCGGCCCCGCCTTCAGCATCACCGGAGAGGTGATCGGCGTGAATACGGCGATCTACTCGCCGTCGGGCGGGTCGGTGGGCATCGGTTTTGCGATCCCTGCGCGGACAGCGGAAGCGGTGATCAACGATCTGAAGGACGACGGCAAGGTGGTGCGCGGCTGGCTGGGCGTGCAGATCCAGCCGGTGACCGAGGATATCGCCGCTTCGATCGGGCTCGACAAGGCACGCGGCGCGCTGGTGACGGAACCGCAGGCGAATTCACCCGCAGTGAAGGCAGGCATCAAAGCGGGCGATACCATTCTGGCCGTGAACGGCGAGAGCGTGGCAGATGCTCGGCAATTGGCGCGCAGGATCGCCGCCTATCCGCCTGATACGGCAGTGGACCTCTCGATTTGGCGGAACGGCCGCGAGGAGACCGTGAAAGTCGATCTCGGCACGCTGCCGGATGAGCAGAAGCTGGCGAGCACGGCGCCCGACAAGCCAGCTGATCCGGCGATCGCGATGGAAGACCTTGGCCTGTCGCTCGCGCCCGCCTCAGCGGTGGGGGCCGGCGACGAAGGGGTGGTCGTGACGAAGCTCGACCCGGACGGCAAGGCGGCCGAGAAGGGCCTGCGCGAAGGCGACGTGATCTTGGACGTTGCGGGCAAAGCGGTTTCGTCGCCTGTGGACGTGGCAAACGGCATTCGCACCGCGCAGGAAGATGGCCGCAAGGCGGTGCTGATGCGGGTGAAGACCGGCGATCAGGTGCGCTTCCTGGCGCTTTCGATCGACAAGGCCTGATCCTTTGCAACCGGAATAGCCAAGCGAGCGGCGGACAGGGAAGCTTGTCCGCCGCTTTTTTTGTTGCGGTTTTCAAGCATCATAGGTTCACATCCAAGGACACACCGGATGTCGTCAACTGCCATGCGCGTACTCGTGATCGAAGACGATAAGGAAGCGGCCGCCTATCTGATCAAGGCGCTGAAGGAGGCTGGCCATGCCGTCGATCACGCGGCGGAGGGCGAGGCCGGCGCGCTTATGGCGGAAGGCGGCGGCTACGACGTTATGGTGGTGGACCGCATGCTGCCCCGCCGCGACGGCCTTTCGATCGTGGAAGAGATGCGGCGGCGCCAAGACCGGACCCCGGTTCTGATCCTCTCCGCACTCGGGCAGGTGGACGACCGGGTGAAAGGGCTGCGGGCGGGCGGCGACGATTATCTGACCAAGCCCTATGCCTTTTCCGAACTGCTTGCGCGCGTGGAGGCGCTGGCGCGGCGAAACCGGCCGAGCGACGTGGAAACAGTGTACCGGGTGGGCGATCTGACGCTGGACCGGCTGTCGCATACGGTGGCGCGGGCCGGGAACGAGCTTGTGCTACAGGCGCGCGAGTTCCGGTTGCTGGAATATATGATGCGGCATGCCGGGCAGGTGGTGACGCGCACGATGCTTCTGGAAAACGTGTGGGATTATCACTTTGATCCGCAGACGAATGTGATCGATGTGCATGTGTCGCGGCTGCGCGGGAAGATCGATAAGGGGTTCGACAAGCCGCTGCTCCACACGGTGCGCGGTGCGGGGTATATGATCCGTGACGGCGGTTGAGGCGCGGATGCAGAACAGGGGGGCCGGGGCGAAACGATGACGGCGCTCGGGCGGCTGGTCCGCACCACGGCCTTCAAGCTGGCGTTTGTTTATCTCGTGGTGTTTTCCGCGCTGACGCTGTTTTTGATCGCTTACATTTCCAACAACACCGCGACGCTGCTGGACCGCCAATTGGAGGCGACGATCGCGTCTGAGATCGGCTCGTTGGCAGAACAATACCGGCGCGGCGGGATCCGGCAGCTCGTGAGTTCGGTGGAACTCAGGAGCCGCAGGCCGAGCGCGAGCCTCTATCTCGTGGCGGACTTCTCTGGCCGAACGATCGTGGGCAATGTGGCGGATCTGCCGCTGGCCGTGCTGAACCTGCCGGACGGCGAACCGATACCGGTGACATACCAGCGACTTGACGGGGATGTCTCACGCCAGTTCGAGGCGGTGGTGCGCGTGTTCGCGCTGCCGGGAGGATTCCGGCTGCTAGTCGGCCGCGACGTGGCGGAGCGGCGGGATTTCCAGGTGGTGATCCGCGATGCGTTCCGCTTCGCGATCGTCGTCATGGTGCTGATGGGGTTCGCGACGTGGTTTTTCGTGAGCCGATCCGTGCTGAAGCGCGTTGAGAACATGGCGGCTGCCTCGCGGCAGATCATGTCCGGCGATCTCAAGCGGCGGCTGGATGTGACAGGTTCAATGGACGAGTTCGACAATCTCGCGACAAGCCTCAACCTGATGCTGAACCGCATTGAGGCGCTTATGACAGGGCTCAAGGAAGTTTCCGACGACATCGCGCATGACCTGAAGACGCCTCTCACGCGGCTGCGCAACCGGCTGGAGACGACGCTGCGAGAGGCGGAGGGCGAGAGCGCTTATCGTGGCGCGATCGAGGAGTCGATCGGGGAGGCTGATCAGCTTATCCAGGTGTTCGACGCGCTGCTGCGGATCGCGCGGCTGGAAGCGGGGGCATCGGGCGAGGCCTTCGAGGCGTTGGACGCGGGCGAGATTTTGAGCGAGGTGGCCGAGCTTTATGAGCCGGTGGTGGAGGAAGCCGGCGGAAGGCTGGTGGTGGACATCGCGCGGCCGCTTTGGGTGCGCGGCAATCGCACGTTGATCAGCCAAGCGCTGACCAACCTGATCGACAATGCGATCAAATACGGTGTACCGCCGGAAAACGCGGATGCGGCGGGGATGACGATCCGTTTGTCGGGTGCGCTGGTGAACGGGGATGTGCGAATCGAGGTTTTGGACAATGGACCGGGCATTGCGGAGGCGGACCGGGCGCGCGCCCAGGAACGCTTCGTGCGGCTTGAAACGAGCCGGACGCGACCGGGATCCGGACTTGGGCTCAGTCTGGTCGGCGCGGTGGCGCGGCTTCACGGTGGGCGGATCGAACTTGGGAGCGCGGAGCCGGGACTGCGCGTGTCGTTGATCCTGCCCGTGGACAAAGGTGCGAAGGAGGAGCCGCATGGGAGCCTCGGGTGACGATGCCGGGGTGGCGGCTCTCGGACGCCGGATCGCGCTGATCCCGAAGGCGGGTCCGGCTCTGGCGCGCTGCGAGGACGATTTGAGGGATTGTCTGGCGGGCGACGAGGGCGGGCAGCTTGCGGCGGTGTTCGCTGCGATGCCGCAGGCGCGGGAGCTGGTGCTGGCGGTGGGGTCCGACAGTCCGTATCTGCGGGATCTCGCGTTTCGCCGGCCCGAACGGCTGGCGCGGGTGCTTTCGGCGGATCCGGAGGCGCATGTCGCGGCATTGGCGGCTTCGCTGGACGGGGTTCATCCAGACGAAGCGGGCGTGATGCGGGCGGTGCGGCTGGTCAAGCAAGAGGCGGCGCTGTTGATCGCGCTCGCCGATCTGGGCGGGGTCTGGGACGTGCCCGACGTAACCCGCGCTCTGACCGAGGTGGCCGACGCCTGTGCGGGGGCGGCGGTGCGATTTTTGCTGGCGGAGGCGCACCGGGCGGGCAAGCTGACCCTGCCGGAGCCGGACCGGCCGGATGTGGGCTGCGGGTGGATATTGCTCGCGATGGGAAAGCACGGGGCGGGAGAGCTGAACTATTCCTCCGACATCGACCTCATCGTGCTGTTCGACCGCGAAGGGGTGCCGGCCCCGGCGGACGCGGATCTCTCGACGTTTTTCGTGCGGCTGACGCGGCGCTTCGTGAAAATCCTTCAGGAACGGACGGCCGACGGTTACGCCTTCCGCGTGGACTTGCGGCTGCGTCCTGATCCCGGCGCGACGGCGGTGGCGATTTCGGTGCTGGCGGCGCTGCAGTATTACGAGAGCATGGGCCAGAACTGGGAACGCGCCGCGATGATCAAGTCGCGCCCCTGCGCCGGCGATGTACCAGCGGGCGAGCGGTTCTTGAAGGAACTGCGGCCGTATATCTGGCGCAAGTATCTCGACTATGCCGCGATCCGCGACATCCATTCCATCAAGCGTCAGATCCATGCGCATAAGGGCCATGGCAAGGTGGCGGTGGCGGGGCACAATGTGAAGCTCGGGCGTGGGGGCATCCGCGAGATCGAGTTTTTCGTGCAGACGCAGCAACTGATCGCCGGCGGGCGGAACCCCGACCTGCGCGGGCGCGGAACGCTGGCCATGCTGGATGCGCTGGTGGCGCAAGGGTGGCTGGAAGCCCGCGTGCGCGACGACCTTGCTGCGGCCTACCAGTTTTTGCGCAAGGTCGAGCATCGCATCCAAATGGTGGCCGACGAACAGAGCCACACGCTGCCCGAAACGCCAGAGGGGCTGGACCGGATCGGGCGGATGATGGGGTTTGCTGACGGGGTGGAATTCGGCGCGGCGCTGACCGCGCGGCTGACCCGTGTGAGCCAGCATTACGCCGACCTCTTCGAGGAGGAGGCGGACCTTTCCGGCGGCATGGGCAGCATGTCGTTCACCGGGGATGACGACGATCCGGAGACGATCGCGACTCTGAGCGCACTTGGATACGCAAAGCCCGAAGAGGTGACGCGGGCGGTGCGAGCTTGGCATTTCAGCCGCTATCCAGCGACACGCTCGACCCGCGCGCGCGAAATCCTGACTGAATTGACGCCGCGCCTGCTTGCGGCCTTCGCCGAGACGGACGCGGCCGATCAGGCATTCATCGCCTTCGACGCCATGCTGCGGCGGCTGCCAGCAGGGGTGCAGTTGTTCTCGCTGCTGGCGAAGAATACGGCGCTGCTCTCGCTGCTGTCGACGATTCTGGGGGCCGCACCCCGTCTCGCCGATATCGTGGCGAGACGGCCTCACGCGGTGGATGCGGTGCTGGAGCCGGCGTTTTTCGGGGCGATACCCACGCGCGAAGACCTGACGCGGCTGCTGGACTCAACGCTGGGCGAGGCGCGGGCCTATGAGGAGGCGCTCGACCGGGCCCGCATTTTCGGTCAGGAGCAGATGTTCCTGATCGGCGTGCGGGTGCTGTCTGGAACGCTTTCGGCGCGGCAAGCGGGGGCGGCCTTCGCGGCCTTGGCGGACGTGCTGCTAGCGGCGCTGCTGGATGCCACGATCGCCGAACTCGAACGCGCCCACGGGCGGGTGCCGGGCGGACGGGTGGCGCTGGTGGCGATGGGGAAGCTTGGCGGGCGGGAGATGACCGCGGCCTCCGACCTCGATCTCATATTGCTCTACGATCACGATCCGGCTGCCGACATGTCCGACGGTAAGCGACCCTTGTCGCCGACGCAGTATTTCGCCCGGCTGACGCAGCGGCTAGTGACGGCGCTGTCGGCGCCGACCGCCGAGGGCAAGCTCTACGAGGTGGATTTCCGGCTCCGGCCGTCCGGCAATGCGGGGCCGCTGGCGACGCACGTCGAAGCCTTTGCGCGCTATCAGCGCGGCGAGGCCTGGACGTGGGAGCATATGGCGCTGACACGCGCGCGGGTGGTGACGAGCACCGGCGGGCTCGGCGAGACGGTGGATGCGGTGACGCGCGAGGTGATTTCGCGCCGACGCGAGCCGGCCAAGGTCTTCGCGGATGTGGCGGACATGCGGGCGCGGATCGAGGCGGAGAAGGGATCGCGCGACCCCTGGGACATGAAGGTGGCGCCGGGCGGGCTGATCGACGTGGAGTTCATCGCGCAGGCGCTGCAACTGGTGCACGCTGCGGACCATCCGGAAATCATATCCACCACGACGCGGGCCGTGCTGGCGGCTGCTGGCGAGGCCGGGCTGATCGAGCAGGGCGACGCGGAGGTGGTTCTGTCCGCGAGCCGGCTTTACGATGACCTCACGCAGGTTCTGCGGCTATCGATCCAGGGCGTATTCAAGCCGGGGGACGCGCCGAGAGGGTTCATCGATCTCGTCACACAGGCCGCGGGGATGCCGACCATCGACACCCTCGAAGCGCATCTGCGGGAAACCGAAGCCGAGGTCCGCGCTACCTTCCAGCGACTGATCGGGACGGTAGAGCGGACCAGCAGCTGATCAACTCAGCCGCTTTTTCAAGGCGCGTCCGATCATTTCGCCGATGGCGAGGCCCCGATCGCGGGAGCTGCTGCCGTAAGAGCGGGCCGGGCGGTTGTCATACGGGCGGTCGTCGTCATTGTCATACCCATCGTCGAAGGAGCGGCGCGGGCGTTCGTCATAGCGATCGTCATCGTAGGAGCGGCGATCGTTGTAGGAGCGCCCGTCGCTGGGGCGGCCGAAGCCGCCGCCGGTGAAGCGACCCGTGAATTGCTTGCCCGGCAGTTTCAGTCCTTTGCCGCGCGAGGCAAGGGCATAACCCACGCCGCCGAGAACGGCGATAACGAGCGCGCCGAGCGCCCAGACGATCACCGCCAGCATGCCGCTGATGCCGGCCAGCCATCCGAGCGAGTCGGAAGTGAGCACCACCCATTCCGGCGGGATCGGCAAGATGTCCGCATTGGTCGAGGCTGCCGATCCGGCGAAGGCCACGAAGGCGTGCGCGATCCAGACAAAAAGCGTCCAGATGCCGAGTATGGCGAAAGTCGCGATGGCGATAAGCGCTTTCATGACGGATACCCTCTGTTGATCGGCCGCGCGCGATGGGACCTGAGGTCCGCGATGTGCGCACGCAAAATGCCGAGATTTCGCATGTTGGCCTTGAAGGCCACGTCGAATATGTCGCCGACGATCGGCACGCTGCCGACGACAGCGTCGACCGCGACATTGCCGATCATCTTGGCCATCAGCCGATCGGGCACGCCGAGGCGGTTAGCTTCAAAAATGAGATAACCGGAGAGGCCGAGGGCGGCGATATCGCCGACGCCTGGAATGAAACCGATCAGCGAATCCGCGCCGAACCGGATCGGTGTGCCCGGAATGCGGAAGGCAACGTCCATCACACGCGCATAACGCTCAAGCCGTCGTTCGATCGCGTCGATGTCCAGGCTCTCGGCTTCACGAGGGCCGATTGCCGAAGGGGGAAGGATTTCGATGGAAGCCATAGGGTCCTCCCAAGAGCGGCATTGCCGCTGGTGGAAGGGTCCGACATCGCAGACTTTCAGCGCTGCCAGAGGGGCCCGGACCCGATAACCCTCAAATCGTATGGCCCTTGCGAATTTTCAAGGGCAATTCGGCTAATGAACCGCGCGGCTTGGTCCCCTTGCATTGGCAACGGCGACGGCCCGCGCCATGCCGCTCTGCGCGACGACGGTGGGCGGCTGCGCGACAGCAGCGGTGCCGTCGCTGGCGGTGGGCGCCGCGATGCGGGGCAGGCGGACGGTGACGGTGGTGCCGACGCCCTCCGTGGACTCGATCGCCATCGAACCGCCGTGGAGTTCAACGAGCGACTGAGCGATCGCAAGTCCGAGGCCGGATCCAGGATGCTTGCGGGTGAGCTGATTCTCGACCTGAACGAAGGGCTTGCCGAGCTGTTCCAGCGCATGCCGGGGAATGCCGATGCCGGTGTCCGACACGGTGAGGATCAGCCAATCGCCGTCCGACCGCGTGCTGACGCTGACGAGACCGGACTTCGGAGTGAACTTCAGCGCGTTGGAAAGAAGGTTGAGCGCAACCTGCTTGATCGCCCGGCGATCGGCGACCATCGGGTTCGACGCATCGAAGCTGGCGGCGACGCGGATGGCGCGGCCGTCGGCCTGCGGCGTCATGATGCGCGTGGACTCGGAGATCACATCGTCGAGCACGACGGATTCGAGCGTGAGATTGACCCGTCCGGCCTCGATCTTCGACATATCGAGGATGTCGGAAATCACGTTCAGAAGGTAGGTGCCGCTCTCGTGGATATCGACGCAATATTCGTCGTATTTCGCCGACCCCAGCGCGCCGAACATGCCTGACCGCATGATCTCGGAAAAGCCGATGATGGCATTGAGCGGCGTGCGCAGTTCGTGGCTCATGGAGGCCAGGAACTCGGATTTTGCGCGGTTCGCAGCCTCGGCGCGCGCTTTTTCCTCGGCGTATTTCTCGGCAAGTTCGACGAGTTGCTGCGTTTGAAGCTGCATCTTATGCCGGTGCTGGCGAAGATCCGCCACCATGGCCATCAACTGCCGTTCTGAATCCAGCAGCTTTTCCTCGTGCCGCTTCAGCGGCGTAATGTCGGTGCCGACGGACACGAAGCCGCCGTCCTTGGTTCGGCGTTCGCTGATCTGGAGCCAGCGACCGTCTTCGAGCTGTGCTTCGTAAGACCGCTCACCGTCGTCGAAGGCGCCAACGGCGCCTTGGCTCTGGACGACTGGCTGACGCGCCGCGGCCATCACAGCCTCATAGCCCGCCCCCTCGCGGATCAGCGTTTCAGGAAGCTGGTGCAACTGCTGATACTTGCTGTTGCACATCACAAGACGATTGTCGGCATCCCAAAGCACGAAGGCTTCCGAGATCGTTTCAATCGCATCGCGCAGGCGCAGGTCGGCGGTGGCGCTCTTTTCGGCAAGCCGCTTTTGCTCGGATACGTCCACCGCGATGCCGATCAGGTGCGGTGCGCCGTCCCGGTCGCGCACGATTTCGGCGCGCGCGCGCAGCCACACCCATCGCCCCTCGGCATGACGAATGCGGAACTCAAGGTCGACTGCGTCCTTGCCGCTTTCGAGAAGATCCCGCGCCAGCGCATAAAGATCCGCATCGTCCTCGTGAATCATGGCCTGGAGTTCGTTGAAGCCCATCAAGTCGGAGTTGGGCTCCATGCCGATCATCACATACATGGACGGCGACCAGAACAAGCGGCCACGCGCCAAATCCCAATCCCATAGACCGCAGCGGCCGCGCCTAAGCGCGGTGTCGACGCGCGCCTGGGTGGCCGCATAGATGCGGTCCGCCTCACTGGCGCGCGAGGTTTGCGCGAAGAACGCATAGACCATCACGATGAGAATGCAGCTCGTACCGATGAACAGCGACACGTTCATCGAAACATCGCGCCGCCAGTCCATGAAGATCTGATCGGTAGGCTGGAACACTGCAACCGATCCGCGCGGCCCGGTCAGGTGGTGCACGGCGGCTATGGCTTCGGTATCGAGCCCCACGGTGACCGGCAGCACGCCCGCGCGCTGTCCGAACACCACAAGCGGCTGGCCGGACCCGAACACGTCCATCAGCGATCGGCCGATCAGAGAGGAATCCTCCGGTGCCGTAGCTTGAATTGCGCCCGTGCCGTCTGCAAGCAGGATCACGCGCCCATCGCTGGTTGCCGAGGGAGGCAGGGCTTCGCGCAGCGCCGTGCGCATGGCGCCGGCGTAGGCGGTCTGGTCAGCGCCGATTGGGGCCGTGGCGGAAAGCGTGGCGTCCAGCGTTTCGGTCAAAAGCGCGATCATGTCACGCGCCGTGCTTTCGGTTTCCTCGCGGGCTTCGATGAGGTTCGACACACGGGCGATGCCGACGACGATAAGGAACGCCGCAATCAAAACCGGGATCGAACGGCGGAAAATCGGCTCGGCTTGCAAAAGCCGCCGATAAGCCGGCTGGGCGAGGATACGGGCGTGACCTTTCAACGCGGTATCCGGCGTGCCAACGCCAAATCGCGAACGCCAGCCTCTCGAAGCGTTGGCATGCTCTGCCCGCGCCATCCGTGGCCCCCTAAATCAAATTCGATGAATACGAATTGCCCGGCCCCGGGGAAAACACGGCACGCCCCGAATCACCTGCAGTTTGAATCATGACGAATCGCTGTGTCCAGAGGGTAAGAGGTTAAAAAATAAGTTAATGATTAACTAGGCAATTACTGCCTGCCCGATTTCTGAAGTATAGAGCAAGATGAGAACAGGCTGCAGAGCGCCTAGCGATTCGTTTTGCGGTGGATGTGTTAGGCTAAAGTCCGTTCCACGATGTCCGCGACGTCACGGGATAAAGGTGATTTGGCTGCAATGCGCCGAAGAGCCGTCTCCGCCTTGGTCCGGCGGCCCGGCTCGAAGGATCGCCACGACCGGAAGCTCACCAGGATCCGCGCCGCAACCTGCGGGTTGATATCATCAAGCTTCACCACCGTTTCCTTCACGAAATCAAAGCCCGCTCCGTCCGCCCGCGCGAACTGCGTTGGATTGAGGCTCGCGAAGGAGCCGATGAGGGCGCGGGTTCGGTTCGGGTTTCGCAGCGAGAAGGACGGGTGCTGCATGAGCGCCGCTACCCGGTCGAGCGTCGCGGGCAGGGGTGCTGCGGCCTGCACGGCCAGCCATTTGTCCACCGCCAGCGGCACGCTTGCGTGGCGATCGTAGAAGGCTTCCAGCGCATCGCCCGCTTCTGCGGCGCCCCTGTGAACCAGAATGGACAGCGCGGCGAGCCGATCCGTCATATTCGTCGCTTCGGCAAACCGGCGGGCGACACGGGCAAGCACCGCCGGATCCGCCGATGCGGCCAGGAGATCGAAGGCCGCATTCACAAGAGCCCGGCGGCCGGCCCCGGCCGCATCCGGACGATAGGGGCCTGTGTCGGCACTTTGGCCGACGATACGCTCCAGAATTGGCTTCAAGCCCTCGGCCAAGGCGATGCGCACGGCGCGGTGCGCTTCCGCGATCGCGCTGGGATCCACGTTCTTGCCGATCTCGCGCGCGATATCGTTATCACCGGGAATGGCCAACATGAGCGCTCGGAAGGCCGGGTCCATACGTTCATCGGCAATGGTGTCGCCAAGCGCCTCCACATAGCCGAGGTCCGGGCGCGGCGTTTCGTTATTGCGGGCGGCGTCGGCGCCGGCAACCAGCATCGTCATGGCGACGGTGTTGGAGGCTTGCCATCGATTGAAGCTGTCGCGGTCATGCCGCATCAGGAAGGTGAGGTCCGACAGCGGCTGCGTGATCTGCGGCTTCACCGGCGCGGAGAAGCCCCGGAACAGCGAGGGCACCGGCTTTTCCGCAAGGCCCTCGAACACGACCTCCGTGCGGCCGGTCTCCAGCACGATCACGTCGTCATGAACCTCCGCGCCGGACACGGCGCTATAGGCCATATCCGCGCCGTTCGAACCGACAAGGCCGAAGCGGACGGGGATGACATGGGGCTGTTTCACAGGCTGGCCGGGTGTCGCCGGCACGGTCTGTTCGAAGGCGAGCCGATAGGTCTTGGCTGCGGAATCATAGGCTTCGGTCACGGTCACCGCCGGTGTTCCGGCCTGATTGTACCAGCGCATGAAGGCGGCAAGGTCGCGGCCGGACACGTCCGCGAAGCAGGCGATGAAGTCCTCGATGGTGGCGGCTTCGCCGTCGTGCTGCTCGAAATAGCGGTCCATCCCACGCCTGAAGGCATCGTCGCCGATCAGCGTCTTTAGCATCCGGATGACCTCGGCACCCTTTTCGTAGATCGTCGCCGTGTAGAAGTTGTTGATTTCCTTGTAGCTATCCGGGCGAACTGGATGCGCGAGCGGTCCGCCATCCTCCGGGAATTGATGGCTGCGCAGGGTCCGTACGTCTGTAATCCGTTTCACGGAGCGCGAGCGCATATCGGACGTGAATTCCTGGTCGCGGAAAACGGTGAGGCCTTCCTTCAGACAAAGCTGGAACCAATCGCGGCAGGTGATGCGGTTGCCCGTCCAATTGTGGAAGTATTCATGCGCAATCACGGCCTCGATGCCGAGATAATCCGTGTCGGTTGCGACATCGGGATCAGCCAGAACGTATTTGTCGTTGAAGACGTTAAGGCCCTTGTTCTCCATCGCCCCCATGTTGAAGTAAGACACGGCGACGATGTTGAAAACGTCGAGATCATACTCGCGGCCAAACACCCGCTCATCCCATTCCATCGAGCGCTTCAGCGCGTCCATCGCATAGACTGAGCGGCTTTCGTTGCCATGTTCGACATAGATCCCGAGATCGACAGGACGGCCTGAACGGGTCGTGAAGCTGTCCTTGAGCACAGCCAGATCGCCGGCCACCAGCGCGAACAGATATGCCGGTTTGGGCCAGGGGTCGTGCCAGACAGCAAAATGGCGCCCATCGGCAAGATCCCCGGCTTTGATCGGGTTTCCGTTCGAAAGCAGCACGGGCGCTGCGGCCCGATCGGCTTCCATGCGCACGGTGTAAACGGCCAGAATGTCCGGCCGGTCGAGGAAGTAGGTGATGCGGCGAAAGCCCTCGGCCTCGCACTGGGTGCACCACGTTCCGCCAGACCGGTAAAGGCCCATCAGCTTGGTGTTCGCTTCCGGAATGAGGCTGGTTTCGATCGTGAGCACGAAGGGTTCCGCCGGCGGCGCCAGGATCGTCAACCGGTCGGGCGTTACCTCGAAAGCCGTCGGATCCAGCGCCCCGCCGTCGAGGCGCAGGCTCGTCAGCACCAATTTGTCGCCGTCCAGCTCCAGGGGTGTGCCGAGCAGGGTGCCTTCACGGCGGGAAAAGGCGATTTCCGCCGTAACCTGCGTTTGCGCATCGCCAAGCCGCACGTCGAGCGACACCGTGGAGATAGCATAAGGCGTGGGCCGGTATTCGGCCAAGCGTACGGGCTGATCGGTTTCGGTGCGCAACTCACATTCCCTTCGGCATGCCCCTGTGAGGTCAGGTCTAGCGCCGAGGCCCCGCGCGGACAAGGCGCGCTTCCTTTCCGCGCGACGCCCGATGGACAAGTTCCGGCGCTTGCCCTAGTCTCAAACTTATGAACACGCTCGACCATATCCGGTGCTGGTGGCGGCCCTCTCCCTGAGAGCGGCGGTCGGCGCATGCGTATATGCGAGATTTGACAAAGGCCGCTCGGGGATCACACCCGGCGGCCTTTTTCATGTCGAGAAGGTCCGATCCGCGGTGCGCCCGGCGGCAGGGGGGTGAGGCGATGTCGGATAAAAAGGGGCTGGCGATGGCCGACGGTGCACAGGCGTTCACGACCGCAGGCGGCGTTGCCGTCGAACGGCAACTGCGGCAGGTGCCCTACAAGGACGCCGCCTTCGCCTATGTCGATAAGTTGGACGAGCGGCGCGGCGCGGTGTTCTCGTCGAACTACGAATACCCCGGCCGCTATGCCCGCTGGGACATCGCCTTCGTCGACCCGCCGGTCGCTTTCACCGCCCGCGGCCGCGATATCGTCGTCGAGGCGCTGAACGCCCGCGGCCGCATTCTGCTCCCGGCCTTCGCCGAAGCCGTCCAGGCCGGCGACGATCTCGTAACGTGCGACGTTACGGACGAGCGCATCACCGCCACCATAAAGACCCCCGCCGGGCGCTTCGCGGAGGAAGAGCGCTCGCGCCAGCCGTCCGTGTTCTCGGTGATCCGGCGCATCGTCGCGAAATTCCGGACCGAGGAGGACGGCAATCTCGGTCTCTGGGGCGCGTTCGGCTATGACCTCGCGTTCCAGTTCGAGCCGGTGCGGTTTCGCCTGGAACGCCCGGCCGATCAGCGCGACCTCGTGCTTTACTTCCCCGATGAAATCCTGATCGTCGACCATTACGGCGCCGAGGCCAGCGTCCACGCTTATGATTTCACGGTGGACGGCCGCTCCACCAACGGTCTGCCGCGTGACGGCAGCCGCACCCCGTTCCGCTTTTCCGATCGCATCCCGGGTCGTGGCGACCATGAGCCCGGCGAATACGCCGCCTCCGTGTCGAAGGCCGTGGATTACTTCAAGCGCGGCGATCTCTTCGAAGTCGTACCCGGCCAGACCTTCTACGAGCGCCCGACCGCGCCTCCCTCGGCCATCTCCCGCCGTCTGCAGGAGATCAACCCATCTCCCTACGGCTTCATGATCAACCTTGGCGAGGAGGAATATCTCGTCGGTGCGTCGCCTGAGATGTACGTGCGCGTCACGTCCGGGCGGCGGGTGGAAACCTGCCCGATTTCCGGCACCATCCGGCGCGGCAAGAACGCCATCGAGGACGAGGCGCAGATCCGCACCCTTCTCAATTCGAAGAAGGACGAGGCGGAACTCACCATGTGCTCCGACGTCGATCGCAACGATAAGAGCCGGATCTGCGAACCCGGCTCAGTGCGCGTCATCGGCCGCCGTCAGATCGAGATGTATTCGCGCCTGATCCACACCGTCGATCACATCGAGGGCCGCCTCCGCTCGGATATGGACGCGCTAGACGCCTTCCTCTCCCACGCATGGGCCGTGACGGTGACGGGCGCGCCCAAGCTATGGGCGATGCAGTTCATCGAGGATCACGAAAAAAGCGCCCGCGCTTGGTACGGCGGCGCGGTGGGCGCGGTGCTGATGAACGGGGACCTCAACACAGGCCTGACACTGCGCACGGTGCGCATCAAGGATGGCATCGCCGCCATCCGCGCCGGCGCTACCTTGCTCTATGATTCCGTGCCCGAGGACGAGGAAAAGGAGACCGAACTCAAGGCCTCCGCCATGATTGCCGCGATCCGCGAAGCCGGTAAAGCCAAGGCCGATGTGGCGGCGCATGCCGAGGAACGCCTCGGCGAGGGCCTACGCGTGCTGCTCGTGGACCACGAGGACAGCTTCGTCCACACGCTCGCCAACTATTTCCGCCAAACCGGCGCGGATGTGATGACGATCCGCTCGTCGAAGGGCGTCGGTGTCGATACGTCGGAATTCGACCGGTTGAAGCCCGATCTCGTAGTGATGTCGCCGGGGCCGGGCAGCCCGTCGGATTTTCATTGCACGGCCACCATCGCCGCGATCCGCGAACGCGGACTGCCGATGTTCGGCGTATGCCTCGGTCTCCAAGCCATCGCGGAGGCCTTTGGCGGCGAATTGGCAAGGCTCAACGTGCCCTACCACGGCAAGCCGTCCGACATCGCCGTAAATCGGAACTCGATGCTGTTCCAGGGCTTGCCGGAGCGCATCATCGTTGGCCGCTACCACTCGATCCACGCCGTTGCGGACAAGCTGCCGGACGGTTTCGCCGTCACGGCTTCAACCGACGACGGCGTCATCATGGCCATCGAACACGAGTGCGAGCCGATCGCGGCGGTTCAGTTCCACCCGGAATCGATCATGTCGCTGGGCGATGATGCCGGTCACCGGATCGTGGAGAATGCGATCCGCGCGCTTGTTACGAACCGGGTGCCCACGGCAAGATCATCGGGTCTTGGATGAAAATGCGGCTGATCCTCAGAGCTTCTGGATCAGCCACTTTCCATTGAACTGCTGGACTTTAAGCCCGTTCAGATCGGCGAACTCGTCCACGGCCCGGATTACGCCGGGGAACATGGTCGTGAAATCGTCGCCGAACATGACGCCGCCTTTGCGGATCAATTTCCAATAGTTCGTAATGTCGGATTTGGCGTCGTTGTAGCGGTGTCCGGCATCGATATAGGCCGCATCCGCCTCCAGCCCCTTGGCGCGGAGCACATGGAACGCCGATTCCGCGCTGGCGGGAAACGGGCAGATCACGTCCTGATGGCCCTTGTGGATCACATTCGCCAGGAACTGGTAGTAGAGCGTGGGGTAGCCGTTCTTCACGGCCAAAGTGGCGAACCATTCCGGATTGAGCCAGTGTTCGTCCGCGCCCAACCAAGTATCTACGCACAAGAGTTCAAAGTCCGGAATGCCGATGGACTTGGCGAGTCCGGCCATGTGGATCGCACTGCCGCCGAGCCAACTCCCAACCTCAATGACCCTCCGAGGTTTGAGCTGAGACAACACCTTTTCAAATATCGGATGATCTGACGCCCAGCCCCAGAGCTTGAGATCATAGTTGTCGATCGGAAAGTCTTCGTAAGGAGACACCGAATGAAGCGCGGGCGCGAAATACGTCATAGGACCACCGAACATAAAAACGATATATGCGTTGATTTGTAATCTTACAGCAATTGCACCCGACATTCGCGCAACCCTTGAAGCGCGAGCGGTGTGTATGGCCCGTCCTTTGACGCTGCATTGTTTCTACGCCGCCTGATGCTGAACATTTCAGCGTCTGCAAATTGCGCGGTCACTCTTGCCCGCCACGCCGTTCTCAGCCTCGTGGCAACAAAGAAACACCGATGCCAAGTCATTGTCCTGTTTCACGAAATTGAACGAGGCCCATCAAGCCTTCTTGCCGCCTGACGGCGCGCCATTCGCGCTCCCGCCCAAGCTGTGCTCACCGCCGCCGTCCCGCCCGGCCACGTCCGCAACGGCCTAAGCGCTTGCCTCTTGACCGGTGAATTTTTTTACCGAAAGATCAAGGAAAAGGCGGACAACACATCCGCCGACAGGGGCCGGCGCGACACATCCTTTCAGCGCCGGATGCGGATCACGGGAAAAGGCCGGTCGGCGTTTGCCGGTGCCGGAAACGCGGAGGATTTATCATGTCTTCGGTCGCCGAGACCAACACGCCTCAGCCGCTTATCGACATCGCCGCCGGCCGTCTGGCCCCCGGTGATTACGACAAGAATTTCGGCGACATGCACCCGCCGCTCACCCGCCATGAGTCGCTCGTCGAAAGCGACCGCTGCTACTTCTGCTACGACGCGCCCTGCACGATCGCGTGCCCGACGTCGATCGATATCCCGATGTTCATCCGCAAGATCAACACCGGCAACGTGGATGGAGCCGCCGAAACGATCTTCTCCGCCAACATCCTCGGCGGCATGTGCGCCCGCGTCTGCCCCACCGAGCAGCTTTGCGAGGAAGCCTGCGTGCGCAACACGGCCGAGGAAAAACCGGTCAAGATCGGCCTTCTCCAGCGCTACGCGACCGACCACTACATGGGAGGTCACCTGACTTACGGCCAGCGCAAGCCGGATACAGGCAAGCGCGTCGCCGTCGTCGGCGCCGGCCCGGCGGGCCTTGCCTGCGCCCATGCGCTTTCGATGGAAGGCCATGCGGTCACGCTGTTCGAGGCGCGCCAGAAGCCGGGCGGCCTCAACGAACACGGCATCGCCACCTATAAGACGCCCAACAATTTCGCCCAGGCCGAAGTGGATTTCGTGCTTGCCATCGGCGGCATCACGCTCGAAACCGGACGCGCCCTCGGCCAGAATCTTCGCCTTGCCGATCTGCGCCGCGATTTCGACGCCGTCTTCCTCGGCCTCGGCCTCCAGGCCGTCAACGCTCTCGCCCTCGAAGGCGAGGGCATGACCGGCATATCCGACGCCGTCGCCTGGATCGAACGCCTGCGCCAGACCGCCGACAAATCAGCCGTTCCCGTCGGCCGCCGCGTCGTCGTCATCGGCGGCGGTATGACGGCCGTCGACGCCGCCGTGCAGGCCAAGAAGCTCGGCGCGGAGGAGGTGACCATGGTCTACCGCCGTGGGCCAGAGCACATGAACGCGAGCCCCTACGAGCAGGACGTCGCCAAGATCGCCGGCGTGAAGATCCGCCATTGGGCTGAGCCCCGTGCACTCATCGGTGTGGGCGGCATCGTCACATCGGTCGAGTTCGAGACCACGGCAGTCGGCCCCTCCGGCAAGCTGGAAGGAGCCGGCACCCGCTTCGTCGTTCCCTGCGATCAGGTGATGAAGGCGATCGGACAGGTCTTCGTACCCGGCCCGCTGGCCGGTGAATCCGCCGAGGCGATCGCGCTGGAAAAGAACCGGATCCTGGTCGACGACGAAGGCCGCACCTCAGCGTCGAAGGTGTGGGCCGGCGGCGACTGCGTACTCGGCGGGGAAGACCTCACCGTCGTCGCTGTCGAGCACGGCAAACGCGCCGCCCGTTCCATCAATGCCGTCCTATCGGCCTGATCTCAAGGAGATACCCCCATGGCCGACCTTCGCTCCAATTTCGTCGGGATCAAGTCGCCCAACCCGTTCTGGCTGGCCTCCGCGCCGCCGACCGACAAGAAGTACAACGTCGAGCGCGCCTTCAAGGCGGGCTGGGGCGGTGTCGTCTGGAAGACGCTCGGCGAGGATCCGTCCGTCGTCAACGTCAACGGCCCGCGCTATGGCGCGATCTACTCCAACGAGCGCCGGCTGATCGGCCTCAACAACATCGAGTTGATCACAGATCGCCCCTTCGAGATCAACCTGCGTGAAATCGCGGAAGTGAAGAAAAACTTCCCCGACCGCGCGCTGGTCGTGTCTCTCATGGTGCCTTGCGAGGAGCTGAACTGGACCACTATCGTCCAGCGCGTGGAAGAAACCGGCTGTGACGGCATCGAACTCAACTTCGGCTGCCCGCACGGCATGTCCGAGCGCGGCATGGGGTCGGCGGTCGGTCAGGTGCCGGAATACATCGAAATGGTCGCCCGCTGGTGCAAGGCGGCCTCACGCATGCCCGTCATCGTTAAGCTGACGCCCAACATCACCGATATCCGCTATCCCGCGCGCGCCGCCAAGGCCGGCGGGGCGGATGCCGTGTCGCTCATCAACACGATCTCGTCGATCATGTCGGTGGACCTCGACAGCTTCTCGCCCACCCCCTCCATCGACGGCAAAGGCTCGCACGGCGGTTATTGCGGCCCGGCGGTGAAGCCGATTGCGCTCAACATGGTCGCCGAAATCGCCCGCGATGCCGCCACGCGCGGCATGCCCATCTCCGGCATCGGCGGCATCACCACATGGCGAGATGCGGCCGAGTACATCGCGCTCGGCTGCGGCACCGTCCAGGTCTGCACGGCCGCCATGACCTACGGTTTCAAGATCGTGGAAGAAATGATCGACGGCCTGTCCGCCTACATGGACAGCAAAGGCATGGCCACGCTCGACGATCTCATGGGCCGCGCCGTTCCAAACGTCACGGATTGGCAGTATCTCAACCTCAATTACGTGACCAAGGCCCGCATCGACCAAGACCTCTGCATCAAGTGCGGCCGCTGCTACATCTCCTGCGAGGACACCTCGCATCAGGCCATCACCGCCATGAAGGACGGCGTCCGCCACTTCGAGGTCATCGACGAAGAATGCGTCGGCTGCAACCTCTGCGTCTCCGTCTGCCCGGTCGAGGACTGCATCACGATGGAGCGGCTTGAAACCGGCACGGATCCCCGCACCCTCGAACCGATCCGCCCCGAATATGCCAACTGGACCCAGCACCCGAACAACCCGTCAGCGGTGAAGGTGGCGGCGGAATAGGGAAGAAATAATCGAAGTAATACTATGCAGGACAACGGCGTGGTTAGCTCTTGCGCCGTTTCCTCTTATTATCTAAAAATAGTTGTGTATCTTCATCAGAGTATCCAAGCATTAGGCCGATTTTGCGATCTAAGTCGTCTTGTTCATCACCATCGGATGCAAAGCTTTCCTCGATCAAAGAATGAAGCTGGTCAATGTAATGCGAAAAATTTGGCAGCGCAAAGAAGACCCCGTGAAACGTTTGCCCCTCGAAGGGAATTTGACGTCTAACAATCTGACCGTTTTCGATATAGGGCTTAAAATCATCTTCAGGCACTATATCACTAAAGTACGCAACTTTTTTTTCGCCTTGCAACATAAGCTGCAGTTCTCGATCAGTATGTGGCCCTATTTGCGCTGCCATGTTTGTCACCAAAATACTTTCATCACTTTTTCTTAGTTGAAGGCGCAGGAGATGGTTTCTGAGTTTCCTTTACGTAACAATCATTGCATTTGTCACCCCTCAATCCACCATGCCATCCCCCACAACTAGTGCAAGAATAGCTTGGCGACTTTTTTCCAGCGAACGCATCAGTGGCTGCTCCGAAAGTGAACATGACAATAAGCGCAGCTTTAATTATGTTTTTCATCTTCCCCTCCGCTTTTGATAGGCAGTATAAAATTGAATCAATTTGCTGAAAGTAGCAGCAGTATTTTATACAACCGCAGATTGTATTTTTGTGGCTAAGGTAGGGACCCGGAGGTAGCAGAATGCGCGTTGTTGAATCCAAACAGTATGTGATCAGCGCGCAGTTTATGCTGGAAAGAGTTGATGATATTGGCGCCTTCCCGTTTTCAATGCCATTTATGCAGAACATCACTGGAATTGACTTTCATCCGTCTGTGACGTTTCTTGTTGGAGAAAATGGTTCGGGGAAATCAACGCTGCTTGAGGCTATAGCAATCGCTTCGGGTTTCAACCCTGAGGGCGGGTCTAAGAACTACAATTTCAGCAGTTACGTATCACATTCTGATTTGTACAAGGTTGTTCGCCTTATCCGAGGTCCAAAACGTCCACGGGATGGATTTTTTCTGAGAGCGGAGAGCTATTTTAACCTGGCGACGAATATCGAGTCCTTAGACCTTGAGCCAAACTCCGGACCAAAGATTATTCAGGCGTTCGGCGGGAGGGGACTTCATAATCAGTCACACGGCGAGTCCTTCGTTGCCCTTTTGGAAAAGCGACTAAGAGGAAATGGTTTTTACGTTTTCGATGAACCTGAAGCTGCGCTGTCTCCTTCGCGACAGCTATGGATGCTTTCAAGAATTGATGAACTTGTCCGTTTGAATTCACAGTTTATTATTGCGACTCACTCTCCGATCCTCATGGCGTATCCAAATGCAATGATCTACAATTTAGGGGAAAGCGGTTTGGAGGTAATCGAATACGAACAAACGGAACATTTCAAAGTCACACGGAATTTTCTAAATTCACATAAGTCGTTTCTGGATAAGCTTTTACTTCAAAACAGGAAATGATCGGCATCTAACCTCTTTTCGAAAGGTCACCGCGGCAAGATCCCCCGCATCAGCACCCCCAGCACCGTCTCGTTCGCGGCCTTGAACACCTCTGCCTCGCTCATGCCTTTGCCCAGCACCGCGCGGATCTGCACGTCGAAGTCGGCGTAATGCTGGGTGGTCGCCCAGATCATGAAGATCAGGTGCACCGGATCCATCACGACCAGCTTACCCTGCCGCATCCAGGCCGCGATCACGGCGGATTTTCTTTCCACGATGTCGCGCAGATCCGTCCGCAGTACATCCCCGATCAGCGGCGCGCCCTGCATGACTTCGCCGATGAACAGCCGGCTTTCCTGCGGATAATCGCGCGCCTGTTCCAGCTTTTGCCGGATGTAGCCCGTGATTTCCGATTCTGGATCGCCGCTCGGGTCCATGGCGCCCAGCGGCGCCAACCACATGTCCAGCGTTCGCGTCAGCACGGCTGTGTAGATGTCCTGCTTGCGGCGGAAGTAATAGAGCAGGTTCGGCTTCGACATGCCCGCCCGGATTGCGATCTGATCAACAGTCGCGCCCCGGAAGCCGTAGGTCGAAAACACCTCCAGCGCCGCATCCAGGATCTTCTCCTCATTCTCCGCTTGAATGCGGGTGCGCTTCTTGGAGGCGCTGGCGCGGGGAAGGAAGTGCTCGTTCATTCAAAGGACCGTTCTCATGGAAAGGAACTGTCGGCCAAACAAAGCAGGCCGGTCAAGCATTCAAAACGACGGCGGGGTGCATACGCTGACGATCTCGCACGGCTCTGTCCCGATGTTACGGAAGCGGTGCGGTTCCGAGCTTTTGAAGTAATAGGCGTCACCGGGCCCAAGCACTGCTTTTCGCTCGCCGACCGTCACTTCCAGGTGCCCCCGGATCACGAGGCCGCCTTCCTCGCCCTCATGCCGCAGCCGGATCCGCCCCGAATCGGTACCCGCTTCATAACGCTCCGAAATGATCTGCAACGCCTTGCCGGTGAGATCCTTGCCGACTTGCCGGTAGGAAACGCCGCCGCGACCGATTTCAACCATGTCGGACGCCCGGAAAAACACCTGCGAGCCCTCTGGCCGCTCCATCGCGAAGAAGTCCGCCAGCGCCATCGGTACTGCGTCCAAGATCCGCTTCAGCGCCCCCACCGACGGGCTGATCGTGTTCGATTCGATCTGGCTCACCGTGGCATTGGAAATGCCCGCCCGGCGCGCCAGCTCCCGCTGCGATAGCCCCCGCGCGGCCCTCACCTCCCGCAGCCTTCCGCCAACGTCGAGCGCCATTCGCTCGCTCCCCTGTTTATGTGTTCGATATCTTGAACAGGGGATCGGAAAGCGCCTGAAAATGCAAGCTTTCAACAAAGACCAAGATAACGGATTGTTCAAAATCCCGACATGCCGCTACACTTGCGTTTGACCCGATTTCTATCCGACCGAAGGCCCCTGTCATGAACCGCCCCGAACGCGTTCCGGCCCCTAACAACCTCGATGCCTTCTGGATGCCGTTCACGGCGAACCGGCAGTTCAAGCAGGCTCCCCGCCTGTTCGCCTCGGCCAAGGACATGCACTACACCACCACCGATGGCCGGCAGGTTCTGGACGGAACGGCGGGCCTTTGGTGCGTCAACGCCGGCCACGCCCGCCCGCGCATCGTCGAAGCCGTGCAGAAGCAGATCGCTGAACTAGACTACGCCCCGGCCTTCCAAATGGGCCACCCCAAGGCGTTCGAGCTTGCCGCCCGGCTGGTGAACTATCTGCCGTCACCGCTCGACCATATCTTCTTCACCAACTCAGGCTCGGAGTCGGTCGAAACCGCCCTCAAGATCGCGCTCGCCTACCAGCGCGCCAAGGGCAAGGGCTCGAAGACCCGCCTGATCGGGCGCGAGCGCGGCTATCACGGCGTGAATTTCGGCGGCATCTCGGTCGGTGGCATTGCCAACAACCGCAAATTCTTCGGGTCGCTGCTAACCGGCGTCGATCACATCCGCCACACGCACGATATGTCCCGCAACGCCTTCACTCGCGGGGAACCCGAGCACGGCATCGAATATGCCGAGGACCTGGAGCGCGTCATAGCCCTCCACGACGCCTCCACCATCGCCGCCGTCATCGTCGAGCCGGTGGCAGGTTCCACCGGCGTGCTCATTCCGCCGAAGGGCTATCTGAAGCGTCTGCGCGAGATCTGCACCAAGCACGATATCTTGCTTATCTTCGACGAAGTTATCACCGGCTTCGGTCGCCTCGGCACGCCGTTTGGAACGCAATACTTCGACGTTATCCCCGACATGGTGGTCTGCGCTAAGGGCATCTCGAACGGCGTCATCCCCATGGGCGGCGTGTTCGTTTCGCATGACATCTACGAGACCTTCATGACCGGGCCGGAGCATCTAATCGAGCTTTTTCACGGCTATACCTATTCGGCTCATCCAGTCGCCTGCGCCGCCGCGCTCGGCACGCTCGACACCTACGAGGAGGACGGTCTCCTCACCCGCGCCGCCGAACTCGGCCCCTATTTCGAGACGGCGCTGCACACCTTGCGCGGGCTGCCCCACGTCATAGATGTCAGGAATATCGGCCTTGTCGGCGCCATCGAGCTGGAGTCGATCCCTGGCGAGCCTACCAAGCGCGCCTTCCAAGCTTTCCTCGATTGCTATGAAAAAGGCGTGCTCATTCGTACCACCGGCGACATCATCGCCTTGTCGCCGCCGCTCATCATCTCCACCGACCAAATAGACGAAATCGTGGCTACACTCGCTATCGTCTTGAACAACCTGAAGTGAGCGCTCCCGCGCCTCGTAAGTTCATGTAAATACAGAGGAATACCCTCTTGCGAGAGATTCAGAACGCCATCGGCGGTCGCCGCTCCGGCTCCACGTCCGGCCGCTCCGCCCCGATCTTCAACCCGGCTACCGGCGAGCAAATCGCCACGGTGCCGCTGTCCACGGCCGAGGAAGTCGCCTCCGCCGTCGCCGCCGCGAAGGCCGTCGCGGAAAGCTGGGGCCGCACGCCGCCGCTGAAGCGCGCGAAATACATGTTTAATTTCAAGCAGTTAGTCGAATCCCACGCCGACGACATCGCCCGCGCCATCTCCGCCGAACACGGCAAAACGCACCCGGATGCCCTCGGCGAAGTGCAGCGCGGCCTTGAGGTGATCGAGTTCGCCTGCGGCATTCCACACCTGCTGAAGGGCGAGTTCTCCCGCAACGTCGGCCCCGACATCGACAGCTATTCCGACCGCCAACCCCTTGGCGTTGTTGCCGGAATCACGCCGTTCAACTTCCCGGCCATGGTCCCGATGTGGATGTATCCCATCGCGATCGCCTGCGGAAACACGTTCATCCTAAAACCCTCCGAACGCGACCCTGGCGCGGTCATGTTCGTCTACGATCTCTTTGAAAAAGCAGGCTTTCCCGCCGGCGTGCTCAATGTCGTCCACGGCGACAAAGTCGCGGTCGACACCCTCCTCACCCACCCCGACGTAAAAGCTGTCTCCTTCGTCGGCTCCACCCCGATCGCGGAATACGTCTATTCCACCGGCACCAAACACGGCAAACGCGTCCAGGCTCTCGGCGGCGCCAAGAACCACATGATCGTCATGCCCGACGCCGACTTGGACAAGGCCGTCGACGCCCTGATGGGGGCCGGCTACGGCTCCGCCGGCGAGCGGTGCATGGCCGTCTCGGTCGCCGTTCCCATCGGCGAGGAGACCGCGAACCGGCTCGTGGAAGCCCTTAAACCCAAGGTTCAGTCGCTGAAAATCGGTCCCGCCACGGATCCCGACGCGGACATGGGCCCGCTCGTCACCAAGGCCCACCAGCAGAAGGTGCTCGGCTACATCGACCAGGGCGTCAAGGAAGGCGCCGACCTCGTGGTCGACGGCCGCGGCTTCTCGCTGCAAGGCTACGAAAACGGTTACTTCGTCGGCGGCACGCTGTTCGACCGCGTTACTCCCGACATGACGATCTATAGGGAAGAGATTTTCGGCCCCGTCCTCTCGGTCGTTCGTTCCCCGACCTACGACCACGCCGTAAACCTGATCAATGCCCACGAATACGGCAATGGCACCGCCATCTTCACCCGCGACGGCGACGCCGCCCGCGCCTTCGCCGACCGGATCGAAGTTGGCATGGTCGGCATCAACGTGCCGATCCCGGTGCCGGTGGCCTACCACTCCTTCGGCGGCTGGAAGCGCTCCCTGTTCGGCGATCACTCGATCTACGGCCCCGAAGGCGTGCGCTTTTATACGCGGTTGAAAACGGTGACCCAGCGCTGGCCGGAAGGCATCAAGTCCGGAGCGGTGTTTACCTTCCCGACGCTGTGAGGCTTGCTTGGAGCGATGTGTAGAAGTTGACATTTCTGTTCGGATGGATACTTCTACACATGGATAGTCGCACGGTCGTTCGATTGATTGAGGCTGCCGGTTGGACGCGTGTCGGGCAGAAAGGGAGTCATGTCCAATTCCGTCATCCGGAAAGGCCAGGTCGGGTTACCGTGCCGCATCCAAAGAAGGATCTTCCTCTCAAGACACTTATCAGCATTGAGCTGCAAGCTGGTTTGAAACTGAGGTAATTCATGGCGAACTACATCGGGATCATCCACAAGGAAGAAAGCAGCGACTACGGTGTTTCTTTCCCTGATTTCCCCGGCTGCGTCACCGCGGGGTCGGATCTAGATGAAGCCCGTAGTATGGCTCAGGAAGCGCTCGCTTTTCATGTCGAGGGCATGATCGAGGATGGTGAGGCTCTTCCGGAGCCATCTTCGTTGGAAGCAGTCATGCAGGATTCGATAAACCGGGACGGCGTGGCTATTCTTGTGCCGCTCGCGCTCACCGTAAAGACCGTGAGAGTGAACATTACGCTGCCTGAAGATGCCCTGCGTGACATCGACGATTACGCCGAGCGCCACGGTTTCACGCGCTCCGGTTTCCTTGTGACGGCAGCCCGCAAAGCCATGGCCGACGCGGCCTAATCCTCCCGGTCCAAATCTATAAGACGTTCGGAGTTCGTCATGGCCATCCCCACCGACAGCCAAGCATCCGCCATCCAAGCCGTCGGCCTATGACCCGCTTCACTGCCCGCCCACCTGCCGTCTCCACCGTGCTTGCCGACGACGATCGATGCCGCGTTACGCGCTGGGACTTCGAGCCCGGCGCCGATACCGGCTGGCATCGTCACGGCATGGCGTACCTTGTCATCCCGATGACGGACTGTGCGTTTCTGCTGGAAGAAGCAACGGGCGAACGCCGTGTCGATGTGGCCCAAGGGGCGGCCTACACACGTGAGGCCGGCATGGAGCATAATGTCGTCAATGGCGGCGACGCTCCGATGTCCTTTATCGAAATCGAATTCAAACGCTGAACCGAAACCCTCCCAGTTTTGAGGAATTCCCATGCCGCTCCCCACAGACAACCTTCGCATCAACGGCCAGCGCCTTTGGGACAGCCTCATGGAAATGGCCGAGATCGGGCCTGGAATTCGTGGCGGCAACAACCGCCAAACCTTGACCGACAGCGACCGCGAGGGCCGGCTCCTGTTCAAGCGCTGGTGCGAGGCCGCCGGCTGCACCGTCGCGGTGGATAGCATGGGCAACATGTTTGCCCGGCGCGAGGGCACCGACCCTGCCGCGCTGCCCGTCATGATGGGCTCGCACCTTGACACCCAGCCGACCGGCGGGCGCTATGACGGCGTGCTCGGTGTGCTCGGCGCGCTGGAAGTTGTTCGCACGTTGAACGACCTCGGCCTTCGCACCAAGCACCCCATCGAAGTCGTGAACTGGACCAACGAGGAGGGCGCCCGCTTTGCCCCCGCCATGCTCTCGTCCGGCGTCTTCGCGGGCGTGCACGCTCAAGACTGGGCCAAAGCCCGCAAGGACGCGGAAGGCAAAACCGTTGGCGAGGAACTGAAGCGCATCGGCTTTGAGGGTGACGAGCCGGTTGGTCAGCGCAAGCTGCATGCCCTTCTGGAACTTCACATCGAGCAAGGCCCGATCCTGGAAGACGAAGGCATCGATATCGGCGTCGTTACCCACGGTCAGGGCCTGAAGTGGCTTCAGATCACGCTCACCGGCAAGGAAGCCCACACCGGTTCCACGCCGATGCCCAAGCGCATCAACGCCGGGCTCGGCGCGGCTCGCATCGTCCAACTCGTGGACGAGGTCGCCTGGTCGCACGCCCCGCTCGCGGTCGGCGCGGTTGGCCACATGGACGTTTATCCGAACAGCCGCAACATCATCCAAGGCAAGGTCGTCTTCACCGTCGATATCCGCCACCCGGAAAAGGCCGTGATCGCCGCCATGGAAGCGAGCATCCGCGAGGGCGCCGCCAAGATCGCCGCTGACCTGAAGCTCGGCATCGAAATCGAGCAAGTCGGCGCGTTCGACCCCGTTGCCTTCGACGAAACGCTGCTCGGCCGCATCCGCACCGCCGCCGATCGCCTCGGCTATTCCCACCGCAACATCATTTCCGGCGCCGGCCACGATGCCTGCTGGATCAATCGCGTTGCCCCGACCGCCATGATCTTCTGCCCCTGTGTCGACGGCCTCTCCCACAACGAAGACGAGAAGATCACGCCGCAATGGGCAACCGCCGGCACCGATGTGCTCTTTCATGCGGCGCTTGAGACGGCGGTGATCGTGGATTGATGAGGGAATAGGCACGGCCACCGATTGACCTTGCCTACATAAAATTCGATCATCTGGTCAAAGAAAGCCGCCGACGACGGGCGGTGACATCAGAGGGCGACAGGGCATGACGACCGTGATCAAGGGCGGCACCATCGTAGCCGCCGACCGCTCTTATGAAGCCGATGTGCTGATCGAGGGCGGCAAAATCGCCGCCATCGGTGAAAACCTGTCCGGCGACACCGTGGTGGACGCGACCGACGCCTTCATCATGCCGGGCGGCATCGACCCGCACACCCATTTGGAAATGCCCTTCATGGGCACCACGGCGGCTGAAACCTGGGAGAGCGGCACCACAGCCGCCCTCTCCGGCGGCACCACGATGGTGGTCGATTTCGTGATCCCGTCCGGGGGTGGTCTTCTGGCCGCGCTGGAGGAGTGGGAGGGGAGGGCAACCCGCCAAGCCACCACCGATTATTCCTACCACATGTGCATCACCGGCTGGTCCGAGGACATCTTCAACGAGATGGCCAAGGTGGTCGATCGCGGCATCAACACCTTCAAGCACTTCATGGCCTATAAGGGCGCCTTGATGGTGAATGACGACCAGATGTTCGCCTCGTTCCAGCGCTGCGCCGCCCTCGGCGCGCTGCCGCTCGTCCATGCCGAAAACGGCGACATCGTCGCCGCGCTTCAGCAGAAATACATGGCTGCCGGTACCACGGGCCCCGAGGGCCATGCCTATTCGCGCCCGCCCGAGGTGGAGGGCGAAGCCACGAACCGCGCCATCATGATCGCGGATGCGGCCGGTGTGCCGGTCTATATCGTCCACACCTCCTGCGAGCAGGCCCACGAAGCCATTCGCCGCGCCCGCCAGAAGGGCATTCGCGTTTACGGCGAGCCGCTGATCCAGCATCTAACCCTCGACGAGACCGAGTATTTCAATCCCGATTGGGACTATGCCGCCCGCCGCGTCATGTCGCCGCCGTTCCGCAACAAGCAGCACCAGGACAGTTTGTGGGCCGGCCTTGCCGCCGGGTCGCTCCAGGTCGTCGCGACGGACCACTGTGCCTTCACCACCGAGCAGAAGCGCTTCGGTCTCGACGGTTTCCCGAAGATCCCGAACGGCACCGGCGGGCTTGAAGATCGCATGCCCATGCTCTGGACCAAGGGCGTGAAGACCGGCCGGCTCACCCCGAACGAGTTCGTAGCCGTTACCTCCACCAACATCGCTCAGATCCTGAACCTCTACCCCCGCAAGGGTGCGATCCTGCCGGGATCCGACGCCGATCTCGTGGTGTGGGATCCGAACAAGTCGAAGACCATTTCGGCCGCCGCCCAGAAGTCGATTATCGACTACAACGTCTTCGAAGGTTTCGAGGTCACCGGCCTGCCGCGCTACACGCTTTCGCGCGGCGAAATCGTCTACGCCGACGGCAAGAACGACGCTCCCCGTCCAGGGCGCGGCCAGTTCGTTCCGCGTAAAGCCTTCCCGGCGGTCAACAAAGCCCTGTCGGTCTGGAAGGAAATCACCGCCCCGCGGATGATCGAGCGCAAGCCCGAGTATATGCCGCTTGGCGTTTGAAAACAGGGCTTCCCGGCGCGGTCCTGCCAAGCCGGGGAGCTTAAGTTTTGCCGGTAAAAGCTTTCAACGCCGGCAAACATGGCCAATCCACTTTGGCCCGCTTTTTTCCTGAGGGGAAGAATTTTGGATCATGAGCCTCCGGCCCAATCGATTGAGCATGTCATGGCTGAAGTCATTCCCTTGGAAACGCATCCCATGACCGAAGCCCGGTCCCGCAAGGCCGTGATCGACGTGCGCGACCTCTCGCTGACGTTCGAAACCGCTGACGGCCCGGTCCACGCCCTGTCCCACATCGACCTCAAGGTCGAGAAGGGCGATTTCGTTTCCTTCATTGGCCCCTCCGGTTGCGGCAAGACCACGCTGCTGCGCGTTATCGCGGATTTGGAGCACCAGACCGCCGGCACCATCGCCGTCAACGGCGTTTCGCCGCAAGAGGCCCGGCGCGCCCGCGCCTATGGCTATGTGTTTCAAGCGCCCGCGCTCTATCCCTGGCGCACCATCGCCGACAACGTGGCGCTACCGCTTGAAATCATGGGCCTTTCCAAGGCCGAGCGGCGGGCGCGCATTGTCAAGAACCTCGCGCTGGTCAATTTGACCGGCTTCGAGCGCAAATTTCCCTGGCAGCTATCCGGCGGCATGCAGCAACGCGCGTCGATTGCCCGTGCGCTCGCGGTCGAGCCGGATCTGTTGCTGATGGACGAGCCCTTCGGCGCGCTCGACGAAATCGTCCGCGACCACCTCAACGAACAGCTTCTGCAACTCTGGGCGAAAACCGAAAAGACCGTCGTATTCGTCACCCACTCGATCCCGGAAGCGGTCTATCTCTCCACCAAGATCGTGGTGATGAGCCCGCGCCCTGGCCGCATCCACGACGTTGTGGAAAGTAACCTGCCGCGTGGGCCGCGCCCGCTCGACGTTCGCGAGACGACCGAGTTCCTGCGCATCGCCCAGCGTGTCCGCGAAGGCCTGAGGGCAGGGCACAGCTATGAGGACTGAGGTCGTTGCTCCAAACGTCGCCGCCGCCGGGGGAACGATCACCTGGTTCCGGCAGGCGGTCCTCCCCGTGGCCACCGTGCTCGGCGCGATCCTTGTCATCTGGTACATCGGTGTCGTCGCGCTGAATGCCCCGTTTCAGCGCCAACTCTTCGCCAACGCCGGCAATGTCGCCTACACCACGTCAGACCTGATCGCCGCCACCATGCGGCAGGATCGCCCGGTGCTTCCCTCGCCGCAGCAGGTGGCCGAGGAAATCTGGAAGACCACTTTTCAAACGTCGATCACCTCCAAGCGCAGCCTCGTCTACCACGGCTGGATCACGCTCTCGTCCACTTTGCTGGGCTTTGCAATGGGCACGGTGCTGGGCATCGGCCTTGCGGTGCTGGTCGTGCACAGCCGCACGCTGAATAAGAGCTTGATGCCCTGGATCATCTCGTCCCAGACGATCCCGATCCTCGCCATCGCGCCCATGATCATCGTGGTTCTGAATGCCATCGGCATCACGGGCATTCTGCCCAAAGCCTTCATTTCCACTTATCTCTCGTTCTTTCCGGTCACGGTTGGCGTGGTGAAGGGCTTGCGCTCGCCTGAAATCATTCACCTCGATCTGATGCGCACCTATTCGGCCTCCGCCTCGCAGGTGTTTTGGAAGCTGCGAATGCCGGCATCGCTGCCCTTCCTGTTCACCTCGATGAAGGTCGCCATCGCCGCCAGTCTCGTCGGCGCTATCGTGGGCGAACTACCCACCGGCGCCGTCGCGGGCCTTGGCGCGCGGCTCCTTGCAGGCAGCTATTACGGCCAGACCGTGCAAATCTGGTCCGCCCTCTTCGCTGCGGCGTTGATGGCGGCCGTGCTCGTCGTCCTCGTCGGAATGGTGGATACGGCCGTGCGCCGGCGGATGGGGGTGCGCGCATGAGCCCCTCCCGCGTCGTGCTTCCAGGCCTCTCCGCAGTTCTGGCCCTTGCCGCGCTGGTGCTGCCGGCCGGAGGCGATCTTGGCCCCATCGGGACCGACCTTCGCTCGCTCGCGGCCGTCTTGGCGATTGTCGCCGGCGCATGGTCGCTCGTGAAGCTGCCGCCCGCGTCCGCCGTTTCCATTGCATTGCTCGCCGCCTTCAATGCCGCCTGGGTCTGCCTAACCGTCGTATGGGCTGTCGGCGCGGCCACCGGACCCGGCACGTGGATGCTTCTCGTTGCCGCCTGGCTCGCCGCCTGGGCCGCCGTGAACCGCCTTGCCGGCATCGAACCGGCCGCGCGGGGCGCCCGCCGCGCGCTCGGCTTCCTCGTCCCCACGCTTTTTGGCCTTTGGCTTCTCATTCTTTGGGAAGCCCTCGTCACCGGCCTTGGCGTCCCGAAGGTGCTTCTCCCGGCCCCCTCGGCGATCGGCTACCGCCTTGCCACCGAAATCCCAACGCTCGCCGCCGACTTCCGCCAGACCTTCCTGAAGGCCGTGCTGATCGGCTGGGCCATGGGCTGCCTTTCCGGCTTCGTCGTCGCGCTGATCGTCGACCGCGTGCCGTTCCTGCGGCGCGGGCTTCTGCCGGTCGGCAATCTCGTCTCGGCGCTGCCCATCGTCGGCGTGGCGCCCATCATGGTCATGTGGTTCGGCTTCGACTGGCCCTCCAAGGCGGCCGTCGTGGTCATCATGACCTTCTTCCCCATGCTGGTGAACACGGTGACCGGCCTTGAAGCGGCGGGCCGCATGGAGCGCGATCTCATGCGCACCTATGCCGCGAGCCCTGGCCAAGAACTTCTGAAACTCAGCCTTCCCGCCGCAATGCCCTTCGTGTTCAATGCGCTGAAGATCAATTCCACGCTGGCGCTCATCGGTGCGATCGTGGCGGAGTTCTTCGGCACGCCGATCGTCGGCATGGGCTTTCGCATTTCCACGGAAGTCGGCCGCATGTCGATCGATATGGTTTGGGCCGAGATTGCGGTCGCCGCGGTTGCCGGCTCGCTGTTTTACGGTGCGCTCAGCCTCATCGAGCGCGCCGTCACATTTTGGCACCCGTCCATCCGCGCCTGACGCGGCGGTGATGGGGGTCAACGAAATGCGGTTCGGCCGTTAGGGCCGGCTCGCACCACCCGGATCCGGTCGGGGCCGCCCATTCCAGGGTTCCCGTCGGCCATCGGTCATCAAAAAAGGGGAATCCAATGAAGAAGACGGCACTTGCAGCCCTCGGCCTTCTCGCAGCCTTCGGCACGGCCAACGCCAGCGCGGCCGATAGCGTCACCATCCAATTGAAGTGGGTCACCCAGTCCCAGTTCGCCGGCTATTACGTCGCCAAGGAAAAGGGCTTCTACGACGAAGCCGGCCTCGACGTGACGATCAAGGCGGGCGGACCCGATATTGCTCCGCCGCAGGTCATCGCCGGCGGCGGCGCCGATGTGATCGTGGACTGGATGCCCTCCGCTCTCGCCTCCCGCGAAAAGGGCGTTCCGCTGGTCAACATTGCCCAGCCCTTCAAGCGCTCGGGCCTGATGCTCACCTGCCTCAAGGAAACCGGCATCACCAAGCCGGAAGACTTCAAGGGTAAGACCATCGGCGTCTGGTTCTTCGGCAACGAGTATCCGTTCCTCTCCTGGATGTCCTCGCTCGGCATCAAGACCGACGGCAGCCCGGATGGGGTCACTGTTCTGAAGCAGGGCTTCAACGTCGATCCGCTGATCCAGAAGCAGGCCGCCTGCATCTCGACCATGACCTATAACGAATACGGCCAGGTGCTCGACGCCGGCATTCCGGAAGACCAGCTCGTCGTCTTCAAATACGAAGACCAGGGCGTGGCGACCCTTGAGGACGGCCTCTACGTTCTCGAAGACAAGCTGAGCGACCCGGCCTTCGTTACGAAGATGGCCAAATTCGTCAAGGCCTCGATGAAGGGCTGGGACTACGCCCGCGCCAACCCGGACGAAGCCGCCAAGATCGTGCTCGACAACGACGAGACCGGCGCTCAGACCGAAGCCCACCAGCAGTTCATGATCAAGGAAGTGAACAAGCTGACCGAAGGCTCCGACGGCACGCTCGACGAGGCGGACTATCAGCGCACCGTCAAGACCCTGCTCGCCGGCGGTTCTGATCCGGTCATCTCGAAGGAGCCGGCCGGCGCCTTCACGCACGCTGTCACGGATGCCGCAAAGGGCCTGTGATCAGGCGGCTGGATTGAGAAAAATCTAAGCCTTTTCAAAAAGACGTGCTCGGGCGGGAACAAAGGTCCCGCCCGTTTGCGTTCTAGCATGGGAAGCTTGGTCGGCAGCCGCAACGGGAAGCTCTGCCGCAGGCCCCCCTCAACGGCTGACCGTCCGATCCTGCAAGGTCGTACTGGCCTGCGAGGTGGGCGCCAAGCGCCCCAAATGCGCTTCAACGCGAGCGGCGCCCACCTGGGCGCCCCGTCAATGAAAAGGATTATTGTTATGTCGAAACGGACCGTTGCCCTCGTCGCCGCTCTGGTCGCCGCCCTTGCCGTATCCGCCTGTGCCAACACCATTCGGGGTGTCGGGCGAGACGTGCAGCAGACAGGGGATGCCGTTCAGGACGCTGCTCGGGGTTAAACTCGCGCGGTCTCATCGGAATGGCCGGCGTTGCAGCCACAGAGGCGCCGCCGGCTGATCCGTGAGATAGCACGCGAGCCGTGCTTGCCCGGTGGATCAGGCGAGGGTCGCGTCAGTGGATCCGCCGCAGCTAGCCTTGGCTTACCATCAGGAAGTCCCTGCCGCATCGTAAGGCGGGAGGCGAAATGTTCTATAAGCCTGTGGAAGCTCGATGATGCTCCACATCGGCAGGCGCTGCCTTGGTCTCGCCCGCGTGCTGTATCAGGGCACGAAGGTCCAGCAACTGGTCGAGGTCGGCGATGATTTTCGCGAGGCGTTCCGTCACCACGCTGTAGTACATCGTGCGGCCATCCCTGCGGCAGTTCACGAGGCCGTCGAGCCGCAGCCGCGCAAGTTGCTGTGAAACCGCTGGCTGCGGAAGACGGAGCAAATTCTCCAACTCCGCGACGGACCGCTCGGTCCCTGCCAGCAGCGCCATAATCAAAAGCCGGTGCTCATTCGAAAGCGCCCTCAGGGAATCGCTCGTCGTGTGCGAAAGGCTCGTGATGTCCGGCAGGAACGTGCCTGCGGCCCTATCCGCCTCGCCGTCCATTGGTATTTCGGGCATCATCTTGATAGTTCCTACAATTGGCCACTACGCCGTTACGTTTTTTGTAAAAAATAACAGATGTTCTGCGAAATCAACCTCAGATCCGGATCTGCGTTAAAAAATGCAGATTATGCTTTCTAATCGCGGTCATCCAACCTGCGGAATGCGGGGCTGCAGAGCGGCAGTCGAAAGTTAACCCACTGATGAAAAAAGAGTAATTCAAAAAAAATCGATTTGAATCTCGCTGGCCCTCGGCCGTCCAGTGAAATGG
Source organism: Oharaeibacter sp. (assembly GCA_051861205.1). Taxonomy (GTDB): domain Bacteria; phylum Pseudomonadota; class Alphaproteobacteria; order Rhizobiales; family Pleomorphomonadaceae; genus JBHYDC01. The sequence goes on from JBHYDC010000004.1 coordinate 139,387, forward strand.
GGAATTTTGGTCGTATCAAACACAATTGACGCACTTGTGCTGCAATCCCTTCAAGTTGAAGGGGTTTAAACTCTACGTCTCTGGCGAGTTGATTCGATTGGTTCGCGTTAAAGTTTTAAAATGCACTTATACTTTGCAATATCACCAATAAGAAATGCATAGGTTGGAATGCCCATCTGGCTAAGTCGGACATTCCAAATTCATGCGCAGCTTCACATTGCCGGATGCGTCTTCAAAAAGGCAATTACGTCGGCGATCTCGTCGTCCTTCTTAAGCCCGGCGAAGGCCATCTTGGTTCCCGGCCCGAAGGCCTTAGGATTGCGCAGCCATTCCGTCATGTTGGTATCGTCCCAAACCTTGCCCTGTTCGCCGAGTTCGGTAAGAGCCTTTGAATATTTATAGTCCGGCGCGTGCTTGCCGATCACGGACCCAACGACGCCGTTGAGCTGCGGACCGACCTTGTTCTTGGCGCCTTCGCCGACCGCGTGGCAGGCCATGCACTTCTTGAAAACCGCCTCGCCTTTGGCGGCATCGCCCTCGGCATACGCGGGCGCCGCAAAGCCGATGAATGCAGCGGCCGATACTGTAAGAATGCGCTTCATGCTGCCCCTTCCTTGTCGTTTCCGATCCGGCCACGTGCGGATCGGCTTTTTGATCTCCCTGCGCGGCAACGGCTCTACCGGAACCCAAATCCACGAAGCCCGAATCCGTGCAGTTTTTAAGAACGTAGTCTTTGAGATGGGCTGGTGAAGGGTAAAAACATCACCGCGTCAAACTGCCCTGCGGCATGCATCCAGATCGAGCGCCGGCCGGTCTTCCAGACTGCTCGTCAGAAAACAAATTCGAAAACAACATTGAGCAAACAATCTTTTAAGGCATAAGAGATTGGGGAGTGCCGAGACCTTGGGAATCCCCCGCCTCGTCAACGCCAGAACGCAGAGCGAAACCGCCGCGCATGATCTCGACGAACCAAAAGCTGAGCCGCTTCGCCGTCGCCCCGATGATGGACTGGACGGACCGTCATTGCCGGCTCTTTCACCGCCAGCTTACAGGTCGCGCGCTCCTCTATACCGAGATGGTCACGGCGCCCGCCGTCATTCATGGCGACCGGGATAAACTGCTTGGCTTTTCCGCAGCCGAACACCCGGTTGCGCTTCAGCTTGGGGGGTCTGATCCCGCAGAATTGGCGGAGGCCGCCCGGATCGGGGAGGCGTTCGGATACGCGGAAATCAACCTCAACGTCGGTTGCCCGTCGGACCGCGTTCAATCCGGCCGGTTCGGTGCCTGCCTTATGCTGGAGCCCGATCTGGTCGGCGCCGGCATCGCTGCCATGAAGTCCGCCGTCCGCGTTCCCGTCACCGTGAAATGCCGCCTCGGTGTCGATGACCAGGATCCCGAGGTCGCGCTCGACGATCTCTCGGACCGCGTTTTGGCTGCCGGTGCCGACGGCCTCTGGGTCCACGCCCGCAAGGCATGGCTGAAGGGCCTGTCTCCTAAGGAAAACAGAGACATCCCGCCGCTCGACTACGAACGTGTCATCCGCCTGAAGCGGCGGCTCGGAGCCACCTTCGTCGGCCTCAACGGCGGTATCCAAACCCTGGACGAGGCCGCCGCGCTGCTCGATCGCGGTATTGACGGCGTGATGCTCGGCCGCGCCGCCTATCACGACCCCACGCTCCTCGCCGCCGTCGACCGCCGCATCTACGGCGCTGCCCTACCGGATCGCGACCTGTTTGAGGCTGTGGACGCCATGCGCCCCCACATCGCCGCCCATATCGCGGCGGGCGGCAAACTCGGCCACGTCACCCGTCATATGCTCGGCCTGTTTCACGGCCGCCCTGGTGCTCGCGCCTGGCGCCGCATTCTGACCGAAGGCGGCGTGAAACCGGGCGCCGGGCTCGAAATTCTCGATCGGGCCATCGCCGCCGTTCGCCGCCCCTCCGCCGATCGTTCGGCGGCATGATGACCTTCTCCTAGGATGTGATGATGAACCTGACCGCGACCACGCTCGAACTGGTCGAACTCGCGCTCGCGGTTGCTGGATCCGGCCTAATCGCTGGCATTCTCGCCGGCTTGTTCGGGGTTGGCGGCGGCGCGGTGCTGGTCCCGGTGTTCTATCAGGTCTTCGGCCTCGCCGGCATTGACGAAGCCGTGCGCATGCACATCGCCATCGCCACCTCCACGGGCATCATTCTGCCCACGGCCATCCGCTCCTTCACCGCCCACCGGGCCCGCGGCGTGGTCGACATGGAACTCCTACGGGGATGGGTCGTCGCCATTCCCGTCGGCGTCGTCGCGGCCACGGCTACGGCGGCTTACCTGTCCAGCGAAGGTCTGCGGATCGTTTTTGCCGTCATTGCCCTGGTGATCGCGTTTCGAATGCTGTTCAACCGCGCATCCTGGCGGCTGGGATCCGACATCCCCGGTAACCCGTGGCGAGCTTTGGTCGGCGTCGTCATCGGCTATCTCTCCACCTTGATGGGCATCGGTGGCGGCGTGCTCAACAACACCTTCATGACGATCTACGGCCGCCCCATGCATCAGGCCGTCGCCACGTCGTCCGGGGTCGGGGCCATGATCGCGGTGCCCGGCACGATCGGCTTCATGATTGCTGGATGGGGCGTTCCAAACCTGCCCCCGCTGTCGATCGGCTATGTGAACCTGATCGGCGTCGCGATCGTCATCCCGATCACGCTTCTTACCGCCCCGCTCGGAGTGCGCATGGCGCATGCACTGCCGAAGCGCCGGCTGGAAATCCTGTTCGGCTTCTTCCTGCTGTTCGTTTCCGCGAACTTCATCCGGACGCTAGTTTAAGGCGTTATAGCCGACAACGAGCACCACCAGCACCGCCAGCCAAGCCGCACCGTGCCAAAGCCGCAGGTTCACCCGGTGCCGGGTGGACACCAGCGCCGCGCCGACCAGAAGCGCAATGGCTGTGAACTGCGCCAAACTGGCGAATTGATCGGGTTCGAGCCCCGCAATCGATCCGCTGCTGGAGAACAGCACGAGCAGGATGCAGGCCGTGACCACGATCGCCAGCGCGACGATGTACAGCGTGTTTCTCATAGCGTCACCGTCGGAAACACGCGGTCCGGAAGCACCGCCATCACGGCCGAACGCTCCGCCTCGCTCATCCGCGACCACTGGGCGATCTCCGTCAGCGACCGCAAGCAGCCGCGGCAAAGGCCGCTTGCCTCATCAATCACGCAGATTTTGATGCAAGGCGTCGAGGCCATTGTCTCACCCGGATCCGGTTGCGCGTTTTGGCTCATATAAGAAGCCCGATCAAAAATCCCAGCTCGCCAAGTTGCTGAGCTGCACCCAGTACATCGCCGGTCTGGCCGCCGATCCGCAGCCGCGCGCTCCGGGAAAGCCAGAGGACACCTGCAAAGGCAAGCATGATGCCGGCAGCCCAAGCCGTCCAGGCAGAAACGAGCGTCGCCGCAAGGCCGATTCCAAGCCCGCTCAGAGCGGCTACCAAGGCCGCAGTCCGGTCGGGCCTTCCGTATCGCGCCGAAAGGCCATCCGGCCGCGCAGGGGGCACACTGTGCCAAAGCGCGACCATCGCCGCCCGGCTAACCCCTGCGGCCGCGATCAAACCGGCCGCCATTGCCGCAGGTCCGAGATCGGACAGCGCCGCGAAGGCCGCCACCCGGATGATCAGAGCCAGCGTCAGCGCGAGCGCACCAAAGGCGCCGATCCGGCTATCCCTCATGATTTCCAGCCGCCGCGCCGGGGTGTGTCCGCCGAAAAAGCCATCCGCGACATCGGCAAGGCCGTCTTCGTGCAGCGCGCCGGAAATCGTCACCTGAAGGGCAACCGCAACGGCGCCCACGATCAACCCGGGCAGATCGGTGGTCGCCAGCAGCGCTCCGGCCAAGGCGGCCGGAAGAGCGAGAATGGCCCCCGCCAAGGGAGCAAGCGCTGCGGCGCGGCTGAAATCGGGCGCGGCGGCAGGGTCGTCTAGGCGCGAGAGCGGCGGGATCGTCAGCCTGGAGAAGAACCGCAGGCAACATCCGAGGTCCGCGAGAATCTGGGCGGGTGAAGGTAAGACCATGGCACGGTTTGTACGGGCGGGTGCGGCTCGTGTATAGAACCCGCCGAACCGAAAGCCTGGGATTTCAGCCTGATGACCACGTCCATGTCCGGATTGCCCTTCGACGACATTCGCGCCTTGATCGCCCGGATGCCAGGAGCCGACGAAGTGGCCGTGGGAATGGCGCGCGACCGTGACCGGCATCTCACCAAGCCGTTGGGTTCCCTAGGTAAATTGGAATCCTATGTGGAATGGCTCGCCGCTTGGCAGGGCAAGGACACGCCCCGGATCGACCGCCCAGTCGTGTGCATTTTCGCCGCCAACCATGGTGTGACGGCCAAGGGCGTGTCGGCGTTTCCCGCTTCCGTGACGCAGCAGATGGTCGAGAATTTCGCGGCAGGCGGGGCAGCCATCAACCAGATCTGCCTGTCATTCGATTTCGGGCTCAAGGTACTCGATCTCGCGCTGGATGTTCCGACCCCTGATATCACAGAAGAAGATGCCTTCGACGAAGTGGCCTGTGCGGCGACCATAGCATTCGGCATGGAATCGATTGCCGGCGGCATGGATCTTCTGATGATCGGCGAGATGGGTATCGGCAATACAACCGTTGCCGCTGCGATCTATCATGCGCTCTACGGTGGAGAGGCTGGCGATTGGATCGGCCGGGGCACAGGCGTCGACGATGCCGGCCTTAATCGCAAGCGCGAGGCGGTCGCTGCCGCGGTGAGCCGTCTTGGGGTCGGTCGGCGCGATCCGCTGGAAGTATTGCGTCGAATCGGTGGGCGTGAAGTCGCAGCAATGCTTGGCGCGATCTTGTCGGCACGCTACGAACACATACCCGTCATCGTGGACGGCTTCGTGGCGACAGCGGCTGCCGCGCTGCTCCATGCCATTGATCCTGCCACCATCGACCACGTTCAAATCGGCCATGTTTCGGCAGAAGGAGCGCACCGGGAGGTGCTGCGCCGTATCGGTAAAGAGCCAATTCTCGATCTCGGAATGCGGCTCGGCGAAGGCACCGGCGCCGCATTGGCGGGGGCGATCGTAAAGGCGGCCGCCCAGGCACATGCGGGCATGGCTACCTTCACACAAGCCGGTGTTTCGGAAAAATCATAACAAAAACAGATAGGTATATGCTTATTCGTTCGCCTGCCGCCGCAGCGAAGGGTCTTCGTCGGTGGGCGTTCCACCCCAATCGAGAGACCCTATATCCATGACACGCGCGGGGGGAAAGGTGACGAGCACTTCGGTGCCCTGATCGACCTTGGATCGGAGATCGAAGGTTCCGCCGTGCAGTTGGGTCAAGGCTTGGACGATCGGCAGTCCGAGCCCGGTACCCTGTTCAGCGGCTTTGATTGCGATGCTGCCTTGGCCGAAGGGGGAGAGGACGATCGGAATCTCCTGCTCCGGAATGCCCGGCCCGTTATCCCTTATGGAAATATACTGGCCGCCGCCAGCCGTCCAACCGATTTTCAGCCAAATGGCCCCGTCATTCAGTGTAAATTTTACCGCGTTGGACAGTAAATTCAAGCAAATCTGGCGAATGGCGCGCTGATCGGCCCAGATTTTAGGGAGGTCTGGTTCGAACTGAAAATGGACAACGAGCGATTTAGCATTCGATTTCAACCGAACGAGATTCTGGCAATCTTCCACGACATGGGAAAGATTGACAGCCTCTTCGTTCAAGACGTAACGGCCTGCCTCGATGCGGGATAGATCCAGTATTTCATTGATCAGATTTAAAAGGTGGGTTCCCGAGCTATGGATGTCTCCGACGTATTCGAGGTAGTTCTTGTTGCCGACCGGTCCAAAGACTTCGCTTTTAATGATATCGGAAAAACCGAGAATAGCGTTTAACGGCGTCCGTAATTCATGGCTCATAGTGGCAAGAAAACGAGATTTCGCAAGATTTGCTTCTTCAGCCTGCGCCGTACTGTGCAGAGAAAGAGCATTCGCGCGTTCCAACTCCGCAACAAGTTCGTCATTTTCGGCGCAACCTTCTAAGGTATGTATCGCGGATGCGTGAAGATTATAAGTCAGCAACAAGATTAAGGACTGCGCAATAACAACAAAACCCGACATCGCAAAGTCGCCAATTACGCCAGAAGACGAAAAATATACGACTGTGGCAATTGTTATCGGAATTGTGCCCAACATGACTGCGCGCGGTAGACTATGGCCAGCCACCGCAATGATCGCGGTACCGATGAGCATGGCCGCCATTGCAAGCAGGCCGACTTCCGGGATTGAATTTTGCGGCAGGAAGAAAAAGCTGCTGAAGATAAGGCTATAAACGACCTCCAAGGCATAGAAACGTCGCCGCCATGCAGCGAGATTTGTACCTTCAGTCGGCTTGAGAAGAAACCTATGGCATGCAATCCCAATGGCAACATGCGCAATCATGACCGCACACCACCAAGCAACCATATAGCTATTGGAAATCCAATAGCGCCCGGAAAGCGCCATCAGACTTAAAAAGATGGTTATGAGAGGCCAGCTTGAGAAACGATTTCTAGCAAATCGGACCAGCAATTCCCGTTCAAATTCAGGCGCTTTACAAACGGTTGAATCGATGGGTTCTTGTAAATCGAGGACATCATGCACAAAATGTTGCCGGAGCGCTATACGCTCCCGGACTACACTATCTCTTTTCTCTGTGCCCTCAAATGTCACTTCGGTCATGGGTGAAATGCAATCATTTCGATATTGCGTAGCCTTCGCCCGCAGTTCTTATAATATTGTGCTATCTTTATTAATCCGAAGTTCCTGAGTATAGTTAATCAAACCTAAAAACTTGGGTGCGGCAGGAATTATTTGAATAAAATCAGTGATAAAGGCGATATTCGGCAATTCGCAAAATGCAACACACACACTGGTTGACATTGGCAGGGAATATCATTCTAATAAAGGCTATCAAAATCCATTTTTTTGGAACCTTGTTCTAACATATTCTTCGAGACCCGCCATGATCGACCGCCTTGACCGTAAAATTCTATCCATTGTGCAGGAAGACGCGACAATTCCGGTTGCTGAGATCGGAAAGAGGGTTGGCTTGTCCACGACGCCTTGCTGGCGGCGCATTCAAAAACTGGAAGAGGATGGAGTCATCCAGCGGAGGGTGGCGATTCTTGATCCGAAGAAGATCAATGCCAAGGTCTGCGTGTTTGTGGCGATTACGACCAGCCAGCATTCGGAGGAATGGTTGAGGCGATTTGCCGAGGTTATTCGCGACTTTCCGGAGGTTGTGGAGTTTTACCGGATGAGCGGACAAGTCGACTACCTGCTTAGGGTCGTCGTTCCGGATATCGAATCCTATGACGCGTTTTACAAGAAGCTGATCGGCAAGATTGATATTGCCGACGTCTCTTCGTCGTTCGCGATGGAGCAGATTAAATACACGACGGCGCTGCCGCTTCAATTTGTGCCGCTTGAGAAGGACAAAGGGATCTGAACCTGCCCGAAGGTCGACTTCAAATCCGCTATATCTGCGCCTATATTACGTGAAGGGGCGGCTTGGCCGTGGCAAGGGTTTGGGATCCAGGATGGTTTCGTCTATCGCCGAAGCGCCAGCGCTGATTGATCCGTTTGGTCGTCACGTGACTTATTTGAGAGTTTCGGTGACGGATCGGTGTGATTTTCGCTGCGTCTACTGCATGGCGGAAGATATGACCTTTCTACCGAAGCGGGATGTCTTGAGTTTGGAAGAACTCGACCGGCTCTGCTCGGCCTTTGTCAGAAAAGGCGTTAAGAAGCTGCGGATCACCGGTGGTGAGCCTTTGGTCCGCCGCGACATCATCCAACTGTTCCGCAAGCTATCCCGGCACCTGGATTCAGGGGCGCTGGAGGAACTGACGCTTACAACCAACGGCTCGCAGCTCGGACGGTTCGCGGCTGATCTGGCGGCTTGCGGCGTGCGGCGGGTAAATGTGTCGGTGGACACGCTGGATCCGGTGAAGTTCAATGAAATCACGCGTTGGGGTGATCTTGGCAAGGTTATCTCCGGCATCGAAGCGGCGGAGGCGGCGGGCCTTCAGATCAAGATCAATGCAGTTGCTCTCAAGGGTGTCAACGAACATGAAATCGACAGCCTCATGCGCTGGTGCCATGGGCGTAGATACGATCTGACGTTGATTGAAACCATGCCGCTTGGTGAGATCGACGGCGATAGAACGGACCAGTATCTTCCGCTGAGCCAGGTGCGTGCCGATTTGATGGATCGATACACGCTGACGGATATCCCCTATAAGACCGGCGGACCGGCGCGCTATGTGAAAGTTGAGGAAACGGGCGGCCGGCTTGGGTTCATAACGCCGCTGACCCACAACTTTTGCGAGAGTTGCAACCGCGTCCGGGTGACCTGCACCGGCACGCTTTTTATGTGTTTGGGCCAGGAAGATGCGGCCGATCTGCGTGCACCTCTGCGCGCCTCCGAGGGCGACGAGCGTTTGGACGATGCGATCGACGAGGCTATTGGGCGCAAGCCGAAAGGTCATGATTTCGTCATCGACCGAGTGCGCCGCACGCCCGCCGTGGCCCGCCATATGAGTGTAACGGGCGGTTGAACGGCCGAAGTTTTTGTAGTCGTCATTTCCGTGTTTTTCGGTGCGGTGTAGTCGTCTTCCGGGCAATCCGGCAGCTTTGACGGAGCCGGGTGCGACGCGAAGGTGACACGCGCCCAAAGTATTCGCGGCGCTTCGTCGCGCGGCTTGAAATGAATCGCTTCAATCGCGAGGGTACGATACGCACCCGTTGATAACACGTCCCGCCTTTGAGTCGCCGCTCCCCATGAATGACTTTCGTGAAAACGCCATCGGCATCAGCGCGATTCTGGCTTGCTGTTTTTTCTTCATCTTGAACGACACGATGGTGAAGGCGGCCGGGGATACGTTGCCCCTGGGCCAGCTTCTGTTTCTGCGCGGCGTGCTCGCGACCGCGATCATCGGCGCCTTTGCATTCGCCACCGGAGCGCTGCGGAACATCCGCGCGCATCTGACGCCGCTGGTGGGGTGGCGGACGTTCGGTGAGGTGACCGCAACCTTCCTCTACCTCAGCGCGCTTTTGCATCTGCCGATTGCCAACGCCAGCACGATCGCCCAAGCGGCGCCGCTGGTGATTACGGCGGCGGGGGCGATCTTGTTTCGCGAGCATGTGGGGTGGCGGCGCTGGACGGCGGTTTCGGTTGGCTTCGTCGGCATCCTGTTGATCGTCCGTCCGGGGACGGAGGGCTTCAACGCCTATTCGCTGCTCGTGCTTGCGTCGGTGTTCATGGTGGTGCTGCGCGATATCGTGACCCGGTATATCCCCGCGACGACGCCGACGCTGACGATCGCCTTTGTCACGTCGGCGAGTGTGATGGTTGCGAGCGGCGGACTGGCCGCGACGGAGGATTGGCAGCCGGTCGGCCTGGGGGAGGCGGGGTTGCTGGCCGGATCGGCGGTTTCGGTGCTGCTGGGCTTCGTGCTCTCGATCGTCGCGATGCGGCATGGCGATGTGTCGCTGGTGGCGCCGTTTCGCTACTCGTTCATCCTCTACGCCATTTTCCTGGGCTGGCTGGTCTGGGGCGACGTGCCGGATGCGATTACCTTTGTCGGTATCGCGGTTGTGGTTTCGGCCGGGATCTACACGGTCTGGCGCGAGCGGGTACGGGTGCGCGAGGCGAAGGTGGCCGCAGCGGCTGCGAAAACACTGGCCGCCTCGGCCTGACGCTTACTCGATGACGATGCGCGGCGGGGGACGGCGCGAGGCGGCGCCGCCGGTGAGCACGGCGGCGACCTGTTCGGCGATGGCCCGGTAAACGGCGGCGTGGGGTCCGTTCGGCTGGGTGGCGACAAGCGGCAGACCGGCGTCGGACGTTTCGCGGATGGCAAGATCGAGCGGGACTTCGCCGAGGAAGGGCACGCCGATGCGCTCGGCTTCATGGCGGGCTCCGCCATGGCCGAAGATGTCGGACCGCGTGCCGCAATGCGGGCAGAGGAAATAGCTCATGTTCTCGACGATGCCGAGAACGGGCACCTCGACCTTCTTGAACATGGCGACCCCGCGCCGCGCATCGATGAGTGCGAGATCCTGCGGGGTGGATACAATGACGGCGCCGGCGAGTGGGACTTGCTGGGCCATGGTGAGCTGTGCGTCGCCGGTGCCGGGGGGCATGTCGACGACGAGCACGTCAAGATCGCCCCAGGCAACCTCGCGCAGCATTTGGGTGATGGCGGAGACGACCATGGGCCCGCGCCAGATCATGGGCGTTTCTTCCTCGACGAGGAAACCGATCGACATGACCTTGAGGCCGTAGTTCTCCATCGGCTTGAGAACCTTGCCGTCAATGGTCTGCGGACGGCCGGAGAGGCGCAGCAGGCGGGGAACGGACGGGCCGTAGATGTCGGCGTCCAAGAGGCCGACGGAGAGGCCGTTGGCGACAAGGCCGAGAGCGAGGTTGACGGCGGTGGTGGACTTGCCGACGCCGCCCTTGCCGGACGCGACCGCGATGATGGATTTGACGCCGGGAACGCCGGGCTTGCGGGGCGGGGCGGCGGGCGCGTGGCTGTGAGTGTGAGTGTGGGCGTGGGGCGCGGGCGGGACTGCGGGGCGGGCGGGAGCGGAGCCGGGCGCGACCTCGGCGGTGAGGGCGACCATGGCGCGCTCGACGCCGGGGATGGCTTTGACGCGGCGCTCCACGTCGGCGCGGAAGGGTTCGAGTTCGCGGGCCCGCTCGGCCGGGACGGTGAGTGAGAACATCACGCGGCCGTCGTTCACGAACACGTCCGAGACGAAGCCGGCGGTGAGAATGTCGCTGGATCCGCCGGGCGCGACGATCTGGCGGAGCTGGGTGAGCACCTGATCCTTGAGTGCGGCGGACATGAAAAAACTCCCGAGCAAACCTTGGCCTTAGAGCCCTTTGCGACCGGACGGACTTGCCGGGCCGAAGGAAATCGCTCCAGATTCAAGAGGCTGGAGCCTGCTTTAGGTAGGCGTAAGGCGGGGGGAGGTCAACGAGGGGCGAGCAAAGGACGGTGCGGCCTGTCCTATCGCGGCGGTGCGGCCTTGCCAGGGCGGGGCGCGGGCCCATACCTGTAGGGGATGAGCGAGCGACCCGAATTCCTTGTCCGGCCCAATCCGGATGATCCCAGACTTTCGACGGAGGTGGCCGGCATCGACCAGAACGGCCAGCCGGTGGAAACGCGCGTGGTGAACGAGCGGCCGCTGACGCTTTATCTGAATGCGCAGGAGATCGTCACCATGATGACGATCGGGGACCATCCGGACTTGCTGGCGATCGGCTATCTCCTGAACCAGAACATGCTGCGCGCCGATGATGTTGTGACGGCCGTGGACTATGACGACGACCTTGAGGTTGTCGTGGTGAGGACCGAGCGGCAGACGAACTACGAAGAAAAGCTGAAGAAGAAGGTTCGCACCTCCGGCTGCGCGCAAGGCACGGTGTTCGGCGATGTGATGGCGAGTTTCGAGGATGTGACGCTGGCGAAAGACGCCGTGATTAGAACGTCTTGGCTGGCGGCGCTGACCAAAAAGATCAATACAGCGCCCTCGCTTTACCTGACGGCGGGGGCGATTCATGGCTGCGTGCTGTGCGAGGAGGACCGGCCGCTGGTCTATATGGAGGACGTGGGCCGGCATAACGCGGTGGACAAGATCGCGGGGTGGATGTTCCGCGAGAAGATCGATCCGGCCGGGATGATCTTCTACACGACAGGGCGGCTGACCTCGGAGATGGTGATCAAGACGGTGATGATGGGGATTCCGATCCTGGTGTCGCGCTCCGGATTTACCGCCTGGGGCGTGGAACTGGCGCGGCAGGCGGGGCTGACGCTGATCGGCCGGGCGCGCGGGCGGCGGTTCGTGGCGCTGGCTGGAGCGGAGCGGATCGTTTTCGATCTTGCGGCGGGCGAGGGCGAGGACGAGGACGCGCGGCACGGCCGAAAAGGCGCGCGGCGTGACTACGGCGAGGGGATGGAAACGTGATGGTTTCGCCCGATCAGGTGGTGGGCTGCATTCTGGCGGGGGGCCAGTCTTCCCGCATGGGCGGGGGCGACAAGGGTCTGCGGCCGATCGCCGGCCGGCCGATGATCGCGCGTGTGGCCGAGCGGCTGGGCGAGCAGGTGGGGGCGGTGGTGCTGAACGCCAACGGCGACCCCGCGCGCTTCGCCGGCCTGCGCCTGCCGGTGGTGGCGGACCCAGTGGAGGGGTTCGCGGGGCCGCTGGCGGGCGTGCTCGCCGGGCTGGACTGGGCGGCGGAATATCGGCCGGAGGCGGTGTTCGTGGCGACGGCTGCGGCCGATACGCCGTTCTTCCCCGATGTACTGGTGGACGCCATGCTGGACGAGGCGGCGACGGCGGACACCGTGGTGCTGGCGGCCTCGGACGAGGGGCGGCATCCGGTGTTCGGACTGTGGCCGGTGGCGCTGCGGGAGGATTTGCGGGCGTTTCTGGCGCGGGGCGAAACGCGCAAGGTGCTGGCGTGGGTGGAGCGGCATCCGCACGCGACTGTCCGCTTTCCGCCGCTGCGGGCGGGCGACCGGCTGGTGGATCCGTTCTTCAACGTGAATACGCCGGTTGAATTGGAGGAAGCCGAGCGGATTGCGGCGGAGTGGGAAGCGGCGCCCGCCGGGGAGGTGGCGGTTCGCGACGAAATTCCTGCGGCGTCAAGGCCTTTGGTGATCGGTGTGGCCGGCTTCAAGAACACCGGCAAGACGACGCTGGTGACGCGGCTGATTGCCGAATTGGTGGGGCGGGGGCTGAGGGTGGCGTCGGTGAAGCACGCCCATCATGCCGCCGATATCGACAAGCCGGGAACGGACAGCTACCGGCACCGCGAGGCGGGAGCGTTTCAGACGGCGCTGGTGACGGCGGATCGGGTGGCGGTGATGCGGGCCTATGACACCGAGCCGCCGCTGAGCGAGGTGCTGGCGGCGCTGGCCCCGGCCGATGTGGTGATGGTGGAGGGGTATAAGCGCGCGGCGATCGCGAAGATCGAAGTGCGGCGGCGGGCGGCGGGGACCGTGGAGGCGCTGCATCCCGGCGACCCCAACGTGGTGGCTATCGTGAGCGATGAGCCGGTTGCAGCGTTAGTGCCCGTGTTCGGGCCTGACGACATCGCCGCCATCGCGGATTTCATTTTGGGGCGGACGAGGACAAAGCGATGAGGGCGCCGCACCGGCCGATCGACGATCTGTTCCTGACCGACAAGGAGCGGATGACCCATGCCGAGGCGCTGGCGATGATCGCCGAGCGGGTGCAAGGCGTGGCGGAACCGGAGACGGTGCCGCTGGCGCAGGCGGTTCGCCGGGTGCTGGCGGAAACGGTGGTGGCACCGCGCGACGTGCCGCTGAGCGATAACGCGGCCGTGGACGGCTATGCCTTCCTCGCCGCTGATTATGACGGGACGGGCGGCTTTTTCCCCGTGGTGGACCGGATCGCGGCCGGGCATCCGCGCGCGGCGGCGGTGCCGGCGGAGGCGGCGGTGTGCATCTTCACGGGCGCGGTGATGCCCGACGGCGTCGACACCGTGGCGATGCAGGAGGACTGCGAGACGCACGACCAGGACGGGCTGGATTTTGTGGTGATCCCGCCGGGACTGAAGCCGGGCGCGAACCGGCGGCGGGCGGGCGAGGATCTGGCCGCCGGCGCGGTGGTGGCGGGCGAGGGCACGCGGCTTCGCCCGCAGGATGTGGCGGGTCTCGCCTCGCTGGGGCGCACGCAGGTGACGGTGCGCAGGCGGCTGCGGGTGGCGCTGCTTTCGACCGGCGACGAGATTTTGCGGCCGGGGCAGGCGATCCGGCCGGGGCAGGTTTATGATTCCAACAACGCGCTTTTGACGGCGCTGCTTGCCGAAGCGGGCGTGGAGGTGACGGACCTCGGCGTGCTGCCCGATGTGTATGGGACGATCCGCGACGCGATGCGAGACGCGGCGGGGCGGCACGATCTGATTATCACCACGGGCGGCGCCTCGCGGGGGGAGGAGGACCATGTGGTGTCGGCGCTGGGCGAGATCGGCAAGCGGCACCTCTGGCAGATCGCGGTGAAGCCGGGGCGGCCGATGACATTCGGGCAAGTTGGGCGCTGCGTGTTTCTTGGGCTGCCGGGCAACCCGGTTGCCGTGTTTGCGTGCTTCCTGCTCCATGGCCTGCCGCTGATGGCAAGGCTGGAGGGCGCGAATTGGCGCGAGCCGCCGCGATACTTGCTGCCGGCGGCGTTTTCGATGGCGCGCAAGAAAGAAGGCCGCCGCGAGTTCCTGCGGGGAATGCTGCGGGCGGACGGGGCCGGGCGGCTGGAGGTGGCGAAGTTCGAGCGCGACGGATCCGGTCTGATCACCGGATTGCGCGAGGCGGACGGGTTCATCGAGCTTGCCGAAAGCGTTGCGGTGGTGGAGCGCGGCGACCTGGTGCCCTTCATTCCCTTCAGCGGGTTCGGTTTTGCGTGAACGGGCGCCGTTATGTTGCCGGCGCATGACACATTCCAACGTTGTCCGTTGAAAACCCCCGCGCAATCGGATGAGATGGGCTTCAAGTGCCGGGGTACCGTGAGCCTTTGCATGAAGAGTGATGAAAATCGAAGGGTGCGACGCTGGAGCGGGGGTTCTCTCGTCCGGCGCATCGCGGCCTCATTCAGGGGTAGATTATGACTGTATTGAAGAGCCTCGTTCTTGCAGCCGCCGTTTTCGGAGCCGCTGTCAGCGGCGCTGCGGCGAACGACTGGACCAAGATCCGCATCGGGACCGAAGGCGCCTATCCTCCCTTCAACTTCGTTGACACCGATGGCACCGTGAAGGGCTTCGACGTGGACATCGCGCTTGCGCTCTGCGCCGAGATGAAGGCCGAGTGCGAAGTGGTGACGCAGGACTGGGATGGCATCATCCCCGCGCTGCTGGCCGGCAAGTTCGACGCGATCATCGCGTCCATGTCGATCACCGACGAGCGCAAGAAGACGGTGGATTTCACCAACAAGTATTACCAGACCCCGCCGGCGATCGCCGTGCCGAAGGATAGCGACATCGCGGGGGTGAGCCCCGCCGATCTGGCCGGCAAGGTAGTCGGCGCGCAGGCTTCGACGACCCATTCGTCTTGGGCCGAAGCCACGCTTACCGATAGCGAAGTGAAGATCTATCCGGCCGCCGATGAATACAAGCTCGACCTGCAAAACGGCCGCCTCGACGCGGCGGTGGACGACGTGGTCGTGCTGTCGGACTGGCTGGCGACCGAGACCGGCGCTTGCTGCAAGATCGTGGGCACCATCACGCCGATCGATGAGATCCACGGCCTTGGCGCCGGTATCGCCATCCGCAAGGAAGACACCGCGCTGCGCGACAAGTTCAACGCCGCCATCGAGGCGATCCGCGCGAATGGCAAGTACGACGAAATCCAGAAGAAGTACTTCGCCTTCGACGTCTACGGCGGCTGATTTCGCTTAAGACTGTCCGGCGGCGCGATCCTTGCACGGCTCGCGCCGCCGGACTGGCGTGGCCGCGAGGGAGCTGAACTCGAATGAACGAAGCCCTGGGTCTGCTATCTTACGGGCCGGACGGCTGGGGCGATGAACTCGTTCGCGGGACGATCGTGACCGTGACGCTGGCGGCGGCGACGCTTCCCCTCGGGCTTGTGATCGGCTTCTTCGTGGCGCTGGGCAAGAATTCGTCGGAGCCGACGATCCGCACGGCGGCCAATATCTACACCACGATTTTCCGCGGATTGCCGGAACTGCTGACGCTGTTCCTGATCTACTACGGCGGCCAGATCGCGCTGTCGCAGCTAACGCTGATGATGTTCGGCCGGGCGATGGAGGTGAACAGCTTCGTCGCGGGCCTGTTTGCGCTGGCGCTGGTGTTCTCGTCTTATTCGAGCGAGGTGTTCCTCTCGGCCTTCCGGGGCATTCCAATCGGCCAGTATGAGGGCGCGAAGGCGCTGGGCCTGTCGCGGGCGGCGACGATGCGACTGGTGATCCTGCCGCAGCTGATCCGGCTGGCGCTGCCGGGGCTTTCGAATTTGTGGTTGATCCTTCTCAAGGATACGGCTCTGGTGTCGGTGATCGGCCTCAGCGACATTTTGCGCAACACGCAGATCGCGGTGGGCGTGACCAAGCAACCCTTCCTGTTCTTCGGCATCGCCTGCCTGATCTATCTCGTGCTGTCGATGATCTCGTCGGTAGGCTTTGGACGCGTTTCAGCCTGGGCCGAGCGCGGCCAGGGAGGCCACCGATGAGCGACGCTCAGTTCGTGAAGGCCAGCGCGCCGATGCGGCCGCCGCGTAAGATGTCCGATGCGCGCATGACGGGCGTCGTGCTGCTGATGCTTTGGTGCCTGCTGGGCCTTGGGCTGGCGTCGCTGCTCGTCAGTGGCTACGATCCGGAGAAGATCGCCCGGTATCTGCCGCGCATTTTGAGCGGACTGCTCGTGACGGTAGAACTGGTGGTTTGGTCTGTCGTGATCGGGGCGGTGCTCTCGATCCCGGTGGCGGCGGGGCGCCTGTCGCGTAATCCGCTGATAGGCGGGGCGACCTTCGCCTATTCCTATTTCTTCCGGGGCACGCCGCTGTTGGCGCAGACCTTTCTGGTCTATTACGGCGCCGGGCAATTTGCGATCGAACTCAGGGCGATCGGCCTGTGGTGGTTTTTCCGGGACGCTTTCTACTGCGCCGTTTTCACCTTCTCGCTGAACACGGCAGCCTATCAGGCTGAAATCCTGGCGGGCGCGATCCGGTCGGTGCCGAAGGGGCAGTGGGAGGCGACGAAATCGCTGGGCATCGGGCGCTTCACGACGTTGCGCAAGGTGATCATTCCCCAAGCGCTGATTACTGCGCTGCGGCCTTATGGAAACGAGGTCATTCTGATGATCAAGGGTTCAGCAGTGGCCTCGATCATCACGGTGTTCGACCTGATGGGGCAGACGCGCTATTCGTTTTCCAAGACATACGACCTGCAGATCTATCTCTGGGCCGCGATTCTATACCTTGCCATCGTGGAAATTCTTCGGCGAGTTTGGGATGTGCTGGAACGGCGCGTGACGCGGCACCTGCGGCGGAACGCGGACGACTGAAACCAGCGCCAGAATTAGCGCCTGAAACGAGACCGCCCGCCGAACGGATCGGCGGGCGGTAGCGTTAGAAATTAAGCGGGCCGCTTACGGGCAGACCACCGAGTAGGCGCGGCCGTTCCGGTCATAGGCAACGCAATTGCGCGGAGCCGTGGCGCCGGCAATTGCCGCGCCGCCGATGCCGCCGGCTACAGCGCCGATCGCCGCGCCCCGGCCACCGCCTGCAAGGGCGCCGACAGCCGCGCCGCCAAGTGCGCCGACGCCGGCCCCAGTGGTCACGCGCTGCTGCGTGGGTGTTTGGTTGGCACAGGCGGCAAGCCCGAGAACCATTGTCGACACCATCAGTATTTTCTTCATGTCTCGTCTCCCGCTCGATACCGATTACAGGCTGGATTGGTTCTTCGACTTTCGCCGGCAAACGCAACTTCACAGGAATTCTAACGTTCGAAGCTCACAAGGGATCCACAATTTACAGCTTTATCTTGGCCTTGTCATTTGAGAGGCCGGCCGGCGTTAGGTGTTCTTGGCGCACATTGGTGGGGGCGGGACCATACGCCGAATGACAACACCGGCCCAAGGCGCTATCAAATCGAGACATTTGGAGGAGCCGAGGTTCACATGGCGAAGGTCGCGTTCATCGGGCTGGGGGTGATGGGGTATCCTATGGCCGGGCACCTCAAGACGCGGGGCGGCCATGACGTCACGGTCTATAATCGCAGCCCGGAAAAGGCGGAACGCTGGGTGGCGGCGTTCGGCGGTCGGTCGTGCACGACCCCGGCCGAGGCGGCGGAGGGATGCGCGTTGGTGTTCTCCTGCGTCGGCAATGACCACGACCTGAGGGCGGTGACGACGGGCGCGAGCGGCGCCTTTCGGACGATGGCGCCGGGCTCCGTTTTCGTGGACCACACGACGGCATCGGCCCATGTGGCGCGCGAACTTGCGGCGGCGGCGCGCGAGCGGGGTTTCGCCTTCTTGGACGCGCCGGTTTCGGGCGGGCAGGCGGGCGCGGAAAACGGCGCGCTGACGGTGATGGTGGGCGGCGAGGACGCCGACTATGCCAAGGCGGAACCGGTGATCCGCTCGTTTGCAAAAATGGTCGGCCTGATGGGACCGAGCGGCGCCGGGCAGTTGACCAAGATGGTCAACCAGATCGCGATTGCCGGCTTAGTGCAGGGGCTGGCTGAGGCTATCCACTTCGCCAAGGCGGCAGACCTGGACGTGGAGAAGGTCATCGCCGTGATTTCCAAGGGCGCGGCGCAGAGCTGGCAAATGGAAAACCGCTGGAAGACCATGACCGAAGGCCGCTTCGAGTTTGGTTTCGCGGTGGACTGGATGCGCAAAGACCTCGGCATCGTGCTCGATCAGGCCAAGACAACGGGCGCGCGGCTGCCGGTGACGGCGCTGGTCGATCAATTCTACGCCGACGTGCAAGCGGTGGGCGGCAACCGTTGGGATACATCGAGCCTGATCGCGCGCCTCGACGGGCCGAAAAAGGGCTGATGACCATGACAGACAGTGTTTGGCCGACCGAAATCCGCCTCTCGCCGGACAAGCGCACCCTGAGCGTGAGCTTCGACGACGGGGTATCGGTGGCGATACCCGCCGAGCTTTTGCGCGTGCGCTCGCCCTCCGCCGAAGTGCAGGGCCATGGCGCCGGACAGCGAAAGACCGTGCCGGGCAAGCGCGCCGTGGGCATTCTCCAGATCGAGCCGGTGGGTAGCTATGCCGTGCGCCTGTTGTTCGACGACGGCCACAACACGGGCATCTTCACTTGGAGCTTCCTGCGCGAAATGGGCGAGGGGAAGGATTCGATGATGGCCGAGTATGAGGCAGAGTTGAAGGAAAAAGGCTTCTCGCGCTGAGGTGCGCGGTGGCGGGGATGATTGCGGCGGTGTGTGTCATCGGCGCGATCTGGCCTGCGCAAACAAAAAGGCCGCCCGCGAGGGACGGCCTTTTCAGATTGAATAGCGATCGATCGTTCAGCGAACCACGACGACGCGTGTGCCGACGCCGACCTGCTCGTAGAGGTCCGCCACGTCGTCGTTGGTCATGCGGATGCAGCCGGACGAAACGGCTTGACCGATGGTCCAAGGCTCAGCGGTGCCGTGAATGCGGTAGATCGTGGAGCCGATGTAGAGCGCGCGCGATCCGAGCGGATTATCCGGGCCGCCGGGCATGTGATACGGCAGGTCCGGCTGGCGCTTGCGCATGGCGGGCGGCGGTGTCCAGCCCGGCCATTCGGCCTTGCGGGTGATGCTGTGCGTGCCCGCCCAGGTGAAGCCGGTGCGGCCGACGCCGACGCCGTATTTGATGGCCGTACCATCGCCGACCACATAGTAAAGGCGGCGCTCGGTGGTGTTCACCACGATCGTGCCCTTGCCGTAAGGCCCGGTATAGTCGACCACTTCACGCTTGACGGGGCTTTCCATCATGCGCTTGGCGGGGCTTTTCTTGATATACTGGAACGACCCGCTGGCGGGATCGTAGAAACGGATCATGTCTTCTTCAGCGCGAGCGGAAGAAGACGCGACGACCGCGGAGAACAGGCAGGCTGCAGCCAACAAAATGGTTTTGTGCATAGGATCCGAACCGCAAATGTTAGTTCGACAACCCGCATTCGCGGGCAGAGACATACCGAAAGCGAAAAAAACCAATTTGCTTTCATCGCATCCGACGCTTCGATGAGACGATGAGGGTGCAACCGAGGGGGATCAAGCATCAAACAGGCAGGCTCACTCAAATCGCGGTCTTCGCCGTAAAGTGTTGCCGCGCTGCAACGAAGGGCGATGCATCGTTGCATGTGCATGCGGTGTGCGAGGCCCAAATCGTTAAAATTCGGTAATGACTTCCTGGTTTTTGCGGGGAAAAGCGGGCCTGCGGCGATGGGCCCCGTGGGGTGCGGCCGCCGCTTGCGAATCAAGCTTTGCCTGCGATGGGGCGCATGAGGCGAATTTTTGTTGCGCCATGCCTCCACGAGCGCGCGGAGGATCCCCATATGGGTTTGGCACTTCAAAAGGTGCGTGCAACGAGGATTGTTTGACCGATGGCCCTGTTTACCCGCATGCGAGCCGTGCTTGGCCTTGCGATCGTGACGATGTCGCTGAGCTTGGTGGCTGTCGATTACGCCGAAGCCCGCCGGGGCGGCAGCTTCGGCAGCCGTGGCGCGCGCACCTTCCAGGCGCCGCCGGTGACGAACACGATGCCGCGCCAAGTGGCGCCTGTGGACCGGACGATGACGCAGCGAACCGGCCAGGAGCAGACGAGTGCGGTGCGCGCACCGGCAGCCGGGCCGCAGACGGGTGGGCTGTTCGGCGGTTTCGGCCGGTCTATGATCGGCGGGCTGCTGGTTGGCGGGCTCATCGGCATGATGCTGGGAACCGGGTTCGGCGGCGCCGCCGGGCTGCTCGGCATGCTGTTGCAGGTCGGCCTCTTGGTTGTGGGCGGCATCTTCCTGATGCGCTGGCTGCGCCGCCGCCAGGAAGCCCAAGGACCGGCCTATGCGGGTGGTCCGGGAGCCTATCAGCGCGACAGCTTCCGGGTTCCCGATATCGGCGCGCGCGGGACGAACGCGGGCGGCGCTTCGGCGCCAAGCGTGCTGGAGGCGACCGACGAGATCGGCATCGGGGCGAAGGATTTCGACGCCTTCGAACAGATGCTGACCGAAGTGCAGGAAGCATACGGCCGCGAGGATTTTGCCGCGCTGCGCGAGCGGACGACGCCGGAGGTGATGTCGTATCTCTCCGAGGAACTGAGCCAGAACGCGACGCGCGGGCTGAAGAACGAGGTCAGCGACGTTAAGCTGCTACAGGGCGACCTAGCCGAATCCTGGCGCGAGGGCGACATGGACTACGCGACCGTGGCGATCCGCTACGAAAGCCGCGACGTGACGCGCGAGCGGGCGACGGGCCGGGTGGTCGAAGGCGACGCGGATCAGCCGACGGAGACCACAGAGCTTTGGACGTTCAAGCGCACAGCCGGCGCGGGCTGGAAGCTTTCGGCGATCCAAGCGGCGTAATGCGACTGATTAATCGACATGAGGCCCCGGAGCGGTTTGCTGCTCCGGGGCCTTTTTGTTGCGATCAATCGAGGTTGAGGTCTTTGAAGAAGTCGTTGCCTTTGTCGTCGATGACGATGAAGGCGGGGAAGTCGACGACGTCGATCTTCCAGATGGCTTCCATGCCGAGTTCAGGAAATTCAATGACTTCGACGTGCTTGATGCAGTCCTGTGCGAGCCGTGCGGCCGGGCCGCCGATGGAGCCGAGGTAGAAACCGCCGTGCCGGGCGCAGGCCTCGCGGACGGCCTTGGAGCGATTGCCCTTGGCGAGCATGACCATGGAACCGCCGGCGGCCTGGAGTTGGTCCACATAGCTATCCATACGGCCGGCGGTGGTGGGGCCGAAGGAGCCGGAGGCATAGCCGGCGGGGGTTTTGGCGGGGCCGGCGTAGTAGATCGGGTGGTTCTTCACGTAGTCCGGCAGCGGCGAGCCGCGCTCCAGCATCTCGCGGAGTTTGCCGTGGGCAAGATCGCGCGCCACGATGAGGGGACCGGTGAGGGAGAGGCGCGTCTTGATGGGATGACGCGACAGGGTTTCGCGGATCTCGGACATGGGCCGGGTGAGGTCGATGTTGACGACCGCGCCGCCGAGCTTGCTCTCGTCGATGTCGGGCAGGAAGCGGGCGGGATTGTGCTCCAGGGCTTCGAGGTGAACGCCCGCGCGGGTGATCTTGCCTTTCGCTTGACGATCAGCCGAGCAGGACACGCCGATGCCGATGGGCAGCGACGCGCCGTGGCGGGGCAGGCGGATGACGCGCACATCGTGGCAGAAATATTTGCCGCCGAACTGCGCGCCGACGCCGGTGGCCTGGGTCGCCTTGAAGATTTCCGCTTCGAAGCCGAGGTCCCGGAAGGCATGGCCCTGCTCGGACCCTTGGGTGGGCAGACCGTCGAGATAGCGGGTGGAGGCGAGCTTGACGGTTTTCAGGGTCATCTCCGCCGAGGTGCCGCCGATCACGATGGAAAGGTGATAGGGCGGGCAGGCGGAGGTGCCGAGGGTTAGGATCTTTTCTTTGATGAAGGCCAGCATGCGGTCGCGGGTGAGCAGCGACGGCGTGCCCTGGTAGAGAAAGGTCTTGTTCGCGGAGCCGCCGCCCTTGGCGATGAAGAGGAACTTATAGGCGTCTTCGCCTTCCGAATAGATATCGATCTGGGCGGGCAGGTTGTTGCGGGTGTTGCGCTCATCGAACATGGAGACGGGCGCAAGCTGCGAATAGCGCAGGTTCTTCTTGACGTAAGCTTCGAGAATGCCGCGCGAGATGGCGTGCTCGTCGCCGCCCTTCGTCCAGATGCGGCGGCCTTTCTTGGCCATGACGATGGCGGTGCCGGTGTCCTGGCACATCGGCAGGATGCCGCCGGCGGCGATGTTGGCGTTCTTCAACAGATCGAAGGCAACGAACTTGTCGTTCGAGGTGGCTTCGGGATCATCGAGGATCTTGGCCAACTGGGCGAGGTGGCCGGGGCGAAGAAGATGATTGATGTCGATGAAGGCGGCTTCGGAGAGGAGCCGCAGGGCTTCCGGATCGACCTTCAGGATCTCCTCGCCGTCGAATTCGGCGGTTGAGACGAAATCCGACGTCAGGAGACGATACGGCGTCTCATCGGGGGCGAGCGGAAAGAGGCCGGTGTCGACGAGGGGCTCGGACATGAAGGGCGGCTCCGAAGGGGATCAATCCTGGCCCTTGTAGCCTTGCCGCAGCCGCGCGCCAAGGGAACGAAAGTCGGGTTGGATGAGGGACGGCTTGGAATAACCGATCGGCTTTGATTTCGCTCATTTACAAGGCGGCCGCGCGGGACCATATGCAGCGAACCATGGGAGAGGAACACACGTCATGAACCGCGCTTTTTTGATTGCCGCCGCAACACTGATGCTGCTGGCCGCCCCTGTGGCGGCGCAGATGGAAGGCGACATGGACCATAGCGCGATGGACCACGGCGCCATGACGGGCATGGATGCCGCGCCCAAGGGCGACGCGGGACCGTCGTCGCAAGCCTTGGCAAAGGCGAACGCCGCGATGCATGCGGCGATGGATATCGAGTATTCCGGCAATGCGGACGTGGATTTCGTGCGCGGGATGATCGAACACCACCGGGGCGCGATCGCCATGGCGAAGGTTCAGCTCGAATTCGGCAAGGACGCCCAAATGCGCAAACTGGCCGAGGACATCATCGCCGCGCAGACCAAGGAAATCGCCGACATGGAAGCGTGGCTGAAGGCGAACGGCGGCTGAGGCGGTTCGCGGGTCCATTGAACGGAACCGGCCGCGCGGTGAGCGGTTGACCCCCTGAGCAAGCATCAGGGAGCGACCCCATGCCGACGGAACTGCCGAAGCCCAAACCGATGAACCCCGGCACCGAGAAAGTGCCGGAGAACCCCTCCGACATCGAACTCGACAAGCATATCGACGGCGAAAAGCAGAGCGATATCCCAAGCCCACTGCCGGATTTGGTTCCGGAGTTGATACCGGGCGTGCCGACGCTGCGGTGATGGGGGATCAAGGGAGTAACCGGCCGGTCGTTGACTCACGGTTATCGGACGATCAAACAATGATATCAGGTTGGTTATTGGGCGTGAATATAGCCAACGCCACCGGATGAATACTCGGTCCCGCGGTATGTGGGAGTGGGTGAAAACCCTAGAGCTTCGCCCCGAGGTCCTTGTGACCGAACGGCTCCGAAAGGAGCCGTTTTCGTTTTAAAGCTTCGGTTTCTTCGATTTCGACCATGAATCTTGGCGGCGTGCTTGTTGTCCACGCGCAATTTGACGAGATGCGCAGAACGGGCGGCTACGGTTGGAGACGTACGGCCCCGCCACAATCAAACAACACGCATCCATTATACACAGTCTTCAATTTGCTTGGAAAATGGTGGGCGATACAGGGATTGAACCTGTGACCCCTCCCGTGTGAAGGGAGTGCTCTCCCGCTGAGCTAATCGCCCTGAGACCAACGTCTTCAGTGGGCGGGATATAAGGGGCGGGATCGGGGCAAGTCAAGCGGGAAGCATGGGGCTTCGCGATCAGGCAAGGGCGGCGGCGAAGGCGGGGGAGATGCGGGCGAGGGCGGCGTCGAGGTCATCGAAGTGGTCGATCAGAGCGTCGGGGGAAAGCTCCGCGATCGGCTGGGGGGAATAGCCGAAGGTGACGCCGACGACCGGAACGCCGGCGCCCTTGGAGGCCGAGATGTCGGCGTCGCTGTCGCCGACCATGACGGCCGCGAGAGGATCACCCGAGGCGGCGGCGACGGTGCCGAGGATGTGGTCCGGGTGGGGCTTTCGAACGGACAGGGTGTCGCCGCCGACGATGGCCACGAAGCGATCGAGCAAGCCTAGGGCGGCCAGCAGCGGGCGGGCCAGCTTCTCGCGCTTGTTTGTGCAGACGGCAAAGCGGATGCCGAACGGCTCCAATCGGTCGAGCGCGGCGAGAAGGCCGGGGTAGGGCCGGGTTTCCTCGGCAAGCCGGCCGGCGTAGATTTCGATGAAGCGGGTGGTGAGCGCGTCGAGACGATCGACGGCAACGTCTCGCCCGGCCTGACGGAAGCCCTCGATCAGAAGCGCGCGAGCCCCATGGCCGAAGTTGCGGCCGACGGCGGAGCGGCCGACCGGCGCGAGGCCCTCGCCAGCAAGCACGACGTTGAGCGCGCCGAGAAGATCCGGCGCGGTATCGAGCAGCGTGCCGTCGAGATCGAAGATGAGGAGCGGGGCGGGCATGGCGGTTCCAAAGGAGATGCGGCCGCCACCATAGAGCACTCTCCGGCGAAGTTGAACGATGTCGCGGGCAAGAAGGCTCCAATCTCTCTGGCCGGATGCGCAGAGGCGAACTTGACCGATTTGCCTCCTATGGTATGAGCCGCGATCCGATCTGTGAGGTATGGGCGTTTCATGTCCGCCGACGAGATGAAGAAGGCCGCTGCGGCGGTTGCGTTGGAGATGGTCGAGCCGGGCATGCGGCTCGGGCTTGGGACCGGCTCGACGTCGGCGTGGTTCGTGCGGCTACTCGGCGAGCGGGTGGCGGGCGGGCTGGACGTGGTGGGCGTTCCGACATCCGACGCAACGGCGGCGCTGGCGCGCGAGCTTGGAATTGCGCTGACGAGCCTGGACGAAATCGCCGATCTCGATCTGACCGTGGACGGCGCGGACGAGTTCGATGCGTCTTTGAACCTGATCAAGGGCGGCGGGGCGGCTTTGCTGCGCGAGAAGATCGTGGCCTTCGCCTCAAGGCGCATGGTGGTCGTGGCCGACGAGACGAAACGGGTGGAGCGGCTTGGCGCGTTTCCGCTTCCGGTGGAGGTGGTCCGGTTCGGCGCGGCGGCCACGATGCGGGCGATCGCGGACGTGGGGCGTGAATGCGGCCTATCCGGCGCGCTTGCGTTCAGGCAGACTGCGGCCGGCGAGCGGCTTATCACCGATGGTGGAAACTTCATCGTTGATGCATCATTTCGCCAGATTTCGGACTCACAAGCTCTGGCAAGCGCGCTTTCGGGGATTCCCGGCGTCGTCGAGCATGGCCTGTTCATCGGGCTGGCTTCGACGGTGATTGTTGCGGGCCGGTCTGGCATCACGCGTATCGATAAGAAAACGACCTGAGACCCTTGGAGAAAACAATTGATGTCTCGGACCCTGCTTCGTCGCCGCCCCTTGGCCGGCTTTGCTCTTGCGCTGGCCTTGCTGACGGCGCCGGCGGCTGCTGAGGACTTCAGCGAGTCTCATATTCTGGCGGCGCGCGAGACGATCGCCGCAGCCCGTGCTTCCGAGCAGTTCGACCAGATCCTGCCGGTGCTGGCCGATCAGGCGAAGGCGCTGTTCCAGCGCTCGAACCCGTCGCTGGTGGGCGAGATCGACGAGGTGGTTTCCACCGTGGCGCTGGATCTGGCAAAGCGCCGGCCGGAGCTGGAGCGCGAGCTTGAGCGGGTGTGGGCCGCGCGCTTCACCGAAGAAGAGCTGAAGGAAATCTCCGCGTTCTACGCATCGCCCGTGGGTCAGAAATTCGGCAAAAACATGCCGCTGGTGATCCAGGATTCCGTGCGATCGGCCGGGATCTGGCGGGATGCTGTTTCGACTGAAATCGTGACCAAGTCGCGCGAGGAACTGATCAAGCGCGGGCATCAGTTCTGATCCGAACGGATTTCGAACTTTAAAGGCCGCGCAGGCCGCCCTTTGGGGCGGCCTTTTTCATGGGCATCACGCTGACGCATGTTGCGCAGGCCGTATTCCATAGGGCAGTGAAGGGGAAGCGAACCCCAGGAGACGGCGATGGCTTTCGACTACGATCTCTTCGTCATCGGTGCCGGATCGGGCGGCGTGCGGGCAGGCCGGATCGCGGCTGGATATAGCGCGCGGGTTGCGGTGGCCGAGGAATACCGCGTGGGCGGCACCTGCGTGATCCGGGGATGCGTGCCGAAGAAGCTGCTGGTCTATGCCTCGCGCTTCTCGGGCGATTTCGAAGACGCGGCGGGCTTCGGCTGGAACCTGGGTCAGACGAATTTCGATTGGGCGGCCCTGATCGCAGCCAAGGATCGCGAGATAGACCGGCTGGAAGCGGCCTATTGCGCGAACCTCGAACGGTCGGGCGCGGAAATCATCCGTTCGCGGGCGGTGGTGCTGGATGCGCACACGGTGCGGCTGACGGCGACGGGCCGCGAGGTGACGGCCGAGCACATTTTGATTGCGACGGGCGCGCATCCGTTCATGCCCGCGGGGGTGCCGGGCATCGAGCATGCGATCACGTCGAACGAGGTGTTCGATCTCAAAACGCTGCCGGCGTCGGCGGTGGTGGTGGGCGGCGGGTATATCGCGCTGGAATTCGCCGGCATTTTCGCCGGTTTGGGCGTTGAGACGACGCTGGTGTACCGGGGCGAGCAGGTGCTGCGCGGGTTCGACAAGGAGATGGCCGGAAAGCTTACGACCGGGATGGAGAAGCGCGGGATCCGCATTGCGGTGAACACGAATGTTGCCGCGATCGAAAATGAGGGTGGCGCAACAACGGCGGTGCTTTCAACCGGCGAGCGAATCGCGGCCGGAGTGGTGCTGTATGCGACCGGCCGTGTGCCGAACACGCGCGGTCTGGGACTGGACGCGGCGGGCGTGGCGCTGGACGGGATGGGCGCGGTGAAGGTGGACGCGGCGTCGCGCTCGTCGGTTCCCTCGATCCATGCGGTGGGCGATGTGACGAACCGGGTGAATTTGACGCCGGTCGCGATCCGCGAGGGGCACGCCTTCGCCGATACCGTTTTCGGCAAGCGCGAGGTGATCCCGGATCACTCGATGATCCCGACGGCGGTGTTCACCACGCCGGAGCTTGGCACGGTGGGGCTGACGGAGGAGCAGGCGGTGGCGATGCACCCGGCGGTGGACGTGTACCGCGCCGAGTTCCGCCCGATGCGCAACACGCTGGCGGGCCGCGACGAGCGGATGGTGATGAAAATCCTGGTCGACGCGGCGTCGGACCGGGTGCTGGGCGTGCATGTTTTGGGCGACGGCGCGGGCGAGATGGCGCAGCTTCTGGGCATTCCGCTCGTGATGGGCGCGACCAAGCGCGACTTCGACCGCACGATGGCGGTGCATCCGACGGCGGCGGAAGAGCTGGTGACGATGCGCACCCCGAGCGTGAAACACCGCCGCTGAAATCAGCGCGCGGCGGCGCGGTGCGGTGTGCGGCGGGCTTGGGTGAGCGGAAAGAGGGCGAAGGCGATCTGTCCGGCGAGGCCGAGAAGGGCGGGCGCGGTCTGGTAGGCCGCGATATGCTCGGCCACGGTGCGGCCGAAGGCGGCGACGGATAGGACGAGTTCCGCCGCCATCAACAGCGCGAAGGCGAGACCGCCCATGGCAAGGCGCGGCGCCGGCGATGGCGCGACCGGGATGCGGAGCAGCACTTGGCGGCAGGCAAGCCATGAGAGCGCGAGCATCGCGGGAAGTTCGAGCGCGACGGCCGCGCCTTCACCGAGGGCCGGTGCGATGACGAAAACGCGGAGCGTGCCGAGCCCGAAGCCGGCAGCGAAGACGATGGCGAAATAGAGTGCTGCGGCCGAAATCACGGGCGGCATGGGCGGACCTCCGGGCAGGTGGTCGCGAGTATAGCCGTGCAGGATCGGCGCGCTTTGATGGAGCGCAACCGATGCGGGATTTACAGCTTATACGCCATCCGGAAACCGCCCCAATGGCGACCGCTGACCATGATGGGCGTGTCGAGTTCCTTCATGAGAACGGAGACGCCGTTGCCCATGTCGCGCTGGTAGGCCTGGATGAGGAAGGGCCTGGTGTTGCGGCCGGCGAGGAGGCCGGTGCGGTCGTCGAAAATGCGCTTGTTGCGGGAATTGGCTGCATTCCAAGCGGGCTCGCCGGGGCGCTGGGGCTTGGAGAAGACGAGATTGTGGACGGGCAAGTAGCCGTTCCGGTCCACGGCGGCGCAGAAGACCATGCGCGCATCGGAGGCGAGCAGGGCTTCCTGGATGGGCGACAGGATGCCTTCGAGGACGGTGAGGGCTTTGACCTCGAACTGCTGGGGATCGGTGCCGTTGATCGGCTGGTAGTCGGTATCGAAGAGAGCCTCCAGGCTGATCTCGCCGCGTGAAATTGCGTTTTCCAAAGCGGCTGAGATTTGACGGCTCGTCTGCTGGGAGCGGTCGATCAGGCGCTGATAATCGGCTTGGAGACCCTCGACATAGCGGGTTATGGCGGTTTGGACGGCCGCCGGTGGATTGACGAAGGCGAGGTGCACGCCCTGGCCGGAGACGGCGGCAATGCGGGCCGAGACCGCGCCGATACCCGGCAGATCGGCCTCGACGGATTGGCCGACTTGGAGGTCCAAGTCGCGGCAAGGTTTGGCGAGGAACCCGCCGAGCGACACGTCCACGGTTTCGGTGGGCGCGCTGGTGGAGCCGGCGCGCAGGGTGACGGCGGTCGTGGCGGGGAAACGGTCGTGCTTGCGCCGGTCGGCCGCGGGCGTTTGCCGCAGAACGGTCATCAGGCGGGTGGAGGCGCGATCGTTGAGGTCTGCGAGCGAGGCGGCGGCGTCGCGCACGCCATTCACGCCGCCGGCAACGTCGATGCTGGTGCTCTTCATATGGGCGGCGCGTTCCGACACGCCCTTGACGAAGCCGCGCATATGATCGGCACGTCCGGCCGCCAGATGGATGAAACGGCTCTGGTTGCCGACGGCGGCGGAGACGGTGAGGAAGCTGGGGCTGATTTCCTCAATGAGGTCGGCGACCTCGCCGACCGTTTGGCTAGAGGTTTCCGCCGCGTGTTGCAGCGCGCCGAGGGTGCGGGTGATCTCGTCGGTGGCACGCTGTGTTTCGGTGGAGAGGCTTTTAACCTCGCTCGCCACGACGGCGAAGCCGCGGCCGAGGACGCCGGCGCGCTCGGCCTCAATGGTGGCGTTGAGGGCGAGAAGATTGGTCTGCTTGGCGACCTTGGAAATGAGGCCGACGACCGATTCGATGCGCCTGATCGCGGCGCGCAGTTCCAAGACGCCTTCGCCGGCGCGCTCCGCGCCCGAACGGGCCTTGTCGGCAAGCTGGGTGGCGGCGTTGATCTCGGTGGTGATATCTTCGCCGGCATGAGCGATGTCGTTGAAGGCTTCGGTGAGCGCGTCGACGTCGGCAACGGCGGCGTCGATGGTATTGGCGAGCGCTTCGGCGTCGGACACGATGCGCGTGGCAAGTTCTGCGCCGGCCACGATGCGCGTGGCCATAGATTGGCTGGCGGCGGTGATCTGGCGGCGCGTGCGGCGCAGGTCGTCCTCGACCAGGTCGACCAAATCATTCTGAGCGGCTGAAGACGCCATCACAGGCTCTTCGAGAGCGATCTGTCCTTGCTCTTTCTGCGCGGTCACGGCAGGCACGGCAGATCGGCGAAATGAGGACATCAAGGCGCGCATGATTTCCGATGGTTCAAGGATAAGGCGGAAGAGCGAATAGATGCTACATTTCAAAATCGTCAGACAAAATTATCCTGCAATGATGAACGCTGTATAAATGAGGCACACCCCTGTGGATGCGCGATGACGGCGTTTGACCTTGCGGGGCGGACGGTCCATGTCTTGGATTTGAAGGGAGTGCCTGACGTTTCATGCCGCTGAACATCGTCAAGCTTTGCGTTGGAGCCGAGTCGGTCGAGGATCTGGAGGCCTGGATCCGGGAACGCTTGCTCATGATGGCCGTGGCGGGCGAAAAGCCTGAACAGACGCATACGACGCGGATGATGCCCAAGCGTGCGGCCGAGATTGCGGGATCCGGATCGCTGTACTGGGTTATCAAGGGCTTCGTGCAGGCGCGGCAACTGATCACCGATATCCGGCAGTTCAAGGATGTGGACGGGATCGAACGCTGCGATCTCGTGTTGGAGCCGGTTGTGGTGCGCACTCAAATGCAGCCCAAGCGGCCGTTTCAGGGGTGGCGCTATCTTGAGGACAAGGACGCACCCCGCGATATCCGCCACGGGGTTGTAGAGGGCGAGATAGACCCGCAAATGCGCAAGGCGCTGGCCGAACTCGCGCTGCTGTGACGGCGGTTCACGAAGTGCTGCGAATTCCGGCTCGTCCGTTGTGGCGCGGAGCGAGGGCGGCGTGTATAACGCGCGCGTCCCGTGAGGTTCACGAGGCCCGCGAGGAGAATTTGCGCCCGCGCGACCGTAGCTTGGAAGAGTGACGTCATGCCCACCGCCTGGAAGCCCGATACCTGGAGATCCATGCCGATCCAGCAGGTTCCCGAATATCCCGACGCCGATGCGCTTGCGTCGGTCGAGGCGCGGCTTGCCACCTATCCGCCGCTGGTGTTTGCGGGCGAGGCGCGCAAGCTGAAGAAGAGCCTGGCGCAGGTAGCGAACGGCGAGGCGTTTCTGCTGCAGGGCGGCGATTGCGCCGAAAGTTTCCTGGAACATGGCGCGGACAACATCCGCGACTTCTTTCGCGTGTTCTTGCAGATGGCCGTGGTGCTGACCTATGCGGCGGCGCAGCCGGTGGTGAAGGTGGGCCGGATCGCCGGCCAGTTCGCCAAGCCGCGTTCGAAGCCGACCGAGACCATCGGCGGCGTGGAGCTGCCGGCCTATCGCGGCGACATCATCAACGGCACGGAGTTCACGCCCGAAAGCCGCATCCCCGATCCGGCGCGGCAGGAGATGGCGTACCGTCAGTCGGCGGCGACGCTGAACCTTCTGCGCGCCTTCGCGACGGGCGGCTATGCTAACCTCGACAACGTGCATCAATGGATGCTGGGCTTCGTGAAGGGCTCGCCGCAGAGCCACCGCTATGCGCAGCTTGCCGACCGGATCACCGAGGCGCTTTCATTCATGCGCGCTTGCGGGATCCATCCCGAAAGCGTGGCCGATATGCGGACCACGGATTTCTACACCAGCCATGAAGCGCTGCTGCTCGGCTTCGAGCAGGCGCTGACGCGCGTCGACAGCACGTCGGGCGATTGGTACGCGACGTCGGGCCATATGATCTGGATCGGCGATCGCACGCGCCAGCCGGACCATGCGCATGTGGAATTCGCGCGGGGCATCAAGAACCCGATCGGCCTGAAGTGCGGGCCGAGCCTTGCGCCGGACGAACTGATCCGCCTGATCGACATTCTGAACCCGCAGAACGAGCCGGGGCGCTTGACGCTGATCGCGCGCTTTGGCGCGGAGAAGGTGTTAGAGCACCTGCCCGGCCTCGTTCGCGCGGTGAAACGGGAAGGGCGTTCGGTGGTGTGGTCCTGCGACCCGATGCACGGCAACACGATCACGCTCAACAACTATAAGACGCGGCCGTTCGACCGGATTCTGCGCGAGGTGGAGTCCTTCTTCGCAGTGCACAGGGCCGAGGGTACGCATGCCGGTGGCATCCACATCGAGATGACCGGCCGCGACGTGACGGAATGCACGGGCGGGGCGACGGCGATTTCGGCGGAGAACCTGTCGGACCGCTATCACACCCACTGCGACCCGCGCCTCAATGCCGATCAGGCGCTGGAATTGGCCTTCCTGGTGGCCGAAAACCTGAAAAAGGAACGCGACGGCCGCGAACCCATGCATTTCGCCATCGCGGGCGAATAAGTAATTCAGAATAGATTATATGAGGGGGCCTCTGGCCCCCTTTTTTCAGGTTATTCGCAGACTTTCCTCCGTTCATCTGTGTTTATAACATGTTTTGCATAGATAAATCAGAAATCTACGCAACTAAAAACAATTCGATATATAAAAAATAGAAAAAAATGGAAGTGATTGACTGAGGGCTGCCAAAGAGTCATTTTTCATCGAAAATGGCTGTTGTGCGTCGTAAATCAGTTTATTGGTAGAATTCTATTGCGGTTATTCATTACGGTTTATGCAGTTTTCTAAAAGATCTCATTGTAGATGCAGATGAAAAGCTACATCGCGTTAGACAAGCTTGTAATCGCTATTGTCGATGATAACCCATTTTTTCGGCGTATCGTGCGAGCAATGCTTGTCGGATTCGGTGTCCGGCAGGTGATCGAGGCGGCGACGACGCTGGAGGGCTGGCGAGTTATTAGCACGCAGTCGCCAGACATCTTGCTGCTCGACTGGAAGCTTTCGGTAGGCGACGGCGCGAAGTTGCTGAACCAAATACGCACCAATCCCGACGACGCCATCGCAACCATGGCCGTGATGTTCATTTCCGCCCATGGCGACAAGCGCCACGTGCTGATGGCGAACAAGCTGGGCGCCAATGACTTCCTGGTGAAACCGATCTCACCCCGCATATTGTATGATCGGTTGACGCGGCTGGTGGCCTCGCGCTTCGTCTATGAACGGCGAGGGGACAGGCTTTCGCCGCATGTGCCCGTGAAGCAACCGTTGCGCGGCCAAGAAGCGACAGTGCGGAATGCGGATTACTGGATGGTCGATACCTGACGCCGCCCGTTCGTCGCTGGCGTTGAAGCGGGCGGCGGGACGCGGTACATCCCGGTTATGACCAGCCTTGCCGCGCCCCTTACCGATACGCTCCGTCTTGCCGTCGCACAGTTGAACCCGGTTATGGGCGACGTGCGCGGCAACCTTGAGATTGCAAGGTCCGCCCGCGCCGAAGCCGCGCGGCTGGGTGCCGATCTTCTGGTTCTATCCGAGCTTTTCATCTGCGGTTACACGCCCGAAGACCTGGTGCTGAAGCCAGCCCTTCAGCGCGACTGCCGCTTGGCGGTGGAGGAACTCGCGCGTGAAACCGCCGACGGCGGGCCGGGGGTTATCATCGGTACGCCTTGGGCCGAGGGCGGCCGGCTGCACAATACGGCGGCGCTGTTGGACAACGGCCGGGTGGAGGCGCTGCGCTTCAAGGTGGACCTGCCGAACTACGGCGTGTTCGACGAAAAGCGCGTGTTCGAGCCGGGTCCGATGCCGGGCCCGGTGTCGTTTCGCGGGGTGCGCCTTGGCCTTCCGGTGTGCGAGGACATTTGGGGCGAGGACGTGGTCGAATGCCTTGCCGATACCGGCGCGGAGCTGCTGATCGTCATCAACGGCTCGCCCTACCGCCGCACCGTGCATGACGAGCGGATGCAGGTGGCGGTGGCGCGGGTGGTGGAGAACGGACTGCCGATCGCCTACGTCAACCAATGCGGCGGACAGGACGAACTGGTGTTCGACGGCGCGTCTTTCGGGATCGAGGCGAACCGGATGCTTAGCTTTCAGCTTCCGGCGTTCCAAGAGGCGATCGCGCTTGTCACCTATCGGCGCGGCGCGGACGAGGTGTGGCGGGCGGAGGGCGGCCCGGTGGCGGCGCTGCCGGATGCGCATGAAGCGGAATGGCGGGCCTGCGTTCTGGGGCTTGGCGATTACGTGAACAAGAACCGCTTCCCCGGCGTGGTGCTGGGGCTTTCCGGCGGCATCGACAGCGCGATCGTGGCGGCGATGGCGGTGGATGCCTTGGGGCCGGAGCGGGTGCGCTGCCTGATGCTGCCCTATCGCTATACGTCGACGGAAAGCCTGGAGGACGCCGCCGCCTGCGCCAAGGCGCTGGGCGTGACCTATGACGTGGTGCCGATCGCCGAACCGGTGGAGGGTTTTCTCTCCGCGCTCGGGCCGCTGTTTGCGAATTTTCCTGCTAATATCACCGAGGAAAACCTGCAATCGCGGGCGCGCGGCACGATCCTGATGGCGGTGTCGAACAAGTTCGGGCCGATGGTGCTGACAACGGGCAACAAGTCGGAAATGTCGGTCGGCTACGCCACGCTGTATGGCGATATGAACGGCGGGTTCAATCCGATCAAGGATCTCTACAAGACGCAGGTTTTCCAGCTTGCGGCGTGGCGCAATGCGCATTGTCTGGCCGATCTGAAAGGACCGGCGGGGGAGGTGATTCCCGAACGGATCATCACCAAGCCGCCGAGCGCGGAACTGCGCGAAAACCAGACCGACCAGGATTCGCTGCCGCCCTATGACGTGCTGGACGCGATCCTCGAAGGGCTGGTGGAGCACGAACTGCCCGTCGCGGACGTGATCGCACAAGGCTACGACGAAGCGACGGTGCGGCGGGTGGAGCATCTCCTTTACATCGCCGAATACAAGCGCCGGCAAGCCGCGCCGGGCGTGAAGATCACCCGCAAGAACTTCGGGCGCGATAGGCGCTATCCGATCACGAACAGGTTTCGGGATCGGGGGTGAGGGGGAGTGTTTCCTTCTCCCCTTGTGTGAGAAGGGGTTCACCCGGCGTTGGCGTGATAACGCGCGCGACCTCATAAGCGGGAAGGGATTCACGGGCGGTGTGCGAACGGCTTGAGCTTGGATGCGGGTCGGTTCTCCTTCTCCCCTTGCGGGAGAAGGTGTCGCGGCAGCGACGGTTGAGGGGTTTCTTTGTGAGGTCAAATACTTAGCTTTTGCCAGATTGCGCCGACCCCTCATCCGGCCCTAACGGGCCACCTTCTCCCGCAAGGGGAGAAGGAGAAGAGGCATCCGGTCGCTTCGCGATCCTGCAAGGGGAGAAGGGTTCGCCCGGCCTTCGCAGTGGAAGTCCGCGCGCTTCGGCGCTATAGCGGTGCCATGACAACCACCGTTCGCTTCGCGCCGTCACCGACGGGCTTTATTCACATCGGCAATGCGCGGACCGCGCTGTTCAACTGGCTGTTCGCCCGCAAGACCGGCGGGCGGTTCGTGTTTCGGCTGGACGATACGGACCGGGCGCGGTCGCGGCAGGAGTATGCCGATGCGATCGCAGAGGATCTGGCTTGGCTGGGAATCCGGCCCGATGAGAGCGTTCGGCAGTCGGACCGGATTGCGCGGTATGAGGCGGTGAAGGCGGAGCTGATCGGGCGCGGGCTGCTCTATCCGGCTTATGAGACGGCGGAAGAGCTGGATTATGGCCGCAAACGGCGGCGCGCGCGGGGGTTGCCGCCGGTTTATGACCGGGCGGCGTTGCGGCTGACGGCTGAAGACCGGGCGAAGCTGGAAGCGGAAGGACGGCGGCCGCATTGGCGGTTTTTGCTGCCTAATCATGACGGCGATCCGTTGAACCCGGCGCACCGCGAGGTGAAGTGGGACGATCTTTGCCGGGGGCCGGAAACGGTGGACCTCGGTTCACTGTCGGATCCCGTGCTGGTGCGCGAGGACGAGAGCTATCTCTATACGCTGCCCTCGGTGGTGGACGACGTGGACATGGGCGTTACCCATGTGATCCGGGGCGAAGATCATGTGACGAATACGGGCGTGCAGATCGCGATCTTCGAGGCGCTGGCCGGGCGGCGGCCCGAGTTCGGGCACCACAATCTTTTGACGGACGCCGGCGGCGAGGGCCTTTCCAAGCGCACCGGCGCGCTGTCGCTGCGGTCGCTGCGCGAAAAGGGGCTGGAGCCCGAAGCGGTGGCGGTGCTGGCGGTGAACATCGGCACGAGCCATCAGGTGGAGCCGATCCGGGCGCTGGATGATCTGGTGGCCGGGTTCGATCTGGCCGCGACGTCGAAATCGGCGGCGAAGTTCGATGCGGGCGATCTCGACCATCTCAACGCGCGCACGGTGCACACGATGCCGTTTGAGGCGGTGGCCGGGCGGCTGACGGAGCGGGGCATTGCACCGGATCCGGCATTCTGGGCGGCGGTATCGGGCAACTGCGCGGTGTTCGCGGATGTGGACCGGTGGTGGCAGGTGGTCGCGGGGGACGTGACGCCCGTGATCGCGGCGGAGGACGGCGAGTTCGTGGCCGCAGCGGCGGATTTGCTGCCGCAGGAGCCCTGGGACGGCGAGACTTTCCGGGCCTGGACGGCGGCCCTGAAGGAGCGCACGGGACGCAAGGGCAAAGGGCTGTTCATGCCGCTGCGCCTTGCGCTGACGGGGCTCGACCACGGGCCGGAACTGGCGCCGCTCATGCCGCTGATTGGGCGGGCGCGGGTGCTGGCGCGGCTGACCCGCGCTTGATCGGCCCGGCCGGCGGGTGATGTTTCAAGAACGATCAGGTGGACGCGCAGCCTGCGCTTTACGCGGCCGAAACGCTCCATGACGAAGGTCCTGGCTACCATACGGGCGGCGTGACCGCCGATCCGGTCGAACGCGGACTTAAACGACGGGCGGCGAGACACTATCTCTTGTGCGGGAGCCGGCCCTGTCCGGCCTGCGCTTGGATATGATGATGCTTCGTGTTTTCGCCCTCGCCCTTGCCGCCGCTGTTGTCGCCGCGTCGCCCGCGCTGGCGCAGGATCCCGATCTGATCTTCAAGCGCTCGACGGTGTGGAAATTTTTGACGCCCGATCACAAGCTCGCCGTCTACGCGATCGACGATCCTGTGGTGGAGGGCGTGGCGTGCCACTTCACGGTGCCGGAAAAGGGCGGCGTTTCCGGCATGCTGGGCGTGGCGGAGGAGGTGTCGGATATCTCGCTCGCGTGCCGGCAGATCGGGCCGATCAGCTTCAAGGAGAAGTTCGAGCAGGGCTCCGACATGTACCAGGAGCGCCGCTCGCTGTTTTTCAAGAAGATGCAGATCGTGCGCGGCTGCGATGTGAAGCGCAACGTGCTGGTGTATCTCGTTTATTCCGACAAGCTGATCGAGGGTAGCCCGAAGAACTCGACGTCTTCGGTGCCGATCATGCCGTGGGGCGAGGCTGCGGCGCCGCGCTGCGCGGATTTCGTGGAGGACTGATCAGTGCATCCCCTCGCCGATGAGGCGGCGGCGCAGTGCGCCCGATAGCGCGTCGATGGCGTAGACGACGGCGAGGATGAGGAGAACCATGTAGAACACGTTCTCCCAGTTTTGATTGGTGCGCATGGCCTCCAGCAGCTTGAGGCCGATGCCGCCCGCGCCGACTGCGCCGATGATGGTGGCCGAGCGGGTGTTGCTTTCCAGGAAATAAAGCGCTTGCGCCACGAACACCGGCAGCACCTGCGGCAACACGCCGAAGCGCTGAATGGTGGCATTGCCGGCGCCGACCGAGCGAATGCCCTCGCGCTGCTTGTCGTCGATGTTTTCGAGCGCCTCGGCGTAGAGTTTTCCGAGCGACCCGATATCGGAGAAGAAGATCGCGGCGATGCCGGGGATGGGGCCGGGGCCGAAGGCGCGGATGAAGAAGAGCGCCCAGATGAGGCCGTCGATGGTGCGCTGGAAGTCGAAGAAGCGCTTGGTGACCTGAGCCGCGATGCGGCTGGGAGTGATGTTGCGGGCGGCGATGAAGGAGAGCGGGAAGGCGACAAGCACCGCCAGCACCGTGCCGACGAAGGCCATGATGATGGTCTCAAGCAGCTTCACATAGACATCGCCGTGCTGCCATTCCGAATTGTTCCAGAAGTTCGAGCCGGCGAGCGAGAGGTTCGACCGGTCAGGATCGAGCCGCTCGCCCCAGGCGATGAGCGCGAAAACCTCACCTGTGGGGCGGCCGAAGAAGGGCGACTGCGGGTCGAAGATGAAATTGGCCCAGCCGAAGAAACGATGCTCCAGGGACACGCGCGAGGCGGTGACCTCGACACTGCCGGAGAAGCCGAAATCCATTTCGACGACGTCTTCCTTCTGGATGGCCCAGAGGGGAGCAGGATCGATAACGAGCGCGGACCCGGTGGTGAGATCGACGGTGGCGGTTTCCCCGTTTGCCGTGATGGTGACCGACTGCGGCGTTGCCCGGACGACGGCCGGCCCGATCGTGACGGCGACGGTGGCCGCGTCGATGCGGGTGATCCAATCGGGGTTCGGATTGTCGCCCAGCACATTGAAGCGCGGATAGGTGACGGTGGTCGCGCCCTCCTTGAAGCGGAGGGTGGGGCGGACGGTGTAGGACACCCAGTCGGCCATATAGGCGCCGGCGCGCTCCCAGCGACCCTCGGCGAGCACGGCGCCGATGGCGAAGAACCACCACGTGGCGACGAGGTAGAGCACCACGCTGCCGGACACGAGCCAAGGCGCGAGACGGCCCCAAAGCGAGCGCTGGAACACGGCGGGATGACGGGCACGGATGTCGGCGAGGCTTTGGGCGGTGAGGGCGATGGTCATGTGTGGCCTTACGCGTTTTCGAAGGCCTGCGCGCCAACGAGGCGGCGGCGCAAGGTGGCGGAGAGTTGGTCGACCGCGATCACGGTCACGAACAGGATGGCCATCATGGCGAGCGTTTGCGCGCCCCATCCGCGGCCGATCGACAGCCGCAGAATCTCGCCGATGCCGCCGCCGCCGACCGCGCCGATGATGGTGGAGGCGCGCACGTTCACCTCCAGCCGGAGGAGGCCGTAGGAGAGGAAATTCGGCAGAACGTGCGGCACGATGCCGTAGCGCACGCGGAGCAGCCAATTGGCGCCAACGGCGCGCAGGCCCTCTTCGGCCTTCATGTCGGCGTTCTCGACGACCTCGAAGAACATCTTGCCGAGCGCGCCGATGGTGTGGATGGCAACCGCGATGATGGCGGGAATGGCGCCGAGCGAGAGGATGGCGGCGAAGAAGCCGGCGATCACGATCTCGGGGAAGGCGCGGAAAATCTCCATGACCCGGCGCACGGCGGCGCGGACGAAGCCGTTCGGGGCAAGGTTGCGCGCGGCGAGGAAGCAGAGGATGAAGCCGGCCGTGAAGCCGATCAACGTGGAGAGGATCGCGATATTGACCGTCTCCAACATCTTGTAGAGATATTCGGGAATGTAGAGACCCTCGGTCATATAGACGCGGCCGGAGACGAAATCGGTCGCTTCGCTGCCGTCGGCATTCGGGGTCGGCAGGTCGAGGAAGGCGCGCCAGATGTCATTCCAATCGGCGGGAATCAGCCAGCTCACGAAGTCGAAAAGATGGGGCAGGCGGTCAAAGAACTTGCCGGCGTTCGCCTCATTCGCATACCAAAGCGAGGCAACGAGGGCGGCGACGAGCGCGCCGAGGCCGAGAAGCGTGTAGGTGCGCCGCCGAGCCGCCAGTTCCCGCCAGTGACGATCGACGGTGAGCGCCTGTTCGGACATGCGGACGGGCGGACCGGAGGGGTGCGGCATGACTGGATCGTCTCGATGCTGAACAGAGGATAGCGGCGACGTTGGTCCGCAAGGGAAAGCGGCCGGGAGGTCGCCCTCCCGGCCGTCTAGACGGCGGATCAGCCGCCGATGTTAAACTTACGAGCGTCGATCACGGTCTGGTAGAACGACTGATCGACCTTGGTGTAGCCCTTGAAATCGCCGCCCTGGATGGCCGCGAAGCAGGCCGGATCGGACTCCGGCAGCTTTTCCATGAAGGAAACGAACTTCGCCTTGGTCTCTTCCGGCAGCGCGTTGCGCAGAACGATCGGACCATTGGGGATCTGGCTCGACCGCCAGACTTCGACGAGGTCGGACATCTTGAGGATGCCCTTGTCGACCATCTTGCGCAGGTTGCCGGAGGTGTAGCCTTCGTCGAATTCGCCGACGCCCGAGCCGAAGGTGGTGCCGACGTCGAACTTCTTGTCGAGCACGGCAAGGACGAGGTTTTCATGACCGCCGCCGAAACCGGTGGAGGCGAAGTAGTCCTTGACCGAGGTGTTGATGGTCTTCGGCAGGTCGACCATGGGGATCAGGTAGCCGGAGGTGCTATCGGGGTCGGCAAAGCCGATCGACTTGCCCTTGGCGTCGGCGAGCGTCTTAATGCCTGAGTCCTTGCGGGCGACCATGATGGTGTAATAGCCGGTTGCGCCGTCGGTCTGGACGGTGGTGAGAACCGGCGACACGGCATTCGGATCGGCCAGGAAGATCTTGGCGTAGCCCGACGCGCCGAGTTCGGCGTAGTCGATGGTGCCGGAGAGAAGCCCCTGGATGGTGCCGTCATAGTCGGCTGCGGGGAAAAGCGAGACCTTCTCGACGGAAAGCTCGGTTTTCAGGTGGTCGGAGAGGCACTGGAAGTTGCGCAGACGGTCGGCTTCGTTCTCGCCGCCGATGATGCCGATGCGGAATTCCTTGATCCCTTCGGCCTGAACCGAACCGGTGACGGCGGCGAGCACGGCGACCGCGCCGAGAAGCGCTGACTTGAACGA
Source organism: Oharaeibacter sp. (assembly GCA_051861205.1). Taxonomy (GTDB): domain Bacteria; phylum Pseudomonadota; class Alphaproteobacteria; order Rhizobiales; family Pleomorphomonadaceae; genus JBHYDC01. Next base: position 179,895 of record JBHYDC010000004.1, read on the forward strand.
CATGGGGTGTTCTCCTGAAGATACGGCAAAACATGGGAACCCGTGGCGGGTGCCCGGGACATGCCCGCAGCTTTGAAACATGCGGGGATCGGGATCAGGCAATCGCGGCGGCAAGGCGAACCGTGGCCGGGCGCGCGAAGCGAAGGCTGGTGGAGGTGGTGGCCTCGTGGAACGCCTCGTCGAGACCATCCACGCCGTAGATGGCGCGGGCGGCGGCCTCGGTAAGTTCGTCGGGTCCGCCGTCGAACACCACGCGCCCGCCGGCCATGCCGACGATGCGCTTGCAATAGTGGCGGGCGGTGTCGAGGGTGTGGAGGTTGGTGACGACGGTGATGCCGTCGCGCTCGTTAATCTCGCGCAGCGCCTCCATGACGATCTGCGCGTTGCGCGGGTCGAGCGAGGCGATCGGCTCGTCGGCGAGGATGATCTTGGGTTCCTGGAGCAGGGCGCGGGCGATCGCGACACGCTGCTGCTGGCCGCCGGACAGGGTGCCGGCGCGCTGGAGAGCGGTTTCGGCGATGCCGAGACGTTCGAGAGCGGCGATGGCGACGGCGCGCTCTTCGTCGGAGAAGATTTTTAAGAGGCTTTTCCAGGTCGGGCGCTTGTTGAGGCGGCCGAGCATGACGTTGGTGAGAACGTCTAGGCGGGGGACGAGATTGAACTGCTGAAAGATCATGGCGCAATCGGCCTGCCAGGACCGAAGCTCCGGCCCCCGCAGCTTGGTGATATCGGTGGAGCCCACCATGATGGCGCCGCCGGTGGGCTCGGCGAGGCGGTTGATCATGCGAAGCAGCGTGGATTTGCCGGCGCCCGAACGGCCGATGACGCCGACCATCTGACCGCGAGGGATGGAGAGGGTGACGGTATCCACGGCCGTTTTGCCGCCGAACCGCTTCGTGAGACCGTTGATTTCGAGCATGCCGGACCGCTCCTTTTCCGCAATCACCTGAATGACGCAAAGGGGTAGCGGAGCCATGCGACGCCTCGGCGACGCTTTTGTTAAGGGTTCATGACCATGGGAAGAGCGCGGAAAGCCTGGACATTCCCGCGCGAAAAGGCGGGCACGGCGCCGCTTGACGAAGCGGCGGGGCTGGCGCATTAACTGGCCTATGACGGCAGGCAAGCGCCTTTGTGCGCCTTACCTTATCGGTGTGATTATTTGCGGCTAAGCTTTGAAAAGCTGGCCGCGGCCGTCCCCGTCTGACCTTTTTCTCTGAGATCGGATGATGCGGTTCCCCGGCTTGGCCGCAGTGCGCCTGGGGTGACCGGGCGGGGAGGAACGGGGACCGTGGGCCTGAAGCTCTACAACACGCTGACCCGCACGAAGGAAGACTTCGTGCCGATCGATGCCGGCAACGTGCGCATGTATGTGTGCGGGCCGACGGTGTATGACTACGCGCACATCGGCAACGCGCGGCCGGTGATCGTGTTCGACGTGCTCTATCGGCTTCTCAGGCACGTCTACGGCGAAAAGCACGTGACTTACGTGCGCAACATCACCGACGTGGACGACAAGATCAACGCGCGGGCGGCGCGCGACTATCCGGGCGTTGCGCCGGTGGAGGCGATCCGCGATCTGACGGAGAAGACCTATCGCCAGTTCGAGGCGGATGTGACGGCGCTGGGGTGCCTGACCCCGACCGTGACGCCGCGCGCGACCGAGCATGTGGCGGAGATGATCGCCATTATCGACCGGCTGATCGCGGGCGGTTTCGCCTATGCGGCCGAGGGACACGTTCTGTTCAACGTGCCGGCGATGCCGGACTACGGCAAGCTTTCGCGCCGCCCGCTCGACGATATGATCGCGGGCGCGCGGGTGGAAGTGGCCCCTTACAAGCGCGACCCGATGGATTTCGTGCTGTGGAAGCCTTCAGGCGCGGACGAACCGGGGTGGGTGAGCCCGTGGGGATACGGCCGGCCGGGCTGGCATATCGAATGCTCGGCGATGGCGTGGAAGCACCTTGGCGAGCGGTTCGATATCCATGGCGGCGGGATCGATCTGGTGTTCCCGCATCACGAGAACGAAATCGCGCAGTCGTGCAGCGCGTTCCATAGCGATGTGATGGCGACTGTGTGGATGCACAACGGGTTTCTCCAGGTCGAGGGCGAGAAGATGTCCAAGAGCCTGGGGAATTTCGTGACGATCCGCGAGTTGCTGAGAGATTGGCCGGGCGAAGTGCTGCGCTTCAACATGCTGCGCACGCATTACCGCCAGCCGATCGATTGGACGGCGGCGGGGCTTGAAGAAAGTGAGCGCGTCATCCACCGCTGGTACAAGATCGCGCAGGACGCCCAGGACCCTGCGGTGGAGCCGCCTGCGGACGTGGTGGACGCGCTGAAGGACGATCTGAACACGCCGCGCGCGATCACGGCGATGCACGGACTGGCCGGGGTGGGCGAGGGCGCGCGCTTGGCGGCGGCGATGAAGCTTTTTGGGTTCTTCGATGCAGCGCCTCGATATGACGTGGACGAAGTCGGGATCGACCGGGCGATTGTCAATGCCTTGGTGGATCAGCGCCTTGCCGCGCGCAAGGCGAAGAACTTCGCTGAATCCGATCGGATCAGGGACGAACTGTCCGCGATGGGCGTCGAGTTGAAAGACGGCAAGGACCCGGCCACGGGCGAGCCGGTGACGACGTGGGAGGTTAAGCGGTGAGGGAAGAGACCCCTCACCCGGTCGGTCCTTTGGACCGCCCACCCTCTCCCACAAGGGGCGAGGGTGCCGAGAGCCTGGGCGAACGGGGTTCTATTCCCGGCATTGCGCCCTCTACTCCTTCTCCCCTTGTGGGAGAAGGTGCCCCGGTAGGGGCGGATGAGGGGTCGGGCGGCGGGGCTTCCGGGAAATGGGAGGCTGATTGCTTGGCGGTGAGGGAAGAGACTCCTCACCCGGTCGGGCCGTTGGCCCGCCCACCTGGGCCCCTGGGCCGAGACACTGGTCTAGACCCGTCGCTTCGCGACCCCGCAAGGGGCGAGGGTGCCGAGAGCTTGGGCAAGCGGCATTCATTCTCTGGCACTGCGCCCTCTTCTCCTTCTCCCCTTGTGGGAGAAGGTGCCCCGGTAGGGGCGGATGAGGGGTCTGGCGCCAAGGTTTCCAAGAAAACCAAAGCTAGTCGCCGCCCGGTGCCGCCCCACATGCGCGTTTTCGCCAAGACCATGCGGCGGGAGGCGACGGATGCGGAGTGGGTGTTGTGGGATGCGCTGAGGGGGCGGCGGTTTGCGGCATATAAGTTTAGGCGTCAGGTTCCCATCGGGCGCTATATCGCTGATTTTTCGTGTCTTTCGCACAAGGTTATCATTGAGGCGGATGGTGGTGGGCACGAGGTTGGTCGGGACCGGGTGCGTGATGATGCGCTGGCGAGGCATGGCTTTCGCGTTGTGCGCGTGACGAACGAACAGATCCTTTCCGGCCTGGGGCTGTTCCTTTCTGATCTTGAGGGCAGGCTCGTACTGCGCAACCCGGACACATTCAAGGAACCCCAGCCATGACCCGGCTCTCCGGTGGGTGCCAGTGCGGCGCGGTGCGGTTTGTGGTGGAGGGTGCGGGCCTGCGGACGACTTCGATTTGTCATTGCAGGATGTGCCAGAAGGCGTTCGGGGCGTTTTATGCGCCGCTTGTTTCGGTGGGTCCGGCGGCGTTGACGTGGACGCGGGGAAAGCGCGCGATGTTTCGCTCGTCCAACCATGTGCAACGCGGGTTTTGCGCGGCCTGCGGAACACCGCTGAGCTATGAGCCGGATGAGGACTGGCCGGCGCTGGCGATCGGGGCGTTCGATCATCCGGATGCCATCGTGCCGACGATCCAGTATGGCACGGAGGCGAAGCTGCCTTATGCGGATGGGCTGCCGGGGCCGCCGGAGCGACCGACGGAAAGCACCGTTGGCGAGACGAGCTTTGTGGCCGATATCGTTTCTTTTCAGCACCCCGACCGGGATACACTGAGCTGGCCTGCTGAAAAGGAATGATGGAATGACCGAGCGTCGTGGATTTTACCCACCGATCGAGCCCTATGCCTCCGGTATGCTGGATGTGGGCGACGGCCACCGCGTTTATTGGGAGCGGGTGGGAACGCCCGGTGCAAAACCGGCGGTGTTTCTACACGGCGGACCCGGCGGGGGGTGCAACCCGACGCAGCGGCGGGTTTTCGATCCGGCGAAATACGATGTGCTGCTGTTCGACCAGCGCGGCTGCGGACGATCCAAGCCCCATGCCGAACTGGAGGCCAACACGACATGGCATCTGGTGGCCGATATCGAGCGGCTGCGCGAGATGGTGGGCGTGGAAAGCTGGCTGGTGTTCGGTGGATCTTGGGGATCGACGCTGGCGCTGGCCTATGCGCAGACCCATCCGCTGCGGGTGAGCGAGCTTGTGCTGCGTGGGATTTTCGCGCTGCGGCGGTGGGAGCTGGAATGGTATTACCAGCACGGCGTGTCGCTGATCCATCCGGACAAATTCGAGCGGTTTCGCGATCACATTCCGCCGGAAGAGCGGGGCGATCTCATCTCGGCCTACCGGCGGCGGCTGATTTCCGACGACAGGGCGGTGCGGCTGGATGCGGCCAAGCACTGGTCGGTTTGGGAGGGATCCACGATCACGCTGATGCCGGACGCCGGGATGACGGCGGCCTTCGCGTCGGACGATTTTGCGATCGCCTTCGCGCGGATCGAAAACCATTACTTCGTTCATGCCGGATGGGTGGAGGAGGGGCAGTTGATCCGCGACGCGGGCGTGCTGAAGGGCATTCCCGGCGTGATCGTACACGGCCGCTATGACATGGCGACGCCGATGCAAAACGCCTGGGACTTGCATAAGGCGTGGCCCGAGGCCGAGTTTCACATCGTGGAAGGGGCCGGACATGCGTTTTCCGAACCAGGGATCTTGGATCTCCTGGTGCGGGCGACGGACCTGTTCGCGGCGGCGTGACGGCTATGGGTTTTTTGGCGCGGGATGGCGTATAAGCCCCGCAACTAGGCTTGATTTTGAACCGAGACCAAAATGCCCCGCGAGCGCCTATACCTCTACGATACGACCCTTCGCGACGGCGCGCAGACGCCGGGGATCGATTTTTCGTTGGAGGACAAGATCCTGGTGTCGGCGATGCTGGACGACTTCGGCATCGATTATGTCGAGGGCGGCTATCCCGGTGCCAACCCGACGGATGATGCGTTTTTCGCCGAAAAGCGGACGCGGCGGGCAAGGTTTGCGGCGTTTGGGATGACCAAGCGGCCGGGGGTGTCGGCTTCAAACGATCCGGGGCTCGCGGCGCTCTTGGCGGCGAAGGCCGACGCGATCACATTCGTGGCGAAAAGCTGGGACTATCATGTTGAAGTGGCGCTGAAAACGACGCCGGAGGAGAACCTCGACGGCATCAGCCAGTCGGTGCGGGCGGCGCGCGGCGCGGGCCGCGAGGTGATGGTCGACTGCGAGCATTTCTTCGACGGATATAAGGCGAATCCGGATTATGCGCTGGCCTGCGCGCGGGCGGCGCATGAGGCGGGCGCGCGCTGGGTGGTGCTGTGCGACACCAACGGCGGGACGCTGCCGCACGAGATCGCGGCGATCGTGACGGCGGTGACGGCGGCGGTGCCGGGCGATCATCTCGGCATCCACGCCCATGACGATACGGGCCAGGCGGTGGCCAATTCACTGGCGGCGGTGCGGGCGGGCGCGCGGCAGATCCAGGGCACGCTGAACGGCATCGGCGAGCGCTGCGGCAACGCCAATCTGACGACGCTGATCCCAACGCTGAAGCTGAAGCGCGAATATGCCGATCGCTTCGAGACGGGGATCACCGACGAGGCGCTGCGGGGGATTACCCATCTCGCGCGCGCCTTCGACGAGCTTTTGAACCGGGCGCCGGCGCGGCACAGCCCCTATGTCGGCACGTCTGCCTTTGCGACGAAGGCGGGCATTCACGCCTCGGCGATCCTGAAAGATCCGCGCACCTATGAGCACGTGGCGCCGGAAACCGTGGGCAACACGCGGCGGGTGCTGGTATCGGATCAGGCGGGACGGTCCAACCTGATCGCGGAGTTGGAGCGGCTGGGCGTGCCGTTCGACAAGACGGACCGGCGGCTGGACGATCTGTTGACGGCGGTGAAGGAACGGGAGGCGCGCGGGTTTGCCTATGAGGCGGCCGATGCCTCGTTCGATCTTTTGGCGCGGCGCTATCTCGGCGCGGTGCCGACCTATTTCCAGGTGAAGAGCTACCGCATCGGCGTGGAGCGCCGGTTCAACGCCAACGGCGAGATTGTCGTGGTGTCCGAGGCGGTGGTGAAGCTGGTGGTGGAGGGCGAGACGCTGATGTCGGTGGCGGAGGGCAACGGCCCGGTGAACGCCCTCGATCAAGCGCTGCGCAAGGATCTCGGCCGCTATCAGGCGGAAATCGAAAGCCTTGACTTGATCGACTACAAAGTGCGAATCCTCAACGGTGGCACGGGCGCGATCACGCGCGTGCTGATCGAGAGCCTGGACCGCAAGACGAGCCGCAGATGGGCGACGATCGGCGTCAGCGAGAACATCATCGACGCCTCGTTCCAGGCGCTGATCGATTCGGTGACGTATAAGCTGATGAAGAACGGTCACGCAGGGGAGTGAAGCGGGGCGGCTTGGGATTTCAAAGCTTGGCGCTGAGGTGCCAACGGGGGATTTGGGGGATTAATTGGATAGGCAAGCAGGCATCAACCGTGCGTCGCTGAAGAAAGTTCTGGAGCGCGAGTCCATTGCGTTTACCGAGCGCACGAAACAATCACATGAGCTTCGGGGCCGTGCGGTCAAGCATCTGCCAAACGGAGTTCCGATGTCGTGGATGTCGGGACTGTATCGCTCGCCGCCGATCTATATCACGCACGGAGAGGGCGCGAGCTTCTTCGATGTCGACGGCAACAGCTATCTGGATTTCAACGTCTGCGATCTCAGCATGACGATGGGTTACGGATCAAAGCCGATCGTTGATGCTGTGACGCGCGCGGTTTCGGCGGGGGCGCATTTTCTGCTGCCGACGGAAGACTCGATTGTGGTGGCCGAAGAGTTGGCGTCCCGCGTGGGATTGCCGTTCTGGCAGTTCACGCTGTCCGCCTCCGGAGCCAATGCGGAGGTGATGCGGATCGCGCGCGTGGTGACGGGCCGCAGGAAACTTGTTTTGTTCGAGGGCCATTACAACGGCCATTTCGATGAAGCGCTGGTCACGCGCGACGGCGATGGAAACGTTACGCCCGACCTGATGGGGCTGCGCTCCGGCGTTGAGACGGATACGGTCATCTTGCCGTTCAACGACCTCGATGCGCTGGAGGCGTGCTTGGCGAAGGGCGATGTCGCGCTGGTTCTGACCGAGCCGGCGCTGACGAATTGCAATCTGGTCGAGGCCGAAGAGGGCTTCTTGACGGGATTGCGCGCCTTGACCGCGAAATACGGAACGCTGCTTTGCTTTGACGAGGCACACACCTTTCAGTTCGCCTATGGGGGACTGGTCGGAAAGCTTAGACTTGATTGCGATTTCGTCGTGCTCGGTAAAGGCCTTGGAAGCGGCGTGAGCTTCGCTTTGTATGGCATGAGCGACCAGATTGCCCGGACGTTCGTCAAGTACAGCGACGTCGATATCGGGCCGAAGGGCATTGCGACCGGCGGAACGACTTATGCCACGACCTTGGCGGTTAGCGCGGCGCGAGCAGCTCTTTTCGAGGTTTTGACACGGGAGGCTTATGCGGGCCTGGATGCCCTGGGCAAGCGGCTGGCAGACGGGCTGGACGCCACCTTCGCCAAGCTGCGGTTGCCGTGGCGGGCGCTCCATATCGGTCCGCGTTCCGGATACTGCCTGGAGCCGGTCGCCCCTCGGACGGGCGCGGAGGCGTGGCGGTCGATCGATACGGAGTTTATCGACGCGCGGCGGATCTACTTGGCAAACCGCGGTGTGTGGGACTCCGTCGTGTCGTCGGGGCCGCAGGCGTCAATCGCGCATACGCCGGCCGATATCGATCGCTATGTTGAAACGGCGTCGCTTTTCCTCGGCGAAGTGACGGATTGAGCAAGCCTTATTGACTTGGGGCTAGAGCCGTTCGAGGCTTTTCCGGTCGCCTTCCATGGCGGCTTCGGTGACGCTGGCTGCGGCGGCCAGCACGACGGGGACGATTTCGGCGGGCGTGGCGGCGACCTGGAAATTGATTTCGAAGCCCGGCCGGATGAACGCCTCGTCCGACATATGCGTCAATATGTGCATCAGCGGCGTCCAGAAACCGCCGATATCGGCGAGCACGATCGGCTTGCGGTGGCGGCCAAGCTGGGCCCAGGTCATCTGCTCGACGACCTCCTCCAGCGTGCCGATGCCGCCGGGCAGGGCGACGAAGGCGTCCGCACGGTCGAACATCATCTGCTTGCGGGTGTGCATGTCGGGCACGATGTGGAAGTCGTCGACGCCGTCGAGCATGATCTCGCGGCGCAGCAGGAATTCCGGAATGATGCCCGTGACGGAACCACCATGGGCAAGAACTGCTTTGGCTACAGCGCCCATGAGGCCGATGGAACCGCCGCCGTAGACGAGGCGAATGCCGGCCTTCGCCATGTCGGCGCCAAGCCGCTCGGCAGCGGCGAGATAGGCAGGATCGCGGCCACTGGAGGAGCCGCAGAAGACGCATATGCTGGTGACGAGAGCCATGCCGTTCATGTCGCATCGCGGGCGCCGGCCCGTCAAGCCGAGATGAAGCCGTAGGACGGCGCGGGTTGAGACATCCATGCATCACCGCTTGGATTTTTGGGCATCCATGCGGCCGCTTTAACCCTGCGCGGTGACGCGGCCTTGCTGGCGAATATGCCAGCGTATAAGGGATTTAACCTGTGGCTAACGCTGGGCAGCGTTGGCCTGATTCACCTCCGGCGTCGTTCGCGGCAGGCTTCGGAGTTAGGAGGGCCGGGTCTTGAGGCAAGAGCGTTGCTCGGCCTTGAGCCCGAAGCGGTAACAGGGCCCGGGCATTCCGGACGGGGGCTTAGGACTGGTCATGGCGAAGCAAAACAGGATCGCGCTCGGAGCCGTTGGGCTCGCCGCCGTTGCGTTCCTCGCGGCAGTGTTTTCGGGCGTCTTAGACGACCAGATGCGCCAGCTTGGGCTTCTGCCCGCCCCGGTCGAAGTGGCTGGTGAGACGAGTGTGGAGGCAACCGCGCCGGCCGCCGATGCGGGCGCGACGACGGCCGCGCTGCCGGTGGCTCCGGTGTTCGATCTGGTGCGCGTGGAACCGAGCGGCGACGCTGTGATCGCCGGTCAGGGCGTGGCCAACTCGAAGGTAGAGATATTGTCGGGTGCCGACGTGATCGCGTCCGGCCAGACCAATTCGGCCGGCGAATGGGCGATCGTGCTGCAAAAGCCGCTCGCGGCCGGGGCGCATGATCTGAAGATCCGCATGACGTTGCCCGATGGGCGTGTGGTGGAATCCGAGCAGACGGTGGCGGTTTCGGTTCCCGAAGGCGGCAACGGCGAGGTTCTTGTGGTGCTGAATGCGCCGGGAACACCTTCGACCGTGTTGCAGGTTCCAGGATTGGCAGAGGCCCAAAAGCCCGTGGTGGAGACCGCCGGCAAGCCGGTTGCACCCGCAGAGACGGAAGTTGCCGCTGTGGAGCCGGCGGCTCAGGCTCCGGCCGCGACGGTTGCTACGGCGCCGGCTGCGGAGGCGGATGGGTCGTCCGAAACGCCTGCGGCTGAAACGCCCGTAGTGACGGCTGATGCTGGCACGGAAGCATCACAGGCGGCAGCACCGGCCACGGCCGAACCGGCTGTGACGGCCGAGGCTGCCAAACCCGCGCAGCCGGCGGTAGAACCTGCCGCCGCCCCAATTCGGGTGACCGTGGAAGCGGTGGAACTGGAAAACGGCACGAAGTTCTTCGCGGCCGGATCGGCGGCACCGGGGTCTAACTTGCGTGTCTATGTTGATGCCAAGGCCGTCGGCGATGTGACGGCGATGCCGACGGGTCGCTGGCTCTTGGAGACGACGCTGGCGCTTGAGCCGGGCGACCATGTGGTGCGCGTCGATCAGGTGGACGCGGCCGGAACGGTGATCGCGCGTGCCGAGGTGCCCTATCAGATCGCAGCCGAAGTTGCGGTTGCGCCCTCGGGTGCGACGGGAACCGGCGAGGCGGCGGCCGGTAGCGGGCCCGTGGGCGAGGCGCGTGTCGCGCAGACCGAAACGCTGATTATCCGCCGGGGCGACAACCTGTGGCGGATCGCGCAGCGGCTTTACGGGGACGGCGTACGCTACTCCACCATCTACGAAGCGAACGTCGATCAGATCCGCAATCCCGATCTGATCTACCCCGGCCAAGTGTTCGTTCTGCCTGAAGGCGACACGAATTGGGTGCCGATCGAAACAGTGCAAGGGACAAAGTCTGCAGACGCGGACTTGAAGCCGACCCCCTGATGATGATTTAAGCGGCGGGCCCTGCGTGACGTGGTGCCTGTTTCCGCGCAAACTCGGGCGCTCGAGTCGGCCCTGCTTCCAGGTGCTCAATGAAAAAGATTCCGCCCCGTGCGGACGGTCGCCCGATCAACGCGGACGACGCGACGCTGTTTTCGACGATCAAGGGTCTTTGGCCCTATATCTGGCCTGCGAGCCGCAGGGACCTGAAGATCCGTGTCGTTCTGGCGCTGGTTGCGCTGGCGATCGCCAAGGTCATAACCGTTCTCGTGCCTTATCTCTACAGCTATGCGACGGATGCGCTGGCGCCGAATACGGCGGACGACCGCACCGTGATGATGGTGTCGCTGCCGGTGTTCCTGGTGCTGGCTTACGGTGTCGGGCGCATATTGCTGAACGGCTTCAACCAGTTGCGCGACGCGCTGTTCGCCGAGGTGAGTCAGTATGCTGTGCGCTCGCTGGCCTATCGCACCTTCGTGCATTTGCATGCGCTGTCGCTGCGGTTCCACCTGCAACGCCGCACGGGCGGATTGTCGCGGGTGATCGAGCGAGGCGTGAAGGGCATCGACGCGATCGTGCGCTTCACGATCTTGAACGCGGCGCCGACCGCGCTGGAATTCGGGCTTTCGGCGGCGATCATCGCGTTTCAGTTCGGCTGGCTCTATCTGATCGTGATCGCGGCCACGGTTTATATCTATGTCTGGTTCTCGGTGAAATACTCCGACAAGCGGATCAGCATCCGCCGCCGGATGAACGAGAGCGACACCGAAGCCAATACTAAGGCCATCGACAGCCTGCTGAACTTCGAAACGGTGAAATACTTCGGCAACGAGCGGATGGAAGCCGACCGGTTCGACGCCTCGATGGAGCGCTATGAGAAGGCGGCGGTGGAAACGTGGACGTCGCTGTCGTGGCTGAACATGGGCCAGACGGTGATTTTCACCGTGGGCATGACGATCTGCATGGCGATGTCGGCGCGCGAAGTGATGGCGGGCACGCAGACGCTGGGCGAATTCGTGCTGATCAACGCGCTGTTGATGCAGCTTGCGGTGCCGCTGAACTTCATCGGCTTTATCTACAGGGAAATCCGGCAAGGCATCGCCGATATCGAGCAGATGTTCGATCTCCTGGGCCAACCGACGGAAATCGTGGATGCGCCGCACGCAAGGCCCCTGGCGATCAGCGGCGGGGCGGTGCGGTTCGAGGATGTGCAGTTCGCTTATGATCCGGATCGGCAGATCCTGAACGGCGTGAGTTTCGAAGTGCCGGCGGGCAAGACGGTGGCGATCGTGGGCCCGTCGGGCGCCGGCAAATCGACGCTGTCGCGGCTGCTGTTTCGCTTCTATGACGTGACCGGCGGGCGGGTGACGATCGACGGGCAGGATGTGCGCGATGTGACGCAGGAGAGCCTGCGTTCGGCGATCGGCATGGTGCCGCAGGACACGGTGCTGTTCAACGATACCATTCAGTACAACGTGCGCTATGGCCGCCCGGCTGCCTCCGACGAGGAGGTGCGCGAGGCGGCGCGTCAGGCCCGGATCGGTACCTTCGTGGAAAGCCTGCCGCAGGGCTTCAAGACGCAAGTGGGCGAGCGCGGGCTGAAACTTTCCGGCGGCGAGAAGCAGCGCGTGGCGATCGCCCGCACGATCCTTAAAGCGCCGCCGATCCTTATCCTGGACGAGGCGACCTCCGCGCTCGACACCAACACCGAGCGCGAGATTCAGGCCGAATTGGAGCGGGTGGCGGAAGGGCGCACGACGCTGGTGATCGCGCACCGGCTGTCCACCGTGGTGAATGCCGACGAGATTATCGTGCTGGAGAAGGGCCGCATCGCGGAGCGCGGCAGCCATGGCGACCTGATCGCGCTTGGCGGCCTCTACGCGACCATGTGGAATCGTCAGCGCGAGGCGGCGGAGGCGGAAGAGCGCCTGAAGCGCGTTCGCGAGGAAGACGATCTCGGCATCGTGGCGCGCGGGCCGAAGGCGGGGGAGACGATGGGGGCGAAGTAGGGGGGCTTTGTGCCCGAACCTATCGCATCCCTTGCTAACCCTTTCCAACCCCGGCGATCCGTGCCAAACGGTGCGGAGTTCAAGCTTTATGGGACGTTGCCTGACCCATGTCGATTCTGACTTCGATCAAGAACGCCATCCCGCCGATCCACCCGGAAGGGCACAAGTTCATCGCGATTTTCGCGGCCGTGACGTTTTTCGTCGGCTGGTTCATCTCGCCGGTGTTTTGGATCGGGCTGGCGGCGACGATCTGGTGCGCGCTGTTCTTCCGCGACCCTAAGCGCGTGACGCCGGTTTCGCCGACACTGGTGATCAGCCCGGCGGACGGGCGGATTTCATCGGTGGGGCAGGCGGTGCCGCCGAAGGAACTGGGGCTCGGCGACACCCCGCGCCTGCGGATCTGCGTGTTCATGAACGTCTTCGATGTGCACGTGAACCGAATGCCGGTGTCCGGCCGCATCGTGCGGATCGCCTATCGCGCGGGCAAGTTCCTCAACGCCGAATTGGATAAGGCGAGCGAGTACAACGAACGCAACGGCCTCGTAATCGAGAAGGCCGACGGGCGCCAGGTGGCGGTGGTGCAGATCGCCGGTCTGATCGCGCGGCGGATCCTGTCCTTCACGCGCGAGGGCGAGGAATTGATGGTGGGCGACCGCTTCGGGCTGATCCGTTTCGGCTCGCGCGTGGACGTGTATCTGCCGGCCGGCGCGACCGCGCTGGTGGCGGAGGGGGCGCGCGCGGTTGCGGGGGAGACCGTTCTCGCCGATCTCGACGGCGCACTGCCAACGCCCGTGGTTCGAATCGTCTGACGAGGAGCCTCGCCGATGACGAATATCTTCCCCCCGGTCGACACCGACGACGTGCAGCCCCGGCGGCGCGGCATCCGGTGGATCCCGATCCGCGCAATCATTCCGAACATGGTGACGCTGCTCGCGCTATGCGCGGGCCTGACCGCCATTCGCATGACGATCGAAGGCCGCTACGAGGTCGCGATCTATGCGGTTCTGCTGGCGGCGGTGCTGGACGGGCTGGACGGACGGATCGCGCGGTTCTTGCGCTCGACGTCGCGCTTCGGGGCGGAACTTGATTCGCTGAGCGATTTCCTGAGCTTCGGCGTTGCGCCCGCGATCCTGCTGTTCGGTTGGATTCTCAACGGCGTGAAGTCGTTCGGCTGGCTGGCGGCAATGATTTTCGCGATTGCGGGCGCGCTACGACTGGCGCGGTTCAACGCGGCGATCGATAAGGAAAAGCCGGCTTGGCAGAGCGATTTCTTTACCGGGGTACCTGCGCCGGCAGGCGCCATCGCGGTGCTGCTGCCGCTCTATCTCCATCAGGCGGGGCTGCCCATTCCCCCGCAGGCGGCGCCGGCGGTGATTGTCTATGTGATCCTGATCGCGTTTTTGATGGTGAGCCGTATCCCGACCTTCTCCGGCAAGAACCTCGGTCAAATCCGCCGCGATCTCGTGTTGCCGCTGATGGTGGGGCTGGTGATCGTGGTGGCGCTGATCGCAAGCTTCCCCTTCGAGATGCTGGCCGCGATCACGGTGGGCTATCTCTGCATCGTGCCGCTGGGATGGCGGGCCTGGAACCGTGCGGCGCGCGCGCATGGCGCCCGTGAGGAAGAAGTGCGGCTGGAGGTGCGGCACGCCCCGGCCGACAAGGACGCCAAGCCGGCCGAATGACGGCGTTCAGAGATTGAAGCTTGTGCTTTCCGCTGCTTTGACCCTGTCGGCCAACGGCACGTTCGGGTAGGCCGCGCGGAGCTGGCGCAGCGCTTCGGTTCCCGTGGCCGGTTTGCACTTGGCAAGGTGAGCGCACATGTCTTCGATGCGGCTCGTCTGGCGGATCTCGTAGGGCTCCAGCCGGCGTGCGGTGGGCTCGGCGAGCGGATCGATCAGTGGACGGCTGAAGCCTTGGGCCACGTCTTCGTCTCCCGGTGATGGATCATCCATCGCACCCACCCTATCTCTTTACCGTTAACGAACGGTTAAGTTTACGCTTTATTGCATGGAATGAACGCGCGAGAAGGCGAACCGATCCATCGTGGGCGGCGTTGTCGACAGAAATTTGATGGAATAGGGTGCCGCCATGCGTCGATCACGCCTCGTCCGCCCGGTTCACCGTCAGAGATTGATGCGATTGCTCCTGACCAATGCGCTTGCGGGGGCCGGAGTGGCGCTGATTGTGGTGGCGGGGCTTGTCGGCCTCGACGTCGGGCGAATCGGTACCCTGATCGCAGGCGCTGACGTGCCGGCGGTTCCGCTTCTCATGATCACGGCCGCCTTCGTCGCCACGTTTGTAGCCGGTGCGGTGGCGACCGCGATCATGCGCATCGGTTCGGACGACGAGCGCGCGGGCGGGCGCCCCATTCCCATTCGGGTGCGGGCACGGCAATAGAGACCATAGGCCCGCTATGGGCTCGGCCTTTAACCCTGTTCCGCCCGCCACCTTGCCAAATCACTTGCTCTGTCCGATCGTTGCCGCAACTGCGAACGAGAGGTTGGAGTCAATGGACGCGAACTATCCCCGCGACATGATTGGCTATGGACGCAATCCGCCGGATGCCGCCTGGCCCGACGGTGCGCATGTGGCGGTGCAATTCGTGGTGAATTACGAAGAGGGCGGGGAGAACAATATTCTCCACGGCGACGCAGCCTCCGAGGCCTTCCTGTCGGAAATCGTGGGGGCGCAGGCGTGGCCGGGGCAGCGCCATTTCAACATGGAATCGATCTACGAATACGGCTCGCGGGCCGGCTTCTGGCGACTGTGGCGGATGTTCTCGGGCCGCAATGTGCCGGTGACGGTGTATGGCGTGGCGACGGCGCTTGCCCGCAACCCGGAGGCGGTGGCGGCCATGAAGGAGGCCGACTGGGAAATCGCCAGCCACGGCCTGAAATGGATTGACTACAAGGACTATACGATCGAGGCCGAGCGGGCCCATATGCAGGAGGCGATCCGCATCCACGAGGAAGTGACCGGCGCGCGGCCGCTGGGCTGGTATACCGGCCGGGCCTCCGAACACTCGACCCAGCTTGTGATGGAGGAGGGCGGTTTCCTCTATTCGTCAGATAGTTATGCCGATGATCTGCCCTATTGGCTGCACGGACCCAACGGCCCGCATCTGGTGATCCCCTATACGCTCGACAGCAACGACATGCGTTTTGCGACCAACCAGGGCTTCAACACCGGCGAGCAATTCTTCACCTACCTGAAAGACGCGTTCGACATGCTCTACCAGGAAGGCAAGGAGGGTAAGCCGAAGCTTCTCAACGTGGGGCTGCATTGCCGTCTGGTGGGGCGGCCGGGCCGGGCGGCGGCGCTGGCGCGCTTCATCGACTATGTGCTCGGGCACGAGAAGGTGTGGCTGCCGCGCCGGATCGACATCGCGTGGCATTGGACGGCGCACCACAAGCCGGGCTGATAGCGGGGCAGGGGATCCCTTTGCCGAGTTCAGGGTTTGGGTGCCGGGGGCTATCTCCCATCCAACCCGTGAGGCGGCGGCGTGCCGAAAACCTATCCCACCATCGTCATCACCGGCGCATCCGGCGGGCTTGGGGCGGCGATCGCCATATGCTTTGCCCATCCCGACGTGACGCTCTGCCTCGTCGGCCGGGATTCCGCAGGCTTGCTGGCGGTGGCCGACGAGTGCCGCAACAAGGGCGCAACCGTGGAAATCGCCGTTGCGAACGGGTGCGACGCTATTTCGGTCGGCCACATGGTGACGAAATTCGACGACCGCCACCCCGTGGATCTTCTGATCGTAGCGGAGAACGAGGCATCGACACTCGGCCCTGACATGACGCCGGAACCGGACGGCACCGCGCGGCGGCTGATGGACATCAACTATGGCGGCATGCTGAACGCGGTGGAGCCGCTGCTGCCGAGCTTCATCGCGCGCGGGCGCGGCCGGATCGCGCTGGTGTCGTCCGTCGTGGCGCTCAGGCTGCAACCGATGATGCCGGCCTATAGCGCATCCATGATGGCGGTGCGCGGCTATGGCGTGGCGCTGCGCGGATGGCTGCGCCGCTACGGCGTGGGCGTGACGGTCATCTATGCCGGCTTGCCCTCCGAAGGCGATGCGGCCGAACCGCCGGAAACGACGGTCGAGCGTACGGCGAGCCGCATCGTACACGGCCTGCGGCGCGGCCGGGCGACCATTGCGTTTCCGTTCTGGCCGGCGCTCGGCTCGTAGCTGGCGCTGATGATGCCCGCAACGCCGGCCGAATACGGAGCAGGGCGGGCGGACGGCGAGGAGGCCTGAGCCTAGAGTGCTTAGAGCGGTTCCTCGTCCGTCGACTTGACGGGGAAACGCTCTACGCCGCTTTCGCGCGCGCCTGCACTTCCTTCACATCCGTGAACCGAAGCTTCGGCCATTTGTCCTTGATGTAGGTGAAGGCATAGCCGGAGGTGGCGAGGAGTACCGGATCGCCGTCGACGTCTTCGGCCAGCGACGACCGGTTGCTGTCGGCGAACTGGGTGACGTCGGCCTTCTCGCCGCCCACCCAGCGGGCCATGTTGTACTGGCTGGCCTCGAAGCCGACGTCCAGGCCGTATTCCTGCTCCAGCCGGTTTTGCAGCACGTCGAGTTGGAGCGCGCCGACGAAACCGACCAGCGCGGGCGAACCATCGACCGGGCGGAACACCTGCACAACGCCTTCCTCGGCAAGCTCTTGCAGCGCCTGCTTCAGCTTCTTGGCCTTCATCGCGTCTTCCAGGCGCACGCGGCGCAGGATTTCCGGGGCGAAGCTGGGCACGCCGACGAAGGTGATGGACTCGCCCTCAGTCAGGGTGTCGCCGATGCGAAGGGTGCCGTGGTTGGGGATGCCGACCACGTCGCCCGCATAGGCCTCGTCGGCGATGTGCCGCTCCTGCGCGAAGAAAAACTGCGGCGCGGTGAGGCTCATGGTCTTGCCGGTGCGGGCATGGCGCACCTTCATGCCGCGCTGGAGCTTGCCCGAACAGAGGCGGATGAAGGCGATGCGGTCGCGGTGGTTCGGGTCCATGTTGGCTTGGATCTTGAACACGAAGGCCGTCATCTTGGCCTCGTCCGCCTTCACAAGGCGCGTGTCGGCCGCCTGATCGCGCGGGGCGGGGGCGAAGCTCATGAGCCCGTCGAGCAGATCCTTGATGCCGAAATTGCGCAGCGCCGAGCCCCAGAACACCGGCGTCATATGGCCTTCGCGGAAGGATTGCAGGTCGAAGGCGGGGGTCGCCTCGCGGGCGATCTCGATCTCGTCGCGCAGATGGCTGAGGTGGCGCGAGGCGAGCAGCGCGTCGAGCGCGGCGTCGTCGATCTCGTCGCGGTGATCCTCGCCGCGCTCGTTCATGAGGCGGGTGCGGCGGGTGCGCAGATCGTATGTGCCGACGAAATCGCGGCCGGACCCGACCGGCCAGGTGATCGGCGAGGTGTCGAGCGCGAGCGTCTTTTCGATCTCGTCGAGCGTTTCGAAGGGGTCGCGGGCCTCGCGGTCGAGCTTGTTGACGAAGGTCACGATCGGGATGTCGCGCATGCGGCACACCTCGAACAGCTTGCGCGTGCGCGCTTCGATGCCCTTGGCGGCGTCGATCACCATGACGGCAGAATCGACGGCGGTCAGGGTGCGGTAGGTGTCCTCCGAAAAGTCTTCGTGGCCGGGCGTGTCGAGCAGGTTGAAGACGTGGCCGCCATATTCGAACGTCATCACCGAGGTGACGACGGAAATGCCGCGTTCCCGCTCGATCTTCATCCAGTCCGACCGGGTGCGCCGGTTCTCGCCGCGCGCGCGGACTTGGCCGGCGAGCTGGATGGCGCCGCCGAACAGGAGCAGCTTTTCGGTCAGGGTGGTCTTGCCGGCGTCCGGATGCGAGATGATCGCGAAGGTGCGCCGGCGGCTGACCTCGCCGTGGGTCTTTGAGTCCGCGCCCCCGGACGGGGTGCCGGAAAGCGCCGCGCTGATCTCGCTCATTCGTCTCTGCCTCGCTGCCGGCGCGCTCTGGCGCGTCGGTGCCGCCCGGTGTGACGGGCGTATCGTGACCATGCTTCGATGTTGCGCGACAAAGCCCAACCGCACCCCGGTTTGTCAACCGCCGCGCTGGATTTCGCGGAAAAAGGTGTTTGCCAGATGACCCCACGTCCGACCGGCAAACACCGACATTTCGTTGACAGCGCGTTCCCGATCCGCTACCAGAACCCCGCTGCCGACGGGCCCGCCCGCCGGCTCCTCCGCGCGATTTTAATGCGGACAGAATCCCTGCTGGGGGATAGTTCAACGGTAGAACTGCGGACTCTGACTCCGTCAATCTTGGTTCGAATCCAGGTCCCCCAGCCAAATCTCACTTTTAGCCGGAATGACGCCTTCAGGCGTTCTCGCAGGGATGGGCGTGGCAACGGCTTCCGCAAGGATATCAAAGGGTTGCCGGAAGGTGGCGGAGAGTTCGCCATCGTTCCATCGGCAGTTCGATACTAGCGGCGACCGATACGGCGTGGCAGGTATCGTGCCGACGGCGATCTGGGAGACGGCCTTACCGGACGAGGCGAACGGATGCGAAGCGGCCGATGCGGGTGGACGGGGCGATCACATGTTTTGCGGCCCCTTTAGGCGCTGTTGAGGGCGCCCGATCGGTTTCGCTGAGAAATGATCCAAGCTCCGGCCTGGACTCGGTTCGCCGGCTGAGTGAGACGACCGGTCGCTTTTCAGGCCCCGTTGACGCGCTGTCGGCAAGTTGACGTTTCAGCCGGGCGTTTTCCGCCTCCAGGCTTTTGATCCGCTCCAGACCCTTTGGAGACACGCCGTCAAGCCTTCTTTTCCAGCGGTAGAAGGTTCGAAGGGAAACATGTGCGGTCTCGCAGATGGCGGACACTGCAATTCCTCGCTTCGCCTCTTCGAGCAGATAGAGAATTTCCTCGTCGGTATGTTGGGAGCGCCTCATGCCGTACCCCACATTCGTCTTCGACGTGAACGCCGGGATCCACAGCCACAAACAATCCGGCGGCAATGATTCCAGGCAAAAATCGTGCCCGCCTGATAGGTGGCCCAGAGCGGGCGCTGTGCCGCCGGTCGTCCGTTTCGCCGCGCCTTTGGGGCCGGTGTCATTCTGACAGAAGTGACGCAAAGCGAAAGCGGTGCACAAAACTCGCTCATTTGCCTGCCCGTTTGAGCGACATTTGGATTTGAACTTCGCGCTGCAACAGTAAACGATCAGATCAATCGCAGCAGGAGTTGGGCCATGACGAAATTTACGCGTCGCTCGATCATTAAAGCAGCCTGTATTACGAGCGCCGGTCTAATCATGACTCTGGCAATGCCAAATATAATTCGCTCGGCCCGAGCCGCCGATACTGTAAAGCTCGGTTGCCTGTTCTCGTAATCGGGAACGATGGCGAATATTGAACGGCATTTCGACACTGCCTAAGGACGATTTGACAGTTCTGTCCCGAGCCGTCGGGGCGCTGATGTCGAAAAAGCTGGTTTGCCCATCCTTGGCGGGCGACCCGGTCGTGATCAAATCGCCGGCCGGGATTATCGATGCTCTGACGGGCGCGTCGATCGATCGGGCACCGCAGGGCAAATCTCCGGTCGTGAGCCTCAAGAACCGCGCGAAGTTCGAGGTTCTTTCCGCCGCTTTGATCCTGATTGGCGACGAAAGCCTGAGTGAGCGAAGCGCAGCGCTGGATAGTCTGTCCAAGTCGCCGGAAGCCTTGCCGGCGCAGTTTTTTGAAACATCCGCAGCCGCCGAGCCCGACGCGGATTTGTCGCGCCGCATTGCTGATGTCGCCGAGATCGCGGCCCTCCAATTGCCGGATATCACCAAGCGCATTGCCGCTGTAGAACGATTGGCCGAAATGGCGAACCGGCGTGTTCAGACCCAGATCGAGAGCCTCCGATCGGACCCGGCCTATGCAGCAGAACCGGCCTTTGCCAGCGCTGTCGATAACGCCGCAACCACGGTCGCCCGGTCCATCGTTATCGGAGACGTCGCATCGACCGTGTACAACGGCCTGAGCTTTGCCAGCATCCTGTTCATGGCGTCGATTGGTCTGGCGATCATTTTCGGCTTGATGGGTGTGATCAACCTCGCCCAAGGCGAGTTCATCATGATCGGCGCCTATGTGACGTTTCTCGTTCAGGAGGCGTTGCGGGCGCTGCTGCCTGGGCTCCTCGATTGGTACCTCGTCATCGCCATTCCCTTCGCCTTTCTTGTCACGGCCCTTATCGGCATTGCGCTGGAATGGAGCTTGATCCGCCATCTCTATAAGCGGCCGTTGATGAGCCTGCTCGCAACATGGGCGGTGAGCGTGGCGCTGATCAATGTCGTCCGGGTGCTTTTTGGGACGCAGAACCTTCAGATGGAAACGCCGTCCTACATCGTCGGCGGCGTTCCCATCATCGGCGACTTCATCATGACCTGGAACCGGCTGTTCGCGATCGCCTTTGCGGCCCTCACCCTGATCGGGACATGGCTGCTGATCCGGCGGAGCGGTGTCGGTCTGGATATTCGGGCCGTCACCCAGAACCGCGACATGGCCGGATGCATCGGCATACCGACGCGGCGGGTTGACATGCTCGCCTTCGGCTTCGGATCCGGTCTGGCCGGTCTGGCGGGGCTTGCCTTGTCGCCGATCTACAACGTGAACCCGCAGATGGGCACCAACTTTATCATCGACAGCTTCATGGTGGTCGTGCTCGGCGGGGTCGGGTCGATTGCCGGTACGGTGATTGCGGCACTCGGGGTTGGTCAAATCAACGTGCTGATCGAGCCGATATGGGGCGCGGTGGCGGCTAAGGTGATTGTGCTTGCGCTCATCATCGCCTTCCTTCAGTGGCGGCCGGAAGGGTTCTTCGCGGTTGCGGGGCGGCGGAAATGACGTCCACCTCGACCGCATCCCCCCTCTTCGGCTCTTTGTCATTCACGGTCGCATTCGCGGCGTTGGGCATGACGGGGCTCATGCTGGTCGGAACCTTGTTTGGGGTTGGCCCATCGGGATTTCTGGTCAACATCATCGGACAACTCGCCGCGTTTGCCCTGCTCGCGCTGGCGCTCGACCTTATCTGGGGTTATCTGGGAATCTTGAGCCTGGGGCACGGCCTGTTCTTCGCCATCGGCGGCTACGTGATGGCGATGCACCTTCTGAAGCATTCCTTCGAAGTGACGGGCACGGTTCCGGACTTCATACAGTTCATGGGATGGTCTGAGTTTCCCGCTTACTGGGCGGGCTTTGGATCTTTTTCCTATGCGCTGCTCGTTTGCCTGGTTCTAACGGGCATCATTGCACTGATTACTGGCTGGGTGTCTTTCCGGTCGCGGGTTGGCGGCGTTTACTTCGCCATCATCACCCAAGCGCTCATGTATGCGGCGATGCTTTTGATGTTCCGCAACGACACCGGGTTCGGCGGCAATAACGGCATGACCGGGTTCTCGGTGATCTTCGGATTGAAGATGGGCACCGATGCGGCAAATGCGGCTTTAGCGCTGGCGTCTGTCATCGTGCTTGCCGCCGGCCTTGCCCTATGCCGGGTGCTTGTTTCCAGCCGGATCGGGCGCTTGATGCTGACCACCCGCGACGACGAGGTGCGGCTCCGCTCGCTCGGATACGACACGATCGCTCTCAAGACCGGCGTCTGGATTGTGTCGGCAATCTTGGCCGCGTTGGCCGGATTGCTCTACGTGCCGCAGGTCGGCATCGTGAATCCTCGGATTTTATAGCCGGAACTGTCTCTTGAGATCGCCGTCTGGGTCGCAATCGGCGGGCGAGGGCACCTCATCGGCGCGGTGATCGGCGCGGTGCTGGTCAACGCCATCAAGTTCTGGCTGTCCTTTGCTGCGCCGGACATTTGGCCATTTATCCTGGCCGGCATCATTGTCCTCGTGGTGCTGGTGTTCCCGAACGGCTTACTGGATCTTGCAAAGATCCGGCCGAAATGGTCAATGCCGCGCCTCAAGGGCAGTGAGCGCAAGGTGGCGCGCAACGAGAGGCTGCAACCATGACAGCGGCCCTTCTGATCGAATCCATGACAGTCGAGTTTGGACGGTTCCGGGCGATCGACGATTTGTCCCTTGCCATCGATTTCGGAGAGATTCGGGGCGTGATTGGTCCGAACGGGGCTGGCAAGACCACGGTGCTCGACGTCGTTTCGGGGATCACGCGTCCAAAATCCGGCCGGGTCGTTCTCGACGGGAAACTGGACATCATGCGGTCGAGCGAAGCAGTTATCGCTCACAGCGGGGTAAGACGCAAATTCCAGAAACCGAGTGTGTTTGAAGCCCTGAGCGTGACGGAGAACCTTGCGATCGGGCTTAACAACGGCCTTCGGCAGAGCCGACCAGCCGGCGAGATCAACGCCCGAGTTGGCGAATTTCTGGAACTCATCGGCCTTGCGGATCAGGCATCGCGTTTAGCCGGAGAACTCGCCCATGGCCAAAAGCAATGGCTGGAAATCGCCATGGTTCTCGCCGGCGAGCCGAAGGTGTTGATGCTGGACGAACCGGTGGCCGGACTTTCAGACGAGGAAACTGAAAAGACCGCCGCCCTGGTCCGCTCTCTCAAAGGTCCGGATCGCGCGATCATTGTTGTCGAGCACGACATGGCTTTTGTGGAGAAAATCGCCGATCGGGTGACCGTTCTCCATGAGGGGCGAACCTTGTTCGAGGGCTCCATGGCCGGGGCGAGAGCCGATCAGCGCGTCATCGAAGTCTATTTGGGGCGCTGACACCATGCAGTTCGACGTCGAAGGTCTCGATCAGCATTACGGTAGCGCACAGGTTCTGCGGAACGTGAGCTTTTCCGTTCCGCCGGGTGGTTGTGTCGCCGTTCTCGGCCGTAACGGTGCGGGAAAGACGACGCTTCTGAAATGCCTGATGGGGGTGCTGACGCCCACGCGCGGCGCCCTGCGCGTCGACGGGGACGATATCGTGAAGTGGCCGTCGCACCTGCGGTCTCGCCGGGGGATCGCCTATGTGCCGCAGGGCCGCGAGGTGTTCGGCGAACTCAGTGTGGGGGACAACATTCTTGCGGCGGCGCGGGCCCATGGTACGACACGGGATGGCGCTGTCGACGAGGTCGTGACTCTCTTTCCCGTGTTGGCTGAGATGTGGCGCCGGCGCGCCGGTCAACTTTCGGGCGGGCAACAGCAGCAACTTGCATTCGCGCGGGCCCTCGTGACACGGCCGAAGTTGCTCATTCTCGATGAACCGACGGAAGGCATCCAACCCTCGATCGTCAGTCTGATCGAGGACGTGATCGCCTCCCTGCGGGGGCGGATGTCTATCTTGCTCGTGGAGCAATATCTCGATTTCGCACTGGAACTTGCAGACCGCACGATCGTGCTGTCCCGTGGCGCCGTCGTCGAAACCGGCGAACGCGGTGCTCTCAGCCGGGATGATCTGTCCCGTCATATTTCCCTTTGACCTATCAACCCGACACGCGGAGCCTTGCACATGCCCCGTCATCACGAGATTGCCGCCACCCCTGAAAACATGGTCTGGGGCTACCTCGACTCGACAACCAAACCTGTGCTGCGCATCGCCTCGGGCGATACGGTAACGCTGCACTCCTTTCCAGCCGGGGGACCGGAATCTTTGCCGCGCGACGGTACGAAGGTTCCGGCTGATTACCTGGCGGCCTTGAACACCCTGCAGCAAGGTCCCGGACCGCACTTCATCACCGGACCGGTCTTTGTCGAGGGGGCCGTCCCCGGCGACGTGCTGCAGATCGACATTTTGGAGGTGAAGACCCGTATGGACTGGGGCTTCGTGGCCATCCTGCCCTTGCTTGGTACCCTTCCCGACGAGTTCACCGATTACGAAACCATCCACCCGACGATCGATGCGGAGCGCGGTGTTTGCACGATGCCATGGGGCACGGAAATCGCGCTCGATCCCTTTTTCGGCATCATGTCGGTTGCACCTCCGCCTGTGTGGGGCCGCTGCGGATCACCCGTCCCGCGCAGCTTCGGCGGCAACATGGACAACAAGGAACTGAAGCCGGGAACGACCCTCTATCTGCCCGTCTACAACGAAGGCGCTCTCTTTTACGCCGGGGACGGGCACGGCGTACAAGGCGACGGCGAGGTTTGCATCACCGCGCTGGAGACCGGCGTGACCGGGACATTCAGGCTGACAGTGCGAAAAGAACTCGGATTCACCTGGCCCTTCGCCGAGACCGCCGACCATTTGATGTCGATCGGGCTGGATGAGGATCTCGATGACGCGGTTAAACAGGCGGTGCGAGAGATGGTGGCGCACGTCTGTTCGCGCACCGAACTGACGCGCAATCAAGCCTACATGCTTTGCTCGCTGGCCGGAAATCTCCGTGTGACTCAGATGGTGGATGGCAACAAAGGCATCCATATGCTGCTGCCGAAGTCTGTTCTTTAATGGGTGAAACAGCAGGCCGCGAAACGTCGCCCTCTCGATTCATTGAGAAGCGAACTAGGAACCTTCTCAAAGCCTGCTGCGCCGCCTTGTTCGGACTTTGTTTTTGTCTGCTGACCGGCGAAGTCCAAGTCGCCGGTTGGTAACCTTACGCGGGATCAAGGCGCCAAGCCTCGCGGTAACGATATACGGGCGACTCTGAGCGCTTGAACCGGCTCATCTGCCTCACCGGCAAGAGCCTTCTGTGAGGCAGTGCGGCTGTCGCCCGATGCGATGGTGCGCACCTATAGGTCTACCCGTTCTTCGACCAAACATCCTTCTGCCGCGTTTTTCGCCGCTGTGCGCGATTCCGCCTCACCTTTTGCCAATAGGATCGGCTTGACTCGTTTGGACCTCTGAAACAGTCTGGTAAAGGCGTTTACTAAAACACTTTACTAGGTGAAGTTTTGGCAAGGCGTTCCACCATAACCGAGGTTGCAAGTCGGGCCGGCGTTTCGCCGACGGCAGTCTCGCGTTGGCTGAATGGGGCGATCCAATTGCCGCCGACGACGGCGAGCCGCATCAGCGAGGCGGTTCGGATGCTGGACTATCGGCCGAATGCGCAGGCGCGGCGGTTGTCGCGCGGGCGGGCCGAGGCGATCGGCATTGTCGTGCCGGATATCTCGAATCCCTTCTTCGCGCTGATCGCCGGGGAGGCCGAGCGGGTGGCCGTCGCGGCCGGTTATGATCTCGTGATCTGGTCGTCGCGCAATCTGATCGAGCGCGAGCTTGCCTGTTTCGAGCGGCTGGCCAGCGGGTTCATCGACGGGCTGATCCTCATCACCAACCATGAGGACGACGGCCGTCTTGCCGCCGAGGTGAACCGGCACAAGGGCCGGGCGGTGATCGTGGACGAAGATGTGACCAACGCAGCGGCGCCCCGGTTCTTTGTGGAGAATGAAACAGGCGGCTACGCGGCTACGCGGCATTTGATCGAACAGGGGCACCGGTTGATCGCGCATATCGGCGGGCCGATCGGGGTCATGAGCGCGATCGAACGGGCGCGGGGATGGCGGCGCGCGCTCGGCGAGGCCGGCCTTGCGGCGCCGGATGGGTGGCATGTCTTCACCGAATATGAAGTGGAGCCGGCGACGCGCGCGGCGTCCGCGCTGTTCGAATTGGATCCCCGCCCGACGGCCATCTTCGCCGGCAGCGACGCGATCGCGCTGGGTGTGATGACCGAGGCGCGGGCGCGCTCCGTCGCAATCCCCGCGGACATTTCGCTTGTCGGGTTCGACGGTTTGCCGATCGTCGATCTCCTCGGACCGCCGCTTTCGAGCGTGGCGCAGCCGATCGATGAACTTGGACGTTTGGCGGCCGAAAGGCTTGTCGCGATGATCGAAGGGCAGGTTTTTGATGACGGTACGTCGCGACTACCGGTGCGCCTGATCGACCGGGCGTCAGTTGCGCCGCTGCTGGGGGACAAGGCTTGAGCGGCCGGGCCGCACCAATTCGGATCGTTGCAGACGGTCCTTCATCCATCGACAGGCGGGATATGCCCCGTCCTCGATCAACAGGGAGACTGACAATGACACTGTGGATTCGCAGACAGGTTCTCGCCACCGTTGCCGGTGCAGCGCTCGCGATTGGTGCATTGCCGGCCATGGCTCAGGATAAGCCCACCGTGGCCCTCGTGCAGATCAATCAGCAAGCGCTGTTCTTCACCCAGATGAACGAGGGTGCGCAGAAGGCCGCCGACGCCGCCGGCGTCAATTTGGTGATTTTCAACGCCAACAACGACCCGGCCGCGCAGAACAACGCGATCGAGACCTATATCGAGCAGAAGGTGTCCGGTCTCGTCGTGGTGGCGATCGACACCAACGGCATCATGCCGGCCGTGAATGCCGCCGCTGCCGCCGGTATTCCGGTTGCCGCCGTCGACGCGGTGCTGCCGGAAGGGCCGCAGAAGGCGCAAGTCGGTGTCGATAACGAAGGCGCCGGCAAGGCGATGGGCGAGTTCTTCCTGAAGTATGTCGCCGATAGCATGGGCGGCTCGGCCAAGCTCGGCGTCGTCGGCGCGCTGAATTCGACGATCCAGAACATCCGCCAGAAGGGCTTCGAGGACGTGGTGAAGGCCAATGCGGCCGTGACCATGGCCGGCGTCGCCGACGGCCGCAACGTGCAGGATTCCGCGCTGGCAGCGGCTGAAAACCTGATCACCGCGAACCCGGACCTCACGGCCATCTACGCCACCGGCGAGCCGGCGCTTCTCGGCGCCATCGCGGCCGTGGAAAGCCAGGGCAAGCAGGCCGACATCAAGGTATTCGGCTGGGATCTGACGGCGCAGGCGATCAAGGGCATCGACGCGGGATACGTGGTCGGCGTGGTTCAGCAGGATCCGGCGGGCATGGGCGCGGCGGCAGTTGACGCTGTGGTCAAGGTGTCCAAGGGCGAGAGCGTTCCGGCCCTCATCCCGGTGCCGATCACAATCGTCACCAAGGACAACGTCGAGCCATATCGGGCGGTTTTCAAGTGACAGAGGTTAACCCCTCGTCAAACAACACGGGGGCGGCTTCGGCTGCCCCCCAGCTTGGCGCCGACCCGGCGCCCCGCATCGAGATGCGTGGCATCAAAAAGCGGTTCGGCAGCGTCGAGGCGCTGCGCGGGGTCGACCTCAAGCTCTATCCCGGCGAATGCGTCGGTCTGGTCGGCGACAACGCCGCCGGCAAATCCACGCTGACGAAGATCCTGGCGGGCGCCTACGAGGCGGACGAGGGTGAAATTCTTGTCGATGGCCAGCGGGTGCAATTCCGCAACCCGGCCGACGCGCGCACCCATCACATCGAAATGGTCTACCAGGACCTTTCACTATGCGACACGATCGATGTCGCGGGCAATCTCTACCTCGGCCGCGAGCCGATGCGCGGCGTGTTTCTGGACCGGGCGGCGATGCGGACGGGAACGCGGGCGATGCTGGACCGGCTTGAAATCAAGATCCCGAACCTCGACCAACTGGTCGCGCAGCTCTCCGGCGGCCAGCGGCAGGCGATCGCGATCTGCCGCGCCGCCGCGTTCGACCCGGAGGTGCTGATCATGGACGAGCCGACGTCGGCGCTCGCGGTGGCGGAGGTCGAGGCAGTGCTGGCGCTGATCAACCGGGTGAAGGCGAGCGGGGTGAGCGTGGTGCTGATCACCCACCGTTTGCAGGATCTGTTCCGCGTTTGCGACCGCATCGTCGTTATGTACGAGGGCGTCAAGGTCGCCGAGCGGCGCACGGCGAACACGGATTTGCAGGAACTGGTGTCGCTGATCGTGGGCGAGGGCCACACGTTGTCGGCGCGGGGAGGCGCGGCATGAACGCCTATACCTCCCGCCCCAAGGGTTCGCGGCGCGCCGACGCCTTGGCGACACACGCGCAGCTTCTTTCGATCGCCGGCTTCTTTCTGATCATGGTGGTGATCTTTTCGGTCATGAGCCCGGTGTTCCTGACGAGCGGCAACCTGTTGAACATCCTGCGGCAGGCCGCGCCGATCTTGATCGTGGCGGTTGCGATGACCTTCGTGATCACCACGGGCGGCATCGATCTCTCCGTCGGCTCGACGGTGGCGCTGGTGAATGCGCTCGCCGCAATCCTGATCCAGGCGGGTCTGCCTTGGCCGACGGTCGTCGCCGCGCTGTTCGTGATCGGCCTTGCGGTCGGCGCGTTGCAAGGCTGGTTCATCGCCTACCAGGGCATTCAGCCGTTCATCGTCACGCTCGCCGGGCTATCGACCTTGCGCGGCATCGCGCTGTTGATGACCGAGGGATTTTCGATCCCGATCCCGACCGAAATCGGCTTCGTGCTGATCGGGCGCGGCTGGTTCGCGGGTGTGCCGGCTCCCGCCTGGATCGCGCTTGGGGTGGCGATCGCCGGCTTTCTCGCGCTCGCGACGATGCGCTTCGGCCGCTATGTCGTGGCGATCGGGGCCAACCAGGAAGCCGCGCGGCGGGCAGGCATCCCGACCCGGCGCATCATTTTGATGGTCTATGCGCTGACGGGGCTTGCCGCCGCTGCCGCCGGCATCATCATCGCGGCGCGGCTTGGCTCGGGCAGCTCCAACGCGGCGGTCGGGTTCGAGCTGGAGGTGATCGCGGCCGTTGTGCTCGGCGGCACGTCGCTGATGGGCGGGCGCGGCTCGATTCTCGGCACGCTCCTTGGCGCGCTCACCATCGCCGTGATCGGCAACGGCCTCATCCTCAGCCATGTCTCGCCCTTCTTCACGCAGATCGTGACGGGTGCGATCATCTTGCTCGCGGTGTGGCTGAACGCGCGGGTATTCTCCAAACTCGCCGTGGGATCGAGGAGGCGCGCATGAGCGAACTGTCGCAAGCCCACGTCGGGTCCGGCCTCGTGATGACCGTCGATGGCCCAATAGCGGTGGCCGATCTCGGGCTGACGTTGATGCACGAGCATCTCGTCAACGATTGCCGCTGCTGGTGGAACGCGCCGAAAGAACCCGAACGCGCGCATCTGGCGACCGAACCGGTTCACGCCGGGATCCTCGGCGAACTCCGAATGGATCCGTTCGTGAACCTCGACAATTGCGCGCTGGACGATCACCGCCTCGCCGCCGCCGAACTCCTGCCGTTCAAGGCCGCGGGCGGGCGCACCGTCGTCGATCCGACCTGCCGGGGCATCGGCCGCAGTCCGCTCAAACTGCGCGAGATTGCGGCGACGGCGGGCGTCAACATCGTGATGGGGTCCGGCTATTACCTCCAAAGCTCGCACCCGCCGGTGGTGCGGACGATGAGCATCGACGCGATTGCGGACGAGATCGTGGCGGAGGCGCTGGAAGGTGTTGAAGGCACGGACGCCAAAATCGGGCTGATCGGCGAGATTGGCGTGTCCGGTGATTTCACGGCCGACGAGGAGAAGAGCCTGCGCGGCGCGGCCAGGGCGCAGGCCCGCACGCGGCTGCCGCTGATGGTGCACCTGCCCGCATGGTATCGCCACGGCGGCCGCGTGCTCGACGTGGTGGCGGACGAGGGGGCGGACGTCGCCCACACGATCCTTTGCCACATGAACCCGTCGGGGTTGGATTTAGAGTATCAGACCGATCTCGCCAGCCGGGGTGCTTTCATCGAATACGACATGATCGGCATGGATTACTGGTACGCCGATCAAGGCGTGCAATGCCCCTCCGACGAGGAGAACGCAGCCGCCATCAAGCGGCTGATCGATGCGGGCTTCGTCAGCCGCATTCTCCTCTCCCAGGACGTATTCCTAAAAATGATGCTGACCCGCTACGGCGGCTTCGGCTACGCCTACGTGCCCACGCATTTCGCCGCGCGCTTGAAGCGGCATGGCGTGAGCGACACCGACATCAGCACCATGCTGATCGACAATCCGCGACGCGTGTTCAGCGCGTCTTGATCCGGCGAGCGGAGGAATGATGGACAAGAAGAAAGTGCTGCTGGTCGGCGAAAGCTGGGTCAGTTCCGCCAACCACACCAAGGGCTGGGATACGTTTTCGAGCGTGACCTTCCACCTCGGCGCCGAGCCGCTGGTGGCCGCGCTGAAGGACAGCGAATTCGACCTCACCTATATGAAGGCCCACGAGGCCGCGACCGAGTTTCCGCTGACCCTTGAAGGCCTTAAAGCCTATGATGCGATCATCCTATCCGACATCGGCGCGAACACGATCCTGTTGCACCCGGACGTGTGGCTGCACGGCAAGACGGTACCGAACCGGCTGAAGCTGATCCGCGAGTACGTGGCGGGCGGCGGCGGGCTGATGATGATCGGCGGCTATTTCTCCTTCCAGGGCATCGACGGCAAGGCGCGCTGGCGGCGCACGCCGGTGGAAGAGGTGCTGCCGGTGGAATGTCTGCCCTACGACGACCGGTTGGAGGCCCCCGAGGGGATCATCGCGGAGGTTCTGAAGCCCGATCATCCGATCGTCGCGGGTCTTGACGGCCAGTGGCCGGCGCTGCTGGGCGTCAACGAAGTCGTGGTGAAATCCGGCCCCGGCATCGAGGTGATCGCGCGTTTGCCGGCCGACCAGGGCGGGCACCCGCTGCTCGTCACCGGCGGTCACGGCGCGGGGCGGACGCTCGCCTGGACATCCGACATCGGGCCTCACTGGCTGCCGAACGCCTTCGTCGAGTGGCCGGGCTACCGCCGGCTGTGGCGGCAGGCGCTCGGCTGGCTGACCAACGTGTGATGCCATGCTGGTCGTGCTCGGCAATGCCTGCCGCGATGTGACCTACCGCGTCGATCGACTGCCGGCTCCCGGCGAGACGATCAACGCGCGGGCGGTACTCACCGATCTCGGCGGCAAGGGGCTGAACCAAGCCGTTGCGGCGGGGCGGGCAGGCGCGCGGGTGCGGCTCATCACGGCTGTTGGCGACGATGCGGTAGCGGCGGAAATTCGCGCATTGTTGGCGCGGGAGGGAATATCGGCGGCGGATCTGTTGGTGCGGCCGGGGCGCAGCGACATGTCGGTCATCACCATCGATGCGGGCGCGGAAAACACGATCGTATCGGATTGCGCGCTGGCGGAGGGGATCACGGAGGCCGAGGTTGCGTCGGCGCTGGATCTGACGGCGGGCGACGTTTTGTTGATGCAGGGCAACTTGACGCGTCTCGCTACTCGCGCCGGGGCACTGCATGCGCGGTCGCGCGGGGCGCGCGTAATCGTCAATCCGGCGCCGTTCGATACGGCCTTCGTGGAACTCGGCGCTTTCGTGGATGTGCTGATCCTGAACGCGCTGGAGGCGCGGCAGTGGACGGGTCTGGACGCGGCCGAAGCGGCGGTTGATGCGCTGCCGGCGGACATTGCCGTGGTCACGCTCGGCCCGGCCGGGTGCCTGCTGCGCGTCGGCGCTGAGCGGCCCCGCGCGCTACGCGCTCCTGCCGTCGAGGCGGTGGATACCACCGGTGCGGGGGACACATTCACGGGCGTTTTTGCAGGCGAATGGGCGGCCTCAGGCGATGCGGTCCGCGCCGCCACCCTTGCGCTTCATGCTGCGAGCGAGAAGGTGGCCCGCGCTGGCACCACCTCCGCGCTGCCTGCGCGCGCCGATATCGAGCGTATGCGCGCCACGCTTTTCCCGGGGATCTGAGCCATGGACATCACCAGCCTCCTCACCGCCGACGCCGTTCGCCGTGCGGCCCGGCGTATGCTGGGCGACGCCGAGGCCGGGCGGCTCGACCACTTCGAGCTTGATCTCGGCCGCTTACCTGACGTGGCCGACCGGGTTGCGGCCGTGACGCGGGCCTCCTATCCCGATCTCAAAGTGCCGTTTCATGCCCGTTGGCGCCATTTCGAGGTGGGTGGCCGCGACCGCTGGGGACAGGCGGTGGCGAGCGCGGGCTGGCCGGATGCCCTATCGAAAGCGCGGGCCGCGTTCGACCTAGTGATTGTTTCGGTGCTGCTGGATGCGGGAAGCGGCGGGCTTTGGAGCTATCGCGAGCCGGAATCCGGCGACGTCTACCGCGCCTCCGAAGGGCTGGGTGTCGCCTCATTCGAGTTGATCCGGTCTGGAGCGCTATCGGCCCGGCCCGGCGATCCCTGGCGGGCGGACGCTTCGCAGTTGCAGGCATTTTCGAGCCCCGCGTTGGCCAGCGCGTTTCAGGTCGGGCCCGATAACCCGCTTGGCGGGCTCGACGGCCGTGTTGCGCTTCTCCGCGCGCTCGGTGCGGTTTGCATAGCTCGGCCGGATCTCTTCGCGTCCGCCGATGATCCGCGCCCCGGCGGCTTGGCGGACGCGGTGCGTGCCCGCGCGGTTGATGGGGCCATCGCGGCGCCTGCGCTGCTCGCATTGGTGCTGGAAGCGCTCGGGCCGATCTGGCCGGGGCGGTTGACGGTGGAGGGCGTGTCGCTGGGCGATGCGTGGATCTATCCGCGCTGGCAGGCCGGCGGTGAGGTGGCGGAGGCCATCGCGCCCTTGCATAAGCTGTCGCAGTGGCTGACCTATTCGCTGATCGAACCGGCGCTCGCCATGGGTTTTAACGTGACCGACATCGACGGGTTGACGGGCCTTGCCGAATACCGCAACGGCGGGCTGTTCCTAGACATGGGCGTGATCCGCCTGAAAGATCCGAACGCGGCGGCCACTGCGCATGCGGTCGGCGATCCGCTCATCGTTGAGTGGCGCGCGCTGACGGTCGCGCTCCTCGACCGGCTCCATCCAATGGTTGCCGAGCGGCTCGGCGTGCCGGTCGAACGGTTCCCGCTGGCATGCCTGCTCGAAGGCGGCACCTGGTCGGCGGGACGGCAGGTGGCGCGCGAAAAGCGCGGGGATGGCGGTCCGCCGCTGCGGATCGTGTCTGACGGGACGACGTTTTAGGTGCGCGGTTCTCGCTGCTCTACTTGCTGGAGGCGCCTTCGAAAACAAGTCCGCCCCGTCCACCCGTTGCGTTCTCAGGTGCTGGAACTTCCCTCCGTCCACGCTTTAGGCGCGGTTGCGCGGGCCAGCCGGAGGGCCTCGCTAAGTACCGTTTCATCCCCTATGTGGTTCAGGAGGATGAGAACAAGGCGCGTGTTCAGGGCATGGCTTTCGGCCTCGGAAAACCCGTCATGGACAGCAATCAGCCGGGCATACGGCACAGGAAGGTGTAGATTGCGGTCCACGCCAACTCATATTCCACGCCGGCCCCAGCATCGCATCCACGTCGGCGCGGATGCTTTCGGGCGCCGTCTCCTTCTTGCGATCGATGTTCCTGCACTGCCGTCGACCTGTTGAAACACGAACAGACGATCCCGTCGAACCTCGTCCGCAAGCCGCAAGCCGCAAGGCCTTGTGCTGATAATTTAAATCGATGGCCTGAGTTTGATCCGTTCGCTCGCTGTGCTCGAGTATTTGGAAGAGGTCCATGGCGCTGGTTTCCTGCCGGCGGATGCAGCAGGCCGGGCGCGCATCCGGGCATTGGCCTATGCCGTGGCCCTGGAGATACAGCCTGTCTGCAACCTTCGTGTCGCCAGTCACGCGGTCAATCAGTCGGCTGGCGCGATCACGAGGGAAGGCTGGATGGCACGCCGTTCCTCCGCATTTCCGCGATCACGTCACGGCTCGAAGCGCTACATGAATTCGTGGCGGTGCATCGTGACAGCGTGTAAGCTCAAGCGTGACAGTTAAACAACCCTATGGCAGGGTCCGCCCGAAAATGACTGACTGAACAGATGAGCAAAGGCCCTGAACACTCAGACTTCACATTATATATTGAGTTATTCATGCCTTATATTCTGAATCAGGCTGCGGACGCCACGTCGAAGTCTTTTCAGCTTCAATATCAAGAAACATATGGCTTCACGCAAACGCAATGGCTTGTGCTTGCCAACCTTGGCAAGTTCGGAAGTATGACAGCGCGTGATATGTTCATGATATCGATTATTGAGAAAACGAAGGTGAGCCGTGCCGTTGCGGCTTGGCAGGACGAAGGTTTGCTTCAGTCCGCCACGGGTGTCGACGATCGGCGGACAGGGGTGCTGTCGCTGACCGCCAAAGGGCAGGCGGCATACGCGGATCTCGGCCAGCGCGCGATCGAATACAACCAGTCGCTTCGCGGCATCCTCTCAACGAAGGGGCTGCCAAGAGCGCGATGCCAAGGCCGTCCATTGTGACCGCCGCGACTGCCTCTGGACTATTGGAGGCAAGAGTGTGCCTGAATTTCAGCCCGTTGAGCCCTGAAGCTTTGCAGGGAACTCTCGCCGCGCTCCAAGCGCCATCGCGCTTCGAAGCCCTCTCCCGAACGCCTCGTCCATGGCATAAGCACGCCGAAACGTTCTTAGGCTCCGGGCGCACATGATTCGTCTTGAAAATATCAGCAAGCAGAATAGCCATCAGATCCTCTTCATCGAGGCGTCCGCCACGCTTCAAAAGGGAGAGAAGGTGGGCTTGGTCGGTCCGAACGGGGCGGGCAAATCAACGCTGTTCCGTATGATCACGGGCGAAGACCAGCCCGACGAAGGTCAGGTGGCCGTCGATCGCGGTGTGACCATTGGCTATTTCAACCAGGATGTCGGCGATATGGCGGGTCGCAGCGCCGTGTCCGAGGTGATGGACGGCGCCGGCCCCGTGAGCAGCGTGGCGGCCGAGTTGAAGTCGCTGGAGGCGGCGATGGCCGATCCCGATCAGGCGGACCGGATCGACGAGATCATCGAGCGCTACGGCGAAGTGCAGGGCCGGTTTGAGGAACTGGACGGCTATGCCCTGGAGGGCAGGGCGCGTGAGGTGCTCGCCGGCCTCAGCTTCAGCCAGGAGATGATGGACGGCGACGTTGGCGCGCTGTCCGGCGGCTGGAAGATGCGCGTGGCGCTTGCCCGCATCCTGCTCATGCGCCCCGATGCGATGCTCCTGGACGAGCCGAGCAATCACCTGGACCTTGAAAGCCTGATCTGGCTGGAGGAATTCCTCAAAAGCTATGACGGCGCGATCATGATGACCTCGCACGATCGCGAGTTCATGAACCGCATCGTCTCCAAGGTGGTGGAAATTGATGGCGGTCAGCTGAACAGCTACTCCGGCAATTACGAGTTTTACGAGCAGCAGCGCGCACAGAACGAGAAGCAGCAGCAGGCTCAATTCGAGCGTCAGCAGGCGATGCTGGCCAAGGAGATCAAGTTCATCGAGCGCTTCAAGGCCCGCGCTTCTCACGCCGCGCAAGTGCAGAGCCGCGTGAAGAAGCTGGAGAAGATCGATCGGGTGGAGCCGCCGAAGCGCCGCCAGACCGTGTCGTTCGAATTCCAGCCGGCACCGCGTTCCGGCGAGGATGTCGTCAGCCTGAAGGGTGTGCACAAACGCTATGGTGAGCGCATCCTCTACGACGGTCTGGACTTCCTGGTGCGCCGCAGAGAGCGCTGGTGCGTGATGGGCATCAACGGCGCGGGCAAGTCCACGCTCTTGAAGCTGGTAACGGGCACGGCGCGGCCGGACGATGGGTCCGTCGCGCTCGGCGGAAGCGTGAAGATGGGCTATTTCGCGCAGCATGCGATGGAGGTGCTGGACGGCGAACGCACCGTGTTCCAATCGCTGGAGGATGCGTTTCCGCAGGCAGGGCAGGGCTCGCTGCGCGCACTGGCCGGCTGCTTCGGCTTCTCCGGCGACGACGTGGAGAAGAAATGCCGCGTGCTGTCGGGCGGCGAAAAGGCCCGGCTGGTCATGGCGAAGATGCTCTACGACCCGCCGAACTTCCTGGTGCTAGACGAGCCCACCAACCACCTGGACATGGCGACCAAGGAAATGCTGATCGCGGCGCTTTCAAGCTACGAGGGCACCATGCTGTTCGTCTCTCACGACCGCCACTTCCTGGCCGCCCTATCCAACCGCGTGCTTGAACTGACGCCGGGCGGCATTCACCAATACGGCGGCGGCTACACGGAATATGTGGCACGGACGGGTCAGGAAGCACCGGGATTGCGCAGCTAAGTGGTGGGTGACAAAACGAATTTGTCTATCGCGCAAGATCGGTCATCACTCCGTCGGCGCTGTGGCCGGCGTGAGCCTGACCGCCGGTAAGCTTCCGCGGGATCGGCAAGTCGGATGCCCACTGGCCGCGAGAAAACATGCAGGGATAACTCAGACCGGGCACTGATGCCTTGAACTACAATGACAATAGGGTAATGTTACAGGTATTCTGTTTGATATAAAAAACTTATGCAATTTTGATGATCTTTGAGTGCATAAAGATGTTTTTAGATGATCCGACTCATTGGGTGCAATTTAGTCACTGCCAGATCGGAGGCTATAGTGTTGTTACAGCCTCTCGTGCCGAACTAGCCGAGGCTATGGTCGAAGATTGCTTGGCAGCGAGGCGATTGAATGTCAGGCCCCGGCTTGTCTTCGATGTAAACGGCCATGGACTTTCGCTACGCGAGACAAACATTGCCTATCGAGATGCGATGACTAATGCTGACGTCATCCATGCAGATGGCGGCTTTATAGTCACTCTATCGCGAAAAATTACGGACAAACCTATCCGTGAGCGCAGTGTTACGACAGATATGTTTCATGACTGTGCGAAGGCGGCTGTAGAGCACGGGTTGTCATTCTTTTTACTTGGCGGTGAGGAGAAAGACAACTTGGAATGCGCCCTTCGTCTTCAGTCGCTGCATCCGGGTCTTAAGATTGCCGGGCGGAGGCACGGTTTCTTCTCCGAAGCTGAAGAGATCGACGTTATCAATGCGATAAACGCTGCTGCACCTGACATTCTGTGGGTCGGCCTTGGAAAGCCGAAGGAGCAAATTTTCAGTGTTCGATGGGGTCGCAGTATTAAAGCAGGTTGGCTGATAACTTGCGGTGGTTGCTTCAACTATGTATCGGGGCGTTACAAGCGTGCGCCACTTTGGATGCAGCGCGCTAATCTTGAATGGCTTCATAGAATGGTGACCAATCCGAAGCTGATTTGGCGTTATATGGTCACAAATCCGCACGCTATCTGGATAATATTGAGAAAATCTTGATGCACAGCGCTGTAGGCCAAAAAGCTGCATCTCGTTGGCGCCAACTAATGACACTTGGCTTGCGCTATGGTGGCGCGATGGCTGGCCCCGTTCTCATCTCGGTCGCGCATTTCGCAGCGCTTTTGCTCTTGTTGCGAACACTTCCTCCGCAGCAATTCGGGCTGTTTTCCTTCATTCTCGTCATCGTCCAGTTTTGCTTCGGCCTGTCCAACGCGCTCGCCGGCACGCCTTTCACACTTCGAGCCAACCAGAAAGCCTACGCTGGAGAAGACGATGCGCTTTTTTTCCAGGCCAACGGCATCCTTTCCCTAGCCGCCGGAGCATTATGTGGCGGGGCCGCTTTCCTTATGGGTGAGCACGAAGCGGCCGCTCTTTTCGGGCTCTATGCCGGGTTCGCCGTGCTGCGTTGGTTCTGGCGCAGCTTCTTCTACGCCCTCCACAAGCCTAATCGTGCGATTTGGTCTGATGTTGCATATGCCGTGATTCTTCTGGCCGGCCTTGGGGTTGCTTGGATGTATGGTCCGACGTTGACCAAAGCCGTACTTGCCTTTTGCGCTGCGGCCGGCGCGGCGCTTGTTTGCTGCGGCCTATCCATTGCAGTGCGCCAGATTTCGGCATTCACCGTCGGCAGGCTCAAGGCTTATGGATCGGTATGGCACGCGCAGTCGCGTTGGACCCTCCTCGGCGTCGTGACGACTGAAGCGACAGCGAACTCGCACGCTTGGCTCGTCACCCTCATTGCAGGACCGGCAGCTTTCGCCCCCCTCGCGGCGGCTTCGCTGTTTTTCCGGCCAGTGAGCCTTTGCGTAACGTCTCTTACCCAGCTTGAGAGGCCGATAATGGCTCGCGCGTTGGCAAATGGTGAGCCAAGGCGTGCCCTCCAAATCATGGTCCAGTTTCGCGCGGCGCTGGTTGCTGCATGGGGAGCGACAGTCATCGCAGCACTCGCCGTGCTCAATTGGTGGCCTTCGGTGGTGATTGGAAACAAATACGAACTAGCAACCGTGGTCACGGGCGTGGCGCTCTGGGCCCTCGTCTATCTGTCCCAAGTCTGGAGGACACCTGACAGCGTATTTTTGCAGGCCGACAATAGATTTGGAGCCTTGGCCAAAGCGAGCGTTGTTTCCGCAGTAGTGAGCATTTCTATCGTTGCTTTGCTCATTCTATTCGTCGATCCAGTTCTGTCTCTTTTAGGCATCCTCGCCGGTCAGATTGTGATGGCTGTGCGCATTTCAGTACTTCTCAAAGCATGGAAAGTTGACCATGGCACGTAAGATCGTCATCGCAATTCCAACCTGCAAACGGCCCAAGATGTTGAAGCGCGCTCTGGTCGCGCTGGAGAGTACCGAAACAGACCACGATGTTCGGGTGCTTGTGGCTGACAATGATGTCACCAGGCGGGAGGGCTTGGGCGTAGTCGACGAGCTAACAGCGCGCGGCTATCGCTTCCCGCTTTCAGCAATCCTGGTCACGGAGCGCGGCATCCCGCAGGTACGCAATGCACTGGTCGAGAGGGCCCTTGTCCAGGAGGGCGCTTCAACGATTGTATTTATCGACGACGATCAATGGCCGGAACCGCAATGGCTCTCTGCGCTGATCGCGATGCAGGAGAAAACGGGAGCGGACGTGGTGGGGTGCGCCGTCGTGCCGGATTTCGAGGTCGCCCCCCCCGCATGGGCCCGGACATCAACGGTTTACCGTGCGGTTGCTGCGCACGATGGGGAGGTAAAAATTGTCTACGGAACTTGTGGAGTTCTAATCTCCTCCCGGGTATTGGATCTGGAGCCGCTACCCTGGTTCGACCCAGATTTCGCGCTAACTGGCGGCGAAGATGCCGATTTTTTTAACCGCCTGCGAAATCTCGGCATAAAGTTCGCTAGTGCGAAGGATTCGATTGTTTACGAAGTTTATCCCGCAAGTCGAGTAACATTACGCTGGGCGCTAAAAAGAGCTTATCGAATCGGGTGTTCTGATGTGAGGATACTAAAAAAAGCGCACTCGATTCCTCGCCTCTTAGCTACAGAGGGAGTTAAGATTATGGGTGTTTTCTTGCTGGCTCCTTTGTTTTTCTTGGCCTGTATTGGTCAACCAGGACGCCAGGTTAACGTTGGTTGTAAGGTTGCCCGCGCCTGCGGAAAGATTTCGTCGTTGATTGGAGCTCATTACGAAGAATATGCGACCACTCACGGAAATTGACACTGTGCCGTATTCAGCCGTATTGCGAAGCCGTGAGTCGCGGCTGCCAGACGTCGCGTTCGCGTTGTTTCTTCTGCTTGTTCTTGTTGGTTTGGAACCGTTTAAATCGAGAGATTTTGCCGGCGTCTTGGCAAGTGGAGAGGGCGATCTCTCCCGCCAAATCGCCTTTGTTGGAATGTTTGCTATTCTGTTCTGTCTCTTTTAGGCATCCTCGCCGGTCAGATTGTGATGGCTGTGCGCATTTCAGTGCTTCTCAAAGCATGGAA
>JBHYDC010000005.1:0-205534 GCA_051861205.1 Oharaeibacter sp.
CCATCTTGACGCCGGTCCAGCCGTTGTCGTTGTGGCTGGCGGTGACCATGGCGACCGCCGGCACATCCAGCGCGAACTGGGCGAAATAGGCCATCGGCGACAAGGCGAGCCCGATGTCGTGGACGGTGCAGCCGGCCGCCATCAGGCCTTGCGTCAAGGCGATCTTGATGGCCTGCGAATAGCTGCGAAAATCATGGCCGGTGACGACCTGAAGCGGCACGCCGCGCTCGGCCAGCAGCGTGCCGAGCCCCATCCCGAGCGCCTGCACGCCCATCAGGTTCAGCTCTGGCGGCACCGCGGAGCCAGGGTGGCCAAACCACCAGCGCGCGTCATACTCGCGAAAGCCGGTCGGCTTGACCAGCGGC
Organism: Oharaeibacter sp.; assembly: GCA_051861205.1. Taxonomy (GTDB): domain Bacteria; phylum Pseudomonadota; class Alphaproteobacteria; order Rhizobiales; family Pleomorphomonadaceae; genus JBHYDC01. Next base: position 366 of record JBHYDC010000005.1, read on the forward strand.
GCGGACTCGAAGGCGAAGGTGTTCGGCGCGAGGGCGGCGGTGGGTTTCAAAAACATGCGGATCCCAAAGGTCAAGTTTCGACTATGAAACACAAATTCTCAAAAAATGTGCGCATCAATCCGACCATATCCGATCGACCGTTCGGCACCGCGCCTCGGCGGGCGATCTACCGCTGACCCACTCCATGCCACGCTGCATCAAAGGCTGGAGATAAGTCCTCCATCGACATAGAGAATGTGGCCATTGACGAAGCTCGACGCGTCGGACGCCAGAAAGATCGCGGCGCCGATGAGTTCGTCCACCGTGCCCCATCGCCCGGCCGGCGTACGCTTTTCCAGCCAAGCGCTGAAGTCGGCATCAGCAACGAGGGCAGCGTTGAGTTCAGTGCGGAAATAGCCGGGGCCGATGCCGTTGACCTGGAGCCCGTGTTTGGCCCAATCGGTGGCCATGCCCTTCGTCAGCATCTTCACCGCGCCCTTGGTGGCCGTATAGGGCGCAATGCTCGTGCGGGCGAGTTCGCTTTGCACGGAGGCGATGTTGACGATCTTGCCCCGCCGGCGCGGGATCATGAAGCGCGCCACGGCTTGCCCCACGAAGAACACGCTATCGATGTTGGTGGCCTTCAGCCGCTCCCAAGCATCGAGCGGAAACGCTTCGAGCGGCGCGCGGTGCTGCATGCCGGCGTTGTTGAAGAGGATGTCGATCGGGCCGACACACTCTTCCACCTCGGCGACACCTGCCGCCACCGCTGCAGCATCCGTAACATCGAAACGCGCGACGTGGACGATGTGACCCTGCGCTTCCAGCTTTTCGCGCGCGGCCGACAAAGCCGCCGCGTCCCGGCCGTTCAACACAACGATGGCGCCGGCGGACGCGAGGCCGCCGGCGATGGCAAATCCGATGCCCTTGGACGAGCCGGTGACAAGGGCGATCCGGCCCGTGAGGTCGAAGAGCTTCAAGGCATCATCCTGCGTGAGATGGTTTGGACTTTGGGGGATGACTGTGACCGACACAGCCATCCCCGGTCAACGCCGCCTCACATGCGGACCTAGAGGAAGGCTGGGACGGCGGCGATGAATGAGATGAGGGACGTGGCGGCGGTCCTTGGGTTTACGAGCTTGCGATGGCTCTTTATCCCGGGCCCCGGTCTATTAAGGAAAAAAACTTGTTCAAATGGAGAATATCGAAAATCTCAATGACGCAGTCTGTGTAGAGAGTGCCAATAGAAAACGGCAGCCCGATCAGAACCGGACCGCCGTTCGAGTTTCCAGCCGCTCGCTCAGTTCCGCGAGGATACGCCCGTGAGCGCGACCGTGTAGCCCGGCTGGTTGTTCGGGTGGCTCTGATCCACGAAGATCGATCGATCGTTCTTGGCGATCAGCACGTCGAAGAAGGGGGCGAAGCGCTCGTCGGAAATCCCGAAGGCATGCTGAATCTTGCCGATGAGCTGCTGCTCTTCCGGCTCGGCCTCACCGTCGGACATGGCGCTGTCGACGAGGTTGAGGAGGATCGACACGCGCTGCGCATCGGTCAGGATCGGCGTGACCTCGGCGAGGAACTGGTCGATCGGCTTGGTGCGCGAGATGCGAACAGCCTGATCAAGCAGCGCGCGGTTATTGGCGCCGACACCAATGGAGCCGCCTTGCTTGGCGCCGCCGAGCACGCTCAGGAGATGGCCGATCTCTTCGTTGTCCATTTCCCCGTCGGCTGCCATCACATACATAAGCGAAGTCGCGAAGGCGAGGTGCGGGGTCATTTGCTGACCCTGGTCGGACTTGAAGCGGTCGAAGAGGCCCATTGGTATTCTCCATCAGTGAAGGTTCCAGGCCTACACGACCTGTTGAGTTACAGATGGGGGTTACGCGGCGGCGATTGAGATTGGTTCTTCAATGCTGCACATTGAAAAAATCAATGGAAGCTGGATCTAACGATCGTGCCAACCCCTCTGCCCCCTTTCGATCTCGATGTCTTAAGAACCTTTGTCGCCATCGTGGACAGCGGCGGGTTCACGCGGGCGGCGGGGCGGGTCGGGCTGACGCAATCGACCGTGAGCCTCCAGATCCGCAAGCTGGAGCGCGGCCTCGGAAAGCCGGTTTTCAGTCGGGAAAGCCGAACGATCGAACTCACGGTGGAAGGCGAAATTCTGCTTGGTTACGCCCGCAATGTACTGCGGCTCACCGATGAAGTTCGCACTCGCTTGCAGGAAGACGAGGTGGCCGGAACGGTGCGGCTGGGTACACCCGAGGATTTCGCGACCGTGCATCTTGCCGACGTGCTCGCCCGATTCGCGCGCGCCCATCCGCGCGTTTCGCTTGAGGTGAATTGCGATTTCACGATCAACCTTCTCGATGGCTTCTCAAAGGGCCTTTACGACCTCATTCTCTTCAAGCGCGAGCCGCAGGGCGTGGCCGATGGGCTGAATGTTTGGCGGGAAGTGCTGGAATGGGTGGGCTCGCCGCGCCTTTCGGCCAGCGCCGAGGGTCCGTTGCCGCTGGTGCTGGCGCCCGCTCCCGACGTTTACCGCAAGCGGGCGATCGCGGTGCTCGATGCCGTCGGGCGACCCTGGCGGGTGGCATTCACCAGCCCGAGCCTTGCGGGTTTGCAAGCGGCGGTCACCGCAGGCCTTGGAATAACGGTTCTGCCGAAGGAGATGGTGCCGAGCGGCCTTCGCCTGATCGGTACGGAATTCGGGTTGCCCACCCTGCCCGACACCGAAATCGTGCTGCGCCGCGCACCGGGCGCGCTGTCCCGCGCGGCGGTTCTGCTCGGCGATCACATTGTCCAGTCGCTCGGCTCGATCGATGCTTGACTCTATGGGCTGTCGGCGCCCGATGCGGTGCCGCAGGCGAAATCATTACGAAGCGGCGGCCTTTTGCTCGCCTTTGGTCTGCCTGAACTGTGTGGCGTGGAGATGCGCATAGGCACCGCCCTTTGCAAGCAGCATCTCATGACTGCCGCTTTCCACGACATTGCCGTTTTCCAGCACATGGATCTGGTCGGCGTTTCGCACCGTTGACAGGCGATGGGCGATGACGATCGTCGTGCGCCCTTTCATGAGGCGGGCCAAAGCGTCCTGGACCTTCACTTCGGATGCGGTATCGAGCGCGGATGTCGCTTCGTCGAGCAGAAGTATCGGCGCATTCCGCAGCATCGCACGAGCGATCGCGATGCGCTGCCGCTGGCCGCCGGAGAAAGTGTGGCCACCTTCCGTCACGGGTGTGTCGTAGCCGTTCGGTAGCGCCCGGATGAACTCATCGGCATGCGCGTCTCGGGCGGCCTGTTCGATTTCGGCGCGTGTCGCAGCCGGCCGGCCATCGGCGATGTTGGAGGCGACGGTGCCGGCGAACAAGAATGTATCCTGCGCAACCAGCGCCATCGCGGAGCGAAGCGAGGCCAGCGTCGCCGTCCGGATATCGACGCCGTCGATGAGTACCTTTCCCGCCGCCGGATCGAAAAAGCGCAAGATGAGGGCGAGGATCGTCGTCTTGCCGGCACCGGAGGGCCCGACCAGAGCCGTGGTTTCGCCGGCGCGGGCCGTTAGCGTGAGGGTGCGAAGCGTCGGCAGCTTTCCATAGGAAAACTCTACATTCTCAAACGCGACTTCACCCCGCCCGACGACGAGGGGGCGCGCGTCCGGCACCTCCTTCATGTCCGGTTGGTGGTCGACTAGGTCGTACATCATACGTACGCCGACGAGGTCGGCTTGGAGGGAAACCTGCAAGCGGGCCAGCCGTTTGGCCGGTTCGTAGGCCAGCAAGACAGCCGTTATGAAGGAAAAGAAGGCGCCGGGATCATGACCGTCGCTGATCACCTGCCGGCCGCCGAACAGAATGACGAGGGCGATCGCAAAACCGCCCAGCGTTTCCATCAAAGGGCTCGTTCTCGCCGCTATGTTTGCGATGCGGTTGGCTTGCCCTTCGACATCCGCGATCGCGGCGCCCATGGCTGCGCGAAGCCGCTCTTCGAGGCCGAAAGCCTTGACCACGCGGATGCCGACCGCCGTTTCCTGCACAAAGGTGATGATCTGCGCGATTGATTTAACCTCTCGTCTCGCGGCAAGGCGAACCTTGCGCACGAGGCTCGCAACCCCGATGACCGCGATCGGCATCACCACCAGGGCCACCAGCGACAAAATCGGGCTCTGAACGATCATCACCGTACAAAGCCCGATCAAGGTCAGGAAATCACGGCCGAGACTGACCACCACCTGATCGATGGCCGAGCGAGCCGCTTGAGCGTTGTTGGTTATGCGCGTGGCGAGATCGCCAACAGTTGTGCTTTGAAAGAAACGAATACCCTGACTGAGTATAGAATCAAACATCCGTGCCTGCATTTTGGCAACGATATTGTTACCAATCCTGTTCAGCGTGATGTTAGAGACATAGAGTGACAAACCTTTGACTGTGTAGATGAAAATGACCGCACCGGAAATCGTGTAAACCATCGCCAATTCACGGTTTATGAATATCTCATTGATGATGTCTTTCATGATCCAGGCGGAAAGCGCCGTCGTGGCGGCTACAACGGCCATGAAGAAAAACGCGATCGCGTAGGATTTCCAATACGAAAGGGCGTTCTCACGCAGCAAGCGCTTGATTACGGGCAAGCTTGATTGGTGGTGTGGAGGATGCATCAAGCTCGTCATGGCTGGACCGATCTATAAGCTCGCATTCAAAACACCGTTGCTTTTTGCATAGCCAATTCAGATCTGAAAGATCGTCACCTCCACGCTTGATCCCTCAACACCGGGTTAATTTTCACATCATAATCTTTCAAGGCAGCCGAGATCGCTTGGTGCATGTCCAGGTACTTGTAGGTTCCCAAACGCCCTCCGAAGAATACATTCTTCTCTTGCTCAGCGCGGATTTGATATTTTTTGTATTTTTCTTTGTCCGATTTGGTATCGATCGGATAGTAAGGCTCATCCTTCAAGCCTGCGCTGCGTGAATACTCTTTCACGATGACGGTTTTTTCCGTTTGATAACTGCGTTCGGGGTAGAAGTGCCTGAACTCCAGGATTCGCGTATACGGCACATCCTCGTCGGCGTAATTCATGACCGCCGTACCCTGGAAGTCACCGATGGGAATGACCTGCTCGTCGAAATCCAACGTCCGCCAACCCAGTTCGCCTTCTGAATAATTGAAGTAACGGTCAATTGGTCCTGTATAGATGACGGGCAAATCTGATGGAATCTGATTGCGGATCGAGAAGAAGTCCACGCCAAGCCGTATCGCTATCCGATCCGATGCAAGCATCTTCTCAAAAATGGCAGTATATCCGTTGGTGGGCAGGCCTTCGAATTTGTCGCTGAAATAGCGATTGTCGAAGGTATATCTCACTGGCAAACGAGTGATGATGCTTTCCGACAGGTCTCTCGGATCCGTTTGCCATTGCTTCTTCGTGTATCCGCGAATGAAGGCTTCATAAAGCGGCCGCCCGATCAGCGAAATGGCTTTTTCTTCCAGATTGCTCGGAATTTTCTCGCTCATCTCCCCGGCCTGACGTGCAATCAGCGCCCGGGCTTCATCGGGTGTGAAGCTGCGCCCGAAGAATTGGCAAATGGTGCCAAGGTTGATCGGCATCGCATAGACTTGGTTCTTCAGGCTTGTGAAGACGCGGTGCTTGTAATCGGTGAACTCTGTAAATCTGTTAAGATACGTCCAAACCGCTTCGTTGGGCGTGTGAAACAAGTGCGCGCCATAGCGGTGAACCTCAATTCCGGTTTCCGCATTGGTTTCGCTATAGGCGTTGCCGCCTATGTGTTGACGGCGATCAATGATGAGAACCTTTTTGCCAAGGCCGTTTGCGACGCGCTCGGCGATCGTGGCTCCATAAAAGCCTGCGCCTACAATAAGAAGATCCGCTTGTTGAAGCGTTGCGGCGTCAATCGTTTCACCCATCGTCAATTCCTCTAAGTAGACCTGCAATATGGCATATTTGAATTTAATTCGTTCGGGCCACGACACTTAAATCCAGCGGCTTCGTCAGTTGACGTCGCACCAGTTGAATCACTTTTGCGACGACGGCTCTCGATTCCCTGAATTGACGCAGGTCCATGAGATAGGCCGCCGCCATGATTCCGGCGAGGTGGGCACGCCCCGTTCGGGTTCGTCCCTCCCGGTCGATGGCCGCGTAGACGATCGGACTTGTCCGGTGAGTGATGCCGTAAACGCGTTTGAGCTTTTCCTCTTCGTCCTGCGGCGTGCGCCCTGCCCTAGCGATCGAGGCTTGAAGCACTCGGCCCAGCGGGCGGGTATGATGCATCGCCACTTCATCAATGATCGCGGCGCGGTAGGCGCCGGCTTGCGGAAGCCGGCACCAAAGATAGTCCAGTCCGAATCCACTCATTGTGTCTGCAAAATCGTCAAGCACCGCAGCCAGCAGATCTCGGGTCAGACATGGTGCCATGATTTCGATGTAGTTCGTGTAGCGCAGCTTAAATCGCGGACAGGTACTGAACAAGAAATGCGTATAGTAGCTACTGCGGGAAAGGCTAGGCTGCGCCACGGCGAGATTGTAGCGTTCCGCCATGTCGAACATGCGATTGATGGAGGCGGCATCCATGTCGAGATCGTCATCCGGCAGCCATATCCGCTCGTAAGCCCTCCAATCGAACTCCATCAGCGTTCGGTAAAGGCCGTTCCACTTTCCGCCGGGATGCAGAACAAGCGCGCGTGCACCCTCGCCCGCGCTCGCGTCCAAAGGTTCATAGGCGCTAACGACCAAATCCCAATTGGGTTCAGCCCTCGCGAACCAATTCTTGTGCAATGACGAGCGTCCAGCCCGGACAATGACGAGGTTTCGGCGCTGACCGCTCACTGGCTTATCCGCTTCAGGGGCAATGCCGGCGTTCTCTCGTCGGCCGAAAGCGCGGTTGGACGTGACAACAGGCGTTCGAATGCCAACGCGCAGATAAGGGATGCCCGGTATCCCGCTTGGAACGTGAGATGCCGAATCCAGCGGTGCAGTCGAAGCGGCAAAGCTTGCGGCTTCATGGCCCGGCGGGCCGCTTCGATCGTACTATCGGCGTGAGACGATGGCCGCTCGGAAACAGGGGCCGGCTGAACCAGATAGACGTCGACCCCCAACTGCCACCAGAACCGAAAATCCACGTCGATCGGACGATAGATCGGCAATGTTCGCTTGAGCAGCGTTTCAGCTGCGGCGCGTGAAATGGCATAGGCGGTTGTCCGTCCAGGTACCACGCTCGGCTTTACCAGCCGATATTGACCGCTGAGATCCGCGATCCCATGAACGGCTCTGCGGGATTGACCGTTCAACTTAGCGATGAAGGGTGGCAGGTCCAGTTTTTGAATAGAATTCAAAACGCACATCAAGTCGGCAGCGGGAAGGAAATCGTCTTCGAATATGAAAGCGCCCTCAAGGTTTTCATCAACGATACGCTGCCAAACACCCCTATGACTAAGATAACACCCAATCTCTGGATCTGATAGGTTTGTCTTGTAGTATTTTCTGTTCAAACCTGCATCATAAAATACTTTCTTTAAGCGGCTTTGTATAGATCGTCCATCCACCGCATTAAATACTTTATAGCCTATTCCCAAACTTGCAAAAAGCGAATGAGATTCCTTTATCCGATCATGGGAGTCAGTTAGGCTGATAATAAATGCAGTCCACATGCAAATACCTGTCGAGTATCCCGCGCTCTCGACACATAGTTAAAAATGCATTTGTTAGCAATAAACGTGCGGAAATCATATGCGTTTTAAATTACATTTTTCGATGTGACTCGACTCGTGGCGCGAGCGCCTGCCCGTCTGCGACCAGCGCATTCCTCACCCCGCCACCACCCGCCGGACCTCGGAATGCGCGGGATTGAGCTGAATCATCGTCCAATTCAGTACCGCAGCGATCGAGACCCATGTGAGGTACGGCACAAGCAGCAGCGCTGCGAGGCGGTCGATCGGCCAGAAGATGACGATCATCGCCAGGATCGAAAGCCAGAGAAGCGCCAGTTCAAAGAGCGCCAGCCGCATACGCTTCAGGCCGAAGAAGATGGCCGACCACACGGCGTTCAGCACAAGTTGGACGCCATAAGCCGTCATGGCGATCATAAGCACGTCGCCTGAGGCACTGCGCCACACCAGCCAACCGGAAACAGCGATCATCAGGTAAAGCACGGACCAAACAATGGGAAATGCCGCGTTCGGCGGGCGCCATGCGGGCTTGTTCAAGCTTTCGTACCAATCTCCGGGCTTGAACAGGGCGCCTGAGAGAGCCGTTACGAAGTTCACGCCCACGAAGGCGAGGATTGAAAGGTCCATGGGGCGAACTCCTTACGGGGCCAAGCTCTTATCATAACCGATGATCAGCGGTTTCGACGGCATCACGTTCCAGTGTTGCCGCGCGGCGGTGCCGATGGCCGTCGAGATCTTCGAGGCGCCGGGCGATTTCGGCCGCGACCGCCTTTGCCGCTGGTGAATCCCGCCAGACCAGATGGAAGACGAACGGAACGCGGTGGGCGAGTTCAACCACCCGAACTCTGTCCAGAATCGCCGCGACGGACGAGCGGCCGAGCAGTGAGATAAATCCGTGTCTGGCGACCAAATTCACCAGGACCGGCAGCGATTCGACCTCCACCATCGGCGTCATCAGGAAATCGAGGCCGAAGTCCGTTTCGATCTGGGAGAGGGCCTGCCCCAGCCCGGTCCGGCTGCTGGTAACGCAGATCGGATGGCGGGCGGCAAGCTCCGCGAGGCTGTTGCCCGACGAGCCCGGGGGCGCGATCACGACCAGATCCGTCTCGCCGAACCGCCGGCTGGCAAATCCGTCCAGCCCGAAGATGCTGTCGATGATCGCAACATCGATCAACCGCGACTTGATCGCCTCGCGCAGACTATCGGCCGGCATGCTGACGAGCGAGATGGGCTTCAGCCCCTCCGTCCGGCTCCAATCCGCGATGACTTGGGCCAGACCGCGCGCGATCCAGCTATCGGGTCCGGTTTGAAGGATCGAGCCGACCCGCAGCGTCCGCGACGATCGGCTGAAGCGCGCCTTGGCGGGCGAGCGCAGGCCGCGCCAGATCGTTTCCAGGATGGCGAAGGAGGCAAGCGCGGCCCGTCCTCGTTCGGTCATCGTCACGCCGGCTGGCGAGCGATCGAGCAGGCCTCCGCCCAAAATGGCTTCCAGATCTGAAATCTGCCGGGATAACTGTGGCTGCCCGATACCGATCGCATGGGCGACGCTGCTTATGCTCCCACGCTGCGCGACGTCCACGAAGCGGCCGATCGCAAGCAGGCTCAAGGGCGTGCGCACAGCCCAATGCCGTCCCCCTGCGGCATCGACATCCGGATCGACCAGCCGGGCGATGAACTGCAAGCGCGCGAGAAACGCGTCGAGTTCGGGCCTGATCCGTTCGGCCATCGGCAATAGAAAGGCACGTCCGCTGCCGCGCTGGAGAAGCGGCACGGCGATTTCGGTCTCCAGCCTGCGCACCGCCGTCGCCACCGTTGAAATCGGCAAGCCCAACTGGCGCGCCGCGCCGCGCACAGAGCCGGCGGCCAGAACGGCCTGGACGATGCAAAGGCAGGCGGTGTGCATCTTCTCTCGTCTTCTCCTGGCGGACTATGTGAGCATAATTTTGCGCTCAATTCATAACGTTAGAGCATATGCCCTGTTCAAGCTTCGGGATATCCCCCATCATGCCGCTGCATTGTTAGTTGTTGTCGTCTGCGGACTATCAGGCATCATTCTAGATGCCGACTGGATAGACTGGGTACAACGCGCCTTGCGGCGATCGGTCGTTTTCGGGGGTGGGATTGAAGACGGGGAGCAACGCAATCCTTCTTGGCGGCAGGCGTCTGTCCATATCGGACGTGCTTCTCCTCTGCGAGGCCGAAACCCGCATTGAAATCGCACCGGAAGCGCTCGCGCGCTGCCGCGACGCCCGATCTGTCGTGATCGACCATCTCAACGGCGGCAGGCCGCTTTACGGCGTGAACCTCGGCGTCGGCGCCATGAAGAGCTTCCGCTTCGAGGGCGACGCCTTCGTCAGTCTCAACGAGACCCTCGTTCTGGCCCATACCGTCGGCATCGGCGATGCTCTGCCGCCCGGCGTGGTGCGGCTTGCGCTCGCGCTTCGGCTGAACACGCTTCTGGTGGGGCGTTCGGGTTGTTCGCAGGAGTTCATCCAGGCAGTTGCCGATCTTCTTGCCGCCGGCATCACACCCGTCGTTGAAGGCTATGGTTCGGTCGGCTGCGCCGATATCCTCGCGAACGGCCAGATCGGCGCCGCGCTTGCCGGCCATGGCGACGGCGTTTGCAAGGGCCGGGTCGCGCCGATGGCCGAACTCCTTGCCGAGCACAAACTCGAACCGCATCTGATGCGGGCGAAGGACGCGATTTCCGCCATCAGCAGCAACGTCGTGTCGCTGGCGGGAGCCGTGTTCGCTGTTCGCGCCGCCGTCCGCTCGATCGACCTCATGTTAACTGCCTCCGTCACGGCCGCCGCGGCGCTCGCCGGCGCACCGGATCCCTGGCGCGCGGCGGCTCTGCACGGGCGCGGGTCCACCGCTGCCATCGGGCAATGGCTGATCGAAACGCACCGCGAGGCATCCTGGCCGCGCGAAGACACCGTGCACGACAGCCTCGGCATCCGCTTCCTCGCGGATATCTACGGCCCGATCTACGATGCGCTCGCAGCGCTGATCGACGAGATCGAAGCGCTGACCGATTTCGTGGATGAAAATCCGATCGTGACGGACGGGACGATCCTCGCATCCGGCGGCTCACATCTTCTCAGCCTGGGCCTGAAACTGGACGGGGCGCGCCTTGCGCTCACTCACGCGGCCCGCAACGGCTACAACCACTGTGCCCAATTAATCGCCGGGCGCAGCGGCGGGTTGCCGGTGAACTTGGCCGCTCCGGGTTCGGTGATGACCGGGTTTGGCCCCATGCTGAAGGTCGCTGGCGCGCTTGTTACGGAGGCCTTCTCCAACGCGGCCCCCGTGTCCTCTCTGCCGCTGGTAATGGCCAGCGGCCTTGAGGACGAAGCCCTTCACCTGACCCTTGCCATCGACAAGCTGGATCGCCAGTCCGCGCTGGTCGAGACCCTCGCCGCCGTCGTCGCGGTCATGGCGTCTCAGGCGCTGGAAATCTCTGGCCTATCGCGGGCAGGGCCGCTCGCGGCGCTGTTCGACACCGTGCGCGGCGTGGTTCCCTTCGCCGACCGCGACCGGCCGATGGCAGGCGCGATCGACCGTGTTCGCGCGGCGCTTGCCACCGCCCACCCGCAGATTGTGGCGGCCGGGCGCTTTGATCTGCTACCCCTTCGCAATCTGTTCGATCTTCCCGCTTCGGGAGGGGGCGAAAGCCCCCAAAACGGCGCTGTGCCGCTCGAAACTGTCTAGTTCATTCCCTCAACCAGGAACCAATCCATGCTCAAATCTATGCTTCTGGCCGCTGCCTTCTCCACCGTCGCTTTCGCGGCTTCGGCGGCGGATGTCGTCGTATCCTCCAAGATCGACACCGAAGGCACGCTGCTCGGCAACGTCATCTTGTTGACGCTTCAGGCCAACGGCATTCCCGCCGTCGACAAGATCGCGCTCGGCGGCACGCCCGTCGTGCGCAAGGCGATCGCCGCCGGTGAAATCGACATCTATCCGGAATACACCGGCAACGTCGCCTTCTTCTACGACAAGGCGGATGATCCGGTCTGGCGCGACATGGCCAAGGGCTATGAAATGGCCAAGAGCCTTGATTACGAAGGCGCAAAGATCGTCTGGCTGCCCAACGCCCCCGCCAACAACACCTGGGCGATCGCCGTTCGCAAGGACGTTGCGGAGCCGGCCGGCCTGAAGACCATGTCCGACTTCGGCAAGTGGGTTGCCGGCGATGGCGCGGTTATGCTCGCCGGTTCGGCCGAATTCGTGAACTCGGCCGGCGCGCTTCCCGCCTTCCAGACCACCTATGGTTTCACCATGAAGCCGGAACAACTCGTGGTCCTGTCGGGCGGCGACACGGCGGCCACTATCAAGGCGGCGGCCGAGCAGACGAGCGGCGTCAACACCGCGATGGTCTACGGCACCGACGGTGCGATCGATCCTTCGGGTCTCGTCGTGATGGAAGACGATAAGGGCGTTCAGCAGGTCTACGCTCCCGCGCCGATCGTGCGCGAGGAGGTCTTGAACGCCAACCCGAAGATTGCTGAAGTGCTGGCTCCGGTGTTCGCCAAGCTCGACGCGGACACGCTGCGCGGCCTTAACGCCCGCATCCAGGTTGACGGTGAGCCTGCCCGCGACGTGGCCGAGTCCTTCCTCAAGGAAGCCGGCTTCCTGAAGTAAGCGAGAGGCATGAACAGACCAATGGCTTCGCCGGCGCGCTTCAAGGTAGACCGTTTTGGGGTCGTGCTGGTTCTAGCCGGCGGGCTCGCCGCCATGTTCATGCCGCTTGTCGTCATCAAGCCAAACCGGATCGCGGCAGGGGTGCCCGCCGCGATCCAAGACCTTCTCGGCGTACCCGCCGCGTCGGTGTTGCTGATCGTCTTGATCGCGGCTGCGGTCGTGGCGCTCGCTTTCAAGGGCGCCGCCATCCGCCTTGCCGCCGCTGCTCTCCTGATCGTGGCCGCCTGCGTCTGTCTCGGTCTGATCGCGACGGCCGTTCTGCCCGATACCAAATCCGCCCGCATTTCCACCGGCGGCGCCTTCTGGGCGATCCTCGGCGTCGGCGTGCTCTTCCTTACCGATGCGCTGGTCCGACTGCGGCCGCCGCCGATCTTGCGCATAGTCGTGCTTTTCGCCTTCGCCGGCTTCCTCGCCTTGATGTTTTGGTCCGGCGTTCTCGGCGACCTTTCGGTGCTGCGGGAGTATACCAGCCGCGCTCCGCAATTCTGGACGGAGGCTGTCCGGCATGTCGTTCTCGCCTTCGGCTCGCTCTTCGGCGCCATCGTCATCGGCATTCCCGTCGGCATTCTCTGCCACTGGGTTCCGCGCGTGCGCTCCTCGATCCTTCAGACGCTGAGCATGATCCAGACCATTCCGAGCATCGCGCTCTTCGGCCTTCTCATGGCGCCCCTCGGCATCATCGCGGCCACCGTGCCCTTCGCGGCCGAGATCGGCATTCGCGGCATCGGCGTTGCGCCGGCCCTGATTGCGCTTCTGCTCTACGCGTTGCTGCCCGTCGTAGCCAACACGGTCGTCGGCCTCCAGACCGTTCCTAACGCGGTGCGCGATGCGGCAGAGGGCATGGGCCTGACGCGCCGGCAGGTCCTCACCGACATCGAACTCCCCCTGGCGTTCCCGATCATCCTCACCGGCGTGCGCATCGTTCTCGTTCAGAATATCGGCCTTGTCACGGTCGCCGCACTCATCGGCGGCGGCGGCTTCGGCGCCTTCGTGTTCCAGGGCATCAACCAAACGGCCTTGGACCTCGTGCTCCTCGGCGCGGTACCCACCGTGCTGATGGCTTTTGCCTCCGCCGTTATCCTCGACGCCGCCGTCGACGCGATGAGAAGGAACGCCGCATGATCGTCATCGACGGTGTGACCAAGCGCTACGGCGATGCGACCGTGGTGGACAACGTTTCGATGACGGTCGAGAAAGGCACGATCACCGTCATCGTGGGCACGTCCGGTTCGGGCAAATCGACGCTGCTGCGCATGATCAACCGGCTGGTGCCGATGACTTCCGGCCGCATCCTGGTCGGCGGCCAAAACACCGCCGATGTGCCCGTGACCGAGCTTCGCCGGGGCATCGGCTATGCCATTCAAGGCCACGGCCTCTTTCCCCATCGCACGGTCGCCGAGAACATCGGAACCGTGCCGGGGCTACTCGGCTGGGAACGCGAGCGCATCACCGCGCGGGTGAAGGAACTCCTCGCCGTCTTCGATCTCGATTTTGCAACCTTCTCGAACAAATACCCGCACCAACTTTCCGGCGGCCAGCAGCAGCGCGTCGGCGTCGCGCGGGCGCTAGCGGCGGAACCTGAGCTTCTTCTCATGGACGAGCCCTTCGGCGCGCTCGATCCGGTGATCCGCGCGAAGGCACAGGACGATCTCCTCGCCATTCAGCAGCGCTTCGGCACCACAGTCGTACTCGTCACGCATGACATGGACGAAGCCTTCCACCTCGGCAACAAGATCGCCGTGATGAACTCTGGCCGCGTCCTGCAATACAACACCCCGACCGAAATTCTCGTGAACCCAGCCGATCCCTTCTGCGTGCAACTCACCGGCACGGCCGACCGGGCGTTGAAGCTTCTGTCGCTCACCCGCGTCGCCGACATCATGCAGCCCCGGCGCGACGGGCTGACCGAGACCGTGACCGGCGACATGTCGCTGCGTGAGGCGCTGTCCGAATTCACTTGGCGCGGCCTGTCCGAAGCTGCTGTCGTGGACGCGGCCGGCGCCCCCGTCGGGTCGCTCACGCTCGGCACGCTTCTGGCGCACGGGCGGCGGCAATGAAGCCGGGACCTTTGCTCTTGCGCCTCGGAACGCTGGCGCTGCTTCTCGCCCTGATTGTCCGGCCGGAGACCTTCGCGGCCTTCTTCGGCACGCTCACCCGCGAGGGCGCACCGACCATCTACACCCAGGCGAGCCTCGTTTCGCTGGCCATTTCGCACCTTGAACTCGTCGCGATAGCGCTGGCCGCCAGCGCGGCGCTCGCCATTGCCGGCGGGATTTTCGTGACGCGGCCGCGCGGGGCGGAATTCCTCCCTCTCTCGCGCGCCATCGCCAACGCCGGGCAGACCTTCCCGCCCGTTGCTGTGCTGGCGCTCGCCGTGCCTGCCGTCGGCTTCGGCGTGGCGCCCACGCTGATCGCCCTGTTCCTCTACGGCCTACTCCCGATCTTCGAAAACACCATCTCGGGTCTTCGCCAAGTTCCGCCCGCCGTGCTGGACGCGGCCGACGGTATGGGCATGAGCGAGGGGCAGCGGCTCTGGCAGGTGGAATTGCCGCTCGCCTTGCCGCTGATCCTCGAAGGCATCAAGGTCGCGACCGTCATCAGCGTCGGCACCGCCACGATCGGCTCGACGGTCGCGGCCAAAGGGCTCGGCGAGGTTATCATCGCCGGCCTTCTGTCTGACAACAACGCCTTCGTTTTGCAAGGCGCGATCGTGGTCGGGCTTATGGCTGTTTTGATCTATGACGCGCTCGGCCTCCTCGAACGCGGCATCGCCCGCCGCCTCGGCCTGCCGTCCCGCGCCGGAGCTGCCGCATGAGCGACTTTGACCTTGTGATCGCCGGAACGGTCGTCACCCCGTCCCGCCTCATCCCGAACGGCTTCGTCGCCGTCCGTGACGGGCTGATCGCGCTCGTCGGCCAAGGCGTCGCGCCCGCCGCGCGCACCCGGCATGTGATGCCGGAAGCGCTGATCCTGCCGGGCGCGATCGACGCGCAGGTGCATTCGCTCAGCCAGCGCAGCCAGGAGGATTTCCCCTGGTCCACCCGATCGGCCGCGGCCGGCGGCGTTACGACCATCGTCGATATGCCCTATGACGAGGGCGACCTCGTGTGCTCCGCCGCAGCCCTCACCCGCAAGGCGGAACACGCCGAACGCAGCGCGCGCGTCGATGTCGCGCTCTACGGCACGATCGATCCGGAGGAAGGCCCCGCCCGCATCCCCGAAATGGTCGCGGCCGGTGCGGCCTCGTTCAAATTCTCCACCTTCGGCACCGATGCCAAGCGCTTTCCGCGCATCGCACCGAAGCTCCTCGCCGACTGTTTTGCGGCCATCGCCCCGACCGGGCTCGCCGCCGGCGTGCATAATGAAAACCACGAGGCGGTGGATGCCGCCATGGCCGCAGTGCGCGCGGCCGGCATCACCGATTGGCGCGCACATGGGTTATCCCGCCCGCCCGTCACCGAAATGCTGGCGACCGCCGAGATCTATGAAACCGGCGCGATCACCGGCTGCCCCGCCCATGTCGTGCATTCCTCGCTCGCGCGCGGCTACGACCTTGCCGCCGCCTACCGCGCGCAGGGCTTTGCCGCCACAATCGAATGCTGCATCCACTATCTCGTTCTCGACGAGGAAAACGACGTCCGCCGCCTCGGAGGCAAGGCGAAGATCAATCCGCCGATCCGCCCGCGCGCCGAGGTCGAAGCGCTGTGGCGGCGGGTCGCGGCGGGGCTAGTCACTCTTGTCTCTACCGATCACGTGAGTTGGTCCGAGGACCGGAAGACCAATCCGGACATGCTGGCCAACAGCAGTGGCGTTCCCGGCCTCGAAGTGATGATCCCACTCTTTGTTAAGGGCGCTCTGGAACGCGGTATCGACCTCACCGCCGCCGCCCGGCTCATGTCGGAGAATCCCGCCCGCCATTTCCGGATCGACCACATCAAAGGCGCGCTGACCCCCGGCCGCGACGCCGATATCACCGTGCTCTTGCCCCGCGAGCGGGTCTATGACGCAGCGGCCAGCGGCCATAACATCGTGGGCTGGAGCCCCTATAACGGCATCCGCCTGCCGTGGACCGTCGCCGGGACGTGGCTGCGCGGAACGCCCGTTTTTGACGGCGAAACCGTTTTGGCCGAACCCGGCTTCGGGCGTTTCGTCCGCCCGCCCGCCTCGCATATTCTGGCGCGGACGGCGTCATGAGCAACCTCGTCGTCGACGCCGACCGGCTCTGGTCGGACATTATGGCGCTGGCCAATATCACCGAGCCAGGCCGCCCCTTCACCCGCCGCGCCTTCTCGTCGCTCTACCTCGACGGCCGCGCGCTCGTCGCCGACCGCATGCGTGCCGCCGGGCTCGCCGTCCGGCTCGACCCTGCGGGGAACCTCATCGGCCGCCGCGAGGGCCGCCGCGCCGATCTCGGAACCCTCGTGATCGGCTCCCATACCGATACCGTTCCCGAGGGCGGCCGCTTCGACGGGATCGCGGGCGTCGTTACCGGGCTTGAAATCGCGCGCGTCCTCAGCGAACGCGGCATCAAACTCGACCACGCCTTTGAGGTCTACGACTGCCTTGCCGAGGAGGTCAGTCCCCACGGTCTCTCCTGCGTCGGCAGCCGCGCTGTCGCGGGCGCGCTTTCCGAAAGCCTTCTCGCGCGCATGGATCCTTCGGGTGAAACGCTTGCCGCCAGCATGGTCCGGATGGGCGCGACCCCGCATGATCTTTCCGGCGTGCAGCGCACCGATATCGCGGCCTATCTGGAACTCCACATCGAGCAAGGGCCGGTGCTCGAAGCGGAAAACATCGATATCGGCATCGTTACCGCCATCTCGGGCGTCACCCGCGTTGAGATCGCCACCACCGGCCGCGCCGACCATGCCGGCACCGCGCCGATGCACCTGCGCGCCGACGCGCTGGTTGCCGCCGCCGATCTGATCCGCGCCGTCCGAACGGCCGCGACCGCGCGGATCCGGCCGGACGGACCTCATTTCGTCGCCACGGTCGGCGAAGCGCATGTCGCGCCGAATGCCGCGAATGTCGTGCCGTCGTCGGTCTCGCTGCTCGTCGATATTCGCGCCGAGGACCGGGCCGACCTTGCCGCCTTCCTCGCCGCCCTCGACGAACCCTTGGAAGCGATTCCGGGCGATCACCCCGGTGTAACCGTGGCGCTGCATCCCGTATCCGACAACCCGCCCGCGCCCGCCGATACGGCCCTTCAGGCCGATTTTGCTGCCGCTGCGGCGGACCTTGGCCTCACCGCGCGGTCGATGGCGTCGGGCGCCGGCCACGACATGGCTTGGTTCGCCCGCATCGCCCCCGCCGCCATGGTGTTCGTGCCCTCGCGTGGTGGCCACAGCCATACGCCCGACGAGTGGACCGACAAACCCGCCCTTGCCAAAGGCGCCGCCGTGATGCTGGACGCCCTCCTCAGGGCCGACCGCCGCTTGACCTTAGCCGCCAAACTCGACACCGGAGCCGCCTGATGAAACGCATCCTCACCGAACGCGACGTCGAATTCGCCGTACGCGGCGGGTCCGTCTACGCAGCCGGCGGCGGCGGATGGGCGGATCACGGTCGTATGCTCGGCATCGCCGCCGTAAGCGCTGGCAAGCCCGAACTCGTTTCGATCGACGAACTCGCCGATGACGCCTGGGTCGCCACCGCGGCCGCCATTGGCGCGCCAGCCGGCACCACGCCCTGGGAAATGCAAGGCGTCGACTATGTGAACGCCGCGCGCCTCCTTCAAAAGGAGCTTGGTGAGCCGCTCGCCGCCCTCATGATCGGCCAGAACGGCCGCTCGTCCACCCTCAACGCTTGGCTGCCCTCCGCCATTCTCGGCACCAAGGTGCTCGATGCCGTCGGTGATATCCGCGCCCACCCGACCGGAGACATGGGCTCGATCGGGCTTGCGGGCTTGCCCGAACCGATGATCCAGACCGCTGTGGGCGGCAACCGCGCCGAGAGCCGCTATATCGAACTCGTCGTGCGCGGCGCGACCGCCAAGGTCTCCCCCATCCTGCGCACCGCGTCGGACATGTCCGGCGGGTTCATAGCCTCGTGCCGCAACCCTGTCCGTGCGTCCTATGTGCGGGGCAACGCCGCGCTCGGCGGCATCTCGATGGCGCTCGCGCTTGGCGAAGCGATCGTCGCGGCCGAAAAAAAGGGCGCCACTGCGGTCATCGACGCGATCTGCAAGGCGACCGGCGGCACCATCCTCGCCGAAGGAAAAATCACGGAAAAATCCGTCGTCTACACTAAGGAAGCCTTCGACATCGGCACCGTCACGATCGGCAAGGGCAAGAAGTCCCGCACGCTCCACATCATGAACGAATACATGGCCGTGGACGACCGTGACGGCGAACGCCTCGCCACCTTCCCCGACGTGATCACCACCTTGAGCGAAGACGGCGAGCCGCTCAGCGTGGGGCAGCTGGCCGTTGGCCTGCGCGTTCTCGTGCTGCATGTGCCCCACACGCGGATCCCGCTGTCGGCCGGCGTGCTCGATCGCTCAGTCTATCCGCCCGTGGAGCGCGCCATGGGGATCGACATCCAATCCTATCTCCCCGTTTCCGGCGGACCCAAGGCCTGACCGATGACCGTGAATGCCAAGATCCCCTATGCCCCCGCCACACAGCGGCATCAGCGCTTCTCCATCCCCGGCGGCCCGGACCTTCGTTGTCGCGGCTGGCGGCAGGAGGCACTGCTGCGGCTTCTGGAAAACGTGCTCTCGGTCGGCGAGGATCCGGACCGGCTGATCGTCTATGCCGCGCTCGGCAAAGCCGCCCGCAACTGGGAAGCGCACGCGGCCATCGTCGCCGCGTTGAAGACGTTGGAGGAAGACGAAACCCTCATCATCCAGTCGGGCAAGCCGATCGGCGTTCTCAAAACCCACGCGAAAGCGCCGCTCGTCATCATGGCGAACTGCAACATCGTCGGGCAGTGGGCCAAAGCCGAAATCTTCTATGAGCTGGAGAAGAAGGGCCTGATCTGCTGGGGCGGATTGACGGCGGGCGCTTGGCAATACATCGGCAGCCAGGGCGTCATCCAGGGCACCTACGAAATCTTCATGCAGATCGCCCGCATGCACTTCGGCGGATCGCTCGCGGGGCGCTTCGTGCTCACCGCCGGACTTGGCGGCATGGGCGGTTCGCAGCCCCTCGCCGGGCGCATGGCCGAAGCTGCCACGCTCTGCGTCGAGGTGGATCCGGCGCGCGCCGAAATGCGCCGGGCCATCGGCTTCGTCGATCACATCGAGACCGATCTGGATGCCGCGCTCGCCCGCATCGACGCGGCCGTCGCGGCCAAAGCGCCCGCCGCCATCGCCCTCGTCGGCAATGCGGCGGAGATTTATCCGGAAATCGCGCGGCGCGGCATCACGCCCGACGTCGTCACCGACCAGACCGCCGCCCACGACCTCGTACACGGCTACGTGCCCGCCGGCATCCCGCTCGAAACGCTCAAAGCGATGCGGATCAGCGATCCCGCCGCCGTGATGGACGCAAGCCGACGGTCGATCGTGCGCCACGTCACCGCCATGCTGGAGATGAAGGATCGCGGCGCCGTCGTGTTCGACAACGGCAACCTGATCCGCACCCACGCCCGCGACGGCGGCGTTGCCCGCGCCTTCGATATCCCGATCTTCACCGAGGCCTATCTTCGCCCGCTCTTCTGCAAGGCAATCGGCCCGTTCCGCTGGATGGCGCTTTCCGGCAACCCGGACGACATTCGCCGCATCGACGATCTCGTGCTCGATCTCTTCGCGGACAATCCCAGCGTCACCACCTGGATCCGCCTTGCCCGCGAGCATGTTCCGCTCGAAGGCCTACCCGCCCGCATCGCTTGGCTCGGCCACGGCGACCGCACCGAACTCGCCCGCCGCGTCAACGACCTCGTCGCGTCCGGCGCGCTTAGCGGACCCATCGCCTTTTCGCGCGATCATCTGGACGCCGGCGCCATGGCCCATCCCAACATCATGACGGAAAACATGCGCGACGGCTCCGACGCCATCGCCGACTGGCCGCTGATCAGCGCCATGACGCTCTGCTCATCCATGGCCGATCTCGTCGTCGTCCATTCCGGCGGCGGCGGTTATGCCGGCTACATGACGTCGTCGGGCGTCACCATCGTCGCCGACGGCACCCCCGCCGCCGACGAGCGCCTCGCGACCGCCCTCACCAACGACACCGCCCTCGGCATCCTGCGCTACGCGGACGCAGGCTACGAAACCGCCCTCGAAGAAGCCGCCGCCACGGGCATCAACCGCATCCCGCTTTGAGAGAAATGGGGCGCGGCAGCAATGCCACGCCCCGGCGCCGATCAGTCCTTGGCAAGTCCCTGGATCAGCGCCGCGAGGTCTGCGGCGTGTGTGATCTGCGGCGTGTGACTGCTGTCGATGCTGAGGACAGACGTAATGCTGGCGCGCGCGATCATCCTATCCTGGAGCGCCGTGCCGAGCGCGTTGTCCCGAAGCGTCTTCACATAGGCTTTGGGCACGGTACCGAACCGCTCCGTGGTTAGGGTGATGGGGATCGCGAGCGGCGCCAGCGGCTCCTTGACCATGCCACCCGTTATTGTTTCGGCTAGCGCAGGCTCGGCGTCGTTGGCGAAGATCAGCGCGCGGTCGCGCGCAAGCACGTCAGCGGTGCTGTAGTCGGGTGCGATCACGAAGTTTTTGCCGGTGAATTTCGTACCCGTGTCGGTCGCACTCAGCGACTGGAGCGATTCGCCGATACCGGAACATAGGCCGCGACATAAATAAGCCTAGTGACCTTCTCCGGGGCAGCTTCGGCAACGGCCGAGATCGTAAACCCGCCAAAGCTGTGGCCGACGAGCACGACGCCGGTTCGGTCTCCGATCGCGGAGAGCACGGCATCGCGGTAGCTGTCGAGGGTCAGCGTGTGCGGATCGAGGCCTTCGCCGTTACGGCCGGGCAAGTCGACGCCAATGACCTCCTCGCCCGATTTGCGCAGCTCGTCTGCCACCGCCGTCCAAGCTTTGGCATCCTGGAAAGCGCCGTGCACGATGATCGTGGTGCCCGCTGTGGCCGGTCCGGCGAGTGTGGTGCCGATAACGGCGGCGGCTAAAATCGTCTTGATCATGATTGGTCCTTTTGGGTTCATTCGCCGAGTGCGCGGATGACGAGGTCCGCCGTTTCCGCTCCGGAGAAGTTCTGTTGGCCGGTGATGAGGTTGCCGTCGCGGATGGCGAAACCTTTCCAAAGACCGGCCTGGATGAAGTTCGCGCCGATCGCCTTCAACTCGTCCCCGATGCGCCACGGCATCAGGTGCGTGCCGCGCGGCAGCGGGCCCATCGACCAAACGGCCTCGTCGGCAAAGTCTTCTTCAACGTTGGCAAAGCCGGTGACGGTCTTGCCCTTCGCGAGATATTCGCCGGTTGAAAGCAGGGAGCGGCGCAGGATCGCGGTGCCGTGGCAAAGCGCAGCGGCGATCTTACCGGCCTCTTAGAATTCCACGAACTTGCGCTGAAGTGCCTCGGCCTTGTCGAAGCTGAACATCGGGGCCTGACCACCGGCGACCACGATGGCGTCGAAGTGGGCGACGTCGATATCGGCGGCCTTGCCCGTTGTCTCGATTAATGCGGCGAGCTTGGGCGTTGAAAGGAAGCCGAGCGAGATGAGATCGCTCGCTGAATAGCCGGAGGGGTCGCGGGGGTCGCCGAGGCTGTCCGGCGCACACGGTCCGCCATCGGCTGAGAAAATCTCAACCTTGTAGCCTTTTTCGGTGAAGGCAAAAAACGGGTGAGTGAGTTCGCTCCACCAGAAGCCGACGGGCCAACCGGTGACGGTGGACACCGCCGGATTGGCGATGACAATGGCGACACGTTTGGGGCGCGAGGGGCTTACGGGGTTGGGGTTTTTGAGGCTCACGACTGTCAGCGTCCTTCTGCAGGGGTGATGCGGGCGAAGGCGACGCTGCGGCCGTGGCCGCGAACGATCGCCTCGTCGATCCAGAGCATGGCGAACGCTTCGAGCAGGCGTGCGTTGACGAGGCCACCGGCATCGACCGCGTCGAAGCCAAGGTCGGCGACAAGGCCGAGCACGACGCCTTTGCGCGCGTGATCGTCGCCCGCCACGAACATGACGGGCGGCAAGGCGAAGCGCTTGGGATTGGCGAGGTTCTCCTCGCCGGTCTGGTTCAACGTCTTGAAAACAAAGGCGCGGGGCGCGAGCGCTGCGACCTGCTCGCCGCCGGAGGTGGTGTGGCCGATATCGAGTTCGAGCCGGCCGTCGCGAAACACCAGTGGATTTGTACAGTCGATAACGATCTTGCCCGCAAGACCGCCGGCGGCGGCAATGACGGCCGGAACAGCGGTCCAGGGCACGGTGAGAACGACCACGCGGCTGTGGCGGCAGCGTTCGGCACGGTGGTCTCGTCGTCGGCACCCGGCGCTTTCACGCCGTAGACGACGGTCTGTCCAGCATCCGCCCAGCCCCGGCCGAGCGCCGTTCCAACCTTGCCTTTTCCGATGATGGCGATCCGCATGGCGCTGTCTCCATCTTGTTCGGGGCGGAGATTAGGAGCAATATGAAATGCACTCCAATGAAGAGATCTGAACATCGATATGGCGCAAATCGATATCCGGAAGCTCGACTTCACACTGCTGGTCATCCTTGCCAGTCTGCTGCGAACCCGAAAATCAACAGACACGGCTGCCGAGTTGAACATGACGCAATCCACCGTCAGCCATGCCCTGGCGCGGCTTCGGGAGCTGACGAACGACGAGCTCTTCGTGCGCCGTCCGCATGGGCTAGACCCGACGCCGCGCGCTCTGGCGTTGGCGCCGACGCTGGGCGCCCTCTTCGCGCTGGCGCGGGAGGTCCTGTCGGCCGGGAGCTTCGATCCTGCCATGGCAGCAGGGGTCTTGCGGATCGGCGCGGCGGATTATCATTGCGCGCTGATGGCGGCCCCGCTGATCGCTCGACTTGGCGCCGAAGCGCCAAACCTGCGGCTGAGTTTCCGGCCGCTCTTGCGCAAAACGGCTGTAGACGCCTTGCTTTCGGGCGAAATCGACATTGCGATCGGCCGGTTCTCGACGCTACCGGCAGCTGTGGCAGTGCATGAGCTTTTTGAAGAAAGCTACAGCATCGTCGCCCGCCTGGATCACAAGCTGATCCAAACCGACCCGGACATCGAGACCTATCTGGCGGCCCGTCACATCGTGGTCTCGCTTGACGGCGAACTCTCCGGCATCGTGGATCAGACGTTGGAGGCCATAGGCCGGCAGCGAACGGTTGTCGCGGCCGTGCCCTATTTCCTCGCGGCGCTGGCGACGGCCGCCGCCGGGGATGCCATTGTGACATTGCCCTCGCGGCTGGCAAAGGCTTATGCCGCGCGCTTCGGACTGGGCGTATTTTCCCCGCCGATCGAGGTGCGCGCGTTCAAGGTGTCCGCCGTGGTGCCTGCCGCTGCGAGCCGGGGCGGGGTTTCCGCTTGGCTCGCGCAGGAGGTGCTACCCACGATCGTTCAGGAGGCGTAGTCAACATTTCGTCGAGCAGAAGAGCTTCGGGCAGCATGGCGCCCGTCCGGCTTACGAAATGGTACAGCTGCTCGGGCTCGAACCGAGGACCTTCGGATCCACAATCCGACGCTCTAACCAACTGAGCTACAGCTGCCTATCGACGCGGCGGAAAATAGTCGGAGCGTTTTGGCTTTGCAAGCTCTTTTGCCGCTACTTATGCGCGTGACAAGCAGGTGTTCACGCGCAAGCAGGCTTCAAAAATGAAAAGGCCCGGGTTTATGGCCCGGGCGCTTGGTCGTGTCGGTCAAGGCGCATTGTTACGCGACCTTGAGGTCTTTCATGAACTTGGAGAACACGTCCTTCACCGGGTTCGCGCTCTCGGTCGCGACCTTGGTCAGAAGCTCATGCATCTCCTTGGTCTGGGCGGAGACGATTTCGAACTGATGACGAGCAAAAGCCGTCTGAAGCTCGATCGCTTCGGCCACGCTCTTCACGGTCAGCACATCGCGGGCGAACTGGAAGGTGGCGTCTGCATTCGCCTTGGCGGCGTCGAGGGCCTTGGAGTTCAGCGCCACGAAGCCGGTGCGGGTGGTCTCGAACTGATCTTCGAGCACGTCGGTGGCTTCTTCAGCTGCGGCGCGCAGACGATCATAGGAATCCCTCGCCTGCTTCACGGACTTCTCAGCCACATCGCGGAACATTTCGGGCATGTCGACTTGGCTCATCGAAAAAGCTTCGAAAGTTTCGGTCTTCGGCGCAGTGGCCTTCTTGGCGGTCTTGGTCACGGGGATCTTTTCAACGTCGCTCATGGGTCTCTCCTGAGATCATAACCTAGGGTCCGCGTTTCCTGTCCCCGGTAAGCCGCCCTTGGCATGGCCGGATCAGGTCCGCGAACTGCGCACCGCGCTCGACAGGAGGGGCACGCGCCTCGTTTCTGCGTTATTCGCAGGTCGGCCAAGTCGTTTCACCAACGATCCCGGCGTCTGAAATCATATGTAGGGGAGTTTATGTTGCATTGCAACATAAATGGTGCGACGTAGGGGTTCCCTCGACCAAAGTTGTACCTGAACGGGCCGATTTCCGGGGTTCAGCGTTCGAACGGCTTTGTCAAATCCTGCGCCGCTTTAATGGCTTCATCACCGACCGTTCTGGTCTGGCGGCCAAGCCGCTCCATCTGCATTTCCATGAACGCCTTTTGAAGCGCGAGCACATCTTCGGGGCTCTTGGCTCGCGAAAGCTGCTCCACGAGGTGAAAGGTCGCCTCGGCGGTCGCGCTTGCGAAATCCATGGTATCACGGGTCATGTCGCGGAACCGGCCTTGAAGCTGCGCTTGATTGCTCTCCATACCGGAGATGGTTTGCTGCGCTATGGTCATGGCGTCGTCGAACGCCTTGCGGGCCTGCTCAACGGATTGCTCGGCCGCGGCCTTGAACGTGGCGGCGGGATCGGCGGTGCCGGACGTGGTCTTCTTCTCAGCCATGTTTTGTCTCCCGAGTTACGCAATCAGAGCGATAAACGAGTTCACCATGTCGTCCGCCGCGACGCAAATGCCGGCGTCTGGCGATTAAGGTTATCAGCAAGTCAACGATGTAGCGGGCTTTGTATGGATGGTCAGAGGTTCGTCATCATATTATTTACTAGTCGTTCACGATAGCGTCCGGCACGTGAGACGGGTTCCTTGGCCCGCCTTCCCTGGCGCCGGTTGCAAAGCTCGGCGCCAGGCTGCGGTGAGCGGGGAGAGATCGGCATGGCCGACACGACGGCAAGATTTCTGGAGGCTGCGAACGATCCTCGGATCGCGCGCCTTGCCGGCGATGGACGTCCGGCCATCGTGTTCGACCGAACGGGAACGGCTGTCGTGTGGGCGAATGCGGCGGGGGCCGCCTACCTTGGCACGGAAGACGTGTCCGCGCTCCTCGCCTTGCGGTTTCCGGCTGCTGCGCCGTTCGCGCGCCGCATCGCCGCCCTCTCCGGTCAGCTTTCGGCCGGCCAGGAACTTACAGAGCGGATAGCGCTTCCCAAGGGCCTCTTGCCGCATCCCGTCATCTGCCGCGCTTCTCGCGCGATCCTTAACAATGACCGTACCGTCGTGCTTCTCGTCGTCGACGGCACCGGCCGAACCTCTGATGAGGAAGCAGGCGCGCGGTATCAGCGAATGCTGGACGCCTTCAAGGCGGGATCGATCCCGGCCGACACGATACCCGTGGTGCAGGAACCCGAACCTGCGCCGGCACCGGCCGAGACAGATCCGGAGGTCTCGCTTGCCGAGGCCGTGCAGGTCGAAACGCCTCAGGCAGAGCCGGCCGAAAGCGACCTCAATCTGGAAATCTCCGACCCCATCCCCCAGCCGGACGACACCGCGGCCGGGGCAGAGGTATCGACATCGGCCCCCATGACGGCTGACATCGCACCCGAAAGCGAATCGACCGCCGACGACGATGCATCGATCCAGCAGGGGCATCCGGACGAATCGGTTGGAACCATTGAGCTGGTTGCCGTTTGCCCCGATCCGGAATCCTCCCCTGCGCTGATCGCCGACATGGACGTCAGCGAGGCATCAGAGCCTGAAAAACCCACCGAATCCGCCCCCTCCGCCGGCTTCACGCCACCAACCCACGGCCGCAGCGTGCGGTTTGTGTTCGAGCTGGATGCGGATTTCGGCTTCACCTTCCTTTCAGAGGAATTCGCCGGCGTTGTCGGCCCCCGCACCGCCGATGTGGTTGGCCGTAGCTGGGCCGATGTCGCAGCTGAATTCGATCTCGACCCGCTCGGCCGTGTGACCGCCACTATCCGGCGGCGCGACACCTTCACCAGCATCACCGTCGATTGGCCCATTGAGGATGCCGCCGCGCGGGTCCCGGTGGATCTGACCGGCATGCCGGTTTTCACCCGTGACCGCTCCTTCCGGGGTTATCGCGGCTTCGGGATAGCCAAATCCGGGGCGATGTTCTCGGTCCCGGCCCGTTTGCGGGATGAAGAGCTGCTCTCGGCCGAAGCTGCGCCCGCGCTCGTTCAAAATACGACCATGGTTTTCGATACCAGCGAACCGGCGCCCCCCACTGCGCCTAGCAAGGCCGATGTTATCGAAGAGGGTCTCGGCACCGCATGGCCGGAAGCCGATGCCGCCTTCGCCGCCCCGGTCGAGCCTGCACCAGCAATGGCGGCGCCTGAAGCCGAGCTGCGCCAGCCTCCGGCCGCACCGGATATCGCGCTTCTCGCTGCGTTCGCGGACTATCTTGCGGTCGCCGATGCCCCCGCCCTCTATGAGGATGCGGAGCTGGACGTCATCCTCGGCGAGAACCTGGAGGATCCCACTCCAACAGCCGACGACGTGTCGGAGTCCGAGCTCGGCAGCGAATGGAGTGCCGGCTCGGGCGGCGCGCCGGTACCGCCTGAAGTGCCCCCGGCGCCTCAGGAAGCGCCCGAGCGGGAAACGCCGAGCGGCGAGCCCGCAACGCCTGCCGAAACACCGCCCGCGCCCGGTCCGGGCTATCCCGCGCCAGCTCCTGGCGAGGCGCCCGATTCGCCTCGTCCCTTGCCCGACGAAGAACCCGCCGGCATGCCTGACGAGGGTCCGGACGATGTCCCCCCGGAATTTCCTGGTCACCTGCCGGCCGATGTGCCTGCGGACATGCCCGACGAAGCGCCGGGCCTACTGCCGGATGAGATCGAGACGCCCGCCGCGATCGAATCAGCCAGACGGGATACCGGTACACAGGCGCCCAACGAGGCATCCCGCCCGCACGTGGCGGACGCCCTGGACGACGTTGCCTGGCGCGAGCCGCAGCCGCGCGGCGAGGTCATCCAGTCGCCGATCATCGCGCGGACGATCCCGCATCAAGAGTTTTCCGAAGAGGAAACCGCCCGTCGCCAGTTGTCGCGCCCCGAGCGCGAGGCCTTTCAGAAGATCGCCGAGGCGCTTGGTGCCCGTTATGAGGACGGCGGCCCGGCAGCACCCGCTCCCTTCCAACTTGGCGGGATGCAATTCACAACGCCCGATACCGAAGGCCGCGAGCCTGCGCGCACGATATCGCCGTCCGGCGTTGCTCCCGGTTTGTCGTTCGACGCAGGGCTTTTGGACAAGCTGCCGCTGGCCATCGCCATCCTGAAAGACGGCGAAGCAGTCACCGTGAACCGGGCCTTCCTCGATCTTGCCGGCTTTTCCGATTATCAGGCGCTTCAAGACGCCGGCGGCTTTGCCGAAGCCTTCGCCGGGTCCGCCCTGCCGCGCGATAGTTCGCTGCCCGCGATCCGGCGGCGCGATGGCGTCGAGGTGCCCGTCAGCGCGCGCCTTCATTCGATCCCGTGGAATGGCGGCATCGCCTCGCTGCTGACCGTGCAGGAAACCGCCACGACAACGGGGCGAGACCGGGCGGCGGCGGCCGAGGAGCGGGTGGAGGAACTCGAAGCCATTCTCGACACCGCGACCGACGGCGTGTTGGTGCTCGACATCAAGGGCACGGTGCTTGGCGCCAATCGCTCGGCGGAGGCCCTCTTCGGCATGGAACGATCGTCCATGGTGGGCGATCCGCTGATCCTTCTTCTCGCCCCCGAAAGCCACCGCAACGCGCTGGATTATCTCGACGGGCTCTCTCGTAACGGCCTCTCCAGCGTTCTCAATGACGGCCGGGAGGTGATAGGGCGCGTACAGACGGGCGGTCTCGTCCCGCTGTTCATGACGATCGGCCGAATTTCCGCATCGAAGTTTTGCGCGGTCCTGCGCGACATCACGCAGTGGAAGCGGGCGGAGGAAGAACTCACAAACGCCAAGCGCTCGGCTGAAAACGCTTCGTCGCAGAAGTCCGACTTCCTTGCCAAGATCAGTCACGAAATCCGCACGCCCCTCAACGCCATCATCGGCTTTTCCGAGGTGATGATGGAAGAGCGTTTCGGCGCCGTCGGCAGCGAGCGTTACAAGGAATATCTGCGCGACATCCATATCTCCGGCACTCACATCATGAGCCTCGTCAATGACCTCCTCGATCTTTCCAAGATCGAGGCGGGCAAGCTCGACCTTTCCTTCGAAGCGGTCGCGCTCAACGAGGTCATGCGCGAGTGCGTGGCGCTGATGCAGCCGCAGGCGAACCGCGAGCGGATCATCATCCGCACCTCGCTGTCCTCCAGCCTGCCGGCCGTGGTCGCCGATAGCCGCAGCGTGCGCCAAATCGTGCTCAATCTTCTGTCCAACGCCATCAAATTCAACACGGCCGGCGGACAGGTCATCGTCTCGACGATCTACGAGGACACCGGCGAAGTGGCGCTCCGCGTTCGCGATACCGGCCCCGGCATGAGCGAGGACGACATCTCCAAAGCGCTCGAACCCTTCCGTCAGTTGCATACGGCGCGCCCCGGCCGGGGCACCGGGCTCGGCCTTCCGCTGACCAAGGCGTTGGTGGAAGCAAACCGGGCGGCGTTCCGCATCGACTCGACCGTCGGTCAGGGCACGCTGGTGCAGGTCACCTTTCCGTCCACGCGCGTGCTGGCAGAATGACGCAGGTGCGTGCGCCCACGCGATTTAAAACCTGACTCATTTACTCAGCATTTTGCTCGACGGAGGAAGCACTTGGCGGGAAAGTTTGGAACGGTTCCATGGTGGATCCGGCCAAACCCTTGAAAAACCTTCGCTATCTCGGTTGACAGCCATCTGTTTCGCTTGCCATAACGTCGTCGTTCACGAAACCCCGATGATAGGGCCTTGAACCCTGCCGATTGGAGACGACGATGACTTTGACACGCCTGCGCAGCGCGGCTCTTGCCGCATGCATTCTAGCCGTTCCCGCTTCCGCCTTTGCCGCCGAGGTGAATGTCTACACCACGCGCGAGCCTGGCCTCCTTCAGCCGCTGCTTGATCAGTTCACCAAGGAAACCGGCACGACGGTGAACACCATCTTCGTCAAGGAAGGCCTTGGCGAACGCGTCGCGGCCGAGGGCGCGAATTCGCCGGCCGACCTGATGGTTGTGGTGGACTACGGCAACCTGATCGATCTCGTCGATCGCGGGCTTACGCAGCCTGTGCAGTCCGAGACCCTGAACGCAGCGATCCCCGAAAGCCTGCGCGATAAGGACGGCCAGTGGTTCGCTCTCTCGCTGCGCGCCCGCGTGCTCTACACCTCCAAAGACCGCGTCACCGAGGCGCCGAAGACCTATGAGGAACTTGCCGATCCGAAGTGGCAGGGCAAGATATGCGTCCGGTCTGGCCAGCATCCTTACAACACCTCGCTGATCGCAGCCGTGATCGCCAAGGACGGCCGAGAGGCCGCCGAAGCGTGGCTAAAAGGCGTCAAGGCCAACCTCGCGCGCAAGCCGGGCGGCGGCGACCGTGACGTGGCGAAGGACATCCTCGCCGGCCTCTGCGACGTCGGCATCGGCAACTCCTACTATGTCGGCCTGATGCGCTCCGGCGCCGGCGGCGATGAGCAGAAGACCTGGGGTGATGCCATCAACGTGGCTCTGCCGACCTTCCAGGATGGCGCAGGCACTCACGTCAACGTCTCTGGCGCGGCGCTTGCCAAAAACGCTCCGAACCGGGCCGAAGCCGTAGCGCTGCTTGAATTCCTTGCCTCGGACGAAGCTCAAAAGATCCTGGCTGCGGCCAATTTCGAGTATCCCGTCAAGGCCGGCGCTACCGTGGACCCGATCATTGAGGCGCTCGGAGCGCTGAAGGTTGATCCGACGCCGCTCACGTCCCTTGCCGCCGTACGCAAGGATGCCAGCATCCTGGTGGATGAGGTCGGCTTCGACGAGTGAGGACTGAAGCGCCATCGTGACGAAAGCCAAACTCCCGGCCCGCGATAGATCCGATCGTCTCTGGCTTCTAGCCAGCGGCATCATCGTCCTCGGCGTGCTCATGCCGATCGGCGGCCTCGTGTTCTATGCCGCACGCGGGTCGGGAGATCTTTGGCCGCATCTGGTCGGCTCGGTGCTGCCGGCCGCCTTGAAAACGACCGCGCTGCTGCTGATAGGTGTCGGCGTGCTCGTTTCAGTCATTGGCGTTGGCATGGCGTGGCTCGTCGCCATGTATCAGTTTCCCGGCCGCCGCTTTTTCGAATGGGCGCTTTTGCTGCCCCTTGCCGTGCCCACCTACATCGTCGCCTACGCCTATCTCGACGTGCTGCACCCGGTCGGACCGGTACAAACCGCGATCCGCTCGCTCCTTGGCATCACCGATCCGCGCGGGCTTCACCTCCCCGATGTCCGCTCGTTGCCGGGCGCGATCCTGCTGCTCGGCTTTGTCCTTTATCCCTATGTGTATTTGCCCGCGCGCGCGTTGTTCATGATGCAATCGCCTGCGATGATCGAGGTGGCCCGCACGCTCGGCCGCTCGCGCCGCGCCGTGTTCTTCCGCGTTGCCCTGCCTCTCGCCCGCCCAGCCGTTGCGGTCGGCGCCAGCCTTGCGCTGATGGAAGCACTGAACGACATCGGCGCCTCCGAATTCCTCGGCGTGCGTACGCTGACGGTCGCGATCTATACGACTTGGGTCACGCGCTCCTCGATCGAGGGCGCCTCGCAGATCGCGCTCGTCATGCTAGCGATCGTTCTGTTTCTGGTTGCGTTGGAGCGGCGCGGCCGCCGCCGGCAGCGCTATGTCACGCGCGCCTCGCGCTCGCGCGCTGCCGTTCCCGTTCGTCTCGCCGGACCGGCAGCGATCGGGGCGAGCCTCCTGGCCGCGATCCCCGTCATCATCGGCTTTGCCGTTCCCGCGAGCTATCTCGTTCATCACGCCGTGCGCCGTCTGCTCAACAACGGCATTCCCGACGCCCTTCCCGGCTGGATGATCAACACCGTAACGGCGGCCGCCGGCGCGACGGCGGTCGCCGTCGCCGTTGGGCTACTCGTCGCCTACACCGGGCGTTTTGCCCGCCACCGGCTGGCCCCGATCCTGGTGCGGATGACAAGCCTTGGCTATGCCGTGCCGGGCACTGTGCTCGCCGCCGGGATGCTGATGCCCTTCGCCACAATCGACAACGTCATCGCCGACGCCGTGCGCGGACTGACGGGCGAGCGGATCGGCCTCGTCCTCTCCGGCGCGGGCGTCGTCCTGATCGTGGGTTATGTGATCCGCTTCCTCGGCATCGCGACCGGCGGCATCGAGGCGGGACTGACCAAAATTTCACCCTCTCTCGACATGGCCGCGCGCTCGCTCGGCTGCGGTCCTGCGAAAACGGTGCTGACGATCCACATACCCATGATTCGCCCGGCGATCGCGGCGGCGGCGCTGCTCGTCTTCGTCGATTGCATGAAGGAGCTGCCGATCACGCTGCTGCTTCGCCCGCTCGACTTCGAAACGCTGGCAACCACCGTCTATGCGGAAGCCTCTCGCGGCACCTATGAGGACGGCTCCATCGCCGCGCTCATGATCGTGTTGACCGGGCTCATCCCGGTCATCCTGCTTGCCAGAACCAGCTTCCGCGACGCAGGAAAGCCAAGTTCCCGCCGTCAGGTCGCAGCCGCCGTCACGGCGGGGGAACTCCCCGCCGTCTGACCGGTCAGCCGGCGATGGCCGCGCGTTCGGCGCGCTGGCGCTCCACTTCGCTCCGCCGCGTCGCCACAGCCGCCGCTATCACGCCGACCGCCACGACCGCGATCAACGCCGTACAGACCGCGTTGATCTCCGGCGTCACGCCGAGCCGCACCTGACTGTAGATCTTGATCGGCAGCGTGGTCGCGCCCGGCCCCGTCGTGAAGCTCGCGATCACCAGATCGTCCAGCGACAGCGTGAAGGCCAGCATCCACCCCGCGATCACCGCCGGCAGGATCAGCGGCAAGGTGATCGCGAAGAAGGTTTTCAGCGGCGGGCAACCAAGATCGAGCGCTGCTTCCTCCAAGCTGCGATCGAACGTCACCAGCCGCGACTGCACGACCACCGCCACGAAGCACATCGTCAGCGTGGTGTGGGCGATCATCACAGTCCAGAAACCCCGGTCGAACCCGACCGCCACGAACAACAGCAGGAGCGACAGACCCGTGATCACCTCCGGCATCACCAGCGGCGCATAAACCATGCCGGAGAACAGCGCGCGGCCGGGAAAGCGGACGAAGCGGTTCAGCGTGAAGGCCGCCATGGTGCCCAGAACCGTCGCCACCGTGGCCGAGAGCAGGCCAACTTTCGCGGTGATCCAAGCCGCATCCATCAAGCCCTGGTTGTTCAGCATCGCCACATACCATTTCGTGGAGAAGCCGCCCCACACCGTCACCAACCGCGACTCGTTGAACGAGAACACGATGAGAATGAGAATCGGGATGTAGAGAAACGAAAACCCGAGCACGAGCGAGACGAGGTTGAAGAGACTGAGGTTCTTTTTCATGGCCTCAGACCCGCTTCTGGTAGTTTTGGAAGATCACGATCGGCACCACGAGCAGCGCAAGCAGGATCACCGCCACCGCCGACGATAGCGGCCAGTCGCGGTTGTTGAAGAACTCGGCCCACAGCGTCTTGCCGATCATCAAAGTCGAGTTGCCGCCCAGAAGATCCGGGATCACGAATTCGCCGACGATGGGAATGAAGCAGAGGAACGATCCCGCGATCACGCCCGGCAGGGACAGCGGGAACGTGATCACCCAAAATGATTTGATCGGCGGGCAACCCAGGTCCGAGGCGGCTTCGAGCAGGGTTTCGTCCAGCTTTTCCAGCGCGGAGTAAAGCGGCAGCACCATGAACGGCAGGTAGGAATAGACGATGCCGATGAAGACGGCCGTTTCCGTGTTCATGATGCTGACTTGCTGATCAGGCCCCAGGATATGCAGGAACTGAAGGAACGACGTCAGCAAGCCTTCCGGCTTCAAGATCCCAATCCAGGCGTAGACGCGGATCAGAAACGACGTCCAGAACGGCAGGATGACCAGCATCACCAGCGTCGGCCGCACGGATTTTGGTGCCCGCGCCATCGCATAGGCGATGGGGTAGCCGATGATGAGCAGGAGCACCGTGGAAATCGCCGCGATGCGCAGCGAAGAGAGATAGGAGCGTATGTAGAGCGCGTCTTCGGTGAGGAAGATGTAGTTGTCGAAGGAGAGCTGCTTGATGTTCTCCCAAAGCCCGGAAAGGCCTGAGAAAACCGGCAGATAAGGCGGCATCGCGATCGCTGTTTCCGACAGCGATATCTTAACGATGATGAAGAATGGCGCCAGGAAGAACAGAAGGCTCCAAAGAAAGGGTACGGCTACGACAAGCCATCGCGCGCGAGAGGCGCGGACAGAGGGGGCGTCTGAATCGATCATCGTCGCCCCTCACTTCGTCAAAAGCACGCCGGCGTCGGCGGGCCAGGTGAGATAGACCTTGTCGTCCCAGCTGATCGGCCGCTCCACCAGTCGCGTCACGTTGGCGATCGTGGATTTCATGATGGCGCCGTTCGGCAGCTTCACCCGGTAGACCGACACGTCGCCGAGATAGCCGATATCATAGACTTCGCCGGATACGACGTTGGGCGTTCCAGGCGCAGGCGCGTCGAGCGAAATGCGCACCTTTTCCGGCCGGATCGCAAACCACGCCGCACCGCCAACGACGCCCTCCACCACCTGGTCGGTGACGATCGTCGCACCGATGCTCTCGCAGGTCAAAGTGGTGCGGCCGTCCAGGCTGGAAATCTTGCCCTCGACCATGTTGATGTCGCCGATGAAGTCCGCGACATAGCGGCTCGCGGGCAACTCGTAGATTTCGGCTGGCGCGGCGATCTGCGCGATCTTGCCAAGGTTCATGACCGCGATGCGGTCCGACACCGTCATTGCCTCTTCCTGGTCGTGGGTCACGATCAAGAAGGTCATGCCCAGCGCCATCTGAATGTCCATCAGCTCGAACTGGGTTTCCTCGCGCAGCTTTTTGTCGAGCGCGCCGAGGGGTTCGTCCAGCAAAAGCACCTTCGGGCGCTTGGCGAGCGAGCGGGCGAGCGCGACGCGCTGGCGCTGGCCGCCGGAAAGCTGATGCGGTTTGCGCTTGGCAAAATTTTCCAGCTTCACCAGCTTCAGCATCTCGCCGACGCGGGCGTCGATGTCGGCCTTTGGCATCTTGTCCTGCTTCAGGCCGAAGGCGATATTGGCTTCCACCGTCATGTGCGGGAAGAGCGCGTAAGACTGGAACATCATGTTGGCAGGCCGGCGGTAGGGCGGCACGCCCGCTAGGTCCTTGCCGTCCAGAAGGATGCGGCCCGACGTCGGCTCCTCAAAGCCCGCCAGCATGCGCATCAACGTCGTCTTGCCGCATCCGGAAGGGCCGAGGAGGGAGAAGAATTCGCGCTCGTAGATGTCGAGCGTCAAGTTATCGACGGCGACGAAATCGCCGAAGCGCTTGGTGACATTCTCGAAGCGAATATACGGCTTGGCGCCGGGCTCGTTCCAGGGTGCGAACTTCCGTTTTACCGGACCCAGTGACATCGCCATATGACCCACCCACGCTCTGTTCGTTTCGTCGTCCAATTCAGTAAAACGCCCGGCTCATCACCGGGCGTTTCTCTTGGGGCTTGCTATCAGGAGCCGGTTTTCACCGCAGTCCACGTCCGGGTCAGCACCCGCTGCGACTTCGGATCGAAGGGCCCGATGGTGTAGAGATTCTGCACCACGTCTTCCGGCGGGTAGATGGCCGGGTCGTTCAGGACCGCAGGATCCACAAACTGCTTCGCAGCAATATTGCCGTTGGCATATTGCACATAGTTCGTGGACTTCGCGATCACCTCGGGGCGCATCATGAAGTTGATGAATTCATGGGCTTCGGCAACATTCTTGGCGTCTGCAGGAATGGCCATGTTGTCGAACCACATATACGCGCCTTCACGCGGGATGCGGTAGGCGACCTCGACGCCATTGCCCGATTCCTCGGCGCGTGCCTTGGCCTGCAAAACGTCGCCCGACCAGCCGAGCACCAAGCAGATGTCGCCGTTGGCAAGCGCGTTGATGTATTCGGACGAATGGAACTTCTGGATGTTAGGCGCGACAGCCTTCCAGACCTCGCCGGCGGCTTCGATATCGGCGGCATCCTTGGAATCGGGATCCTTGCCGAGGTAGCGCATGGCGGCGGGTACCATTTCGGCCGACTCGTCGATAACGTGAATGCCGCAGTCCTTGAACTTCGACGAAATTTCCGGATCGAAAATCATCTTCAGGCTATCCACCGGCGCGTCCGGCATGATCTCCTGGATCTTCTTCACGTTATAGCCGATCCCGGTGGTGCCCCAGAGATAGTTGACGGCATACTCGTTGCCCGGATCGAAGGCGGCAAGGCGGTCCATGACCACGGGCCACATGTTCTTCAGATTCGGCAGCTTGGACTTGTCGAGTTTCTGGAACACGCCGGCCTGGATCTGGCGCTGAAGAAATGGGGCCGTCGGCACCACAACGTCGTAGCCCGAACCGCCTGCGAGCAGCTTGGTCTCGACCAACTCATTGCTGTCGAACACGTCGTAGACGACCTTGATGCCGGTCTCCTTGGTGAAGTCCGCCAACACGCTTTCATCGATATAGTCGGACCAGTTGTAGACGTTGACGACACGCTCCTGTGCGGTCGCGATGCCCGTGGTCATCCCAAGTGCAATAGCCGCAGCGGCTGTCATCGCTTTAATCGAAAAGCTGCTCATCCCTGTCACCTCTGATTTGTCGATCCTCTAGGGGCCCGCTTCGATAGCCAAACTTCCACAAACAATAGAGCGAGGCGCTACCAAAAAAGCGGTCTGATGCCAATCTTATGGTCATGCCACCAGTTTCGGCAACTCCATCCTTCAGCAAAGCGCTTCCGGCCAACTATGTTTTTCAAACCGCAATCGCCTTTTTCAAACCGCAATCGCCAATGCGCAAAACGGGTTCGGTTTGCGCTCTTAAAGCGATAGTCGGAAACCGGGTAACTCGCATTCAAGGCAAACTGCATGAAGCACATGGATCCAATGCGCGGCTGCCAAACGACTTTGGTCACGAATGCAAGACCGCACCGAGTGCCGCAGTCATTGGACAAGGCCGCATTTTAATGTTGCGTTCATAGCAATGTGATCACAAACTAAATGAACACGTCAAGCCGCAAGGGGTTCGATCATGGCCCGCGCTCAGCCCGCACCAAAAGATCTGACCCGACTTGCCAGCGAACCCGGCTTGCCTCCATCTGACACCGGGAGCCGATCCAGCATTCGCGAGCGTGTCACCGAAGCGCTACGCGAGGCACTCATCATCGGCCGCATCCAACCGGGCCGCCCCGTGACGCTGCGCGGCCTTGCCGAACAACTCGGTGTGTCGCCCATGCCCGTCCGCGAAGCGATCCGAGGGCTGGCGGCGGAAAAGGCGCTCGACATATCGGAAAGCGGCCGCATCGTCGTTCCGCGCATGAGCGAGCAACGTTTTTCGGAGATCCTTGATGCCCGCGCCCTGCTCGAACCCAAAGCGGCGGCGCTTGCCTGCCGACATATCGACCGGGAAACCTTGCGGACGCTGGAGCGGATCGACGATGCCATCGATATCTGTCTCGAAGTCGGCGACGTCGAGGGCTACATGCGCCTCAACCACCTCTTCCACTTCACGATCTACCGCCACTCCCGGTCGGACGTATTCCTGCCCCTGATCGAAAGCGTGTGGCTGCGGTTCGGGCCGTTCATGCGGATGATCTACGGGCGCGTCGGAACGGCCGGCCTCGTAGACCACCACAAGCAAGCCACGCAAGCCATTGCCGCCGGCAAACCGGAGGCGCTGGCCGAGGCGATTCGGCACGATATCTGCGAAGGCATGAGCCTCATCGGCGAGGCCTTGAAGGCTGAAATGGCCGAGAGCCCCCCTAAGGTTGGGCGTGCGAAAAAGGCGGCTCGTCTCGCCGTGGTTTGACAAGTGTCGATTTTGTGATCACAAATAGACATGTCTGATCGAGGCGCGGCCCTTCGCCGCCGTCCATGCCCGGCACACTCCAACCCGTGAAGAACCCGAAATGACCACGCTACCGGCCGCCGTTTCCGGCGAGGATCGTACGACCAGTTCACGGCGCGGCGTCGCTTCTTTGGAAGAAGCCCGTGCCTGGCTCAACGAGCGGGGCATCGAGGATATAGAGTGCATGGCGCCCGATCAGGCCGGCGTCGCACGCGGCAAACTGATGCCGACCGACAAGTTCTTCGACGGGCCGACCATGTCGCTGCCCTCGTCAGTCTTCATGCAGACGATCACCGGCGAATATCCCGAAGAAGATCATAGCTTCAGGCTCGATCCGAACGACGGCGACATTCTTCTGAAACCCGACTATTCCACACTGGCCGTGGTTCCCTGGGCCTCGGATCCCACCGCACAGATCATCCATGACGCCTACACCCGCGACGGGCGAGCCGTGGATATCGCCCCGCGCCAGCTTCTGCGGCGCATCGAGGGTCTGTTCGAGCGGGAAGGCTGGACGCCTGTCGTGGCGCCGGAAATGGAATTCTACCTCGTCAAGCAGAACAAGGATCCCGATTATCAGCTGGAACCGCCGGTCGGCCGCTCCGGACGCTCGGAAAGCGGGCGCCAGTCCTATTCGATCCAGGCTGTGAACGAGTTCGACAACCTGTTCGACGACATCTACGATTTCTCCGAGGCGCAAGGGCTGGAGATCGACACCCTCATCCATGAAGAGG
The DNA here is from genome assembly GCA_051861205.1 of Oharaeibacter sp. Classification (GTDB taxonomy): domain Bacteria; phylum Pseudomonadota; class Alphaproteobacteria; order Rhizobiales; family Pleomorphomonadaceae; genus JBHYDC01. Next base: position 38,759 of record JBHYDC010000005.1, read on the forward strand.
GCGCCGCGCAGATGGAGATCAACCTTCGCCACGGCGCGCCGCTCCAGCTTGCCGATCAGGTGTTCCTGTTCAAGCGCACCATCCGCGAGGCGGCGCTGCGGCACAACATGTACGCCACCTTCATGGCCAAGCCGATGTCGCGCGAGCCGGGTTCGGCGATGCACATTCATCAGTCGGTCGTGGATACCGAGACCGGGCGGAACATTTTTTCGAATGCCGAGGGCGATCCCTCGCCGCAGTTCTTTCAGTTCATCGCCGGCCAGCAGAAATATCTGCCGGCGCTGATGTGCATCATGGCGCCTTACGTCAACAGCTACCGGCGCCTTGCGCGCGGCACCGCTGCGCCCATCAACGTACATTGGGGCTACGACAACCGCACCGTCGGCATCCGCGTACCCAATTCCGGACCGCAGGCCCGGCGCATTGAAAATCGCGTGCCGTCGTCGGATTCCAATCCCTATCTCGTCATCGCCGCGTCGCTCGCAGCCGGCTATCTCGGCATCCAGGAGGAACTGTCTCCCGAGGATCCGATCGACGGTTCGGCTCGCAGCCTGCCTTTCGGTCTGCCGCGCGGACTTCTGGAAGCGCTGGCGCTCTTTGAGGAAACCGAAGAACTGGTTCAGATCTTCGGGCCGCGCTTCGTGTCGACCTACCGGGCGATCAAGCAGCAGGAATACGAGACCTTCATGCAGGTCATTTCGAGCTGGGAGCGGGAATACCTGCTCCTCAGCGTCTGATGTCGGAGGCCTTCATGAACACGCACAACAAATACCCGACCGCCCACTACCGCGCACTTGACGCCGCGCACCATATCCACCCGTTCTCCGACACGAAAGCGCTGAACGCGGAAGGTCCGCGCGTCATCGTCAAGGGCGAGGGCGTCTGGCTGACCGACAGCGACGGCAATCGCATTCTCGACGGGATGGCCGGGTTGTGGTGCGTGAATATCGGCCACGGCCGGCCGGAGATCGCGGACGCCGTGCAGCGGCAGATGAGCGAGATTTCCTACTACAACACCTTCTTCAAGACGACGCATCCGCCCGCCGTCGACCTTGCCGCCATGCTCGCCGAGCTTGCGCCGCCGCAGTTCAACCGGGTGTTCTTCACCGGGTCCGGTTCGGAATCAAACGACACCGTGCTGCGTATGGTTCGCACCTATTGGGCGACGCGCGGCAAGCCGTCCAAACAGGTCATCATCGCCCGCCGCAACGCCTATCACGGGTCCACGGTAGCCGGCGCCAGCCTTGGCGGCATGACGCCGATGCACGCCCAAGGCGGCTTGCCGATCCCCGGCATCCACCACATCGCGCAGCCCTATTGGTTCGATGAAGGCGGGGACATGAGCCCGGCTGAATTCGGCACCTGGGCCGCCTTGGAGTTGGAACGCGCGATCGATGAACTCGGCGAGGACAACATCGCCGCCTTTATCGCCGAGCCGCTGCAGGGCGCCGGCGGCGTGATCATTCCGCCCGCCACCTACTGGCCGGAGATTTCCCGGATCTGCAAAGAGCGCGAAATCCTGCTCGTCGCCGACGAGGTGATCTGCGGGTTCGGCCGCCTCGGCCGCTGGTTCGGCTCGGAACACTTCGGCTTCGAGCCCGACCTCATGTCGATCGCCAAGGGCCTTTCGTCGGGCTACCTGCCGATCGGCGGTGTCATGGTGTCGGACCGGGTTGTCGACGCGCTCCTGGAGACCGGCGACTTCAACCACGGCTTCACCTATTCCGCCCACCCCGTCGCCTGCGCTGCAGCGATCGCCAACCTCACTGTCATCCGCAACGAAGGTCTCGTCGAGCGCGTCGCCAGCGACATCGGGCCCTATCTCCAGAAGCAATGGGTCGCGCTCGGCGACCATCCGCTGGTCGGCGAGGCGCGCATGGTCGGTCTGATGGGCGCGCTGGAACTCGTACCCGCCAAGCCCTCACGGCGCCGCTTCGAGGGCGATGGCAAGATCGGCCAGCTCTGCCGCGATCATTCTTTCAAAAACGGCCTCGTCATGCGCGCCGTCCGCGATTCCATGATCATCTCGCCCCCGCTCGTCATCAGCCACGAAGAAGTGGATCAACTCATCGCGATCGCGCGCAAAACGCTGGACATGACGCACGCGGATTTGATGCGGCAGGGGTTGATGGGCTGAGACGCGCTTTTCTCCTTCTCCCCCACTGAAACGCCCTCTCCACCTTCTCCCACAAGGGGAGAAGGAAAAGAATGCTCCCGTGCTGAACCCAGCGGTTGCCCGTGAATCACCCTCCGTCCTCGGCCCTCATGCCCGCCCAAGGCGGCGCCCCGCACACCGGATCGTGGTACGCCGCGTCCGCCGGTCACATCCCATCGCACCCACCCCTTAGCGGCCACCGCCGCGCGGATGTCGCGGTCATCGGCGCGGGCTACACCGGCCTTTCCGCAGCCCTCACGCTCGCAAAAGCCGGCTACGACGTCGTTGTGCTCGAAGCGAACAAGGTCGGCTGGGGTGCGTCGGGGCGAAACGGCGGACAGATCCATCCCGGTCAGCGCCGCGACCCCGATTGGCTGGCCGCCCGCCTTGGCGAGCCAGCCGCCCGCAAGCTACTGGCTTTTGCCGAGGAAGCCCGCCTGTTTCAGCGCGATCTGATCGCCGAACATGCGATCGACTGCGATCTTGCCGGAGGTCTCGTCCACGGCATCCACAAGCGCCGCTGGGTGGACGAGGAGCGCCGCCATGTCGACCACCTCAACACCCATTGGGGCGACGACATACGCTTTCTCAGCCGCACCGACACCGCCGCCAAGCTTGGAACCGATGTCTATCACGCCGGAACGCTCGATCCGAAAGGCGGACACCTCCATCCGCTGAAGTTCGCCCTCGGCCTTGCCCGCGCGGCCACCAACGCCGGCGCCACCATCTTCGAGAACACCCGCGTCAACGCCATCCGCCACGGCGCCAAAGTGGTGCTGACCACGCCTGGCGGCGAGGTAACGGCGGATAGCGTCGTTCTTGCCGGCAACGGCTATCTCGGCGGGCTCGATCCGGAAACCGACGCGCGGGTGATGCCGCTCAACAACTTCATCCTCGCCACCGAACCGCTTGGCGAAAACCCGATTCCGGGCGGGGAAGCGGCCAGCGATACGCGCTTCGTCGTCTATTACTGGCGCATGACCAAAGACAACCGCATGATTTTCGGTGGCGGCGAAACCTATACGCCGCATTTCCCGAAGGACATTCCCGCCTTCGTGGCCAAGCACATGGCCGCGATCTATCCGCGCCTGAAATCCGCGCCCATCTCCCACGCCTGGGGCGGCACGCTCGCGATCACCGTGAATCGCATGCCCTTCGTGCGCCGCCCGCGCCCGAATGTGTGGGTCGCCGCCGGATACTCCGGCCAGGGCGTCATGCTTGCCCCCTATGCCGGGCATATCCTGGGTCAGGCCATTCGCGGCGCCACCGAGCGCTTCGACGCTTTCGCCGCCCTGCCTTGCCCGCCGTTTCCCGGCGGAAAATGGATGCGCTGGCCCACCCTCGTCGCCGCCATGAGCTGGTTCGCGCTGCGCGACAGGATCTGAGGCGCGGAGCACACTCCACGCAGTGGAATGATTTTCTCTTGCGCCCCGAAAGATTGGAACTTGCGGTGCGGCAATTCGCGGCTCAATCCACTATGTGTGCGTTTCCACAATGGCATTCTTGTGTTGTGTGGTCGCCGGAGCTGCCAGTCCATGCCCCAGATCGTGACAGCGAACCGCCTCATTGACGGCGAGGTCGTCTTCCGCGCCGCCGATGGGTCGTGGGTGCGGGACGTGAACGGCGCCGGGCTCATCGCCGACAAGGCAGAGGCGGAGGCCGCCGAAGCCGCCGCGATGCGGGATTTTGAGAATGCCATCGTCGTCGACGTCGCCGTCATCGACGTGAAGCATGAAAACGCATCCATCATTCCGGTCCGATTGCGTGAGCGGATCCGGGCGTTCGGCCCGACCATCAAATCGGATCACCGCCCCGATCTGAAACCCACCGCCGCCTGAGTTCCCGCCCAAGGCTCCCGAGAGTTTCCATGTATCGCTACGACGAGTTCGACGCCGCTTTCGTCCGCGAGCGCGTGGCCCAGTTCACCGATCAGGTGAACCGCCGCGTCGCCAGCGAGATGACCGAGGACGAGTTCCGGCCGCACCGTCTGATGAACGGGCTGTATCTGCAGCTCCACGCCTACATGCTGCGCGTCGCCATTCCCTATGGCACGCTGTCGTCACGCCAGATGCGCCGCCTCGGCCGCATCGCGCGCGTTTACGACAAGGGCTTCGGGCATTTCACTACCCGCCAGAACATCCAGTATAACTGGCCGGCGCTGCGCGACGTGCCGGCCATCCTCGGCGAGCTTGCCGAGGTCGAGATGCATGCGATTCAGACCTCCGGCAATTGCATCCGCAACGTCACCGCCGATCATTTCGCCGGTGCCGCGGCCGACGAGGTCGGCGACCCCCGCCCCTATGCCGAGATCCTCCGGCAATGGTCGAGCCTGCACCCGGAATTCTCCTTCCTGCCGCGCAAATTCAAGATCGCCGTCACCGGCGCCGCCCATGACCGCGCCGCGATCCGCACCCATGACATCGGCTTGCAACTCGTCAAGAACGAAGCCGGCGAAACCGGCTTCCGCGTCTTCGTCGGCGGCGGTCAGGGCCGCACGCCGATGATGGCGCGGGAGGTCAATTCCTTCGTCGCCGAGAAAGACCTGATCGCCTACATCGACGCGATTCTTCGCGTCTACAATCTCTTTGGCCGGCGCGACAACAAGTATAAGGCGCGCATCAAGATCCTCGTCCACGAAGCCGGTCTCGACGAGATCAAGGCCCGCGTCGAGGAAGAATTCGCCGCTCTGAAAGACGGCGTGCTCAACTTGCCACCTGAGGAAGTGCAGCGCATCCAGGCCTATTTCGCGCCGCCCACCTTCGCGCCCAAGCCCGCCCGCAGCGCCGCGATGGAGGCGGCCCGCGCCGCTGATCGTGAGTTCGACGCCTTCTGCCGGATCAACCTGCACCCGCACAAGGTGCCGGGCTATACCTCGCTCACCATCTCGCTGAAGCCGATCGGCGGCATCCCCGGCGACGCTTCGGCGGACCAGATGGACGTGGTCGCCGACCTCACCGAAACCTACGCCTTCGACGAAGTGCGCGTCACGCACGAGCAGAACCTCGTTTTCCCCCATCTCGCGCTCGACGACGTCCACGCCGTTTGGCAGGTGCTCGCCGCCAACGGCATGGGCACGGCCAACGCCGGCCTCATCACCGATATCATCGCCTGCCCCGGGCTCGACTATTGCGCGCTTGCCAATGCGCGTTCCATACCGGTCGCGAGCCGGCTGTCGGAGCGCTTCGGCACCGCCGCCCGGCAGGCGGAAATCGGCCCGCTGTCGATCAAGATTTCCGGCTGCATCAATGCTTGCGGCCACCATCACGTCGGCCACATCGGTATCCTCGGCGTCGATAAGAAGGGCGAAGAGGTCTACCAGATCACCCTCGGCGGCAGCCCGGACGAGACCGCCACTGTGGGCGAAATCGTCGGTCGCGGCTTCTCATCCGACGACGTGGTGGATGCCGTCGAAACCGTCGTCGATACCTATCTCGGTCTTCGCCAATCGCCAGACGAGACCTTCCTCGCCGCCTACCGCCGTGTGGGCGACGCGCCGTTCAAGGAGGCGCTCTATGGCACTTGATGGCCTGAACATCGCGGTCGATCCGCTCGAACTCGTCGCCGATCAGGCCCGCTCGCTCTCTGCGCGCCTCGATGGGGCCAGCGCGGAAGACATATTGCGCGCCGCGATCGAGACCCATTTCAAAGGTGGCATAGCGCTCGTCTCCAGCTTCGGAGCGGATAGCGCCGTGCTCCTCCACATGGTCTCGCAGATCAACCGGCATCTCCCCGTCGTCTTCATCGACACCGGCAAGCTCTTCGGCGAGACGCTTCGCTACCGCGACGCCTTGATCGAAAAGCTGGCCCTCATCAATGTTCGCTGCGTGAAACCCGCGCCCAAGCGCATCAGCGAAGTGGACCCCGACGGCACTCTCTGGTTTCGCGATACCGATGCCTGCTGCGCCCTGCGCAAGGTTGAGCCGCTCTCCATCGCCATGGACGAGTTCGACGCCTGGATCACAGGCCGCAAGCGCTATCAGGCCGAGACGCGCGCCAAGCTGCCGGTCGTCGAGACCGAGGGCCTGCGGTACAAGGTCAACCCGCTCGCGGGCTGGACCTCCGCGGACGTCGAGGCCTACCGCCTCGCCCACGACCTGCCGCCGCATCCCCTCGTCGCCGACGGCTACAAGTCGATCGGCTGCATGCCCTGCACCGACCGTGTCGCCGAGGGCGAGGACGAGCGAGCCGGGCGCTGGCGCGGCAAGGCCAAGACCGAATGCGGCATCCACCTCGGCCTCGTCGGCCGGGAGTCCATGGGAAGCGGGATCTGATCGATGACGGTGCAATCCACCATCGCGGCAGGGACCGCCGCTCGTGACGTCTATCGCAACGGCCGGTTCGAGCCGGATAGCTGGATCCGGATCGCCGACGACGAAGCCATCCCCGCCGAGGAGCGCGCCTTCGTCAGCATCGTCCGCTTCCTCAAGGAAACCACTGACGGCACGCTCGGCAACAAGCCTGTCGGTGTCGTGATCGGCCCGGCAGACCGCGTGCGCGATATCGTTCCACATCTGGAACGCCTTTCCGCCGTCGCCATCGAGTTCCCGAAATACAACGACGGCCGCGGCTTCAGCCATGCCGCACAGGTGAAGCGCGCCGGGTTCACCGGTGAAATCCGCGCCGTGGGCAACGTGCTGATCGACCAGATCACAGCCATGAAGCGGCAAGGCTTCACCGCCTTCGAGGTCACCCACGGCGTCACCCGGCGCTATCTCCTCGAAGGGCGCGACCCCGCGCCGAAGCTCTATTACCAGCCCGCGATGATCGCCGAAGCCCCCGCCGGCACCCGGCCCTGGCTTCGCCGCGCGGTTTGAACGGCCGCCCCTGCTGACAGGCTTTGGCGCCCCGCCGTGCTGGGCTCCCCTAAACGTTGGAGCCTGCCATGAACCTTTTCACCGCAACCGTTCCACCACTTCGCCACGGGCTCGGCGCAGCAAACGACATGTTGCGCAAGTCAGCGGAATTCGCCGCCCGGACAGGCGTCGCTGAACGCGACATGCTGGCATGGCGGCTCGCGCCGGACATGTTCAACTTCGCCCGGCAGCTCGTGATTGCGGCGGATGGCGTCTGCGGTGCCGCCGCCCGGTTGGCCGGGATCGCACCACCGGAGCGGGAAGCTCCGGACTACGCCGTCTTCGATCGCGGCGGCGATCAAACCTTCCACGACGCTGCCACATCAGCCGATCTCGCCAGCTATCTCGATCGCGCGATAGACTTCCTCGGCGCCCTGGACCCAGCCGCCTTCGACAAGGCCGAGGACCGGCCGATCGTCATTGTCATGGGCGGTCGATCGCGAAGCTTTTCAGGCGGCGCGTTCCTGCAGTTCTACGTGCTGCCCAACTTTTACTTCCACGTCTCCACAGCCTACGCGATCTTGCGGCACCATGGCGTGCCGCTTGGAAAGCGCGACTATGAAGGGCCGCCCGTTTATACGGCCGGCGTGGTCTGACCGTCAGGGATTTTCAGCGGGCACGCCGGCCGATTGCGCCACGGTCGCAGCACTGCCGGACAGCCCCAGGAAGGCGTCGAGACCTGCGATCTCTGCCTCGTTGAGCCCCGGTCCTGCCTCTTGTGAAACGACGCGCGCCGCTTCTTGCGATATCTCCTGCCGCGCTATCTCGTCGCGAGCGTCAAGACCGTCGGCCTTGATCGCGGCATAATCCTCGAAGCGGCGCAGCTCCTCGCGCAAGCCACCGCCCTTGGCCCGCTTCGGCCGCGTTATCTCGCCACCTGCCCCCGGCAGCGCGGTGGAGTCGTCGGTGACGGGAATACCAAGCACCTTATCGACAGCCCGGATTGTGGCAGCCACGGGCGGCGCTGCCGAGCGGCTGACGAGATAGGTGTTCGCCGCCCGAATGGCACTTAGCCGCGCGAAGGGGTCTTCCATCGCCACGGCCGCACGCTTTGCCGGCGCATAATCCTCCAAGGCCGCGACCGCACGCGTCCATCCGCCTCGTGCGGAACGCCCGGCGAGCGCCGGTTGCCCGAACCCCGGCGGAGGCGCCAACTCCCGGCGGTCTAACGGGACATCACCGTAGACGCCCTCGGGTGGGTAAACGTCAGGCGGATAGCCGTCGCCGGGATAGGCGGGATAGGCATCCGGGGGATAGGTATCGGGAGGGTAAGCATCAGCGGGATAGCTGTCCGGATCGGGCGCGAGCACATAGCCCGTCGTATCGTCCCGAAACTCGGGGGGAAGCTCGTCCCGCCGCAGCAGGCGCCCCGTGCCCTCTCCCGGGATATCGCCAGGGGGCACGAGCACGGTGTCCTCGCTCCAGCCGGGGGGCGGCTCGATATACGACGGCTGACCGGTCACAGGCGGCGGCGTTCGATAGACGCGCGGCGCGTCATAGGGCACGAAGTTGCCGTCGGCGTCGAAGTATCCTTCTTGGGCCAGCACGCATGCCGTGCCGCCAAGAAGAAAACCAAGTGCCAGTCCAACCAGCGAACGCCGCAAAAGGCCCATCACGTCCTCGATCCGGCTAAAGAACAAGACGCATCATCGGTCCGCATCATGGCAGGCTTAGGGTCAGTCGCGATCGCGCCGCATAAAAATCGATCGGCTGAACCCAGCCACCACCCGATGGCGAGGACCGGCTAACCCGTGATCGCGCAGATGTGACCGGTCGTTTCGCCGATTTTCCGAGGCGGATACAAATCGTGACACTTTCAGCGGTTTTCCAAAGCCGAGCGTGTACAATATGTGCCATGGCATAGCGTAGCATCGCTGCATTTTCCGCCATGAGCAGATTTCATCCAGGAGCCACGGTTTCAATGGCGTTGTGGAAACAGGTCCTCATCATCTTGGCTCTCATGGTCGCCACCGTCGTCGGGTGGGGCGCGTTCGACCCCACCGCGCGCGATCGCCTGACCGCACTTGGTCTGCCGGATTGGTCCGTGCCGCAGTGGGCGTTCATCGCCAACGCGGACGGAGCAACCGGCACTGATGCCGCAAAGCCCGGTGAAGGCCGGAGGAACGGCGGCGCTGGTGGTCCGGGCGCAGGCGGTCCGGGTTCAGGCGGTCCGGGCGGCTTCGGCGGGCCGATCTCCGTGGTCACCGCGCCCGTCTTTTCCGCCGAGACCAACGACCGCGTCACCGCGATCGGAACAGGCGAGGCCGCCAAAACCGTCACCCTCTTCCCCCGCTCCACCGGCATGGTGGCAGCGGTTAACTTCGAACCTGGCCAGCGCGTCGAGGCTGGCTCCGTCCTCGTCGCTCTCGACGACGACGTGGAGAAACTCGCCTTGGAGCGAGCCCAAGTGACACTCCGCGATGCGCGCGCCAAGGTCACCCGTGCTGCGGCCCTGTTTACGAATAGATCAATCTCCGCGGTGGAGCGAGACTTGGCCGTCTCGGAGCTTGCCTCCGCTGAAGTCGGCGCACGCGAGGCCCAGCTTGCCCTCGACCGGCGGCGCATTCTCGCCCCCTTCGCCGGCATCGTGGGACTTACCGACGTCGAACCCGGCAAAATGGTCTCGGCCACTTCCGAAATCGCCACCGTGGACGACCGTTCGGCGCTGAAGCTGGAGTTCCGCATTCCCGAAGCCTTCGCCGCCAAGGTCGCGGTCGGTCAGTCCGTGGACGCCAAAACGCCGTCGCGGCCGGGCCAGAGCTTCACCGGCGTCGTTTCCGCCGTCGGTAGCCGCATCGAGGAAGACAGTCGCACGCTTGTCGTCCAGGCCCGCCTCGACAACGCGGCCGATGAACTGCGTCCGGGCATGTCGTTTCAGGTCAGCCTCCGTTTCACCGGAGACATCAAGACCGCAGTCCCCGCTCTTTCCGTCCAGTGGGACCGGGACGGTTCCTACGTCTGGCGGGTCGTCGCCGAAAAGGTGGAGCGCGTGCCTGTCGTCATCGCTGAGCGCAACGCCGACACGGTTCTCATCGAAGGCGAACTGACCCCCGGCGACACCGTGGTCGTAGAAGGCGTGCAGCGGCTGAGGCCCGGCGCCGCCGTCGCGCTTGCCGATGCACCGGTGGATGCAGCACCGCTTGCGCCCACCGATCCGGCCGCCGCCGCGCGGCGTAGCTGAGGCAAGCGCATGGCATCGGGATCGACCGCCTTCACCGCCCTTTTCGTCCGCCGCCCGGTGCTCGCGCTGGTGGTGAACGCGCTTGTCATCGTGGCGGGGCTCGCGGCCTTCAACGCCGTTGAAATCCGCGAGTTACCGGATATCGATCGCCCGGTCGTCACCATCACGGTCAACTACACCGGTGCCTCGCCCGAATCGATCGACAGTGAAATCACGTCTGAAATCGAAAGTGCTGCGTCCCGCGTTGCCGGCGTGGTCGACATCTCCGGCCAATCGCAGTTCGGCCGCTCACGCGTCACTGTCGAATTCGGCACCGATGTGAACCTCGACGTTGCCGCCAACGACTTGCGCGATGCCGTCGGCCGCATCCGTAACGACCTGCCCGACGATATCGACGAACCGCAAATCGTGAAGGCGGACGCCAATTCCGAGCCCATCATGCGGGTGTCGGTCACAGCCGACGATCTCTCGATCGAAGACCTCACCACCCTCGTCGAAGAGCGCGTCACCGACCGCCTCGCCGCCGTCGACGGGGTGGCTGACGTGCAGGTGTTCGGCGACCAGCAGGCGATCTTCCGGGTCGACGTTGATCAGGCCGCCTTGGCCGCGCGCGGCCTCACGATTGCCGATCTGTCGGAAGCGCTAGACACCGTCACCTTCGACGCACCGGCCGGTTCGCTGCAAAACGCCAACCAGAGCCTTGTAGTGCGCGCCGATGCGCGGCTTGCGACGCCGGAAGCGATCGGCGATCTCCTCGTGAACGACCGCACGCGCGTCCGGGACATCGCATCGGTTTCGCTCGGACCGGATCTCGAAACCTCGCAGCTTCGCGTCAACACCCGCATCGGTGTCGGCCTCGGCATCGTGCGGGCGGCCAAATCCAACACGATCGAGATTTCCCAGAATGTCCGCGAGGCCGTCGGCGAACTCTCGCAATCGCTTCCCAAAGGCGTCAACATTCAGGTCACGTCCGACGACGCTCAGTTCATCAACAGCGCGCTCCACGAAGTCGAATTGTCGCTCGCGATCGGCATCGTGGTTGTCGTCGCGGTGATCTACCTGTTCCTGGGAGATTGGCGCGCCACGCTGATCCCCGCCCTCACAATCCCGGTGTCGCTGATCGGCACGCTGGCGGCGATGTGGGCGGTGGGCTTCTCCATCAACATCATCACCCTTCTCGCGCTGGTTCTGGCCACCGGTCTTGTGGTCGACGACGCGATCATCGTTCTGGAAAACATCGTCCGGCGGCGCGGCATGGGTTTGAAGTCGCGCGCTGCGGCGGTGCTCGGCACCCGCGAAGTGTTCTTCGCCGTGCTCGCCACCACGGCGACGCTGGCCGCCGTTTTCGTTCCGATTTCCTTCCTGCCCGGCACGGCCGGCGGACTGTTCCGTGAATTCGGCTTCGTCTTGGCGATTGCCGTGCTGATCAGCTCGGTCACCGCGCTCACCTTCGCCCCCATGCTGGCAGCCACCCTGCTGCCCGAAAGCGGCGGCGATCACACGATGCGCCGGTCGCTGTTCGCACGCGCGCTCGGCCATGTCGGCCAGGGCCTTGCGAACCTCTACAACCGCATTCTGAATTGGTCGCTCGGCGCGCCTCTCGTCGTGATCGCGCTATCGATCGCCTTCGGCGCTGCCGCGCTCGTCGCCTATGTCCAGTTGCCACGCGAACTGACGCCGAGGGAAGATCGCGGCACCGTCCTCATGTCCGTGTCGGCGCCGCAGGGCGTTTCGATCGACTACATGGGCCGGCAGATGGACAAGGTGAACGCCATCCTGAAGCCCTATCTCGACAGCAGCGAAGGCGCTTCGATCTTCTCGATCGCCGGGCGCGGCTCCGCGAATTCCGGCTTCGTCGTCCTCACGCTCGCCCCCTGGGAAGAGCGGACGCGCTCGCAGGCCGCCATCGCGGCTGAAATCAACGGCCAGGTCTCGCGCATTCCCGGCATCCGCGCCTTCGCCATCAATCCCAATTCGCTCGGCATCCGCGGCGGCGGACAGGGCCTTCGCTTCGCCCTTCTCGGGCAGGACTATGACGGGCTTGCCAGCGCCAGCGATATTCTGATCGCGGCCATGGAAAAGCGGCCGGAATTCCGCAACGTCCGCCTCGACTATCAGGCCACCCAGCCGCAGCTTTCCGTTGAGATCGACCGCGACCGCGCCCAAGATCTCGGCGTTTCCATCGCCGGTCTCGGCGACGGGCTACAAGCCGTGCTCGACGGGCACGAAGTGGTGTCGGTCACCGTCGGCGACCGCTCGATCCCCGTCAAACTCATCTCGACCGCTACCCCGCTCGACGATCCAAAAGACCTTGAAAACGTCTTCGTGCGCACCGGCGACGGCCGGATGGTGCCGATGTCCGCCATTGCAACAGTCCGCGAGGAGGCGACCGCGCCTTCGCTCGCCCGCGAGGGTCAGCAGCGCGCGGTCCCCATCACCAGCGAGCTTGGCCCCGGCGTGGCGCTCGCAGAGGCGCTCGGCGCCGCCCGCGAAATTGCGGGCGCGGTGCTTCCGGAGGGCTATCGCATTACGCCGGTCGGGGAGGCAAAAACGCTGGAGGAAACCTCCGGCGGGCTCGCGATCACCTTTGGCTTCGCGATCGTGGTGATCCTGCTCGTGCTCGCCGCGCAGTTCGAAAGCTTCATCGCGGCCTTGATCATCATCGCCACCGTGCCCTTCGGCCTTGCGGCAGCCGTGTTCGCGATGGTCGCCATGGGCGGCAGTCTCAATCTCTACAGCCAGATCGGTCTCGTTATGCTGGTCGGCATCATGGCCAAAAACGGCATCCTGATCGTGGAGTTCGCCAACCAACTGCGCGACGAAGGCATGAGCGTGCGCCGGTCGATCGAGGAAGCCTGCCGAATTCGCCTCAGGCCCGTGATGATGACGATGATCGCCACCATCGTCGGCGCGGTGCCGCTCACCGTCGCCTTCGGCGCGGGTGCGGAGGCCCGTCAGGCGCTCGGCTGGGTGCTCGTCGGCGGGCTCGGCATCGCTACGGTGTTCACGCTGTTCCTTACGCCCGTGGTCTATCTCCTGCTCGCCGGCTTGTCGCGGCCGCGCGCAGCGGGCGAGGTCCGTCTCACCCGCGAGCTTGAGGAGGCCGAGGGCCTCGCCCTGATCGACGACCGCACCGAACGCCCCGCTCCGGCGCCATCCCCTTCGGGTTCGGCGGCAGGCGCACCGGGCTAAGCACCGCCGCCTCCATCACGCACGGTAGCGGCGGGCGTTGGCAGGGTCGGAGAAGATTTCGCGGTCGAGCCGCGCCAGCGAATCGGCGATCAGGCCGGTCACGATCATGTCCTTGTCCCAGGGCAGCGCTTCCACCACGGTGAACCGGCGGAGATCCTCCACCAGCGCATCCTCGATAGCGCCGCGCATCGCGGGTGCGAACAGCGGATAGGCGCGCGTCGAAACACCGGTCAGGACGATCCGGCTCGGATTGATCAGCGCCATCATCCGGGCGAGACCATAGCCGAGCACGCTGCCGACCCCGTCATAGATCGCCCGGATCCGCGCGTCGCCGGCATAGGCGGCGGTTTCAAGGGTGAGGAGATCGGCCGAAGTGGGGCTTGTGTCGCGCGGATCTGTATCGGGAGACAACCCGTTGGCTTCCCGCCAGATCGCATAATCGGCGCTCAGCGATTCCGTGCAGCCGCGCCGCCCGCAGCGGCAAAGTGGTCCGCCTGGAATGTGGTTCATATGGCCGAATTCCGCCGCCGAGCCATCCGCGCCTTGGTGCAGGCGGCCATCGACGAACAGGCCCATACCCACGCCGTAACCCACGAAAATCACGGCAAACGTGCCGCTGTATTTCGCCGGATCCAACTCATGAAGCGCCTGCGCGATCATGTTGGCGTCGTTCGAAATCATGCAAGGCACGCCAAAGGCCGCCTCCAACGGTCCGGTCAGGCGGATGTCGCGCTCGGAAAAGGCGGGCGACCACATGACGGAACCGGACCTTGTGTCGACAAAGCCCTGCGCGGCGATGGAAATCTCCGCGATCCGCGTCGCGGGCACATCCACGTCGTCCAGGAAGTCGCGGATATAGCCGGCCAGGGTCACGGGGAAGCTGTCGCGGGTTTCAACAAGCGTCTTCGCGGCAATGTCACGTCGAGCGACGAAGCTGCCGGAAAAATCCGCCAGCAGTAGCGATACATGATCGATCGAAACCTTGATGCCCAGCACATGCACCGCCTTGGCATCGAGCCGCAACAGCACGCGCGGCCGGCCGCGCCGGGCCGGTATCTCGATCACGTCACCGTCGGGCGGTCCGTCCGAAACCGTCTCGACGAGCCCCTCGGCGATCAGATCGGCCGTAATTGCCGTGATGGTGGCGGGCGAAAGGCGCGTCGCGACGCCCAGATCGACGCGCGCGATCGGCGCCATACGGCGCAGCGTGGACAACACCAGCATACGGTTCTGGCGGCGCACATGGTCGCTATCGACCTTGCCACCGAATATTCGCTGGCGGCGCGCCATGCGTTCGGGCATCATAAATCAGAACCTGCATGGGTTCGACATGTCACGAAACAGAGCGCGCGTCGGCGGCCCCGTGAATGCTGGTCGACCATGGCTACACCTCCCGCGGCCGACCGCCCTCCAGCGCTCGGAACTTCGTTCTTTTGACGCCCTGCAAGTTACCCCGCAGGCCGTCATGCGAATTGTCTTTAATCCGATCTCATGCCGCAGAAATCATATTGACACTGGCGTAGGTTTTGGTCCACAGTTTTTTCGGGCTCCGAATTTACTCGGAAACCAGCGCATCCGTTCGGAAAAATTCCGGGTCGATGGGCGCCAAATTTTTAAAAACGTTCTTTCGCCTGTAGGCGAAAGGGAGGAGCAAATATGACGCGGATTCTTGCCGTGGCTGCTGCCACGTTGATGACTGCTGCCTCGCTTGTGACCGTCGCGCAGGCTCAGGACAAGATTAAGGTTGGCGTGAGCTGGTCGAACTTCCAGGAAGAGCGTTGGAAGACCGACGAAGCCGCCATCAAGGCCGCCCTTGAGGCAGCCGGCGCCGAATACATCTCGGCCGACGCTCAGTCGTCCGCCGCCAAGCAGCTGACCGACGTGGAAAGCCTGATCTCGCAGGGTGCTTCCGCTCTCATCATCCTCGCGCAGGATGCCGACGCCGTCGCTCCGGCCGTCGAAAAGGCTCAGAACGAAGGCATTCCGGTCGTCGGATACGATCGCCTGATCGAAATCCCGTCGGCCTACTACATCACCTTCGACAACAAGGAAGTGGGCCGCATCCAGGCTCGCGAAATCTTCAAGGCGAAGCCGGAAGGCAACTACGTCTTCATCAAGGGTTCGGCCACCGACGCCAACGCTGACTTCCTCTTCTCTGGCCAGATGGAAATCCTCCAGGCCGCCATTGACGCCGGCAAGATCAAGAACGTCGGCGAAGCCTACACCGATGGCTGGCTGCCGGCGAATGCTCAGAAGAACATGGAGCAGTTCCTGACCGCCAACAACAACGCGGTCGACGCTGTGGTCGCCTCGAACGACGGCACCGCCGGTGGCGCTGTCGCCGCTCTCGCCGCCCAGGGCCTCGCCGGTTCCGTGCCGGTTTCGGGTCAGGACGCCGATGGCGCCGCGCTCAACCGCATCGCGCTCGGCACCCAGACCGTTTCGGTCTGGAAGGACTCCCGCGAACTTGGCAAGAAGGCCGCCGAGATCGCTGTTGAACTCGCCAAGGGCACCGCGCTCGACGCCATCCCCGGCACCGTCAAGTTCTCCGGCGGCCCCAAGGGCGTCGAAATGAACTCGACCTTCCTGACCCCCGTCGCGATCACCAAGGACAACCTCAACGTTGTCGTGGAAGCCGGCTGGATCAAGACGGACGTGCTCTGCCAAGGCGTCGCGGCCGGTTCGGTCGCGGCCTGCAACTGATACGATCTTGCGAGGGGCGCGTCATGCGCCCCTCGTCTTTAGATCGGGCAATACGCCAAGCGTGTTTGCCGCTGTCGCTTCTCAACTAAACCTTTACAATATGGTTTTCGGCGAGCAACCGCTTAACGGCGACGTGGCCGAAGGCTTGCGCTCGCGCCGAATGCCGCCGCCATTCGCATAACCCGACCGGCCGTGCGCCGTCGGTGAGTAGGGAGCCGTGAAATGACCGACAACACCGCGTCGCCCGCTACGGCGCAGACGGGCTCGCAGCCCCAGGTGCGCAACGTGTCGATCTTATCCTCGCTTGAGGTAGACGTTCGCTTCCTCGGCATGGTCGGCGCGCTTGTCGTGATCTGGATCGGCTTCCACTTCCTGTCCGGCGGAACCTTCCTCACCCCGCGCAATCTTTGGAACCTCTCGGTCCAAACCTCATCCATCGCGGTTATGGCGACTGGCATGGTCCTCGTTATCGTCACGCGCAACATCGACTTGTCCGTGGGCTCGATCCTCGGCGTCACCGGCATGGTGATGGCGGTCGCGCAGGCGAGCTATCTCACGCCGTTGCTTGAATTCGGCCATCCGGCCATCTGGATCCTGACGCTGGGAATCGGCATCGCAATCGGCGCTCTGATTGGTGCCCTCCAGGGCGCGGTCATCGCCTATCTCTCGGTTCCGGCCTTCATCGTCACGCTCGGCGGCCTTCTGGTGTGGCGCGGCGCGGCGTGGTGGGTGGCCAGCGGCAAGACGATTGCAGTCACCGATGAAAGCTTCAAGCTGCTCGGCGGCGGCGCCGACGGCGCGGTCGGCGCCACGTGGAGCTGGGTCATCGCGCTGGTGGCCTGCGTCCTCATCGCGCTCGCCACCTGGAACGCGCGGCGGCAGCGCAAGCGGTTCCGCTTCCCGTTAAAGCCGATGTGGGCTGAAGTCACCACCGTCGCGGCCGGCGCTGGCGCGGTTCTGGCCGCCACCTCCGTCTTCAACGCCTATTACATGCCCGCCGCGCTCGCCAAGCGCTATGCGGAGACCCACGGTATTCCGATCCCGGCCGACGGCACTCTTCCCCAGATCCCGTTCGGTTACGCCGTACCGGTGCTGGTCGCAATCGGCACCGGCATCCTGATGACCTTCATCGCCACCCGCACCCGCTTTGGCCGCTATGTCTACGCGATCGGCGGCAATCCGGAAGCCGCCGAGCTTGCCGGCATCAACACCAAGCGCGTCACCATGATCATCTTCGCGCTGATGGGTGCCCTCGCGGCGCTGAGCGCGGCGATTTCGACGGCGCGCCTCACGTCGGCCACCAACTCCCAGGGCTCGCTGGACGAGCTTTACACCATCGCCGCGGCGGTCATCGGCGGCACGTCGCTTGCCGGCGGCGCGGGTACGATCGCCGGTGCGCTTCTCGGCGCTTTGGTGATGCAGAGCCTGCAATCGGGCATGGTGCTGCTCGGCATGGATACGCCGCTTCAGAACATCGTGGTCGGCATCGTTCTCGTCGTGGCCGTGTGGCTCGACACCGTTTACCGCTCCAAGGTCAAGTGAGGGAGGAGACCATGGCAACGCAAGGAACGCCCCTCGTCGAGATGCGCGACATCTCCATCGCCTTCGGCGGTGTCAAGGCCGTGGACCATGTTACGGTGGACCTGTTCCCCGGCGAGGTCGTGGGTTTGCTCGGCCACAACGGCGCCGGCAAGTCCACGCTGATCAAGATCCTGTCGGGCGCCTACCGGGCGGACGCGGGCGAAATCCTCGTCAACGGCCAGCGTGTGGATATCTCCACCCCGCGTGATGCCAAGCGCTACGGCATCGAGACCATCTACCAAACGCTTGCGCTTGCCGACAACGTGGACGCCGCCGCCAATCTCTTCCTCGGCCGCGAGCTTAGAACCCCCTGGGGAACGCTCGACGACGTGGCCATGGAAGCCGCGACACGCGAGGTGATGTCTCGCCTCAACCCGAACTTCCGCAAGTTCAAGGTGCCGGTGAAGATGCTGTCGGGCGGCCAGCGGCAATCCGTCGCCATCGCCCGCGCCATCCATTTCAACGCCAAGATCCTGATCATGGACGAGCCGACCGCCGCGCTCGGCCCCCAGGAAACGGCGCAGGTGGCCGACCTCATCAAGCAATTGAAGGCCGAAGGCATCGGCATCTTCCTGATCAGCCACGATCTGCACGACGTCTTCGATCTGGCGGACCGTGTCAGCGTCATGAAGAACGGCCGCCTCGTCGGCTCGGCCCGCACGACCGACGTCACCAAGGACGAAGTCCTCGGCATGATCATTCTCGGCAAGTGCCCTCCCGGCGCAATCCGGGGACCGGGCGCCATCTCCAACGCCGAGCTTGCGGCGGCTGAGGCGATCTAACCGTCTTGCCGGCGGCTATCGGCTGGCCGGCAGGAACGCCCCGAAGAGGCCCGTTGAAACCATCCGTCGGTCAGGCCTTTGCGGCCTATCGGCAGGGCCGATCGAGCACAGGCTCCCCACCTGCACGAGCCCCGATCCGTAAACCGGATCGGGACCTGCCTCACCCAGATCCAGCGCGACGGAGCTCAGCACCTCCGACACGGCAGCCGCTTTCATCTGCGGATGCGATGCCCGAAGCAGCGTGGCCGCCGCCGTCACGAAGGGCGCCGCGAAGGAGGTTCCTGACTTCGGGCGCCCGCCGCTGACGGACGTTGCCGTCCAGACATCCACACCGGGAGCGGCAAGGTCCACATAGGCCCCTTGCGTCGCATGCGTATAGACCGCCAGCGTGCGGTCGATCGCCGTCACCGCGATCACGTCGTTGTACCCGGCCGGATAGGAGGGCGCCGCCCCCGGCCCATTGTTGCCCGCCGCCGCCACCACCACGATATCGCGCGCCGCCGCATCCGCGATCGCTTGTTCGAGCACGGGGTTGGGCGGACCGGAGAGGCTGAGGTTCAGCACCTTCACGCCGCGCAGCGTCAGCGTTTCAATCGCGTCCACCAGCGTGGTCACGTCGGTGCGGTCCAGCGCGCCGTCCGCCCGATAGAACGCATCCACCGCGATAAGGCGAGCGCCCGGCAGCAAACCCGGCGTACGGCTGTCCGGCCGTCCGATCAGCAACGCGGCGATGGCCGTTCCGTGCACGGAACCGGAGCGTTTCGCATTCTCATTCGCCTGACGGACGATCTCGATCGACTGTCCCTTCAGCGCCTCATGCGCGCCGTTGATCCCGGTGTCGACCATGCCGATCAGCGGCAGCGAACCGCATCGCTCCGGCATCGCCTGCGGCCACCCGACCATGGTCACGGCCGGACATTGCGGGCCGGTGCAGGCCCCAACTCCGTCGTCAGGGCCATCGTCCGGATAGTAATAGTCATTCGCGGCCGCCGTTGCCCCTGCGTTGACGGCCTGCACCGCCCGCGCCGCAGCGTTCAGATCGAACCCAAGTGGCACGCCAAGCTTGTAAACGGCCCGGCCCAGCGCTCGCCCCGCGGATGCTTTGACAACGAAGCCCTGGTTGCTCAGCGTGGATAGGTCATCGTCCGACAGGTTAGTCGCGACGATCTCGTCATGCGCACGGGCCGGCCGGTCCCTCCGAGAGGATCCCCGTTCCATATCGGGCGACTTCGCCTTTGCCGAGCGATGCCTGCGGTCCTTCCTTGGCGCCTCTGGCTCGGCTTGCGCTGTGTTCTTGCCATCATCGCCGCGAGCCTCGCTATCGGCCGAATCCGCGCCCGCCCCATCTGCCGAAGGCGCGCCAACGGATGCACCCTTTCCGGACGCCTTACCCGAGCGCGCCGATTTTCCCCTTGTGCCGGACGATGCATCGCCAGCACCCGCCGACGTGCCGCCGCCATCATTCGACGTGCCGGCAGCCCCAGACGACCTTTCAGTACTCGACCTTTCAGCACTCGACGTTTCGCCGCCCGACTTCAAGCCGCTCGCGGCGGCGGCGCCACTACCCTTTTTCCCGTCCGCCTTGCCCCATCCGGATGTTTTCCCGTTTGCGCTCTGGGATTTCCCGTTTCCCCGCGCCGATCCTGACTTGTTGCCGCTCTCGTTGCCGCTTTTGGCTTTGCCGGATCCTCCGCCGTTATCCGCCTTGGCCAAGGCTGAGCCCGCCCGCAATCCTTCATTGGAGTGCCCGCCGAACGCGCCGGGCCACAAAGTCACCGGCGGCGCCATCACCAGCCCAGCCACCGCCAGTATGACAAGGCTGCCTCGAAGTCGTGGTGTCATGATCCAAGGCCCGTTTTGCTATGTTTCTTGCATATGATTGTTACATCTCATTTGGTCCGGCGCCATGCCGATCCATGCAGAATGAATGTTCGAAACCTCGAAACCGGTCCGGTGTTCCTCAAGCGGGCAAGACCTGCGGCATTCGTCGTGCTTCGCTGGAATAGATCGGGCGCCCCCCGCGTTACATCGTCATGCCTGGGGGAACGGGAATGCCTCTACTGATGGGTTCGGAGTTGGTGCTGCTGCTGCCCAGGCTGCGGCGCTATGCCCTCTCGCTGTGCAAGTCCCCGACGCTCGCGGACGATCTTGTGCAGAGCGCCTGCCTCAAGGCCCTTGCCCACGCCGATGGCTGGACGCACGGCACCCGCTTCGACGCCTGGGTTTTCGGCATTCTCCGCAACATATGGATCGACGGTTTGCGGCGCTCGCGGGTCGAGGCGCTGGTCGACAACGGGGAAGCCCTTGATACCCAAATTGATGAGAGCGGGGAGGATCGCGCCTTGGAAAAGCTCACCCTCACGGATGTTCGGCGCGCCATCGACGCCCTGCCCACGGACCAGCGCGAATTGCTGCTGCTCGTCTGCGTCGAAGACCTTGCCTACCGCGAGGCGGCGGAGGTGCTTGGGGTCCCCATTGGAACGGTCATGAGCCGGCTGGCCCGAGCCCGCAAGAAATTGACGGATATCACGGCGGTCGCCGTCTGATCGCGGCCACGCCTCTCAACCAGGACTTCACCTTGATGACGCAAAGCGAACTCGACGACGAGACCTTGATGTCCTACGCGGACGGCGAACTCGAAGGGCCGTCCGCGCGGCGCGTCGAGCTTGCCATGGCGGCCGATCCGAGGGTTGCGGTGCGCATCGTCGCATTCCAGCGCACCCGCCGCATGGTCCGGGCCGCCTACGCCGCCTCGCCGCAGACGGTCCCCGACACCTTGCGGGCCGCCGTCGAGGCCGATGTGCGCGCGCACGCCGCAGCGCCGATCCGCGATGCTCCGCCGTCGCCCGGCCTGCAGCCGAAACGCAGGTGGCGCGGCGTACTCCGCCCGGCGCTGGCCGTCGCCGCCGCGCTGGCCGCGGTTCTCGTCGGTTATGGCGCCGGCCAGACCACCCGAACACCGCCACCCTCCGCCATTAACCTTGCCGCACTCGACGATGTGCGGTTACCGGGCGCCCTTTCCCATAGTCCATCAGGCCAAACCGTGCCGCTCGCGGGCGGAACGCTGCGCATCGTCCAGTCCTTCCAGCGCGGCGACGGCGTGCTCTGCCGCGAATTCGCCCTGGAAACCACGGAGCGCTCCACCTCGGCGGTGGCGTGCAGGCCGGGCCGGACGTGGGAGATCGGCTTTGCCGCAAACGCGCCTCAGATCCGGGCGGACGGCTATGTCCCCGCCGGCGCGCCGGAAGCGCTCGATGCGTGGCTTGCCTCCATCCAGGCCGGCGAGATGCTCGACCCCAAGGCCGAAGCGTCAGCCCTCACCCGGTAATCAGGCCTCAGGCCGCTCGCGCGTCTCCCCGGTCGCGCACCGTCCTCAAAACCAGCCGGTTGCGGCCGTCGGCCTTAGCCTGATAGAGCGCCGCGTCCGCCCGGCGCAGCGCCACATCCAGCCGGCCGCTCCGCGTTGCCCGCGTGATCAGCGCCCCGACCGAAATGGTGACGGATCCGATATCGCTCGCCCCGTGCTGGATCCCCTTAGCGGCCACCGCCTCGACCAGCGCACGGAGGTGCGCGGCTAGGTCATCGGCCTCCATATCGGGCAAGACGAGCGCGAATTCCTCACCCCCGATCCGCGCCGCAAGATCGCCCGGGCGGCGGGCAAAAGCTGCGATCACGCCCGCGATTTCCGTCAACACGCGGTCTCCGATCCTGTGGCCGTAGCGGTCGTTGTAAGCCTTGAAATGATCGATATCGATCATGGCAACCGCGATGCGACGGCCGCTGCGCTGGGCTCTGCGCCATTCGGAATCGCTATGCCGGTCGAAATGGCGGCGGTTCGCAAGGCCGGTCAATCCGTCCACCAGCGCCTCCCGCTCCAGCCGGTCCACCATATCGTTGAACGCAGAGGCCACGGTTTCGAACTCGCCCGCGCCGTCCGGCACATGGACGCGCGCGCCGGTTTCGCCATGGCCTACCCGCGCCGCCGCTTGCGCTAGCGCTCGAATAGGCCGGATCAGGAACATCTCGGCGCCACCCCAGCCGGAGGCGAGCAGCAGCAGCACAATGCCGCCAAGCTTCATCTCATCGTCCAGCGCCCGCCGATCTGCCGCCTCGATCACCGGCCCGGCGGAGAGCCCCACAATCACGCGAGCCGCCATACCCGGCACGGCGCCGTAGCCATACATCATCGCCGCGCCGGTTTCGCTTCGACCCAAAACCACACCAGACTTGGCCCCTGATGCCAGCAAGATGGCCCGGTCGTCCGCACTTGGCCGCCCTTTCGTGGTCGCCGCCGACGCGGCGATCACCGAGCCCGCCCCATCCACCAGCATCACGTCCGGATCCTGCTCGGCAAACGCATCACTCATCGTTCGGATAAACCAAGCCGGATCAATCGCGGCGGCCGCGATGAAAGCCACCTTTCCAGACTCGTCGCGGGCCGGCCATACCGCTACGATCGACCCATCACGATCCAGCCGACCGGCGATGATGCCGCCGGCGGTAAATTCATCCGTTGGGAAGTGCGCTTGAAGAGGCCTGCCGCCGGAACGATCAAGATCCGCCCCGCCGCCCACCGTGGAGCACTGCACCGTGCCGTCCGTGCTCCAAATGGTCACCTCGCCTGCCCAAGCACGCGTGTGAACGAGCGGCGTCAAAGTGTGCGCACAAAGAGCCGCATCGCCGCCCCTGATTTGCGGCAATTGCGATATCAAGGTGAGGAACGATCGGGCTTCATCAAGGGCAGCGGCTTGGCGATCAAGTCCGCGCTGCACGGACGCCAGCATGAAACTCTTCGCAGTCTCGATTTCACCCTGCCGGACCGAACCAATATCGGCGAGACGCTCGGCCGCGAAGGGCGTGACGGCAAGCAACGACAACAGGGCAAAGCGAAACCTCAGGCCGCGAATCGACCCAAGCACTGCGCGCCAGACGGCCATCGTCCTCAGCCCCCGCTGTCGTCGGCCGTGGAATGGCCATTTATTGTTCCCAATGCATATTTCATGATCCGGTATCTGACAAGAACAAACCTGACACAGGCGGGGGGGGTTTTCCCCGGCCAAGTCACGGCACGGTGAGAGGCGATAGACCTATGGTAGCGACGTCACACATGCAAAAAGTCAGTACACACGATTCTGAAACCGATGATCGCAACGAAAAAATCCTGATCTATGTTAACGGCGATTTCTTCCCGCGCGATGAAGCCAAGGTCTCGGTCTATGATTCCGGCTTCATGATGGGTGACGGCATCTGGGAAGGGCTGCGCCTGACCAAAGGCCGCGTCGCCTTCATCGACGAGCATATGGACCGGTTGATCGAAGCCTCGAAGGCAATCGATCTAGACATCGGCCTCGACCATGGCGCGTTGGTTTCAGCCGTCTACAAAACGCTCGCCGTCAACGACATGCACGACGGCGTTCACCTTCGCCTGATGGTGACGCGCGGCAAGAAGAAGAACCCGTTTCAAGATCCGCGCCTCTCCGTCTATGGCCCGACGATCGTCATCATCCCCGAATACAAGGTGGCGTCCGAAGCGACGATCAACGCTGGCCTTTCGCTCTTCACGGTCCACGTCCATCGGCAGACGCCCGATAGTCAGGATCCCAAACTCAACAGCCATTCCAAGCTGAACTGCATTCTGGCGCTCATCCAGGCCTTGAAGGCCGGCGGCGACGAGGCGCTGATGCTGGATCCGCACGGCTTTGTAAACACCTGCAATTCCACCAACTTCTTCATCATCCGCAAAGGCGAGGTTTGGACCTCCACCGGCGACTACTGCATGAACGGAATCACCCGCCGCAAGGTCATCGAGGCGTGCCTTGAAGCGGGGATTCCGGTTCGCGAGCGCAACTATTCGCTGGTGGACACCTACGGCGCCGACGAAGCTTTCGTCACCGGCACCTTCGGCGCCCAGACCCCCGTCGTCTCCATCGACGGCCGCACCATTGGAGACGGCAAACCGGGTCCGATGTTCCGGCGCATCCGGGCGCTCTACAAGGATCTGGTCGCGCGCGACGTCGCCCGTCAGGCCGAAAGGGCGTCATGACCAACGCCATCCCCCACAGCCTGCTGCCGCCCATGCGGATCGCCGATCGGCGCGTGGTGCACGATGGTTGGCTCACGCTCGAAGTCGTCGTCGTCGAAACCAGCGTGCGCGGCCAGCCGGCGCGGCTGAAGCGCGAGGTTCATGATCATGGCGACGGCGGCTCCGTCCTCGCCTTCGATCCCGTCGCCCGCACGGCCGTCCTCGTTCGCCAAATCCGCACCGCCGCCCTCGTCGCCGACGGTCATGGCGTCACGATCGAGGCGATCGCCGGTCTCGTCGAAACCGGCGAGGACCCGGCCGAGACGGTCCGCCGCGAGGCGCTGGAAGAGGCGGGCGTTACCATCGGCACGATGATTCCGGTCGGCTCGCCCTATTCGTCGCCGGGTTCGCTCACCGAGCGGGTGCACCTTTTCCTCGGCGAGATTGACCCCTCAATACCCCGCGAAATCGGCGGCGGGCTTATCAGCGAGCACGAGGAGATCGAGGTTCTCGAAGTTCCGCTCGCGCTTCTTGCCGCAATGAATGATCGCGGCGAGATCGAGGATATGAAAACCATGCTCATGATCGAGCAGCTTCGCCGCCGCCGGCCCGACCTCTTCGGCTGACCTCAATCAGCCGCTGCCGCGCGGCGCACCTGGAACCCCCGGCTCGGATTATACCCCCACACCGCGCCCGCCATGAACAGCACAAGCATCGCCGCGACAATGCCGAGCGCGGGTCCGTTGACCTTGACGTAGAAGGCAAACCGCAGCGCTTCCACCGCATAGGTGAAGGGGTTTAGCCGGCAAAGCTGCCAGACGAGGTAAGAACTCTCGCGCATCTTCCAAAGGGGATAGAGCGCGGAGGACAGGAAAAACGTCGGGAAGATCACGAAATTCATCACCCCGGCGAAATTCTCCAACTGCCTGATGGTAGACGACAGCATCATCCCGATCGCCCCCAGCATCAGCCCCGTCATCAGCATCACCGGCAGCGCCGCGACATAACCGAGAAGCGGCATCTTGATCCCGAACAGCCACGCCACCGCCAGAAACGCATAAGCCTGGATGATCGAAACCAACGCGCCCGCGATCAGCTTCGACGCCAACACGAACCAGCGCGGCAGCGGCGTCGTGAGCAGCACGCGCATCGACCCCATCTCGCGGTCATAGACCATCGACAGCGACGACTGCATACCGTTGAAAAGCTGGATCATCGCGATCAGCCCCGGTACGATATAGACGTCATATTCCACATAGGTCTGATAGGGCGGCTGCATCGAAACGCCGAGCACCGCGCGAAATCCCGCCGCGAAGATCAGCAGCCAAACGAGCGGCCGCACCAGCGCGGAGAAGAACCGTTCGCGCTGCTGCAGGAACCGCAGGATTTCACGCCCGACGATCCCCACAAAGGCGCGCCGATAAAGGGTGAGGCTCATGGCGCCGGCTCCCGCGTGTGCGCCGTCAGCACAGAGAACGCCCCGTCGAGATCGGCCGCCCCCGTGCGCGCCACCACCGCCGCCGCCGTCCCGGTCGCCACGATCCGCCCGCGATCGAGCACGATCAGATCGTCATCCCCCGCGATTTCATCAATGAGATGGGTCGTCCAAAGCACCGCGATGCCGCGCGTCCGGGTCAACTCGTGCACATGCGCCACGATCGCCTTGCGCGTCGGCACGTCGAGGCCGACGGTCGGCTCGTCCAGAACCAGAAGTTGGGGATCATGGAGCAGCGCCCGTGCGATTTCGACGCGGCGCCTGTGCCCGCCGTTCAGCGCGCGGACTTTCTCTCCCACACGTTCGGGCATGCCGAGCCGTTTCAACTCCTCCTCGATCCGCCGGTCGGCATCACGGATCGCCATGCCTCGCAGCCGCGCGAAGTAACGCAGGTTCTGCCGCACGGTTAGGTCCAGATCGAGCGTCGTCTGTTGAAACACCACGCCGAGCGGCGCCAATGCCGATGCCCCCGCCTGCCGCAGCGAGCGCCCGCAAATCTCAATCTCGCCGACGCGCGTGTCGAATAGCCGCGTCACCAGCGAAAACAGCGTGGTCTTGCCCGCGCCATTGGGGCCGAGCAGCGCCGTGAACCGACCGCGCCGCACCATCAGGCTCACATCGTCGAGCGCGGGCCGTCCGGAATAGGAAAACGACACGCCCTTTACAGCCAGCGCGACGTCATCCGTCCTTTGATCGGGTCCCCCGCTCATCGGATCAGGGCTTGACGTCCGGCGCTTCTGCCGGCTCGCAGCGGAAGGTCTTGATCGTCCATTCCGGATTATCAGCCTGCCACCGCGCCATATAGAACTGCGCGTCGTGGACGCATTCCGACAGCGATACCGTGCTTTCGAACTGAATGCGGTGGTCGCGGCACACGGCCGGCTGGCCCACCATGCAGATCGCCATCATGATATTGAACACGTTCATAAGCGGCGGACTCCCCTTATATTCATCAATCAAAATCCTTTTACCGGAGAGGGGTCAAGGCAACCGTCCGGCGTAGACGCCCGCGCGGCGAGATGCCCGACTGGCGACAAAAAGGTGGGGTTGAATTCACCGCACAACATTTAGATTTTATTGAATGTATTAAGCGCACGGACCCCGGTCCGTTCCCGCCCGAGGGAGACAACGCGGACATGCCTGTTCGACCCGCCCGCTGCATGGCCGCGATCGCCCGTCTTCTCACGGCCGCGCTTGTCGCAATCGCCGCCCTTTCGTCACTTGGTTCGCGCGCAGCCGATCAGCCCGCCGTCATCCGCATCGGCTATCTCCAATGGGGCAAACCGCAGCTCACCCTATCCCTCGTCGACCTCCCGGCCAGGGATCGCGGGCTTGCCGGGGCGCGCATGGCGATCGCGGACAACAACACCACCGGCCAGTTCACCCGTCAAAGTTTCGAATTGACGGAGCGCACCGTCGCAAGCCTCGATGAAGCGCGCGCGGCCTATGACGAGTTGACGGCGTCGGGCATCAAGCTCGTCGTCGCCGACCTCCCGGCCGCCGGGATCCTCGCGCTCGCCGACAGATCGCAAGATCCCGATCGGCTGATCTTCAACATTTCCGCCCGCGAGGAGGCGCTGCGCGAGGAGAATTGCCGCGCCAACGTCGTGCACGTCGCGCCAACGCACGCCATGCTGGCCGATGCGCTCGGCCAATTCCTCGTCTGGAAGCGCTGGCCGCGCTGGCTCCTGCTCTCCGGTTCGCTCCCCTCCGATGCGCTCTGGGCGGATGCCCTGAAACGCGCCGCCGCCCGTTTCGGCGGCGAGATCGTGGAGGAGCGCGTCTACGCCGCCACCGATACCGCCCGGCGCACCGACACCGGCCACGCGCAGGTTCAGCGCCAGATCCCCGTCTTCACCCAGAACGCCAGGGATCACGACGTCGTCGTTGTCGCGGACACCAGCGAAATCTTCGGAACCTACATCCCCTACAACACCTGGGACGCGCGCCCCGTCGCCGGATCGGCCGGTTTGATGCCCACCGAGTGGTCGCCGGCCCATGACCAGTGGGGCGCCATCCAGATGCAAAACCGCTTCGAAGCCCTCGCCAAGCGCCCGATGCGCGACATCGACGCCGACGCCTGGACCGCCGTCCGCATGATCGGCGAGGCCGCCACCCGCGCAAGCACCGCCGATCCTGCCGCGATCCGGGCCTATGTTCTTGGCCCCAAGATGGAAATCGCCGCCTTCAAAGGCCAGAAGCTCACGCTGCGGCCTTGGAACCATCAGCTCCGCCAGCCGATCCTCCTCACGGACGGGCGAACCATCGTCTCGGTCTCGCCGCAGGAGGGCTTCCTCCACGAGAAATCCGAACTCGACACCCTCGGCATTGATGAACCGGAAACCAAATGCCGGTTCTGACCGGCGAAGACAGGGAGACCATCCCATGATCAAGGCGCGTGCGCTTCTCGGATATACCATGGCAGCCGTCCTCGCATCGGCGTTGCCGGCCAGGGCCTATACCGTCTACGTCTCCAACGAGCGCGACAACAGCGTCTCCATCATCGACGGTGCTAGCCTGGAGGTGGTGAAAACCGTCCCCGTCGGCCAGCGCCCGCGCGGCATCCTGGTCTCCCACGACGGCCGCGAGGTCTATCTCTGCGCTTCCGACGACGACACCATTCAGGTGTTCGACGCCAAAACCATGGAACAGACCGGCACGCTCCCCTCCGGCCCGGATCCGGAGCTTTTCACGCTGCATCCCTCGGGCAACCCGCTCTATGTCGCCAACGAGAACGACAATCTCGTCACCATCATCGATGTCGGCGCCCGCACCGTTCTCTCCGAAGTTCCGGTCGGCGTGGAGCCGGAGGGCATGGCCGTTTCGCCGGATGGCAAGGTCATCGTCAATACGTCCGAAACCACCAACATGGCCCATTTCATCGACGCCGACAGCCACGAGATCATCGGCAACGTGCTGGTCGACGCCCGCCCCCGCTACGCCGCCTTCAAGGCCGACGGCTCGGAGCTTTGGGTGTCGTCCGAAATCGGCGGCACAGTCTCCATCATCGATCCGGCCACCCGGACCGTAACGAAGACGGTGAGTTTCGAGATCCCCGGCCTGCGCGCGGAAGCCATCCAGCCGGTCGGCATCCGCATCACGCGCGACGGAAAATACGGCTTCGTCGCGCTCGGCCCGGCGAACCGGGTGGCGGTGATCGACGGCACCACCCATGAGGTGCTCGATTATCTGCTCGTCGGCCAACGCGTCTGGCAGCTCGCCTTCAGCCCGGACGAGAAATACCTCTTCACCACCAACGGGGTCTCCAACGACGTCTCGGTCATCGACGTCGCCGCGCAGGAGGTCATCAAGTCGATCCCGGTCGGCGGATTTCCCTGGGGCGTCGCGGTGTCCCCGAACTGATAGCGGATATCTTCATGCGCTCAGCCGCTCTCCTCGCCCTCGCCGCCAGCCTCGCGCTCGCCAGCCCATCCCGCGCGGCCGGCGATCCAAACGACCCGGCTTGGCCCTGCGTCCAGCGCAAGGTGCCGGATCTCAGCCTTGCCACCGTTTGGGCCGGCCCCGAGATCGATTTGACAGCGCCTTGGCAGGCCGATCTCGAGGTCGCCCGCCTTGCCCAAGACCTTGCCCAGCGCCGCGTCTCTCTCGAAGACGCCGACCAGACGATCACCGATTTCGCCGCCCGCGCCGGTGCCGCCAAGTCCTATCGCTTGAAACTCCTGTTTGCCGGGCTCTTCACCGTCCTCGACCAGGAGCGCAAGGATGTCATCGCCGGGATCGACCGGTTCGGCGCCAAGCAGATCGCCGTCGCGGGCGACCTGAAAGCCCGCAACGCCGCGCTCGACGCGCTGCGCTCCGACCCGAAGGCGGATCCGGCGGCCGTAAGTGCGAAAACCGACGAAGTGCTCTGGGACACCCGCGTCTTCGAAGACCGCCAGCGCTCGCTCACCTATGTCTGCGAAGTGCCGGTCCTCATCGAGCAGCGCCTGTTCCACCTCGGCAAAACGATCGCGCAGGCGATCAAAGAGCCGTCCGCTCCGATCACACCCCGCCCTTGACCGGATGTCCCGCGCCCGTCCAAATGCCGCGTGATGCTTCCGGAGTTTCTGACATGACCGTTCCCCGCAGCCTCGCCGTCGTCCTTGCTGCCGGCGAAGGCACCCGTATGCGCTCTATTCTGCCGAAGGTCATGCACCCCGTCGGCGGACGCCCGATGCTGGATGCGGTGATCGACGGCGCGCGGGCCGGCGGAGCGGACGAAATCGCCGTCGTCATCGGAGCCGGCGCGGACCTTGTCAGCCGCCATCTCGCCCAAACCGCACCCGATGCCGCCGTGTTCGAGCAGACTACGCGCCTCGGCACCGCTCACGCGGTCCTTGCCGCCCGTGCCGCGCTCAGCCGCGCCTCAGGCCCGGTAATCGTCCTTTACGGCGACACGCCCCTGGTCCGGCCAGAAACGATCGCCGCCGTGCGCGTACGGATCGCGGCAGGAGCGGACGTCGCGGTTCTCGGCTTCGAGGCCGCCGACCCCACCGGCTATGGCCGCCTCGTCCTCTCCGGCGAGCGCCTCCTGCGCATCACCGAGGAGCGCGACGCCGACGACGCCACCCGCGCCATCCGCCTCTGTAATTCCGGCATCATGGCCTTCCGCGCCGGCCTGCTGCCGGACCTGCTGGACGCCATCGGCAACAACAACGCCAAGGGCGAGTATTACCTCACCGACGCCATTGAGATCGCTGCGTCCCGTGGCCTCATCGCCGCCGTCGTGGTTGGTCCGGAACGCGAATTCATGGGTGTCAACGACCGCATCCTGCTCGCCGCCGTCGAGGCCGAATTCCAGGCCCGCGCCCGCACCGCCGCCCTGCAGGGCGGCGCAACCCTGATCGGGCCGGATACCATTTTCTTCAGCCACGACACGGTGCTTGGACGCGATGTCACCGTCGAGCCGCATGTCGTGTTCGCGCCGGGCGTCACCGTCGAGGACGGCGCGACCGTCCGCTCCTTCACCCACGCCGAGCGCTCGCATATTCGCGCCGGCGCCATCGTCGGCCCCTATGCCCGGCTCCGCCCCGGCGCGGATATCGGGCCGGATGCCCACATCGGCAATTTCGTCGAGATCAAGAATTCGCAGATCGCGGCGGGCGCCAAGATCAACCACCTCTCCTACATCGGCGATGCCTCCGTCGGCGCGAAAACCAACGTTGGCGCCGGCACCATCACCTGCAATTACGACGGCTATTTCAAGCATAAGACCACCATCGGCGCGGGCGTATTCGTCGGCTCGCACACCACGCTCGTCGCCCCCGTCACCATCGGCGACGGCGGCTACACCGCCGCCGGCAGCGTCATCACCGACGACGTTCCCGCCGATGCCATGGCCTTCGGCCGGTCGCGCCAAGAGACCAAACCTGATCGCGCCCGCCAGACCCGCGAAGCCCTTGCCGCTCTTAAAGCGAAGCGCGGCTAATGCTGGACCGCAACACCCGCCGAGCGAATACCGCGCCGCAACAAACGGACATGTTTGTTGATTTCCCGGCATAACCCCGATCCCCGTAACGTTCTCCCGTTGGGATCGGCTCAACCGAACGGGGTAGCGCGTCATCGGAACGGTTGGTCCGGATGGCAGCACTGGGCGGTTTGCGGCGCGCGCGTTGCGCGCCACCTTGGGTCCGAGTGAAAGCCGCGCATTAACCGGATCGGGACCACCGATCCCCTACCGTGCGTGTGATTGACGGGAGTGCTTATCGCCATGTGCGGGATCGTAGGTATCGTCGGCCGCGAGCCGGTCGCTGATCGTCTGGTCGATTCGCTGCGGCGGCTCGAATATCGCGGCTATGATTCGTCCGGCATCGCCACACTCGTGGATGGCCACATCAAGCGACGCCGCGCCGAGGGCAAGCTGGCGAACCTTGCCGCCAAGCTCGGCGAAATGCCGTTGCCGGGCACCATCGGCATCGGTCACACCCGCTGGGCCACCCACGGCGGCCCCTCAGAGCGCAACGCCCACCCGCATTCCACCGGCCGCGTCGCCGTCGTTCACAACGGCATCATCGAGAATTTCCGCGAGCTGCGCGATGAGTTGAAAGAGCGCGGCCGCGTCTTCCAATCGGACACCGACACCGAGGTCGTCGCCCATCTCGTCGACGAGGAACTTTCCCGCGATCTCTCGCCCATCGACGCCGTCGCCGCCGTCCTGCCGCGCCTCACCGGCGCCTTCGCCCTCGCCTTCCTGTTCGAGGGCGATGACGGGCTGATGATCGGCGCGCGTCGCGGCTCGCCGCTTGCCATCGGCTACGGCCGGGGCGAGATGTTCTTCGGCTCGGATGCGATCGCGCTTGCGCCCTTCACCTCCACCATCTCCTATCTGGAAGAGGGCGACTGGGCCGTCATCACCCACCAGGGCGCCACCGTGCGCACCGAAGCGGGCGAGGTTGTCAGCCGCGCGATCCTACAGTCCAACGCCTCCGCCTTCCTCGTCGATAAGGGCAACCACCGCCATTTCATGGCCAAAGAAATCCACGAACAGCCCGAGGTGATCAGCCACACGCTCGCCCGCTACGTGGATTTCACCACCGGCCGCACCGTTCTGCCGGCCGATCTACCGTTTGATTTCAGGAACGTCCGCCGCCTCGTCATCTCCGCCTGCGGCACCGCCTATTACGCCGGACTCACCGCGAAATACTGGTTCGAGCGCTTCGCGCGTCTTCCCGTCGATATCGATATCGCCTCGGAGTTCCGCTACCGCGAGGCCCCGCTCGACCCCTCGGATGTATCGCTTTTCGTCTCGCAGTCCGGCGAGACCGCCGATACGCTGGCCGCGCTGCGCTATTGCAAGTCGCAAGGCCAGAAGGTCGCCGCCGTCGTAAACGTGCGCGAATCCACAATCGCGCGGGAGAGCGATGCGGTGTTCCCCACCCTCGCCGGCCCCGAAATCGGTGTTGCCTCCACCAAGGCGTTCACCTGCCAGCTTACCGCGCTGGCCGCGATCGCGATCGCCGCCGGCCGCGCGCGCGGTACGATTTCACCCGCCGAGGAGATGGAACTCGTCCGCGCCCTCATGGAAATCCCCCGCTTCGCGTCCGAAGCCCTGAAGCGCGAACCGCAGATCGAGCGGCTGGCCAAAACGCTATCCAAGACCAAGCACGCGCTTTATCTCGGTCGCGGCACCAGCTTCCCGCTGGCGCTCGAAGGCGCGCTGAAGCTGAAGGAAATCAGCTATATCCATGCCGAGGGCTATGCCGCCGGCGAGCTAAAGCACGGCCCGATCGCCCTCATCGACGAAACCATGCCCGTCATCGTGATCGCTCCTCACGACCGGGTCTTCGACAAAACCGTTTCCAACATGCAAGAAGTCGCGTCGCGCGGCGGCCGCATCATCCTGATCACGGACCCCAAGGGCGCCAATTCCACCGGCGTCGAGCCTTTCGAAACCATCGTGCTCCCGGAAATGCCCGCCACAATCACCCCCCTCGTCTACGCCATCCCGATCCAACTCATGGCCTACCACACCGCCGTCCATATCGGCACGGACGTGGACCAGCCGAGGAACTTGGCGAAAAGCGTGACGGTGGAGTGAAACAAGCGTGCTCCCACCCCACCGGCTCCCTTATGGGGCGCGGTGGAGTGGGAGCGAACCAAACAACCGGTCGAAAAGGGCGATACGCCCTTAGTTCCGTCCAGCCATCACCCCGCCGTCGACATCATGGATCGCGCCCGTCGTCCAGCTTGCCCGATCGGACAGCAGAAATGCGATGTGCGCGGCCACGTCTTCTGCCCGGCCTACGCGGCCGATCGGGTGAAACGCGTTGAACCCCGCCACAAGCGTCTCCTCGATCTTCGCCGGATCGATGAAGGCACCGTAGATCGGGGTAACGACCACGGCCGGCGCCACCGCGTTCACGCGAATTTTGCTATCCGCCAGTTCCATCGCGAGATGCTGGGTGAAGGCATGGAGACCGGCCTTTGCCATCGTCTAGGCCGATGACGGCGTCGCTTTGATCGCCTGCTTGGCCCACATGGAACCGATGTTCACAATGGCTCCGCCACCATGTCGCGCCATGTTTCGCGCGACGGCCTGCGTCAGAAAAAACGTCGATCGGTTGAGTTCGAGGTAGCGGTCGTAGTCGCCGCGGCTGTGATCCAAGAAGGATTTTGGAAAAAAGTAACCGGCGGCATTGACCAATTGGTCGATATGGGGCGGCTCGGCGTCAATCCGCTCGATCATGGCGTCAACCGAAGTCGGATCATAAAGGTCCCCGGCCATCGTTTCGACCTGGCCTGACCCTTCACGGTTCAGCGCACCCTTCGCAGCCGCAAGTTTCGCGGCGTCGCGGCCGATGGTCAACACGGTCCTGCCTTCGCGCACCAGTTCACCGGCGGTGGCAAACCCCATGCCCGACGAGCCTCCAACGATCAACGATCAACGATCAACGATATTGCTTGCATATCAACGCTCTTCTTTTCTATCTATCAATAGGTAGTTGTCTATTACTTGCAATTCCGACTGTCAAACGCAATCTATCGGTAGATAGAGAGGCCTGAACGATGAGCAGCAGCATACGCGAACGCATCCTCGACGCCGCCGAAGCGCGCGCTCGGACAGGAGGTTACAACAACTTTAGTTTCAGAGACTTAGCTGAAGATGTCGGGATCAAAAGCGCCAGCGTTCACTACCACTTCCCCACCAAGGCCGATCTCGCGGCTATGCTTGTGAAGCGCTACGTGGAGCGTGCGGCAAACCAGTTGGGCGAACCGGCCGAGCTTTCCCCTGACGAGGCCATCGCGCGGGTTACCGGCTTGTTTCAGGATGCCTTGAACAAAGACGATAAAATGTGTCTATGCGGCCTGTTCGGAGCGGAACGGGATGCGCTGCCTCACGACGTGGCAGTCGCCACCGGAGCATTTTTCCGCATGATCCTTAGTTATCTTTCGGCAGCTTTCGTCAAGGATTGGGCCGGGGAAAACCCGGCATCCATCCTTTCCAGACTGGAAGGCGCGCTGATCATCGCCCGAACTTTGCAAGATCCCGCCCTATTCGAGCAGTCTCTCACAAAGCCATGACCGACGGGCGGTCGCTCCGCGCGCCCACCCCTCAGTGGTTGTCCCGCGGCACCGCATCCACCACCGAGCGGTACTTCACCGCAAGCTCGATCACCGAGCCCTCGGACTGCTGGCCGACCGTATCGCGGTAAATCTCCTGCCACGGCGTCTGACTTGCCGGATAATTCGGCTTGAACACCGCTTTGCGGCGCTCCCATTCGGCGGCGTCCACCAGGGCGTCGGCCTTGCCGGTGTTGAGATCGATGCGCACGCGGTCGCCGGTTTCGAGCAGGCCCAAGCCGCCGCCGATCGCCGCTTCCGGCGAGGCGTTGAGGATCGAGGGCGAGCCCGACGTGCCGGACTGACGGCCGTCGCCGATGCACGGCAGCGATTTCACGCCGCGCTTGATGAGTTCGGCCGGCGGCTGCATGTTCACCACTTCCGCCGATCCCGGCCAGCCGATCGGGCCGGCATAGCGGATCACAAGGATGGTGTTCTCGTCGATTTCAAGCGCGGGATCCTCGATCCGGTGGTGATAATCCTCCGACCCGTCGAAGACCACGGCGCGCCCGACCATCACGTTTTCCTCGCCCGGACGGCTCAGGTAACGCTCGCGGAATTCGTCCGAAATCACGCTGGTCTTCATGATAGCGGCGTCGAACAGATTGCCGGAGAGCACGATGAATCCGGCCTTTTCCTTCAGCGGTGAGCTGAAATGCATGATCACGTCGCCGTCCGGCGCGCCGGCGCCCGCCACGTTCTCCGCCGCCGTGCGGCCCGTCACCGTCAGCGCGTCGCCGTTCAGCTTACCGTGGGCGAGAAGCTCCTTCATCACCACGGGCACGCCGCCCGAGCGGTGGAAGCTCTCCGAGAGATACTTGCCCGCCGGTTGCATGTTCACCAAAAGCGGCACGTCGTAACCCACGCTCTGCCAGTCATCGGGCTCGATCTCGACGCCGGCATGGCGGGCGATGGCGGTGATGTGCGGCTGCGCGTTGGTGGACCCGCCGATCGCCGAGTTCACCAGGATCGCGTTCTCGATCGCCTTACGCGTCAGAATTTTCGAGGGCCGGAGATCCTCGTCCACCATTTCCACGATACGCTTGCCGGTGGCATAGGCCATCTGGCCCCGCTCGCGGTAAGGCGCGGGGATCGAGGCGTTGCCGGGCAGCGACATGCCAAGCGCTTCGGCCAGCGAATTCATCGTCGAGGCCGTGCCCATCGTGTTGCAATAGCCGACCGACGGCGCCGACGCCGACACGGTTTCCATGAACTTCTCATAGTCGATTTCGCCCGCCGAAAGCCGCAGCCGGCTTTCCCAAACGATGGTCCCCGAACCGGCGAGCCGCCCGTCGCTCCAACCGTCCAGCATCGGGCCGGCCGAAAGCACGATCGCGGGCATATCCACGGTCGCCGCCGCCATGATGCAGGCCGGCGTCGTCTTGTCGCAGCCCGTCGTCAGCACCACGCCGTCGAGCGGATAGCCGTGCAGGATTTCCACAAGGCCGAGATAGGCGAGGTTGCGGTCGAGCGCCGCCGTCGGCCGCCGTCCGGTTTCCTGGATCGGATGCACCGGAAACTCGAAGGCTATGCCGCCCGCCGACCGGATGCCCTCGCGCACGCGCGCGGCGAGGTCCAGATGAACGCGGTTGCAGGGCGACAGGTCCGAGCCCGTCTGCGCGATGCCGATCAGCGGCTTGCCGGACTGAAGCTCCTCGCGGGTCAGGCCATAGTTCAGATAGCGCTCGATATAGAGCGCCGTCATACCGGGGTTCTCCGGATTATCGAACCAGAGCTTGGAACGGCGGGTCGGCTTAGTCATCAAAGTGGCCCTCAAGGGTAACCGTGGCGTCGCGTTTCGCCGTCAGGCGATCACGACGGGCGGATCGAAGCGCCCCCGCACGGGGAAATCAACATGAAATGTCAGTCCGGCCATCGGATCTTTCGATCGTTCGTCCGAACTCATGCCGTCATGGGCGGATGTGATGATCATCCGGTCAGCATTCGGGCCCATGAAGGCCGGGCAGCTCACCTGGCTTGCCGGCATGACAAGGCTGCGCAAGAGCGAGCCGTCCGGGGCAAAAGCGTCCAGCGCAGCGCCGCCCCAGCGCGCGCACCAAAGCACGCCGTCCGCATCCACCACCGCACCGTCCGGGCCGCCGCTTGCTGGAGCGATGGTTCTGAAAACCTTGGGTTCGCCGGTCGGCAGGCCGGTTTCCGGGTCGGTGCCGATCCGGAAGATCGTGCCGATCTTGGTATCGGCGAAATAGGCAAAGCGGCCGGCGGGATCGAAGGAAATGGCATTCGAGATCGAGATCGACGGCACGATGCACCGCAGCTCTCCCTTTCGGAACCACCAGATCGCACCCGCACCATCCTCGGCTTTGCGTCCCATCGTGCCGATCCAGAGCGCGCCCGAAGGATGCACCCGCCCGTCGTTGGAGCGATTGGCCGGCTTGTCCGCCTCCAGCGGCGTCAACAGCGTCAGCGCGCCGGACGTCACGTCGCGCACGTAGAGCCCGTCTTCGGCCGCAATCAATTGACGACCGCCGTCAATCGGCGCCATCACGGATGCCATGACCGGCAACTGATGAACCGTCGTGCCCGGCGCGTCGAAACGCCTTTCGAACAGCCGCTTTTCCAAAATGTCGAACCAATAAACGCGGCCGAGCGCGGCATGCGCGGAAGGCCCCTCGCCAAGGCGGCAAACCACATCGGAAAACACGGATACGCTCGTCATTTCCTCGCCACCCGGCCGAATCTTTTCCGTTGTCGCAGCTCGACCTTAGTGCATTTTTCGGCACCATGAGAAGGCTTGGCCAAGCTGCCGTTACGGCCATTCTCTCACGTCACGCTTTCAGGCCAACCGGCCTCGATCGCGCATCTCACTTGAAAACCGCGTCGTAAGCGGCCACCGCCGCACGCGCTTTTTCCGCCACGTCGGCCGCGCTCGCACCAACCTTGTAAAGGCTCGAACCCAGGCCGAAAGCGGTCACCCCTGCGCCTGCATAGGCCGCGAAATCGGCCTCGGACACTCCGCCCACCGCGCCGATCACGGTGCCGCGCGGCAGCACGGCCCGGATCGCGCCGATGCCGGTCGCTCCCAAGGCCGCTGCGGGGAAGAACTTCAGCGCCGAGGCCCCGCATTTCAGCGCCAAGAACGCCTCGGTGGGTGTGAACACCCCCGGCATCGTCACCATCGCCCGCCGGGCCGCGCCCGCCAGCACGGCCGGATCCACATTCGGCGATACGATCAGCCGCCCCCCGGCATCGGCCACCCCCGCCACATCCTCCGGCGTCAGCACCGTCCCGGCCCCCACCAGAACATTCGCCGGCATTTTCCGGGCAAGCCGCTCCACGGAAGCCAGCGGATCAGGCGAGTTCAGCGGCACTTCGATCGCCTCGAAGCCGGCTTCCGCTAAAGCTTCGCCGATCGCCTCCACCTCGTCCGGCTTCACACCGCGAAGGATGGCCACGAGATTGCGGCCGAGCTTCGGCCACGGCACGGTTTGATCTGTCATCGCGAAACCTCCTTCACGGGGTTCGGCCAGAATTGCCGCGCGGCCTGAAGCAAGCCCGCGCGCACCGCCAAATCGGCATCCACCAGGCGCACGGCGCTTCCGGCTGCCTCAAGCGCCACTTGATAAAGCCCCGCCATCCGCCCGCTTGCGACGAGAACAACCGGTCCGCCCGCCGCATGCCGGCGGAAGGCGGCGCCCACTTCACTTCCGATCAGCAGCCCGGATAGCCGGTCCGCCGCTTCAGTGCCATTGGTCCCGAACAACAGACCCTCCGCGCGGATCGAGAAGAGCTTCGAAATCACCTGCTCGGGGCTCTCCAGCCCGGCTTCCAATCCCGCCCGGAACGCCGCCGAGGCCGGATCGCCGCTCGGGCGCTCTTCGCCGATCGTGTGGCGCAAGAGGCTGTGGCC
Source organism: Oharaeibacter sp. (assembly GCA_051861205.1). Taxonomy (GTDB): domain Bacteria; phylum Pseudomonadota; class Alphaproteobacteria; order Rhizobiales; family Pleomorphomonadaceae; genus JBHYDC01. The sequence goes on from JBHYDC010000005.1 coordinate 77,654, forward strand.
GGCGAGCACGGCGAACAACTCACCGGTGATCGCCGTCGAGAAGGAACGCACCGCCCCGCCCTCCAGCGTCACCCATTTGCAATGCGTGCCGGGCATGCAAACCATGCCGCTTAGCGCAGGGTCGTTCAACACAAGGCCGAGAAGCTGCGTTTCCTCGCCCCGCATCACATCCGGCCGGGTCCGGTCGCGCTGGGCGAGCCCCGGCAGGATCCGCGCGTCGACGCCGGCCATCGGCACGGCCACCGCCCGCTCCGCGACCGCCGAAAGCGGCGCCGGCACGTCAACGTAAGGCGCTTCGCGCCAGCCTTGCCGCGCGCCCACCATGCCGCACAGCGCCACCCGCGGCGCCGGCCCACCCGGCGCAAGACCAAGCTCGCCGATGCGCTGCCGCAGCACCGCCTCGAACCCGCCTTCGGGCACCGCGCTCATGCCCTCGGCCGACCGGATTTCAGCCAAAACCTCGCCCGTGGCGGACAAGTGCCAAAGGCGCAGACTGGACGTGCCCCAGTCCACCGCGACAAAGGCCCCGTCGGCTGCGGCGGTCATGGTCGTACTCCACGTAACTTCATACGATTCAACCCCAGCCCCAGCCCCGCGCGGCCCCGCCTGAAACGCCAGAGCCGGCAATCCCATTTGTTCCAACTGGTGGAACTCAGTTTCGCCCTCCGGAATCGTTAGTCAGAGGACCGTTACCTGTCAATCGAAAGGGTTGCGCCGGCGTGGGCAAATTCACTCGTTCCCGAAGCCTGCTTTTGACGTTCCGCATCAGCACCATAGCGGGCTGCGCCTCAGCGCGCGCCTTCATCATCCGCAACCCACAAGAGAGCCCATGCGACAGCATGCCGGAACCGCCAAAACCTCGTGCGGTTCCTCATCCATGGATCCCTATGTCGTTGTTCTCGCCGGCTTTGGCGTTGTCGTTCTTCTCACGGCTTGGCTGCCGATGGTGATGAAGGCATTGCCACTGTCGCTACCCATCTTCTGCGTCGCGCTTGGTGCGGCCGTGTTCGCCATCCCCGGCCTACCCGGTCAGGCCCCGCACCCCATGCGCTACCCAGCCCTCACGCAGCGGCTCACGGAGTTGGTCGTCCTCGTCGCGCTGATGGGCGCCGGCCTGAAGCTCGACCGGCCCTTCGCGCCGCCGGGCTCGGCGCCCACATGGCGGTTGCTCGTGGTAGCAATGCCGCTCACCATCGCGGCCGTCGCGCTTCTTGGCACCGGTCTGCTCGGTCTCAGCGCGGCCAGTGCCATCCTGCTTGCCGCCGCGCTGGCGCCCACCGACCCGGTGTTGGCGAGCGACGTCCAGGCCGGTCCGCCGCAATCGGGTGAAGAAGACGACGTGCGCTACACGCTCACCTCCGAAGCCGGCCTCAACGACGGGCTCGCCTTCCCCTTCGTCAACCTCGCCATCGCCATTGCACTCAGCACCGCCACCGGCGAACCCTGGTTCGGCCATTGGGTCATGGTCGATGTAATCTGGAAGCTTGCAACGGGCGTCGCCGTCGGCTGGTGCGTCGGGCGGGCGCTCGGCTGGCTCACGTTCAAGCTGCCGAACCGGGCCAAGCTATCGCGCACCGGCGATGGCTTCGTCGCGCTCGGCATCACGGCGGTGTCCTACGGACTGACCGAAATGGCGCACGGATATGGCTTCCTCGCCGTGTTCGTCTCGGCCGTCACCTTCCGCAATGTGGAGCGCGGGCAAACCTATCACGAGCGCCTGCATGACTTCATCGAGCAGCTCGAACGCCTGTTGATGATGGTCCTGCTCGTGGTGTTCGGCGGGTCGCTCAGCGATGGCGGCCTCATCGCCGGGCTCGACTGGCGATCGGTCGCCTTTGCGCTCGCGGTCCTCTTTCTCGTCCGCCCCATCGCCGGATGGTTCAGCCTCGCCGGTCTGTCGCTCCCTGCCGACGAGAGGGCCGTGATCAGCATCTATGGCATCCGGGGCATCGGCTCGATCTACTATCTCTCCTACGCCTTCAACCATGCGCCCTTTACCGGCTCCGAAGTCTTGTGGCGGGTCACCGGCCTCATAATTCTCCTGTCGGTGTTGTTGCACGGGGCCAGCGTCACCCCCGTCATGAGCCGCCTCGACCGACGTCGCCAGCGACGCATCCCCGCCGCATCTCCACAGATGCGCGAAACGACGCCGGCGTGAGGCCGGCGTCAGTAAAGCCCGCCGGCAACTTCCATGGGCCGGCCGTCGTTTTTGCTCTTTGCCGGACGCAGACCCACCTCTTCCAAAAGACCCTGCCGTTTGGCATCGTGGTAATAACCGCGAGCATAAAGCCGAATGGCGCGATCTTCGTTCTTGCCGGCAACGAGATAGGCCCCCGCAAGATACTTTACCGCATATTGCAGGTTCGTCTCGGCATTCAACAATCCTTCGGCGGTCCCCCGGTAGCCCATGGCTTTGGCCGTATCATGCCGGATCTGCATCAGTCCCCAAAAAGGTCCGTTGCGCGCTTGCGGCCGGTACCCGCTTTCGCGCCGGATAACGCGGTGCACCAGACTCTCGGGCACTTCCTGCTCGGCAGCTTCGGCGGCAATCAAGAGGTGCAGCGCCTTGTCTCGCGGTTTTTCGGCGTCTGTCGCGAACCCGCTGCCAGCAAGGCCGAAGAACACGGTCGAGGCGGCTGCAATTTTTCCAAGCATGTTAGGCCTCTCAAAGCACCGGGGAAACGCGCTTTTATGGCCGGCTTCTTGGTCCAAGATACGGCAGCTCGGGGGCCAAACGCGGGCAACTTGGGCTTAGCCGCGAGCGCGTTTGGATAACCTCGGCACGGCCCCGCGCCGCTCCAGCATTCGGAACCGGGACCCGTCCGGTCCGTTCTCGCAAAGGGTGTTCAGGAGGCCCCGATGGCACGCCACGTCGACACCACGTACCGGCTTCGCCACGAAATCGACAGTGGACAATCCGGCGACAAGATCGGCTTCCCCGATCCGACCTCGGCCCCGCTCGGCACCGATGACGAGGCGGCCGGCACCCCGGCGCCCCCGGATGCCGTACGCGAAACGGCCGCATACGAAACCTCGCGCGGCCCGCAGCGGACGCTCTCGCCCAAGGCGCCCCGCGATATGGCGGGCAACGCAAGCGGCCTCGCGTCGGCACGCAGTGGCCCACGTTCCTCCTTGCGGCAGCGCTCCTCATCGCCGGTCTCGGCATCATCGCTTGGCTGGCGAGTTAATCCGGCGCCCCGCTTTTACCTAGCCTGCCCGGCAACCGCGCTTGGCGTCAGCCCGGCCTGGGAAAGGCCCGGCGCTGTTTGCATCGAGGCAGGCCGGCGCACCGAGCCCTTGTCTGCGGGCGGCGTCGCGCCCTCCGAGGGCGGGGACCGGAAATCCGTCACCTTGATACAGATCACCGCCAATTCGCCGTCAGCGAAGGCGCGCTCGGCTTCGCCATCGAACGCCGCCCGTACGGTCGGCAGTTCCGCCTCGCAGGCAGCGCGTTCGTTGAAAGGCCCGATGTCCGACACGATCGAAATATCGGGACCGATCAAAAGTTGAATCGTGATGAACAAAACAACCCACATCGCCCACCTTCCATGCTTGCATTCCTCTCAAGGAAGTGGGTCGCGCCCCTTCTTGTGCAAGCACGTGAAACAAACATGGTAGGCTTCAACAATCCGCCTTCACCCCAGCGGCGTGTCGTGGGTATGCGGGTGCGAGTGCCCGTCATGCCGGTGCGGCGGGTGTTCGGAGTTGGCAAGCGGAACGAGGTGCAGGCTGGCATGGCTCACGCCGCGCTCGGTCGTCACCGCGTCAGCCAACCTGCGCACCGCATTCACCGGGCCGCGCAGAACCGAGACCGCCAGCACGCTTTCATGGTTCAGCGGAAGCTGTGTCGACACAACCGAAAGATCATGGTTGCCCTGCTGAAGCCGCATCAGACGCTTGGGTAAATCGCGCGTTTCATGATCGAAGATGTAGCTCAAGGTCGCGACGCAGGCATCGGAGGGCAAACCGCTACCGGCATGCCTGATCAGCGAATCCCGCACCAGATCGCGCATCGCCTCGGAGCGATTGTCATAGCCGTGCGCGGCCATATAGGCGTCGAGCAGGTCGGTCAGCGGTTCGTCGATCGTGATCGTGATTCGCTTCATCATCGCCCCGCTGTTGATGATCTACCCTCGCACGGACCGCCGCGGCGGTCAAAACGACAGCCCGATCGGAGGTGGCATTAACGTCATTGACAGCTACGGCATCCGATCATACGAATTCCTCAAGTCTGCATACTGACCGCAGCGCAAGGCTGCCGCAAAGGACATTCATGACAAAGCGCTCCCTTGTCGCCGTGCTCGCGCTGATCTTAAGCCTTCTCAGCCCGTTATCGCCGATCGCCGCTCCTCCCGCCGCCGCCCGCGATCTCGTGCTCGCGGTCATGGGTGAGCCGGAGGATGGCTTCGATCCGACGCGCGGCTGGGGCGACTATGGCTCTCCGCTCTTCCAGTCGACGCTTCTCAAACTCGACGCAAACCTGGCCGTCACCGGCGATCTGGCGACCGCCTGGACGCTCGACGCCACCAGCACCGTCTGGGACATCACCCTTCGCACCGATGCCAAATTCGCCGACGGCGTGCCCGTCACGGCCGACGACGTGGTGTTCACCTTCCAAACCGCCAAAACCGCCGGCGGACGGGCCGACGTCACGCTCGTCAAATCCATCGCCGCCCTCGCCCCGAATCGCGTCCGCATCGAACTGACGGAGCCGCGCGTCACCTTCTTCCGTCAGCTCTCCACGCTCGGCATTCTTCCCAAGCACGCCTACAGCCCTGATTACGCCGTGAAACCCATGGGCTCCGGGCCGTTCAAATTCGTTGAGTGGCGCAAGGGCGAGCAACTTGTCGTCGAGCCGAATCCCTATTGGTATGGCGGCAAAGTCGGTTTTGACCGGGTCACCTTCCTTTTCACCGGCGAAGACACAAGCTTCGCCGCCGCGCTGACCGGCGCCGTGCAGATCGTCGCCGTCCCGCCTGCCCTCGGCGCGAGCCAGATCCCCGGCATGACGATGCGGGCCTTTACCACCGTCGACAATCGCGGCCTGATGTTCCCGGTCATGCCCAACACCGGCGAGACCACCAAGACCGGCGCGCCGATCGGCAACGACGTCACCGCCGATATCGCCATCCGCCGCGCCGTCAACATGAGCCTCGACCGCGACGCCCTCGTCGCGCTCGCCCTCGACGGACGCGGCACGCCCGCGCGCGGCCCCGCCGATGGTCTGCCCTGGGACAATCCGGACGCCGCCGTCGTCAGCCCGGACCTTGCTGGCGCGGCCGCCGTCCTCGACGCGGCCGGCTGGATCCCGGACAGCGACGGCATCCGCGCCAAGGGGGCGCTCCGGGCGTCCTTCGCCGTCCTCTATCCCGCCTCCGATTCCACCCGGCAGGCGCTGGCCGTCGGCGTCGCCGATCAGCTCCGCGCCATCGGTATCGAGGCTATACCCAGCGGCAAGTCCTGGGCCGATATTGAAACCATGATGTCGTCGAACGTCGTGGTGTTCGGCTGGGGGGCGCATGATCCGCTGGAGATCTACAACCTCTACCACTCCAAATTCCGGGGCGAGGGCTGGTTCAACACCGGCTTTTACGCCAACCCCGCCGTCGACGCCTATTTCGACGCCGCGCAGCGCCAGCCGACACTGGAGGCATCCCTGCCCTACTGGCGACAAGCGCAGTGGGACGGCACCACCGGCTTCGGCTCCAAGGGCGATGCGGCCTGGGCGTGGCTCGTCAATCTCCAGCACATCTATTTCATCTCCAACTGCCTCGACATCGGCAAGCCGCAGATCCACCCGCACGGACACGGCTTCCCGATCACCTACGCCATCGAAACCTGGCGCTGGACCTGCCCGGAGTGACGCCGCGCCCCGCACACCCCCTTTTGGAGCCGCACCAAGCGCCCCCCCGCGCCGGCTGGATGGTTCGACTCATCTCCGCTCGGCTTCTCAGGCTGGCATGGCTGCTGCCGCTCGCCGCCCTGATCGCCTTCATGCTGGCCTCGCTGGCGCCGGTCGACCCGATCAATGCCTATGTCGGCTCCAAGATGACGCTCGTCAGTCCAGAGCAACGCGCCCTGATCGCGGAGCGTTGGGGCCTGGATTCTTCCCCCGCCGAGCGATTTCTGCGCTGGGCCGGCAATCTAGCGACAGGCGATTTCGGCGTGTCGCTCATCTACGGCCAACCCGTCGCGGACGTCATCGCCGAGAAATTCGCCGCCACGCTGAAGCTGATGGCGGTCGCCTGGATCGTTTCCGGCTTCCTCGGTTTCACGCTCGGCATCGTCGCCGGCACGTGGTCGGGATCGCTTGCCGACCGGCTCATCCGGGGCTTTGCGATCATACTGGCCTCAACGCCCACCTTCTGGGTCGCCATCGTCTTCGTCTACGTGTTCGGCGTCGCTCTCGGCTGGGCGCCGGTCTGCTGCGAACTGCCGCCCGGCCGGCTCGCGGCCGAAGCCACCTTCGCCGAGGAAATCCGGCACCTCATTCTGCCCGCCGCCACGCTCTCCATCGTCGGCATCGCGCCTTTGATCCTGCACACCCGGCAAAAGCAGATCGAGATCATGAACGGCGAGCCCGCGCGCCTTCTCACCGCCTATGGCGCAAGCCGCGCCGGGATCGCCTTCGGGCCGGGTCTGCGCAATGCGATGGGGCCGGCGATTATGATCCACTTTGCTGGCGTCGGAGAGCTGTTCGGCGGTTCGGTCCTAGCCGAAACCGTGTTTGCGTGGCCGGGCCTTGGCCGCGCCACCGTGGAAGCGGGGCTTCGCCAGGACGTGCCGCTCCTTCTTGCCGCGGCGCTCTTCACCGTTCTCTTCGTGTTCGTCGGCAACCTCCTTGCCGACATCGCCCACGGCTGGATGGACCCGCGTCTGCGCCAAGCGGAGGGCGCCGCGTGAGCTTCGCTGCGACCACCTCCCACGCTCCCCGCTCGGCGCCAGCCAGAGCGCGCACGCTCGCTTGGCTCATTGTGGCCGGCGGTATCATTTCCACCGTCATCATCGCCGCCGCGCTGATCCCGCCGGGTGCCCTTGCCACCCATCCGGAGGCGCGCATGCTCCCGCCCGTGCTCGCTCATCCCTTCGGCACCGATATGCTCGGCCGCGACATGCTGGTTCGCACGGTGGAGGGGCTGGCGGTCAGCCTGAAGGTCGGCTTCATCGCCGCCACCGTCTCCACGCTCATCGCTTTCATCCTCGGCGCCGTCGCCACCCTGTCGCGCCTTGCCGATAGCCTGATCGGCGGCCTGATCGACCTCACCCTCGGCCTGCCGCATCTCGTCCTCCTCGTGCTCATCGCCTATGCGCTCGGCGGGGGCACCAACGCGGTCATCGTCGCCGTCGCGGTCACCCATTGGCCCCGCGTTGCCCGCATCGTGCGGGCCGAGATCCTGCAACTGAAACAGGCGGACAGCGTTCAGATTTCCGCTCGCCTCGGCCGCTCCCCGCTCTGGATCGCCCGCCATCACTACGCCCCCCATGTGCTGGCGCAGCTTCTCACCGGCTTCCTTCTTCTCTTCCCGCACGCGATCCTGCACGAAGCCGCGCTCACCTTCCTCGGCTTCGGCCTTGAGCCGCATCTGCCCGCGATCGGCATTCTTCTCTCTGAATCCATGCGCACGCTCACATCCGGCCAATGGTGGCTCGCCGTTCTGCCCGGCGCGTCCCTCGTACTCGTCGTCGTCTCGTTCGACGTCCTTTGCGAAGGCACCCGCCGCGCGCTCGATCCCGTCGAGGCCCAGACATGACCGCCCCTCGCCTTGCCGTCCGCCATCTTGGCATCCGCTTCGAGCGCTACGCCGGAGCCCTCGGCCGCACCGGCGTCGATGCCCTCAGCGACGTCTCGCTCGATGTCGGCGCGGGCGAACTCGTTGGCATCGTCGGTGCGTCCGGGTCCGGCAAGAGCCTCCTTGCCCATGCCATCCTCGGCATATTGCCGCCGAATGCAGTTCTCTCCGGTTCCATCCGCTTCAACGGCGCGATCCTCGATCCCGCCGCCATCGCGCGCCTGCGCGGCCGCGAAATCGCGCTCGTCCCGCAAAGCGTCACGGCGCTGGATCCGCTCGTGCGCGTCGGCCGCCAGATCACCCGCATGGCCCGCCTGTCCGGACTGGACGCCGCGTCCGCCGCCGATGCCGCCGCGTCCGCCGTCGCGCGCTACGGCCTTGCCCCTTCAAGCCTGTCCCTCTTCCCGCACGCGCTATCGGGCGGCATGGCCCGGCGCGTGCTCCTTGCCATGGCCACGGCCGGCACCGCGCGCTGCCTGATCGCCGACGAGCCGACCGTCGGCCTCGACCCCGCCGCCATCGCCGCCACCCTCGGCGACCTCCGCCGCCTTGCGGATACCGGCTACGCCATCGCCGTCATCAGCCACGACCTTGCCGCCCTCGCCGCCGCCGCGGACCGGATCGTCGTGATCGAACAGGGCCGCACCGTCGCCGCCGAACCCGCGCACGCCTTCGCCGGAACCGGTGCGCTTATCGCCTCGCCCTATGCGCGCGCGCTCTGGCAGGCCGTCCCCGCCAACGGCATGCGCCGGGCCCTTTGCGATGCCGCGCCACTCGCAACGCTGAACCTCGTCGATGCTTGAGGCGCTCGACGTCGGCTTCACATTCCCCGGCCGCACCACGCCCGTGCTCGACGGCATTTCGCTTACCTGCGCCCCCGGAGATGTCGTCGGCCTCATGGGCCCGTCCGGGCGGGGAAAGACCACGCTCGCCCGCCTCCTCGCCGGTTACATCGCGCCCACGCGCGGCCGGATTCGCCTCGACGGCGCACCGCTGCCCCGCCAGGGCGCCCAGCCCGTGCAACTGGCCTTTCAACTTCCCGAAACCGCCGTCGACCCGCGCTGGACCGGCCGGCGCATTCTTGAAAACGGCGGCCCCGTCGATCCATTCCTGCTGGACGCCTTCGGGATCCAGCCCGATTGGCTCGCTCGCTACCCGGCCGAGCTATCGGGCGGCGAGCTTCAGCGTCTCGCCCTGATTCGCGCTCTTGGGCCCACGACCCGCTACCTCGTCGCCGACGAAATCACCGCGCAGCTCGATCCGATCACGCAGGCCGAAATCTGGCACGCCTTGCTCGCGCTCACCCGCGCAGCCGGCCTCGGTCTCGTCGTCATCAGTCATGACCGCGCGCTCATCGAACGAATAGCCACACGAACCGTGCATCTCGGGGAACCCGAGAAAATTTAAATGCCCTTGCATGTCTACGCAAATGAGTGTGCGGTGCGCATCGATCCATCAGTGTTGCAGGAAAGGTCGCTGCGGGTTTATGTCGCTCAAACGTGAGTTTGACTTTGCAGCGTTGGCTATGGCCTGTTCGATCTAAACAGAATCAGAGGCAAGTTCGACAGTGGTCACTATCGTCGTACAGAGCTTCAATCAAGTTGATTGGACGTCGACTGCAGCAGAGCTTGAGAGGACCTACGGACACCGGGTCGTCGTTGTGCGTTCCATTGGCGATGCCGCCAAGCTTTTAGAACAGATCCCTATCGATATCATCGTTGTGTCGGCCTTGGGTGATCTTGCAGCCGGGCTTGAATTCCTGAAAAGCTTGCGGATAACGCACCCTGAAGTGCTGCGATTCGTGGCGAAAACTCCAGATGGCGAGCCGCGCTTCACACCCGCGCTCCGGCAATCGGCGATTTATCAGTTCATCCCTTCGCCGCTCGATGCCGAAACGCTCGACATGCTGTTCAGCCGCGCGATGGAAGCGCGCGAGCTTGCGCGCCGCCACCGCCTTTTGTCGCGCGAAGTGCGGCACGCGGACACCTTGCCGTTGCTCAAACCCAGGGTCGACACGCGTTTTGCCGGCGAGAGCCACAACTTCGAAAAGCTCATCTATTCCAGCGAATCGATGGCCGCGCTGTGCAACACGGCGCGTCAGGCGGCGCAGACCGATCTTCCCATCCTGATCCAGGGCGAAACCGGCACCGGCAAGGAGCTTTTGGCACGCGCGATCCATTTCAATTCCACACGCCGGTCGCTCCCGCTGATGGTTCAAAACTGCGGCGGCATGAACGAGCAACTGCTGCATTCGGAGCTGTTCGGCCACAAGCGCGGCGCGTTCACGGGGGCTGTTTCCGATCGGCTCGGCCTGTTCCGGGCGGCCGATGGGGGAACCGTCTTCCTCGACGAACTGTCGGAGATTTCGCCGACCACACAGGTCAGCCTGCTCCGCTTCCTTCAAGAGGGCGAGGTTAAGCCGCTTGGCGACGATCGAATGCAAACGGTCAAGGTTCGCATCATCTCGGCCTCGAATCGCTCGATCGCCCAACTCGTCGAAACCGGTCAGTTCCGGCGCGACCTCTACTACCGGCTCAAGGGCTTCGAACTCTGCGTGCCGCCGCTTCGCGACCGCCGAACGGAGATCCCGGTGCTCGTCGAGTTTTTCGTTCGCAAACACGGCACCGAGATGCGCCGCAAGGTGCTCGGCATCGCGGCGGATGTGCTGGAAGCCTTTTCCGCCTATGATTTCCCCGGCAACATCCGCGAATTGGAAACCGAGGTTCGGCGCATGGTCGCCCTCACGCGCGACGGTGAATATATCACCAGCCGCAATCTTGCGCCCGCCATCGCCGCGGCCCGCATTGCCGAGCCCGAACCGGTCTTCGACGCCGAGCCCCCCAGCGGCCGCTTGAAGGATCGCATCGAGCATCTCGAACGGCGCATGGTGCAGGCCGCCCTATCACGCCATCGGTGGAACCAGACCAAGGCCGCCGACGAACTTGGCCTGTCCCGCGTCGGCCTCGCCAACAAGATCCGCCGCTATGCCCTGGATGAGGAAGCCTGAAAGTTTGCTCGGCTAGGGTCGGCGGCCCCGCTAAGGACATCATCCCATTGTAAGGACCGCTGGAATGACCGGAGACGACAACGATCGCGAGAAGGACGGAGACGGTAACGGGGACGGCCGGGTGGTTCGCTTCCCGTTTTCGCGCGTGATTCCCGGTGATCGAACCCGTCCCTTCCGCGATCTCGGCCAGAGCCGCCTTAGCCAAGCGCTGGGCATGACCGCCGATCAGTTGAGCGGACATTGGTGCTCGCATTGCGAAGGAATTTGGTTCGGCACTCTTTCCGAAGTGGAGTGCGCCGCCTGCGGAAAACGGGGCGGCTGAGCGCCAAGTGGAAACTATGTATGCAACCCGCTTTAAAGCAGGTTTACATCTTTGCAGTTGTCATCATGTTCGAAGAAAATTCCACCATCTTAAGTCGTTGAAAAACAATCATGCTTCATTTCGATGCAGATTGGCACGCTGATTGCTGATAGTATTTCGTACAAGGTCGAACCGGGCGGTTCGACATAATGGGCGGAGGAACTCGATGGCCAATCTCCTGTGGCTCCAAGGTGGAGCGTGTTCTGGCAATACGATGTCGTTCCTAAACGCCGAGGAACCGAGTGCCTGCGATCTCGTGACCGACTTCGGCATAAACGTACTTTGGCACCCTTCCCTCGGCGTCGAGCTGGGCGACAATCTGCAGCGCCTCCTGCGCGCGATCATCGCAAAGGAAATCGTTCTCGACATCTTCGTGTTCGAAGGTTCGGTCGTGAATGCGCCCGGCGGCACCGGCATGTGGAACCGCTTCGCGGGCCGCGCCATGAAGGACTGGGTGAAGGAGCTTTGCGAAGTCGCGAACTTCACCGTCGCGATTGGTGACTGCGCCACCTGGGGCGGCATTCCGGCCACCGCGCCGAACCCGTCCGAAAGCCAGGGTCTGCAATTCCTCAAGCGCAGCCACGGCGGTTTCCTCGGGGTGGACTACCGCTCCAAGGCCGGCCTGCCGGTCATCAACATTCCCGGCTGCCCCGCGCATCCGGACTGGGTCACGCAGATCCTCGTCGCCGTCGGCACCGGCCGCGCCGGCGACATCGAACTCGACGATCTGCAGCGCCCGAAGACCTTCTTCACGAGCTTCACGCAGACCGGTTGCACCCGCAACATGCACTTTGCGTATAAGATCTCGACCACCACGTTCGGTCAGCGCAAGGGTTGCTTGTTCTACGATCTTGGTTGCCGCGGTCCTATGACCCACAGCCCCTGCAACCGCATCCTGTGGAACCGCCAGTCCTCCAAGACGCGCGCGGGCATGCCGTGCTTGGGTTGCACCGAGCCGGAATTCCCCTTCTACGACCTGATGCCGGGCACGGTTTTCCGCACACAGACGGTCATGGGCGTGCCCAAGGACATGCCGAAGGGCGTGGACAAGTCCGGTTACATCAAGCTCACCGCAGCGGCCAAGTCGGCATCGCCGTCCTGGGCTGAACACGACATCTTCGTGGTCTGATTTCGAAAAGTTTCTTGGGAGGAACCCATGTCTGCTTCAGCTGTCCAGACTCTGGACATTTCGCCGGTCGGGCGCGTCGAGGGTGATCTCGACGTGCGCGTCGACATCCAAGACGGTGTCGTCGTCAACGCGTGGACCCACGCCGAGCTTTTCCGCGGTTTCGAGGTCATTCTGCGCGATAAGGATCCGCAGGCCGGTCTCGTTGTCACGCCGCGTGCTTGCGGCATCTGCGGCGCGTCGCATCTCACCTGTTCTGCCTGGGCGCTCGATACCGCCTGGAGCACCACTGTGCCGCGCAACGCCATTTTGGCCCGTAACCTCGGCCAGCTCGTCGAGACCATTCAGTCGATCCCGCGCCATCACTACGGCCTGTTCATGATCGACATGGTCAACAAGAACTACGAGAAGTCGAAGTACTTCGAAGAGGCCGTGAAGCGCTATGCGCCCTTCACCGGCACCAGCTACGAGCAGGGCGTCACCATCTCCGGCCGCCCGGTCGAGATTTACGCGCTGCTCGGCGGCCAGTGGCCGCATTCCAGCTTCATGGTGCCCGGCGGTGTCATGTGCGCCCCGACCCTCACGGACGTCACCCGCGCCTGGGCGATCCTGGAGCATTTCCGCAAGAACTGGATCGAAAGCCTGTTCCTCGGTTGCTCGATGGAGCGTTACGAGCAGATCCGCTCGTATGACGACTTCATGGCCTGGATGGACGAGAAGCCCGAACACGCCAATTCTGACCTTGGCATGTACTGGCGCATCGCCAACGACCTCGGCCTCGACAAGTTCGGCCAGGGCCACGGCCGCTTCGTCTCGTGGGGCTACCTGCCGCATGAAGACAAGTACCAGAACCCCACCATGGAAGGTCGCCCGCACGCGATGTTCATGAAGTCGGGCATCTATGATTCGGCCGCCGACACGCACCGGATCATGAGCCATGAATATGCCCGCGAGGACATGAGCCGCGCGTGGTACGACGAAGCCGTGGTGCCGGGCGGCGTCCACCCCTTCGACCGCACCACCAAGCCGACGCAGAAGAACGACGTCGACGTCGAGGGCAAGTATTCCTGGTCGACCGCCGTGCTTCACTCCGAAGCCGGCCGTGTCGAAGCCGGCCCGCTTGCCCGTCAGCTCGTCGCCGGCGGCACGCATGGCGAAAGCTGGCAGCACCACGACCCGCTCGTGCTCGACATGTTCAAGCATCTTGGCGGCGCCAGCGTCATGCTGCGTCACTTTGCCCGCCTGCACGAGATGGTTAAGCTCTATCGTGCGGCCGAGCATTGCCTCCGTGAGTTCAAGCTCAAGGACGAGTGGTACATCAAGCCGAAGGAAAAGGACGGCCGCGGCTTCGGCGCGACCGAGGCGGCGCGCGGTGCGCTCAGCCACTGGATCGAAGTCAAGGACGGCAAGATCGCCAACTACCAGATCGTCTCGCCGACGACCTGGAATGTCGGTCCCCGTTCGACCGACGGCATTCGCGGTCCGATCGAGGAGGCCCTCATCGGCACCCCGATCGCCGATATGCACGACCCGGTCGAGGTCGGCCACGTCTGCCGCTCCTATGATTCCTGCCTCGTCTGCTGCGTGCACGCCTATGACGCCAAGACCGGCGAAGAGGTTGCCCGCTTCCGGACGGCCTGACGTCGATACCGCAACCGCGATGCAAAGGCGGGCTCAGAAATGGGCCCGCCTCAACAAACAGGATTGGGGATCAAACGCCTATGTCCGGAAATTCGCCAGAACAAGTCCTCCAGGAAATCAAGACGATCCTCGCGTCGGGCCTCAAGACCCAGACCGAGCCGTTTCCTGAAACGGATCGTGCATTCGCCGGCATTTTGGAAGAACTCCGTGCGCTTCCAGCCAATGATCTGAAAGGTCGGCTCGTGATCGGCGGCTTCGTCGATCACCCCTATGGGCCCGACCAGCAGCGTTGCCTGGAGTGCATGTACTACCTCGTCCACCGCAAATGGTGCGATCTGCCCGAGCTGGCGGTTCCGGTGGAGCCGCAGTGGTGGTGCCGCCTCTGGCGCATCTGACGCATGCTTGTCATTATTGGATGCGGAAATCCGGTCCGGAGTGACGATGGCGTCGGTTGTGCCATCGCGCAGCGGTTGGAAAGGGTGCATGGCGCGGACAGCCCCATGTCTCCGATCCGTGTATTTGACGCCGGCACGAACGGCATGGCGGTGATGTTCCAAGCCCGTGGGGCTTCAAGGCTCATCATCGTCGATGCCTGCCGGACCGGCTCGGATCCCGGCGCCGTGTTCGAAATTCCCGGCGAGGAAATCGGCGACCGCCAAAGCGCGGGCATCAACTCGCATGATTTTCGTTGGAGCGACGCCATTCACGCCGGCCGGAAAATCTTCGGCGCCGCCTTCCCCACAGACGTCATGGTTTTTCTGATCGAAGCCGAGAAGCTCGACTTCGGGCTGGAACTCAGCGAAACGGTCGAAAAGGCCGCCTCCTTCGTGATGGCGCGAATCACCACGCGAATCGAATCGTATCTGGCCGAGCCCACCGCGGAGCATTCATGACCGGATCGGGCGCCTCCTCCACCGTCACGGTGTCGCGCGGCAACATTCATATTCCCGCCGCCGTTTATGAAACCTACTTTGCAGGATTGAACGCGGTTATTCTCCTGAGACGCGAGGCGGATCTCCTGATCCTCCCAGTCCGACAGGCTGCGGCTGGCGGTTTTCTGCTCAAACTACGCAACAGCGCCGGTGACCGTGTCATTCCGGCCGCCGACTTTTTGCGTGACAATGGCATCGAAGATAGTGATACATGCATATGGACCCTGACATGGTCCACGGAAGCGGCAGGACTGTTTGCCCCGGGCGTTTTTGTAAACGAAGTTGTCAGTTCGCAAAACTAGTAGACTAGGTCGTCTGTTTGATCATAGAGTCTCTGACAAACAACAATGCGAATGCCGGGGTGAAACGTGCAGGATACGAGGGGCGAGGAGCAGGTCCGGACCGCTCTCGCGATGGTCGCCGAGCATGACTCGTCGCCGTTCGAGAAGATCGACATGTTGGTCGAGGTCGCCATGGGTCTTCAGACCCGCCCGCGCGATCCCTCCGACATCGAAGGCGCCATAACCCTCTACGAAGAAGCCCTGTCGCTTTGTCCGCCCGATGAGGAAGCCCTGCGTGCGCGAATCACCGCACGTCTCGGCACCGCGCTCCAAGCCAATCCGGAAGAGGGCACCCGCTCGCTCGAACGGGCCCGCCGGGCACTTGAGGATGCGCTTGAGGTTCTCCGGCGCATCGGCAGCGCGGAGGAAATCGCCGAGGGCGAGATGAACCTCGGCCTCACCATCCAGATGCTGTCCGGCGCCCACCGCGCCAAGATCACGGATGCGATATCGGCCTACCAGCGTTCGCTGCGCACCTTCGACCGCATCGCGCACCCCAAAGAATTCGCGATCCTCCAGAACAATCTGGCGACGTCCTTCCTGTCGATGCCCTTTACCGACGCCCGCTCCAAGATGCGCGAAGCGCTTGCCGTGCAGGCGTTCGAGGAGGGGCTGAAGGTGGTTACCTTCGTGGACCATCCCACCGAATACGCCATGTTGCAGAATAATCTCGGCAATGCGCTGCAATATGCCTCGACCAGCCATGCGGTTGAAAACAACCTGCGCGCCATCGAGGCTTACGATGAGGCCTTGCGCGTGCGCACCCGTCGCACCACGCCGATGGAATACGCCAACACGATCTCGAACAAGGCCAACTGCCTCGCCAACCTGCCGGATGACTTCGATCATCCCGAACGCGGCAACATCGGCAACCTCACGCAAGCCATCGCCTACTACAGCGAAGCGCGGGAAATATTCGAAGAGGGCGGCGAACTGCAAAAAGCCGGCGTCGTCGGTGAAGCCATCCAGGAACTGGCCGACGAGCTTGCCGCCGCTTCGCGGGCCGCCGGCGGCGCATAAACACCAAAGCTTCCCCTCAAACCTTACTTGACCATACGAGAGAAGACATGACGCTTACGATTTTCGTTCTGAGTATGATCGTCGGGACGCTGCTGTCCGCCGTTGGCGGAGCGGTCGGCGGCTACCTGGTCGGCGCCAAGGACCTCGGCACTGAACTCGCCACCTTCGTCGGCATGTTCTACGGCCCGCTCGCCGGCGTCGCCGGCGTGTTGGTCGGGCTTGGCGTGATCACGGTTCTGGGCTGAGGAGCTTCACCATGCTGGATATGGTTCTCAATTCCGCGAAGCTCTTCTTCGCCGGCCGCCTTTTCGCCGATAACGCCAAGGCGTTCCTCATGATCGCTATAGGGGTGGCGATCACTGCTATCCTCACGGTCGTTCTTGCCAAGCTCGGACTTCCGATCCTGATCGCCGCTGCGATGGGCGGCTTTTTCGGCGGCATGCTCCAGCCGCGCCTCTTCAAGTCGCTGCGCTTCCGCTGATGTCATCCCCCGCCGCCCCGCACGATCCGGATGCGCCCGATCTCGATACCCTTTTGAGGGACATCGGGGCGCTGGAAGAGGCTATGAGCGGCTGGGATGAGACCCAGAAGCGCGTTCTCAGCGCCTATGGAACGGCCATCGAGGCCCTCAACAAGGAAGCCTTGCGCCGGCTTATCGCGGCGGTGAAGGCGGAGCCGGCGGCGCTGCCGACGCTTCGCACCGCCGCCGCGGATCCGATCGTCTACAGCGTGCTGCGCCGCCACGGCCTCGTCAAAGCCAGCCTCACGGAACGGGTGGATGCCGCGCTCGAAAGCGTGCGGCCGATGCTTGCGTCCCACGGCGGCGGTGTCGATCTCGTTGCGGTCGTCCCGCCGAACGCGATCGAAGTGCGCTTCACCGGCGCCTGCGACAGCTGCGCCGCTTCCGCTATGACCTTCCACGCCGGCGTCAAAAAGGCCGTCGAGGAGCATTGCCCGGAAATCACCGATATCCGGCAAGTCAAAGGTCTCTCCACCGGCGGCGACGGCGCGGTGAACTTCATCAGCCCATTCGCCGGCGGCACCAAAGGGTCTTGGCATCTGGCCTGCCAGCTCTCCGATCTCACCGACAATGCGGTGCTCACCGTCACGCTTGCCGAACGCTCGGTTCTGGTCGCGCGCGTTGGCGATGTGGTCGCGGCCTATCTCAACGCCTGCGCCCACCTCAGCCTGCCGATCCACGACGGCGAGGTCGAAAACGGCGTCATCACCTGTCCCTATCATGGCTTTCAGTATCTCCTTGCTAGCGGCGAATGCATCACCGCCAAGGAAGTGCAGCTTCAGCCCTATCCCGTCCGCGTCATCGGCAGCCGCGTCGAAGTCAGGGTGATCCTTTAAGCATGCGCGTTTCTCTGAATCCCGTTCGCCCCACCCTTCCCGGCGTCGCTCCGGCACGGCCCCCCGCGCTGCTCGATCCGCGCGGCCCCCGCGTCATCCTCGGCGCACCAGACGGTATCGGCGCGCTTGCCGCACCCGTGAAGCCGGCCGCCGATGCCATGTTCGGCCCGCGCGGCGTCGCGCTTGCCTCCGAGGGCACCCTCGTCGTCTCAGACAGCGGCCACCACCGCCTCCTGATCTGGTCGTCCACACCGACCGCCGACGACGCCCCCGCCGACATCCTGATCGGCCAACCGGATTTCGGCTGCGAGGGCCGCAACGCCAAGGGCCCTGTCGGGCCCGCCACGCTCAATGTTCCAACCGGCGTCGCCATTTCGCAAAGCGGCATGCTCGCCGTCGCCGATGCCTGGAATCACCGCGTCCTCCTTTGGAACGCCGTGCCGCGCGCCCATAATCAGCCCGCCGATGTCGTGCTCGGCCAAGCCGATTTCACGGGAAATCTCGCCAATCGCGGCGGCGCCACCGGGCCGGACACGCTCGACTGGTGCTACGGCGTCTCGTTCATCGGCGACAGCCTCGTCGTCTGCGACACCGGCAACCGCCGCGTGCTCATTTGGCGCGCGGTGCCGAGTGAAAACGGCACGCCGGCCGACATAGTGCTGGGTCAGCGCGAAATGACCAGCCGTGACGAAAGCGCGGGCGCCGACGTCGGCCCTGTGGGCATGCGCTGGCCGCATATGACTGCACTCGTCGCGGGGAATTTCCTCGTCGCCGATGCCGGCATGAACCGCGTCATGATCTGGAACGGCCTGCCGGACACCGACGGCGCGCCTTGCCACGCTGTGCTCGGTCAGGCCACGCTTGGCGACCAAGACCACAACCGCGCCGCCTATTACCCAACCGCCACCGCACTCAATATGCCCTACGGCCTCGCGGAAAGCGGTGGCCGCCTTCTCGTCGCCGACACCGCGAACTCCCGCCTCGTCGGTTGGTCTACGGACGCGATCGGCATGGATGCGCCGGCGACAATGCTCGCCGGGCAGCACACCTTCACCGCCAAAGGCGACAACCGCTGGGCCGCCGCCGCGCGTGACAGCCTCTGCTGGCCCTATGGCCTCGGCGCCTATGGCTCCACGGTCGTCATCGCGGATTCCGGCAACAACCGGGTGTTGATCTGGGACGTCGCGTCATGAGCGAGCTTGCCGAGCGCAAAACTAAAGGTAGCGACCTTGCCGAGCGCTCGTTCGCGGACACCCACGTGCTCGTTCGGGTGCGCGGCCGCGTTCAGGGCGTTGGCTTCCGCCCCAATGTCTGGCGCATCGCAACCGCCCTCGGTCTTGCGGGCGACGTCGCGAACGACAGCGAAGGCGTTCTCATCCGCCTCGCCGGCTCAGGCGATACGCTCGAAACCTTCCTCCAGCGCCTGCGCGCCGAGGTTCCGCCACTCGCCGTCATCGACGATATCGTCGTGACCGCCGCAACCGGCCCCGCCCCAACCGGCAGCTTCGTCATCGCAGCCAGCCGCGGCGGCGCCGTGCATACCCCCGTCACGCCCGATGCCGCCGTCTGCCTTGAGTGCCGGCGCGACATGCTGGACCCCTTCTCGCGGCGCTTCCGTTATCCCTTCACCACCTGCACCCATTGCGGCCCGCGCTTTTCCATCGTCCAAAGCGTGCCCTACGACCGGGCCCGCACCACGATGGCGAAGTTCCCGCTCTGCCGGGATTGCGCCGCTGAATACGCCGACCCCGCCGACCGCCGCTTCCACGCCGAGCCGATCGCCTGCCACACTTGCGGCCCGCGCGGCCGGATCGAGCGCATGGACGGCCGGGCCGTGACCTTCGACCAGCACTCCATGCTCGACGATGTGGATGCCGCCGGCGGTCTCATCCGCAAAGGCTTCATTGTCGCGATCAAGGGTCTCGGCGGCTATCAACTCGCCTGTGACGCCACCCGCGCCGATGTCGTCGATACGCTGCGCACCCGCAAGCGGCGCGACACAAAGCCCTTCGCCCTGATGGCGCGGGATCTCGACGTCATCCGCCGTTTCGCCAGCGTTTCGCCCGCCGAGGAAGCCCTGCTCGCGTCCCCCGAAGGCCCGATCGTGCTCCTTCGCGCCGATGGTCCGGAGCGCATGCCCGAAACGGTCGCGCCCGGCCTCGACACACTCGGATTCATGCTGCCGACTACGCCGCTCCACATCCTGGTGCTGCGCCGTCTCGATCGCCCCGTCGTCATGACCAGCGGCAACGTCTCCGACGAACCGCAGGTGATCGACGACGACGCGGTGCGCCCGAAACTGTCCGGCATCGCCGACCACATTCTCGTCCACGATCGTCCGATCGCGAACCGGGTCGATGACAGCGTCGTGCGCATCATCGGCGGCACCGCCCGCGTTCTGCGCCGCGCGCGCGGCTTTGCGCCGGGGCCAATCCGCCTGCCGAAGGGCTTCGAAGCGGCGCCGGACTGCCTTGCGCTCGGCGGCGAGTTGAAATCCACCTTCTGCCTCGTCAAAGATGGCGCGGCCGTGCTTTCCCAGCACATCGGGGATCTCGAAGACCCCGAAGCGCTCGACGATTTCGCCCATCATCTCAGCCTCTACCGCGACCTCCTCGATCATACGCCGCAGGCCATCGCGATCGACCGGCATCCCGATTATCTCTCCGCCAAGCTCGGCCGCACCATGGCCGCCGAGCGCGGTTTGCCGCTGGTCGAGGTTCAGCATCACCACGCCCACGTCGCCTCATGTCTTGCCGAAAACGGCGTCCCGCTTGATGCCCCGCCCGTCCTCGGCATCGCGCTCGACGGTCTCGGCTATGGTGACGGCGGCGCCCTTTGGGGCGGGGAATTCCTCGTTTGCGACTATCGCAGCTATCGCCGCGTCGGCACCTTGAAGCCGGTTGCCATGATCGGTGGTGCGCTGGCGGCCAAAGAGCCCTGGCGCAATCTCTACGCCCACCTCATGGCGGAGATGACTTGGCCGCAGATCGTCATGAACTATAGCGAAGCCGCGTCCATCCAAGCGCTCGCTGAAAAGCCCCGCGCCACGCTCGACGCCATGCTCCGCACCGGCACCAACGTGCCGCCCTCCTCCTCCTGCGGCCGCCTGTTCGATGCCGTCGCCGCCGCGCTTGATATCGCCTTCGAGCGGTCCGGCTATGAGGGCGAAACCGGCGCCCGGCTCGAAGCACTGGTCGATCCGGATGCGCTCGCATCGGAAGACGAATACCTCGCCTATCCCCTCTCGATCCCGGTTCTGAAGGGCTCCTACCTGCCCTATATCGAGCCGCTGGCGATGTGGCAGGCATTGCTTGGTGATCTTGCCGTCGGCACCGCGCCGGGCATCATCGCCG
Organism: Oharaeibacter sp.; assembly: GCA_051861205.1. GTDB lineage: Bacteria > Pseudomonadota > Alphaproteobacteria > Rhizobiales > Pleomorphomonadaceae > JBHYDC01. The sequence continues at coordinate 98,581 of JBHYDC010000005.1, forward strand.
CGCGCTTCCACCGGGGCCTTGCCAAGGCGATCACCGCCATGGCGCTCAAGGTGACCAAGGGCGAGACCGACGACGAGCGCGCCATCCACACCGTCGCGCTCACCGGCGGCTGTCTCGCAAACTCCGTCCTTCACGGCGAGCTTGTCCGCCGGCTGGAAGCGGAGGGGTTCCGCGTGCTCACCCACACGCATGTTCCCGCCGGAGACGGCGGTCTTTCGCTCGGTCAGGCGGCCATTACCGCCGCCCATCTCATCTCACGCAGTTAAATCAGGGAGAACACCATGTGCCTTGGAATTCCCGGCCGGATCGTCGAGATCAACGATGCCGCCAAGCGGATTGCTACAGTAGATGTCGGCGGCGTGCGCCGTCCGATCAACATCGCCTGTATCGTCAATGAAAACCACACCGCCGAATCCTGCCTCGGCGAATGGGTTCTGGTCCACGTCGGCTTCGCCATGAGCCGGATCAACGAGCAGCAGGCCGCGGAAACACTGAAGATCCTGACCGAACTCGGCGAAGCACAGGCCGAGATCGAAGCCATGCGCATGACCGGTACCTGACGTTCGAACGCTAGTCGCCGGAACGACCGCGCTCAACTCTGCACCTATGGGGGGACTTACCCGATGAAATTCGTCGATGAATTCCGCGATGCCGAAAAGGCCCGCACACTCGTCAAGGAAATCACCGAAGTCGCCGCCAGGGTCGCCGAAAAGAAGGGCGGGCCCGCCCACATCATGGAAATATGCGGCGGTCACACCCATTCGATCTTCCGCTACGGCATCGAAGGCATGCTGCCGGATACGATCGAACTCGTTCACGGCCCCGGATGCCCCGTCTGCGTGCTCCCCATGGGACGCGTCGACGATTGCGTCGCGCTCGCCGAACGGCCGGACGTGATCTTCACCACCTTCGGCGATGCGATCCGCGTTCCCGGCTCCCGTAAGAGCCTGATGCAGGCCAAAGCCGAAGGCTGCGACGTGCGGATGGTCTATTCGCCGATCGACGCGCTCGCGATTGCTCGCGCCAATCCCGACAAGCAGGTCGTGTTCTACGCGATCGGCTTTGAAACCACGATGCCCTCCACCGCGCTCACCGTGCTTCAGGCGCACGCCGAGGGCGTCACGAACTTCACGCTCTTCTGCAATCACATCACCATTCTGCCCACCATCCGCGCGGTCCTTGACGCGCCGGACCTTACGATCGACGGCTTCCTGGGACCTGGCCACGTCTCGATGGTCATCGGCACCGGCCCATACAACTTCGTGTCCGACGAATACGGGAAGCCCATGGTTGTGGCCGGGTTCGAGCCTCTCGACGTGCTCCATTCGATTTGGATGGTGCTGAAGCAGATGGACGACGGCGCCGCCTTCGTGCAGAACCAATATGGCCGCATCGTCCCCGATATCGGCAACGCGGTGGCGATCGAGGCCGTCGAGCGGGTGTTCGAGGTGCGCGAGCATTTCGAATGGCGCGGCCTCGGCTCGATCGAACATTCCGGCGTGAAGTTGCGCGAGGAATTCGCCGCCTTCGACGCCGAGCGCAAGTTCGCCGTGCCCAACGTGGCGGTCGCCGACCCCAAGGACTGCCAGTGCGGCGAGGTTCTCACAGGCTCGATCAAGCCGTGGGAATGCAAGATTTTCGGCAAAGCCTGCACGCCCGCCACCCCGCTCGGCGCGCTGATGGTGTCGTCGGAAGGCTCCTGCGCGGCCTATTTCCAATATGGCGCCCTCAAGAAGGAACGGGCCACCGCATGAGCGCGATCGTCGATCTCGCCGCGCGCCGCCACGCGCGTCCGCGCGGCACCGTCAACGTGCCGATGATCACGCTCGCCCACGGCGGCGGCGGCCGCGCGATGAAAGACCTCATCGACGACGTATTCCTGCGCGCTCAGGACGGCGACAGCGGCGTGCCGTCCGATGACGCGGTCGAGTTCAGCCTCGCCGATCTCGCTGCGCATGGCGACCGCCTCGCCTTCACGACAGACAGCTTCGTCGTCACGCCGCTGGAATTTCCCGGCGGCGACATCGGCAAGCTCGCCGTCTGCGGAACGGTCAACGACCTCGCCACCTCCGGCGCAACGCCCCTCTACCTCACCTGTTCGGTCATCATCGAAGAGGGCATGCTGATCGACGATCTCAGGCGGATCGCCCGGTCCATGGCCGCGATGGCGCGGGAAGCCGGCGTTCGCATCGTGACCGGCGACACCAAAGTCGTCGCGCGCGGGGCCTGCGACCGGCTGTTCATCAACACCGCCGGCATCGGCGTCATCAAACCCGGCATCAACCTCTCCGTAGTCAACTGCCGCCCCGGCGACGCCATTCTCGTCAACGGTCTCCTCGGCGACCACGGCGCCGCCATCCTCTCCGCGCGCGGTGACATGGCGCTCGACGCCCCGATCGAGAGTGACTGCGCCCCCCTCCATCACCTTGTCGGCCGCCTTCTCGCCGCCGCCCCGCATACCCGTTTCGTGCGCGACGCCACGCGCGGCGGTCTTGCCAGCGTCCTCAATGAAGTGGCCGAGGCCTCTCAGGTCGGCATCGAGATCGAGGAAGCCCGCACGCCGATCCGCGAAGTCGTCAAGGGTTTCTGCGAAATTCTGGGGCTCGACCCGCTCTATCTCGCCAACGAGGGCAAGCTCGTCGCCATCGTTCCGGCCGAGGAGGCCGAGGCCGCGCTTGCCGCCATGCGCGCCGATCCGCTCGGGCGCGACGCCGCGATCATCGGCCATTGCACCGGCGGCCGGCCCGGCCGCGTGGTGATGGATACGATCTTCGGCGGCCGGCGCATCGTCGACATGCTCGTCGGCGAGCAGCTTCCGCGCATCTGCTAAAGGGGCGACCGATGCACGAACTCGCCCTCACCCGCTCCATCGTCGGCATCGTCGCGGACAACGCCGGCAAACGGCGCGTCAAGCGCGTCGCGGTGGAAGTCGGCGATCTCTCCGGCGTCATGGCCGACGCTATCGCCTTCTGCTTCGACATTTGCGCCAAGGACACCGTCGTCGAAGGCGCCACGCTCGATCTGCGCCGCATCGCCGGGCGGGGCTTCTGCGAAGCTTGTGGCACCGAAATGCCGATCAGTTCGCTCTTCCAGCCCTGCACCTGCGGGTCGCGGCGGCTGAAGTGCATCGCGGGCGAAGAACTCAACGTCAAGGAAATGGAACTCTTCGAGGCCGAACCGGCCTAGAGCCTCCTTGACCAGAAACCAAGAGGAGACATGACATGTGCGGGGTTTGCGGCTGCGCCGGTGACGGCAAGACGACCATGACCAATCTGGCCACCGGCGAGACGCGCGATCTGCGCGCCGGGCACCACAATCACGTCCATGATCATGGCGATGGTCACGCCGATCATACGCACGACCACGATCATGCGCATGACTACGGCCATGGCGACGGCCACGTCCATCACGGTCATGCGCCAGACCAAGCGCAAACCCATGGGCACGACCACCACCATGATCACGGTCATGACCATGGGCACGACCACGGTCATGACCACGGGCACGATCATGCGCACGGCCACGGCCATGCCCAAACCATCGCGCTTGAAACAGCCATCTTCGCCAAGAACGACGCCCTTGCCGCACGCAACCGCGCTTGGTTCCAGGGGCGCGAGATCCTCGCGGTCAACCTTGTCTCCAGCCCCGGCGCGGGCAAGACGACGCTTCTTGAACGCACCATCCGCGACATGGGGAAGGAAATCGCCATCACCGTGATCGAGGGTGATCAGGCCACCGCCAATGACGGCGCCCGCATCCGCGCCGCAGGTGCGCCCGTTGTTCAGGTCAACACCGGCACCGGCTGTCACCTGGAAGCGGATATGATCCAGGGCGCGCTTGCCGAACTCAGGCCGTCGCTGCGCTCGCTCGTCCTTATCGAAAATGTTGGCAACCTCGTGTGCCCCTCGATGTTCGATCTCGGCGAGCGCGCGAAGGTGGCGGTTCTCTCGGTCACCGAGGGGGAAGATAAGCCGGAGAAGTATCCGCACATGTTCCGCGCGGCCTCCGTTCTTCTCCTCAACAAGGTCGACCTCCTGCCGCATCTCGACTTCGATGTCGACCGCTGCATCGCCTCGGCCCGAACCGTCAATCCCGATATCACGGTGTTCAAAGTCTCCGCCAAGTCCGGCGAAGGCCTCGATGCTTGGTACGACTGGCTGCGTTCGGAATCCAAAGCCGCCGCCAGCGCCGCTTTCGGCTGACCGCAGACGAAAACGCGATCCGTTCGGCTAGAACGGATCGCGTTTGAAATCGTGGAGCTCGTCAAATCCAGTCTTGAGCCGCCCTTAGGCGGCTTTGATCTGCCCGATGAATTCGTTGGCCTGATGACGCAGCCGGTCCGACGACGTGGCGAGCGACTTGGAGGCCTCCAGCATCTTCGAAGCCGCCGATCCGGCGTCCGAAGCCGCCGTCGTAACACCGGCGATGTTCGAAGCCACGTTCTGCGAGCCCTGCTGCGCCAGTTCCACCGAACGGGCAATGCCCGACGTCGCTGCCGACTGCTCTTCCACCGCCGCCATGATCATCGTCGAGATCGTGTTGACCTCGTCGATCGTGGAGGTGATCGCCTGGATGGCCTCCACAGCCTGCCCTGTCGCGGTCTGAACGGCAGAGATCTGCTGGGCGATTTCCTCGGTCGCCTTGGCGGTCTGCGTGGCCAAGTTCTTCACCTCGGTCGCCACCACCGCGAAGCCGCGACCGGCCTCACCGGCGCGCGCGGCCTCGATCGTTGCGTTGAGCGCCAGGAGGTTGGTCTGGCTCGCGATCGACGAGATCAGGGTCACGACTTCGCCGATACGGTTGGTCGTGTCCGACAGCGTCCGCACGATCGCGTTGGTCTGCTCGGCCTGGGCGGCAGCGGAATTCACGACCGTCTGCTGCTGCGACATCTGGCGACCGATCTCGTCGATCGACGCGGAAAGTTCACCGGCGGTGGCCGCGACTTCGTCGACGTGATTGGTTGCGTTGCGAGACGCGGACATCACTGTCGCCGCCTTCTCACCCGTGACCTGCGCCACGCTGCCAAGCTGGGCCGATGCCTTGGAGATGCCGGCGACCGTTTCGGCCATCGAATCGATCACGTCCTTGACGTTTGTCGAGAACGAGGCCGCCAAGACGTCCATCGCTTCGCGGCGCTCCGTCCGGGCTTTCGCCCGGCGCGCGGTTTCAGCGGCGCGGATCTGCTCGCTGTCCATGCCGCTCTTCTTGAATGCAAGAAGAGCGGTGGCAATCGCTCCGATTTCGCCGTTTTTGGAAACCTCAGGGACGTCGGTCGCCCACTCCGCTTCTGAAAGAAGCTTCATTGCAGCGATGAGCTTACGAATGGGCATAACGACTGTGAAGATGAATAAAGCAGAACCGGCAACCGCCGATCCAATCGTTGCAGCGGCGATGACCGCAAGTGCAGATCCATCTGCGACAAGGCCCGTCGTTGTCATGCTAACGACGACAGTAAAGGCCATTACCACTAAGAATTTCACAGAAAGGGATAGATCCTGTGCTTTGAACAAGGTACCCACCTTCAATTTGAGCATTTGACGACACCATCATTGATCAGGGTTACCATCTCCGAATTAATGGGCCGTAAATTTATTGATCACATGCAAATATATCGTGGGTTTCCCGCGATGTGCGCCCTGCACGCACAAATCAAAACAACGCCAAGATGGCGCTTCGCATGGAGAATGAATACCGTGCTTGACCGGGCGCGACCGGCGGCTTTCAGAAAATCCAGATCGACAGCATGGATTTAATATAGCACAAAGAGGTAAGAAAAGAGGCGCCGCTAATCTGTTGAAGTCACGGCTTCAAACGGCAAAGGGGCGGTGGAAGGGGGATGCGCATTGAACGAGGCCTCGCGCCCGCGTTTACCGTCCACAATGCTCTGGCCGACCTACGCGTTGCGGGTCTGGCTAAACGGACTCCTGTCCCAAACGCTTCAAGCCGAAGCCCAAATCCAATACCGGATTGATGACCTCGAAAAGGAGGTTATCCGCCTCCGCGAGCGCCTCAACCGCGTGAGCCCGGTCGTCGGAACCCTGCGCGAATCGCTCAAGCAAACCGACGCCGCGCTTGAGCGCACGCGCCTGACGATGCCACTGGCCGCAGATGTGACGAGGTTGGCCCCACCCTCGCTGCCCCCAGCGCCAAGCCCCAAGGCGCCCCGCGCCCCCTCCTCAAGGATCAAAAAGCCAGCCGGCAATCCGGCGGCCGCCTCACCGCCTCGGCGCTAGTGCGCTCAACTCCGAGCGGCCGCTCTGCGTCGACATCCCGGCCAGGAACAACCGCACTCATCGCCGTGCCAATCCATCGGATCCTTCGGAACGCAGCGCCATGTCGCCCATCATCATCGGCACCTCGCTCCTGAAGGTCATGATATCGCCCGTTGGAGCCGAGTTGACGTCGCTGCGAGACGCCGAGGGCCGAGAGTGGTTGTGGCAGGGCGATGCCCGCTCGTGGGCCCGTCAGGCCCCCATCCTGTTTCCCGTCGTCGGGCGCTGCCGGGGCGGTATCGTGCGGCATGGCGGCAAAGCCCATCCCATGCCGATCCACGGTTTAGCGCCAACGGCGATATTCGATGTGGTGTCCGCCACCGACAGGGCCTGCATGCTTCGCCTGACCGACGACACCCACACGCGAAAAACCTATCCCTTCGGCTTCCGGTTGGAGATCGGCTTCGAAGTCTCAGGTTACACGCTGATCCAGCGCGCCGAAATCACGAACACCGGAAACGCCAGCCTGCCCTATTCCTTCGGCTTTCATCCCGGATTTCAGTGGCCATTGCCAACCAGCCGCACGATCGCCCGGAAGACACACCAAGTCCTGTTTCAGGCCGACGAACCCGGCCCCGTCCGGCGCCCGCTCGAAGAGGGTCTCGGTCCGGCCATACAAGCCTCGCCGGTCGCGGGCAAAGTCCTTTCTCTCAGCGACGACCTTTTTGCCGCCGGCGCCATCGTCTTCGATGCCCTTGAAAGCCGCCGGCTCTGGTTTGGCGCACCCAACCATGAGGGCCTGCTCGTCAGCATCGAGAACCTTCCGCATCTCGGCCTTTGGGCGCGCCCGCCCGCCGCTTTTCTATGCATCGAGCCCTGGCAAGGCTATGCCGATCCGGTGGGCTTCGACGGTGATCTGACCGACAAACCCGGCACACGACAGCTTACCGTCGGCGAAACCTCGTTTCACACAATGCGTCTTTCCTTCAGCGAGCCCGCCCCGTCCTGGGGGCATCAACCATAGCCCAAAACCCGCCGGACACCGCGGAGCCTTGTTGAACGTATTCGAACCTATAACGAGGAAAAGGCCGCCGCGGCTTCGCAATGCCCCACTCAGTGGCGTCTTCTCGCCCAAGGCCGCGCCTGTCTTCGCGCCGACCTCCAGCGCCCTCGCCCTGTCAGCGGCAAGCCGATCTTCGCGCCGAGTAAGTCGGCGTCGGCGCTCTTTTCAACGCGTGAGCGCGGTTCATCATATCACCGGTGGTCTTTCCATCAGGTGAGATTAAACAACCTGATCCTACCGGAAAACACGGGTGATCACCGCTACCCTGCTACACGGCACGCTGGGACACGATCGCTTGCAATTAATACTCTGTATAAATATATCTCAGCCTTGTGATGGCGCAATTGAGTCAGTAGGCAGCCGGTGGAACGTGCCGAAAGAAAGGGGGCCGCATGGAACTGGATCTGAAGGATCGCCAACTTGTTGGGCTTCTTCGGGAGAACGCGCGGTTGTCCACGACCGATCTCGCCAAACGCCTCTCACTATCCCGCACCACGGTACAAGCTAGGATTGAACGTCTGGAGCGGCGCTCAGTGATTGACGGCTATACGATACGGCTGGGGACCGCATTTGAGAGCCGAATGCTTGAGGCCAGCGTATCCGTTATCTGTACACCTCGGCTTACGCAACGTATCGAGGCGGAACTGCGAAAGATGCCAGAAATAGTTGGAATCGTAGCAGTCAGCGGCGTCTATGATCTTATGATAACCATAGTTTCTGAAACAATCGATCAATTGAACTCCGCTATTGATCGTATAGGGGTCTTGGAGGGAGTAGAAAGAACAATGTCACAGATCGTTATGGCCAGAAGATACAGGCGAGCCTAGCGATGACAGTTCCCGAAAACTTGCTGCGGTCCTCAGCATCTTGGTCAGTTAACGCCTATGCCCAAGGCGGTACTCTGCGGTCTCCGGAATGCGTCCGTTGATCAGATTTCAAGCTCCGACTGCAGGGCCTGGACGCTTGCATATGCTCCCCCCATCTACGGGCGCCGACGGGTCAGGACGAATGAACATTGCGGCTTCTGCCGCATCAAACTCCGGATGGTACTGGACGCCATAAGCGAGTGCCGGAAATCCTTGGATTCAAGGCTGCACTTGGCAAGCCTCGTTTGCGGACAAAATCAATCCGCCCGATGGCAGGACATTGACTATGTCACTGCGTATCGCAGGCGAGTCAAATTGCAAAGACTTGCCCTCGAAGAGGGCGAGACGCGTCCTGCGTCGCTCAATGAAACCGTTCCACCAATTGCCGGCTCGCTCCGAACAGATGCTGATCCTTCCAGATGTTCAGCGTAAAGCCGACAACAAAAAGGAAGTCGCATCTGGGAAGCGGACCAGACGTTGTGTTCTGCGTCATGAACTCCAAATGCAGCTCTAATCCGTAAGGACAAGATTAGCGAAGTGCACGCGCGTCGACTTGCGCCGGCCCCGTTCCAAGCAAGGCATCTCATCCTTTTTTTCCGCGGAAGATACGCACCCACGATGCCATGATGCCATGATGCCATGATGCCATGATGCCATGATTAGACGTGGAACGGGCCGCCATCACTTTTGCAACCTCAGTGCTGCTGGAGACGCGTCGAGCTTGCTGCAGTCAATATAGCCGCAGAAATCTTTTCGGCCATCATGATTACCGGCGCATTGAGGTTGGCGGAGGGGATCACTGGAAGTATTGATGCATCCACCACACGTAGCCCATCGATACCAATCACTCGGCCTTCAGCATCAGTGACCCGCCCCATAGCAAGCGTGCAGCTAGGATGGTAATTCGATTCCCCAAAAGCTCGCACCCAGTTGATGATTTCCATGTCCGTCTGAGCTTCTGCGCTTTCGCCGATTTCGGGACCGAAGGCTCCACGTGCTGCCGATTGGACCATAAGCTCACGCATCGTTCGGAGCGCGGTTACGGCCAGCTTCTGGTCATGTTCTGTTTCGGCGATCCCGAGTCGAAAAGCTGGTACGTCCATCGGGTTCGTCGATCGTAGCCAGACACGCCCTTTGCTGGTTGGTCGCTGAAGCGATAGCGAGCAGTGGAATCCGGGGCCGACACGGATCGCATCGTGCCCAAAGTACGGGTTCATCGCCACGCACTCCATCTGAATGTCCGCACGGCCTGAACCATCCGTTGATATCATCGCGCCCGCTTCGAACCAGTTGCTGGCCCCGAGACCTCGTCGGGTAGCAACCCAAGTCGCGCCCAAGGAAATCTTCCCGACCGGCGATAAAGCATGGTGCATTGACATGCGCTCGTCGCGAACGCCCCAGTAAAGGGCAAGACAAGTGTGGTCAGACAGTCCCTGCCCAACCTCGGGCTGATCTAGAACGACCCGGATACCCTGTTGCCGCAACTCGTCGGCCGGACCTACGCCGGAAAGCATAAGGATCTGGGGCGACATAATCGCTCCGGCCGAGAGAATAACCTCCCGATCTGCTGAAACAGAAATCTCTCTCCCGCGATGAATCAGGTTTACGCCAATACAACGCCCTCCATGGAAACGGAGGCGGCTTACTCTAACCCCAGTTAGCACCGAGACGTTCTGGCCGGTCATTTTACGCAGGTAGACCTGCGAAGTGTTCATTCGGCGCCCGTCACCGATGTTTCGCTGGACCCGGTGCATTCCCGTTTGCGTGGCTCCATTTTGATCATCGTTGAAGCCATGCCCTGCCTCCATCCCAGCAGCGATGAACGCTCGGAAGAGAGGGTTTTCACAAGGCGCACGAGTCACCTTCGTCGGGCCGTCACCCCCTCGCCACTCGTCAGGGCCATCCTCAAAGGCTTCTGCCCGCTTGAAGTAGGGGAGTACTTCTTTGAATGACCACCCTTCTACGCCGTATTCCTGCCAGCTATCATAGTCCTCACGATTGCCTCGCATCCAATGCATGCCGTTAACCGAGGATGATCCACCCAACAGCTTGCCGCGAGGGAGATAGACCCGGGTGCCGTTCTCTTGGTCCGAAAAGAGCTTCCAGTTGGTGGAGTCGGAGAGAAGCGGCAGTCCCATTGCCGCCGGCATGACCACTCCGAGGCGCATGTCGCTGCGGCCGGCCTCGACTACAAGGATACGGATGCCACGGTCCGCACCAAGTCGGGCAGCCATAACGGACCCTGCGGAACCAGCTCCCACTATGATATAGTCATACCCTTCCAAACTGGGTTTGCTCACAACTCGCATGAAATCTTCCTTAGCTCCAACGAACGCTATTTAGACAGTGTATATATTTTGTTTCGCCACTGCATCTCTGATTTTTCGGCAAAATGCCAGCTTAACCGGGCAACCAACTCAAAACTGTTCGCGAGTTCGGCACATTGACGAGCCGCGATGGCGAACGCTGTTGATGCGACTGGCAAGCTCTTTGACCCGCCGCTTCCCTTGACGGCGGTTTGGCATCGCCCTGCAATCGCACCGCGAATACCCCCTTAACGGGTTTGCAATGTTCGCTGTGAAAAGACCGCCAGATGATGAAGCTTTACGTTCAGCCGCGCAGGTGCATACTAGAAAGAATTGCGCACTTTGACTTGCGCCGGATGATATTCCCCGTAATTTCATCGTTCATATATATTATAAATATAACGATCCGAAATTCTTCGTCATTGCTTTAAAAAAATACAATAAATCCAAAATAATCACTCAAACTGTGGATTTCATTATTACAGCATCATTTACAAGCGCATTCCAATATATTTTTGTATATTGTTAGAGGCACCCAACATCGAAATGTCGGGTGCCATTGAATCGACGGTTAGACGGCCTGCTTAAGGTGGAACGATTCAGGACGGTAGACCCGGCCTAGGCGATTGCTCAGGAAGTCGGCAAGTGCAACTTGCTCCTGTCGAACAAACCCCTTCTGGGGCAGCATACCGCCCGCTAGAAGGTCAAGGACCGTAGTAATCCCGGCGGCAGTTGTAATCTGGATGGCGCTCATCGCCTTGCCAGCCACGACACCGGAGTAAACTTTGTTCGCATAGGTTTCCTGCAAGTAGCGACCATCTTTCCAACCGCAGACAGTAACAAAAATGACCACGACATCTTGCATTGTAGCCGGCAAGGCGTTCTCGAAAAGGTCCTTGAGAACGTCGCGGCGGTTCTTCAGGTTAAGGTCATGCAATAGGGCTTTGATTATCGCCTGATGTCCGGGATATCGGATCGTGCGATAGTTCATGGTCCGGACCCGGCCCTCAAGCGTCTTAGCCAGTGTACCGAGTCCGCCAGACGTATTAAAAGCCTCATACCTTATACCGTCTAAGGAGAACTCTTCACGTTCTTCCATAGCGGGAACCGTGACGAACTGCCCTTCTACAATGGACTCGCAGGGTTGGATGTACTCGTTGATCAGGCCATCCGTGCTCCAGGTCAGATTGTAGTTAAGAGCGTTGGAGGGATACTGTGGCAAAGCCCCGACCCGCATCCTGACGCTATCCAGAGTATCGAAACCTTTGGCAAGATCGTGGGCGACAATCGAGATAAAGCCGGGAGCCAACCCGCACTGGGGGATGAACGAAACATTCGCGCCCTTGGAAAGCTCTTCGACCTTCTTCGTCGTTGCAACGTCCTCGGTCAAATCAAGGTAGTGAACCGATGCCTCGAGTGCCGCCTCTGCCACTTGCCCAGTTAAGTGGAAGGGAGCTGCAGATAGAACAGCAAATTTTCCCCTAAGCAGCGCTACAAGTGCGGACCGATCGGTGATGTCGACCACCTTTCCCGCAATGGCAGGGTGGCAATCGAGCTTGTTGAGCTGTATTTGATCTCGGTCAGTCACAATGACATTGAAGTCGCCCGTTGCAGCCAACATCAAAGCAATGGAACCACCAATCTTGCCCGCGCCAATGACGACTACATCCTTCATGTGCATCTCCTTCTATTAGAATTTGAGTGAAGGATTTTTGAAGGATGCTGACGACGGTTTATACTGACATTTTGGAAAAAAATTTGTATTCTTTTTTACATCTCGCCGTGTTGATTTGGCGAAAGTCGCAGGAATGAATATCTTTGACGAAGTCGGGCCTTTCTAGGAAGACGGTTCAAGCCAGACTGCGCACCTAGATCGGGAGCGCGTGATCGCGCGATACAGTATTCGGCGCTCCACCGCCTCTCTTTCCGGATTGGCTAAGGCGCACGTGTTGAGCACATTAGATCTTGAATTCTTGTCTCAACAGTGAGCATCCCCCCAGGAAACTCATGTGGAGGCTTCGATCTGACGGCAATGGTCGAACCATCTCCAATATCTGAGCGTGATTAAATTTTTGATACGATCGAGATGATACACGGTTTTGAGCACGCTTTCGATCATGATACTTTCGATGCGCGTCGGTCGCCCATTTCCGCCTAGCTCCAGACCTTATGAGTTGGGTCTCATCGCGCGCCGGCGACCAGAAGGCGGTTCACTTCCTGCAACGGATGCGCCAAATGCAGGCCGCTCATGATTTTCACCTGGCAGCGACAGGAGTATCCGGTCGACATTATGACATCGCATTCCTGCAGAGATAAGAACTGGCTTCGCCAGTTCATTTCGTAAAGACTTTCTGAAGCAGCTCTATTCTTTGTTTCATGACCGAACGTTCCAGCCATCCCACAACATCCGACGTTCGGCACTTGAAGCTGTACTCCGAGCTTCTCGAATATGTCTTTCCATTGACCTATTCCACCGGGAACACTTGTCCTTTCCGTACAGTGAAGCAAAAGAACATGTCGTGCTCGAGCAGGTTCACCTCTCACAGTCAGGGACTGCAAGACCTGGGCGAGCCACTCCTGCGACAGCAGTACCTTGAACGTGGGGCGCTCTTTCAGCGCCTGATACTCTCCACGAAAAGCAAGCGTCAAAGAAGGGTCTAGCCCGACAAGTGTCACGCCGAGATCGAAGATGTCCTGCAGGTAGCCTGCCGTCTTACCCGCCGCCCTGTTGAATTGGTTGCGGTAGCCATGAACGTGTAGCGCTTTCCCATTGATATGCGGGGCAGCAAGCATCGGTTCAAGCCCAAGTTTGTAAGTCAAGTCTATAGCGCTTAAGACGATGTCGGGGTCAAAGTACGACGTAAATGCATCCGCGACAAACACAACCCGGCGCGCTCTCTCATGCGCGGGCAGCTTCTCAAGCTCATCAACACGAGCTACCGCGACCCCGAGCCGCTTGGTTTCCTTCTGCAACGAGAGTGCCGGTAGCCGGGGAAGCGCTGTCAAACCTAAAAGGCCAATCGCAGCATTCCCTAGTGCTGTATCGACCACAAAATTGTAAAGGGCCCGCATCCGAGCGATGAACGGGAGCACTGTTTCGATGTGACCGACAACCGGGTGCTTCAACGGCCGAAGATAGCGACCGTAATAGACGTCAAGGAATTTTGACCTGAACGCTGGTACATCTACTTTCACAGGGCATTGTCCTGCGCAGGCCTTGCAGGCCAAGCAGGTATTCAATGATTCCCGTACTTCGTGAGAAAAATCCGCACGATTCCTTGGATTGCAGCTATTGAACAGCCTTATAGCCAGCGCGAGGAGGGGATTGGTGCCAGTTTGCACTTCGGCTTCACGACGTGGATCAACGCCCTTTTCGCCGAGCAGACGCAGCCATTCTCGCAAGAGAGAGGCCCTGCCTTTCGGTGACTGCCGACGGTCACGACTGACCTTATAGGAGGGACACATGACGCTCGTCTCGTCGAAATCAAAACAGGCGCCGTTGCCGTTGCAATAAGCTGCATTGTCGAAGGCGGCGCGGATCTCATTGCCGATCGCCCGGTCGAAGGCACCCCGCAGCGGCACCTCGTCGATCTTCAGGAGCGGCGTATCGTTGCCGCTGGCGATCTTTCCAGGATTCAGCCGGTTCTCTGGATCGAAAGCCCGCTTGATCTCCTGCAGAGAGGGATAGAGATCACCGAAGAACGCCGGCACATATTCCGAACGAATGCCCTTGCCATGTTCGCCCCAGAGTACGCCGCCGTATCTACGGGTGAGTGCGACCACCGCGTCGCTGATCTCGCGCACCAGCGGCACATGCTCCGCCCGCACGAGATCCAGCGCCGGTCGCACATGCAACACACCCGCATCGACATGGCCGAACATGCCATATTCGACGCCCGCCTTGTCGAGAAGCGACCGGAACTCGCGGATATAAGCGGCGAGGTTCTCCGGCGGGACGGCAGTGTCCTCGACGAAGGGAACCGGCCGGACCGGGCCATCCATGCTGCCGAGCAGACCGACGGCGCGCTTGCGCATGGTCCAAATGGCTTCTGCGTCCTCATGTCCGCACGCAATGGAATAACCGAGGCGATTGCCATTGGCGGCGCTCCCAAGGGCCGCGGTCACCGCCTCGAGCTTGCGCTCCAACTCGCTTGCGTCGTCGGCGACGACTTCGACAATGTTAATGCCGTCGGCGGCCTGGCCGGCATCATTGGGAAAAAAGCGGCTGATCGCAGTCCAGACGATATCGCACTTGGCGAGGCGAAGCACCTTCTCGTCGACCGTTTCCACCGAGGCGACCTTCAGCAGCGTCAGGTTGCGGGCATCCTCGAGCGCGGCATTGAAATCGTTATAGCGGATGTTGATGAGAGCGACTTCGGCGGGTAGCGGAAGCAGATTGAGCTCCGCCTCGGCGATCAATGCCAGGGTGCCCTCGGACCCGCACAGTATGGCGTTGAGGTCGAACAGTCCGTTTTCCCGGCGCACATGGGCTAGATCGTAGCCTGTCATGTATCGGTTCAGATTGGGGAACACCTCACGAATACGATCCTTCTTTTCCCGGGTGATCTGCTCAACGGCCCTGTGAATGGCACCGATCTTGTCGTCGCGCTTCAGCAACGCATCAAGCGCCGCAGGCTCAAGCGGCCGCGACCAGAAATCAGTTCCATCCATCAGCACTATGCGCAGCCCCAGCACGTGCCTCGAAGTCTTACCGTAGAGGCAGGATCCCTGCCCGCAGGCATCCGTCGAGATCATCCCACCGATTGTCGCGCGGTTGGAGGTCGAAAGCTCGGGCGCGAAGAAGAGGCCATGCGCCTTAAGCGCCCGGTTCAGTTGGTCCTTCACCACACCCGCCTCGACCCGCGCCACCCGCCGCACCGGATCGATCTCGATGATGCGGTTCATGTGCCGCGAGCAGTCGACCACGACGCCGGGGGTCAGCGACTGGCCGTTGGTGCCGGTGCCGCCGCCGCGCGGTGCAATCACGATCTGGCGAAAGGCAGGTTCCGACAGCGCCTGGCAGAGAACTTTGAGGTCGGCCGCGTCGAGGGGGAAAAGCACCCCCTGCGGTTCCACCTGGTATATGGAATTGTCGGTCGCATAGACGGTCCGCGAAGCGGACCGCGTTTCGATGTCACCACGAAACCCTGCCTCGATTAGGCGCTCGAAAAAGCCGGGCGGAGCCTCGGCGGCAGTAACAGGGCGATGGAGGCGTGGAATCATGAGGTGGCAGCTTTATCCTCTCAGAGCCGAGCAAGCCCGTTCGATGCGATCAAGCGCCTCTATCAGCTCGGCTTCCGATGTCGCATAGGAAATGCGGAAGAAGGGCGAAAGACCGAAGGCCGAACCCGGAACGACGGCCACATGGGCCTCTTCGAGTAGGTATGCTGTGAAATCGGCATCGGTCAGAAGCGTCTTGCCCTTGGGAGTGACCTTGTTCAGCACGCCGGCGCAGCCGGAAAACGTATAAAATGCGCCTTCCGGGGTGCGGCATTCGAGACCGGGAATGGCATTCAGCCGGCCGACGACCAGATCGCGACGATGCTTGAAGCTGTCCTGCCGCTCCTTGAGAAAGTCCTGCGGGCCGCTCAGCGCGGCAATCGCCGCCGCCTGGCTGACCGAGCAGGGGCAGGACGTCGCCTGGCTCTGGATCACGGCCATGGCCTTGATCAGCGACTTCGGACCGCCGGCATAGCCGATGCGCCAGCCGGTCATCGCATAGGCCTTGGAGACGCCGTTGATTGTCAGCGCCCGGTCCTTGAGGCGCGGCTCCAGGGCAACGGGCGTGACGAAGTCGAAGCCGTCATAGAGGATGTGCTCGTACATGTCGTCGACCATCAGCCAGACATGCGGATGACGCAGCAGCACCTCGATCAGCGGACGGTAGTCGGCCGCGCTGTAGGCGGCACCCGACGGATTGGACGGCGAGTTGAGCAGCACCCACCGGGTCTTCGGCGTGATCGCCTTTTCCATCTGCTCGGGCCGAAGCCGAAATCCGGCGCCGGCGTCGCAGGGCACCAGAACGGATGTGCCGCTGCAGACCTCGACGATGTCGGAATAAGAGGTCCAGTAAGGTGTGGGGATGATGACCTCGTCGCCGCCATCAATCGTCGCCATGAAGGCATTGAAGAGGATCTGCTTGGCGCCGGTGCCGACGGTCACCTCGTCCACGGTATAATTGATGCCGTTCTCACGCTTGAACTTGGCGACGATCGCCTGCTTCAGCGCGGGCGACCCGTCGAGCGCGGTATACTTGGTTTCTCCGGCGTCGATCGCCATCTTGGCCGCCTGCTTGATGTGGTCGGGCGTGTCGAAATCCGGCTCGCCCGCGCCGAGAATGATCACGGGCAGGCCTTCGCGCTTCATCGCTGCGGCCTTCGCGCCGATCTGCAGGATCGTGGATACGCCGACAGAGGCGATCCGCGAAGCGGGCCGGAAGCCAGCCTCCTCAACTTTCACCGTGATCGTCATGGTTCAGCGCCTTATGCGAAGTCGAAGGTGACACCCTGCGCGAGCGGCAAGGACTTCGAATTCCGGCGAGAAGCACTTTAGATCACCGCCGGCATCGGTGGCCTTGTTCACGCAAAAACGTTCGAAAATGGCGGGAGCCTTAGCGGCAAGGGTGGCGGTCTTCGCTGCGATGTTCATTGTCGAGCAATCCGTAAAGCGTGCAATCACTCCGCGGCGGGCCGCTGGGCGAGTGCGGCGAGGCAGCTCTCCAGCGAGGCCTTTTCGATGCCGGCATAGTGGTCGAACTCATTCAGCACTTCGACGCCGAGATCGGCCTCAAAACGCTTCTGGTTCGGCGAGGGGGTGAACTCTTGCTGCGCACCGTCGCCGAGGTTGGACTGGAAGATGCCCGCGGCGCTGACGGGCAGGAAATCCTCATAGACAATCGGGTCGAACCGAATGTAGCCCTCGGCGATCAGGCGTTCCGGATCGATGATCGAGGAGACACCCCTCGCGCCCTTTTCTGTCAGCGAGTAGCTGAAATAGCCGAGCCCTTCGGCGCGGATGACGGCCCAGTCGTCAGGGAACGAATTGAAAATCTCGGCAAGAGCAGCCTCGTAGGCGTGGGCATTTGAGCCGTCGGCGGTCGGGCGGACAATACTGCGGGTGTCGTCCAGCAGCTTATCATAGAGTGCGCGGCCCTTCGGGGTCAGCGCTACACCGCGCTGTTCGATTTCGCCGAAGCGCGCGGTATGGGTCCCGGCCTGCAAGCCACCGTCACCATCCCGAAAAGAGACGGACTCCTCAAGCGCCTTGAACGAGGTTTGACGTAGCAATATCGGGCATTTGCGGATGGGCGGGCCTTCGATAACGGCCTTGGTTGCGATGCCATAAACAGGCATACGCGCCTGCACCTTGTCGATGTCGAGCGTGCGCGGCGTCAGATGGTTAATGTGCGGCCCCTTGAACGACACGACGTCGGCGATCAACCGGTGTGCCTCATGAAGGCGATGATGCATCGAGAGCTCGACATTGGCGTTCTTGTGCCAACGGAAGGTCTCAAGTACTTCTGACACGAAACTGGCAGCGTCTTCCCGGTTCAGTTCGCCGTCTTTCTCGGCCTTCTCAGTGAGTTCGATAGCCTTAGGCGTGAAGATCCGCCGCTTCGCAAGGATCGCCGCAGCCTCTGCGCGCAGATCTTCATTAGCGATCAGGTCGAGCCTCAGCAGCGAGGTGAACACACGAAACGGATTGCGCTTCAGCGCCGCTTCATCGACCGGGCGGAAGGCCGTGGAATGTACGGGCACACCGGCAGTCGATAAGTCATAGTAGCCAACGGGCCACATCCCCATCACTGCGAAGACACGGCGCATCATCGATAGTTCCTCGGGCAGGCCCAGTCGGATCGCTCCGTGGCGCTCCTCCGAGATGCGGTCCAAGGTATCCGTGGCAAGAAGCTGTTCTTTGATCTCAGGGTGCTCCGCGAGGGTTTCCTCGTTAACTTTGGCAACGAGTTCCATCAGCGTTCCGTAGGCCGGCACCTCATTGCGGTACATTGAAGACATTGCCCGGGAGAAAGCAGTGCGGATTTCGCTTTCAGAGACCTTGTCGATCATTGCCATTGCTCTTGGGTGATTGCGTTTCATTCCTAGCTGGCATAATAGCTTCGCGAATGGGCTCTGTATTGTGACGTTTTTTTGTTAGTTGATAAGGAAACGGAATAATGCTTCGAAGATCGCTTGTCCCAGACGTCACAAATTTGCAGGCCTTCGAGTGCGCTGCGCGTCATGAGAACTTTTCACGGGCTGCGGAAGAGCTACACCTCACGCAAGGCGCGATTAGTCGCCAAATCGCAGATCTGGAGCAGCAAACAGGGTTAAAATTATTTGAACGCATAAGGCGTCGTGTTGTCCTTTCAGACGCAGGGCGAAGGTTTTTGCCAGAGGTTAGACAGTTTTTGCTTCAATCTGAACGCCTGATGATTGGGGCGGTAGCTGCAGGCACAATGAATTCGTCATTGCGCGTCGCGACGTTGCCTACTTTTGGAGCCAAATGGTTGGTGCCCAAGTTAGGAAGGTTTTTTACACGGCATCCTGACGTCGCGCTTTCAGTGGAGTCTCGCTCCACGCCCTTCAGCTTTTCAGAAGAACAATTCGATTTGGCGATACATTTCGGGCAACCCACCTGGGCTGGCGCAACAGCGACATTCCTCTGCGCCGAAACGGTGTTGCCTGTCACAAGCCTCGATCTGCGGGAACGATTTTCCAGCGGTAAAACAGATTTCTGGTCTGCTGCGCCACTTCTGCATTTAACCACAAGACCGAGCTTATGGTCGGATTGGGCGGCATATCATAATGTCGAGGTACCGCAAGCGTATCGGGGCATGCGATTTGACCAGTTTTCGATGCTTATCTCCGCCGCCATCGCTGGACTAGGGGTCGCGCTTATCCCCACGTATCTGATTGAAGACGAACTTGGTTGCGACGCATTGGTAGCCATATTCAACAAGTCAATGCGCACCGAAAACGCTTATTACGTAATTCGACCTGAACACAAAAGCACTTTTGCTCCGGCTATGGAATTTCAACAATGGCTTTTACACGAAATTGGACGATCGAATTACGACCATTCTACGCTCAAACTTGACAGTGTTTAGCGATCTTGTGCTCTCGCTACGAGGGAATATTTGTCCATTCGAATTCATCGGCATGGAAGTATTCTACGTGGCCGCTTTGGCACCAAGTTTTGGACGGCCGGGAACTGGAGTTTCCGGGCTTTTGCTCTAAGCCCACACTTCGGGCCGCCGGGAATAAAAGCAAAGGGTGCCGGATAGCATCTGATTGGAACTAAATATTCGCTCTTATTGCGCATCAGCCCTGACCAAGCGACGGCGCTTAGGCTTCTGACCCCCGATGCTATTGGCGGGATCATGCTTCAATTTGCGACCGGCTGGCTCTCCGACAAGGTAGTGCGACCATAACTGCTTGCGGCCCTGGACCTGCTTACAGCAATATGGACATCGCTGTTGGTGTTACCGTGCCACGGATGCGCTGTTCGTATCCGCTTTCGTCCTCGGTGGCGCGTTGAGCGTGTACGCTATCTCACTTTCAATCCTGGGCGAAGGGATTTCGCCGCCGCAGCTCCTGCCAGTCGGCGCAGCGCTGCGCTTCGCCGATCAGGCCGGAGCGATCGTTGGACCGACGATGGCGGGCGCGGCACCCGACTTTGGCAACCTTTTCCGCATAGCCGTAATGGCAGGCTGCCCCGCGCTGCCCGTACCCGTTGCGCTGCGCCTCAAGTGAGGCCGCGTAGAAAGGCATCGATGGCGGCGCCGAAGACATCTTCGGTACGGACGGCCGCAATCTCCGGCAACAGCATGCGGGTTGCACACAGCTCCGGACTGTCATAGTTGGCGAGTGATTTTACATCGGCTTCCTTGCGCTCTGGCGGGGCTGAGAGTAGGCCCCGGATCTCGGCGGTGCAGAGGCCGATGACGACTGCATAATAGCCCAGCAGATAGGTGGCTGCCCGATCGGGCGGGAACCCGGCACCGAGAAGCGTGCGGTAGACATGCTCGGCGATACGCGCATCCGCCGGTCCGGTTACGTAGAAATCGAAGAGCCGCGGAAAGACTTCGGGATATTCCTGCGCCACCCGACGATAGTCGTCGGCGAGGGTACGGAGACAATCTTTCCACGGCCGAGTCTCGTCAGGCACAGGCAATAGCGCGTTCAAACTGTCGGCCATTGCGCGGTCCAGGCCCTCTTTGGATCCAAAGTGGTGTATCAACGTCATTGGGTTGACACCCGCCGCGACCGCGACTTTACGCAACGAGAAATTTGCTTCACCCGTCTCGCGGATGACGCGAAACGCTGCCCGTACCAGATCTGTGGGATCAAGGCCGCGTGGGCCAGGTCGGTCGGTGCGCGTCGAGAACTCCGTCATGGCGAAGGATGAACACAGGCAGGAGCCTGTTTCAACTGTTGCGGCATCAAATCGGCCACACGCTCGCCTATGGCTGAGAGTGCGCCATGAGAGCTACCGTGATGTACTGAATGCGATTCATGGCGGGAGCCAACCGCGTTTCAACTAATCTAGAGGTGCCGCGCAAATACTGAACGTTGCCGTGTGACACCGTCATACGCAAGATCGCCGTCGGTAACCCCCATTCCCGAAGCCTTCACCCCGCCCCACGGCAACCATGGGTCGGCGTAGTTGCACTGGTTGATGGCGAAGCTTCCGGCTTCGATCCGGCTGCCGAGTATGAAGGCACGGTCAATGTCTTGGGTCCAGATAGCCGCCGTCAGCCCGTAGTGGCTATCATTCATCAATGAAATGGCGGCATCATCGTCCTTGACCGCCATAATCGGCGCCACGGGCCCAAAAGTTTCCTCTCGCATTATCTCCATGTCATGGGTGACCTGATCAAGTACTACTGGTCCCATGTAGGCGCGCGTAGGTAGATGCTCAAGGCTGCGGTCTCCGTCATGCACGAGCCGCGCACCGGCGGAAATTGCTTCAGCAACCTGCCGCCGCACGCGATCAGCTGCCTCAACACTGACCAGCGTGCCCATGTCGGCCTCTCCGTTGACGGGATGATCCATCCGGATCTTGGCCGCTTCTGCAGCGAATGCGCTAGTAAACTCATCTGAGATTTGCCGGTGAACGTATATGCGCTCCACTGAGCAGCAAACTTGACCCGAGTTAGCGAAGGCACCAGCGGCGATCTCCTTTGCAGCGCGTGCGACATCAACGTCCGCTCGGACATAGACGGGATCTTTGCCGCCGAGCTCAAGGAGGAACGGTTTGAAGTAACCACCCGCAGCCCGAAACACCTGGCGGCCTCCACGCTCGGAGCCGATGAACCCGACAATGTCGATATCGTCAGACCCGATGAGCCGCTCTGCTTGGCTGTGGGTCATGTCAATTGACTGGAAGACCCCTTCAGGCAGGCCGGCGGCATGTGCCGCCTCCGCCAATGTCTGTGCGGTAAGCGCGCATTGCGGCGCATGCTTCAAGAGCACCGTGTTGCCACCCACGAGAGGAGGAACGATCAGGGGCATACCCGTGGCAAGCGGAAAGTTCCAAGGACAAATCGCAAGCATCACGCCATAGGGTTGGCGCTCAACCAGTCTCATCGCACCATCACCAACGTCGATGGTACGGGGGGCAAGAGCAGCAGGCGCGAGATCGACGAGACGAGCTCCGGCCCAGGTCCAGGCATCCGATTCGTCGGCTTGAGCAAGGGGGCGTCCAATGGACCACGCCACCTGTCTTATGAATTCATCCTTGCGGCGCGCGATCTCAGAAATGAATGCATGCACGTGAGCCTGCCTCGCAGACAGGGTTAGCTCTGCCCACATGGCCTGCGCAGTTTGAGCGGCGGTCACGCATTTCTCGACTTGGTGGTCTGTCGCAAAACGGCGGCGTGCAAGAATGTGGCCGTCGACAGGCGAAATCACTTCAAACTCGGTCATTCTTTTCTCGCAATAAGAGATTTGGATCTCAGGCGGCGACGAGCCACGCCTGCTCTGGCGTCCAGGTCAGATCGACAGTGTCGCCGGAAGAGATGTTCACCAAGTCTGGTGCGCACTCAGCCACTATGATCAACCCCTCTGACACACTTACTTCGACGCGCATCAGGTTTCCACGAAACTCCCCTCGCAGAATACGCCCGGTCAGCTTGGGAATGTTTCCGCGTGGCGAGTGACGGTGAAGCACAACCGACTCCGGCCGAACGACAAGCAGGGCGCGCCTCCCAGGAAGATCGGGAAAACCGGCAGCCACTCCGAAGGTTTGTCCAGCAGCGCGCACCGTTGTGTAGTCCGCTTCCACCGTCTGCACCTCGCAGGGCAAAAGGTTTGCGTGCCCGACGAATCCAGCTACGAACGCGTTAGCCGGCGAGCGATAGATTCTCCTCGGATCGCCGATGTCGGCGACCCTGCCCCCTTCCATCACGGCGATCCGGTCAGACAGCACAAACGCCTCTTCCTGGTCGTGAGTGACCAAAATGAACGTAATCCCCACGTCCTGCTGTAGGGCACGCACTTCGCCGTGCATGTGCTGCCGTAACTTCTGATCCAACGCGCTGAACGGCTCATCGAGGAGCAGCACTTTGGGTTCCCGAACGAGGGCGCGGGCAAGAGCAACCCTCTGCCTTTGACCCCCAGACAACGCAGCAACAGGCCGATCAGCCAATGTCGAAAGCTGCACGCGCTCAAGCATGGAACCCGCACGCTTCCGTATTTCCGCGCCTGACCATCCCTTTACTTCAAGCGCGAACGCGACGTTTTCCATCACACTCAGGTGGGGAAAAAGCGCATAACCTTGAAACACCATGTTGAGGGGCCGGAGTTCTGGTGGCTGTCGCGTGATTTCGCGGCCATCAAGCCAGATGCTGCCACTGGTGGGTAGATCAAACCCACCGATCAAACGGAGGAGCGTAGTTTTACCACAGCCAGACGGACCAAGAAGCGAGAAGAACTCGCCAGCGGCAACGTCGAAGTTGACCGACTGCAGCGCTTGGAAGGACCCAAAAGTGCGTGTAGCGTCTCGTACTGACAAAAGGGACGGTTTCGTCATGCTTGGACTCTTGAAAAGTTTGGCGAAGTTCCTCGACGACGCAGCCATTCTGCCGCGACAATCAGGACAACCGAAGCTAAGAACATCAGCGTTGCAAGTGCGAGTACTTCTGGAAGCTTCTGCGGATATCGCAATTGACCCCAGATGAATATTGGCAACGTGGTGTCGGCACCTATCAGGAAGAACGACATCATGAAGTCGTCGAACGAGATGGTGAAGGCAAGAAGCGCCGCTGATAGTATTCCTGGACTGGCAAGTGGCAACCATACGCGCCGGAAGGCGCCGAAGGGGCCTAGGCCAAGATCGCGCGCAGCTTGCTCCAGCGACACATCGAACGCCTCCATCCGGGCGGTGATTACGAAAATCACAAACGGCAGGGTTAGAACAACATGGCCAACGAGAACGGTGACGAGCGATAAGCCAGCCCCAATTACTTGTAGTGCCAGGCTAAGTGCCAAAGCCAAGATCATTACCGGTGCTACGATTGCTAAGGTCAATAGTCCGAGGAAGCTACGTCGCAGCGGAAAACCAGGTTGCGAAAGTGCATAGGCTGCACCGGCGCCAAGCACAGTTGAGATCAAGGTCGTCAAGGCCGCGATCCGAAGACTGTTCAGCAAGGCATCGATCATTTGATCGTTATGGGTAAGTGCCGCGAGCCAGCGCGTTGTTAAGCCCTGTAGCGGCAAAGATAGTGTTGCTGAGTCGTTTAGCGCAAAGGTGGCTATTATTATATTTGGCATATAAATCAAAACCAGAAAGACTAAAACAAATAACGTCAATTTTTTCATCGCGCACCTCGTCTCATTATCTTGACGATCGCAATTAGAAGTCCGATCCCGATCATGAGCCAGATTGCCGCCATCGTGCCCAATGCAGCGGCAAGTGGCCAATTTTGCCCGCGGGAAAAGATGTTGTAGATCAAAGTGCCGATCATTGTACTGTCCGGACCACCAAGAAGTCTGGGGGTGATGTAATCGCCGAATACCGGGATGAAAATCAGTGCAGCAGCGGTCGCCACGCCCGGCATGGACAGAGGTAGAACAACCCGCAGAAAGGTCCTGGCCGGGCCGTAGCCCAAGTCTCGCGACGCTTGCACGAGCGCCGGATCGAGACGCTCGAGCGTGACGAATACGGGCAGTATCGCGAACGTAACCCATGCATGAGTCAGGGCAACCACGACCGCAAAGTCGTTGTAGTCCAACCAATCGAGTGGACGCTCGATCAGCCCAAATTCTAGCAGGGAGCCGTTGATAACCCCATTGTATCCAAGGATCATGCGCCAACTAAAAATGCGCAGAAGATAGCTTGTCCAGAATGGCAACGTGAGTGCAATGAGCCAGATTATCTTGCCGCGGCGTACACGGAAAGCGAGCCACCACGCCACAGGGTATGCGAGCAGCAGGCACGCACACGTCGTTGCGGCGGAGATCAGCGTCGTCTTCCAAAGAACAATCCTAAACACCGGATCAACGAAAACGTATCGATGATTTGCAATCGTCCAGTCGGCGACCGGCCTTGGCATTGCATTGGTCCAAAAGCCGAGGATCATCATTCCCGCTACTGGTAGAACTATTGCGCCACACAAAAGAGCGCCAGTAGGAAAGAACAGCAGGCCCTTGAGTCGAAGCGCTCCAGGCAACATTTGCTCAAAGTCCCGATTTGATCCGGTCGAACATCATGGTCAACTCCTCCTGGTTTGCGACCGGGCGTTGGAGAATACCGGAGCTCAAATAGGCCTGGGGATCGCGGGCAAGCCCCTTCGATGCCAGCAGTTCGTCACTGGCCAAGTCGAAAGAGGCCGCCTGAGCAGCGCCGTGCCCAAAAGACTCTATGAGCGCCAGTCCCGTTTCTATGCTGAGGACTGAGTCGATCAGAGCATAGACTTCATCCAGTTTGTTCTCAGGCGTGTCCTTGACAATGCCGATGCCGCACACCCAGGTCATCGGTCTCTCTCTCGGTCGCATGAACCGGACGTCGAGGCCCTGTTGGGCCAGCAGTGCAAAACCAGACTGCCATGTCGTTGCCGCCACTATTTCTCCAGATGCAAGGCCATTTACGACATCGGTCTGGCTGGCGGCGTAATAACGCAAAAGCGGACGCTGCCGACGCAGCAACTCTTCGGTTCTTGCGACTTCGTCGGCGTTCATGGCAAACGGATCCGCCGCGCCGGCCATGATTGCCGCGACCATTACACCGTCGACAATGCTGTCAAAGATTGCCAGCCGACCAGAATAGCGTTCGTCCCACAGCAGGCTCCAACTTTCCTCAGCAGGCTGGCACAGGTCAGCCCGATAAGTTATTGCAGTCGTGCCCCAGTCGTTCGGCACCCAATAGCGATTACCTTCGATCACCGCCTCAGGCAGATCCTTTAGGTACGGGACAAGGCCGGCCCAGTTTGAAAGGCGGCCGACATCGATCGGTTGCAGCACATCGGCCGCCTTGAAGGCGTTGATCTTGTACGAGCAGAATTGCGTCGCGTCCGGACGATAACCGGTTCGCAGTTTGCCAAGCGCCTCATCTTCATCTCCGAAGATTGAGAACTTTGGCTCGCCGTAGCGCTTGACGTAGGAGCTAAAAAACTGCGGGCGATCCCAATCCGACCAGACAAACACTTCGCAGGAGGATTTATCCTGTGCCCAGGTTCGGGTCGGCAATATGTATGAAATCAACCCGGCCGCCGCAGCGCGTTGCAGCAGCAGCCTGCGGCTAACTGACGATGAGCTTATCATTGATGCCCTCCCAAACGCATTCTTCGCCGTTATCATCGCGGCGCTTCTGAGCGACCGCGAGCGGCAGAATCGCGATTTGGGGTGCCCTCAATCGGCGAAATGAGAAGCTTGGCCTTCGTATTGCCACTGTGGAGCTTAGGCGCCATGATTGACCCTGCCCCGTCGAACAAATCCATTTTAATGCAAGCGCTGGCCCACTGACCGGGCCAGAGAACGAAGCGCAGCCGTCTCGCAGACGAAAAGATGACCGGCATTCTGAAAGAGTGCGAAGCGGGCGTACCCGTCTGGGAACTTCTTCACAAGCACGGTGTCGCTCTTGGCGGATGCCGTTCTCGACAATCCTGCTCTAAAAGATTTTTGGGGAAAGAAGTGGAGACACCCACAGCCCGGCGGAAAGCTGTCGCGCATCTCATGAGCCACCATCAGATGAGCGAACGGCGGCGTGTAAAGTCATCGGCCGTTGCCGCATGACGATCCGTTATGAAACCAGACGTAGCGACGATCATAATCTTCGCGACGCGCGGCCATTTGATTGCGATCCCAAGCCATCACACAGCCTCCCTCTTGCGAACGGTGCGCTGTTCGACGCGCTTCTGGTGGGCGGCCTGCACGATACGGTGAACATAGATTCCCGGCAGATGGATCGTATCGGGATCAAGGGATCCGAGTGGCACGATCTCTTCGACCTCGGCAACACAGACCCGGCCACAGGTGGCGGCGGGCGGATTAAAGTTACGCGCGGTCTTGCGGAAAACGAGGTTGCCCGACGGGTCGGCCCTCCATGCCTTCACAATGGAAAGATCGGCCACGATTCCGCGTTCCAGAATGTAGGTATTCCCATCGAAATCCTTGTGCTCCTTGCCCTCGGCGATCACCGTCCCGACGCCGGTGCGGGTGTAGAAGCCGGGGATGCCCGCGCCGCCTGCGCGCATGCGCTCGGCTAGGGTCCCTTGGGGGATAAACTCCAGTTCAAGTTCGCCCGAAAGTTATTGGCGCATGAACTCCGCGTTCTCGCCCACATAGGACGAGATCATTTTCTTTACTTGCTGCGATTCCAGCAGTATTCCCAGGCCAAAATAATCAACGCCTGCATTGTTGGAGGCGATGGTCAGGTTCCTTGTGCCCGCCGCATGAATCGCTGCAATCAGCAATTCCGGTATTCCGCAAACGCCGAAACCGCCAGAAGCGATGGTCATTCCGTCGGCCAGCAGACCCTCGAGCGCCTCATCAGCCGTCGCAAAAATCTTCTTCATGGCGCTCCTCAAAAACCAACCTGATCGCCGCCTTTAAGACCCAGGATCTCGCGTGCCTCTTCCGGAGCGGCGACCTCGCATCCCAAATCCTCAATAATTCTGCGAATCTTGGCGACTTGTTCAGCATTCGAGGCCGCCAATCGACCCCGACCGATGAACAGACTGTCCTCCAGACCGACCCTGACGTTGCCGCCCATTTGGCTGGCTGTTGTCGCGAGGCTCATTTGGGCGCTACCGGCGCCGAGAACGGACCAACGATAGTCCTCGCCGAACAGGCGGTCCGCGGTGCGCTTCATAAAGACCAGATTGTCAACCTCGGGGCCGATTCCGCCCAGGATGCCAAAGATGAACTGAATGAAGATCGGGGCTTTGAACAGGCCGATATCCATGCAGAACCGCAGGTTATAGAGATGCCCAACGTCATAGCATTCATGTTCGAACTTGATGCGATACAGGGCCAGTGTTTCCGCCTCGGTCTGAATGTCGTGGAACGTATTTCTGAATATGTACGTGTTCGAATTTTCAACGTAGTCTTTCTCCCAGTGATACTTCCAGTTGTCGTTGCGCTTGGCTAACGGGTGAAATCTGAAATTCACCGACCCCATGTTGAGACGGCACATTTCAGGCGAAAATTGCAGCGCGGGTGCGATGCGCTCTTCAATGGTGTTTTTCAGGCTGCCTCCGGTCGAGATGTTCACGACCGCATCCGTCGCTTGCTTGACGCGCGGCAGGAAGGCGGCGAAGGCATCGGGGTCGATCGTCACGCCGCCATCTGCTGGACGGCGAGCATGAAGGTGAAGGATGGACGCGCCCGCCTCGGCCGCAGCAATTGCCTGTGCGGCGATATCATTGGCGGTAAAGGGCAGCGCGTCCGACATGGTGGGCGTGTGGATCGCCCCGGTGATGGCGCAGGTAATGATGGTCTTGGGGCGCTTGGCCATGGGTCAGCCTTTTTTCTTCGAGGGAATGCCGGTCACGCGGAATGACAGCGGGAAAAGCTCGATTCCGGTTTTGGCGCGCACCCGACCCCAAAGTCCGTTGGGCGCCTTGAGCATGACGGCAATCGCAACGGCGCCAAGCGCAATCAGATAGATTGTGCCAAGATCGGCCAAGGTCTCGCGCAAGGCAAAGAAGATCAGCGTATCAATAATCGGGCCTTCCAGCGTGCCGATGCCGCCGATCACCACGATGAAGATGACAAACGCGGTCCAGTCATTCACGCTGAACGCCGCCTCGGGCGAGATGCGCAGCTTTTGCAGAAAGATCAGCACACCCACCAATGTGGTGAGACCGGCGACAATCACATAGGTCAGAAACTTGGTGCGCCATATGTCGATGCCCAAGGACCGCGCCGCCAGTTCGTTGTCGCGGATGGCGGTCAGCGCGATACCTTGACGCGACCGCAAGATCAGAAAAAACCGCCCCGATGACCAGAACCATAACGCCCAAGGCCAGCCAATAGGCCGCCGCCTCCCGGCCGCCGCGGCCTTCACCCAAGGTCTTGACCATGTTTGCGGGAAGCGACGCCCCTGACCCGCCGCCCAGCGCGGGTGTCTACGCGGCGATCAAGCGGAAGACTTCGGCGATCACCCATGTTCCGATGGCAAAATAAGCGCCGCGCAGGCGGAAGATCAGGATAGCCACAGGCGCGGCGACGGCCGCACCGGCCAAGGCCGCCATGGGCAAGGCCGCGTAGATGGGTATTCCAGCCAGAATGGTCAGCGCGAAAAACGCATAGCCGCCCAGGCCGACGTAGGCCTGCTGACCGACTGAAACCAGCCCGGCATACCCGGCCAAAAGGTTCCAAAGCGTAGCCAGCGACATGTAGAGAAGGATTTCACTGAAGAACCGGCTCGGCCCGTCCTGCCCACCAGGGCGCTGCGGCCAATAGGATCAACACGATCGCCGCGCAGAGCATGGCGATTTGCGACGGGGTTGATCTGCGAGAGACTTGCAATGTCACCCCTCCATCTTCGGGAATAGGCCACGCGGGCGAACGGCCAGGATGATCAGGAAGACGACATGACCGGCCAAAAGCTGCATGCTGGGGTGAATCTGCCCGCCAACCGCTTGTGCAATTCCCAGAATGATCCCGCCCGCCAGAGTGCCCCACATGTTGCCAAGGCCACCGATGATCACCGCCTCGAAGCCGAAGATCAGGCGGCTGCCGCCGATGGCCGGATCGAACGAGGTGCGGATACCGAGGAAAATTCCTGCCACCGCCGTCACGGCAAGGGAGAGCGCCATGGCCATGGCGAACACATGCCCCCGGTTCAAGCCCATCAGCTGCGCCACATCTTGGCGGTCCGAGGTTGCACGGAAGGCACGGCCGAGGGCTGTGTGATAGAACATCCACTGCAAACCGCCGATGATGACGACCGCCGTCGTGAAAACGATCACGGGCAATACGCCCACCGTCAGTCCGCCCGCCGATACGCTGGCTGTCTCCAGCGCACCGGCCTGTAGTTTCTGCGGATCGGCGGAATAGCCGGTCAGTAATGCGTTCTGGATGATGATCGACAGGCCAAAGGTCACCAGAAGCGGCGGCAGGATATCATCGCCCATGGTGCGATTCAGGATGACCCGTTGCAGGACGTATCCCACGCTTGCCATTGCCGGGACAACGATCGCCATCGCGAGCAGCGGATGCAACCCAAGCGCGGACACGACGGTCACCTCCACGAGCGGGATCAGATGCGGCGGGTTCCACCAATGCGTGCCGAGGGCGCGGGCCTTGTTGCGCAGGCCCGACATAATGTCTGTGATCGGCATCACGCTGGTATTCGACGCGAGGATCGCATGGACGGGGGCACGCGCCTCGATCTCGGCGAAGATCGATTGTTTCAGGGGCAACTTTTCAGGGGCTGCTTCAAAAACAAAGGCGGCGTTACCGACCGCCCCGCCGATGCTGTCGCAGATTTCGATCCTCGCGAGGGTGTCGGAAATAAGAGCCTCATTGTCGCCCAGGAGCCGCAGACTATCGACGATCCGGCCCGCCACGGAGGCGCGGGCCTCCGCGAGGGGATCGGTGATCGCCACAGGCTGCCCTGCCCGCGCCAAAGTGAGCGCGATGCCGTGGCCCATGAGCCCTGCGCCGATCACTGCGGTTTGAAGGTTCTCAGCCATGCCTCAGCCCGCCGTGTAGCCGCCGTCGACATAAAGAATGTGACCGGTGTAAAAGTCCGAAGCGCGCGAGGCTAGGAACAAGAGCGGGCCCGCCAGATCCTCCGGCTCGCCGAGCCGCCCCTTTGGCACCCGCGCCAAAAAGCCCGCGCGCACCTGTTTGGCGTGGTCGGTATCGTCAAACATCCAGGCTGTCAGCGGGCTGCGGAACACGGTGGGCGCAATCGCATTCACGGTGATGCCGGTTGGCCCAAGCTCGCAGCCGAGCGCCTTGGTCATACCGTCGACGGCCGCTTTGCTGGCGCAATAGGCCGTGTACCCGGCAGGATGGCCCAAAAGCCCCCGGGCCGAGGAGACCAGAACGATCTTGCCGCCGTGTCCTTGCGCTTTCATTTGCGCGGTTGCGGCTCTGGCTAGTAGCTAGCTTTGGGTGACGTTGGCGTCCATGACAGAGAGGAAAGTCGCGAGCGCCATCTCATCGATTTTGGCGACCTTGTTCATCCCGGACGCGACAACCAAGATGTCGAGCCGCCCGAATGCGTCGACCGCAGCCTGCACCAGTTCAGCGCAGGCATCGTCGCTGTCGGGCCGGATGTTCACCCCCTTGACGGCAGCGCCCATGCCTTCGACCTCGGCGACGATTTCCTCCAGCGCCGCCTTGTTGCCGGCCGCCAGTACCAGCGAACAGCCCGCGCCTGCCAGAACCCGCGCGGCCACGGCGCCGAACGCGCCCGAGGCTCCGGTGATCAGCGCAACCTTGCCTTTAATGTCGAACATGGAAAGGGAATCGGACAAGCTCATGGCTGTGCCTTGGGAGGATAGGGGATCACGACCAGCATCTTGCAGACATGGTTTGAACGGTTGACGATCTCGCGCACTTCATCTGGGGCGATGGTGCAGCTGTCCATCGCCTTCAGAACCGTTTCCTGCCCGCCGACGCGCAGGGTCATCTCGCCCTCGAGGACGACGTAGACCTTCTCGAACGGCGTGGAATCCGGCCCGGCGCTGCCACCGGGGAGGAACTGTGAGTAGCCGATCCACTGATTGGTCGGGCCACCCTCTTCGAACCCTTGCAGGCGCAGCCCTGCAACGGCGCGGTGGTTTGGAGCGTCATAGGGTTTGGCATCCTGGAAGCGCTTGACGAGCATCAGAAGGCCTCGCCGGCATCAATACGGAAGCTCTGACTTTTGTCGATCATCGCAACCAGACGGATGATGCATCCATCGCCGCGCTCCCAGTTCCAGGGAAAGAAGGCGAAGGTGCAGCGTTTGCCCGTCACCGCGTCAAGATCGCCGCCGACATTCTCGATGCCCAGAATGCCGTTCTTGAACAGGATTTGGTGGACGGGCTCCCCAGCCGGGAAGTCCTTCTTCCAGTCGCCGCCGCCCCTATGTTCGCGCCATTCCTGCTCCAGATGCGGCAAGAGCGGACCATTGCGCTGCGGGCCGATGGCGGTGGCCAGAGGGTGATCGTTGGCTTGCGTGTCATGGCCAACAACCTTGACGCCCTTCTTGACCATCCATTCGCCTGCCGAGGGCACGAAGCCGGGGCAATAGGCGAAATAGTCGCCGTCTTCATACTGCTTGTGCCAGCCGGTGTTGATGATGAGCACGTCGCCCGGCCGGATCGCATGGCCGCACGCGGCTTCCAGATCGTCGCCGGTGATGAAGTCCCACTTCTTCGGCATGCCGACCACGATGCCGGTGCCAAAGAAATGCGGCAGCGGCACTTCGTCGATGAACGGCGTGCCCTGAACCACATGGGCAGGCGCGTCGATATGGATGGTGGCGTGCATCGTGGTGGTGATGCGCTGGCTCAGCACGCCCGACTTAGCCATGTAGTGGATACGTTCGATCTTGGTGCCTTAGAAGTAGGGCCAGTTCGGGTTCTGAAAACCGAACCGGTGGGACAGGTTGTAGAACTCCAGACCCATGCTGTTATCGAGATTGCCTTGAAACTCGATGCCGCGAACCATGACCATGGCAATAGCCCTTCATTCACCGCCACGCGGTGTTTGGCCGATTGAAATGTCAGGAAGGCTCCTCCCTACCTGTCTCGCAAATTGATGCATTTGAACTGCATTGCGGTCATTATGATTCTTGTATTGCGATCCGAATGCATCGCATTGCGGATCAGGCTGAACTGCGATGCTGTGGGAGCAAGCAGACCAGACCCCTTTTTGGAGAGCCAAATGGACGGAGCAGACCTCGACGCGGAGAAGGGCGTCGCGCGCAGTGGCATCCAGGTCATCGCACGGGCCGCAGCCGTGCTGCGAACGCTGAAAGAGGCGCCGGGCGGAATGAGCCTTGGTCAGATTGCGGGCCGGGTTGAATTGCCGCGTTCGACGGTCCAGCGGATCGTGCAGGCGCTTCAAGAAGAGCGGTTGGTCATCACCACCGGTACGGCAGGCGGCGTGCGGCTTGGCCCGGAACTGCATGCTTTGGCCGGTGCGGCGCGATACAACATCGTCGACCAGTTGCGTCCGTTCCTTCAGGAAATCATGGAAGAAACGGGCGAAACCGTCGACTTGTCCGTGCTGCGGGGCGGGCGGATGATCTTCCTGGATCAGGTCCAAGGCGTCCACCGCCTGAGGGCCGTCTCGTCGGTCGGCGAGGTGTTTCCCGTCACATCGACGGCGAACGGCCGGGCTTGCCTCGCGCTGCTGCCTGAAGCCGAAGCCCGCAAGATGGCCGAGAATGAGTGGAATCGACTCGGCGTCACGCCTGACTGGTCGGCTCTCGCAAAGGCCTTGACCAAAGCGCGCACACACGGTCTTGCGGAGGATCACGACGATCATACCGACGGCATCAGCGCCCTCGGATGTGCCTTCACGGCTATCGCAGGCGATCTGCACGCCATTTCCGTACCCGTACCGACCCCACGGTTTGCGTTGCAAAAGGCGGTCGTAACGAGCGCGCTTCTGCGCCTGCGGTCTGATCTGCCACGAATTTTGGGACTCTGATTGCGCCCTGAGCTATGCGCCGAGGTCATTCTTTTTGTGAAACCTTGACCAGGACGATTTGATCTCAAGCAAAAGCCGCCCCTCACTTCCCCAAGTTTTTGCGGTTTATTCTTGATGTCTTTTCAGCCGGAACTCGTCTGTGCCTAACACGTCATCGAAGTTGTGCGCAAACGCAGCGGTATCATCTCTGCAATCGCCGCCATCTACACTCGTCAAAGAATGACCCGCTTATCAAGCGCACGCCTCGCGAGACACCGTTTCGTTCAAGCAAGCCGCTCTCGACACCCCAGCGAAACCCAAGAGTGTAGCGACAACGCCGTCCGGAGCGAGGCGAATCCAAAACGGCTGATTTTCTTAAGGAAAAATGGTGCCCGGGGGCGGAATCGAACCACCGACACTGCGATTTTCAATCGCATGCTCTACCAACTGAGCTACCCGGGCGCCTTTTCTGCCGCTGGAATGGTGACCCGAGCGGCTAAGCAGGGGCCTTATAGAAAGTCCGGGCGGGTGTGTCCAGTGGCTACGGCCGTTTAATTCCGTGGGGTAAGGCTGTCTGTGGGAATGTTCGCCAGCTCAGGCGAAAAAGCTCCCCGGCGCCTGCGAACGGGCGCGAGGGGCGCCCAGCCGATATCGCCTTCAGGCCCGTCGCCGCGGCCCTGCGCGCCCGCTAAACGCGGTCGTCTCCATCGTCCGAATCCTCGTCGCTTTCCACGGCTGGAATGGCATAGACGCCCTTCAGCCAGCGGTTGAGATCCACATTCTTGCAGCGCTTGGAGCAGAAGGGGCGGAACAGCGGGTCGGTCGTGGCGCCGCAGTTGGGGCAGCGGGGATGGCGCGGTGTGGGCGCGTTCATGGCCGTGGACCTCCGCTCCAGCCCTCCCGGACCGGATAGCCGACGCTTTCCAGAAGCGAAAGCGTTTCGAAAAGCGGCAAACCCACGACTGAGGAATAAGATCCCACGATCCGCACCACAAAGCCGCCTGCAACGCCCTGAATGGCATATCCGCCGGCCTTGCCCTGCCATTCGCCGCTGGCCACATAGTCGCGGATTTCAGCGGAAGACAGGCGCTTGAACCGGAGGCGCGTTTCAACAAGCCGCTCGCGCACGCCCTTGGATCCGACGATGCAGACGCCCGTGAACACCCGGTGCGAGCGGCCGGACAGCAGCGCGATGCACTCCTCGGCCTCCTCGAAGGTTTCGGCTTTGGGCAAAATACGGCGTCCGACGGCGACCACCGTATCGGCGGCGAGCACGATCGCCTCGCCCGTCGTGCCCTCGGCTTCGAGGCGGCGCAACGCCACTTCGGCCTTGGAGCGGGCAAGTCGGCGCGCCAGCGTGCGCGGCAATTCGCGCTTGCCCGGCGCCTCGTCGACGTCGGCGGGCAGCAGCCGGTCGGCCGTGATCCCCGCTTGCGCAAGCAGCGCGAGGCGGCGGGGGCTGCCGGAGGCCAATACGAGAAGCGGGCGGTCCGCCATGATCACCACCAGAGACGACAGCGCGTTATCAGGGCAATCACTCGTCGATCGATGGAGCGATCACTTGAAGCGATAGGTGATGCGGCCCTTGGTGAGATCGTAGGGCGTCATTTCCACCAGAACCTTGTCGCCGGCCAGAACACGAATACGGTTCTTGCGCATGCGGCCGGCGGTGTGGGCGATGATTTCGTGTTCGTTCTCAAGCTTGACGCGAAAAGTCGCGTTGGGCAGAAGTTCGGTCACAATGCCTGGAAACTCCAGGACTTCTTCCTTGGTCATGCGGCGTTCGTTCCGGCAAGGGGTGATGCGTGGCGCGATAACTAGCGGATCCAGCGTCAGAAAGAAACAGGCGGAGCGCGGAAATCGGCGCCTTCACCCTTTGGTTGGCGCAGCGCGCCTGAGTGCGCCCCGCTACCTCATCATCGGTTGCCAATCCAGCCGCTGCTTAATGCGCCGTTCCAGCCCGTCGCGCACCGCGCGGTAGGCGGCAAGGATCTGATCGCGCGAGCCCATCGTCAACGTCGGGTCCGGCGTCGGCCAGTATTCGGCCGTCAGCGCATTGGTGCGCGTCAACTCCAGCGCCTTATGGTGGGCTTCCGGCGCCAGCGAAATCACCAGATCGAAATTGGTGTCCTCCAGGTCCTCGAATAGGCGCGGTTTATGGCCGGTGATATCGAGGCCGATCTCGTCCATCACCGCCACCGCGAACGGGTCCGGATCGCCCTTTCGCACCCCCGCCGAGCGCACATAGATCTGGCCGGGGAAAAGGTGCCGGGCGATCGCCGCAGCCATCGGCGAGCGCACCGCGTTATAGGAACAGGCGAACAGCACGGCGCCCGGCCGTGTCGGCTCGCGCACGGGCCTCACCCCTTCCAATGCAACACGCTGAGCAGCGTGAACAGGCGGCGGGCGGTATCCATATCCACGGTAACCTTGCCCTCCAGCCGCTCGATGAGCAGCCGCGATCCCTCGTTGTGAAGCCCCCGGCGGCCCATGTCGATCGCCTCGATCTGGCTCGGACTGGCGATCCGGATCGCTTGGTAATAGCTGTCGCAGATCAGGAAATAGTCCTTCACCACCCGGCGAAACGGCGTCAGAGACAGAATATGCGTCACCACCGGCGCGCCGTCCGGCAGGCCCACGTCGAACACCAGCTTGCGGTCCATGATGGACAGTTTCAGCACGAACTCGCCGCCGTCATGTCCAGCCGGTTCGAACACGTTGTCTTCGAGCAGGTCGTAGATCGCAACCTTGCGCTCGTGCTCCACGTCTTGCGAGGAGCGTCCGATCGAACTCTCGTCAAGATCGACGGAGATAAGCCGTCCCCGGTTTTTGCGTGCGGCGAAATCGATCAAGCGAGCCTCCGTGCTCGATTTCCTTTAGCACGGCGCGGTGCCGAGTGCGAAGCAGACGAACGGAGGTCACCTGCTCACGATTAAAGCGACCGGGAACCAGCCTCAGTTCATCCTAATCGCCACGCTGCGGGCATGGGCGTCCAGCCCTTCCGCCTCCGCCAGCGCGATCGCGGCGGGGCCGAGGATCTTCAGCGCCTCCGGCCCGACCTTCAAGATCGACGTGCGCTTCATGAAATCAAGCACGCCGAGCCCCGACGAGAACCGCGCCGAGCGCGCCGTCGGCAGCACGTGGTTGGAACCGCCGACATAGTCGCCGATCACCTCCGGCGTATGCCGGCCCACGAACACGGCCCCCGCGTTGCGGATGCGGGCGAGCAGCGGTTCGGGATCGGCGACGGCGAGTTCCAAATGCTCAGCCGCGATCCGGTCGGCCAGCGCAACGGCGTCGCCAAGGTTCCGCACCACGATCGTCGCGCCATAGTCGCGCCAGGATGCGGCGGCGGTCTCGGCGCGCGGCAGCGCCTTCAATTGCAGTTCCACCGCCCGCTCCACCGCGTCGGCCAGCGCGGCATCATCCGTGATCAGGATCGACTGTGCCGCCGTGTCATGCTCGGCCTGGGCCAGCAGATCCGCGGCGATCCAGGCGGGATCATTATCCCCGTCCGCGATGACCAGCACCTCCGACGGACCGGCGATCATGTCGATGCCCACCGTCCCGAACACCCGGCGCTTGGCCGCCGCCACATAGGCGTTGCCGGGGCCGACGATCTTCGCCACCGGCTGCAAGCTCTCGGTTCCATAGGCCAGCGCCGCCACGGCCTGCGCCCCGCCGATGCGCCACACCTCGTCGACGCCGGCCAGATCGGCCGCGGCCAGCACAAGCGGGTTCACCCGCCCGTCGGGCGTCGGCACCACCATCACCAGCCGGTCGACGCCGGCCACCTTGGCGGGCACCGCATTCATCAGCACCGATGAGGGATAGCTTGCCGTCCCCCCCGGCACATAAAGTCCCACCGCCTCGATCGCCGTCCAGCGATGCCCAAGCTCGACGCCGATCGCATCGGTATAGCGCTCGTCCGCCGGCCGCTGCCGGGCGTGATGGCTGCGGATCCGGTCGCGCGCCAGCACCAGAGCCGCCATCGTCCGCTCATCCACCGCCGCCCGCGCCGCCGCGATCTCATCGGCCGAAACGCGCAAGCCCACCGCCGTCACATCGAACCGGTCCAGCGTCTGCGTCCACTCGATGAGCGCCGCATCCCCGCGCGCCCGAACATCTCCGACGATCTCCGCCACCCGCCGGTCGACGTCCTCGCTCACCTCGCGTTTGGTCGCAAGGAAGGCCGAAAAGCGCTTCTCAAAATCAGGTTCGTGGTTCCAAAGACGGTAGGCCAACAAAGCTCTCCCTCGACAGGCGAGGCCCGTCATAAACGGTTTCATGGACCGATGGAACGGCAGCATCCATCGCCACCTTTACTTCTCCCCTTGTGGGAGAAGGTGTCGCGGTAGCGACGGATGAGGGGTCGCCGCGACGCGGCAAACCGCTGACGTTTCGGCTGAACCCAGGTTTGCCCCTCATCCGCCCCTTGTGGGGCACCGGCCCGGGGCCAAGACACGGGTCTCGTCCCGTCGCTTCGCGGCCCCACAAGGGGAGAAGGAGAAGATCAGGTTGCCTCATAACCTCCGCAAAAAAGCGAAGCGGCGGGGATTGCTCCCCGCCGCCTGCCCCACCCTGTTCGAAGTCGCGCGTCAGGCGCCGCCGCCAAGCGCGTGCACGTAAACCGCCAGCGACTTGATGGTGACGGGATCCAGCCGCCCGGTCCATGCCGGCATCACGCCGCGCCGGGCGTTGTTCACCGTCTCCGTCACGGTCGCCTGATCGCCGCCATAGAGCCAGATCGCATCCGTCAGGTTCGGCGCGCCGAATTCCTGGTTGCCCTTGGCGTCGTCGCCGTGACAAGCCGCGCAATTTTCCGCGAACACGGTCTGCCCTGCCGCCAGATCAGCCGGCTCCGTGGTCGTGCCCCCCGACAGCGACAGCACATAGCCCACCACGTCGTGGATCTGCGTCTTGTCCAGGATCCCGTCCTTGCCGAAGGCCGGCATGGGGTTGTCCCGCGTTTCGGGGTGGGTGGAACGAATGCCGACCGTCAGCGTCTGGTGGATCGCGTCGAGCGAGCCGCCCCACAGCCAATCGTCGTCCTGCAAGTTCGGATAGCCCTTGGATCCAATCGCGCCCGAGCCATGGCACGGCACGCAGTTGTCGCCGAAGGCGGCCTTTCCGTTCGCCATTGCGAATTCCAGGAGGTTCGGATCGCCCTGGATCTGCTGCAACGTCGCGTCCGCCAGCCCCTTGCCGGCATCGGTACGGATCGCCGCACCGGCGGCCACCGCATCCAGCGCGGATTGGCGCTGCGAATGGCCGATGAAGCCGGTCGTATAGCCAGACAGCGTCGGCCAAGACGGATACACGAAGTAATAGACCACGGAGAAGGCGATGCAGGCGTAGAACACCCACAGCCACCAGCGCGGCAGCGGATTGTTCAGTTCCTTGATGCCGTCCCACTCATGTCCGGTCGTTGCAACGCCGGAGTGTTGGTCGATGTCCTGTTGAGCCATCGCTCAATCCTCCTGGAACGGGATCTGCGCCGCGTGGTCGAAGTTGGCCTTGTTCTTCGGCCAGACCGCAAAAACAACCACGGCAAGGAAGATCAGAAAGAAGTAGACGAGGCCGGTCTGCTGCGAGAACGCGGCGATTTCTTCGTACGTGAAATTCATCGCATCACCTCAGGTTGGCCTTGTCGTCGTAAAGCTTGAAGTCGACGAGCGTGCCGAGCATCTGGAGATACGCAACCAGCGCGTCCATCTCCGACACCTTGCTCGGATCACCGTCGAAATCGCGCACCACGGCCTTGGGGTAGCGGGCGAGGAAGGCTTCGATGTCGCCGTCCGGGTTCACCTGGGCGTTGAAGTCCGCCCGGGCGTTCACGATCATGTCCTCGGTGTAGGGCACGCCCTGCATCGCCTGGACCTTGAGGTCGTCGGCGATCCGCTCGCCGGAGAGCGTGGCGGTTGCGAGGAACGGATAGCCGGGCATGATCGAGGCCGGCACCACTTGGCGCGGATCGGTCAGATGCGCCACGTGCCAGTCGTCGGAGTATTTCGCTCCGACGCGGGCAAGATCCGGCCCCGTGCGCTTCGAGCCCCACTGGAACGGATGGTCGTATTGGCTTTCCGCCGCCAGGCTGAAGTGACCGTAGCGCTCGATCTCGTCACGCATCGGCCGGATCATCTGGCTGTGGCAGAGATAGCAACCTTCCCGCACGTAGATATTCCGGCCGGCAAGCTCCAGCGGCGTATAGGGCCGCATGCCGGCAGCGGTTTCGATCGTGCTTTTCAAGTAAAACAGAGGCACGATTTCCACCAGACCCCCGATCGCGACAACGATCAGGATGCCGATGACGAGGAGGATCGAGTTCTTCTCGAAGATCCTGTGTTTTTCAAAGACTGACATGATTGTTGATCCTCACTCGGCCGGAGCCATGACGAGACGTCCGGCCGGCGCTTCGGCCTCTCCACGCAGGATGGTCATGGCGAGGTTGTAGGCCATGATCAGGGCGCCTAGGAGGAACAGCCCGCCGCCGATCGCGCGGATCAGATAGTAGGGGTGCATCGCTTCCACGGTTTCGATGAAGGAATATTCGAGGAAACCGAGGTCCGTATACGCCCGCCACATCAGGCCCTGCATGATGCCGGACACCCACATCGACGTAATGTACAAGACGATGCCGATGGTCGAGACCCAGAAGTGCCAGTCCACCAGCTTCAGCGAGTAGAGCTGCTTGCGGTTCCACAGCCACGGCACTAGGCAATACAGCGCGCCGAAGGAGATATACCCAACCCAGCCGAGCGCGCCGGAGTGCACATGCCCGATCGTCCAGTCGGTATAGTGGGAGAGCCCGTTCACCGCCTTCACCGACATCAGCGGACCTTCGAAGGTCGACATGCCGTAGAAAGCGACGGACACCACCATCATGCGCAGCACCGGATCGGTGCGAAGCTTGTCCCAGGCGCCCGACAGCGTCATCAGGCCGTTGATCATGCCGCCCCAGGAGGGCATCCACAGCATCACCGAGAAGGTCATGCCCAGCGTCGAGGCCCATTCAGGCAGCGCCGTATAGTGGAGATGATGCGGACCCGCCCAGATGTAGAGGAAGATCAGCGACCAGAAATGGACGATCGACAGACGGTAGGAGTAAACCGGCCGCTCCGCGCGCTTCGGCACGAAGTAATACATGATGGCGAGGAAGCCGGCGGTCAGGAAAAAGCCCACCGCGTTGTGGGCGTACCACCACTGCACCATCGCATCCTGCACGCCCGACCACACCACGTATGACTTGGTGCCGAAGATCGAGACCGGGATCGCGATGTTGTTGGTGATATGCAGCATCGCCACCGTGACGATGAAGGCGAGGTAGAACCAGTTCGCCACATAGAGATGCGGCTCCTTGCGCTTCCACACCGTGGCGAGGAACACCAGGAGATAGGCGACCCAGACGATCGTCAGCCACAGGTCGGCGTACCATTCCGGCTCGGCGTATTCCTTGCCTTGGGTGACGCCGAGCAGATAGCCCGTGCCCGCGATCACGATGAAGGCGTTGTAGCCGAGCACCACGAACCACGGCGTGATCCGGCCGGGCATGCGCACCCGGCACGTCCGCTGCACCACGTAGAACGACGTTGCGAGCAGCACGTTGCCGCCGAAGGCGAAGATCACCGCCGAGGTATGCAGCGGGCGAAGCCGTCCGAAGCTGATCCAGGGCAGATCCATGTTGAGCAGCGGAAACGCCAGCTCCAGCGCGATGTAGAGCCCCACGGTGAAGCCCGCGATACCCCAGAATATCGCCGCGATCGAGGCGAATTTAATCGGGCCGTAATTGTAATTCGGCTTGCCGTCGATCTCGGCCGGCACAACGCGGCCATTCGCGTCGAGATAGCTCTTGACGACAAGATAGGCGCCGGCCGCAGCCGCCACCGCGCCGAAGGCGGCATGGAACGCCATCACCGGATCGATCGCCTTACCGGCGATCAGCAGGCAGGTCATGGAGATAAGAACAAGGAACGCGGCAAATCCGCCTTCCTCAAGCGACATGAGAGGTTTAGCGCTCTGCGCTGTCATGGTGTCGCCCCCGTATCTGGAGAAACTCAAACGAGCCCCGCAGGACTGCGGGGGATCGAGAGCGACCCTAGAGGGGGGCGAGCCTGTTCACCTTGAGTTAGATCAAGCGTCGGCCGGGCCAATCACTTTCCGTTCAGTAACGCCACTTTTCGTTAATTCACGTCATGGGCGTCAACACGAGGCAATCATAGACGGCGGCATAGTGGATCGCCGCACCCGACATAACAAATCCATGCCAAATCGCATTTTGGAACCGTAGCCGCTCCCAAATGTGGAAAATTACCCCCACGGAGTAAACCACGCCGCCGATCACAACCAGCACCACCGTACTCGTCGTCAGCGACGGCGATATTGCGGGGAACACAAGCGCGCCGCTCCACCCCAGTCCGAGATAGAGCAGGATCGCCAGCCGGTCATACCGCCCCGGCAGCCCGCATTTCAGCGCGACACCCGCCAGCGCGGTGCCCCAGATCCCCACGAACAGCGCCGTCGTCGTCGGCCCCGACGGCAACTGCACGAGGAAGGGCGTATAGGTCGCCGCGATCAGTAAGAAGATCGCCGAATGATCGAGCCGCCTCAGCACCCACTTCACCGGGCTGACCGGCCAGATGTTGTAAGCCAGGGATGCTGCGAGCGCCAAAAACAGCCCGCCTCCATAAATCAGCGCCGCCGCCACCGTTCCAGCCGGAGCCGACGTTGCCGTCGCCACCACAAGCGCCCCGACGCCCACGACCGCGAAGGCCAGTCCCACGATATGCACGACGGCATCGGCGATTCGTTCATGGCGGTCATAACGCCACGGGATACCGGTGACACCGTGCATCGGCCGCATCCTCTCGCCGTGGCGCATCCAGAAACCCATGTCGCTGGACGCCGCCCCAAACAACGCATCGCGACCGCCCTCCGGTTCCCCAACCGGCGCCGCTATTCGTCGTACAAAACCCATTCTGATTTGTCGATATGGCGAAGCAGAGTTTCCGATCAGCCCTTGCTCCGGAAACCGCCTCCCATCTCCTCGCCATCCGCACCGCCGCCTTTGAGACCGCCTTCGGCTGGGCCATCCTCGCCAACGCCGCCCTCGCGGCGGGCGCAGCCGTGGTCGCGGCCACGCTGCCGGGTGGGAAGCGTTAGGTTACTGGAGCACCTGCGAATTGCGCCTCAAACAAGCTTTTCAACTGCTCATCGACTAAGGCAATAGACATCGGTCAGGGGCTTTCCTGCCACAAGGCCGGATAAAAGACAGAGAGCCAATCCCGCTTGATTTGGGCAAACGCCTCCTGACTCGGCAAGGCCGGAGCCCAGTCTGGGGGAACGAAGGCATTGATCTTCTCACCCACTTGGACGGCGAGGCGGCCCATCTCAG
Source organism: Oharaeibacter sp. (assembly GCA_051861205.1). Lineage (GTDB taxonomy): Bacteria > Pseudomonadota > Alphaproteobacteria > Rhizobiales > Pleomorphomonadaceae > JBHYDC01. The sequence goes on from JBHYDC010000005.1 coordinate 141,497, forward strand.
AGATGACTGCTTCGAGAGTCGTCGGCTCCATGAATGGGCCGATGACAGCACCGCCGTTCTTTTGTGGCTGCATCATCAAGACCGATTTCATAGTGGGATGGCTGGCAATTTCGCAAAACAAATCGTACATCTCGGCGCGTCGTTTCAATGTGAAACCGTCTCGGGCATCGAGTGTTTCGCGCACCTTAACTGCAGAGAATTGCTTCAGGCGCGCCTTTTTGTCCGCAAAGCGCCAGCGCTCGATAAGGCTACGATTACTTGCGAAAAGGTCAAGCAGGAAGACGGTTTCCAGCACGTCGCGCAGGATCATAACGCTGTTTTGATGGTAGCCGGAAAGCGTTAGCTTGAGGCTTGCGCCGAGCGCGTTGAAGGTACGCCCTCCGAGAACCTGAGCCACTTTCAGGTCTTCATCGGCAGTGTCGAACTGGCCGAAGATGTGGGCAAGGTCCATTGCGACTTCGACAACGGCAATGTGCAGTCTCAGCCGCTCGTCGCTGGCGATTATTTTCAGCGCTTTCTCGCGGAGTTGCTCCTCGCCGCTATGCAAGCTGTCGAGGTTTCGCGGATGTGCGTAATCGTCGGGGGCGATCAATCTAAATTGCTTTTTTATGATGCTAGAAAGAAGAACGGTGCAAATATGCCACGTGAGTGTTGCTGCGAACAGCAATTCTTTACGCCTACGCACAAACAAAAAAACATGAAATGGTGCTGTGAGAGAGGATTGAACTCTCGACCTCTCCCTTACCAAGGGAGTGCTCTACCACTGAGCTACCACAGCGTTCCGGGCGGCGGGAGCGGGGCTCCTTCGCGGACGGCCGCACCTCTGCCACATCTTGGGCGGGCTGGCAAGGGCGTGTTCGGGCGCAAGGCCCCGGGCCTGCCGGCGGGCCGGGCTCATGCGCCGGCTTCTTTTCCCCTGCTGCGTTGCACTTTTTCACTTGTTCCGCCGGTCGTTCCGCCGCATGGATTGCCGCCGATACGGGTCGGGTGGGCTTGAGATGGGCTGAAATGGCGGACGAGGTCGCGAAATCGGAACGGGACCGGCGGCTTGCCGAGGCGCTGAAGGCCAACCTCAGGCGCCGCAAGGCGCAGGCGAAAAGCCGGCGGTCCGGCGCGCAGGATCCGCGCGCGGGGCTCGCCGCCGGCACGGACGACGCAGCCGATTCGCTTGCGCGGGACGACGACGCACCGCCCACCAAGCCACCCGGCGGCGCGTGAATGAAGGAACGAGGGCCCGCGCGCCGATCGCGCAGGCCCGTGGGGACGAGACCATGGACAAGATCAGGATCGTCGGCGGCAACACGCTCACCGGCACGATACCCATTTCCGGCGCCAAGAACGCCGCCCTGCCGCTGATGATCGCCGGCCTCCTCACCGATGAGACGCTGGTGCTGGAAAACGTGCCGCGCCTTGCCGACGTCGGCCTCCTCACCCGCATCCTCGTCAATCACGGCGTCGACTACGCGCTGAACGGCAAGCGCCCCGGCGAGGATCACCTCGCGGGCCAAACCGTCAGCCTCACCGCCCGCTCCATATCCGACACCACCGCGCCCTATGAACTCGTGTCCAAAATGCGCGCCAGCTTCTGGGTCATCGGGCCGCTGCTGGCCCGCATGCACGAATGCAAGGTCTCGCTGCCGGGCGGCTGCGCCATCGGCACGCGGCCGGTGGATCTTTTCCTCACCGGCCTTGCCGCGCTTGGTGCCGAGATCGACGTGTCGGCCGGCTATGTCGTGGCGCGCGCGCCGGGCGGGCTTCGCGGCAACCGGGTCGTCTTCCCCAAGGTCTCCGTCGGCGCCACCCACACCGTCATGATGGCCGCCACCTTGGCGCGCGGTGAAACCGTCATCGAAAACGCCGCCCGCGAGCCGGAAGTGGTCGACCTTGCCAAGTGTCTGATCGCCATGGGCGCCCGCATTTCCGGCGCCGGCACCTCCACCATCACCATCGAAGGCGTGGAGCGCCTGCGCGGCGCGCGCCACCGTGTCGTGTCGGACCGTATTGAGACCGGGACCTACGCCATGGCCGTGGCGATGACGGGCGGAGACGTCACGCTCGAAGGCGCGGAGGCGGATCTTCTCGGCGCCCCGCTTGATATTCTGCGCAGCGTCGGCGCCGAGATCACCGTCACCAACACCGGCATCCGCGTGCGCCGCAACGGTCACGGCATCGTGGCGGCGGATGTGGAAACTCAGCCCTTCCCCGGCTTCCCGACCGACCTTCAAGCCCAGTTCATGGCCCTGATGTCGCGCGCCAAGGGCACCTCGCGCATCACCGAGACCATCTTCGAGAACCGCTTCATGCACGTGCAGGAGCTTGCCCGCTTCGGCGCGCGCATCCATCTCGACGGTCAGGTCGCCACCGTCGAAGGCGTCGAGCGCCTCACCGGAGCGCCTGTCATGGCCACCGATCTGCGCGCCTCCGTCAGCCTCGTCATCGCCGGGCTTGCCGCCGAGGGCGAGACGATCGTCAACCGGGTCTACCATCTCGACCGGGGTTTCGAGCGGCTCGAAGAAAAAATCGGCCGCTGCGGCGCGGTCATCGAGCGGATCAGCGGCTGATGAGTATCCAAGTTCGCGACGCTGTCGCAGCCGACGAAGCCGCTTGGCGGCGCCTTTGGTCGGGCTATCTCACCTTCTACAACGAGCCGCTGGCCGATTCGATCACGGATCGCACCTGGGCGCGCATCATCGATCCGGCAAACCCGCTCTTCGCGCGCGTCGCGGTTCGGGATGGCGCGATCGTGGGCTTTGCCAATTGCGTGCTCCACGAGGGAACCTGGGGCACCACGCCCGTCTGCTATCTTGAGGACCTTTACGTCGACGCAGACGTGCGCGGCGGCGGCATCGGCAGCGCGCTGCTCGACGATCTCTTGCGTCTGCGGGAAGAGCGCGGCTGGCATTATCTCTACTGGGTCACGCACCTCAACAACCACACCGCCCGCCGCCTCTACGACCGCTATGTCCAGGCGGACAACTTCGTGCGCTACCGGATCGGCGTGTAGGGCGCGCCTATCCGTTCCACGGTGGCCGGTTACCGCAATCTCGGCCGGGTGCGTGGTTGCGTGCGTGCTCCGCGACGCTTATCTCCAGGTCAAGACCTCACCCTGGAGAACCTGCCCATGAACGCCCTCAAGCTCGCCGCCCTCGACGCGGAAGACCTCCAGGTCATCGCCGCCTGCGTGCAGGATGCGGTCGGCAAGGTCGGCGATGTCGAATGGTTCCCGCGCGAGAAGCGCCTCGTCGTGCAGCTCAACCGCTTCGTATGGGAAAAGGCCAACCGCGCCACCAAATCCTTCGAGCGCCGCCGTTCCATCCTGCATTTCGCGCGGGTGGAGTCCGTCCAGTCCCACAAGATCCGCCGCGAAGCCTCCGACGCCGTGCTCTCGCTCCTCACCATCCGCTTCGAGGAGACCGAAACCCCCGCCGGCATCATCTATCTGGAGTTCGCCGGCGGCGGTTCGCTGAAACTCACCGTCGAATGCATCGAAGCCGGCCTCCTCGACACTGGCGCCGCCTGGGCCACCGATCACCTGCCCGTCCACCAGGAGTGAACCCCGTCAAGACTGGCGAACGGCAAGCGCCCTGATCCGCGACACCAGCGCGTTGATATCGATCGTATCGCCAAGGAAGAGATCAAGTTCGAGCGGGCAGTCCTGCGGCAGTTCGATCAAGGATTGCCCATAACTCTCTAGATCCGCCGCGGCGCTGGAACGAGCCGAGCGCCAGATGCGGCCAAGGTCGATGTTTTGACGCATCCCAGGCATGAAGCGAAACGAAAGTTTCGTATGGAAATTCAAAATCTCACTTCGCCAGTGACGCACAGGATCGGCTTCGTCCGCCACTGAAGCGATTTTCAGCAGGTGAGCCAAAACAAGTGCAAGATTGCTCGTCACGGCGTTGAGCTGCGATCGGCCCACGTCTTCGATTTCCTCGGCGATGTTTTCAAGATCGAGTTCGTTCGGTAGATCGCGGCGCGTCCGCGCAAGCCGTCGCAGGACGCTAGCCTGCTGTTGCGACCAGAGGAAGGTATCGTCTTCGTAGGAAACCGTGTTTTCCATGGATCATGCCTCTTAAACTTTATCCTAGCAGGCATCCAGTCATCTTGCATCCGCCTGTTATGCGCAGCGCTCCCCTCCCGCCCTTTGACCTTTATCAAGGCGCCCGCCGCTCATTCCCTCCATTCTCCCCCCGGCTGGATGGGAGTGGACGGAAAAGCTCCCGCTTCGGCAGAGGAGCTTTGCGACGTTCATGCGTGTCGAAACGGACGAGACAGCCATCGGCGAACCGCTTTATGCGTCCGCCAAAAAGATCTATCCCGCCGCCGTCAGCGGCCGTCTTCGCACGATCAAGTGGGCGGTGCTTCTCATTACGCTCGGCATTTACTACTTCACCCCCTTCATCCGCTGGGACCGGGGTCCGAACGCGCCGGACCAAGCCGTCTTGATCGACCTTGCGGGACGGCGGGCCTATTTCTTCTTCATCGAAATCTGGCCGCAGGAGGTCTATCACCTCACCGGCTTGCTGATTTTGGCCTCCCTCGCGCTGTTCCTGATGAACGCGGTCGCGGGCCGCATCTGGTGCGGCTATCTCTGCCCGCAAACGGTCTGGACCGACCTTTTCCTCGCCGTCGAACGCCTCATCGAGGGTGACCGCCGCGACCGTATGATCCTCGACAAGCAGGAATGGACCGGCGAGAAAATCGCCCGCAAAACCATGAAGCACGTCGCCTGGATCGGCATTGCTTGGTGGACCGGCGGCGCCTGGGTGCTCTATTTCGCCGATGCGCCCACGCTGGTGCGCGATCTCATCACCCATCAAGCGCCGCTCGCCATCTATATCTGGATCGGCGTGCTCACCTTCACGACCTATGCGCTCGCCGGCTTCATGCGCGAGCAGGTCTGCCTCTATATGTGCCCATGGCCGCGCATCCAGGCCGCCCTTACCGACGAGTGGGCGCTTAACGTCACCTACCGCAGCGATCGCGGCGAGCCGCGCATGTCGGTCAAGTCAGCCGAAAAAGCGGCCGCTGCCGGCGCCAAGACCGGCGACTGCATCGACTGCCGCGCCTGCGTAAACGTCTGCCCCACCGGCGTCGACATCCGCGAGGGCCTCCAGCTCGGCTGCATCCAGTGCGGCCTCTGCATCGACGCCTGCGACACGATGATGGAGCGCGTTCACCGCGAGCCCGGCCTCATCGGCTACGACACCGACATGAACATCGCTCGGCGCGAAGCCGGCAAGCCGCCGATTTACCGGATCGTGCGTCCGCGCACCGTGCTCTATGCCGCGCTGATCGCGCTGGTCGGCGGCATCATGGCCTATGTGCTCGCCACCCGCACCGTCCAGGGCGTCAACGTCCTGCACGATCGCAACCCGATCGCCGTTCTCTTGTCCGACGGCGGCGTGCGCAACGGCTATACCGTGCGCCTCCTCAACAAGCGCACGGAAGAACGTACCTTCACGCTCGCCGTCGAAGGCCTGCCGCCCGGCACCGTGATCGACGCCGTCGGCATCGACGTCGCCGCCTCCGGCCGCCCCGTCATCGCCGTTCCGCCGGATACCACGCGCGAAGTCCGCGTCCACGTGGCCGTGCCCGGCGCAAGCGAGGCCGCCCTTGACGCCTCGACGCCGGTGACCTTCCGCATCGTCGACATCGCGACAGGCGAAAGCGCCACCGCCGCCGACTTCTTCAAGCTCGCGCCAGGCTCCGAGCACCTGGAAAAGCACCAAGACGACGACGACTGAGCCCCATTCCGGACGCCATCGGTGCGGACGGGCGCCGGCGGCATCCTTCAAGCTTCGAGGAGGACAAACCCATGTCATTGCCTTTTGCGGCCCCCGCCGCCCCACGTCCGATCACGGGCCGCACGGTTCTCCTTTGGATCGTGGCCTTCTTCGTCGTGATCTTTGCCGCCAATGCCGTATTCATCTACCTCGCGGTATCCACCTTTCCCGGCCTCGAAGTCGCCTCCAGCTACAAGGCCGGGCAGGCCTATGAAAGCGACGTCGCGGCCGCCCGCGCGCAGGGCGAGCGCGGCTGGGTGGTCGAAGCTCACGCCGCCCTTGCCGCCGAAGGCGCCACAATCGACGCCACCTTCGTAGACCGGGACGGCCGCCCGCTCTCCGGCCTCGCCGTCACCGCCACCTTCGGTCACACCGTCGATACCGCCCACGACCAATCCGTGACCTTGAGCGAGACCGCCCCCGGCACCTATTCCGGCAAAGCCTCCGGCATCGTCCCCGGCCAGTGGTCGCTGATCCTCTCGGCCGCCCAAGACGGCGAGCGGCAATTCATGAGCCGCAACCTCGTCATGCTCGCGCTGTGATGGTCCGATCATGAGCGCGATCGCAGAGTTCACTCCCGGCCTCCTAGCCCCCGAGCCGCAGTGCGACTGGTCGGCCTATACCGTCGCTGCCCCGGACGGTCGCCGCCGCCTGGAACTGGCCGTCGAGGGCATCACCTGCGCCGCCTGCATGAGCGACATCGAGCGCGGCCTCCGGCCCATTCCGGGCGTTGCCGCCGCCCGCGTCAATCTCGCCAGCCGCCGCGTCGCCGTCACCTATGATCCGGCCCGCGTCCAGCCGGATGCCGTGCTCGCGCGCATGCAGGCGATCGGCTACCCCGCCCACCCCTTCGATCCGGCAAACCGGGGCACCGGCCGTTCGGAGCAGTCGAAGCGCCTCCTCAAATGCCTCGGCGTCGCTGGTTTCGGCACCATGAACGTGATGCTCATGTCCGTCTCGGTCTGGTCGGGCAACGTCACGGACATCACGCCGGAAACGCGCGACTTCTTCCACTTCGTCTCCGCCCTCATTGCCATCCCTTGCGTCGCCTACGCCGCCCGGCCCTTCTATGAGAGCGCGCTCGGCGCCCTGAAGCGCCGCGCCGTCAATATGGACGTCCCCATCTCCATCGGCATCACGCTGGCGATGGGTCTATCCATCGTCAACACCCTCACCCACGCCCGCGAGGCCTATTTCGACAGCGCGCTGATGCTGCTGTTCTTCCTGCTCGCCGGCCGGTTTCTCGACGAAAACATGCGCCGCCGCACCGCCGTGGAGGCCGAAACGCTGGCCACGCTGCGCGCCGACAACGCCGTCCGCATCGGCGATGACGGCGCGCTTCGCCAAGTCCCCGTCTCCCGCATCCGCCCCGGCGACCACGTGCTCGTGCGCCCCGGCGAGCGCGTGCCCGTCGACGGCGCGGTCCGCAGCGGCGCCTCGGAGATCGACACCAGCCTCGTCACCGGCGAAACCCTTCCCGCCCGCGCCGCGCGCGGCGATATGGTCCACGCCGGCACCCTCAACGGCTTCGGCACCCTCACCGTCGAGGTTACCGCCGCTGCCGAGGGCACGCTCGTCGCCGAGATCGAGCGGCTGATCGGCGAGGCACAATCGGCCAAGGCCGGCACCCTGCGCCTTGCCGACCGCGCCGCCAAAGCCTACGCGCCCGTCGTCCACACCGCCGCCGCCCTCACGCTGATCGGTTGGCTGATCGCGGGCGCGACGTGGAGCGAAGCCCTCGTCATCGCCATCTCGGTCCTCATCATCACCTGCCCCTGCGCGCTGGCGCTCGCCATTCCCGCCGTCCAGGTGGTCGCGGCCGGACGCCTCTTCCGAGGCGGCATCCTCCTCAACGCCGGCGACGCGATCGAACGCCTCGCCAGCGCCGACACCATCGTCTTCGACAAAACCGGCACCCTAACCAATCCCGAGCCGCGCCTCGTCAATGCCGCCGCGATCGATCCGGTAACGCTCAGCCTCGCCGGCCGCCTCGCACTCGGCAGCCGCCACCCCCTCGCCCTTGCGCTCGCCCGCGCCGCCGGTGCGGACACCCCCGTCCATGGTCTTCGCGAGCATCCCGGCCAAGGCGTCGAGGTTGAGTTGGATGGCCGCTTGCTTCGCCTCGGCAGCCCCGATTTCTGCGGCGTCACGGAGTCCGCCCTCGCCCCCTTGCGCGCCGCCCATCCCACGGCCTCCCTAATCGCCTTCCAGGACGGCACCGCCGAGCCCGTCGTCTTCGCCGTCGGCCAAAGCCTCAAGGCCGACGCGGCCCAAACCGTTGCCGCCCTGCGCGCGAGCGGCTACGCCCTGGAAATCCTCTCCGGCGACCGCATCGAAGCCGTCGCCGAGGCGGCCCAAGCGCTCGGCATCACGGCTTTGCGCGCCGAGGTCGACCCCACCGCCAAGATCGCCCACCTCGAAGCTCTCAAATCTGCCGGACGGCGCGTGCTGATGGTCGGCGACGGCCTCAACGACGCCCCGGCGCTTGCCGCCGCCCACGTCTCGCTCTCGCCCGTGTCCGCCGCTCATGTCGCGCAAGCCGCGTCCGACGCGGTGTTCCTCGGCACCCGCCTCGCACCCGTCGCGACCGCGCTTGAGGTCGCCCGCGCCGCCCGCGCGCTCATGGGCCAGAATCTTTGGATCGCCGTCGTCTACAACCTTATCGCCGTGCCCGTCGCCATCGCCGGCTATGTCAACCCGCTGATCGCCGCGCTCGCCATGTCCGGCTCGTCGCTGATCGTCACGGTCAACGCCCTGCGCCTTCGCCGCGTCACCCGCGAACGGGGCGCAACCGTAAGCGCCATCCCGGCGCTCGAGTCCCAGCCATGAACGTCCTCGTCTATCTCGTCCCCGTCGCCCTCTGCCTCGGCCTCCTCGGCCTTGCCGGCTTCATGTGGTCGCTCAGAAACAGCCAATACGACGACCTCGAAGGCGCCGCTTGGCGCGCCATCCAGGATGATGACGTGAGGGATTGACTGGGGAACCTGTGGTTCGCCTTAGGGTGGGTGTGACGCACGAGTCCACCCAAAAGCAAAAGGGCCCGGCATTCCTGCCAAGCCCTTTCCCGTTCGTCGTTAAACTCAGGTCCTCACCCGCCCGCCGCACGGAAGATCTGGCGGCGGATCACGCTGTCTTCTTCCAGCGGCCTCGGCGTATCAAGCGGCAAACCCAGCGTCTCCCACACATCCGCCAGCGCGAGCGCGAGATGCTCGATCCGCCCGTCATCATGCATCGGCGTCGGGGTGATGCGCAGCCGTTCGGTGCCGCGCGGCACCGTGGGGTAGTTGATCGGCTGGATATAGATGCCGTGCTTTTCCAGCAAAATATCCGACGCCTGCTTGCACAGATCCGGATTTCCCACCAGCACCGGCACGATATGCGTCTCGCTCGGCATCACCGGCAGACCGGCCGCCCGCAGCACAGCTTTGGTATGGCTCGCCTGCCGCTGCTGCGCCTCGCGCTCCACGCTGCTCGCTTTCAGATGCCGGATCGAGGCGGTCGCTGCGGCGCAAAGACCGGGCGGCAAGGCGGTCGTGAAGATGAACCCCGGCGCATAGGAGCGCACCGCGTCCACCAGCGCCGACTTCCCCGCGATATATCCGCCCATCACGCCGAAACCCTTGGCGAGCGTGCCCTCGATCACGTCGATGCGGTCCATCACGCCGTCGCGCTCGCAAATTCCCGCGCCGCGCGCGCCATACATGCCCACCGCATGCACCTCGTCGATATAGGTGTAGGCGTTGTACTTGTCGGCAAGGTCCGCGATGCGCTCGATCGGGGCGATGTCGCCGTCCATCGAATAGACCGATTCGAACACGATCAGCTTCGCCCGCTCGCGCCCGGCCGTTTTCAGCAGGTCTTCCAAATGGGCGAGATCATTGTGCCGCCACACCACCTTCGAAACACCCGACGACTTCACGCCGTGGATCATCGAGGCGTGGTTCAACTGGTCGGAGAGGATCAGGCAATCCGGCAAGAGCTTGGCGATCGTCGAGATCGCGGCTTCATTCGACACATAGCCGGAGGTGAAAATCAGCGCGGCATCCTTGCCATGCAGGTCGGCGAGTTCTTGCTCAAGCTCGACCAGCGGATGGTTGGTGCCGGAAATGTTGCGGGTTCCGCCGGCGCCCGCGCCCATCGCTTCGGCGGCTTCGCACAGCGCGGAAATCACCTTGGGGTGCTGGCCCATGCCGAGATAATCGTTGGAGCACCAAACTGTAATCTCCCGCGTCTCGCCGTCCCGCCGCCATAGCGCGCTCGGAAACCGGCCTGCGATTCGTTCTAGATCGGCGAAGACCCGGTATCTCTTTTCATCCTGAAGGGCCCGAACAGCGTCTTCGAAAAAGGCGTCATAATCCATGATCAGATCCGTTCCCTCCCGATCGCAATCCTCTTATACAGACCGGGCAGCGCTGTCGAAAGCCGTTTTGCCGCGCGTTCATCCAGATCGGGATCAACCCGCAAAGCCACCCTGCCGGGATCGACAAAGAGCGTCTTTGATTCCGATCAAATACACCCTTGCCGATTCCTGCATCGCCGATACACAATCTAAGATGCCATCGCGCGCCTTGGATGTGGCATTAAGCCCCGGTTTTCGCACCGAATTCACTCCGCTCGGCCTCTTTGGTCCCTCTGCGGTCACTGTCGAAACCCAATGATAACCTTTCCGCACAAATATGAGTGTAATTGCGAGGAGTTTGGCGGTGCAACTCGACCTGTCATCCCTGACCTTCCTGGTCGTGGAAGATAGTGCCTATATGCGAACGATCCTGCGGACGATGTTGCAGGGCTTCGGCGCGCGCCGAATCGTGGAGGCGGAAGACGGCGCCTCCGGCCTCGAAGCCATGGACCGGGCCAATCCAGACATCCTCATTCTCGATTGGGTGATGCCCATCCTCGACGGGGCGGACATGGTTCGTATGATCCGCGTTCCAACCAACCCCTTCGCCTACATCCCCATCATCATGGTCACCGGCCACACCGAGCGCAGCCGGATCATCGAAGCCCGCCGCCTCGGCATTCACGAGATGCTGTGCAAGCCGATTTCGGCGAAATCGCTCTATCAGCGCATCCAAAGCGTCATCCTGTCGCCGCGCGACTTCGTGAAGACGCCCACCTATTTCGGCCCCGCCCCGCGCGAGATCCGCAACCGTCAGAACATCTGGCAGGCCCGGCCCGGCGACGAGAAGGCCGTGGTCGGCTAGCCGTAAAGCCGCATCACCGAAACGTGAACATATCATTAATCATCTGTTAACTACGTATGGCGCCCACGCCGGTCGCCGTGAATCGGGCGCGCCAAGCCCCGCCATGTTCAACCTGCACTAGGCGAAGCGGCGCTCTGCGCTCAACGTCCTCATCCGCACAGGCAAGCCCCGGCCGAAGCAGGCGGCGCTATTCGTCAGTTTTATCAACTCGCATCGGCAGGACTTCGCCTGTTGCTGCATGGCTATTTGCAACTACGGGTTATCCCGACCCTTGCGTCCATTCCACTCCAAATCCGCCGCATTTCAGCGCCGCCCTCACTGCGGGAGCGCAGGGAACCGGCCTTTCCACCGGCACTACAGCCGCTTAACGCCCTCGCCGCCTGCAACCACAGCGCACTTTGAGCGTTCTACCAACGCGCCCGGCATGGCTTACCCGCCGGGGTCATCAAAGCAGGGGCAATCGCCGCGTCCTGCTCGCCATGGGGAACATCGCCATGATCAGAACCGCACGGCTCACCGGCATCACCTTGATCGTTCTTGCAGGCTTCGGCACGGCTGCCGGCATCGCCGCCATGGGGGAAACCCGCGATCCCGGTCTCACCCTTGCCCCGCGCGTTCAGATCTCCAGCGCTCTACCGGCCACGGCCGCTGGACCGCCCGTCGCCCAGGCCCCCGGCGTCTGCGACGTCACGCTCCAGCTCGGCAGCGCCATCGCTCCCGCTCAAAACCAAGCCACGCCCGTCGAGATGACCATGAAGCCGAACGAGGCCATGAGCCTCGACATCTCCGGTTCCTCAGGCCTCTCGGTCGTCTGCGGCTCCGGCTTTAGCAGCGACACGCCGACCAGCGAGCCCATGCCCGAGATTGCCCTTGCGAAAGCGGACGGCATCGCCGGGTTCTGATCGTCACTCCGCCGGCTGCGCCAAAGCGTCCTGCTCCTCGCCCGGCGCCGCCGCTTTCTTGTCGGCGTGCGAAATCAGTGTGTAGAACATCGGCACGACGAACAGCGTGAAGATCGTGCCCACGCTCATGCCCGTCGCGATCACCAGCCCCAGCGAGTAGCGCGCCGCAGCCCCTGCACCCTCGGCGATGATCAGCGGCACCACGCCCAGCACCATTGCCGCCGTCGTCATCAGGATCGGGCGCAAGCGCACCCTGGCCGCCTCCACGATCGCCTCATATTTGGAAAGGCCACGGCTTTCCCGCAAATCGTTGGCAAATTCCGTCATCAGAATGCCGTGCTTGGTGATCAGCCCCACCAGCGTTATCAGGCCCACCTGCGTGTAGATGTTCAGCGTCCCGAGCCCCAGATTGAGCGGCACCATCGCTCCGAACACCGACAGCGGCACCGACATCATGATGATGAACGGATCGCGGAAACTCTCGAACTGCGCGGCGAGCACAAGATAGATCACCACCACCGCCAGTCCAAAGGCCACCAGCAGCGTATTGCCCGCCTCGACCTCCAGCCGCGACTGGCCGGCATACTCCACGAAATAGCCCTCCGGCATCACCTGGCTCGCAATGCGCTGCATCTCGGCCAGCGCATCGCCGGTCGTCACACCCGGCCTCGGCAGCGCCGATATGGTCGCGGAATTGAGCTGATTGAACTGCTCGATCGCCGGCGCTGAGGCTTCCGTGGTGATCGTCACCACGGACGACAGCGGCACCATCGCCCCGGATTGGCTGCGCACGAAAAACGCCCCCAGGCTTTCCGGATTGAGCCGATATTGCTGCGGCACCTGCGGGATGATCTCGTAGGCGCGGCTGTCCCGGTCGAATTTGGACACCGAGCTCTCGCCCACCAGAATATTCAGCGTATTGCCGATATCCGCCACCGCCACGCCAAGCGCCGCCGCCCGGTTACGGTCAATCAACACGCGCGCCTTCGGGGCGTCATAGGACACTGAATTCTGCACCACGATGAACCGGCCGGACTGCTCGGCCTTCGCCTTGATATCGTCGGCCACCTCGAACACCCGCTCGGCCGCCTCGGTGGACTGGATCACGAACTGCACCGGCAACCCGCCGCCCGAACCCGGCAGCGATGGAATGGCGAACACGAAGCCCTCCATGCCCGTCTGCTTGTTGAGCCGGGCCTGCAAGTCCTGCTGCACTTGCGCTTGGCTTTCCTCCCGCTCACCCCAGGGCTTCAGGACCCACCCGACGAAGCCACCGTTCGGCGTCGGATCCCCCATCACCTGGAACCGTGCCTCCAGCGAGGGCACGTCCTCCGTGAGCTTGTCGATCTCCTCGCCGTATTTCGCAGAATACTCCGCGGTCGCATATTGCGGACCGGTCATCACGCCGAACAGTGCGCCCTGATCTTCCTCGGGCGCCAGTTCCGTCGTCGTGTTCAAGAAGAGGTAGACGGATGTTGCCATCAGCGCCACCACCACCGTCAGCGTCACCGGCCGGTAATTCAGCGATCCCGTCAGCCAGCGCGCATAGCGGCTCGCCAGCCGCTCGAAGGTCCGGTCCACAAAGCCCGCGAAGCCGCTGTTATGGCCCGCCTTCAGCAGCCGGCCGGACATCATGGGCGACAGCGTCACCGCCACGAAACCGGATATGATCACCGCGCCGGCCAGCGTGAAGGCAAATTCGCGGAACAGCGAACCGGTCACGCCCTGTGTGAAACCGATCGGCGCATAGACCGCCGCCAGCGTGATTGTCATCGCGACCACGGGCCCGAAGATCTCCCGCATCCCCACGATCGCCGCATCCAGGGGCCGTATGCCCTCCTCGATATGCCGGTGGATGTTCTCCACCACCACGATCGCATCGTCCACCACCAGCCCGATCGCAAGCACCATGGCCAGCAGCGTCAGCGTGTTCAGCGAATAGTCGAGCGCCCACAAAAAGAAGCACACCCCGATCAGCGACAGCGGGATCGTCACGATCGGGATCACCACCGAGCGGAAGGATCCTATGAACACCAGGATCACCAGCACCACGATCGCCACCGCTTCGCCGATCGTGGTGAACACCTCCTCGATCGATGCCGAGATCGCCTCGGTCGAGTCATAGACCAGCGTGATGTTCGTCCCGGCCGGCAGGCTGTCCTGAATCACAGGCAGTTCGTCCCGCACCAAAGCGGCCGTATCCAGCGGGTTGGCCGAGGGCGTTGGAAACACGCCGATGAACACGCCCTGCAATCCGTTGAAGCGCACCGTCACGTCGGAGGATTCCGCCCCCAGTTCCACCTTCGCCACATCGCGCAGCCGAACGACCTCGTCGCCGCTCGCGCGAATGGGCAGCGCGCCGAAGGCTTCGGGCGTTTGCAGCGTGGTCTGAGTCTCGATCGCATAGGCGAAATACTGGTTCTCCGTGCTTCCCGGCGCCGAAAGGAAGTTGGATTCGACGATCGCCCTCAGCACATCCGCCGCCGTCACCCCGTGAGAGGCAAGCTGCAACGGATCGATCCACACCCGCATCGCGAATTCCTGGCCGCCCAGGATCTGCGCGTCCGCCACACCCTCCACCGTGGCAAGCCGGGGCTGGATCACGCGGGTGATGTATTCGGTAATCTCGCGCGCATTCATCCGCTCCGACTGCACCGCCAGATACATCAGCGCGAATTGCTGGCCGGTGCCCTTCACGATCACCGGATCCTCCGCCTCGACCGGCAAGTCTCCGCGCACCTCCTGCACCTTGGAGGTCACCTCCGTCATCGCCTTGTCGGGATCGGTGTTGAGGCGCATGTGCACCGTCACCGTGGAAAGGCTCTGGCGCGCCTGCGACGTCACATAATCCACGCCCTCGGCCGACGACACCGCTTTGGCGATCGGCGTGGTGATGAACCCTTGGATCAGCTCCGGCGCGGCGCCGGGATAGCTGGTCGTGATCGTGATCACGGTCTCCTCCACCTCCGGGTATTGGCGGATCGACATGTTGAAAATGCCCTGCGCCCCAACCAGCAGGATCATCAGCGACACGACCGTGGAGAGAACCGGCCGCCGGATGAAGAGTTCGGAGAAGTTCATAACGCGTCCCCCGTCGCCGCCACCTTGTCGGCGCCTTGGTTGGAAATCGCCACGGGACTGCCGTTCGAAAGCCGGTTCTGCCCGGCCGTCACCACCTCGGCCCCGGTCTCTAGCCCGCCCGTGATTTCGATCTGATCGCCCGTGCGCCGGCCGACGTCCACGAACACCTGCCGTGCCATAAATTTCGGCGCGGCATCGTCATCCGCCGCCACGGCCCCGGTTTCCGCCGGCGCAGCGCCATTCGCCGCCGTCTTCTCCTCCGGCTGCACCACATAGACGTAGGTTCCGTAGAGCGACGTCACCACCGCCGTCTGCGGCAGCGCCAGCACGTTGTGCTCCTCCGGCAAGATCACGCGCACGTTGATGAACTGCCCCGGCCGCAGGTTGCCGTCGAGGTTGCCGACCTCCGCTTGCACCGACACCAGCCGCGACGCCGGGTCGATTTTCGGGTCGATGCCGGTGATGCGGCCGCTATAGGTCATTTCGTCCGGCGAGGTGCCGAAGCGGGCGGCTTGGCCCACATGGATCAGCGGGAATTGCTGCTCGGGCACCGTGAAATCCGCCTTCATGTTGTCGAGGTCCTGCAGCGTTGCGATCACGGTGCCGGGTTCGATGTATTGCCCCACATCCACCCGAACGATGCCCGTGGTCCCCGCAAAGGGGGCCTTGATGTCCTTCTTGTCGATCACAGCCTTCAGCCGTTCGAGCAGCGAGCGCGAGGCTTCAAGCTGCGCCGTCGCCGTCTGCAATGTCGCCGCAGTGTTGACGCCGCGCGTCGCCAGCGCCTTCGCTCGGTCGAGGCTCTGGCGATCACGCACCATCGCCGCTTCGGCCGCGATCAGATCGGCGCGCTCCACGTCGGTGTCGAGCAGCACCATCGACTGCCGGGCTTTCACCCGCTCGTTCGGCTTGAACTTGATTTCCTCCACCACGCCGCTCGCCTGGCTCGCCACATCCACGCCCTGGCGCGCATACACCGTGCCCACCGCCTCGATGCCCGGCGTCCACGTCACCGGTTCGGCCTTCACCGTCGACACCGCCACCGTCGGACGCGGCATGTTGGCGAAAAAGTCCGATATCGCCTGCGCACGGAATATGTTGAAACCGACAAGCCCGCCGCAAACAATCACAAGCAAAACCAGTGCAATGATAAACCGCTTGACCATGATTCACACTCGTAACTATTTCAAACGCACCGCACCTAGCGGAATAACAAGCAGTGTATTTGGATAACTCCGGTAAGAGACTTATGTTACATCGCCAAAAATGGGCGACAAAATCTGTGATGGACAGCACATTTAAACAAAACGAAAATTTGTGAAGCGTAAACTTCCGAATTTTACCTACTTATTTCTAGGTATACTGGTCGTTACCGCGAGAGCGAGCGAAGGTTTTCGACGATGAATCTATGCAGGTGTCGAACGGCCTGCCGAACGTGTCGACACCATAGGGCTCCACGGCACAGGACCAACGCTTCTCGACGGCGATCGGACCTTCCCCGAAGTGACCCCGGCCGCACCGGGATGACCCAGGCCGAGCCGGAGCCGTCACACCCGCCCCCCAACACGCCCCTTCCATTTCCGACACAAATGTCGCATTCGTTCAAATCAACCGCCGTAGACGCGCATTCCGTTCGGGGCTCTCCCGGGGGATAGTGCAGGCTGATTTGATTTGGACGATGGCGCTTCCATGCAGAAGTTTTCGCTCTTCTCGCTCATCGGCCAGGCCTTCAAAGGCCATCAGGGCTGGGGTCCGCAGTGGCGGCAACCGGCCCTAAAACCGGCCTATGATGTCGTGATCGTTGGCGCGGGCGGGCACGGCCTTGCCACCGCCTATTACCTCGCCAAGGAGCACGGCATCCGCAATGTCGCCGTCATTGAGCGCGGCTGGCTCGGCGGCGGCAACACCGGGCGCAACACCACCATCATCCGCTCGAACTACCTGTTCGACGAAAGCGCCGCCCTTTACGACCACGCCCTGAAGCTCTGGGACAATCTCTCCCAGGAACTCAACTACAACGTCATGTATTCCGCGCGCGGCGTCATGATGCTCGCGCACACCATCCACGACGTTCAGTCCGCCAAGCGGCATATCCACGCCAACCGCCTCAACGGCGTCGACAACGAATGGCTGACGCCTGAAGAGGCCGCCGCCTTCTGCCCCGGCCTCAACATCTCGGCGGATATTCGCTACCCCATCCTCGGCGCAGCCCTCCAGCGGCGCGGCGGCACCGCCCGTCACGACGCCGTCGCTTGGGGTTACGCCCGCGCAGCCGACGCGCTCGGCGTCGACATCATCCAGAACTGCGAGGTCACCGGCATCCGCCGCGACGCCACAGGCCGCGTCACCGGCGTCGACACGTCCAAGGGCTTCGTCGCCACAGCTAAGGTCGGCGTGGTCGCCGCCGGGCACACCTCGGTCGTCATGGACATGGCCGGCGTTCGCATGCCGCTCGAAAGCTATCCGCTTCAGGCGCTGGTGTCGGAGCCGGTCAAGCCCGCCGTCTCCTGCGTCATCATGTCGAACACGATCCACGCCTATATCTCGCAGTCCGACAAGGGCGAGCTTGTCATCGGCGCCGGCACCGACGCCTACACCAGCTACACCCAGCGCGGCGCGCTCCACGTGTCCGAGCACACGCTCGACGCCATTTGCGAGCTGTTCCCGATGTTCCGCCGCATGCGCATGCTACGCAATTGGGGCGGCATCGTCGACGTCACGCCTGACCGCTCGCCAATCCTGTCGAAAACCCCCGTTCCCGGCCTTTACGTCAACTGCGGCTGGGGCACCGGCGGCTTCAAGGCGACGCCGGGGTCCGGCAACGTCTTTGCCCACACCATCGCCCGCGACGAGCCGCACCCGATCAACGCCCCCTTCACCCTCGACCGCTTCCGCGACGGCTTCCTCATCGACGAAGCCGCCGCCGCAGCCGTCGCGCACTGAGCGGCCCCGCCATGCTGATCATCCATTGCCCGCATTGCGGCCCGCGCCCCGAGCTTGAATTCCGCTACGGCGGCGAAGCGCACGTGCCCCGCCCCGCCGCCACCGAAACGCTCGACGACCAAACCGTCGCCGACCGCCTCTACCACCGCACCAATTCGAAGGGCATTCACTTCGAACGCTGGCGGCATATCCACGGCTGCGGAAAATTCTTCAACGCCGTGCGCGACACCACGACGGATTTCTTCCTCGCCACCTACCTGCCGGGTGAGCCGAAGCCCGACATCGCAACCTTCGATGAGCGCCGTTCGTGACCGCTCATCGCCTCCCCACGGGCGGCCGCATCGACCGCGCCCGCCCGCTCCGCTTCACCTTCGACGGTGCGAGCTACAGCGGTTTTGCCGGCGACACGCTCGGCTCGGCGCTGATCGCAAACGGCGTCCATCTTGTCGGCCGCTCGTTCAAATACCATCGCCCGCGCGGCTTCCTCACCGCCGGAACCGACGAGCCGAACGCCCTGGTCGGCGTCGGCCCTGACGACGCGAATTACACGCCCAACCTGCGCGCCACCGCCGTCGAACTCCACGACGGCCTCGTCGCGGAAAGCCAGAACCGCTGGCCGTCGCTAACCTTCGATATCGGCGCCGTCAACCACCGCCTCGGCCGCTTCCTGCCCGCCGGTTTTTACTACAAGACCTTCATGTGGCCGAAGTCCTTCTGGACGCGCGTTTACGAGCCCAAAATCCGCGCCGCCGCCGGCCTCGGCCGCGCGCCGAAAACGCCGGACGCCGCCCGTTACAGCCAAGTTCACCACCACGTCGACGTGCTGATCGTCGGCTCCGGCCCCGCCGGTCTCACCGCCGCCCTCGCCGCCAGCGCCAGCGGCCTTCGCGTCATGCTGGTGGACGAACAGCCCGAATTCGGCGGATCGCTTCTCCACGACACCTCCGCCATCATCGATGGTAAGCCGGCTCATGACTGGATCGCCACCGCCGTCGCCGAACTCCAGTCTGCCGGCGTCACGCTGCTTTCCCGCGCCACCGCCTTCGGCTACACGCCGCATAATCTCATCGGCGTCGCCGAGCGCGTCACCGATCACCTCGCCCATTCCGATCCGCGCTTGCCCCGCGAGCGGATGTGGCACATTCGCGCCGGCGAGGTCGTGCTCGCCACCGGCGCCATCGAACGCCCGCTCGTGTTCCCCGACAACGACCGCCCCGGCATCATGCTGGCCGACGCCGCCCGCGCCTTCGCCAACCGCTGGGCCGCCCGGCCGGGCACCCGCGCCGTCATCGCCACCGCGTGCGACAGCGCCTACCGCGCCGCGCTCGACCTGCACGCATCGGGCGTCACCATCGCCGCCATCGCTGATATCAGGCCGAACCCAAGCGGCCCGCTGATCGATCTCGCCCGCGCCGCCGGCATCCGCATCGAACCCGCCACCGTCATCTCCGGAACGCGCGGCCGCAAGCACGTCCGGGAGGCCCACCTCGCCCGCATCCTCGCCCCCGACCACGTTTCCGCGCCCGAGCCGATCGTCTGCGATCTCCTCCTTATGTCCGGCGGCTGGACGCCGACCGTCCACCTCTTCTCACAATCGCGCGGCAAACTCCGCTTCGACGACGCGCTGCAAGCCTATGTCCCCGGCACATCAGCCGAGCGCGAGCGCTCCGCCGGCGGCGCGCGCGGCGTCTTCGACCTCTCCGCCGTGCTGAACGACGGTTACGCCGCCGGCGACGCCGCCGCCAAAGCCGCGAACGGCGCGTCCGCCCACCCCCGCGCTTTCGCCGTCGCCGGCACGCACCCCGTCACCGGCGGCCACCTCGGCGCGCTCCCGCACGGCCGCAACCCGTCACGCGTCAAAGCCTTTGTCGATTTCCAGAACGACGTCACCGCCAAGGATCTGAAGCTCGCCACCCGCGAGGGCATGCGCTCCATCGAGCACGTCAAGCGCTACACCACCACCGGCATGGCGACCGACCAGGGCAAGACGTCCAACATGAACGCGCTGGGCATCGTGTCGGAAGCGCTCGGCACGCCCATTCCGGCCATCGGCCTCACCAGCTTCCGCATGCCCTACACGCCCGTCACCTTCGGCAGCTTCGCCGGAGCCTCGCGCGGCGATCTGTTCGACCCCGTTCGCCGCACCCCCTCGCACGACTTCGCCGTCAGCCAAGGCGCGCCCTTCGAAAACGTCGCGCAATGGAAGCGCGCTTGGTACTTCCCCAAATCCGGCGAGACCCTGCACCAAGCCGTCCACCGCGAAGTCCAGGCCATCCGCTCCGGCGTCGGCCTCTTCGACGCCTCCACCCTCGGCAAGATCGAGGTCGTCGGGCCGGACGCGGCCGCCTTCCTCGAACTCCTCTACACCAACGCCTGGGCCAAACTCGGCGTCGGCCGCTGCCGCTACGGCGTCATGCTGCGCGAGGACGGGTTCGTGATGGACGACGGCGTCATCGGCCGCCTCGCGCCCGACCGCTTCCACGTCACCACCACCACCGGCGGCGCCCCCCGTGTGCTCAACCACATGGAGGATTACCTCCAGACCGAGTTCTCCCACCTCGACGTCTGGCTAACCTCCACCACCGAACAATGGGCCGTCATCGCCGTCCAAGGCCCGAAAGCCCGCGACACCATCGCCGGCCTCGTCGAGGGCATCGACCTCTCAAACGATGCCCTCCCCCACATGTCGGTCGCCACGGGAACAATCCTCGGCATCCCCTGCCGCCTCTTCCGCGTGTCCTTCACCGGCGAACTCGGCTACGAGATCAACGTCCCTGCGGATTATGGCTCCACAATCTGGGACGCCGTTTACAAAGGCGGCAAACCGTTCGGCATCACACCCTACGGCACCGAGGCGATGCACGTCGCCCGCGCCGAAAAAGGCTACATCATCATCGGCCAGGAAACCGACGGCACCGCCACCCCGGACGACGTCGGCCTTTCCTGGGCCATCGGCAAATCCAAGCCGGATTTCGTCGGCAAGCGCGCGCTCGCCCGCCCCGCCATGGCCGATCCGAACCGCAAGCAACTCGTCGGCCTCCTCACCGCCGACCCGAAAACCGTGCTTGAAGAAGGCGCGCAAATCGTCCCCGCCCGCGACTTCCAGATCCCCGCCCGCATGATCGGCCACGTCACGTCGTCTTACGACAGCCCGACGCTGGGCCGCTCCATCGCGCTCGCCATGCTGCGCGGCGGCCGCGCGAAGATGGGCGAGACGGTCTTCATCCCCATGCCGGACCGCGTGATCGAAGCCACGGTCACCGAGCCCATCTTCTACGACAAAGAAGGCGCCCGCCTCCATGTCTGAAGCCCCCGCCCGCCGCACCGCGCTTGCCGGACGATTCGGCCCGTCCCCCGCCGACAAGTCCTGCCGCTTGGCCGAAGCGCCGCCCGCCACGCGCTTTTCGCTGCGCGGCCGTCCCGGCATCGCTAAGGCCGCCGCCCCGGCCCTCGGTTTCGCGCTCCCCCCGGTCGGCCGGTCCGCCACATCGGGTGATGTCACCGCGCTTGCCCTCTCGCCGGACGAATGGCTGCTGATCGCGCCTGACGGCTATGCCGTCCCTGTAGCTGACGGCTATGCCATCCCTGTAGCTGACGGCCATGCCGCGTCCCTAGCCGATGCTCTCCCTTCCGCGCTTGCAAATGTGCCGCATGCCTTGGTGGACGTATCGCATCGCAACACCGCGATCACCGTTTCCGGCCCCGCCGCCGCCCGCATTCTCAACCACGGCTGCCCGCTGGATCTCGGCCTTGCCGCCTTCCCCGTCGGCTTTGCAACGCGCACCTTGCTCGCAAAGGCGGAAATCGTGCTGTGGCGTACAAGCGAAGATCAATTTCGCGTGGAAGTTTGGCGAAGTTTTTCACACTACGCGGCTAATTTTCTTGCTGAGGCGCGGCTTGAATATGAAGTAACGTAAATGTCCGATGGCTGATCCTGAGGGAGAGAGGCGCCGCGGGGGAGACGCTCACATGGCAACGGCGAGCCAAGGCTCAAAGCAATCTCCGAGCGGCGCGCCGCAGCGTCCACGCTTATCCGTCGGCTTTATCTTGGCCGACAATTTCACGCTCTCCGCCTTTTCGCTCTTTGTAGATCAACTGCGCCTCGCCGCCGACGAGGGAGACCTCTCGCGCCCGATCGCCTGCCAATGGGCGATCATGAGCGCACGCTCAGAACCGGTGCGCGCGTCCTGCGGCGTCACCGTCTCGCGCACCTCCGGCTTCCTCGATCCCACCCGCTTCGATTACATCGCCGTCGTCGGCGGCATCCTGCATGCCGGCCGGCAAGTGGATGACGCCACCATCGATTATCTGAACCTCGCCGCCCGCGCCGGTGTCCCGCTCATCGGCCTTTGCACCGGCTCGTTCATTCTTGCCCGCGCCGGGCTCATGACAGGGCGGCGGGTCTGCGTGAATTGGTATCACTACCAGGATTTCCTAGCCGAATTCCCGCACCACCATCCCGTCGCGGACCGCCTGTTCGTGATCGACGGCGACCGTATCACCTGCCCTGGAGGCGGCTCCGTCGCCGATCTCGCCAGCACCTTGATCGAGCAATCGCTCGGCCGCGCCGTCGCGCAGAAAAGCCGCCAGATTTTCGTGCTGGATCAGGCCCGCCCCGGCACCGCCGCCCAGCCGCATCCCCCGATGGCCGAGGCGAACGGCGACGAGCGGGTGCGCCGCGCGCTGATCCTCATGGAGCAGAATTTGGCCGATCCGCTTCCGATCGCCGATGTCGCCAGCCGCCTCCAACTCTCCACCCGCCAACTTGAGCGCCTGTTCCAAACCACGCTGAACATGCGGCCCGGCGCTTTCTATCGCTCGCTTCGCCTCAAATACGCCCGCTGGCTGCTCGATCATACCGAACGCTCGGTGACCGATATCGCACTGGAAAGCGGCTTTTCCGACTGCGCCCACTTCTCCCGCCAATTCAAGGCGTTACACGGCCTCTCACCGTCGGAAATCCGCCTGCGCGACCGTTGCGCCGCCTTCGACGACGAATCCGGCCTGACAACGCCGCCCGGCGCCATAGAACTTGCAGGAAACCGACTGTTCGAGTGACCTTGCAGCCCCAACATAAACCCGTGCCCTACGAAGACCGATCATGCTCGACCATACCGCCGCCAGCCCCCGCGCTCTCGTAGCCCGCCGCCGCCCGGGCTACAGCCTGGAGCAGGCCTTCTATACCTCGGCCGAAATCTTCGACCTCGACATGGAGGCGATCTTCTTCCGCCACTGGATCTACGTCGGCATCGAGCCGGATGTGCCGGACGAGGGCGACGTCATGGTCGTCGATATCGGCCGCGCCTCGATCCTGATCGTGCGCGACGACGATGGCAAAATCAGCGCCTTCCACAACGTCTGCCGCCATCGCGGCTCGCGCCTCATTCACGACCCGAAGGCCTCCGTCGGCAAGCTCGTCTGCCGCTATCACGCCTGGACCTATGATCTCGACGGCAGCCTCCTTCGCGCCGAGCACATGGGCGAAGACTTCGACACCTCTTGCCACGGCCTCAAACCCGTGCACCTCAAGTCCGTCGAAGGCCTCCTCTTCATCTGCCTCGCCGACGAGCCCCCCGCCGATTTAGGCGCCATGGCCGCCGCGATGGGCCCCTATCTCGCTCCCCACGCGCTGCGCGACACCAAGATCGCCTTCCAGTCGGACCTCATCGAGGAGGGCAACTGGAAGGTCACCATGGAAAACAACCGCGAGTGCTATCACTGCGCGGGCAACCACCCCGAACTCATCGTGCCGCTCTTCGAATACGGATTCGGCTTCTCGCCCGAATCCATGGACGAGGCCAAAGCCAAGGAGGCCCATCGCTACGAATGCATGGTGACCGACCTTCACGGCGAATGGGAATCCGCCGGCATCCCTTCGCGCGAGATCGACCACCTCGACGATCGCGTCACCGGCTTTCGCACCCAGCGCCTGCCGATCGACCGCGCCGGCGAGAGCCAGACCCTCGACACCAAGGTCGCCTCCAAGCGCCTCCTCGGCGCCCTCACCAATCCCAAGATGGGCGGCCTGTCGTTCTGGACCCAGCCGAATAGCTGGCATCATTTCATGTCCGACCACATCGTCACCTTCACGGTGATCCCGCTTTCGCCGGATCGCACCTTGGTCCGCACGAAATGGCTCGTCCACAAGGATGCCGTCGAGGGCGTGGACTACGACCTCGCCCGCCTCACCGCCGTGTGGACCGCCACCAA
This sequence comes from Oharaeibacter sp., assembly GCA_051861205.1. Lineage (GTDB taxonomy): Bacteria > Pseudomonadota > Alphaproteobacteria > Rhizobiales > Pleomorphomonadaceae > JBHYDC01. The sequence goes on from JBHYDC010000005.1 coordinate 165,623, forward strand.
CGCGCAAGACGCCGCCCTCGTCGGCTACCAGCAGTCCGGCGTCAAAAGCCCCGCCTACGAGCCCGGCCCCTATTCACCCTTCACCGAAGGCCTCGTCGACAAGTTCGCGAATTGGTACGTCGGCCGCCTCCAGGCCTATCTCGGCTAACGCCCGCGTCCGTCATCCATAAGGCTGCGCCCCCTCTCATGACCACCGCCACCGCCCACCTCGCCCGCCACCTCGGCGATCTTCCCCTCTGGGACAGCGAGGCCGACGACCGGCTCATCTGCACGGCCGTCATCGCGGAAACCCATGACGTCCGCACCTTCGTATTCGAGCCGCCGGAACCGCGCCGCTTCGCCTACCAGCCCGGCCAGTTCCTCACCTTCGAGTTCCCGCTACCCGGTGGTCCGGTCAACCGCTGCTACACGCTCTCATCCACGCCCACCCGCCCGCACGCCGTTTCCATCACGGTGAAGCGCGTTCCCGGCGGCCCGGTCTCGAATTGGCTTCACGACCATTGCGCGCCCGGGGCGACGGTCAAAGCCATCGGCCCGATGGGCGCGTTCACCTGCCTTGCCGACCTCGCGCCGAAATATCTCTTCCTCACCGGCGGCTCCGGCATCACGCCGCTGATGTCGATGGTGCGCGCCTTCGCCGACCTCGCCAAGCCCGTCGACATCGTCTTCCTCCACGCCTGCCGCACCCCCGCCGACATCGTCTTCCGCGACGAACTGGACCTCATCGCCCGCCGCCTCCCCGGCTTTCGCGTGATCCACCTGCCGGAATCGACCGCAGGCGAAACCGGCTGGCCGGGCCACACCGGCCGCCTTACGCCCGAGCTGATCCAGCTCGCCATCCCCGATTTTTCCACCCGTTCCGTCTGGTGCTGCGGCCCCGCGCCCTTCATGAAGGCCGCCCGTTCGTTCCTCGCGGGCCTCGCCCACGACCCCGCCCTCTACCACCAGGAAAGCTTCGATTTCGCCACCCTGATCGCCGAGCAGCCCGCCGCCGCCGCTCAGGCCCTCATCGCGGAAGCGATCGAATCCGCCGTTCCCACCTACCAAGTCACCTTCCCCCGCGTCAACCAGACCGTCACCGTCCGTGCCGATGAGTTCGTCCTTGCCGCCGCCCGCGATCAAGGCGTCCGCCTCGCCTCCTCCTGCACCGAGGGCCTCTGCGGCACCTGCAAAGCCAAACTCCTCTCCGGCACCGTCGACATGACCCACAAAGGCGGCATCCGGAAAAAGGAAATCGAAGCCGGGTTTTTTCTCCCGTGCTGCTCGAAGCCGACCAGCGATTTGGTTGTGGAGAAGTAGGAGACAAGCGCGAAGGGCCACCCCTTCCCTTCTCCCCTTGTGGGGGAAGGAAACGACACCCGCCGCGCGCCCTTAACCCTCGCCCCTTGCGGGAGAGGGTGGACGTGCAAAGCACGGCCGGGTGAGGGGTCCGGCGCCGACCCATCCCAAAAAGCTCCCACCCAAGCAGCACCGCCCCCCCCCCAACATTGTCCCGTGTCAAATACACCCCCCCCCCCGTTCAATTTCGCCCCAAGAAAGCGCACACGCCCCCCGCCCTCGCCCTGTCCGACGTCATTGTCCGGACCGTCCCGCGCTACACCTCCTATCCCACCGCACCGCATTTCTCGGGCGAGGTGACGTCGGAACTTTACGGCGAATGGCTGGAGGAGGCGGGCCGCGCGGGCGGGTCCGTGTCGCTCTATCTCCACATCCCCTATTGCCGGTCGATCTGCCACTACTGCGGCTGCACCACCAAGGCGACGCGGAAGGACGCGCCGATCCGCTCCTATGTCGAAGTGCTGCGCCGTGAAATCGCGCTCGTCGCCGATCGCCTCGGGCCGGTAGACGTCTCGCACATCCATTGGGGCGGCGGTACGCCGAACCTCGTGCCGCCGGACCTCTTCGAAACCGTGATCGACGATCTCCATCGCTGCTTCACCATCCTCGACACCGCCGAACATGCCATCGAACTTGATCCGCGCCATGTCGACAAAGCCGGCGCGCGGTTTCTCGCCGACATGGGCGTCACCCGCGTCAGCCTCGGCGTGCAGGATTTGGACCCCGATGTGCAGGCCGCCATCGGCCGCATCCAGCCGCTCGAAACGGTGGAGGCAGCCGTCGCGGCGCTTCGGATCGCGGGCATCGGCGCCATCAACATGGACCTGATCTACGGCCTGCCGCTACAAACGCCGGCCTCCGTGCGGCGCACGGCGCTCCATGCGGCCGGCCTTGCGCCGTCACGCATCTCGCTTTTCGGCTACGCCCACGTTCCCTGGTTCCGCGCCCACCAGCGCCGGATCGACGAAGCCACCCTCCCGCCCAGCGATCAGCGCCTGGAACTCGCCCGCATTTCCCGCGAGACCATCGACGCCTTCGGCTATGATGAAATCGGCATAGACCATTTCGCCCGCCCGGAGGATACGCTCACCCTAGCCCGCGACGCCGGCACCTTGAAGCGCAATTTCCAGGGCTACACCACCGACAGCGCCGAAACGCTGATCGGCCTCGGCTCGTCCTCGATCGGCCGCACGCCGCGCGGCTTCGTCCAGAACACCGCCGCGAACGGCATCTGGCAGCGCGCCATCGACGCCGGCGCCTTCCCGTTCGAGCGCGGCAAGATCTTCACCGGCGAAGATGTCGTGCGCGGCGCCGTCATCGAGGCGCTGCTCTGCCTTTTCGAGGCGGATCTGCCAACCATCGCGGCCGCCCACGGCCATGCGCCCGGCATTTTCGACGGCGCTCTGGCCACCTTGGAACCGCTTGTGCGGTCCGGCTGGGTCACGTCGAAATCCGGTCGCGTCCGCATCGAAACCCATAAGACCGAGCTTGCCCGCGTCGTCGCCAGCGCCTTCGACGCCTATCTCGGCGGCGGCGGCCGTCATTCGGTCGCGGTCTGAAGCCGCGCGTTCCCATGGAGGATCAACGCGGCGCGTCTTCATAAAAAAGAGGCGCCCGAGAACCGCGCCGATCGGTGGCGGGTCCGGAACGCCTCAAAGTTTGACCTCAAGGCGAAATTCATCGCCCAGGGGCCGGGGAGGCGGCCACGCCATTGGCGTGACCGGGGAGACAATTCATCAATGCGTGCCGGTCATCCGGCAGATCCGGCACACGCCGGCAAGGCGGATCCGGTCGTTCTTTTCGATCCCGATCACGCCGCGCCGCTTCATGTCGGACAGCACGCGGCTCACGGTTTCGATGGTGAGGCCGAGATAATCGGCGATTTCCTGCCGGGTCATGCGCAGCACGATCACCTTGTCGTCCTCGCCCGCGCGGGGTCCCGGACACCCCACCACGCCCCGGTTCGGCACGAAGCGCATCAGGAAGCTCGCCACCCGCTCGGAGGCCGACTTGCGGCCCAGCAGCACGGCATGGGAATGCAGCGCCTCGATCCGGCTCATCAGGCAGCGGTTGACGTGGCTCTGAAGCTCGCTCGAACGTTCGATGTCGCGCCGGTCCAAGCTGCGCACGCTCGATGAAACCAGTGTTTCCGCCGAACAGTCGTAGATCCCGGTCATGGAAAGCCCGAACAGATCGCCCGGCCCCAAGATATCCACCACCTGCCGCCGCCCGTCCGCCAGAATGCGGTAGAGCATCACCGACCCGCTCGCCACTTCGAACACATGGCTTGCCGCATCGTCCTCATGGAAGAGGATCGTATGCGAATCATGGCTTTCCGTGCGGGTCTTGGGCGATTGGAGATAGGCGGCCCAGGCGCTGTCGTCGCCCGCCGTGCGCCGCGTCGTCCCGGCATACCGGCCGTTGCCCTGATCCCGGCCGTTCTGGTGCGGATGCGCCCCTGGCGCCGTGTTGAGTTCGGCGTACATCGTCCCTCCTCGCGGGCCGTGTCACCGGCCCCCCGTTTGGGGGTTCTCGTCTCGTCGCACCCATCCGTCCACGGGCACCGCGACGCGGGACCTCGCCTCACCGAGGCGTTTCCGTCCGATCCGTCCGATCGTTCGGAATGTCCCAAACCCCTTGCACAAGCGAACGATACGAGGCTTCGCCGCGCCGCAAAATTCCGGTCGGCTACGTAGGATGCGATACTTACGGACGAGTACGGATGCGCCGGATCAACGGCGCAGCCAGAGCCAAAGCCCAAAGGCGCCAAGCCCCACGACATAGCCAAGATGCTTGGCGCCCTTGGCGAATCCCGCCGCCGACATCACCGCATAAGCGTCGATGGCAGCGATAAAGGCCCCCGCGAGAAGCAGCGCCGCCAGCGCCGTCCTGTGGTCCAGCCAAATGAGCGCGAGCCCGGTCAGCGCTAGGCCCATGTTGCGGGCGCCGAACGCCTGCACAAAGGCAAGGCCAGAGCCGGTCTCGATCCCGACGCCGAAAAAGGCCGAGGCCGGACCCGGCATCAGCACCGCGCGGGCCCCCAGCAGAAAGAAGGCGGCAACGGCGCCGAGCGCGATCCACGTCGTCGGGGCGTTCCAAGGCAGTGAGCGGATGATTGTATCGGACATGGCGATCTCCTTGATAAGACGCCGCATCCTCCGCTTGCCGGCTCTCGACTGCTATCGCCAATAATGCAAAGATACCTTCCATCTATGAAACGGGTATTCCGACGAGCACCCTATGGATTGGGCCGACCTTCGCATCTTCCGCATCGCCGCCGAAGAGCCCACGCTGACGGCTGCGGCCCGGCGGCTGCGGCTGTCCGTCGCCACCGTTTCGCGGCGTATCGACGCGCTCGAAGCCGCCCTCGGCCTCACCCTGTTCGATCGGTCGCAAGAAGGCGCCGCCCTCACCGCGCACGGCCGGGCGCTTCTCACCCGCGCGCGGGTCGCCGCGAGCGCGATAGACGATGTGGGCCGTCTTGCCGCCAGCTTGCGATCCGGCGGCTGGGTCGATCCCATCCGCATCTCCGCCACCGAACCCATCATCGTCGAGATTTTGGCGCCCGCCCTGCCCCGCCTGATCGACCGCAAGCTGGACCTTCAGGTCGATCTCGTGAGCGAGAACGACGTCGTCAGCCTTGCCTCGCGCCAAGCCGAACTTGCGATTCGATTCGCCCAGCCGGCCGGCGCCAGTCTCATAGCCCGCCGGCTGCCGTCGATCGCGACCGGGCTCTACGCCTCGTCGGCCTATCTCGCCGGCCGGCCGGCAGACGCCATCGATCTGCGCCAGGAGCGGTTGCTCGGCTACGACGACAGATATGGCACGATCCCGGAGCGGGTCTGGGTGGATCGGATGGGTCTTGGCCCCTGCGTCGTCGCGCGGTCGTCGAGCACGCTTGCGCTTGCTGCGGCCACTGCGGCAGGTGCCGGAATCTCGCTTTTGCCACGGTTGATCGCGGGCCGGATGCCGGGCCTCGTCGCGCTTCCCATGACCGTTCCGCTTCCCGATCGCCCGGTCTGGCTTGTTATTCACCGAGACCTTGCCCGCGCCAAGCCGCTTCGGCCCGTTCGGGACTGGATCGTCGACGCGTTTCGCGCCCGCACCGGTTGAAGCCGCGTCAGTCCGTCAGCGCCTCCAGCCAGTCAGCGGCGGGGGGTTTGCGCAGCACCTTGACCGACGCGATGCTGCGGGTCTCGCGTTCGATCGTCGCGGAGGATTTTCCCGAAATCACCACCATGCGCGGCGGCCGCGACAGCGCGGACAGCCACCTCGCAACTGCGCTGCCGCTTATTCCCGGCAGTCCAAGGTCCACGACGACCGTGTCTCCCGGACCGGGCGGACCGGCGGAGATGAACCCTTCTCCCGAGGCGAACACGCGGGTCTCATGGCCGGCGCCCGCCAATAGTGCCTGCAAGGCATCGGCAACAGCGTCGTCATCTTCAACGATGTAAAATGCCACACCCATGTCCTCGGCACGAGAAAGGCGAGAGCATCAAAGCTGCGGCTCCATTTTCCTAGTGTGCCTTGATCGAGCGCGGATTTTTATCCGTGTTCACCCGTACTCGCAGTCAACACGATGCGAACGAGGTCGGCGGCGTTGCGGGCCCCCAGTTTTTCCATGATTCGAGCCCTGTGTACCTCGATCGTCCTAGGAGAAATACCGAGGCGGCGGCCCGCTTCCTTGTTGGAGGCGCCCGCCGTGATCTCGCGCAGCACGTCGCGCTCGCGCGGCGTCAGCAGGGCGGCGCCGGGGAAATCATCGGGGTCGCGGGGTTTGCCGTCGTTCAGCGCCATGGTCGCCAGCGCATCGCGCACCCGCGTCACCACCGTGTCGGCATCGAAGGGCTTCTCGATGAAATCCACCGCGCCCAGCTTGATCGCGTTCACCGCCATCGGAATATCGCCTTGGCCGGAGATCACGAACACCGGGGCGGGGAAATTGGTCACGTCCATGGCTTTCAGAACATCCAGCCCGGACCGGCCCGGCATGTGAACGTCCAAAAGCACGCAGGTCGGCGCATCGGTTTTGATCGCATCCAGGAAATCGTCGCCATTGGCGAAAGCCAGCACGGCGAAGCCTTCCAAGTCGAAGACGACGCCGAGCGCATCGCGGATCGACGGGTCGTCATCCACGATGAAGATCGTACCGCTGTCGAGGTCGGCCATTGTCATCCTTTCGCTGTTGCGAGGGGTGTTTCGGTCGCGTCCCCAGCGGGCAGGGAGAGCGTGAAGGTTGCCCCGCGGCCTTCGCCGCCGGGATCCGCGGTCAGGTCGCCGCCGTGATTCTGCGCGATCGAGCGGGAGATCGCCAGACCCAGCCCCATGCCTGTTTTCTTGGTGCTGGAGAAGGTGCGGAACAATTGCTGGGCGATTTCCGGGGTAAATCCCGGCCCGCTGTCAGCCACCGACAGCATCGCCGTTGCGCTGCCGTGGCGGATGTTGACCTCCACCCAGCGGCCGTCGCTGTCTTTCGCCACTTCCACCGCGTTGCGCAGAAGGTTGACGACGATCTGCTGGATCTGGATCGGATCCACATCCACCATCACCGGCTTGCGCGGGAACATGCGGCGGATCACGACGGTCGAGCCCTGCGCCACGAAATCCGACAGGTCGATCGCCTCGTTGACCACCTCGGTCAGATCCACATGCGTCCGCTCCGGCTCGCGTTTTTCCACCATCTGCCGCATGCGCTGAATGATGCCGCCGGCGCGCTCGGCCTCGGAGCGAGCCTTGTCCAGCACCTCCACCACGCGGTCGATCATGCCCGGCTGCTTCACCTGGCGCGTTACGGCCTGGAGATAGAGCATCAGCGCCGTCAGCGGCTGATTAAGCTCGTGCGCCATGGCCGCGCCCATCTCGTCCATCGCCGAGAGCCGCGTCATGTGAACGATCTGCGCCTGCAACTGCGACAGCCTCTGCTCCACCGCCTTGCGGGATCTGAGGTCGCGCAAGATGCCGATGAACTGCCGCCCCGCCGGGGTATGCGCCTCGCCCACGGACAATTCCACAGGGAACACCGTTCCGTCGCGATGCTTGCCGGCCACCTCGCGGCCGATACCGATAATGCGCCGCACGCCGGTTCCCCGGTAGTTGTCCATGTAACGGTCATGCGCGCCGGCATATTCGGGCGACATGATCATCTTCACATTTTCACCGATCACCTCTTCGGCGGAAAAGCCGAACAAGGCCTCGCAGCTCTTGTTGAAGGCCAGAATGCGGCCGGCCTCGTCGATCACCACGATGCCGTCGGCAGCCGTGTCCAAGACGCTGGCGAAGCGCGCTTCCGAAACGGCCGAGGAGTCCAGATCCTCATGGCCGCCCGTGGGAGACAGGTTGGTCATCACATAACCGCCGCATCTCGGGCCCGCCGCGAGACCTGTTCGCAGCGCGGCCATCCGGATAAACAATTACATATCAGACCGGCCGTCCAGCCATTGAGTCAATCGGTCTGCCGCTATTTTCAGGCGTTCCTCACTCCGTGCGAAGCAAAGGCGCATAAATCCGGCTCCCGCAGCGCCGAAGGCGGTGCCCGGCGCAAGCCCGACATTGGCCTCGTCAACGAGACGCAACCCTAGTTTACGGGTATCCGGCTCACCGTCGATCGCAAAGAATAGGTAGAACGCCCCATGCGGGCGCGCGAACCGCACACGGCCCGTCCCCGCCAAGGCGTCCGATACGATATCGCGCCCCTTATGGGCCCGCGCCACCTGTAGGCCTAAAAATCCCTCGCCCTGTTCCAAGGCCGCGATCGCCGCCCGCTGCATGAACACGGCCGTTCCGGAACTCGAATATTGGATGAGATTTTGCATCGTCTCGGCGATTGCCGGGGGAACTTCCAGCCAGCCGATGCGCCAGCCGGTCATCGCCCAGTTCTTCGAGAAAGTGTTTACGAAGATAAGCTTGTCGCTCTCGTCGATGATCTCATGGAACGACGGCGCCGGCCGGCCGCCGGTCTCGAACACGAAGCGGCCGTAAACCTCATCGGCGATGATCCACAGTCCATGCCGGCGCGCCAGCGCCAGTATAGCCGACAGCATCGACCGGTCCGCCGTCCAGCCCGTGGGGTTGGAGGGCGAATTGACGAAGATCGCGCGGGTGCGGGGCGTCACCGCCGCCTCCAGCCGCTCGATGTCCAGCACCCAGCCGTCATTGCCGAAGCTCATCGGCACGTCCACGGGCCGCGCGCCGCGCACGCCCACCGCCGCCGCGAAATTGGGCCAAGCCGGCGTCGGCACCAGCACCTCATCGCCCGCCGCCGCCACCGCCGTGATCGCCAGTTGAATCGCGTGCATGCCGCTGTTCGTCACGATGAAGCGGTCCGGCTGGAACGGGCGGCCGAACACGCCGCCGTAAACGCGGGTGTGATAATCGGCCAGCGCCGCGCGAAACTCCGGTAGGCCGGACTGCAAGGTGTAGAAGGTCTCGCCCGCCGCTAGCGACCGGCTCGCCGCCTCGCATATGAAATCGGGCGTCGGCAGATCGCCCTCGCCGGCCCAAAGCGGGATGATGCCGGGCTTTGAAAAGCCGTGCCGCATCACCTCCACGATCCCGCTCGGGGGCGCGCCCACGGCATCCCGCGTCAGCTTCTCCAGAAACTCAACGGGCCTTTGCATCTTGATCTCCGAAGTCTGGAACGGTTTCCTATCGACCTGACGAGTCCGTCCGGCCGCAAAGCGTTCCAGGCGCGCGACTCTTCAAGGGCGTCGCATCTTGGCACCCCTGATATCTGGCCCGACCGGCCTCGGAAAGCCCATCCTTCGCCAAACGCCCCCGATCCTATTTGCAACTCCATACGCGCCGGACATGGATCAGTCCTTGGCGCGACGTGTCTCTGCAGCCTTCGCGGCGCGGGTGGCGAGGGTGTCCCGCATGATCCGGGCATCTTCCATGAGATAGGGATCGTCGGAATACTCAGCCTCGATCATCTTGATCGCGGCCTCTAGCTCCTCCGACGGCGCATTGAGCGGAGGCGTATCGATGAGCACGTCGGGATTGGTCATGGGTCGAGAGCCTGTTCAATTTTGGCGTTGTGCGACTCGATCAGCTTTGCATGATCTTCGGGTATCACTCAACCATAGCGGATGTAACTTCGCTTATCTCGATCTTCACGATCCTTCCTAACGCGAAAGGTCGATCCAGCCCAAGTCCGCGTCCGTCAAGGTTCCCCGTGGACAAGCCGTCGATCCCGTGTTCGGATCGGTCAAGGGAGGTGCGTTGCGATCATGTTGCAGGGCTGGGTCATTATCGTGGTCGCGCTCGTCTATATCGGCCTCCTGTTCGCGATCGCGAGCATCGGCGACCGGAAAGGCCGGCGGATATCACCGAGCCGGGGCCGCCCCACGATCTACGCCCTCTCGCTTGGGGTCTACTGCACGTCGTGGACCTTCTTCGGCGCGGTCGGCCTTGCCTCCACCAGCGGCTTCAGCTTCCTCACCATCTACATCGGGCCGCTCATCGTTTGGGGGCTCGGCTATCCCATCATCCGCAGGATCGTGCGGCTCGCCAAGGCCGAGCACATCACCTCGATCGCGGATTTTCTCTCCGCCCGCTACGGCAAGAACCAAGCCGTCGCCGCCACCGTGGCCGTCATCGCGGTCGTCGCCACGCTGCCCTACATCGCGCTCCAGTTGAAAGCCGTATCGAGTTCGGTGTCCGCGCTGATTTCCTACGACACCGGCCAGCCCCTCGGGCAGATGCCCGTCATCGGCGACCTCGCGCTCTTCGTCGCGCTCACCATGGCCACCTTCGCCGTGTTGTTCGGCACCCGCCACATCGACGCGACGGAGCATCAGGAGGGCCTGATGCTGGCGGTCGCGGCCGAATCCCTCGTCAAGCTCGTCTGCCTCATTACCGTCGGCGTCTACGTCACCTTCGGCCTGTTCGACGGGCCGGCGGACCTTCTCGACAAGGCGTCCGCCGTCGGGGCTACCGCCATTTTCAGCGCGGATATGAATGGCGGCACCCTGCTTGCGCAGGCGCTTTTGTCCCTCTTTGCCATATTGTTGCTGCCGCGCCAGTTCCACGTCACAGTCGTCGAAAACAATTCTGACGCGGAAATCCGCCGCGCAACGTGGATGTTCCCGCTCTACCTCATTGCCATCAATCTCTTCATCGCGCCGATCGCGCTCGCCGGTCTCGTCACCTTCGATCAATCGACCAGCAGCGACCTCTTCGTCCTGCTCCTGCCCATGGAAGCGGGCAACGGCTTCGTCACGCTGATCGCCTTCGTCGGCGGTCTCTCCGCCGCCACCGCCATGGTGATCGTCGCCTGCGTCGCGCTCTCGATCATGATCTCGAACGACATCGTGATCCCCTTCCTCCTGCGCCGGCATCCGGAACAGGCCCTCACCCGCACCGATATGGGCCGGGTGCTGCTGCTCATCCGCCGCACCGCGATCTTCGTCCTCATGCTGGCGGGCTATGTCTACTACCGGGCCGCCGGGAATTCGGCCGCGCTCGCCACGATCGGCTTTCTCTCCTTCGCCGCCATCGCTCAGCTCGCGCCGGCCTTTCTGCTCGGCCTGATGTGGCGCGGCGCCACCGCGCGCGGCGCCATAGCTGGCATGATCGTCGGCTTTGCCTTGTGGATCTACACGCTGCTGATCCCCGCGCTCGCCGACTCCGGCCTCGTGCCGAGCGGCCTTCTGGAACACGGCCCATTCGGACTTGCCGTTTTCCGCCCGCAGGCGCTCTTCAACATCGCCTTCGAACCCTTCACCCACGGCGTTTTCTGGAGCCTCACGCTCAACGCGCTCACGCTCTTCTTCGTCTCGGTCATGCGCGAACCGCACCCGATCGAGCGCGCGCAGGCGTCCATCTTCGTGCCAACACAGTTTTCCCCCGCGCCGTCCTACCGGCTGTGGCGCACCTCCATCACCGTGGACGATCTTTGCACCACCGTCACCCGCTACATCGGCGAGGAGCGCGCCCAGCGCTCCTTCTCCCGCTACGCCCGGGAAAAGGGCACCACCCTCGAACCCTTGATGCCGGCCAGCGTGGATCTCGTTCGCTTCGCCGAACAGCTCCTTGCCAGCGCCATCGGCGCCGCCTCATCCAGGTTGGTGCTGTCGCTCCTCATCAAGCGGCGCGATCCCTCCACCAAGGCGGCGATGAAGCTGCTCGACGATGCCTCCGAGGCTATCCAATACTCGCGCGACCTCATGCAGATCGCGCTCGATCAGGTTGCCCAAGGCATCGGCGTTTTCGACAAGGACATCCGGCTGATCTGCTGGAACCGGCGCTACCGCGATCTCCTTGATCTGCCGGCCGAGTTCGGGCAGGTCGGCACCCCCCTCACCGAAATCCTACGCTATAACGCCGAGCGCGGCCTTTACGGCCGGGGCCACCCCGCCGATATCGTCGCCGCCCGGATGGACGCCTTCGTCCGCCGCATGGCCACCGTGCAGGAAACGCTGCAACCCTCCGGCACCGTTCTCGAACTGCGCTCCAGCGCCATGCCCGACGGCGGCATCGTGATGACCGCGACCGATATCACCGACCGCGTCGAGAGCGAGCGGGCGCTCGCCCGCGCCAACGAAACGCTGGAACGCCGGGTTCAGGAGCGCACCGAGGCGCTGCTTGCCGCCAACGAAGCGCTTGCTAGCGCCAAGGGCCTCGCCGATGAGGCCAACCTCGGCAAGACGCGCTTTCTCGCCGCCGCCAGCCACGACATCCTGCAACCGCTCAACGCCGCCCGGCTCTACACCACCACCCTCGTGGAGCGCTATGCAGGGACCGACGCGGCCGATTTCATCGGCAACATCGACGCCTCGCTGGAATCGGTCGAGGAAATTCTCGGCGCCGTGCTCGACATGTCGCGTCTCGACACCGGTGCCATGAAGCCGGAGATCAGCATCGTCCGGCTCGACGAGATCCTAAAGCCCCTGAAGCTCGAATTCGAGGCGATGGCCAAGGACAAGGGCCTCGATCTTCGCATCGTCACCTCCACCGCCGCCGTGCGGTCGGACCGGCGGCTCCTGCGCCGCCTCCTTCAGAACCTCATCTCCAACGCCATCAAATACACCCCCACCGGCCGCGTCCTCGTCGGCGTCCGGCGTCAGGGCGGCAAAGTCCGTGTCCGGGTCTACGACACCGGCATCGGCATTCCCCTCTCCAAACAAAAGACGATCTTCAAGGAGTTTCAGCGTCTGGAAGGTGGGGCCAAGGTGGCGCGCGGGCTGGGGCTCGGGCTTTCCATCGTCGAGCGCATCGCCCGCGTACTCGATCACAAGGTCACGGTCCGTTCGGCGCTCGGCAAGGGGTCGCAGTTCCAGGTCGAGCTGCCGCATGCGGCTGCCGTACCCATCACACCGGAGGAGAAATCCAAGCCGAAAATCCCGGCCGCCGATCTCACCGGCCTCAACGTCCTGTGCATCGACAACGAGCCGCGCATCCTGGAAGGCATGAAGGCGCTGCTCACCGGCTGGGGATGCCTTGTCACCGTCGCGCCGGGCGCCAAGGAGGCGGTCCTCGCGCTGAAGGACATGAAGACGCCGCCGGACATTATCCTCGCCGACTTCCATCTCGACGAGGGCACCGGCATCGAGGCCGTCGTTCAGCTCAGGTGGCGGCTTGGACAAGGTATCCCCGCCATCCTGATCACCGCGAACCGATCGCCCACGGTCAAACAGGAGGCGGCGGAGAAAGACATCGGCCTGCTCTTCAAGCCGGTCAAACCTGCCGCACTCAGGGCGCTCATCGCCCAGCATCGCGCCAGCCGGCAAGCCGCCGAGTGACGTGCTACTACACTTCGCCGGTTTGACGGCGAAATAATCCGAAATGACGACTACACCGGCATCCGAATGATTTCGGCCGAAAAACCCCCGAAATCACCCCGTCGCCTGCAACGCCTGCCAATGTCCCGCTTCGATTTTTGAGGCCGCAATGACAGCCTGCGTGCGGCTCTCCACGCCCAATTTCTGAAGGATTGCAGACACATGCGCCTTCACCGTCGCTTCCGAAACCGACAGTTCATAAGCAATCTGCTTGTTCAAAAGCCCCTCCGACAGCATCATCAGCACCCGAACCTGCTGCGGCGTCAGAGATGCCAGCCTCCCGACCAGATCCGACGTCTCGTCCCGGCCACCGATGTCAATATCCGGCGGCGTCCAAACTCCGCCCTCCAACACCCGCCCGATGGCTGTGCGGATCGCGTCGATGCCCTGCGATTTTGGAATAAAGCCTGAAGCGCCTATCTCCAGACAGCGACGAATGATCACCGGATCTTCGGTCGCGGAAACAACGACGACTGGTATCGCTGGGAATTGCGCTCTGAGGTAAAGCAAACCAGAGAACCCGCGCACACCGGGCATATTGAGATCCAGCAAAACCAGATCGACGTCTTCGTCCTCCTCGATCGTCTTCGACATTTCCTCAACGGAACCTGTCTCGATGATGACGACACCTTCGAACATACCCTCCAGCGCCTGCCTCAGCGCCCCGCGGAAAAGCGGATGATCGTCGGCGATCAGGAACCGGTAGCGAGCCTTTTCCATTGGTTTCCCCCCGTCGTCCGGTCCCTTTTTGAGCGGTCAGAGCCCTATCAGCTCTCAACCCACCGGATCTTTACCAGAGAGTACGCACCAACCGGGCGCGCCATCAAGTCAGGGGCTATGCAGACCTGACAATACCGCGCAACAAATGAGGAAGTCTCACGAGCAACCAAAGCGCCGTAACGATGTTACCCAAGAAAAGGGTCAGTACAATTACGATTACCGCCGCACTTTTGACCGGTTCGAATATAGCGATAAAGATTCCGAACAATATGAAACCGACATAGAGGTCAATAAGCGTCACGATGCCCCAGGCGTCACCTGTGATCAACGAAAAGCTCTGTGAAAATGACGCCGTCTGGAAAGCCCACACTATGACACCACTCAAAATGACTGCGAGACTTAGGGTTAAAATCCGAACACTAAACATGTATTTTTTCCTCTCGAAAGCATGTTCGGGAGTTTATACGATCAATCAAGGAGTTGGTTCACAATTTCAAGGCATCCGACTGTTCATAGTCTTTCTTCAAAGACTCAACCATTCCAAAGAACCGGCGGAACGCCTTATCTGTGAAATCCATGAAGCGATCGAGTTTTTCTTCGTCATCCGGTCCAAGCCAGTCCCGCCCATTCTCAAGCTGCGCGACTTTCTTTTCCAGTTCGTCGTTGCGTTTTTGAAGCCTGTCCAAATCGGCTCGAAGCTGCTTAACTTCGACTTCGTAAACTGCTCGATCGTCTGCAACTAACTGGCATTGCCATTCACCAGACTTTTCTTCACAGATCGAAACACTGCCAGTTCTTCGGTCGATCTTCAGATGCCGCCCCTCCGCGGGCACCAAATCGAAGGCATCCTCCCCGCCCTGCTCCACCTTCGCTGCGGGCACACCCTCCTGCGCTGCTGCAATCGTTCCCGTTCCGACCGTCGCAATTGCGATCAAGACCCATGCAATCCGGCTCATTAAGGCCTCCCGTCTGCGAACGAGGCCATCTCTTTCATACTCCTGCGGCAAAACAGGGGCCGCGTATATCGCTTTGTATTTCCATGTAACGCAAAAGGCGCCGGACATAAGTCCGACGCCTTTTGTTTTCTAATCAGCCATATATTCAAAATCGGGCCGACTGAATACTTGAATTCAGCGAGCCGGAACCTGAATGAACTCGCCTTCAGCCGGATCCCAGTAGCTGCGGGTCGGGCCGGTGTAGGCGTCGCTGTCGTTGGTTGCCACGGGGGCCTGAGCCTCGCCAACCTGCATCGTCACGAACTCGCCTTCGGCGGGATCATAGTAACGGACAGTCTTCGTATAGCGATCAGCCGACGAAGCAACCGGTGCGGCAACCGGGTTCACGTCGCGCGTAACAAACTCGCCTTCGGCGGGATCGTAGAAGCGAACGGTTTCAGCAACGGCAAGCGTCGGAACCGAGAGAGCAGCGAGAGCGACTGAGGCAACGAAAAGCTTCTGCATGATAAATATCCCTCTTCATAGCGCGGGAGCTTTGATAAAGCTTCATCCGCTGGAGGCCGGGTCGAAGCACCGGTGTAGTGCTCGTCTCGACTGAGACCGAGATAGACACTAACCGTTCACAGTGTAGGCGCTCGCCATTGACATGGCCGTGATTGTATTTGTGAAGATAAAACACGAAGAGGTGATGGAACCTTGCCAAGCCGTTCCCGCCCGCCGATCTGACAGCCCGCCCGCGCCCAAGCAAGGCCTTTCAACGCGCCTTACAGGAGAAATAGGCAATATTTTTCAATTTTTTAGCGCCTTCCTGCGCGAGATTGGCGGAAGCCGAGCCTTCGAACTTCCGCCAATCCGCCAAGTACGCCGAACCGCAAGGGAGGCCGTCGTCACATTGTGTTGAGCGCAGGTTGCGCGGTGATGTTGGTCTTGCCAGCCGGCATTAACCCCAAGCTGCTACTGAAAAGGGGCATACCGCGCAGCGTCGTCCGCCGCCGCGATCGCGTTGGCGGGATTGATTACCAACGGAATCCTCACAAAAGGGTCCGCTCCATCGACATCGTTCCGGCTTGGATCATAGAAAACGAGCGTGCCGATGATGTATTTCTCCGCCAGTTCTGGTGGAATTACAGGAATCGGGGCCAATCCCGGCCTGCGCCCTTCCAGAGTCAGTTCTGATTGACGATCATTTCTGCCCGAATCCGCAAGGGCGAATGATGGGGTCATAAGGACCGCGATGGATAATGATGCAGCAAGAATCGCTTTCATGAAGAGTACCTCCATTTTGGGATAGCACTCTAGGAAACGTATTTTTCGACATTTGTTTCCCGTGATACGAAGGCGTATGAGCCCTATCCGTTCAGAGGGCTTGCTTGTTCAATGCCAATCAACACTTTGCGGTGATTGCCACCCTATTTCGATTTGCCCGGCTCGACGCACACGACTCGCCTATGCTGCGCCCTGGGTGCTCCTTGCCATAGCAAAGCGACCGTAAAACGTCTCATTCCGCTCCGCCATCTCCGTAAGGAGGCTGGGGGCTGCGAACCGGGCGCCGTGCATCTTAACCAAGTCGTTGCATTTGCTCAAAAAATTCTTGACACCCATACCGTCGATATAGCTCAACGTTCCGCCGGTGAAGGGTGCGAAGCCGAAACCTAGGATTGATCCGACATCCGCCTCGCGAATGTCCGTGATCACGCCTTCCTCCACGCAGCGCGCTGCTTCGAGCGCCTGAACGGCGAGGAGACGAAACTTCAGTTCTGAAATGTCGAAATTTTCCAGTGATTTAGGCGGCCCAACAATCTCCGCAAGTCCCTTCCAGAGCGTCTTCCTACCCGTGCTTGGGTAATCGTAGAACCCCATGCCGTTCTTGCGCCCGAGGCGGCCGCGCTCCACCACCATGGCATGGAGAAGCCGTTCCTGGGCGGGGTCCACCGCTGACGGTCCAAGATCAACCTTGGCGGCTTGAAGTATTTTCCAAGCTAAATCCACCGCCACTTCATCGTTGAGCGCGAGCGGCCCGACCGGCATTCCAGCCATTCGCGCTACCGTTTCCACCACGGCCGGGGAGACACCCTCGGTCAGCATCAGGTGTGCTTCTCGCATGTAATTGGTTACGCAGCGGTTGGCATAAAAGCCCCGGCTGTCGTTAACGACGATCGGCGTCTTCTTGATCGTCTTCACAAAATCAAGCGCCACGGCAACCGCGCGATCACCTGTCTTCTTACCGCGAATGACTTCGACGAGCATCATTTTATCGACCGGCGAAAAGAAATGAATGCCGACAAAATCTTCTTCGCTTCGCCAAGTCTTGGCGAGCGACGTAATGGGGAGCGTCGAGGTATTGGATGCAAAGATCGCATCTGGCTTCATGACTTGCCGCGCCTTAGCCATAGCCTCGGTTTTCACCACGCGGTCTTCAAACACTGCTTCGATGACAAGATCACAGTCGGCCAGCGCCCCATAGTCTTGTCCGGGATGGATGCGGGCGAGCGTTTGGTCTTGCTCCGCCGGTTTAGCGCGCCCTTTGGAAACCCGCTCGGAAAGCAGCTTTTCGACATATGCCCTGCCCTTTTCCGCGCTTTCCTGGTCCCGGTCGATCAGCACCACGTCCAATCCGGCCGCTGCCGCGACATAGGCAATGCCTGCCCCCATGAAGCCGGCGCCGATGATACCGATTCGCTTCAGATCGGTTTGGGGAATAGCGGGCGGGCGACGGGCGCCCTTGTTCAAGTCCTGCATGGACACGAACAGCGTGCGGATCATGGATGCCGCTTCAGTCGTCGTCAGAACATGAGCGAAGTGACGCGACTCGATGTGCAGGCCCAGATCGAAAGGAACCTGGAGCCCCTCGTAGCATACTTTTACTATAGCACGCGCAGCCGGATAGTTATCGTATGTCTCACGGCGATAGATTGCGTTGGCGGCCGGCCAGAACTGAAACCCTTGCGGACTATAGATCTTGCCAGCGGGAGATTTGAAGCCCTCCTTATCCCAGGGTTTCTTCGGATCGAGCCCGGCGCTGATCATCTCCTTGGCAGCGGCGATCAGATCAGATTTCAGAACGATCTTGTCGACCAGCTTCATCGACAAGGCTTTCTTCGGGCTGAGGGACTGGCCTTGCAGCAGCATGGTGAGTCCAGACTGCGCGTCCGTCATCCGCATCACCCGCTGGGTGCCGCCGGCGCCTGGAAAGATGCCGACCTTGACCTCCGGCAGCCCCATTTTCAGCGTTTCATCGTCCGCCACCACCCGGCCATGGGCGGCCAGCGCGAGTTCGAAGGCTCCGCCTAAACAGGTGCCGTTGATGGCAACGACCCAGGGTTTGCCTGATGTTTCGATGCGGCGATACAAACGCGACATGCGCGAGGACTGATCAAACAAGGCCTGTACCGCCGCGTCCGGATCGCGCGCTTTCATCGCGTTGAAGCTGCCGAGCAGAGCCTCCAGCATCTTCAAGTCGGCCCCGCCGGAGAAGGCGTTCGGCTTGCCGGAGGCCACAACGACGCCGATTACTGAAGTATCGGCTATGATGGTTTCAAGTATCGCCTCAAGTTCGTCCATGACCTCGATGGTAAAGACGTTCATCGAGCGATCCGGCATCGACCAGATGACTGTGAGAATGCCGGCGGGGTCGATTTCGGTGGTGAAATTCTTGAAGTCCATTTCCATTCTCCCGGTCAGACCCGCTCGATGATCGTCGCCGTGCCCATGCCCGCGCCGATGCAGAGCGTCACCAACGCGGTCGAGAGGTCGCGGCGTTCCAGTTCATCGAGCACGGTGCCGAGGATCATAGCCCCCGTCGCCCCAAGCGGATGCCCGAGCGCGATCGCCCCGCCCGCCACGTTCACCCTGTCATGGTCGAGATCGAAGGCTTGAAGGAAGCGCAGAACGACGGCGGCGAAGGCTTCGTTGACTTCGAAGAGATCGATGTCCGAGACCGTCATTCCCGAGCGTTTCAGCACTTTTTCAGTCACGTCGAGAGGGCCGGTCAGCATCAGCGCGGGGTCTGAGCCGATGTTGGCGAAGGCCTTGATGCGCGCACGCGGCTTCTGCCCGATCGCCTCGCCAGCCGCCCGGTTTCCGATCAGGATCGCGGCAGCGCCGTCCACAATGCCGGAAGAGTTGCCGGCGTGGTGCACATGCTCCACCCGCTCTACATCCGGATGGGCCTGGATGGCTACGGCATCGAAGCCGCCCATCTCGCCGATCATAGCGAAGGCGGGTTTCAAACTGCCGAGCGACTTCATATCAGTGCCCGCGCGCATATGCTCGTCGCGGGCCAAAATGGTAAGGCCGTTGATGTCCTTGACCGGCACCACGGAGCGGGAAAACGCGCCGGTTTCCCAGCTTTTTGCGGCCCGGCGCTGGCTTTCCACGGCATAGGCGTCAACATCGTCGCGGCTGAAGCCGTATTTGGTGGCGATCAGGTCGGCGGAGACGCCCTGGGGCATGAAATAGGACGGCAGGGCGACATCCGGGTCCATCGGCCACGCGCCGCCAGAAGCGCCGATGCCGACGCGGGACATGGATTCGACGCCGCCGGAAACGACAAGATCGTGCTGGCCGGACAGGATCTCTCCCGCCCCGAAGTTCACCGCATCAAGCCCCGACGCGCAAAAGCGGTTGATTTGGATGCCCGGCACCGAAACGTCGTAGCGCGCGGCGAAGGTCGCGGCGCGAGCAACGTCGCCGCCCGCCTCGCCGATCGGATCGACGCAGCCGAGGATCACATCATCGACAAGGCGGGTGTCGAGCGCGCTGCGGTCGCGGATCGCGGCGAGCGCGGCGGCGGCGAGTGCGACCGTGGAGACTTCATGCAGCGCGCCGTCGGCCTTGCCGCGGCCGCGCGGGGTGCGAACGTGATCGTAGATGTAGGCCTCGGGCATCGTCATTCTCCAGGCGCCTTGCTCGATCGGGCTTGTTCGTTATGTCGGCCAAAACTTAGAACGCATCGGCAGGAAGGGCCATGATGGAGGCCGATCCCGCCGAAATGCGGGCGAGATGCGCGCCGGTTTCGGGGAGCATGCGTTCGGCGAAGAAGCGGGCCATCACGCGTTTGCGTTCAAGGAAGGCGGTGCGGCTGTCATCACCGGTTTTCAGCGCCAAACCGGCTGTTTCAGCCATACGCACCCACATCCAGCCGAGCATGACAAGGCCAAGCAGGTGCATGTAGTCGGTGGAGGCGGCGCCGGCGTCATCGGGGTTTTTCGGGCCGTTGGCCATAAACCACATGGTGGCCTTCTGGAGGTCGCCGACCGACTTTTGAAGAGCGGTGACAAGCGGGGCAAGATCGGGATCGGCGGCGCGGGCGGCGCAAAACGCGCCGAGTTCCTTGAACAAGGCCGTGATAGCCCGGCCGCCGTTCGCGGGCAGTTTGCGGCCAACCAGATCGAGCGCCTGGATGCCGTTCGCGCCCTCATAGATCATGGCGATGCGGGCATCGCGAACGAATTGCTCCATGCCCCATTCGGCGATGTAGCCGTGGCCGCCAAGCATCTGCTGGGCCATGACGGCGCATTCAAAGCCCTTGTCCGTCAGCACGCCCTTGATGACGGGGGTCATGAGCCCGAGGAAATCCTCGGCGGCGAGGCGTTCGGCCTCGATCTTCGAGCGGTGGGCCACATCCGATTGCAGCGCGGTGTAGAGGACGAGCGCCCGCCCAGCGTCGACAATGGAACGGATCGTCATGAGCGTACGGCGCACGTCCGGGTGGACGATGATCGGGTCGGCAGCGCGGTCCGGAGCCTTCGGGCCGGTGAGCGCGCGGCCCTGGATGCGGTCTTTGGTGTAGGCGGCGGCGTTTTGGTAGGCGACTTCGGCTTGAGCCAGCCCCTGGATGCCGACGCCGAGGCGGGCCTCGTTCATCATCGTGAACATGGCGCGCAGCCCCTTGTGGGCCTCGCCGATCAGCCAGCCGCGCGCGTTATCGTAGTTCATGACGCAGGTGGCGTTGCCGTGGATGCCCATCTTCGCCTCGATGGAACCGCAGGAAACGCCGTTTGGCGCTCCCGGATCCCCGGCCTCATCCGGCAGTCGCTTGGGCACGACGAAGAGCGAGATGCCCTTCACAGCCTCCGGCGCGCCCTGGATGCGGGCGAGAACGAGGTGGACGATGTTTTCCGTCAGATCGTGCTCGCCTGCGGAAATGAAGATCTTGGTGCCGGAGATAGCGTAGGAGCCGTCCCCATTCGGCACCGCCTTGGTGCGCAAAAGCCCGAGGTCGGTGCCGCAATGTGGTTCGGTGAGGTTCATGGTGCCGGTCCAGGCGCCGGACACGAGTTTGGGTAGATAAAGCGCCCTTTCGCGATCCGTGCCGTGGGCGGTGAGGGCCGCGATCGCGCCTTGGGTGAGGCCGGGATACATCGCCCAGGCCATGTTGGCAGAGGAGGCGAACTCGGACACGGCGGCGGCGAGCGTATAGGGCAGGCCCTGGCCGCCGACATCGGGATCGGCGGCAAGACCGACCCAGCCGGCGGCGGCGTAGCATTCATAAGCGGCCTTGAAGCCTTGGGGCGTAGTAACGCGGCCATCGTCACGGCGGGTGCAGCCCTCGCGGTCGCCGATACGGTTCAGCGGCAGAAGGATCTCTTCGCAGAATCGCCCTGCCTCGCTGAGAATCGCTTCCACCGTATCGGGCGTGGCGTCGGCGAATCCTGGAAGGTCCGCGTGACGTTGCATTCCGAGAAGGTCGTTCAGGATGAAGAGTGTGTCTTCGAGCGGCGCGCGATAGATCGGCATGCAGTCTCTCCCTAGCCCCAGCCCCAGCTCACCCCAAGTCGCAGCGTCGCTGCCGACCAGCTACATCAACCGTAGCCGATCATACCTTCCGTTTGCGTAAACGGAAGGCCATAACGTAAAAATCTTTACATGTCCGTAGGCCGGCTTCGTCCATCGGCCCGGTCTTTGCGAGGACCGGAGTGCAGGATCAGCGCTGTCCGGACGCTTCCTTTTCCTTCAGGAGTCCGTTCACAACCGAGGTCGTGCGGCGCAGTTCGCTCAGCGCTTGTTCGATGTCCTTCTTTTGCCGTTCCAGCACGGCGATCTGCTCGTTGAAGCGGCCAAGCGCTACTTTGAGCTGGGTGACCTGACCGTCGCGCAGGTCGTAGAGATCCAGCATGTCCTTGATTTCAGTCAGCGAAAATCCAACACGCTTGCCCATCAGCACAAGCTTGAGCCGGGCGCGGTCGCGGCGCGAGTAAAGGCGGTTCAAGCCGTCGCGCTTGGGATTGAGGAGGCCCTTGTCTTCATAAAAGCGCAGCGTGCGCAGCGTTACGTCGAATTCGCGCGAGAGGTCGCCGATCGAGAACATCGCGGCCCGGCCGTGATCGCCGTCGTCGCCGTCAAGCGCTTCGGCCATGACGCTGCCAGGACCGAAGGCTTCTACGTTTTGCTCGGGAGATACCATCGATTGTTCACCTGATCTGCCAGGAAACAGCCGCAGCGCAGGCCATAGTTTCCCTTTACGTCATGTAGACCATGCCACTAAGCGCAGAGCCGGGCAACCGCCGTCGGCGCTCGTTTGGCTTCTCAAGCCTTTATTCATGCCTGTTAAAGCAAATTCACGAATGGGTATGTCGATTAACGACATCTTTACCCTGTTTGCAGAGAGTTCACCGGTCAACGTCCGCTCGGCGATTGCCGATCGCAAGCATCGGACGGCGGTGAAGGAAGGGGCCGAATGGGCCCGCCGGGAGAATGAGCATGTCGGCGCGATCCTTGTCCCGCAACGGCGGTAGAGCCGGTGAAACCCGACGCGAAGTTGAATTCGCGGCGGACGCCGGACTGACCGTTGACGAGTGGCTTGATGGCGGACGCGGCGGCTACAGCGAAGCGCCCCGCCGACGCCCGCAGCGAGACGAAGCGCCGGTGGGCCGCATTCTCGATTCGCTGGACAAGCTTGGCGAACGGATCCGCTCGCTTTCGGCCGACCGCGGCGATACCTCAGCTTCAAGCCGGACAAATGCGACGCGGCGTCCCGAACTGCGCCCGCGAGCGGAACCTGCCCGATATGGGGCCGGGCGTTCGCAGGCAGCCCTGGAACTCGACGAGGCCATCGAACAGATCGCCCGCAAACGCGACGACCTGGAGCGCAACACGCCCCGTCGCCGCAGCGAATCGGAGTATGCGCCGCGCCGTTTCGAGCGTGATGAACGGTCGAACCCTGCGCCCGGCTCCGACATCCGCGAACATCTTCGCAGCTTGAATGCCCACGCCGATACCACGTCGAACCAGCTTCGCGCTCTATCGGACCGGCTGGATATGCTGCGCCGGAACGGCGGGGATGCGCAATGCGTCGCGGACCTGCGGGAGGAAGTGGCCCGGCTGAAGCAAACGCTTCGCAGCGAGTTGAACACCCGCCCGCTTCGCGATGCCGAGCGGAGCTATGACGATATCGTCGCCCGGCTGGATCACCTGCAAGGGGCGATCGAAAACCCCCATGCCGTGGCCGATCTCGTGCACCGGCTTTCGGACGTTCGGCGTCTGTTGACCGGATTGCCGACCGAAGCGCACATGCTGGCGATCACAGACCGGCTGGACTCACTTGCCGAGCGGGTCACACGCTCCGAGGCCGATGGCGACGCGCTGCGCGAGATGGAACATCAGATGGCCGCGCTCGCCCGAGCGGTGGCCGGGCTGGACCAAGGCGCCATCATCGAAACCGTCGAGCGCCGGCTCGCCGACGTCAATCATCAACTCGTCGCGGTGGAACGCAAACTCGGCAGCTTCGGCGGGACCGAGCGCTTGCACGACGATATGGGCCGTCAGGCCGCGATCCTGTCTCAAGTCGCACAGCGTTCCGAACAGATCCCGCGCGTCGCCCATGAGATGGAGCGGCAATCTGCCTCGGTGGACCGGATTGCCAAAACCGTCGACGCCCTGCCGCATTTCGCCGAAGCGATCGAGCGCCAGGCCTTTGCCTTCGACCGGATGTCGCGCAGCGTGGAGAGCCTGCCGAACCTTGCCTCCGACCTTGCGGCCGTCCGTAGCAACCTTGATGGCGGCAATGGGACCGTGCCTTTCGGTTTGGACGTGCTTGTGGGCCGGCTGGACGACCTTGCGAAGCGGATCGAGCAACCAGGCGCGGCGGGGCCGCTGGCCGACAGCGTTCTGGGCGACCGGCTGACCGAGATCCTCAGCCGCCTTGACGGTTTGCGTGGACCGCAGGATGCCGGCGCGATCGCTGATCTTGAGAGCCAGTTCGAACGTCTAGGGCGTGCGCTCGAAAAGCGTATCGAGCGAGCCGCGGATGCGGCGGGCCTCAACGGTGCTGTGCCGGCGGGAATGCTAGAAGCGCTCGGCCGGATCGAGGCGCATATCGGCCTCCCCCCCTCCGAAGACCGCTTCGAGGCGTTGAGTGGGCGGTTGGACGAGTTGACCCAACTCGTCAAGGCCTCGCGGGCCTCCATTGATGTCAGCGCTATTCTAGAGGGCATCGCCAGCCTTCGCGAAGAAGTGGCCGAGCGTGCCGAACGCGCAAGTGGCGGGCTCGATCATGAGCTTCGCGGGCTTGCAGACCGGATCGACCGCATTGCCTTGCCGTCGTTCGATGGCGCCGGTTTGGCGCGACTTGAGCGGCAACTCGCCGACGTCGTCGCCCGGATGGATGCGCGCCCGGACGATACGCGCGTGCTGGCCGACGCGCTAGCGCGGTTCGAACACACCATAGAGCGGGCCCTCTCGCCTGAACTTCTTGCCGAATATGCGGCCCGAATGGCCGGGTCGTCGCGGCAGGAGCCGAACGAGGGCATGGCGGCTGCCTTGGTTCAGGTGCAAAAGGACATCGCAGCGCTTCAGGACGATATCCGGAATAATGCGCGGCGGGATCGCGAAGTGATGCTGGCGCTCGGAGATGCCGTCGAGAGGCTCGCCAATCGCGATGAGCAGGCCACGGGCGCACGCGAGCCGCGCGGCGGCGGACGGGACGCGCAAAACTGGCAAGCGATCGAAAAGACCCTCGCGGATACCATTTCCAGGCGTGACGGCCCTGCGGCCGAGCCACCGTTGGACGCCCGCGAACCTGCACGCGGCCGGCGCGCAAACGGCGATCGGCGCGTAGAACCAACGATCTTGGCGAAAAAGCCGGCCGAAAGCGCAGCCTCCTCTCAAAACCTCAATGCGCCGCTGGAACCCGGCTCAGGCAAGCCGAAAGCGCGTGTTGCCGACCCGCGTGCGGCCATCGTCGAGACCCATCCCGCAGAGGAGCAAACCTCACGGGAGCCGACAAAAGCCGATTTCATCGCGGCGGCGCGCCGGGCGGCGATGTCGGGCCAAACGGATCCACGCATCCCGTCCCGAAAAGCCCGGCCTGCACTGGAGCTGGAGAGCGAGGCAACCCCCAGCCGTTTCCTTTCGGCGCTGCGCAAGCATCGGCTGATGTTGGGCGTTGCGGCGGCGGTGATCATTGCAAGCATTACCGGCGTGCAACTGATCAAGGGCGTCTTGGCTACGAGTGGCCGGGAGACCGCCGACGTCAACGATGCCGCGCCGTCGCAGCCGGATGTCGCCAGTGCCGACGGAGGGGGAACGATCAACTTAGGGGCGCCTGCCGGCAAATCCCGGCCGGTCGCATCGGCGGCAATGCCCGATCAGGTTGCCATGCAGAGCGCTCCGATGGGTTCGCTCTCAACCTTCTCTGGCGGACGCGACTTTTCCGCCGCAGGCTCGCGTGACGCAGCAACCTCTGATGTGGGCGAGACGCTTCAGGCGAGTGCGCCCGATGCGGACATCAATGCCCGGCTAAGCGCCGGACAAAACCCCGTGCCGAAGGTTTTGACCGGACCGGCCGCACCGCTTCCGCCCGATTCCATGGGGCCGCTCGCCCTACGCAAAGCCGCTGCCGCGGGCGATGCCGTGGCGCAGTTCGACCTAGCAGCCCGGCTGACGGAAGGCCGTGGAACGGTGCAGAACCTTGCCGAGGCCGTGGTCTGGTATGAACGGGCAGCCAAAAGCGGACTTGCCCCCGCACAGTATCGCCTTGCCAGCCTGTTCGAAAAGGGCCAGGGCGTTGCGCGCAATCCTGAAGTCGCCGCCAAGTGGTACCGTTCGGCGGCGGAGGTTGGAAACGCGAAGGCGATGCACAATCTCGCGGTCATGAACGCGGAGGGTGCGCTCGGCAAGCCCGACTACAGCGCCGCCGCGACGTGGTTCCAAAAGGCCGCCGACTACGGTGTGCGCGATAGCCAATACAACCTCGCCATCCTGTATGCGCGCGGCCTTGGCGTTACGCGCGATCTCACGTCGTCGTATAAATGGTTCGCCCTCGCCGCCCAAGCCGGCGACGCCGATGCGGCGAAGAAGCGCGACGATGTGGCCCAGGTGCTCGACAAGGACGCGCTGGCCCGCGCCCGCCTCGCCGTTGAAACCTGGACGCGGAAAGAGCCGGCGCGCGCCGCCAACGAGGTCGACCTCAACAATGCAGTCTGGCGGACAGCGCCGCCGGACGAAACGGCCTCCGCACCGACGACCGATCCGATCTTGACCGCGCAAAAGCTGCTGGCCCGGCGCGGATATGACATTGGATCCGCCGACGGCGTGATGGGCAAACGGACTCGCGAAGCGATCATCGATTTTCAAAGGCGGGCCGGTTTGGCTGAAACCGGGGAGGTGGATCAGCGCTTGATCCAGGCTCTGGCGGAGCGGCCCCTCTGAGCGCGAGCGGCGGAGCGGCGGCGACGCGACATGGTTTTGCTATGAAATCGTGGCAAGGCACCTGATCGAAGCCGTCAGCCGCTCGTTTCCGGTGTTTGATGCCGTCTGCGGACCCGGTGTCGCCGGCGGCGAAAGCGCATAGGATCGTTCGCCAGCCGTGGCTCGGGAAGCGTCGCCTTGGATCTCTATCTGCCGATCGCGGAAATTCCGATCAACATCTTCGTGCTCCTCGGCATGGGGGCTGCGGTGGGGTTCCTGTCGGGCATGTTCGGTGTGGGCGGCGGATTCCTGCTGACGCCGCTGTTGATCTTTTCCGGCATTACGCCGGCCGTCGCGGTGGCCACCGTATCAAGCCAAATCGTGGCCTCGTCGGCCTCGGGCACGCTCGCTTACCTGCGCAAACAGGCGGTCGATCTCAAACTCGGTTGGTTTTTGCTGTCGTCCGGCATGGTGGGGTCCGGATTAGGCGTGGCGGTGTATACGCAACTGCGCCGGCAGGGGCAGCTCGACCTTGTCATCTCGCTCGCCTATGTCACCTTTCTCGGCACTATCGGTGCCTTGATGCTGGCGGAGGCGACGCGGGCGATCGCGGCACAGCGCAGCGGCAAGGCAAGGCCGACAAGCCGGCCGGTGAAGCATGCCTGGGCAAGTTGGCTGCCGCTGAAGGTGCGGTTCCATCGCTCCAAGCTCTATATCTCCGTCATTCCGGTGATCGCGCTTGGCATGTCGATTGGCTTTCTCGGCGCGCTGCTCGGTATCGGCGGCGGCTTCATTATGGTGCCGGCGCTGATCTATCTCCTGCGGGTGCCGACGAACATCGTGATCGGCACCACGCTGATGCAAACGCTGGGCACGATGGCCTTCGCCACCGTCATGCAAGCCGCCACCAATCAGACCGTGGACATGGTGCTGGGCCTCTGCCTGATGGTGGGCGGAGTGATCGGCGCTCAATTCGGCGCGCGCGTCGGCGCCAAGCTGCGGGGCGAAACGCTGCGGGCGTTGCTCGGCTTGCTGGTGCTTTCCGTTGGCGTACGCTTCGCGATCGACCTGATCCTGAGGCCGGACGAGCTTTACTCCATCACTCGCGTTTCGGGGGCCGGGCTATGATCGGCCGCTTCGTGATGAGCCTTTTGGCCCTCGGCGCCTTGGCAAGCGGCGCGGTAGCCGAACAATTGGTGACGGCGATTTCCAGCGATGAGGTGTCGATCACATCCAATTTCACAGGTTCCAAGGTGGTCGTTTTCGGCACGATCGAGCGCGATGCGCAGACCGTGGCGCGGACGGCGAGCTATGAGGTGGTGGTGTCGCTCTCCGGGCCGTTGAAGACGGTCGTGACGCGGCGCAAGGACCTGACAGGCTTTCTTTGGATCAACCGTGATTCCGAGCGGATCCGCAGGGTGCCCTCGTTTCTGGCGGTGGCGTCCACCAGCCCGCTCGCCAGCATCGCAAGCGACCCTGTGCGGGCGCGCCTCGGCATCGGCCTCGACATGCTGCCGATCAACGCGCAGACGTCGCCAACACCACCGGTCCGTACGGATTTCGAGGACGCGTTCCTGCGCCTCATGCAAGCCAACCGGCTCTATCAGCAGGACGAAAACGGGGTGGAGTTCCTGAGCGCGCAGCTCTTTCGCGCGCCGATCGCCTTACCCGCCAACGTGCCGGTTGGAACCTATATCGCCAACGTGCTTCTGTTCCGCGATGGGACGTTGCTCTCGACCACGTCGAGCGAACTGGAAATCGGCAAGATCGGTTTTGAGCAACTGATGAGCGAATTCGCCCGGCGCAACGGGCTGCTCTACGGCCTCACGACCGTCATCATCGCCTGCATCACCGGATGGGTGGCCGGTGTGGTGTTCCGGCGGGATTAATCCGGCAACAGCGCAGGCCCGCGCACGGGATAGACGCGGGTTTCGCCGATCATCCAGGCGATGAGGCGGGCGCGTTCGAACAAGCCGGCATAGGCGGCATCCAGCACATTGAGCCCGCCGGTATAAGCGCCGAAGGCCGGGAGGATGCAGCGCTGGCCGTCCGAGACGAAGGCACGGCGGCGGAGCGAGCGGCCGCGCGCGCCGACCTTCGCGCAAGGATGGAGGTGACCGGCAACCTCTCCCGGCGACTTGCGCTTGGAGGGTTCGTGGCGGAACACGAGCGGGCCGACGGCAACCGTATCGCAAGGGGTTCCGCCGAGATCGCGGGGCGGTTCGGGGTCGTGGTTGCCGGTGACCCAAAGCCAATCGACGGAGGCGACCAGGGACCGCAGCCGGTCCTGATCGGCGGCAGCGAGGCGGCCTTCGGCTTTCCGGTCATGGAAGCTGTCGCCGAGTGCGACGACGCGGCGGGGGCTGAGGCGGCGGAGCAGGTCTTCCAAGTTTCGAAGGGTGGTGCGGGTGTCGTAGGGCGGCAGAAAGCTGCCACGCGCGGCGAAGGATGAGCCTTTTTCAAGGTGTAGGTCAGCCACCACGACGAGCCCTTCATCGGGCCAATGCAGCGCGCCCGAGCCGTCGAGACGAACGGCGGCGCCGTTCAGACGGATGAGACCGGCCTCGGTGAGCACGGCGGTTTCGTCCTCCGGATGGGCGGCGGCGAGCGTCATGCCGCGCGGCCCGCCAAACAATGGCACTCAACCTTGCCTGTCGTCACCCCATGGCCTCCGCGATCAGATCGTCGGCGGCTTCCCCGAGAAGCGCCTCCTCACCCTCGCCCCGCACCCGCTCGCGGCCGATCTCCAGCATGATCGGTACGGCGAGCGGCGAAATCTGGTCCAGCCTCTTGTGCACGATCCGGCCGGTGATTCGCGATAGCATGTCGGACAGCCGGGCAAGGTCGAGCAGGCCGGTCGAGGCATCGGCCCAGGTGGCGCGCATCAAAATGTGGTCGGGCTCGTGAACGCGCAGGACGTCGTAGATCAGGTCGGTTGAGACGGTGAGCTGGCGGCCGCTCTTCTCCTGCCCCGGGTGGTTCTTCTCGACGAGGCCGGAAATCAGCGCGCAGGCCCGGAAGGTCCGCTTCAGGAGATAGCTTTCGGCCATCCAGGCCTCCAGATCGTCGCCAAGCATATCCGGGTCGAAGAGCTGCTGCACGGAGGGCTTTTTGCCGGCGAACCGCTGGCTGAGATCCGACAGGGCCCAGACGGCGAGCGCATAGTCGGTTGCGACGAAGCCCAGCGGCCGCGCGCCCATCCGCTCCAGCCGGCGGGTGAGCAGCATGCCGAGCGTCTGGTGGGCGAGGCGCCCCTCGAAGGGATAGACGACCATGTAGCTGCGCTCGCCGCGCGGAAAGGTTTCGAGCAGGAGTTGATCGGCGCGCGGAATGACGGACTTAAGCTGCTGGATGCCGAGCCATTCCGAGACTTGAGCGGGCAACTTTGCCCATTCGCCGGGATCGGCGAGCATGCGGCGCACGCCGGCCGCAAGGAAGGTGGAAAGCGGGAATTTGCCGCCGGCGTAGACCGGGATCTTTGCGTCGGACTTGTTGGAGCGGGAGACGATGACCTCGTTCTCGCGAATACCTTCGAAGGCCAAGACTTCTCCGGCGAATAGGAAGGTATCGCCCGGCGCCATGGTCTCGCAGAAATACTCCTCGATTTCGCCGAGCACGCGCCCGCCCCGGAGCGGACCGATGCCTTTGGTCTTGCCGCCGAGGCGAACTTTCAGAAGCGGGGCTTCGATGATGGTGCCGATGTTCAAACGATAGGCTTGGGCAAATCGCGGGTGAGTCAGCCGGAAGCTGCCATCCTGCATGCGCTTGATCTTGGCGTAACGCTCGTAGCTTCGCAGCGCATAGCCGCCGGTGGCGACGAAATCGACGACCCGGTCGAAGGTGTCGCGGTCAAGCGTGCGGTAGGGATAGGCCGATACGACTTCGGCGTGGAAATCGTCCGGGTGGAAGGGGCCTGCGACGGCGCGGCCGAGGACATGCTGGGCGAGCACGTCGAGCGCGCCGTCCCGGATCGGTGGGGTGTCTTGCGCGCCGAGGTAATTGGCCTCGAGCGCGGCGCGGCACTCCAGCACTTCGAAGCGGTTGGCGGGCACCAGGATGGCTCGGCTCGGCTCATCCATGCGGTGGTTGGCGCGGCCGATGCGCTGGGCAAGGCGGCTTGCGCCCTTCGGGGCTCCGATGTGGATGACGAGATCGACGTCGCCCCAGTCGATGCCAAGATCGAGCGTGGAGGTGCACACGACCGCCTGCAACGCCCCCTCCGCCATCGCCGCTTCGACCTTGCGGCGCTGGCCGACGCTGAGCGACCCGTGGTGGAGGGCGATCGGCAGGCTTTCGTCGTTCACCCGCCAAAGTTCGGCGAACACCATCTCGGCCTGACTGCGCGTGTTGACGAAGAGCAGCGTCATCTTATGCGCGGCGATTTCGGCGAGGATGCCGCCGATCGCATAACGGGCGGAGTGGCCGGACCAGGGCACGCGCTCATCGGTATCGAGGATACGGATTTCCGGCTTGGCGCCGCCCTCGACAACCACGAGATCGGCGAGTGCGGGGGCCTCGCCAGGGCATTGCGGCACGAGCCAGGCGCGCAGTTGATCCGGCTCCGCGACGGTGGCGGAAAGTCCGACGGTGCGAATATCAGGGGCCAGCGAACGCAGCCGGGCGAGACCGAGCGCGAGCAGATCACCGCGCTTGGAGGTGACGAGGGCGTGCAGTTCGTCGAAAACTACGGTTTTCAGGTCGGAGAAGAAAATCTCCGCGTCGCCGGCGGCGAGCAGAAGGGCGAGCTGCTCCGGTGTCGTCAGAAGAATGTCCGGGGGGCTCAGCTTCTGGCGCTGACGGCGGGACTGGGACGTATCGCCCGTGCGGGTCTCGACGGACACGGGCAGGCCCATTTCCGCAACGGGCTTTTCCAGATTGCGCTCGATATCGACCGCAAGCGCCTTCAGGGGCGAGATGTAGAGCGTGTGAATACCGCGCCGGCGCGTGCCTGGCTTCCACGTCGGCCGCGCCGCCAAGTCGATCAGCGAAGGCAAGAAACCTGCAAGCGTCTTGCCGGCGCCCGTGGGGGCGATCAGCAGCGTCGAGCGGCCCGCCTGCGCCTGATCGATCAGCGACCGCTGGTGGGACCGCAGGCTCCAACCACGGGCGTCGAACCAAGCGGCAAAGCGGGGTGGGAGCGCGGAAGGGTTCGACACGGAGGTCCTATGGAGGATCAGGGCGTTTGCCCGGAGACGAGAAACACCGAGCCATTTCCTCACGACCGTGGACCATAACAGCTCTATACGTCAATTTATGCAATTGACAGCATATTTTGTTTCTCTTTAGTTTATCGTGAATTATTGCTCATTTTGCTTAGATCGCATTTTTTATGACGTTTTCCGACGACCAAACTCTGCCGGATGCGCTGAGGGCATACGGCCTCGTTATCGTCTCGCCGCACCACGACGATGCCTGTTTTTCAATCGGAGCAATACTCGCCGCCGTTGGCGAAGGCGTTCTCATCAACGTTTTCACCCAAAGCAGTTATCTCGCGCAAAGGCCGGCGGGTCTGTACTCAAAGCTTTCGATCGACGACGTCGTGGCGATCAGGACGGCCGAGGACGAAGCCTTTGCGGCACGGTGTGGATTGGTTCGCCAAGCGCTGGGGTGCCGGGAACCGGCTCTTCACGGCCGCAGACCCAACGATTTGACCGGCCTTGACCAGGATATCGCGGAGGCGTCGCGGCCGCTACTGAGCGCGCTCGCCGAGCCGTCTTCAACTCCGGGACGGCGCTTCTTGCTCGTGCCGCTCGCGGCCGGGCGGCACGTCAATCATCTGGCCGTACACGCCATAGTTGTTCGCGCTCTGGACGATTTATCCCAGCGGTTCCGCATCGGTTTCTACGAGGATCTGCCTTATGCACATAATCCGATCGAGCGCCGCTGGGGCCTGGCGAAGCTTGCACGCTTGCCGGCCGGACGCAGCTATCGCCGGTATACTTTCACCCCGCCATGGGCGGGAAAGCGCGACCTGATCGAGTGTTACCCGACCCAGCTTAGGCGCGCGCCGGGGCGGCTGAAATTTCGGCTGGCGGCCTTGTGGCCGCTGCCGCCTCACGAAGCGATCTGGATACGGCCGGATGATCTGCGATCCGAGGCCGCCCGATGAGCGATATCCAGCGCTATGCCTGCTACGTCATCAACCTCGATCGCACGCCGGAGCGTCTCGGCCGGATATCCGATCAATTGAAAGCGGTCGGCGTCGCCTTCGAGCGGTTTTCAGCCGTCGACGGCCGCACCCTCGATCTCGACCGAAGCCCGGATTTCGACCGGCGCGGATATGAACGCGCGCATGGCAAAACCGTGACGGCCGGAGAGGTCGGCTGCTTTCTCAGCCATGTCGGCGTCATGAAGCAGTTTCTGACTAGCAGGGCGGAATTTTGCTTGGTGTTGGAGGATGATGCGCTGGTCGGGCCTGACTTGCCACTGGTGATGAATGAATTGATTGCCCATCGGACGCGCTGGGACGTGGCGTTCCTCTACGGCAACCATTCGGGATTGCCCGTGAAAACGGAGCGGCTTGGCGAAGTGGGGGCGCTCGTCGGCTTCTTCGGGCGGCAAACAGGGACGGTTGCCTATATCGTGAACCGGAAAGCCGCGACCGTTTATGCAAACCGGCTGCTGCCGATGCGGCTGCCGATCGACCATTCCTTCGACCGGGCGTGGCGGCTCGATATCCGGATTCGCGGTGTCGCACCGTTTCCGGTGAAAACGGGCGGGTTTTCATCGGACATCGGCCGAACGGGGCGCAAATTCGTCTGGTACCGGCGGATCAGCACTTTGCTCACGCGAACGCGCGCGGAGAGCAACCGCGCATTTCATTACCTATTTCGCGATCGGATCTGGCTGGAAGCCGCGCGACACCGGATCACGCGCAAGGGATAGATCCGGGCGAACGCGCCACCCGGATCTATGGTCTACCAGCTCAGGTTTTCGACAAAAGACCCGTGCGCGACAAGAGACCGGCCAGAACGCCGCCGACGATCGGGGCGGCGATGTAGAGCCAGACTTGCGAGATGGCGGTGCCGCCGACAAGGATCGCCGGGCCGATCGTGCGGGCGGGGTTGAGCGAGTTGCCCGACACCGGGATGAAGGCGAAGTGGAGAACGGCGAGGGTGAGGCCGATGACCAGCCCGTCGAGAGGCGTTACATGGCGGGTATTGGTAACGCCGAGGATCACCGTCACGAACACGAAGGTGGCGACTACTTCGACGATCAGCGCCGAGGTCATGGAATATCCCGCAACCGGATCCCAGCCGTTCTGCCCAAGGCCGGCGTTGGTGATGTCGTATCCGCCGGCCTTGCCGGAGGCGATCACGAAGATAACCGCCGAAGCGACGAGCGCGCCGAGCACCTGCGCGACGATATAGGGGATCACGTCGCCAGCCGGAAAGCGGCCCGCTACGAAGGCGCCGAGCGTGACGGCAGGGTTGAGATGGGCGCCGGAGATGGGGCCTACGGCATAGGCGGCCGCTGTGACCGCGAGGCCGAAGGAAAGGCCGATCCCGATCTGGCCGAGCGGCAAGGCGCCACCAAATCCGCCCGTCACGACGGAGCCGACGCCGATGAAGAGGAGAATGAACGTTCCAACGAATTCCGCGGCAAATTTCTTCATGCAAGCACCCAATCACAATCAATTGCGCCTCTTTGCAGGGCGCATGTCGTTGACGTCGAGCACAGTGTTTAACGAAGAATGTAGCCGTTGTCTGCGAGGGGACCAGGGCGCATTTGGTTATTCACACATCATCCATAGCGCTCATGACAATGAGGAACCCATCCACCGGGCGGCCGCGATCCAGCCTTAGAGCCGCGCTGTCCCGCCGCAGCGTCCTCAGATGCGCATCGGCGGCAAGACGATCGATGTAGCCGGGGCCATGGGCATAACGCAGACTATCGCGCAGGATCAGCGCGTCGCCCTCGCCCGCTTCAACGGAGAAGGCGAAGATCCCGCCAGGGTTCAGGCGGCGGGCGACGGCCTGGAACACATCGGCCAAATCGCCGACGTAGACGAACACGTCGGCCGCCACGATGAGATCGAAGCGCCCCTTTGCCGCGTGCAGATGGGCGAGGACGTCGCCGATGGCGAGGTGGTCGTAGACGCCCTTCACCCTCGCCTGTTCGAGCATGCCGGGGGAAAGATCGACGCCTTCGAGATAGCCGGTGCGGTCGCGGATCACCTGCCCCATCAACCCGGTTCCGCAGCCCAGATCCAGAGCGCGCGGAAAGCCGCCCGGCCGCAAGGCGAACACCGCGTCGGCGAGTTGCCAGGGCGTTTGATAATCGAGGGTATCGACGAGGGCGCTCTCGAAGCGGTCGGCGTAATCGTCGAACAGATCGCGGACATAAGCCTCGGGCGGCGACGATGGCATAGGCGCAAGCCCCAGCGCCGCCAACCGCAGCGGCGCGCCGAACACGCCGGCTGGATCCAGGCCGGCGATGCGCGTGAGAATGGCCGACGCCGCTTCTATCTCGCCCAGCGCTGCGCGGGCGTCCGCCAAGCCGGACAGGGCGGCAAGCCAATCGGGGACAAGTTCGAGCGTCTGGTTGAATAGATCGACCGCAGCGCCATGGTCACACTCGGCGGCATAGCCGCGCGCATATTCAAAGCGGCGGTCCGCCAGAAGATTGCCCGATGAGAAAGACGGCATGGCGCCTCGCGAGCGGCCTGGCGGCGATCAACCCGCGCGGCGATAGCGGACGCGGGCCGAATGTTCGACAGCGGCGACGGCGAGCTTGGGGATCTCGAAACGGTCTTCCAACATCTGAAGGAACACGAGTTCCTCCTGCTCGACCGCCAGATCGACAGCCGCCAGTTCGACAGCGAGCGCGTAGGCGGTCTCGTGCAGACGGGGCGGAATGGCGTCGGCGATCAGGTCGAGAATCTCGTCGAGACCGTTTTCGGTGCCGAGATGGGCGACGCAGATTTCCACGACGCGCGGCAGCGAACCGTCGAAACGGGAGAACACGGGCAGCGTGTCCACGAGACGGCCGAGTTTTTCCATTTCCGGATCAGTCATGGCATGGTCGGCAGCGGCGGTGGTCACCATGACCCAGATCAGCGCTTCCTCGACGGTCAGCTTGGCGGCCATATCAATCTCGATTCTGAAATTCGGACGGCTTTCATTTAGGATCCTAAGGCATGGATCACAAGCGCGGCCTTGGCCGATCGGGGGTGGAAGTAGCGCGCGATGGGTGAGCGAAGCACGATTGACGGCGCGGCTTGCCATTTCTAGTGTCCGCCCGCCCGCTTGGCGCGGGTTTCTCCGCTTTTCGAGGTTCTAATGGTTTCGTCCGCCGATCTTGCCACCCTTTCCGATCCCGCGCTTCTTGCAGCGGCCGGCCGTTCCAAGGCCTGGCCCTTCGAGGAAGCAAAAAAGATCGTCGACCGGGTGGAAAAACGCGGCGACAAGACGAGGCCCGTGATCTTCGAAACCGGATACGGCCCCTCGGGCCTGCCGCATATCGGCACATTCGGAGAGGTATCGCGCACCACGATGGTGCGCCACGCCTTCCGCGTGCTCACCGAGGACAAGATCCCGACACGGCTGATCTGCTTTTCCGACGATATGGACGGCATGCGCAAGGTGCCGGACAATGTGCCGAACCAGGACATGCTGCGCACCCATCTCGGCAAGCCGCTGACGCGGGTGCCGAATCCGTTCGATAACGAGCATCCGAGCTTCGGCCACCACAACAACGCGATGTTGCGGCGGTTTCTCGACACCTTCGGCTTCGATTACGAGTTCATGTCGGCCACCGACGTCTATGCGGCCGGCACGCTGGACGCAATGCTGCTCAAGATGCTCGCCGCCTATGACGACGTCATGGCGATCATGCTGCCGACGCTACGCGAGGAACGGCGCAAGACCTACGCGCCCTTCCTGCCGGTACACCCGAAGACGGGCGTGGTGATGCAGGTTCCTCTCGATGGCCGCAATGTTGCCGCCGGTACGATCCTCTGGACCGATCCGGCAACGGGCGAAGACTTCGAGACCCCCGTGACGGGCGGCCATGCCAAAGCACAGTGGAAGCCGGATTGGGCCCTGCGCTGGGCGGCGCTGGGTGTCGATTATGAAATGAGCGGCAAGGACCACATCGACAATGTGAAAACGTCGTCGAAGATCTGCCGCGTTCTCGGCGCCCCGCCGCCGGAGGGCTTCAATTACGAGCTGTTCCTGGATGAAAACGGCGAGAAAATCTCCAAATCCAAGGGCAACGGCCTGACGATCGACGAATGGCTGACCTATGCGTCGCCCGACAGCCTATCGCTCTACATGTTCCAGAAGCCGAAAACCGCGAAGAAGCTGTTCTTCGACGTGATCCCGCGCGCCGTGGACGAGTATTTCACCTTCCTTGAGAAGTATCCCGAGCAGGATGCTGATACCAAGGTGGCCAATCCCGTCTGGCATATCCATTCGGGTCTGCCGCCGGTCACGCCGGTGCCGGTGTCCTTCACGATGCTGCTGAACCTCGTTTCGGCGAGCCACGCACATACCAAGGGCGCGCTGTGGGGATACATCACGCGCGGCCTGCCGGGCGTGACGCCGAAAAGCCATCCCAAGCTCGACGAACTGGCGGGCTATGCCATCCGCTACTACGAAGACCGGGTGAAGCCGACCAAGGTGTTCCGGGCGCCCGACGAGACCGAGCGCGCGGCCCTCGGCGCACTCAAGGATGCGCTGGCGGCGCTCGATCCGGCTTCAACCAGCGAGACGATCCAGGATACGGTACTGGCAGTCGCGCGCAAGTTCGAGCGCTACCTCGACCATGCCAAACGCAGCCCGGACGGCGGGCCGGGTGTGTCGCTGGAGTGGTTCGCGGCGCTCTATCAGATCTTGCTCGGCCAGGAAAAAGGCCCGCGATTCGGCTCCTTCGTTGCGCTTTACGGGCTGAAAGAGACGATGGCCATGATCGACGACGCGCTGGCCGGCCGGCTCGGGTCGGCCTGACCGGTCAACCTGCGACAATGCCGGACGGAGCCGCGCCATGGCGACCCCGTTTGGCGTCCTTGGCGCCCTCGGCGCGGGCGGCAAGCGCCGGATCGGCGCCCTCGGCCGGATCGGCCCAGCCCATCTCCACCAGCCATTCCGAAAGGTCCTGGCGGCCCACCCGGCACCGGGTCACCGACTCGGCCTCTCGGGGCGCTCCGCCGTCGCATTCAACCGCGCGGGGGCCGATCAGCCGTGCGAGTTCCGCGCGCGCCTTGGCGCCGCAGCGCCAAACCGTGCCTTTTTCATCGGTGCAGGTGTCGTCCACGCCGGGTGCGGCGATCCCCGCGAGGCGGATCACGACCTCCCGCTTGTCCTGCACGGCGCCGAAGCTGCCTCCATCGATAACCTTGACGCGGCGATAGATGACGCCGCGATCGACGTTGCCGAGTTCAATGACGCCAGCGGGCGGCGTGGGGTCTATTCTGACAAGGGGGCTGGTCAGCGCCGGGCTCGGCGTCACGCCCATGGGCGTCACTTCCCGGACCGCGCTTGATTCCAATTCGGGAACGGAAGGGGCGGCTGAGGTTTCGGCTGCGGCTTCAGCGCCTTCGGGCTTACCCCGATTGAGCCCGGAGCCGAACTTGTAATCGAGCGCGGCCAGCGCACCGATCGTCAGCATCGGGCCGAGCAGGATCGGCATCGCCCATGTCGCGACGAACCCGCGTCGTTTCCTTGGGCTTACTGGCTTGCCCATAGGATGCGCGCTACCGAGACAAGATCGCGGCGGTTCACGACGAAGGTCTCCCTGCTGCCAAGAGCGCCGAAGAGGGCGGGGTCGCCGAGATGCCGGACCTCCGCCACTGAAATCTTATCGCTCGTATAGGTGAGTAGAACACGGTTGCCTGGAACCATGGCCCCCATCGTCGTCACGATCAGTTGATCGCCTCGGCGATAGAAGGGGGCGAAGGCGTCGTTGACCACTTCGATCAACGTCGCGGACCCGGCCGCGTCGCCGGGCATAGGCAACACGCCGGAGGTGCAAGGGGCGATCGGATCTTCGCGAAACCCCCTGACGTTATCCGGCGCATCCGCCGCGAGATCGTCGCGCGCCTCCAGAAGCTCCATAAAGGCGAAGAGGCTGGTGCCCGTCGCATCCATGACCTTGGAGAGTGATTCGGTCGAAGGCCACCGCAGACGGCCGTCGCCCGTCACCCGCTTGGAGCGATTGAAGGCGGTCGCATCCAGGCCGGCCCGGCGAGCGAGCGCGGACGCGGACAGCCCGTGACGGCCCGCCAAGGCATCGATCGCGCGCCAAACCGCGTCATGTGAAAGCATGCTCCACCCCCCAAGCTCGCTTCCGAACGCCGGCACCTTAGCTGGACCTCAAGGGCTCTTGTGCCACCTGGAGGGCCCGACTACGAGTGCTTGTGTTCCTCTCTCCGTCCTGGATCGTCCCATCATGAACAACCGTGTCGTCTATAAGATCGTCCCGCGCGCCTTATGGGCCGAAGCCGAGCGCTCCGGAACCTTCGATGGCGCACCCGTGGACCACACCGACGGTTACATTCATTTATCTTCTACAACCCAAGTTACCGAGACCGCAAATCGCTACTTCGCAGGCCTTGACGACCTGTTGCTTGTGGCCGTACCCACCGAACCGCTTGGCAAAGCGCTGGTCTGGGAGCCATCGCGCGGTGGGGCCTTGTTTCCGCATCTTTATTCGAGCTTGTCGCTCAAAGATGTTCTCTGGGCAAAGCCGCTTCCGCTTGGCCCCAACGGCAGTCATATCTTCCCTGAGCTGGAGCTGCAAACGTGACCGCGCCGGTTGGACTTGGCGGGCTCGGCGCCGCCTTGCTGCGACGGATCGACCCTGAAACGGCACATGGGCTTTCCATCCAAGCGCTGAAGACCGGGCTGGTGCCTTCGCGTCCCGTGCCCCGTGATCCGCGCCTTTTGGTGCCGTTATTCGATATGACGCTGGCGCATCCGGTGGGCATGGCTGCGGGCTTCGACAAGAATGCCGAGGTTGCCGGTCCACTGGCCGCGCTTGGCTTTGCGTATGTCGAAGTCGGCACGCTGACCCCGCGCGCGCAGCCGGGTAATCCCCGGCCGCGCATTTTCCGGCTGCCGGAGATCGGCGGCGTCATCAACCGACTGGGGTTCAACAACGAGGGACACAGCGCAGCGTTTGCCCGGCTGAACGCTCTTCGAAACCGGGGCGTCATCGGTGTGAATGTCGGCGCCAACAAGGATAGCGCCGACCGGGCGGGCGACTATGTCGAGGGCATCCGGCGCTTTGCGAGGGTGGCGAGCTATTTCACCGTCAACGTGTCGTCGCCCAACACGCCGGGCCTGCGCGACCTTCAGGCGCGCGATATGCTGGACGATCTGGCCGCGCGGGTGATGACCGCGCGCGACGACGAAACGGCGCGGACCGGGCGGCGGGTGCCGGTTCTCCTCAAGATCGCACCCGATATGACCGAAGCGGCCCTCGACGATATCGCGGAGGTGGTGCTGGCGCGGGGGATCGACGGGCTGGTGATTTCTAACACGACCCTATCG
>JBHYDC010000006.1:0-32049 GCA_051861205.1 Oharaeibacter sp.
ACGGCCCGTAGTTATTCGAGCAATTCGACACGACGACCGGCAATCCGTAGGTCCGGTGCCAAGCTGCCGCCATGTGGTCCGATGCGGCCTTGGAGGCGGAGTAGGGCGAGGATGGATCATAGGCGGTCGTCTCGGTAAAAACGCCTTCCGCGCCGAGCGATCCGTAGACCTCGTCGGTCGAGACATGCAGAAACCGGAACGACGCACGTGTTTCAGTGTTAAGCGTTTCGAAATACGAACGGGCGGCCTCCAGCAGCGTGAAGGTGCCGACGACATTCGTCTTGATGAAATCGCCCGCGCCGGTGATGGACCGATCCACATGGCTTTCCGCCGCAAGGTGATAGACCCGGTCCGGCCGAAACGTTTCGAACGCGGCCGTCAGCGCCGCGCGATCGCAGATATCCGCCTGGACAAACCGGTGGTTCGGTGCGCCCTCGACCGCTTTGAGCGACGTCAGCGTGCCGGCATAGGTCAGTTTGTCGAAGGTGAGCACATCCGCGCCGATCTCCCGCACGAGATGGCGCACCAACGCCGATCCTATGAAGCCCGCCCCTCCGGTAACCAGGATCCGCATGAGGTTACCGCCCTTCGTTGATTGAGAAAAACGGCTCCAAAGCTGAAAAGCCCGGCTGAATACGGTCCTTTTGCGATGTGATCGCGTCTACCGGTTCCACCGGCCAAGCGATGGAAAGATCCGGATCGTTGAAGGCGATGCCACGGTCATGGGCAGCACTGTAAGGGGCGGTCACCTTGTAAAGGATCTCCGTTTCCGGCTCCAGCGTGCAGAAACCATGGGCAAATCCGGGTGGAATCCAGAGCCAAGATCCCTCATCGGCGCTTAAGACGAGGGCGACGTGACGGCCGTAGGTCGGCGATCCCCGGCGGATATCGAGTGCAATGTCGAGGAGGCTGCCCCGCACACACCGCACAAGCTTACCCTGGGCCGCCGGCGGGATCTGAAAATGCAGGCCGCGGATCGTTCCGGCTTTGTGGGAGCGCGACAGGTTTTCCTGCACGAAGTCATGGGGTCCGACATGGCTTGTGAACAGGTCGGCCCTGAAGAGTTCGGAAAAATAGCCGCGCTCGTCGACCACCCGGCTTGGCGTGACTTTGATGACGCTGGCAATCTCTGTTGGCTCGAATCGCATGGGCGGATGCTGAAGCGTCCCGCGCGAATTCACAAGATGCCCCGCCGGCCGCTTGGCGCAGTAAAGAAAGTGCTAATCCGTGCCGTAAAATTTGCCAGCACTCTGGCACGAGACTTTCAGATCGGTCTGATAGATCTAGAGCATGGATCGAGACTGGAGTTTGGATCAATGCGTCGCGTTCTTCTGACGGCTGCCGCCGGGGCCTACATGCTCTCTCTTGGGGCTGCGCCGGCATCTGCATTTAACATGCATGTCCCCAAGTCGCTGATGGTTGTAGCGGTCGCGGGTAATCTGGAGACCTCGGCCGAGAATTTTGGCGGCACGCCCCGGAATGATGACCGGATGTTCAAGCACGCGGCTATCGGTTCGCTCGCCGACCGCCTTGCAATCGCCCTCTCGCAGGTCGTGGGAAGCTGGAAGCAGTTTTCGGCGTCCGTTGAGCAGACGAACTCCAAGGCGCCGGCCGAGATGATCGTCAAGCTCTGACAGGCTTGATGCCGCGCCCGGCGTCGATCAAAAACCTGCCCCGGCGGCCCAATCCGCGCTTGTACCGGCCATAAGGATCCCCGGCACCCTGCGATCATTTTTGCCGGCTTTGGTGAGCGCTCCGGAATTTTTACGTTCGCATCGGTCAATTTGTTTGCATTTTGCATCTACAGGCGGCTTTCATAGCCTAGGAACGATATCACAGACTGAGGTCGGACCGGATTTCCAGTTTTTCCTGGTGCCGCCCGTCGGCCGATTTTTTGCTGTGCTCGCCGGTGGATTTCAAAACGCAATGAATACTGAAACCCTGGACATCAGAATTCTTCTCGGTTTGCTGCGCCGAC
This sequence comes from Oharaeibacter sp., assembly GCA_051861205.1. Classification (GTDB taxonomy): domain Bacteria; phylum Pseudomonadota; class Alphaproteobacteria; order Rhizobiales; family Pleomorphomonadaceae; genus JBHYDC01. The sequence goes on from JBHYDC010000006.1 coordinate 1,979, forward strand.
GCTGGCGGATTATGGCCATTTGCCTAGCCATCGGTACAGCGTTCGGTCTGGCTTATGTGACGTTGAAAAGCCCGGTCTATTTGGCTCGCAGCCTTGTGCTCGTCGATCCCAGTCAAAGCTATCTCATCGACCAGAACGACCGTGAGCTTCTAAACCCGGCGCAAGATGGCCAGATCGAAAGCGAAGTCGACCTTGTTATGACGCCGAGCGTGCTCGACGCGGTGGTTGCCGAGAACGATCTGACGTCTAACCCGGAGTTTGCATCCGCCGATAATCGGCTCCGGGTTGCGCTGAAGCGGCTGGGTCTTATCGCGGGCGAGCCACTCTCCGAAAGCGATACCATGCGCGCCCGGGCGGCTGCGAACCTTGAAGAGCGGGTGGCGATCAAGCGAGTCGGCACAACCTATCTAATCAGCATCGAGGCGAGTTCCACCGATCCCCTCTTGGCGGCGAAGCTCGCGAACGGGCTGGCAAATGCCTATTTGCGAAGCCAAATCGATTCGAAAATTGCAGCCGCGCTCAGGGTCCGAGATGCGCTGAGTTCTCGCCTTGCCAAGGCCAGCGCCGAAATCGGCGACACGGACCGGCGCATCGCCAATTTCATTTCGCAAAATCTGGAAACCGTAACGCGGTCGCAGACGGGCGGACGCGTGTCGGCCCTTCGCGACGAGACCGCCACCACGCAAGCCTCTGTTATTGCGCTCGGGGCGAAGGCAGCAACCGTCAGCCACCTTGCTAGCAACCAGCAGTGGCTGCAAGCGGCCATGGAACTTGGCTCCGCGGATGCGACCACGCTCGCGGCCAAACGCGAAGAACTGATCGCCTCGCTTTCAGAAGTCAGGCCCGGGTCCTCGGCCTCGCTTGCAGCGCGCGCGGCCATCGCCGAGACCGAACAGCAGTTGGACGCTCTTCTGAAGCAGGCGGTCGAAGCGCTTTCGGCCGAGGTGGAAGCGGCGCGCGCAAGGTTGACCGAGCTTCAAAGCGAAACGCGCGCCGCCTTGTTGAGCAGCGACATGCCGAGCGAGCTTCTCGTTCAACTCTACCGCCTCCAGCAGGACGGCGACGCGAGCCGCCGGCTCTATGAAAATCTTTTGCAGCGATTGCGCGGGGCTGAAGAGGAGGCGGACCTCAAGCTTGCCGACTCGCGCGTTGTTTCCCTCGCAACGGCGCCGGTGGAACCCTCCTCGCCCCGAATCGTCCTCGTGATGGCGGCCGCCCTCATCGGATCGCTCGGCGCCGGCCTCGCTTTCAGCTTCTTGGCCGAGCATTTTATCGGTGGCTTCACCAGCGAGGATCAACTGAAAGATGTGCTGCACATCCCGCTTGTGGCGTCGATTCCAACGTTGAATTCCGTGTCGGTTTCCTCGAACCGGCGACAATCCGTCGTTCAGGAAATCATCGACCATCCGCTCTCTGCCTATAGCGAGTCGCTTCGGCGGGCTCGCTTCGGCGCCGAAATGCTTGGCGCCCGGCGCCCCGCCGCCCGAAAAGACAAGCCGCTCGTGGTGCTTGTCGGCTCTGCATTGCCGGGCGAGGGCAAGACCACGACGGCCGTGGGCATCGCACGTGCCTTCGCGCTGTCGCGTCATCGAACCTTGCTCATCGATTGCGATCTGCGCCGGCCGGCCGTTGCGGTATCTTTGAACACGTCGCCAACGGCTGGGCTGGGTGATTTCCTTTTGCATGGCAACACGCCTGCGACCCTGAACGGACTGATCGCACCCGACGAGGATACACCGCTTGAAATCGTGATGGGTAACCGCTTGAGCGGAACGCCGACGGACAATCTTCTCACGTCGGATCGCTTCGCTGACCTCATGCGAGCGACCGAGGGGCATTTCGATGTGGTCGTGCTCGATACGCCGCCGATTTTGCCTGTGATCGACGCCCGCTATCTCGTTCGATACGCCGATGTCGCATTGCTCGCCGTCAGGTGGGCCAGTTCATCCCAGCACGACGTTCGCCGCGCCCTGAGTGATTTGCAGAGAAATGCCGGCGGTCAAGTTGCCGTCGGAGCCATTTTGACCCAGGTGGCAGCATCTGCATCCACCTACAACCGGAAGTATGGCGACTATTACAGCTCGGAAGGCGCTGCGGTTCCGGCCATTTAGCCGACGGCTGTAGGAAATAGTCTTGGCCTCCTGGAAAGCATCGCAAGAAGCAAGGCTTTCCTATTGTCGTTAGATCTGTTTCCAGGACTTCGGATTGTCCGGCGACTGGATGGTCTTGAACCATAGCTTTGTGTTCTTCCAGGGCAGAACCTTGTCCGTTAGGTTATCGAGAACGTAATCGCCGGCATCGGTCCGCACCACGAGCACGGCATGCTCACCCATTCCGGGCACAGTCGCGGTCGCCATCAAAACGGCGGATGTAGGAAAGCCGCTCCGGATGAGCTTGTCGCGCTTGGTGAGGGCGTAATCCTCGCAATCGCCGCTCCGCGTGCCGATTTCCCAGCGATCGCCAAAGCGCTCCGCCAGCGGCCTCATCGAGCGGTTCACCGACCTATTGATCGCGTTGATCGTTGCGATGCTCTTGGCATCGAGCACGATCGCGCCTTTGTGGGCCGTGATACCACGCGCGGATCGCGTGACGCACTGATTGGGATTTTGCTTGCAGAAGTAAAGCGAGCCAAGCGGTGCGTATACACTGCCACGCATCGAAATATGACTCGATTTTGGTAGCATTACTTGAGATTTCGGGAGCACCGGAAACGCCGCATGGGCGAAGCCTGCGTGAAGGATAGCCGAAGCACCAAACAGCCCGGCAATAAGCCTTTTCATCATGCTTGTCTCCAACGGTCAAAAGCAACCCGTCTGGAGCGATATAGCCACAAGCCCTGTTTAAACGAGGTAAGGAAACATGACCAATAACAGGCATCAATAAATGGACGCTTTTGTTTAAAATTTGAGTGAAATCGTCGGGACTTTCGCCCGTGTCGCGAGCGCTCGCCTCGCACACTGCAATGCTCCTTGTTTTGCCGGCTTCGTTAGGCAGCGGTGAAAAGGGACAATCGATAACATTAAGTTCGCTTTGCCCGACCATGGCCATTCGTGACATGAAGGCGCGTGGAAACATTCTCGCTTCTGCGCATATACCTTGGTGAGTGGAGGCCTGATGTGTTCGGCTTTTTGAAGCGTCGCCGCAAAGACCCGGAGACTTCGTCGGTTCATCCGCGCGTCGCATTGCCAGACCGCTATAGCGCCATTTACGCGGTCGGCGATGTCCACGGCTGTCTGGCGCAGATCACCAGCCTTGAAGTGGCCCTGCTTGCCGATGCCCGCGCTTGCAACGAAACCGCACTCATCCTTTATCTCGGCGATCTGATCGATCGCGGCCCCGACAGCGCGGCCGTCCTCGACCGGATTTTGGCGCCGGGCGTCAATCGTCTTTGTTTGATGGGCAATCACGAAGCCATGTTCCTGGCGGCCTTAGAAGCCCGCGCCGACCTTGACCGCTGGCTTGAATTCGGGGGCGCGGATATGGTTGCCTCTTATGGTCTCGATCCCGGTGACCTGCGCCGTATGCGCGGGCCGGCCGCCAAGCAGGCGTTGCTGTCTCACATCCCTGAGGAGCACATCGAGTTCATCCGCGCTATGCCCGTCGCGGCATGGAGTTCGACGCATTTCTTCGCCCACGCGGGTATATCGCCGGATCGCAACTTCGCCGATCAGACGGATCGCGACTTGTTGTGGATCCGTGAGCCATTTCTGTCGTCACAAGCCAACTACCCGCTCCAGGTCGTTCACGGCCATACACCTGCAAAGCAGCCGGTCGTGATGCCCAATCGAATCTGCGTCGACACGGGATCCTACGCAACCGGCGCGCTAACGGCGGTGAAGCTGAAGCGCGGTATCACGCCACGCTTCTTTTCGGTCGGCCAGAGGGCAGCGGCCGCAAGTTAAATGCTAGAAAATTCGTCGCTATGCCCTAAACTGCGAATTGAATGCATTTTGCTATGGTTTGGGAACTCAGAATCCGTTTGGGACCGAGGACTTTGGCCATGCCTGTATAAAAGAAAAGATTGCATACGAAATGGATGAATCGAGCATTGATGTTAGAAGTATCATCGGCCTTGTTCAGCGACAAATCAGGCTGATTCTCTCCGTCGTATTTGTCGGCCTTATGGTCGCTGCGCTCTATGTCCTGTTCAAGACGCCAATCTATACTGCCCAAACGCTTGTGCTTGTCGATCCAAGCTCCAAAAATCTTTTGAGCGACAAGAATGATGACAAGTATATGTATGCCGATAAAGGTCGGGTTGAAAGCGAAGTCGAGATTATCGGGTCGCCATCGACTCTTTTGGGCGTGATTGCCGATCAGCAATTGGTGGCCGATCCGGAGTTCGGCGTTCAACTGGGCTGGCGTGACAGACTGGCGGCATTGACCGGCATTGTACTTGCCCCCGGGGAAGATCGGCCCGAGCATGAGCTTCAAACCGTCTTGACGTCTTTTGCCTCACGGGTCGATGTTGCCCGCCGCGGCTTGACGTATCTCATCGAAATTACGGTATCTTCGGCCGACCCTGTGAAGGCGGCCAACCTCGCCAATGCCGTTGCAACCCTTCATATCCGTCAGCAGCTCGATGCCAAGGTCGCCAATGCGCTCAATGTTCGTGATGCGCTCGGCCGCCGGTTGTCGCGGGCTAGTCTCGATATCAATGAAGTCGAAGGCAGGATCGATTCATTCCTGACTGAAAACATGGAATCGATCGCCAGCGAAAGCGGTCGGGCCGATATCGCCGCCATGCGCAGTCAGCTCGAAGCCCTCAAGGCGCAGTCGGTATCTTCGACCGCCGCCACGGCGGCCGTGGCTGAACTGGCCGGGCAGAAGAATTGGTCCACGATCAGCGAACAACTCGGTTCGGATGCCATCCGCGAACTCGATAACAAGCGCCAACAGCTCGCGGCCAATCTGGCTGGTGTGGTAGAGGGATCAGCCGAAGCTATCGATTTGCGCGCCCGCTTGAACGAGATCGACAGCAGCTTGGTTAGCCAGGTCAACACGGAAGTCGATCGGCTTCGAAAGCAAGCCGAATTTACCCAGAGCCAGGAATCCAAAGTCAGAGACCAGATCCGCTCTACTGTTTTGGCGAGCAATCTACCGAATGATTTGGTCGTGAAGCTTTACCAGTTACAGCAGGAAGGCGACGTCAGCCGCAGTCTGTATGAGGGTCTTCTCCAGCGGCTCCACGATGTCGAGGCCCAAGCCGATCTTCAGTTGCCCGACAGTCGCATCGTGTCGGCGGCCGCACCGCCCACCTCGCCTTCGGCGCCGCGGGTACGGCTGATCATGGCTCTTGCTTTCGTCGTTTCGCTCGGCCTTGGCGTCGGCCTCGCATTCCTGAACGAGAATTACATCGGCGGCTTCACCTCCCTCGAACAGCTTGAGGCCGTAACGGGGCTGCCGGCGCTTTCTTCCGTGCCTTTGATATCCATGGAGGGAAAAGCCGGGCAAGGCCGCGCCGACGTCGTGAACGAGCTGGTGGAACGACCGCTCTCCGCCTACAGCGAGGCCATCCGCCGGGCCCGCCTGGGAGTTGAGACGTTGGCCCGGGAGGGTAAAGCTCAGTCTAACGAGCCCTTCGCCAAGAGTTTGGTTGTCATGGTTGCTTCCGCCGTGCCCGGCGAAGGCAAGACCACGACGGCCATCTCGCTCGCCCGCTCGTTCGCTTTGGCTGGTCAGCGCACACTTCTTGTCGACTGCGATCTACGCAGGCCCGCCGTCGCCGGAGCCATGAATGCCAATCCCACAATCGGATTGATGGATTATCTGTCTGCCAAGATCGACCGGGACAATATTCGCAATTTCGTGACCCGCGACGAAACAAGCGGCCTCGATCTTGTGCTCGGCGGGCGTCGTAGCCAGGCACCGACCGACAGTTTATTTGCTTCGGAACGGTTCAGGCGTCTTTTGACGGTGGCTCGCGAAAGTTTCGACGTCGTCGTGCTCGATACGTCGCCCGTTCTGCCCGTGACCGACGCGCAATATCTAGCGCCCTATGCCGATGTGATTATGATGATTGTCCGCTGGTCGAACTCGTCGCAGAACGAGGTCAGAGCGGCGCTCGCCAATCTCACGCTGGCGGCGGGAACCGATCTCACGATCGGCACGGTGCTGACGCAGATGGAGCGGGATGTTACGACCTACTCCAACAAATACGGCTACTACTACAACAGTTGATCCAAGGCGGGATCCACGACGCCATCTGCCGCGTTCGCAAGACGTGTAGCGGCTGGAGGCTCATCCGTGGTCTCGAAACAAACATTCAGCGGCGCGTCGGTAGGCTCGCCGACCATGCCACCCTTGCATCCGGATGGCCTCGGTCCGGTACTCGACCGCAACATTACCGCCCTCTACGATCGGCGGCGGCACGAGGCGCAGTCGAGCCGGGAAAACCGGATCGCCGAAGCCGTAACCCGGTTCACCGGCAGCTTGCCCTTCGTTTATCTTCACATCGGCATCGTCGCGCTGTGGATCCTTGTGAACATCGGTGCGATTGCGGCAATCGCCCCGTTCGACGAGAGCTTCGTCATACTCGCGACGGCCGCTTCAGTTGAAGCGATCTTTCTTTCAACCTTCGTGCTGATCAGTCAGAATCGCGCATCGGCCGCGGCCGATCGCCGCGCAGATCTCGATCTCCAGATCAACCTTCTGGCTGAGCACGAAATCACCAAGCCGATCACTCTCACCAAGGCAATTGCCGACCGCCTGGATGTGGCAGCAGCGCACGACCCCCAGCTTGCGGGGCTTGAGGAGCATGTCGCGCCCGAAAAGGTGTTGGACGAACTGGAGCAGCGGGCGCTGGACGCCTATCCGGAACTGAACGGATCGAAGTCTTCACGATGAGTTGCCTAGCCCTCCACGTTACCTGGATGCAGCTACTTGCGACGCATGCCGCCAGATCGTTCGGCGTCCCTCCTCGCCGCTGAAAAGAATGCGCGTGTCATCGCCGTCGCGGTGGGCGCGCTTGGCAGCGGTGCGGGCCACGTCCGCAGCCATTCCCGGCGTTCCAAACAGGCTCGACCGGAATTCACCGATCGTGAATACCCAGCCCGCCCCCTGCCGCTCAATCACGTAATGGCGCTCGGCCATGCCGGACCTCCTTGGACGCATTGCGCACCGAACAAGCAGCGTCAAGGAATGTTCCCGGCGAAGACCGCAGCGCTTAATCCGCATCAGTGTGCGCTATGGGCACCTTTTGCGCCGGGCGCTTCCACGCTCCACTCCACGGCCACGGTTCCGGCCTTTTCAAACGTCAGCGTACCCTTGGCCGTCTCGCCGGCGCTCAAGGGGCGGGTGAGATCCATAAACATGAGATGCAGCGCGCCGGGCTTGAACGACACCTCCGCGCCGGGAGGGATCTCCACACCGCCCGCGATCTGCCGCATCCGCATCACGTCGCCCTCCATCGACATTTCGTGGAGCTGCGTTTCGCCCGCAAAATCGGCCGAACCGGCTATCAGCCGATCGGCCGTTGATCCGGCATTCCTGATCGTTACAAAGCCCCCAGCCACCTTGGCGCCGGGCGGGGTCGCGCGGGTCCATGGATCGAAAACGCTGATCGCTCCCACTGTCACCTCGGTCGCCCACAGCGGCCCGGCTGGAATGAAGCAAGATATCGCCAGCACCAAGGCTGCGGCGCCGCCAAGCCGGATTGATCTCACAACAGGCTCCTGAAATCGCAATAACGACATCAGTTTAGCAGGAACCGGAGACGCGCAGGAAGAGCGGCGATGTTCTGTGCCGCTTCATTCCCTGCGACAAACTGCTCATTGTGCATCAAAGCCGCCGGCGGATCGCAAACAAGACAGGCGGGGTTAGCACCAGGGCGGCAACGCCCATCTTCGCATTCATCGTCAGGAGCACCGGAGCCGGTATAAACCAGTAGGCCGCTAAAATCAGAAGACTACCGACAGTCGTGAGCAGCGCCCAGACGACGAGGATGACTAAGGCGAAGCCGGCCACGGCGAAGGCATACGCATCAATCGAATCCCACGCATGGGCGAACATGAACAGTGCTCCGGCAAAGATCGCCGGGTTGGCTACGGCGTGCATCGAACAAGCACAGAGTGCGAACTGTTCCCGCCCGCAGCCGCGCTTGCCAAGGGTTTGCGCAGGCGATGAAAGGCTCTAGGCTGATGGTCGTGAAAGTCGAAGGAGGTGACTTCGATGCCGGACGTCCGGTCCATGTGCGCCATCGGTCTCAGCGGCCAACTCGGGCTGAACGGCCACTTGCCGTGGGAGGGCGATCCTCGCCCGGAGTTTGCCGCCGACGTGGCGCGCTTCTTCGATATCACGAGAGGCCATGTGCTGATCGCTGGCCCCAAGACCATCGACGCCATCCCGGATTTTGCCAGAGGCGACCGCACACTCTTCGAGATCCGCTCCACGATGGACCCCGAAGAGGTGCTGGCTCGATTCGCGGACCGGGTGGTCTATGTGGGCGGGGGGCCGCCGGTCTGGGATGTCTATGCGAAGTATATCCGCCACTGGGATATCAACCGCTTGCCCTATGACGGCCCAGCCGACCGCTGGTTTGATCCGAAGTGGTTGGTGGCTCGTTAGCGCGCGACGTTCATCAAGGCGCGGGCCGTGGCCGAATCCGTTGCCACGGCGTTGATCAGCCCGCCGTTCACCGCCGCCCGGATCGCCTCGGCTTTGTCGGGCGAAATCGCGGCGGCGAGCCGGATCGGCGCATGCGCAAGGTCCTCGATGGAAATCGACAAGGTGCGATCGTCAAAGCGCGTGCCGACCGGCTGTCCGTTGCCGCCGAAAAACCGGGCACAAATGGTGCCTACGGCGCCGCGCGCGCGGATATCCTCCATGAAGGTTTCGTCGATGAAGCCCTCGCGGAAAATTGTCGCATCCGCCGAAATCGCACCGACGCCGACCACGGCCAGCGTTACCCGCTTCATCATGCAAAACACGCCGCGCACCATCGCGGTGTCGTGCAATACGCGCGCGGTTTCCTGATCGTCGACGATGGCGGGAACCGGAAGCTGCCAGGCGCGCCCGCCAAGCCCGCCCGCCATGCGCCGGCAGACCTCGCTGGAATGGCTGGTCTGCTCGGGCGCTCCCAGACCGCCGACGAGCGATACGACGTCGATATCGGCCGTCATCGCCCGCCGGGACGCGGCCGCGATCGCTGCAACGGTGGCGCCATCGGAAACGCCGAGCACGTCGCCCGGCTTCAGCATGTCCTCGATCACCCGCGCAACCGCCTTGCCGAGCGTGTCGATGGAATGCGCGGAGTTCGCCTGCTCCTCCACCACCACCGCAAGCTTCAGCCCCATGTGAAGCTTCAGCCGCCGCTCCAGCGAGGCGTCGCGGAAGGCTTTCGGGGCAACCTGAATCTCGACATAGCCGAGATCCAGTGCCGTGCGCAGGCACCGGCTGACCGTCGCCTCCGAGACCTCCAAGAGGCGGGCGATCTCGGTCTGCGGCAGTCGCTGTTCATAGCGGAGCCGGGCGGCCCTCACGATCATGTCTTCGCTGCGGCGAGGCCGTGGCATGCTGGCTGCGGCCTCAGGCGTCGAGGCGCTTGGCGACGACGGATCTGAGTTCGCCAAGATCCTTGGCAAACAGGCGGATCCCCTCGGCCAGCTTTTCCGTCGCCATCGGGCTCGCGTTCATCGCCCAGCGGAACGCCTTCTCGTCGAGATGGACGGTGGCAGGCTTTTCACCGCCGGCATCTGGGGCGAGATGACGAAGGAGCGGGCCATGATCGTTGGCAAGCTGGTCGAGAATGGCGGGCGACACGGTAACCCGGTCGCAGCCGGCAAGCGCCTCCACTTCGCCCGGCGAGCGGAACGAGGCCGCCATCACCACGGTCTTGATGTCGTGGCTCTTGAAATAGCGATAGATCGCCCGCACGGATACGACGCCCGGATCTTCCTCGGGTCCGAAGGTGCGGCCTTCCGCTTTCACGTACCAATCGAGAATGCGGCCCACGAAGGGAGAAATCAGAAACGCCTTCGCATCGGCGCAGGCGATCGCCTGGGCCATATCGAAGATCAGCGTCATATTGGTATCGATGCCTTCACGCTGAAGGATCTCGGCCGCACGAATGCCTTCCCAGGTGCCGGCGATCTTGATCAGGATCTTCTCGCGGCCGACGCCATTGGCCTTGTAGGCGTCAATGATCGCGTGCGCCTTGTCGAGGGTGGCCTGCGTGTCGAAGGAAAGATCCGCATCCACCTCGGTGGAAACCCGCCCGGGCACCATCTTGGAAAGCTCGGTGCCGATTGCGACCGCCAGCCGATCCGCAACCGCCCGCACCACGCCATCCCGCGCACCGCTTTGCGCCTTACCCCAAGCCACCGCTGACGCCAGCACATCCTCATAGGCGGGCAGGCTGACGGCTTTTAGAACCAGCGTGGGGTTGGTCGTGCAATCCACCGGCTTGAATTTGCGGATGGCGTCGACATCGCCCGTATCGGCGACCACGACGGTCATATCCCTAAGCTGGTCCAGTTTCGATGTGGCCATTGTCTCAATGCTCCAGATCCGGCAAGGCAGGCCTCATGCCGAGAAGGCTACGGCGAAGGGCCGCTGATACCTACCTAGTGGAGGCGGTGAATAATTGCAAGAACCGTTGTATTTGCAAGTTATTTCGTTAACTTTATTCTATTTTATAGCCGTGGCGGGGCAGAAAGACCCGCAGAGCCCGTTCTAACGACATCGCGGTCCATTGATCGTCGGGGCATTCGGGCACATCCACAGCGCAGATGCTAAACTCATCCTCGCCCGGTTGAGGCCGATACTGCTTACGAAAGGTTGCAAACGCCCGTCGGCCCTCGCCGATACGGGCTTTGGCGGCAATCCAGCCGGCCCAGTATCCAGGCCCCTTTTCCCCGCCACTTTCCTTCAACCGCGCTTCCATCGCGCTCAGCCAAGCCTTGTGCGTTGCCAGGAAACGGCGCTCGCTGGAAACGTCCAGCACTTCGCCGCCCCGGATGGTCTTGATCACGAGCGGCGCCTCGCTGCAGGCGTAGCAGTCAAAGGCGTAGAGGAAATTGTTATCGGCCGCGAAGAACTCGAATGTGCCGTCGCCGTCGAGGTCGTCGAAGCTCCCACCTTCGCCGTCCCATAATCCGAGATCGACGGCATACCACCGGCGCCCCACCTTATCGGCGATCCGGACGGCCGTGCAGCAATGAGCGCCGCCCGTGTAACTTTTGAACACCACCTCGGCGACCTCATTTTCCGGATCTACCTGCAAAAGTTCGGCAGACCCGTCCGGAAAGTCAAAGCCCGAGGCCTCGCCGATGATTTCCAATTGTGTTCGATCGTTCTCCTGCACGGTCAGCACCGGCACGTCCAATATCGTCCCCTCGATCCGGCGGAGATGCATGCCGAGATAGGCTTTGAAGTCCTTCGTCTCCAGCCGACCCGACGGCACGGTTTCGCTGAGTTCCAGCCTGGGACCTGCCGAAACCGGCGTGACAACAAGAAAAATCAGAAAGAATATGGCATAGTGCATGTAATGTTGAGCCCAAACCCCTTCGGTTTCGATTCGCCCAGTTTGATGGCCCGTTGAGCAAGATCAAGGCTGTTTCTGGCGGACCGTGTTACGTTGAATGGAGACGCGGACAATTGCCGCGCCGATGCAGTCGGTTCAAGAATGGGAGGATTTGTCATGACCAAGCCGACTCGCCATCTCACCCAGGTGCGGATGGAGCTTGCCCGGTCCAAAGGCTATCCTGATGGTTCTAAAGCGCACGGTTACGAACTCGTGGCGCCGCTCGATGCGTCCGGCCATCTCGATGCCGCAGCGTGGAAAACCGTTCGCGACCGTTGCCGCGTTCGCCGCTTCTGGGCCGGCGAGAGCGACGATCTCGGGCACCTCGTGCATCGCCCCGGCGGCACCTGGGCTTTCCATTACGACATTGACGGCGATGAGGACGACGAGGCCGGCTTCAAGCTCGCACAGCACACCTTCAACATCGGCGACTATGTGTCCGTTCGCTCCGACGACGGCGACCTTCACACGTTCCGCGTTGTCGGCACGGAACCTGTGCCGCTCTGACGGCTCGCGTCAGGCTGCCAGAACGTCGGACAGGAAACGATCCACAGAGGCGCGTAGCTGCGCCGCCTGATCGTTGACGTCGTTTGATACGGCCAGAACTTGCGCGGCCGACTGGTTGGTTTCGCTCACCACACGCATCAGCGCATTCGTCTCGCCGACGACCGCCTCGGTACCAGACGCCGCGCTCTGGGCGTTCGATGAAATCTCTTCCGTCGCATGGCCTTGTTCGACCACGGCGCCGGCGATGGCACCTGTAGAGCGGGCAACTTCGCTCATGATTTCGCTGATCGAGCGAATGACCATGACGGCCTGGCCGGTTGCGCTCTGAATCGAGGCGATCTGAGAGGCGATATCTTCCGTCGCTTTCGCGGTTTGGCTCGCTAGCGTCTTCACTTCTGAGGCCACAACCGCGAACCCACGGCCGCTTTCGCCGGCGCGGGCCGCTTCGATCGTAGCGTTGAGCGCGAGCAGGTTGGTCTGTTCGGCAATCGCCTTGATCAGCGCGATAACATCGCCGATCCGGTCCGCCGCGCTCGCCAGCCCGGTGATCGTGGTGTCGGCTTGGCGGGCGTTGATGGTGGCCCTGCCAACCACCTCCGTAGCGGTTGCCGCCTGCCGGCTGATTTCCGAGATTGAGGTGGAAAGCTCATCCGCGGCCGCAGCCACCGTTTGCACGCTGCCGGACGCCACGAGTGATGCCGAGGATGCCGTTTGCGCACGGCCTTGCGCGCTATCCGCGATGGACGACAAGGCCTTTGCGGTCGCTTCCATCTGGTCGGCGTTGCCGGCGACGGCTGCGACGAGTTCTTCGATCTCGACGCGGAAGGCAGCAATCGACCGCTCGATACGGTCTTGCCGTGCGCTGCGGTTCGCCTGTTCGTCAGCCGACTTTGCTTCCAACTGGCGACGCTCGATCGCGTTGTCACGGAAGACGCGGACCGCTCTCAGCATGCCGCCGATTTCATCCTGGCGCTCGCTGCTCCCGAACGTGACATCCGTATCGCCCGACGCGAGCCGGCGCATGGCCGCCGTGAGGGCTGTGATTGGCCCGGCGATGACGCGGGTCAGACCGATCGAGACCAAAGCCGCGAGAATGGCCGAAACCGCTATCGAGGCCAGCATGGCCGTGGTCGATATCTGCCGACTGGATGCCGCGTCGCTCGCCCGTTCCGCGACGACCTGCTCGATGGCGTCCGATGCCGCCGTGGAGGCTTCCAGAACGGCCGTGCGGGCGGTGTTGAGCGCGGTGCTGGCCTTTGCAATACCCACGATGCTGACGTTGAACTGCTCGATCAACGGAGCCGCGTTCGGCATGCCCGCATCCTTGATCGCGATGCCGGTCGCATCGGTTTGCAGTGCGTGCGCTTGCAGTTCTTCAAGCTTTGCCGGCGTGAAATTCGAGAGCGCGCCGAGAGCGCCGCTCGAAAGCACGCTGACATTCCGGCCGAATTCGCGCCCAAGATTGGTTGCGGTTTCCTTGACAGCCTGGAGTTTGAACTTCTTCTCCATATCTTTGGTGGAGTTTTCCAACTCGGTTCTGGCAATCTTCGCAATGGCTCTGGCGTCGACGAGAATGGCTTCCACGATTTCGACCGGCTTGGCCCGAATAGCCTCATCCGTGACGATGGTTGCGGGATCCGAAAGCTGAGCCAAAAGCTTGGAGAGGGTTTCCAGCTTCAAGCGCAGCGCGGAAATCTTCTCCATGGCGACTGGCGACTTGGAGAGTTCCTGGATCTGACGGGCAATGTTGCCGGCCGACTTGAGGAGCGGCGGCACATCTTTCAGGGTTGCCTTGTCGCCTGATGCAGCAAAGTCATGAAATGAAGCGAGTGCCCGCAGGACGCTGATCTGTACATATTGCGAGTACATTCGCGCTTCGGCCGTTTTCTCCTGAGTATCAGCAAGGCTGGCGGCTTCGGTGGCTAGCGTTTCAGCTTTTATGCGGTTTTCATCTTCGATCCAGTAGCCGAAAGCCGTGAGCTTATTGAGCGCTTCGTCGAGCAGGGCGGAGGTTCGTTTGATATCCTTCGAGGCTCGCCCGAGCTTGACCAATTGCGCCTCGAAATTGCTCACGGCAAGACGGGCGGCTTCCAAGTCGACATTCGCAACCGAACCCAACGCATCGAGCTTTTCGGTCACGCCTGTGAGTGCTGCACGGGCGTCGTCGAGTTCGCTTGCCTCGTTCGCTTCGAGATATCGGCTCACCGCGTTGCTGGCGTCGTTCACGCCGACAAGCATTCCCGCTGATTGGCTCGTCTGGTTCACAGCCGCCCCGAGTACGGACAGCCCGATGAATCCTACAGCGCCAATCACGCCTCCCAACAGCGCTACACCTACAAGACCAACGCCGATTTTCGCCGCGATTGGGCGATTCGAAGACATTTCTCTCAACGACATGATTTCCAGCCCGAACATTCACTCCCGTAACTTAACGTTATGTATGATGATAAATTAGTTAAGCGTATGAATCCTTCATGTTGAGCCCCCTTTGCCTTGCTCAGCCAAACAGGGGATCGCGGGCGACCGTGTCCGGAACATTCAGTCGCACCGCCATAACTTCCGGACTTTCCGGCTCCGGCTTGGCTTCGAAGCCAAGCGCTTCGCACATTGCTAACATCGTGGCGTTTTCGCGTAGCACTTCGCCGTGGATTTCCTCGTAATGTTCACGACTGGCGAAGCGGATGATCAGACGCATCAACTCCCAACCCAGTCCGATTCCTTTGAGGTCCGAGCGCACCGCGATCGCATATTCACCATGCGTGCGCGTCGCATCGCCGTGGAGGCGCACCGCGCCCAGCATGTCGCCTGTCTTGGCGTCGAGGGCGATGAAGGCCATGGCGCGGGCGTAGTCGATCTGAGTGAGCCTTGCGATGAAGGCGTGCCCGAGTTCGCGAACGCGCGCAAAGAACCGCAGCCGCAGATCTTCGTCGGTCATGGCGGCAAAGAAGGGCGGGTAGAGCCGCTCGTCTTCCGGCTTCAGTGGCCGGATGATCGTCTCAAGGCCGCCCTTCAGCGTGAGCCGCACCTCCCATTCGCTGGGATAAGGCCGGATCGCGAGGCGGGGATGACCGACCGACGGCACAATGCGGTGGATTTCCGGCGCGGTGTTGGCGTTCACCGAAATGCGGGCGTCGACGGTGATGATCCGCTCATGGTCCGCGATGATCGGATTGAGATCGATCTCCCGGATGCGCGGCTCCTCCGCGATAAGCTGGGACAGCTTCACAAGCCCGAGCGCCAGCTTGTTCCGGTCCACCGGCTGACGGTCCCGGTATCCCGCAAGCTGCTTGGAAACCCGCGTGCGGCCGATCAGATCGAGCGCCAGATTGACGTCGAGCGGGGGCAGGGCGAGCGCCTTGTCGTTGATCACCTCCACCGCCGTACCGCCGCGCCCGAACACCAGGATCGGCCCGAACACCGGATCGTCCGCAACGCCCGCGATCAACTCAACGGCTTTGGGTGCCACGATCATCGGATGCAGCGTCACACCTTCGATGCGCGCATCCGGACGAGCGGCGCGGGCGCGTTCCAAGATGCGCGTGGCGGCTAGGCCGATCCCCTCCGCCGTTGTCAGCTCCAGTTCCACCCCGCCGACATCGGATTTATGAACGATGTCGGGTGAGGCGATCTTCGCCACCACCGAGCGGTAGGTCGCGAGCAGTTCCGCGCCAAGCACGGCGGCTTCCTCCGGGGTTTTTGCGAGCACGGCCGGCACGGCGGCGATGTCGTAGGCGCTGAGGACGTCGGACACCTCCATCGCGGTCAGCCACGTCCGCCCATCATCAAGCGCCCGGTCGATCGCGGCGCGCGCCTTGGCGCGGTCGGGCGTGAAGCCGGCAAGAAGGTCGAGCGGCGTCGCGGTCAGCGCTTGCTGCGCCTCGGCATGCCGGATCAGTTGCATCAGCCCTTCGATCGCCCGGTTCGGCGTGTTCAGCACCGGGATCTTCGCCTCGGTGAACACCGCCTCCGCTGCCGGATCCCAGCCAAGCCAACAGGCGATCACCGCCTTTCCGCGATAATGCGTGCGTTTATACTCGCGCACCGCGCTCACCACCGCCTCCGCCGCATCGCGCGACGAGGCGAGCGCCGTCGGGCAGTTCATCACCACCACCGCATCCGTTGTGGGATCGCCGAGCATGGCCGCCATGGCTGCGCGATAGCGTTCGGGCGGCGCGTCGCCCACAATGTCGATCGGGTTGCCGCTGGACCATCCGGACGGCATTGCCGCGTGAAGAGCTACCAGCGTTTCCGGGGCAAGCGGCGCCAGCGCGCCGCCAAGGTCGATCAGCCTGTCCACCGCAAGCACGCCCGCACCGCCGCCGTTTGTCACAACCGCCACACGTTTGCCGGCAACGCGCGGGACAAGGCTCAGCGTTTCCGCCGCAGCGAACATCTGTCCGAGATCGTCCACCCTCAGGAGGCCCGCGCGCCGGAACGCCGCGTCATAGACCGCGTCCACGCCCGCCAGCGCCCCGGTGTGGGAGGCGGCGGCCCGGGCGCTTGCGGTATGCCGCCCCGATTTGATCACGACCACCGGCTTCGTCCGCGCCGCCGCCCGCGCCGCCGACATGAAGGCCCGCGCGTCGCGCACCGCTTCGACATAGAGCAGGATCGCCCTCGTTTTATGGTCGAGCGCGAAATGGTCCAGCATCTCGGCAAAGCCCACGTCCAAGGCATCGCCGATCGAAACGAGGCCGGAAAATCCGATCTCGTTGCGCTCCGCCCAGTCGAGCACGCTCGTCATGATCGCGCCCGACTGCGAGATCAGCGCGAGGTCGCCTTTGCGCCCCATCCGCTGCGCGAACGAAGCGTCGATGCCCGCTTCCGGCGCCTGGAGCCCGATGCAGTTCGGCCCGATCATCCGCAGTCCATGCCGCGTCGCGGCCTCCAACGCCGCCTGCCCCAGCGATCCCGGCCCTTGCCCAAGCCCGGCCGTGATGACGACCGCCGCCCGCGTGCCGCGTTTGCCCAGCGCATCGATCGTGCCGGCAACCGCTGCCGCCGGCACGACGACGACGCCGAGGTCCGGTGCCTCCGGCAGGCCCGCAACGCTTTCGTATAGCCGCAGCCCGTCGATCTCGCCGCCTTTGGGGTTGACCAGCATCAGCCGGTCCCGCGCACCCGCGATCAGATTGCGCGCCACGATAGCCCCCACGGATCCCGGCCGGGTGCTGGCGCCGATCAGGGCGATGGAGCGGGGTTGGAAAAAGGCTTCGACCGGGTCTGAGTTCAACGTGGGCATCGGCTCTCCTTGGAGGGGCCGGCAGGATGCCCAGCCCACAACGGCTATTCGTCAGCCTTACGGCCGGAGTTTATTGAGGCTGGAGCAATTTTAATCGACCTGACGATCCCGTCAGGTCGCAATGCGTTCTCGCAGTTCAATGCATCATCAGAACGGGAATGGGCATCGTTTCCAGCATGTCGCGCGTGGGGCCGCCAACGATGAACTCGCGGATCCGGCTGTGACCGTAGGCGCCCATCACGCAAAGATCCGCGCCGCTGGCCTTCAGATACGACGCAAGCGTGCCCGCGATATCGCCCACATCCCGGTTCACGGTGTTGATCGTCACGTTCAATCCGTGCCGGGCAAGATACGTCGCGACATCCGCGCCCGGCTCACCCATCCACGCCTTGTTGGTCGCAACGATAGTGATCTCGACGGATTTTGCGAGTTCCAGGATCGGCATAGCGCCGTGAACCGCCCGCGCGGCCGTGGCCGAGCCGTCCCAGGCGATCACGACCCGCTCGACCGGCATTGCCTTCTTCCAGCCGAAGGGCACCACGAGCAGCGGGACGCCCGCATCAAACAACAGCGCCTCGATCAGTGCGCCGCGCATCGGCTCCGGCTGGTCGAAATTCTCCTGGCCGATCACCACGAGGTCGGAAAGAAACGCTTGGCCGATCAGCGGCTGCGTCGCCCCCGCCAGCACGGTTGCGGTGCGCGCTTCTGCCGCCACACCGAAAGCGGTGGCAAGCGCACGAAAGCGTTCGGCCGCCGCATTGGCGTTCCGTTCCGTTTCTTCCATGGCGGTGACGATGTAATCGGCCGGGATGGGTGAGGCGAGGAAGCCCGGCGCCAGCGGCTCCATGGCAACGGCAACGCCTGTGACATGGGCATCGGTTCGTGCCGCCAGCGCAAGCGCTGCCCGGGGACCCGGCAGGTTTTCATCATAGATATCGATGATCGTGAAGATGTCCTTGATGGCCATGGCGAGGGACCTTTCGAATGCGATGCGAGCAGACGAAGCCCAAAGCTTCGCCTCTCTCACACCACTCTCTCCCTAACGCCCTTGGCCCGCCTTGCGTTCGATCAAGGCTTGGTACGTCGCTTACGCGCGATCCGCCGCCTTACGCTCCCGCCGGCGGGCATGGAGAACCGGTTCGGTATAGCCGTTCGGTTGCTCGGCGCCCTTCAAGACAAGATCGAGCGCTGCCTGGAAGGCGATGCCGTCGAAGCTCGGCGCCATCGGCCGGTAGAGCGGGTCGCCCGCATTCTGGCCGTCCACTACGCCCGCCATGCGCCGCATGGTTTCGATCACCTGCGCCTCGGTGGTGATGCCGTGGCGCAGCCAATTTGCGATGTGCTGGCTGGAGATCCGCAGCGTCGCGCGGTCTTCCATCAGCGCCACGTCGTGAATATCGGGCACCTTGGAGCAGCCGACGCCCTGGTCGATCCAGCGCACGACATAGCCGAGGATGCCCTGCGCATTATTGTCCAGTTCGGCCTGAACGACGTCCGGGCTCCAATTGGTGTCGGTCGCAAGCGGGATCGCCAGAAGATCGGCCTCGCTGGCGCGCCGGTTTCCGGCCAACGCGCGCTGGCGCGCCGCCACGTCGACGGTCAGATAATGCAGCGCGTGCAGCGTCGCGGCGGTGGGGGAGGGCACCCAGGCGGTATTCGCACCGGATTTGGGCTGCGCGATCTTCTCGGCCAGCATGGCGGCCATCCGGTCCGGCGCCGCCCACATGCCCTTGCCGATCTGCGCATGGCCGGGCAGGCCGCAGGCGAGCCCCGTATCCACGTTTCCGTCCTCATAGGCCTTGATCCAACGGCTCGACTTCATGTCGCCCTTGGCGATCATCGGCCCGGCTTCCATGGAGGTATGCATCTCATCGCCGGTGCGGTCCAGGAACCCCGTGTTGATGAAGAACACACGAGATTTCGCCGTGCGGATGCATTCCATGAGGTTGGCGGACGTGCGCCGTTCCTCGTCCATGATGCCCATCTTCATCGTGTTCGCCGCCAGCCCCAGCGCCGCTTCAATGGCCGCAAAAAGACGATCCGCGAACGCCACTTCGGCCGGGCCGTGCATTTTCGGCTTCACGATATAGACGGAGCCCGCAGGGCTGTTCGCCCGTCGCCCGGACTTGCCGATGTCGTGCAGGGCGATGGCGGCGGTCACCATGCCGTCGAGAATACCTTCGGGGATCTCGCGGCCATCGGCGTCCAGCACCGCGTCCGTCGTCATGAGATGCCCGACATTGCGCACAAGCATCAGGCTGCGGCCTTTCAGCACCAGCGCCGAACCGTCCGGCCGGGTGAACCGGCGGTCATCGGCAAGCTTCCGAACGACAGTGCGCCCGCCCTTCTCAAACCGCTCTTCCAAGTCGCCGCGCATCAGACCAAGCCAGTTGCGATAGACCGCCACCTTGTCCTCGGCGTCGACCGCCGCGACAGAGTCCTCGCAGTCCATGATTGACGACAGCGCGCTTTCGACCACCACATCGCTAACCCCGGCCGCATCGAGCGCGCCGATCGGATGGGCGGGATCGATCACCACTTCGACATGAAGCCCGTGCTTCTCAAACAGGATCGCCGCCGGCGCCGTTGCCGTGCCGCGATAGCCGGCAAAGCGAGCGGGGTCCGTTTGCCCGGTCTCGGTACCGTCCTTCAGCCGCACGGCCAACCGGTCGCCGACGATGGCGTAGGAGGCAACGTCGGCGTGGCTCCCGATCGTCAGGCCGGCCACCTCGTCGAGCACCGTTTTCGCCCGCGCCACCACCGCCGCGCCGCGTGCCGGGTCGAACCCGCTGCCACTGCGCGCTCCGGGAATGGCATCGGTGCCGTAAAGCGCGTCATAAAGGCTGCCCCAGCGCGCGTTGGCTGCGTTCAGCGCATAGCGCGCGTTCATGACGGGCACCACCAGTTGCGGCCCCGCGACCCGCGCGATCTCGTCGTCCACGTTGGCGGTCTCGACCGTGAAGGCCGGTCCCTGCGGAACGAGATAGCCGATATCGGCCAGAAACGCGCGATAGGCTGCAAAGTCGATCGGACCCCGGTGGGCGCGATGCCAGGCGTCGATCTTGGCCTGGATCTCGTCGCGCACGGCCAGCAGCCGCCGGTTCTCCGGAGCGAACGCCGCCACGATCCCGGCAAAGCCGGTCCAGAACTGCGCCGCCGTCACCCCCGTCCCAGGCAGCGCCTCGCGCTCAATGAACGCGTGCAAGACTTCGGCAACCTGGAGACCTTCGACCGCAACGCGCTGAGACATGACAACCTCACTGTAAGTTATGCGCATAGGTGCCAACGATGGCGCCGCTTGTCCATAAGCCGGATGACTAGGAGCGTGATTTTACGCCAACGGTGCCAATAGGGCCTTGTACATGCTTGGTGTTTGCACGCGAGCACGGTCGCCGTCGCGGGGCTCAGGAGTGTTCATTGGAGCCAAAAACGACATGTTAAAAAATGCTTTACATTGAATATAATAATGCATTAAAAGTCGCTGACATTGGAGAAAAGATAATGAAAATTATATTGACGGCTGTTTTCTCAATTTTGGTCTCCGCTGTCTCCGCATCAGCCCATGGTGGCGGTCTCGATCGCAATGGCTGTCACCATGATAACCGGAACGGCGGTTACCACTGTCATTGACTGAGCGGGCGTCCCGCCTCGTTTAAAGGCGAGGTCGGGACGCCCGTCTCTAAAACAGGCTACCTTGTTCTACGATGGCCCGTTTGGGCTTTGTCTTGCGCGGGCCTGCCTCAGGCGCTGCGTCGCCTGCGCCATCCGCCGTCACACCCACCCGTCCGTCGCAGAACTCGATTTCCAGCCGCTCGCCGGGTGTCACGGCGCCGGTTTCAAAAATCGGTTTGCCCTCGCCGTCGCGGATTAGTGCGAAGCCGCGCTTCAGGGTCGCGCGGTGGTTGACGGCGTCGAACACGCGTACGCTTCGCTCCAGCCGCGTGTGATGGGCGCGCAGCACCTCACCCATGCCCCGTGCCGCCCGCGCGGTGAGCACGCCCAGACGCTCCCGGCAGAGCTGGTTGGATCGCACGATCGCGGTCAGCGAGAGGCGAGCGGCGGTCTTGTCGAATTGGCGGCAGTGCGCCGTGGTGTTCGCCTTCAGCGCATTGACCAGCGCCGCCGCCGCCGCGTCGAACCGCTGGCGGGGCAGGGCGAGCACGTCGCCGGGTTTTGGCAGCGCCCGCGCGGCCGAAACCAGCCGCGTTCGCGCACTGTCGATCGCCCGCTCCATCGCGCCGTGATGGCGGCGGGCAAGCTCGTCCATCCGGTCCAAAAGCTCCCGCCGCACGGGTACGGCGAGTTCCGCGGCGCCGGTTGGCGTTGGCGCACGCACGTCGGCGGCATAGTCGATCAGCGTCCAGTCGGTCTCATGACCCACGGCCGAGATCAGCGGTATCTGGCTTTCCGCAGCCGCCCGAACCACGATTTCATCGTTGAAACCCCAGAGATCCTCAAGCGACCCGCCGCCGCGCGCCACGATGATCACATCCGGCCGCGCGATCGGCCCGCCGGCTGCCAGCGCGTTCAAGCCGTGAATGGCCGCCGCTACCTCTGCCCCGCAGGTTTCGCCCTGCACCCGCACCGGCCACACCACCACATGCAGCGGATAGCGGTCGTCGATCCGGTGCAGGATGTCGCGGATGACAGCGCCGGTCGGCGAGGTCACGACACCGATCACGCGGGGCATGAACGGCAGCGCCCGCTTGCGAGCCGCGTCGAACAAGCCCTCGGCGGCAAGCTTGCGTTTGCGCTCGTCGAGTAGCGCCATCAGCGCGCCGACGCCGGCCGGCTCCAGCGCTTCGATCACGATCTGATATCTGGACGACCCTGGAAATGTCGTGAGCTTGCCTGTGGCGATCACCTCCATGCCCTCTTCGGGCTTGAAGCGAATCTTGGCCATAGTGCCACGCCAAACCACGGCTTCCAGCCGCGCGCCCTCGTCCTTCAGCGCGAAATAGGCGTGCCCGGACGAATGCGGGCCGCGATATCCGGATATCTCGCCGCGCACGCGCACAAATCCGAACTGGTCCTCCACCGTGCGTTTAAGCGCGAAGGAAAGCTCAGAAACGGTGTATTCGGTGGCATTGGAAGGCGTTTCGTTCATGGAACGAAAGGGGCACGACCAAGGGGTGGAGGTCAAGAGGGTGCTGGCGTCGATCCAACGATCGCCAGCCCGCTGCCGCCATCAGGCACCTCAAGCCTTGTAGCTGTCCAGGATTTTCTCGAAGGCTTTGCGATTGGCTTCGTTCATGGTGATGCCCGCCTCGAACAACTTGCCGAACTGCTCCATGCCCTGCGGCCACTGGTAGGTCGTTTCGGCTTTTGGCTTGGCCTTGCCGGCGGCATAACCCTTGAAAAACGCGCTCATGGCGTCCTTGAACGGGTTCTCCATTCCGGCCACGCCCGCCGCGCCACCCCCAAAGGCCTTCAACATCGGAGCGAAGGGGCCAGACTCCATCTGTTGGGAAATCCCGCCGAACAGCGTGGCCGCCATCGCGGGCATCACGTTGGAAACGACATCGGCGCCGACGCCGGTCATGGCAGAGGCTTGCGCGGCAATCACCTTGGCGGCGTCGCCCGACCCGAACATTTTTTCCAGCGCAATGCGTCCCGCTTCCGTGACCGCCGGCGATACCGCTGCCGTCGTATCCTCATAGGCGGCGCGGAACTTGTCCGGATCCAGCGCCTCCGCCAGCGTGGAGGCGCGCGCCATGTCCTGCATGGATTTGCGCATACCCAGCGCGAAGACCGGCAGCAGCGTCGCCATCAGCGATTCCATATCGCCGCGCTTCAGTCCAAAAGCTTCGGCCATATTGTCCACGGCTTGGCCACCCTGGGCCTGACGCATGAGGTCAACAAATGTGAACATGGCGCGACAGACCCTTTGGACAAACCGAACTCGATGATCGGCTTTCCCCGAGGGCGGGTCAAATTGTTTCGAGGTCCAGCAAGGCGTAGCAAAACCGCCTTTTGTATGGGACAGAGCTGCAACTGAACCCCAGATGGATCAATAGGCGTATTCGTCGAAAATCGGATCGATGGACCCGCGCCAAGGCCCGTTCAGCTTGTCCAAAAGCAATTCGGCCGGCGTCCGCTCCAGCGCCAGTGTTTCTGCAAGCGGCGCGAGATAGGTTCTTTCGTCGGCGCCATGGGCGTTCAGCCGCGCGCGGCGCTCCAACCCCGCCTGCGAGATCGCCAGCATGTCGCGTGCGATATCGAGCACGGTGCGGTCCCTGAACGGCGTTTTCAACGCGGTCGTCGGCACGCGGTCGCGAAGGGTCTGGCGCTCCTCATTGGTCCAGTCTTTCACTACGTCCCACGCCGCATCCAGGCACGCGTCGTCATAGAGGAGGCCAACCCAAAAGGCCGGCAGGGCCAGGATATGGCGGGTGGATCCGCTGTCCGCACCGCGCATTTCCAGGTAGCGCTTCATCCGCACTTCCGGAAACAGGGTGGAAAGGTGGTTGTCCCAGTCGCCCATCGTGGGCATCCCGTTCGGCACCCGCGTGCGCAGAGCCCCGGCCATGTACTGGCGGAAGGTCACGTCCGTCGCGTCGAAATAAATGTCGCCGCGCTTGACGAAATACATCGGCACATCGAGCGCCCAGCGCACATAGCTCTCAAAGCCAAAGCCCTCGTCGAACACGAAGGGCACCATGCCTGAACGCTGGTTGTCGGTGTCGCGCCAGATCTCGGATCGCTCCGAAAGCCGTCCGGTCGGCTTGCCGTCGAGCACGGGCGAATTGGCGAACAGCGCGGTCGCGATCGGCTGAAGGGCGATCGACACGCGCATCTTACGCCGCATATCGGCCTCGCTGCCGAAATCGAGGTTCACCTGAACCGTGGCGGTGCGAAACATCATGTCCAGCCCGCGCGTGCCCACCTTCGGCATGTAGCGGGCCATGATTTCATAGCGAGACTTCGGCATCACGGGGGTCTCGGCCAACGTCCATTTTGGACTGATGCCAAGGCCTAGGAAGCCGATTCCCATCGGGTCGGCCACCTCGCGAACCTGCGCCATATGCGCGTAAGTTTCGCGGCAGGTTTCGTGCAGGGTTTCCACCGCAGCGCCGGAAAGCTCGAACTGCCCGCCGGGCTCCAGGCTGATCGCGCCGCCGCCTGTCGGGTCGGTCAAGCCGATCGGCAGGCCGCGATCGAGAATCGGCTCCCAGCCAAGCAGCCCTTCCATGCCTTCAAGAAGCTGGCGAATCCCGCCGCGCCCTTCATAGGGAACGGGCGCGTGGTCCGCTTTGCGAAACCCAACCTTCTCGTGCTCGGTGCCGATCCGCCAGCGTTCCCGAGGTTTTGCCCCACTCGCGATACGCTCTACGAGATCGTCGACGGACATGATCGGCGTGTCGTCAGAGGTATCGCGCGCCATAGGGGATTAAGCTCCAGGGGTAACAGCGGCGGCACCCTAGCCGCTGGATCTTTGCCGATCAATCGGCCCCCCGAACACGAGATCGAGACCGCCGAAGACTAGGGACAAATACGATTGCCGTGCTAGTGCTGGCAAAGATCATACTCCCCTGTCCGGCGCTTCATGAATATACTTGCAGTCGAAAACTATCGCGGCACCCACCTCGGTCAGGTCGGCCGCGCGCTCGCCGAAGTTGGCGCGGACCTTGACCTCAGATGTATGCACGCCGGCGATTCTCTGCCCACCAATCCGGCCGGCTACGACGGCCTCGTGGTTCTCGGCGGCGGTCAGAACGCGCTCGACGACGCCAAGCACCCCTATTTGCCGGCCCTGGCAGACCTGACCCGCGCCTTCACAGCCGCAGACGTGCCGGTTCTAGGCATCTGCCTGGGATCGCAGATCGTCGCGCGGGGCCATGGCGGGCAGAATATTCTGGCCCGCCCCATCGAGATCGGCTGGCACGAGGTTCGCCCCAATGCCGAGGGTCGACGCGAGCCGATGCTGGCGGCGCTCGGCAACGGCGCGCCCTTGTTTCATTGGCACGCCGATACATTCACATTGCCGCCCGGCGCCGTGCATCTCGCCGCCTCCGATCAAACAGAGAATCAGGCGTTCCGCATCGGCCGCGCCACTTTCGGCATCCAGTTTCACTTTGAGGCCGACCGGAGCCTCGTCGCAGAGTGGACCGAAGCTTACCGTGAACTTCTGAGCCATGGCGCCGGCGACTGGCCCGCCCGGCACGACATTGATCGTCACACCCTCGGCGCTGAAGCCGATGCCGTGGGCCTGGAGATCGCGCGCGCCTGGGTGCAAATCGCGGCCGGAGGCTGAAGGCTCGGCTCACCAATCGCCGAGCGTCGCCTGCACCACCGCCAGTGCGGCCACCGCCGCCGTATCCGCACGCAAAATGCGGGGGCCGAGCGGGATCGGTGTTACGAAGGGCAGCGCCCGCAGCGCGCGCCGCTCGGCTTGCGAAAACCCGCCCTCCGGCCCGATCAGCAGCGCCAGCGGCCCGCGCTCCAGCGCCATGAGCGTCGTCATGGGGTTGGTCGTCTCTTCACCCTCGTCGCAGAAAATCAGCCGGCGGCTGGGTTCTTCCCCGGCGAAGCGGGCGAGCGTCCGCTCCAGCTTGTCCTCGTCCTCTACGGCGGGAACGTGCAGCACGCCGCATTGCTCGGCCGCCTCGATCACATTCGCGCGCATGCGGTCAAGGTTCACGCGGGCGGCTTGCGTATGCTGCGTCAGCACCGGCCGCATTCGCCCGACGCCCATCTCGACGGCCTTTTGAACGATGTAATCCAGCCGGGCATGCTTCAGCGGCGCGAAAAGATAGAGAAGATCCGGCGCCGGCGGTTGCGGCCGCGTCTGGGTCCCGATCGCAAGATCCGCCGTCTTTTTCCCGGTTTGCGCCACGCGCGTCTGAAACTCGCCGGACCGTCCGTCGAACGCCAGCACGGCATCGCCGTCCGACAATCGGAGAACGTTGAGGAGATAGTTCGCCTGCTCGCGGTCCAGCGGCCAGCGGCCGCCCTCGTTCAGGGGGCCGGCGACGAAGAGGCGCGGCGTACGAAAATCGGAGTGTGCCATAGCCCCTGCCTAGCAAATGCGCGGCCCACACAAAAGAAGGGCGGGGCCTCGTGATGAGGCCCCGCCGGTTTTGTTCAGCAGAGTAAGGATGTCAGGCTGCCCGGCACTCTGCCCGCAGCACCGGCTTGGCGCATCCCTTGATCACGGGCGGCGCCAAGATCGCGGTTTCGAAGGCCACAACCGCGGCCAGGAAATGGTCGCGCGCGGCCCGGCTTGCGAACCCCACGACCTGACCCTTGTAGAGCGTCAGCGCATCCATAGACACCGGCTTGCCGGTCCACGGGCACACATCGTTCATGCAATCGATCAGCGAAGGGCGCGTCATTGGGCCCTCCGAACCGGCGGCGCCGCGCTGTCGCCCCGAAGCCCACGGATCTGGCTTCGTGTCGTTTGGCGCTGATGTTCGTTCACAAGCACTGCAAGCCGGAGCGAGGGATCCTGATGCAGCGGCAACGATACCGCCTCGCGAAGATCGGCCCGGGTCAGCCCGATATCGGCCAGCATGTAGTCGTCGAGGTCTTGGAGCTGCGTGACCTTGCGGCGGTTGTTCATGGCCGTCCAACCGGCGGCGAACACGCGGGCGACCACGCGCGCCGCTTCGATAAGCGTCGCGGATCCGGAACGGGAGCCGATCGTGGTTTTCAGCAGGGTGGTCATGGCAGGCCTCCTAAGACGTCAAACAGGAAATGCACGCGCAAAACCGGCGCGGCGAGCGGGTTGGATTGGGTTGAGGGTGATTGTGGGTGGAAGCTTAATCTGAAGCGGCAGCGTCGATCGGTCCAACGAATGTTTTCGATGAAACCGATCGACAGCTCTTATCATTACCGCGATCATTCGCCGTCGCTGGCCTGTGCCCGAACCTCCAGCGCCTGCGCCCGCTCAGCCGCCCGGCGTTCCCGCCGCACGTCGCTGAGATGCTCGCTTGCCTTTTCGCCAGCGGATGTCAGCAGCGCGGCATAGACGTCGGCCCTGGTGATCCCGATATCGGATAGCATCCGGTCGTCCGAGCCGAGCAGCTTCATCGTCTGCCGCCGGTCGATCTCGGCCTGGATGAAATGAGCAACAGCGGCTACCGCACCGCGCAAAGCGCCGAACACGGAGCCGGCTGCGTGGGCCAGGGGGAACCGCTCCGGCCCGTGCCGGAAATGAAGAACAAATGCCATTATGGCCTCCTCGGCCATGAACCCGCCGTGCCCCGGATTGCTGCGGGGAGGTGAATCGGGTTCGGTTGATGATGGAGGAAGTGTGCCCGACAGCTATTGATCGGTCTAACGAATGTTAGTAATATAAGTCATCAGAAACTCTGATGTGTCGCGGCGCCGCTTCGAACCGTTTGCGCCGCAACGACAAGCCCGCGATCTGCCGGTCTCGGCGCTAAATGAGAGGTGACCCATGAACGTTCTCGACCTCGATCAGCTCCGCACCTTCGTAGCCATCGCGGAAATCGGCTCGTTCACGGCTGCCGGCGATGTTGTTCATAAAACCCAGTCGGCGGTTTCCATGCAGATGCGCCGCCTGGAAGAGCGCGTCGGGCGCCCGATCTTCACCCGCGACGGCCGCCAGAGTCGCCTGACCGAAGACGGCCGCCGCCTACTCGAATACGCCCGCCGCATGATCCGGCTGAACGACGAAACGCTGGCGGCCTTCACCGATCCGGGGCTTGCCGGCACCGTTCGCCTCGGCCTGCCCGATGACTATGCCGACCGGCTTCTCCCCACCGTTCTCGCCGGCTACTCCCGCATAAATCCGATGATCGAAATCTATGTGGAGTGCCAGCCGACCAGCGTTATCCACGCCATGATTCGCGAGGGTACTTTGGATCTTGGGATCGTCACCCACGGCGACAACGCTGAACGCCGGGGCCAGGTCATTCGCCGCGAGCCGCTCTATTGGGTCAGCGCGCGCGATCATTGCACGCACCAGCTAGACCCGTTGCCGCTTGCGCTTGGCCCGGACACTTGTTGCTGGCGGTCGGAAGCTGTCCGCGCGCTCGACCAGATGGGCCGCCGCTTCCGCATCGCCTATACCAGCGGCCATGCGCTGGCGCTGTCGGGTGCCGTGCTCGCCGGTCTGGCGGTTTCGGTTCTGCCGGAAAGCGCGATCCGCATGAACATGCGCATCCTTGGCCCGCGCGAAGGTTTCTCCGACCTGTCGCAGGCCGAAATCGCCATCATCCGTGCCGATCACGCCAAGCATCCGATCCACGACGCCCTCGCGGGCCATATTGTGACGTCGCTCGGCAACCTCGCGGCCCCAATCCCGGCCTTCTCCGATGCGGCGGAGTAAGGCGTCAGGCGGCCCGGCGGCGCGTGAGCACGATTAAATTGCCGGCCATCACAGCGATAAGGCCCGCCATTGCCAGCGGCGTCCAGGTGTAGCCTTCGAACAGGGTGGAAATCGCGAGCGCGAACACGGGGAAAATCACCGTCGCATAGCCCGCTCTCGCCGCTCCGATCCGGCCCAGCAGCGTGAGATAGCACGCGAACGCCAACACGGACGACACCACCGACAGCCACGCGAGCCCGCCGAGATAGGGCAGGGTCCACTCCACCTCGAAGGTGCGCCCATTGATCAGCGCGAGCGCGACCATGATCAACGACCCGTAGACCATTCCCCACGCATTGCCGGAAACCACCGTCAGCCCGTGTCGCCGGTTGGACGTCGACATCATGTTGCCCGCGCAAAAGAACAGCGTTCCGTAGGTGCATAGGACGAGCCCCACCAGCGCGTCGTGATCGAACTCCACGCCCGCGATTTCAGGCCAGAAGATCAGCCCGATCCCGGCAAATCCGACAGCCGACCCAAAGAGCACGCGCGGCGCGGTCCGTTGCCGGAACACGATCGCTGCCATCAGTATGTTGAACACCGACGCCAGCGAGAACACGACCGACAGGAGGCCGGACGCCAAATGCAGCCCGCCGAGATAAAAGAGATAGAAGTTGGTCGAGAACAGCAGTGCGCCCTGGATCAGAAACCGTAAGTGATCGCGCGCCGAAAACCGCAGCGGCTTTCCGGCGAAAACCGCCCAGCCCATCATCAGCGCCGCCGCCAGCATGAACCGCCACGCAACCGACACCTCGGGCGCAACGACGCCGACCTGCAATTTAAGAGCGATCCAACTCGTCGACCACGCGAACACCGTCACCGCGTAGAGGCCGAAGTCGAATAGCGTAAAGCGCGCCCCACCCGACCTGTCGCGGCCGTCAAGGCCGGTTGAAACAGCGGACATGGGGCGAGCCTTGGGTAAAGGGACAGGAATTCTGACCTATTAGGTCGATTGCCCCTTATGCGACCCTTCGACGTTCAACGTCAAACGATTGCTGTTAATCCAAACGATCGGTTTTCGTGATCGATCGATCAGCGTGCCACCACCGCCACGGCGGCACCGGCCATGATCGTTCCTGCGGTCCGGTTCAGACGGCGCAGCGCCGCCGCGCTTTTGAAAACCTCACGCGCTCCGGCAGCGGCAGCGCCGTAGGCCGATCCGATCAAGGTGAGAATGACCATCACGAGCGCCGCGAGTTCCAGAAATCCGAGCAGGGTCAATCGCTCCAGCGGCACCAGAGTGGGAAGCAAAGCGAGATAGAAGACGATGGTCTTCGGGTTTCCAAGCGTCAGCGAGAACCCCGAAAGCAAGGTGCGGAACCAATGTTCCGCGGCGGCCGCTTTAACCTGCTCAGGATCCGGTTTTGCAAACCAGAGTTTGACGGCGAGATAGAAAAGATAGGCCGCGCCGAGATACTTGATCACCAAGAAGACGGTGCCGAAACTCTGCGCCAATGCCGCCAGAC